>JAIBCC010000097.1 GCA_019694395.1 Pyrinomonadaceae bacterium | reverse complement strand
GAAATGTCATAAACCACCGGATCAAGGGCATTCACCGAAAAAGTTCCTTCGCTTGAAGTTGTCAAAACAGTTTTCCGATTGGTTCCAACGTTAGTAATCGTGACGGTCGCCCCGGGAATTACTCCGCCTTTGGGGTCTGTGACCGTTCCGGTAATACCTCCGCGATTGGTTTGACCAATAACAGAAAGCGAATAAATGAATACTAAAATAGAAATAAATATCAGCCTACTTTTTTTACCTAACATCTTATTCCTCACTAAAATAGAAATGTGACCTTATTAAAAGGATAATTCTACTTGTTTTAAATTTTAAAAATTTTATGGCTATGCCAAATTTGATACCTATTTAACCGCTTAACTGACTTTTCTAAATCAAACCTGCCTTAAATTTCTAAGTAATTGGTAAGACAAGTTGTTTGGGATGATTTCCGATTGGTAAGTTAGCATCAATTTTTAGGCTTGTCTAGAGAAAAAATGCAGTTTTTGAAAAAAAATAATTGAATAGATTATTTTTTTTTATGTTAAATGTCTGTAAAAATAAATGATTACGGAATGCAAAAGGAATACCATTTTTTATTTTTTCATGGGAATAATAAAATCATTTGCAACAAAATAAAAAAATAGTTTTATAATAAAAACACCGATTTAAGCGTTTTACTATTAGCCCTGCGGCTAACCAGAATATGAGAATAAAAGATGTTGCTTTAGAGGCAGGAGTTTCAACTGCCACCGTTTCACACGTTATCAATCAAACGAAATTCGTTACTAACGAAACCCGACAAAAGGTTTTAGATGCAGTCGAAAAGCTAAATTTCTATCCAAATGCCCACGCACGCACGCTAGCATCTGGTCGAAGTAACATCATCGGACTGTTAATTTCCGATATTTCCAATCCGTTTTTCCCCGAATTAGTTAAAAGTATTGAATCTGAAGCATTTGAACAAGGTTTCAACATTATGCTTTTTAATACAAATTACGATCCTGATCGGGCGGCGGGTTATGTGAGGCGTTTGATTGAACTAAAAGTTGCGGGAGTTGCTTTGATGACAGCGGAGCTTGAGCCTGCTTTAATTGATGAATTGAAAAGAAAGGAAGTGCGGGCTGTTTTTAATGATTTAGGGATCGTCAGTGAACATATCAGCAATATTGTTTTAGATTATTCGGCAGGCATTCACGAGGCTGTTCGCCATTTGGTTTCGCTCGGGCATAAAAGAATCGCTCATATTGCCGGTTCCAGCCAAATTCGCTCAGGTGTCATTAGACGCGAGGCATTTGTTGAAGCAATAGATAAATATTTACCGGGAACAAAAGAAAAACTGATTTTTGAAGGAGATTTTCGCTTTGAAAGCGGACGTTCCGCCGCTCACGGAATATTGGGATTAAAAGAGTTACCGACAGCAATTGTAGTAGCAAATGATATGATGGCACTCGGTGCAATGCAGGAATTAAAGGCAAAAGGAATTAAAATTCCGCAGGATATTTCAATTATTGGTTTTGACGATATTGCTTTTGCTTCGCTTGCCGAACCTGCTCTCACTACGGTTTGTTCTCCTCGTGTCGAAATTGGTCGCCGAGCCATCGAAGCACTTATCCAAACTATCAAAATCCCGCATCAGCAGGGAATGGAAATAAAAATTCCGACATATTTAATTGTCAGAGAATCAACTGCCCCGCCAAAGAAAAAGTAATTATAAAAGTCCGCGTTTTTTGAGTGATTTTTGCAAAGCAGGTTCAATTTGCTGTCGGATTTGTTCGTTTGCATAACAAATCCAGCCGACATCGTTTTCGTTATCAAGCGTATCCGTAAGTTTTTTGCCAAATGGATTGGTCAGATTAACTCCGAATTCGATAGCTATCAGTCCGGTGCAAAGGTCATACGGATGACAGCAAATGCTCAAATCCAAACCTCTTTCATCCATAATTTTTTGCATTAATGGGCGCAAATCCGCGCAAAAACGGTCGTGTCCGGCAATGATTTCGTAAAGCTGTCCGCCGGTTGAAATATATTGATCTTCAAAACACTGCGCTTTTCCCGAAATCGGTTTGCCTAAAGTCTCACGCACAACTTCTTCGTCAATTTCCGCCAAAACGTCGCGCACGCCGGGGAAAAAGCGGGAAATTTGAGCAAAACCTTGTTCAATGGTGGCAGCTTTTGACGGATGCAAATTTAATTCGTGAATTTGTTGTGTGAGCCGATTAAATCTTTCGGCTTTTCCGCCTTCGCCCTTAAAAGCCCATAAAACATCGGAAAGGTGCTGTTTGACGAGAGGAATTTCGGTCTGAATAGCAAATTCAATATCGCTCAAATTTGTGTTTTCGCCTTTGTTTGGCGCAACTCCGGTCAAAATCCAAGCGGCGCGTTTTTGATACATCAGCCCGCGCGTTCCGTCAATCGGATCAACGATAATTCGCCAAATGCAATCTTTTTCTTCCGTATTTTCTGGCAAAATCACTTTCCCATTTTCCAAACCTTCGGCAATTAACACAATCGGAACTTCTGACGCAATTTCCTTTTCAAGAAATTCGATCAACAATTCCTCGGAAACGCGGTCAATTGCAAAAATCGTATCGCCTTCGTCATCGGCAACGATTTCCGAAAGTTGATTTAGCGAAGAATTTTCACAGGCTTCGACGACTTTTTCCCGAATAATTTCGTGAAGTTTTTTGATTGGTTCAAAAAGTTCTTTGATATTGTTCATACTTAAAAAGTTAGCCACGAATTTACACTTATTTTCACGAATTTGAGAAAAGTTTTTAGGTGATTTTCTAAAATAAGAGCTTGTTGGAAAACTCATTTTTCCTTAAAAGTCCCCAACGGGGACGAATATAATAGCGTAGGGTAAAGCGAGTCTTCGAGCGACACCCTACGTTTAATAGAAAAACGGATGCGACGCTGTAAGTGTCGAATTATTCAATGATTGATGTTCGTCTCTTTCAGAGACGGCTCAACTCTCTAATCTAACGTAGCGATTCTCGCTACGCTATAATGTTAGTCACCTTTGGTGACAAAATCGGAAAAAAATTAGAGTTTTCAAACAGCTTCTATGATTAGTGTTTAATTCGTGCTAATTTGTGGCTAAAAAATCTTACACAGTTTGTTTGTAATGAATTTCCGAAAGCCGCTGTAATTCTTTGGCTTTTTCTTC
>JAIBCC010000006.1 GCA_019694395.1 Pyrinomonadaceae bacterium | reverse complement strand
GGTCGGTATTTATTAACGATGTTCGTCGTTTGATTCCGTGAACGATGTATCCTTTTTCCAATAGTAAATCCGACAGATACGCTCCGTCTTGACCTGTTACTCCTGTTATGAGTGCGACTTTTTCCATAAAATAAACTTAAAGAACTTTCTCAATTGAAAGAAAAACCCTTTTTCAGAATTTCTAACAGTATAAAAGTAAAACAAACGAATTATTAAGCGCAGATATGCACCAGAGATTTGATTGCCCAGTTTTTTGTTTTCTCTAATGTATTTTCTGGCAAATAAAAATATTCTAAGCGGATTTTTCTGATGCAAACTGAAAAGCTCAATGGCGGCTTTGAGATTATAATAATTCGGTCTGTATTTTTGGTGAAATTTTGGTTTGGTTTTCTTAATTCCTAACCCTAAGATTGATTCTAAGCATTGAACAATTCTTTCTTCATCATATTCTAACATTTCGAGAATATGATTTGTATCCAAGTTATGGAGTTCAAAATCATAGTGGATTCCGGCAAAAGTTGCCGATTCTGCATCCAATAATTGCAACATTGGTAATTTTTTTGCCCAATCTGAGGTAGAAATCCATGAAATGCCGCTCCCACATCCAACTAATAAGTCGCAATATTTTGTTAGTTCTGCGTTTTCTCGAAAAGTTAGTTCGCTGGCATCAACAATTTGCGGAGAGGAAAAGGGTAATTTTTGCGGAGTTGATAGAATAAAACATACATCTTTTCTGTTTTTTGTAATAGTTTCAGCGACTTGGATGGCAATATCTGCGTTTAATTTGGATTGATTACTGTTTGGAGAACATTCAAATAAAATGACTTGTTTGAATTTGTTCAAGTGATTTCTTTCAGCAAAATTACTTACTTTATCAACTTCTGTTTTTGAAAGTCTTACAACCGGGGAAATATCAACGGTAATTGGCTTTTTATATATTCCCAAAACAGTTTTTCGTAATGTAAAAAAAAAATCTTTAAGATTTTTTAGATGAACCTGAGTATAGAATATTTCATCATAAGCCCCATTTTCCCTCGCAATTTCTGCTTCTTTTTCAAAATAATTCCAATCTTTTCCGATAATATTTTCGTATGGAATTTCCCAGATTTTATCCACATAGGGGTTTTGTTCCAGAATGGATTTGAATTTGCTAGAAATTGCCCAAGTCAGATGACTTTCAGGATAATCGTGTTTGATTTGTTTCGCCAACGTCGTCGCAATCAAACAATCTCCATAACAACCTAATTGCCCGATTAAAAATCTTTTACCCATCAATTCCTTTTTTGATTAACGAAACAAAGAGTTTGTCTATTTCGTCAATGCAATTATTTCGCTCTAAATTCAAAATTGCCAATTCTTTAATTACACCGTCTTTTTTCTCAGCCGGAACGGTTTCAAATTCATAAACTTTTTCCTGCACATGCCATAATTTGCAATTTGTATCAGCTAAAAACCCGAAAACTTGTCCGATACTTCCGATTAAGTCCTGAGTTTCATTTCCTTCTTTTTTATAAACTTTATTGGCAGAAAAAGTTAGTTTTTCGGGTGGAATTTTGCCGCTGACAGCATCTTTTACCAAATCATCAATCTCGTTTTGCAGTTGTTTTTCCTGCTTTTCCAGACTTTTTAATCGTTCTTCATCTTCGGTATGAAATTGTTTTAGTTTAACGATAGTTAATTTATCGCTTAGTGTTCCAAGTGTTTCTGCCATTCTAAAAATTATCCTAACATCATTTTTGCTAAATCTTCGATAGAAGTTTTAGGCTGCCAACCAATTGATTTTATCAAAGCGGGATTAGAAACTAAAATTTCGTATTCCGATTGGAAATTTGGTTTGACGGTCACGTAATCTTGCCAATTTCTGTTGGCATTGGCAAAACAAAGATGTAGCCAATCTTCGATTTTATAAGCCTTTCCACTTCCAATGACTGTTTCAAAATTCCGGTCTTGGTTAACTAAAAGCCAAACTGCCTCAACTACATCGCCTGCAAAATTGAACTCTTTTTGGGTTTTGATGTCGCCAATTTCAAGTTTTTGTCCTCTGTTTTTATCAATATTTTTAACAAACTGCGCGATTTTTTGGTTGATGTGTTTTTCACTTCGCAAAGGACTATCGTGATTAAAAAAATAGCCGACATAAACTTTTAAACCAAATTTTTGCCGAAAATATCTGCCTGCATAAACCGATTGGATTCGGGCAACGGAATATGGACTGCTTGCTTCAAAAGGTGTTTGCTCATCAATTGGTTCGCCTGTATTTTCAAACTGCATCGCACTTCCTGATAAGAAAACTCTCGATTTTGGCGAATGCAAACGCACACTTTCCAAAATATTAAGTGTTCCCGTCGAAATTGCTTCGTGATTTTCAAATAAAGCATAATGTTGCGTAGTAGAGTTTGCGGCAAAATGAAAAACGTAATTTGGCTGATGTGTTTTGATGAGTGATTCGACAAATTGAAAATTGCTCACATTTCCTTGCATCCAATTTCCTTGGGAACGTGAAACGCCAATAATTTCGACCTTATTTTTTCGGCAAGTTTCCGATAAATAAAAGCCGTCTTGTCCGTTGATTCCAAAGATTAAGGCTTTCATAATTAAACAATTTCAATTTCCGGCAAAGGAAAAATAAACTTGCCGCCGTTGGCAATAAAATCTTTTTCACGTTCCAAGATATTGTTTTTGAAGTGCCAAGGCAGAACAAAATAGTAATCGGGATTCATTGCTTCAGCTTCTTCTTCGGAAATAATTTCAATCTGAGTTCCGGGGGTGAAACAGCCGAATTTGTCTTCATTCACCTCAGCAATATATGGGATTAAACGTGGCGTGATTCCACAATACTGCAACAAAACATTACCCTTAGTGCTTGCCCCGTAGCCAATTATTTTTTTGCCGTCAGCAACCAACGCTTCAAGTAATGCCAACAGATTTTCCCGATGTTTTGCCATTCTTTCTGCAAAATCCAAATAGGGTTTGACAGTATTCAAACCAAAACTTTCTTCTTGTTTCAAAAGCCAATTGATAACTGTTGCGTTTGACCGATACGAAGCATCTTTTTTGCAAGCGTTCACGGCAAAACTACCACCGTTGATGTCATTCATCTGCACTTCAATTATTCGCAACCCACATTTTTCTAAAAGATTATTAACTACTCTGAGCGAGTAAAATTCAAGATGTTCGTGACAGATCGTGTCGTAGGAATTTGTCCGCAACATACTTGGCATATAGCTTTGCTCAAAATGCCAAATACCTTCAGCATCTAAACATTTTTCAATATCAATTACGAAATCTGCCGGGTTTGGCAAATCGTAAAACATTGAAATAGAAGTAATTATCTTTGCTTTCCTGTTTGGGAAAGTTTTTTGGAAAGTTTCAGCCGAAAAGAAATCGGGAATTAAATCAATCTCATCCGTGTAATATTCCTTAAATTTATTGCCGGTTGGATCAATACCAACTTTGCAATGCGTGCCCGTGTAAGCCTTAAGTGAAGTGGCATCGTTACTTCCAATATCAATTACCAAATCTTCAGCGGAAGGTTTGACAAGTTGTTCCAGAGTTTGGATTTTGCGGGTTAAATGCCGAACCATCGAAGCATTTAGCCCCGAACGATAACCGTAATTATCGCCATACATTTCGTCTAAATCATAGCACTGCTTCATTTGGAGCAAACCGCAATCTTCGCACCAAACCAAATCCAAATCACCTTTGGTAATCTGTTCATTAGCGGACACCGGAAAAACGCCTGTTAAATATTGTTCGCCAAGCGAAATTACTCTTTGCAATTTTTGACTTTGGCAAATTCGACAATTTTTTATTTCTGTGTGCATTAAGACCCGTTAAATTTTCTAAAACCTATATTTATCAAGCAAATTTGTTTTTTAATTTCAAAAGCGGACTCTCAACTGCATAATAACTTGCCATACTAATTAACAAACTAAACAATCCGGCAGCAAACAAATGTAATAAATACACACTATAGCTATTTGTTTTTTCCGCGAAAAATCCTGTAAAAAACTTTGATAAAAGAATCACAACTGACAAATGATAAGCATACATTCCGTAAGTAAATTTCCCAAGCCGATTAAGAAACGGAATATTTTTTATTTTGTAGAAAAAGCCATCAATCGAAAATCTTAGAAAATAGGCACAATGTCCCAAAATAACTGAAACTGCTGCCAAAAAACGAAATCCGTCTAAATTTTCAAAGTTTTTTTTGACCATAATTTTAATAGCTAAGGCACTGATCTATAGCTCTTAGCAAGTTTTTTAAACCTGGTTTTGATGGCAAGTTTATTTCGTAATTTCTGGATTATGCCGACTTTAGGTTTTAGTTTCAACTTTACAAACTCCTTATTTTTTGTTTGCTCAACAAACTGAAACTTATCTAAAACGTCTTCAAATTTTTGCCGAAAAACTTCTGCTGACCAGTCTTTTTGAATTCTTTCAACAATTTCTTTTGTGTTTTTTATAGCTTCTTTCAAAGTTTGTTCAGGATAGGGTTTAATATATTGGTGGATGTGCCGAAAAGTCTCGTTCTTTGAAGTAATTAGAGGTCTGCCGCTACTAATGGCTTGATCAGTGGTAGCGGCTAAACCAACTACATTTCGATCATACAGAAAACAATTCAGAGTGTTTTGCCCGCACCATTTTATCAATTCGGCTTTACTCATAAAATCGTGAGTTACTTGAACTTCAATGCCCTTTTTAGCTTTATTTTTACAGACTTGTGCTAATTCTTTAGCATATTTTCCGCCCTCATCCGTGTAATCCCCATATGGTATATTTATACGCACAACTGCTTTTTCAAACTCATAGTTGATCGCCTCAATAACCTGCTCAAAGCCTTTTCCCGGGGTAGCAAAGCCAAAACTCCCGATAACAGGAATTTCTTTATCCTGATAAATTGTTGGGTTAGGATTACTTTCCAAAGGTCTGGGAAACGCAAAAACATTTTCTTGTTTGAGATTTACAGTTGGATCTAAAACGATAAAACCATCAAAATCTTCGGGCGCAACAAAAGCAAAAGGATTATTTGGTCCAACTTCCAAAACCATTGTGAATTTAATTCCGGGAACCAGCTTTTTGATTGATGAAGGTTGCAGCCATTTCATCGTAATCATGTGGTAATTAAAAAAGTAAAAATCATATTTGGTTGGAAGTGTTCTATTTTCACGACTTAACTCGCAATAATCAAGAGAGTATTTAGCTGAACCCGAAAGACATTCAAAAACCATTTTGCCTGATTCAAAAATGCTGTCTTTTGCCTCAACACAGTTAATAAAAAGACCTGATAATTTCTTTTCTTTCATTGTAAAATTTAGGCAATTTTCCTTACCGAAGATTCACACGGAGAAAAAACCACCCCATAATCCATTCCTTCGCTTTGAGCATATTTTGTGCCGCCGTCAAAAACGGAAAAAAACACGGCATCTTCAATTAATTCAATAGTAAGCTGATGGGGAACAAATAAAACGAAAATCAAAGAGTAGTTATTCGGACGCAAAATATTTGGCGGAATCCGATAACTAACCTCAAATTCTTTAGTATTTTCATCCAATAAATTAAGTTCAGCATCAGCAGTAAAAACCGTTACATTTCTTGCGTCTCTGACTACTAATCTCGCTTCACTGTAACGCACAATTTCTTTGGCTGAGCAGATAAGATCAATATGTATTTCCTCGTCGTGCTGAAACGAAGTTTTTTCAATTTTATTTTCATCATAAACGATGGCACTCTTAATAAACATCACTTTTTCCGATGAATTAGGCGGAGCATGGTAAGTGCCTCTCTTGATATTGTTTTGATTTAAATAAAATTCAATAACTTTATTTGCTTTATCGTTCATCACCAATGAGCCTTGGTCGAGCAAAATTGCGTTTTGGCATAATTGCGCGATAGAACCCATTTGATGACTGACAAAAAGAACCGTCCGTCCGCCCTTTGACACATCTTGCATTTTCCCTAAGCATTTTTTGCGAAATTCTGCGTCTCCAACTGCCAAAACTTCATCTACCACCAAAATTTCAGGTTCTAAATGTGCTGCAACAGCAAAAGCCAATCGCACATACATTCCACTTGAATAATGCTTGACCGGCGTGTCTATAAATTTTTCAATTCCGGCAAAATCAACTATTTCATCTAATTTTTTGGCAATTTCTCCACGCCGCATCCCCAATATTGCGCCGTTTAGAAAAATATTTTCGCGTCCGGTCAGTTCAGGGTGAAATCCTGTTCCAACTTCTAATAGACTGGCAACCTTTCCATAAAGTTCTACTTTGCCAAGCGTCGGTTCGGTAATCCGTGATAGAACCTTTAGTAAGGTAGATTTACCAGCCCCGTTTCTGCCAATAATCCCAACAACTTCACCAGGTTGAATTTCAAAACTAATATTTTTTAATGCCCAAAATTTATCTTTTTCATCCGGCTTGCGAAAAAAATTAAATGGAGATTTGAGAATTTCCGTGATTGATTCGCGGAAATTCCCATTTGGTTTTTGAATTGCGCCAACCGTATATTGTTTCCCTAAATTTTCAACTTTGATAATTGGTTTCATCTTATACTATGTCAGCAAACTGTCTTTCCATACGCTTAAAATTGTAAGCGGAATAAATCAGAATTATACAGGTTAATCCTACTGAAATTGCCAACGAAAACCAATTAAACGGTTTTCCAAAAAATGCTGAACGATACGCTTCAATTTGTCCCATCATTGGATTTAAAGCCATCAGCCATTGCCATTTTTCCGGCACTAAACTGGTCGGATAAATAATTGGCGTGACAAACATCCCGATTTGAATCAAAAATGGCAGGACATGGCGAATATCACGATATTTTACATTCAAAGCAGACATCCACATTCCAACTCCAATAGCCAAAATCGCAGTTAGAATAATTAAAAAAGGAACAATCAAAATATTGAAGGTTAAACTGATTTGATAATAAAACATCAAGACAATCAGCAAAATAAAAGCCACAATAAAATCAACTAATCCTGCTCCGACTGAGGCAATTGGAATGATCATTCGCGGAAAATAAACTTTGGTGATTAGATTTGAATTTCCTACCAAACTATTGCCGCTATTGTTGATTGCATTAGCAAAAAATGTCCAAGGCAAAAGTCCTGTGTAAGCAAAGATGGGATAAGGAATATTATCCGAAGGCATTCCGGCTAATTTCCCAAAAAACAGCGTGAAGATAAGCATTGTAAAGAAAGGCTGAATAATTGCCCACAAAGCTCCCAAAACAGTCTGCTTATAGCGAACTTTGATGTCACGTTCGGTCAAAATATAAAGTAAATCACGATAATGCCAAAGATCACGCAAGTTAAGCGCAACCCAGCTTTTGCTGGGCTCAATAACAACTAAAGGTTTTGATGGTAAAGAAACTCCTGTTTTTGACTCTTTTGAGTTAGCTAAAACCTGCTTCATCTTATTCAAACTAATTATTTGTCCTTTCAGTTTCAAGCTAACAGTTTATTAGGTTATTCTTTCAAACTCAAAAGCTGATTATTTTAAGAGAAATAAACTCTATGGTAATGCGACTAGGGTATCAGAAAGTTTTTCAATTACCAAAAGAAGCGTTTTGCCTGATTCGGTAATTTGTCCGTTTGCAGCTTGGTCTTCGGCATTAGCAGCCAAATCTGAAATTCCGCTGATTTGAAACTGATAATTTCTTAAAGCAGGTTTGGTGCGAAACTCGATTTCCAAGGCAACTAATCCGGCTCTGATATTTTGAATTCCTTGGATGACAGCCTGTTTATTTTTGTTGTTGGCATCAATGGCAGTTTGTGAAATTTTTCTGGTCTTCGCCTCTTTATCAAGGTCTTCGATCGTTCGCGCAATCCCGCCAAGCAAGTAGACAAACTTAGAAACATTTTTTATCTGAATCGAAACTTTATCCGCTCCGGCTTTTATTTCCGCCGTATTTAGAGTAGTTGTTGCCGGAGCCGTAGTGGTAGTTTTTTTCGTAGTTGCCGGCTTCTTTTTTTGGGCGTTTGCGGTCCAAACAAAAGTCGTTACACATAAAATAATTACCAAAAACTTAATTGCCGAATTTAATTTGTTGTCCATTTTTCCTCTTTGTTTTCCAAAAATGCTAAACTTAATCTAACTTGAACAGTTCCCTTGTGTAAAGATGCCAAAAAGAGTGTTAGAAGTTTGCCGTCTTGGTTTGATTGAATACGAAACGGCGTTAAATATTCAAAAAGAGACCGAATCAGCAATAATTGCCCACGAAAAAAGCGATACTTTTTACCTGCTTGAGCATCCGCATACCTACACGCTTGGGCGGCGCGCAAAAATGGATGGGGTTTTGGCAACTGCCGAAATTTTAAAATCTATCGGTGCCACGGTTTTTGAAACGGATCGCGGGGGAAAAGTGACCTATCACGGATTAGGTCAAATGGTCGGTTATCCGATTATCAACCTCAGTTTGTTCAAAGAAGATGTGCATCTTTACGTTCGTAATCTGGAAGAAGTTCTGATTCGGACAATGACGGGTTTTGAAATTGAATCTTTTAGAATCAAGGACTTAACCGGAGTTCACACCAAAAGCGGGAAAGTTGCCGCCATTGGCGTTCACATCAAACGCTGGGTGACAACTCACGGTTTTGCGCTCAATGTTAATACTGATTTGAACTATTTTAATTGGATAATTGCCTGCGAAGGCGAGCCTGTCACCTCAATGGAGCAAATTTTAGGACGCGAACTGACTTTTGCGGAAGTTGAAGAAAAAATCATCAAAAATTTTGCCGAAGTGTTTGAATATGAAGAAGTAATTGAAACCGTTCGCTGAATCAAAACGAAAAGTTTGACGAGGTGAAAAATGAATAGAAAACTTCTGAGTTTAGGCTTTATTTTGGTCTTTATTTCTTTTCTGACGGGCGCAATAATTCCGCTTTTAACCAATCCGCATCTGGGCGTTTCAGCGCATCTGAACGCCATCATTGGCGGGATTATTTTAGTAATTCTCGGCATCATTTACGACAAGCTAAATCTGACCGTAACAGCAAGAAAAGTAATGACTTGGAGTTGGATTTATGCAACTTATATGAATTGGACAGCAACTCTTTTAGGCGGGATTTGGGGAACTTCTAAACTAACGCCTGTTGCGGGCGCAGGTTTTTCGGGTTCGGCGATGCAAGAAAATGTGATGTCAGTTCTCCTAATTTCCTTAGTTTTAGCTTCATTTATTGGATGTGCAATCGTTATTTGGGGCTTGCGTGGAAAGGGCGAATGGGTTTAATCTAAGTGTTTTTATCAAATACTTTTATTAACAAATTTATTTAGGAGATTTTTTTTAATGAGACGCGATACAACTTCGTGGTTTAGCGGAAATTTGGGAATGGAGATGCCTTTGGTGGCTTATGGTCACGCAGGCTATCCGCTGTTGATGTTTCCAACCGCCGCCGCTGATTATCTTGAATACGAAAGATTTTATTTAATTGATGCAATCAAACATTTTATCGAAAACGGCTTAATTCGGGCTTATTCAATCAATTCGGTCAATAAATACAGTTTACTCAATCGGGAATCGCATCCAAGCTGGAAAGTCGAAATGCTTTCGCGCTATGACCGTTACATAATGGAAGAAGTTTTGCCATTGATTCGCAACGAATGCGGTCAGGACGCAAAACCTTTGACGACAGGAGCAAGTTTGGGTGCACTCTTGGCGGCAAATACTTATTTCAAACATTCCGACAATTTTCGCGGAACTATTGCAATGAGCGGCAGTTACGACATTTACAATTATCTGGAAAGTTATTATGACGACAATGTTTATTTCAACAATCCGATGATGTATTTGAAAAATTTGAATGACGATTATCATCTGCCGCGTTTGCGCCAAGCCGATTCAATTGTTATTGCGACGGGACAAGGAAATTATGAAGCACCTGACCGCAGCCGCGAATTTTCCGGCTTGCTTCATTCCAAAGGGATTCCGCACTGGCTCGATGTTTGGGGGCACGATGTCGCACACGATTGGGTTTGGTGGCGCAAAATGCTTCCGTATTACCTCGGTAAGTTTTGCGAAAAATAAAAATGAAAGGGAAGGCGGATTAACCATCTTCCCTTTTTTATTTTATTTCGGATGAACCGGAAAAGCCGGACGTTTCGGTTTTATAATTGGATTTTGAGTAATTTGTTTCATTGCAGCTTCGACCGCTTTTTCAAGCTGCGGATCGCGTCCTGCCATTAAATCCTGCGGCATAATTTCGACATCAAAATCGGGCTCGACACCATTATTTTCTATTCCCCAAGAGCTTCCATCTGAGTTATAAGCCGCTCGATTCGGTAATTGAACTCGTCCGCCGTCAATAAATCTGGGAGTGAAAAAATACGGTCCGATGCCGCCGCCGCTGGTGCGCTTGCCAACGATTGAACCGACTTTGCCGAGCTTGAACATAAAGGCAGATGTTTCGGCGGCTGAACCGTTGAACTCGTTAATTATCATAACTTTAACCGGCGGCGCAGGATTGACCGGAGTAGCAATATCGTCACCATCCCGAAACATATAATGGTAAAGCGATTTTCGTCTCATCCATTCGATCAGATAATCGGGCGTGATGCCGCCGCCGTTGTAGCGTTGGTCAATAATAACTCCTTGTTTATCGGCAAAACCCGTCAGCCCGCGAATTGCGTTCATAATTCCGTCGCCGTCATAGGCTTCGATAAAAATATAGCCGAGTTTTCGGTTTGAGAGTTTTTCGACCAAACGGCGATTGTTTTCCGCCCAATTTGCGCGACGAAGGCGACCTTCTCCCGCAGTTGGATAAACAGTGTAAGTCCTTTGATTAGTTCCATCTGCATTTACACTTACCGAAATTTTGGTTGGTCTGCCGAGCGTATTTTCAAAATAGCTGAAAATATTTTTAGTCGCTTCAACCTTATTTCCGTTCACTTCCAAAAGATAATCGCCCTCGCGGACATCCACGCCGATTTGGTCAAGCGGAGCAACGGAAAAGCCGTTTGGCGAAGCGTAGGAAGTTCCGCGAAGAATTTTCTTGAAGCGATATTTACCATTTTCAATCGAATAATCCGCGCCAAGAACCCCAACTCTGGGAACTGGTGCTCCGGCTGGCGGCGGAACATCGCCCCCGCCAACGCCGAAATGACTGACCGAAACCGAGCCCAACATTCTCTCAATCAACGTATTCAAATCTCGGCGGCGGGTGATATTCGGCAAATAGGTTGCGTAGTAATTTTCGAGTTCCTTTAAGTTTTGCCCGTGATAATTCGGGTCATAAAACCAATCGCGCATAATCCGCACCGATTCGTGAAAAATCTGTTGCCATTCTTCTTTTGGATTGACCTTAACCTCCATTTTGGCAAGATTTAGCTTGCCTTCATCAGCTTTGGGCGGAGCTTCGGAATTAACCACAAACCAATCCCCCCGTTTGCCGTAAAGCAATTTTGAACCGTCGCGCGACAGGTCAAATCCGTTGATATTTTCAACGATTTTTTGCATTTCGCCCAATTTGGCGAGGTCAAAAAGATAGACGGTAGTGGTTTGAGTTTGCGAATTAAAATCGCCGGGCGTATTGCTCCATTCGCCCACTGCAAGGAAAATTTTTCCTGCTTTTCCCGCCAATAGTTGACCGTAATCTCGCGCCGGCAAGGGCAGATCTATCAAGCGTTTAGCGACATCATCAAAATCAATTTTGACCTGTGCCGAGCTTTCCGAAACTTTTGCCTCCGGGTTTGGTTGTCTGGTCGGCAGAATCGGCGACGGCGAATCTTTAGCTAAAATAAATGCCTGAACGTTTCTGGTCACCAGCGGACGCGAAAAAACTCCGTTCAAAACTCCCCAATTAAATTCGCTGGTCAAAGCATTGCGGCTTGAAAGAAAATAAAGATATTTACCGTTTGAATCAAAAACAGGTGATTCGGTATGTGTAATGCCGTCGGTAATTTGGAAAGTTTTTTTATTTGCCAGATCGTAAATAAAAACCGTTCCGGCGCGATTTTTTAAGCGTTTGGCGTAGGTCAAAAAACGTGAATCGGGCGAAAAATTTGCCAGCCAATTATCTTGCGCCGAATAGGTTGATGAATCAATTTTTGTGGTCGTTTCCGATTCAGAATTTGCCAACCAAAGATTCAAACGGCGGTCATTGAAAACGAGTTTTTTTGAATCGGGTGACCACGTTAAATTCATATAATACGATGGTTTAGCCTCAATCGTGAGTTTCTTGACCGCATTATTTTCTAAAGAGCGAATGTGCAGTTGATACTCACCGGATTCATCGGAAAAATAAGCGACGGATTTATTGTCAGGCGAAATGGTCGGATAGCGTTCCGCCGCGCCCGAAGTGTTGGTCAAATTTTTCGCTTCGCTCGTAGCAATATCAAACAACAGAACTTCGCCGCGTGCACCAAAAACTACTTTTTCGCCATTGGCAGACGGCAAAATCTGTTCGAGCGAGCGCATTGCCGGAACGGTTCGCGGGGCAAGCTCGGCGGTGTCGGGCGAGATGGAAACGTTGACGATTTTATCCTGACTGGTCGCCAAATCGAAAAGATGAATCCGCCCATCCTGCACGAAACAAATCGAATCTTTGGCGGCTGATGCCATTCGGATTCCTTGTCCGGTGAATTTGGTTAGTTGTTTGATTTGTTTGCTTTTGCGGTCATACTCAAACAGATTGAAAGTCCCGCTGCGGTCTGAATTGAAATAGATTTTTTCACCAATCCACATCGGATTTTTGTCGTTAAAACTCTGATTTGGGAGCTTTTCGGTTGCGCCGGTTTGCAAATCCGTCATCCAAATCGGTGCGGCTGCTCCACCACGATAGTAACGCCATTCGCCAAAAATAAAGGCTCGCGGATTGTAGGCAATCTGTTTACCATCGGGCGAAAATGCTCCGTCCAGAGCTTGCGCCATCGGCAACGGTTCTGCCAGAGTTCCGCCGTCAACCGCCATTTTATAAAGCCGATAAATATTTTCCTCGTCACGGTTGGTCACAAAAATCACACTCTTTCCGTCAGGTGTCCAATTCACCATATAATCATTTTTCGGCATCATCGTTACCCGTTTAGCTTCGCCTGCGCCGTCCGCCGAAATCACATAAATATCCCAATCGCCGCCATTTAGACGCGAAAAGGCGATCTGTTTTCCATTGGGCGAAAAAATCGGATCTGATTCGTCATTCGGCGTATTGGTCAATCTTCGAGCCGTCCCGCCGTTTTTATCAACCACCCAAATTTTCCCTGCCGAAGCAAAAGCGATCTGAGTTTGATTGGCAGAAACCCGCCCGATTATCAACGGAGCATTGGTTGATTGAGCCAAAGAAGCAAGAATTGCCGAAAATGAAAACAATAGAATAGCGATAGTTTTGAACATTATGAATCACTCCAAATTGTTTGTTTTGAATTTTGAGCAGAAAATTTATGGTGCTAAACCTTAACACAAATTTTCTGTCATTTCTTGAACAAAGCAAACATTTAGGATTTAACGAACATTAGTCGGTAATAAGAAATTTTTACCCGCTAAAAAACACGAAAAAGTCAGAAATTTGCAGGAAAATCAAAGAAGTTTTGACGGATTCGGTTTTAATTTCCGTGTTTTCTGTGTGTTTCGTGGGCATCTTTTTTAACCCAAACTGATGTTAAAGAACATTAGCATTTTTTCTGTATTCGGTAGGAGTTATGCCGAGTTGAGATTTAAAAACGCGGGTAAAATGGCTTTGGTCGGCGAAACCTGCGGCGAGGGCAATTTCACTAATGGGCGCGTCTTTTTTGATTTGACGGCAGGCAAATTCGATTCGCAATTTTCTGACAAATTCGCCAATCGTGCAGCCGTATTTTTCCCGAAAAACCCTTGATAAATGCACCGAATGAACGTCGGCAATTTCGGCAATTTCTTCGAGCGTGAACGATTTAGCAAAGTTTGAACGCAGATAATCTTCAACTTCTTTAACCCAATGCGGTAATTTTTCCTGAGCAGTTTTTTCTCGTGAAACTTCCGCCAAAATTTCGAGAATCAAGCCTTCAACCGCCAATGCCGAAACTTCATCTTTGCGGCTAAATTCACGATACAGACGGTTTATCAGGAAAATAGTTTCTTTATTCAGAAGACTTTTCGGATAATTCAAAACTTTGGAATATTCGCAAATTTGTTGATAGCGGAGGTGGTTGATTTTAATATTCAAAATGCGTGATTTGGTATCGGAAAAAGCAACCGAATGAGACTCTTGCGGAGGATGAATCACAATAGTCGAAGGCTGGCAAAATCTTGATTTCTGTTCGTAATTTTCGGTATAAGCCCCTTGCAGAACAAGACTAAAGGATGCCGCTTCGTGTGTGTGACGCGGCATCCTCAGTTTTGGTTGATAGATTGATTCAGTTAGATTAAAACCTAAAGTTTGAAATGCTTTGACTGCATATTTACCTGATTCTTTCGATGGATTCATAGCAATTTATTACGCATCAAAATCAACTTTAGTTCCTTCCCTTTTACTTTTAAGGATTAGGATCGTCATCTCCTTTCTTACCCTTTTTCTTTGAACCTTCAGGAGTTTTCTGAGGTTCAACTTTTTTCGGAGTTTCCGCCGGTTTAGGCGTTGGTTTAGGCGTTTCCGTGACCCTTGGTCGGTTGTTGTTTATTTGCGGCGGCGGTTCATCATCCGTTGTCGTTGTGTTCGGATTGACCACTCCACCAGAATTAGTAACCTCTACATCATCACCCGTTTTGGTCTTTTTACCTGTGTTAAAACTCACGCCAAGGCTGCGACCTTCGGCATCTGCTTTTTCCAGTTTTTCCAACTCTTCCCGTTTCCGCTGCTCAGCCATGTTTTTGATTTCAGCAGGCATTGGCGGAGTCTCGTAAAAACTGTCTCGCGGTTTGTCCTTCATAAAAGGAATCATAAAGGCATTAAAATAGGGAACTGCGCCATGTCCGCCGGTCATACTGTTACCAAGATTTTCTTTCTTTTCGGGATTACCCATCCAAACTCCGGTGACATAAGTTGGAGTATATCCAATAAACCAAACGTCGGTATGATCGTTTACCGTTCCGGTTTTTCCGGCGAGCGGATGTCCACCTGCACTTGCGCCCGAAGCTGTTCCGCCTCCTGAAACCACGCCCCGCATCATTTCAACCATTGTTCCGGCAACATATTCACTGGTTACTTTATAGGAAGTTTTTTCCCATTCTTCCAGAACCTTACCGTCTCTGTCCAAAACCTTACGAACCAAGTGCGGCTCAATTCGGACTCCTTTATTCGGAAAAACGGAATAGGCGGAAACCATTTCAATCAAAGGAACTTCAGTTGCACCTAAGGCAGACGGCAAAACCGGTGCCATCGGATGTGTAATTCCGAAACGTCGGACAGTTTGTGCGCCGGTTTGAATGCCGACCTGATCGAGCAAATGAACTGCGGCTAAGTTATACGATTTTGCCAGAGCAATTTTCATCGGCACATTCGGATGGCTCAATGAACCATCGTAGTTGTGTGGCATCCAGCCTCCGCGTTTAATCGGTGCGCCGCTGACAATCGAATCTTTGGTTAATCCCCATTCAACGGCAGCTGTGTAAACGAATGGTTTAAACGATGAACCAGTTTGGCGAAATCCTTGCGTTGCATTGTTAAATTTGTTGGTTTGATAATCGTATCCGCCGATCATTACCGGAATCTCGCCCGTTTTGGCATTGATACAAACGATTGCAGCTTGAACCTCTGGAACTTGCGACAAAGTAACCTTTAAAGTTTTGTTTGTATTATCAGCATCATCTACCAAAAACTCCCCTATAAATCCTGCTTTTAATTCATCTTTCGGCTTTTTACCGCTCCGTCCCATTTCCTTGGCTGTGACAGTCGCTTTATATTTTCCAAAGCGAACAATGGCTTCATCTTTAGCTGAATCAACCTTCATTACCAAGCCTTTGATGTATTCGCCTTTTTCATATTCATCACCATACCAATCAGGGTGTTTAAAACCCTCAAGTTTGCGTTGAATTTGTTTCTCATCGGTTATCGGCTGATTGTTTTCATCAGTCAAAATATTGACATAATCGGAACGCCATTTTTGACCACGGTCATATGCACGAAGCTGGTTGCGGACTGCTTTGGAAGCAATTTCCTGACCTTCGATGTTGATAGTTGTGTAAACTTCTAAACCGCCCTGAGCCACGCGTGTAGTATATTTTTCTTCTAAATATTTACGGACTTCCTCGACCGGGTAATCCCAGGGAGTTGATTTCGGCTGAGATTGGTAATAAGCCGAATCCGCTAATTTGATTGGTTTGGCTTTGGCGGCATCTGCTTCGGACTGGCTGATTTTGCCGTATTTAGCCATTTGATCCAGCACAATATCACGCCGTTCTTTCGCCTTTTCCATATTTCTGGTCGGCGAATATTCGGGTGATTTTGGAATTGCGGCAAGCAGTGCAGCCTCTTCTAAATTCAAATCTTTGAGAGTTTTACCAAAATAAGTCCGCGCACCTGCTTCAAAACCGTATGAACCTGCGCCCAGAAAAACGTAGTTCATATACATTTCGAGAATTTGGCGTTTGGTATAAAAACGCTCAATCTCAAGTGCCATCATCCACTCATTGACTTTACGCGTATAAGTTTGGTCTTTGTAGAGAAAAAGGTTTTTCGCAAGCTGCTGCGTAATGGTCGAACCGCCTTCGGTTTTACCGGTTAAAATATTTTTGATAATAACGCCGCCGATCCGATACGGGTCAATTCCGATGTGGTCGTAAAAGCGGTTATCTTCCACCGAAATCAACGCATCTTCTACTAATTTCGGAATATCTTTTTCTTTAATTGGAATCCGTTTTTCGAGCGCAAATTCAGCTAAAACAGTTTCACCGTCATCTGCATAGATTTTAGTTACCTGTGGCGGACGATAGGTCGCCAATGCCGAAACTTCGGTCGAAAAATGTGAATTGTTGAGATAGTAAGAGGCTAAAACACCTGTCAAACCACCTGCCGATAATGCCAGCAAAAGAGCTGTCGGCAACCAAATAAAACGCCAAACACTCTTTCGTTTTTCTGAAACCGATTCAACTTCTTTAGTTTTATATTCTTCTGCCATTTATTTTGACCTCCTAATTGACGAAACGTCTCATTCGGACACTTAAAACAAATCCGATGGCGATAAATGTTGACAAAATTGCAGACAAACCTGCGCTCATCAACGGTAAAGGAACGCCAATCACGGGCAAAAATCCCAACGCCATTCCAACATTCATAAATATTTGAAAAATCATTCCCCCGACTACTGCCATAATGACAAGCATTCCGGCACGGTCAGGAGCATCTCTGGCTCCCGCTATAAACCTAGACAATAAAAGGGCATAAGCCAGTAATAATGAAACACAGCCAACAAATCCTGTATTTTCCGCTGCTACCGCAAAAATAAAATCCGAATGCGGTTCGGGCAAGAATTTCAAGGCACTTTGCGAAGTTTCCGTATCACCTTTGATGCCTGTTAATCCACCTTTGCCTACCGTAATTATGGATTGGAATGTATGATAGCCAAATCCTCTCGGATCTGCATTTTCAGGATCTAAAATTACATTAATTCTTTCAACTTGATAAGGTTTGATCTTTCCTACTTTAACACCAACCCAAAAAGCAATCGGCGCAAAAATCATAACCGCTAAGATTGATAAAATTACCCACCTTACTTTGATTCCTGAAAGAAATAAAATTACTGCCAGCAAAGGTAAATAAGTTATTGCTTGTCCCGCATCCGGTTCAAGCATAATCAAACCAATCGGACCGCCTAAAATTGCACAGGCAATCATAAATTCTTTAAAAGTCAGGGAACTTGTCCGCCGTTCTCCAAAGTATTTTGCCAACATCAGGACTACCGGAATTTTAACGAATTCCGATGGCTGAAATCTACCCAATAAAGGAATATTAAGCCACGCTGTTTGTCCGTTTAATTTAACCCCAAGACCGGGAACCAACACTAAAAGCAATAAAAATAAGCCTATTCCGTAAATGACAGGTGCAGCATCAACGATCCGGCGGTAATCGGTAAAGGCAATTCCCAACATCGCAACCAACGCCACGACCAAACCGATGATTTGTTTTTGCCACAAATTCATTTCAGGTTGAGCATTGTAAATCTGCCAAATGCCGAAACAGACGATTGAAATCGCCAAAATTGCGATCAGCCAATCGAAATCTCTCAATGATCTTTTTTCTAAAACTGCAACCATATTTTGATTTTAGATTCAGGATTACGGATTTTGGTTTAATCTATTCCGCTTCCCTTTTTTCTGTCTTTTACCTTTCTATTTCTTACTGTCGGGTTGTTGACTATCTGTCGGCAAAGGTTGTCGTTTTGCCAGATAAGCCGTATAAACACCTCTTACCGCCGGAGCAGCATTGTCACCGCCGAAACCTGAGTTTTCAATCAAACCGATAACTGCAATTTCAGGCTTATAAGCGGGTGCAAACGAAACAAACCAGGCATGATCACGATTTTTACCTTTGTCCTGACCTAAAGCCGCAACCTGTGCCGTTCCGGTTTTTCCGGCAATATCAAATCCGGGGATTCGGATTTTCCCTGCCGTCCCGCCGCCATTGACTACGCCCCACATTCCTTTCAAAACCAAATTGTTTTGTTCGGGAGTCATTGGAATCATTCTTGGTTCAGGATGCTGAAAACCAAAAGCGGGTTTGGCTTCGGTATAAGTGCCATCGTTTGGATCCCCGACCGCCCCGATTTCTTTAAATTCTTTCAAGAAGTGCGGAACATACATTTTTCCCTGAACTCCGATACTGGCAACTGCTCGAATCATTGAAATCGGCGTAACCACCACTGTAGATTGACCGATTGAAGCATAAACCGTTTCAATGTCAATCCATCTTCCGCCGTATCTTTTTTCAATCGTTGAACGGAAGGTTTTTGGGGTTTGCGGCGTTTTTTCGTTGGGTAAATCAATTCCTGACGGTTTATCGTAACCAAAGGTTTCAATCATTTTAATCAGCCCATCAATCCCCATTTTTAAACCTAAACGATAGTAATAACCATCACAGGATTTTGTAATTGCGTATGAAAGAGGCGGCGCGCCATGACTTCCCATACAACGGGTAAATTTTCCGCCAATGGTAATTCCGCCGCCGCAAGTCACATTTGAATTAGCAACTGTTATTACACCTTGTTCCAATCCGGCAACCGATTCGGGAATTTTCCAGGTTGAACCGGGCGGATAACGTCCTTGAATTGCACGATTCAAAAGCGGACGCTGTTCGTCGGTGTAATATTGTGCGATTTGTTTTCTGCCTTCGGGTGTTGCACTTCCTTTAACAAATACGTTTGGATCAAAAGAGGGAGCAGATGCCATTGCTAATACTTCACCGTTATTCGGATCCATGGCGATGATCATTCCGCGTTTAGTCACGGATTTTTCCAATTGCTCTTCGGCGGCAAGCTGTAAATCAAGGTCAATAGTCGTCACCAAATCTTGCCCGGCTTGCGGCGGAACTTTTTCGAGTTCTTCCTGCACACGTCCGCGACTGTCAACCAAAACTTTGCGATAGCCTTCTTTTCCACGCAAATAATCGTCGTAATACTGTTCCAAACCGCCTTTACCGATAATATCACCTGGTCTTAAACCTTTTTCCTGAAACTCCGGTTTTTCCAACTGTTTCGGACTGATTTCGCCGACGTAACCTAAAACGTGCGACAAAGTTTTGCCAAGCGGATAATTTCTCTGCGGCTGAAGCTCAACCTGTAATTCGGGAAATTCAAGTTGGTGCGACTCAACCCAAACAATATCGGATTGGGAAGCATTTTCCTTTATCACCATCGTTTCAAACTCAGGACGAGTTCTGATGACATTCAATCTTTCCAGCAAATAATTGCGGTCAAGACCTAAACCTGCTGCGTAATCTTCGAGTCTGTCAGCCGGATTGATTGTTTTAATGGGTTCGTGTGAGAGAACAATGTTGTAAGTTGAACGTGAATCCACCAACAGTTTGCCGTTACGGTCAAAAATGGCTCCCCGTGGAGCAGGAATTGGAATAAGCCGAATCCTCTGCCGTTCCGCTAAGTCTCTAAGATGTTCATTTCTGACTATTTGCAGGTAATAAAGACGTGCTCCCAAAACAGACAGCAAAACAAAGGCAATTATTTGGATTGTGCCGATTCGGATTGGTAAATTTTGCGACAGATCGTCCAGTTTCATATAAAACCAAATGCTAAATTTTCAAATTGTATTGTAAAGCAAAAGCGCAAAAATAAAAGTATTATTTTTGCCTCTTTACGTCTTAACCTCTTCTGCCTAAACGAATTGGATTGCGGCGGCGAGTCTGACGACGAGTTGTAAAAAAATCGCGTCTTTTTACTCTCGAATTTTCAGAAAAAATACCTTCTAAAATCAGGAAAGTTATAGTTCCGGTTATGGTTGTGCCTACCAAAGTATAAGCAATCGTTTCCACCAATGGCGCATTTAAGTGTTGTCCAAGCAGTCGGTGCATACCGAAATATACAAATTCATTCAATAAACAGGCACCTGCTATCACGGGAATTCGTAGTAATAGATTGTCTAAATAAACCCGACGGGCAATTTCCGAAACGATGTATGCAACCAGAGTTTTAGAGAATCCGTTGGCTCCTAAAAGACCTCCGCTCAAAGAGTCAATGGCAATTCCGGCAATTGTGCCGAAAAGTATAGCCCTGATTGAATTTCTTTGGAGTGAGGCGTAAACAACAATAATCAAAGGAAAATCTATATACGAAAGGGGTTCCGCCACGTTTCGGAGCGACCACTGAAGCAAAATAGCAATAATTAATGCGACGATTACCTTAACTTGTTCCATCTAAAACTACTACGGTGTTTTCTTTTCCTTATCCTTTTCAGGTTTGGCATCTTTTTCCGGTTTAACCGCATTCGGCACAGACTGTTCAAATTTTGGTCGGGGCGGTGCTTCGTAAAGCAGAACTCCAACCTCCTGCATCGAACTGATACTTGAACTTGGCTTAATAAAAATCGTATGTGAAACGGTTGCCGAACCTTGTCTGACTTCGACTACTTCACCTAATTTTAATCCGGCAGGATAAATTCCATCCTGTCCGCTGGTAAAAACCTCATCCCCTTCTTTGACCTCTGCAATGCCGGGGACATAACGCATTTCTAAAATGCCTTTATCTTTCAATCCATTAACTACGCCAAGTGACTGGGAAGTTCCAAGCTGACCGATAATTGCGCCGACTCCGCTTCGCTCATCGGTAATCATCGTCACCTGAGAAGATAAAGGACTGACAGCCGTCACGCGACCAACCAATCCGCCATTGGTCACCACCGGCATATAAAGTTTAACCCCGTCAGCGCTGCCCCGATTAATAAACGAAGCATTGAACCAATTGGAAGAATCGCGTCCAATTATTCTGGCAGGTAAGACTTGATATTTACTTTCTTGTTTAAGTTGAAGAAGGCTTTTGAGACGTTCGTTTTCGTTAGCTAAGTTTTGTTTGCTTTGCACCTCAACTTCAAGTTCCTGAATTTTCTGTTTTAGTGCATCATTTTCGCTTTGTGCTGTCCGTAAACCCGCAAGATACTGTAAATTGTCATTTATCCAGACTCCAACGGTTGTCACCGGAGATTGCACAAAACCGGCAACCGCCTGAAACCAAACCCTAACTATCCTTTGATTTGAGTCACTTTCGCGGGCATCCCAAGCCATCAAGACAAAATTGCCTATCAACAAGGCAATCATAAGCCAAGGCGTTAGTCTCCAAACTTCTTTCTGACTTCGCTCAACCATTCCTTAAAGTTTAGGAAGTTGAGAAAGTTGAGAAAGTTTAGGAAGTGACTCAACTGTCAAAACTTCCAAAACTTCCAAAACTTCCAAAACTTAACTACCTGTCATTAATGAATTGTCCCACTTGACACGCTTCAGGAGTTCAAAATCCGAAAGCATTTTGCCAGTGCCAAGCACAACGCTCGAAAGGGGGTCATCGGCAATAACTACGGGGAGACCTGTTTCAATCATCAAACGCTTGTCGAGATTTTTCAGTAATGCACCGCCGCCGGTCAAAACAATTCCGCGTTCAACAATATCGGCTGAAAGTTCAGGCGGAGTTCGTTCAAGGGCTACACGGACAGCATTGACGATTGTTGCAATGGCATCAGAGAGAGCTTCGCGGATTTCTTCGTCCGTAATAGTAATGGTTTTAGGAATACCTTCAATCAAATTTCGACCGCGAACTTCCATCGAAAGAGGTTCATCTAACGGGAATCCTGAACCAAGCGCGATCTTAATGGCTTCGGCAGTTCTTTCACCGATCAGCAGATTGTATTTACGCTTGATGTATTGTGTAATGGCTTCATCCATTTCGTTACCCGCAATGCGAACAGCACGCGAATAAACGATACCCGAAAGAGAAATAACTGCAATGTCAGTTGTTCCGCCGCCGATGTCAACCACCATATTTCCGTGTGGTTCGGTAATCGGTAAACCTGCGCCGATTGCCGCTGCCATCGCTTCTTCGACCAAATAAACTTCGCTCGCCTTGGCACGATACGCAGAGTCTTCCACGGCGCGGCGTTCAACCTGGGTAATTTCCGAAGGGATTCCGATAACTACACGCGGACGCACCCAAGATTTTCCGTTATGAGCTTTGCGGATAAAATGTTGAAGCATTTTTTCGGTCACTTCAAAATTAGCAATTACACCGTCTTTCATCGGACGAATTGCTACGATGTTGCCGGGAGTTCTGCCGAGCATTTCTTTTGCATCCCGTCCAACAGCTTCAACTTGATTAGTAACTTTATTGATTGCAACAATAGAAGGTTCTGAAACTACGATTCCGCGACCTTTGGCATAAACAAGCGTGTTCGCTGTGCCGAGGTCAATCGCCAAATCGCTCGAAAATAAACTAAATAATGATTTTGGTAATGCCATTAACTCAATTCCGTATTCTAAAAATAAACTCTCAAAAAAAATTTGCACAACTGCATAACCAGGAAAATTGCTCCCAACCTACACCTCAACGGGGGATTTGAGTATGGATTCGAGAAAGGCAATCCAGCAACAGTTCTAAACTATTTAGGATATACCTTTTTCCTACAAATTTTCTACTGAAAATGCACAGTTTTTGCATTTTTTTTCATTTTGTTAAATTTCAACTCAAAAAATGTCTAATTTGTCCAAATTTCAGCAAAAAATTACAGTTTTTTTGAAAAAATTACCGTTAAAAAAAATAATGGACAGCAATTGAAAAAAATCACTCTGCTGTCCACGATTTTTAGATGTAAAATTTTTATTCGAGCGAGTCTTTCATATTCAAATGTTCCGCATTTTGAGTAGAACTTTCAAAGTGCGGAACAACTTCCGGCGGCTGTGTCACCTCTTTTTCCAAAGTTGCTTCCAAAACTTCGCCAATTCGTGTTGCCGGAATGATTTCCAGATCATTGCGAACTTCTTCCGGGATTTCTTCCGTGTCTGCCTCATTGCGGGCAGGTAAAACAATCCGGCGAATTCCTGCCCGATGCGCCGCCAGAACTTTTTCCTTAATTCCGCCGACCGGAAAAACCAATCCTGAAAGCGTAATTTCGCCGGTCATTGCCGTATCGTTACGCACCTTCCGACCAGTGTAAAGCGAAGCCAAAGCGGATGCCATGGTCACGCCAGCACTTGGACCGTCTTTAGGAATTGCTCCGGCGGGAACGTGGATGTGAACTCCGTTTTCCTTGATCAGCTTTGGATCAAGTCCAAATTCCGTAGCGTGTGACCATAGATAACTGCGGGCAGCTTGCGCTGATTCTTTCATCACATCACCGAGCTGTCCGCTTAAGATCAAACCGCCGCTTCCGGGCAGCATTGTAGCTTCGATAAAAAGAACTTCACCGCCCATTTCCGTCCAAGCCATTCCGGTTGCCACTCCTGCCGGAAGTTCTTTGCGGGCTTCTTCGGGATAAAAACGCGGCGCACCGAGAAAAGTTTTAACAGCTTCGGGCGTAATTGTAACTTTAATTGCTTCTCCCTGAGCGACTTTCAGAGCCACTTTTCGCGCCAGATTTCCAATTGTTCTTTCAAGTTGGCGCACTCCTGCCTCGCGTGTGTAGCGCGAAGTCAGGAGATTTATTGCTTCGTCTATAATTTCAAATTGATCAGGCTGCAAACCGTTTTCTTTGACTTGGCGCGGAACCAGATATTGTTTGGCAATGCTGAGTTTTTCCCTATCGCTGTAACCTGCCAGTTGAATGATTTCCATTCTGTCGCGCAAAGGCATCGGAATTGGTCCCAGCTGATTTGCTGTGGCAATAAAGAAAACCTTGGACAAATCAAACGGCAAATCCAAATAATGGTCGCGGAAAGTATGATTCTGTTGCGGGTCAAGAATTTCCAACAGTGCCGCCGCCGGATCGCCGCGAAAATCATTTCCCATTTTGTCAATTTCATCGAGCATTATGACTGGATTATTAACGCCGACCCGTCGCAAAGTTTGAATTAATCTACCCGGCATCGCCCCAACATAAGTGCGGCGGTGTCCACGCAATTCGGCTTCGTCACGAACTCCGCCTAAGCTGATCCTTTCAAATTCCCGACCTAATGCCCGCGCAATCGAACGTCCAAGCGAAGTTTTACCGACTCCCGGAGGTCCGACGAATAAAATTATCGGACTTTTTGAATCAGGACGCAGTTTGACCACGGCAAGTGATTCCAGAATTCTTTCCTTGATGTCCTCCAAACCATAATGGTCTTCGTCCAAAATGCGGCGGGCTTCGTTTAGATCAAGTTTATCTTCGCTGGCTTTTTTCCACGGCAAATCAAGAATATATTCCAGATAAGTGCGAATAACATGATAATCAGGCGCGGCTTGCGGCAAACTTTCCATTCGCTTAAGTTCGCGCTCTGCTTCTTTACGAACTTCTTCGGGTAAATCGGTTTGACCAAGACGCTCGCGTAATTGTGAGGCTTCGGCTTTTTCTCCGCTGTCATCTTCGCCAAGTTCTTTTTCAATCGCCCTTTTCTGCTGACGAAGAATATATTCACGCTGTGCTTTGTCCATTTCGCCCTGAGCATCGTTGGCAATTTTTGAACGAATTTGCATAATTTCGACTTCGCGGGTCAAAAATCGGTAGGCAAGCGAAAGCAATTCGTCAACCGTATTTGATTCAAGCATTTTTTGCTCGTTTTCTACGCCCAAATCCAAAACGGAAGCTAAAAAATAGGTTAGTTGAACCGGATCATTATTTGATAGAACCGCCATCCGAATTTCGGGCGGAACATTCGGAAGCATTGCCAAAGCTTCCTGTATTAAGCCTTGAACGCTGCGTTTTAAGGCTTCGACTTCTTCTTCATCCTTAACAACTAAATCCGGTAAAACTTCAACTTTAGCCTTGAGATAAGGCTGTTCCTGTGTCCATTCGAGAACTTTAACGCGGTCAATCCCTTGCACGATTAGCTGCATCGTTTCATCTGCCCGCATCATCCGCTTGATATTGACAATCGTTCCAATCTCAAATAAATCCTTAGTTTTCGCGTCTTGTCCGGTGACATCTTCCGTCCTTAAGGTGATACAGCAAATAAATTTTTCTGCTGTTCCTAACGCCGCCTCAACCGCCTGCAAAGAGCGTGGTCTGCCAACTGTCAGAGGAACAACGGTGTCCGGGAAAAGTGTGGTGCTTTGCAAGGGCAAAACTGCAATCTCAAGTCGCTCAGGTTCTTCATTTTCGAGATTCTGTGTTGTTTTTTCAGTATTTTCAGCCATAAAATTTAGTGATTTTTTTGAAGCCATTCTTTACGCTTCATTCTACAAATTTCGCAAAAATATGTTTCCTGTTCTTTAATTCCATTATCTACGCAACCACCACCGATTTCTGAATTGGCGTTGCGAAATAATTTATTTTCTGCTTTTTCATACTTTTTCCCAAAATTCTCATCGTTCCATACTCTTAAGCCGTAACCGATTGGCAAAACTTCTGTTTTCATCAAAACTTTATGCAACTCACAATACTCAGGTTTGACTACTCCATTTTCACGAGGAAGCAATAATCTCTTTGGAACAAAAGTGTCAAAAAAAACATCTACTCTTGAAGGAGGTGAAAATTTTGTTCTAAAACCATAGCTAAGTTCTGCTTCACTTTCATCTATTATTTTCCACTCACCATCAGAGAAATTCACAATTAAATCCTCTATATGCGGGGCTATGGATTCACTTTTTTCAAATTGCAATTCCAAAGCTATTCTTTCAGCAACTATTTTCAGAAAAGGTATTTGACTATCTGTTTTAGCTGAAATAGCTTTGCCATTAGCATCTACATTTACCTGAAGTCTTACTTCGCCTTTGGCTCTTATAGCTTGAGCCGCTTTGATCAAGGTCTCAATATTAGTTTGTTGAGCAAAAAAATTTACTGACAAACATAAAAAAGTTGTAATTAAAACCAGAATTTTCATCTCAGGTTGTATAAATTTTTCTGCCATAAACTCTTATTTTGATGCTTTTAATCTTTCAATTTCTGCTTTTAATCTTTTAATTTCCGCCTCGGCTTCTTCTAAATTATGTAAAAATTCATTTGTGTTCGGATCAAAAAGACGAAAATCCTTTTCCGTGCGGACAATCTCTAATCCCAAACGCGGCGAAAAGATTCTATCGTCTTTAATTGTTGAAGATAACAGTCTTCCGTTCTCATGATGGAATGCCAGCATTGGCGCGGGCAAATAGGCGAATTCGGGGTCAAGAATGTAGTATTCTTCGACACCTTGTTGGCTGTAAAACTCTAATTTTTCGCTAATATCTGTCTTCCAAGTCCGTTCCGAAGCAACTTCAAAAATCACTTGGGGGAAAACCTCTTCTTTCCAAATTTGATAGCTCGAACGCTCGTGATTTTTTACCCCAAACGCAATGAGCAAATCAGGTGCATACCACTTATTGGGATTATCTTCTTCGTAATAAAGGTTCATATTCCCCGAAAGAAATACGTCTGTCCGTTTTTCAAAATAATACAAAAGTATTGCTAAAAGTTTGTTGATTAGTTTTGCGTGAATGGATGTTTCACCCATATCGTCCTCCCTTTGTTCAGGATAAATAGTTTCCTGTTTGGGGGGGCTGGATGAATAGTAATTTTCCGATGCGGGAATCGGAAAAGGTCGTATTTTGGTTGATTCTAAAATTTCGGGCATTACTTTTTCCTCAAATAAATCAACAACAAACCGTTTTCGTAATTATGCTCAAGCTTAGCATTGTCAATGACATCGGGAAATTCCAGATTTTTTTCAAAACGGCTATACGTTATTTCCATTTGATGATAAGAGATGCCTTTTTGACAAAAATTATCTTTGCGGGTTCCGGCGATGTTCAGATTCTTTCCTTCGACTTCGATCTCGATGTCCTCGGCGGAAACTCCTGCTAATTCGACTTTGACCAGCCATCCTTCTGGGGTTTGATAAACATCAGCCGCCGGATACCACAACTTTCCCGAAGGACGTGCACCGCTCGATGATTGCAAAAATTGAAAGTAACGATTTATTGATTCTGCCATAAATTAAAATTTCTCAAGCAAATTGTGTCTTTTAGAATGATACCGCATCCAAGAATGGTTTGTTAATAGTTATCGGAAAATAAGCACGGGAATAATTTTCAAAACTAGTTTTTTTAATCAAAGTAGAAAATCATTTGATTAATTTTTAAAAAAATTTTCCCGCATCCTAATTTTTGCAAAAATTTCTCGCGTAATTGTTTGGAGGAAGTTTGGAGAAAGTCCAAACGACAAAAATTATGGGAGATTTAAACACAAATCTGGGACTTGCCGGGAGTGCAATTGAATATACCAGAAATGCTTTATCAATCGGACGCGGGAATTCGGTCGAGGACAATATTGAAGGATCAGCTTTTATGGGAACTCCGTTTTTGTGTGTAACTGTCCAAAGAACGGCAACTATGGTTAGCAGTGCCATTCACGACGGTCAAACCATTGCACAGTTAGCAGACAGAGCCGAACGATTTCGTTGTGGAAACTGTGGCGAACAATCTGCGGTGGCAATGAGGTATTTAATCCGCCAACATATTCGCCCTTTGGATTATATGAGTTTGTCTAACGGCGACCATACTTTTGTTGTAATTGATCGGCTAGCTAATTCAAACGAACAGGATCCGCGAACCTGGGGAGCCAGCGCAGTTGTTTGCGATCCGTGGATACGACACGCCTATTCTGCAGCAGAATTATTAATCAGAATGAGGCATATTTCGCATGGAAATACGCCCCGTCCTTATTCTAGGTTCAGAACTTAGTTTTATAAATTTCCGCGTCTGCGTTGTTCTTCCTCAATCGAAACAAATAGCACCTTGAAGTTACTTTCAAATGTTTTTTCGCTGGTGGTTGGTATCAAAATTTTATTGCGTTGTTTTTAAGGCTCGTTGAGTTGTGGACAATATTTCTTTGGCTTCTTTTTGGAATGTTTTTTCCTTTAACTCAATTTTGCTAAAAATCCTTAATAAATCGTAAGTTGAGAGATAGTTTGTGAAAAAATAGTTTTCTATCTGTAGATAATTCGCATCTTTTTTTTCTCCCTGTGCTGAATTTCCATCCAAAAAAGGAATAATTGTTGAATATCCATTTTTTTTGAGTAAATCTTGCAACTGATAGCCTGTCATTAATTCACCGGAATAAGCAGAAATCCTTGATACAGAAATGTAATTATCACCTTTGCAAACTCTTCCTTCGGGAACAAGCAAGAGGATGTCTTCCTCGTTTTTACTTAGGTTGGAAATAGGACAGTTTTTCCACGTAGCCGGATAAGTTAAGGCAAAATCATATTTATCATTTCTGTAAGTAAGACTTTCTCTCTTTTTTAAGACTTGAATAGTTTTGAGCATTTTATCAAAGACAGGAATATATTTGTTAAGATTGAATTGATTCGGAAATGAACTGCTTAACAAAAACTCTTTATTTTCGGCGGTAAAAAAAGCATAAATATAAGTGTTTTCTTGTCTGTATCTGTCTGTAGTTGATTTTTTGTGAATATTCAAACCATTCACTTCAAAGGTTTCATCAAAAACCACTATATCTTTATAAGAATCAGACAAATGGTCATCGCGTTGTCGGCATCCGCTATTAGAGTTTGATGGGTTCGAAATATTTCCGACAGGCTGAATGCAAATATTAATAAAGGAGTTTACCGAAATATCTTCATCCCAAATTCCAGGTGAAAGAAACCTTAATTGCCATGCTCTACCGACCAAAGATTCTTCCAATCTCCAATCCGACGGATAGTTTATTTTTAATCCAGACATTGAAGAACTGTATTGTTTCCAATCTTCGGATTGCGAAAAGACAGTAAAAGCAGGAATCAAAAGAATTATGAAATATGAAAATAGCTTTGTTTTAATCATTCCTAACTCCTTGATTTAGTTTTTGTCTTTCAATTTTAATATCACAAAATTATTTTGCCACGAACTAGTAGCAATTTCTACGAATTATTTTTCGTGTCTTTTCGTGTTTGTTCGTGGCAAAAACCTTATAAATTTCCGCGTCGCCGTTGCTCTTCTTCAATCGAAACGAACAATGCTTTGAAGTTGCCTTTGCCAAAACCTTTACAGCCTTTGCGTTGGAGAATTTCGTAGAAAACAGTTGGACGATCTTCGACGGGTTTGGTGAAAATTTGCAGTAAATAGCCTTCGTCGTCGCGGTCAACTAATAATCCGAGACGTTTCAAATCTTCGATATTTTCGTCAATTTCACCGACTCTTTCGGGAATTTCTTCGTAATATTCATCGGGAACACGCAAAAATTCCACGCCGTTTTTTTGTAATTTATCAACCGTTTTTAAAATGTCTTTGCACAAGAGAGCAACGTGCTGCACTCCGGCGGATTTGTAATAATCAATGTATTCCTGAATCTGCGATTTTCCGCCTTTTCCTTCGGCAGGTTCGTTGATCGGAAATTTGATATTGTGTCCGCCGTCCGACATTACGATTGACATCAATGCCGAATATTCAGTCGAAATGTCTTTGTCGTCAAAAGTAATGTAGCGATGAAAGCCCAAAACATTTGAGTAAAAATCCGCCCAATGATTCATTTTGCCAAGTTCGACATTGCCGACGATATGGTCGATCAGTTGGATGCCGACTTCTTTGCCTTTGATTTCGCTCGGTGCAAAATGCGGCAGAAACGCTCCGTTGTAAACGTATTCGGAAGCAGGCTGCGCCGCCATTGAACCGCTGCTAACGGATTTGCCGTAAGCGTTGCCTTGATATGAGATCAGCGAATGAATTGTGTCGCCGTAAGTGTGAATCGCGGCATAACGGATTTTGCCGTTTTCGTCGGAAATATCGCGTGGTTCTTGAAAAACTTTTGCGCCGCGTTTGACGGCTTCGTTAAATGCGTAGTCGCAGTCTTCAACCTGGAAAGCGATGTCGCGCACGCCGTCACCGTGAATTTTCAAATGCTCGGAAGCAAATGTTTTTTCGTGCAAAGGCGTGGTCAAAATAAAATTGACGCGGTTTTGCCGTAAAACATAGCTCGTCGCATCACGATTGCCCGTTTCCAAGCCGGAATACGCCACCCGCGAAAAACCGAAGGCATTGCGGTAATAAAATTCGGCTTGTTTAGCATTGCCGACAAAAAATTCGACGTGATGTATTTTCTTTAAACCTAATGGATTCTTTTCGTTCATAATTCCCTCAAAATTATTATCAATTTCCCTATTTTCTTTTTTCAAACTTTGATGTAAATTTACTTTGCTTCAGTTCTAAAATTTCAATTTTTTTAAGCAAAAATGCTCGATACTGTTCACAACCTTGCTACTGTTTCTAACCGCCTGCTTAGGGTTTTGCCCAAGGCGGAATTTGCTCTCATTCAACCGCATTTGAAAACTTGCAGCTTTCGGCTCGGACAAATCATCTACAACGAAGGCGATTCGATCAACAATATCTATTTTCCGAACTACGGAATGATCTCTTTGCTTTCCATGACCGAAAGCGGAAACACCGTTGAAGTTGCCTACACGAGCGAAGAAGGAATGGTCGGTCTGCCGATAATCCTTGGTCGCAACGAAATGCCGTATCAGGCAATGGCGCAAAGTAAAGTCGAATGTCTTTATGTTGAAGCCGAAATTATTCTCAAACTTTTCCATAAACTGAAAGTTTTTAACAGCGTCGTTCTGCGCTACGTTTTTGCGCTGATGAAGCAGCTTTCGCAAACCGGGGTCTGCAACCATTTTCACTCCATCGAATCACGTCTTTGCCGTTGGCTTTTGATTATGCGCGACAATTCAAAATCAGATACGATGCAGTTGACCCATGAATTTCTCTCACATATGCTGGGCGTTCAGCGAACCAGCATCGGATTTGTTGCCGGAACTCTGCAAACCGCCGGAATTATCCGCTATCGGCGCGGCACTTTGGAAATACTTGATATTGAAAGACTGCAAGAGTGTGTCTGCGAGTGCTATCACATTGTCGAAGAAGAATATAACAAGTATCTGCACCCATATTTGAAAAAAAATAATTTATATGTTGGGTAGGCGACAGACAAAAGTCTTTTTATTCTGCAAAATAAACCAATCGAACTTCGTAATAATAAAAAAGGAAATTTTGTAAAATATTGAAATTTTTTGAAGGAAAAAAAAGAATCTTGTGTGTCGAAGATGACAAAGATACCTGTGATTTGCTGACATTTTTGTTATCTGATTACCAAATGATCTTTACCGAATCTATTGAAAAATCACTTGAGGTTTTCAACTCTCAGCCATTTGATCTGTGTATTTTGGATAATCGGCTTCCCGACGGCAGCGGAACGGATCTATGCAAAGCAATTCGTCTGATAAATCCTCTGATCCCGATCATCTTTGCCTCCGGGGTTGCCTATCCGCACGAGATTCAAAAATCCCTCGACGCAGGCGCACAAGCCTATTTAACCAAGCCCTATTCGCCTGATGAACTTGAGCAAATTGTCAAAGACCTGATAGAAAAAATAACTTAAAAACTCTCCAAAAATCTTTGCGGAAAACTTCGGAAACTCTTTTTATGGATTCATTTCGTTCATAATAATTGTTCTCAGTTAAATTCAGTTTTTTGATTCAAGCGTCCTACTTATAATTTGAATATTTTCCACAAAACCTGGAAATTTACGGTTCGCATTGATTTGCTTGCGTCTGTTATTTTCTGTTTTGTGCCTGTCAATAATTCCTTCAATATTTTTGTAATTGTTAATTCTCGTGGCAATAAAATAATCTTCTGCAAGAGCGATCAAGTTATACCAATAGCTGTAGTCTTCTTTTTTTAATTCGTTTGGCGAACTTTGTTGAAAATCAATCAATTGAGGTAATTTTTTTCCAAATGTCCATTTCCAAGGTTTGAACTTTAATGAAAATAATTCTTCCAATTCATCAGGCGCAATATAAAAGTTTTCAGTAATTGCACTAGGAAGCTCCAAAATTATGACAGCCAGTTTATCATCAACAAAGGCAAACCTGACTTTTTCATAGTCTTGCAGATTTTTGTATTCAATAACTCTAAACACCTTTGCAGAACTTTTTTCAATCAGCCAATTCTGTAATTCCAACTCACTTTTTAACGAGATTTTGTCTTTATCTTTTATTGGTTTTCCAAATTTGGCAATTACTTCGTCAACAGTAGAGGAATTAAGTTTCAAATCCTTTAAGCTTAATATGTCAGAATTTTTCGTATCCTGCGCGTGAGCAAAGAAGCAAAAAGCAAATGTAAGAAAAACTATTGATAAAGTTCTTTGTAAATAAAGCATAAAAACTATCTCTTAAAAACAATTGCTAACCGTAAACCGTAAAATCTATTCCATTTGTAGGATGTTTAGGAAAAGTTTTTTCTATAAAAATCACAATTTCTACTGCTATGTATGCCACCAAAACAACGATTGAATTCGTAACTACCGAAAGAATTATTGCTGTTTTCCAAATAGTTTTTTCAGGTATTTTTTGCTCTACTTTTTCGGTTAAAAAAGACTCTTGGAAATTTTCTTTTTGTAAATGTAGCAGCACATAAAAATTAGAAAAAATATTTAGCAAATAAACGAAAAACAAGAAATAATAAATTGAATCCGAAGGACTCAGAAATCTAAAAAAGATAATTGATAAAATCCCCGATACTGCCCAATTAAGCCAAAGAAAAAGGCTACTTCTAAAAAGCACATTTCTATTTGCCCAATTCAATTTATAAAGCGTAAAGCGTATGATAGAAAGTGAACAAATAAACATCAAAATCATTGGGATTATTTGTCTTAGTTCAATCCTCATATTTCTTCACTCTATTCTGTTTACTAAAAACTCTCAATATATTTCCGTGTTATCTCTTTCAACTCCGCATAGCTTGGAATCACATACAAAACTTTTTGCATATCGGAATAGGTAAATTCGTGGTTGATAACTTCTTCCAAATCAAACTTGCGGCGTTCAACTTTATCGGAAAAAGCGTGTTCCAATTCACCAAAACTCGAAAGCAAACCTGCACCATAAGCCTTGATGTCGCCTTCGTGTTCGACCAAGCCGAATTCGATCGTGAACCAATACAAACGACCTAATTCTTCTAATTGTTTATCGGTAGCAATTCTCGCACCGTGTCCGATGAACTGTGAATAATCAGCAAAATTCGGATTGGTGAACATTGGAATATGACCGATTGCTTCGTGAACAATGTCCGGTTCAGGCGTATAGGCAGGCTGTGAATGATGACGAATGTATTGCGTGCAGAGCATCGTCCGATACGATAACCACGAGAGAAAACCGCGAGTTTCAACCAAACCTTCGATCGGTGCGAGCCGAAATCCGGTCAATTCTTTCAAACGCCGATTCATTTCCGATAACTGCGGAATCCGTTCGGTTGTAATTCCCAAATCTTTTTTTGCCCGCAGATAAAACGGCGAAGCGTATTTTTGTTGCAATTCTTCTAATTCTTCCGCCACATACCGCCAAACTCTTTGCTCACGCGAATTATATTCAACGTCAGTAATTTCGCCCGTTTCACGGAATTTTTTGGCGCAACTGGCAATATAATCACGGCGTTTGCGATATTCCAAATCATTTGCGCCCGGATGGTCGAGATGCAATTCGTTAATATGCTCGAATTCCAAATCGGTAAAAGCAGGCAAATCTTCATCGCTGATTTTGTAATTTGAAATCTCAAACGCAGGTTCGATAGTGGCAACTGATTCGGCTAACATTTTAGAAAATCTCCTTTCGTAACTTTGATGCCAACTTAAAATACTAAGTTATCTGCAAATAAATAATTGTAATGAACTTGATAAAATTTTTGAATGGGTTTAGTTTGTTTTTTGATGATAATTGGTTAAGATTATTAGGAAAAAACAACGATTTACTTTACAAATTAAAATGCTTGACCAAATAGACTGGAAAATTCTTAAAGAACTGCAAGAAGACGCACGAACGAGCTTTGCCGAGTTGGGACGGAGAGTTGGTCTAACTACGCCTGCTGTAATCGAACGAGTCCGCAAGCTCGAAGACGCAAAAATTATTACCGGTTATCGCGCCGAAATTGATATGACCAAAGTTGGTTTGCCGATCACGGCATTTATCCGAATGAGTATTACAGGAATTGATTATTCGCATATTATTGAGGTGGTGAATGAGTCAAACGAGGTTTTGGAATGCCATCGCGGAACGGGCGGCGATTCGTTTATTATGAAAGTCGCCGTGGCAGACGTTGAACATCTGCAAACTTTGATTGATAAATTAGTTCCTTTTGGAATTACGACGACTTCAATCGTGCTTTCTTCTCCGGTCAAAAGCCGGGTGATCGAGCCTCATTAATTTTGCCCTAAAAACATTTGTGCAGCTTTGGCGATTTCATCCAAATAACTTTGCAAACTTCTTGCATCATTCACGACCGATTCGGTGCTGAGAAAAATTCCTTCATCATCAATTTTGAGAGTTTTGGCGGGTGTGTTGAGTTTGATAAGCTGTTGACACAAATCGGGTTTGAGTAAAAATTGAGCGGTTTGGATGTTTTTAGCTTTAACCACAAAAGTTTTGTCGAAAACAGCATCGCCAATCTCAATGTCCTGTGCTCCTAAAAAAGAAACGAATTCGTGAAGTGAATTTTGCTGTAAGATCTGCAAGCCTGTCATCAAACTTTTTCCAAAATCAAGTTTGAATTCGGTCAACCAAGTCTGTTGTCCGCTTTTTCCCAAACTTACTTGCGTTTCAAAACCTTTGTAAAGACCTTTGAGAATCAGATTTCTTTCATCAAACATCATTCTGTTTTGCGCTGCAAACGCTTTCCAAGTCTGAATCAATACTTTTTCCCAAACGGACAACGACAAAAGTTGATTGGAGTTTTCCGCCCGACTTGCCACATAAACAACCCAATTGAGCATTACTTTTAGCCGTTCAAGATCGTAAATTGCCCGTTTGTCTTCGATATAAAAATATTCGTCAGTCAATAAGACACTTTTAAAATGAGGCTTGGCTTGAAGTAAATCATTAGCCAAATTTGCAGCAAATCCATCAAGTAGTTTTTGCCCTAGAAATTGCGATAAACGCTCTCTGTCTAATGCAAAAAGGTTAAATTCTTTATCAAATTCCGCATTTCCGCTTGAAATAAAACTTTCTCCAGCCATTGCCCCAAGCGCGTCATTTAAAATCCCTTTTTCCGAACTGATTTTGAGCATCAGCCGCAAAGGCGGATTGATTTTAGTCTGGCAAAAAGTGAAATTCACGCCCCCGCCATCGCCCGAACTTCTAAAACCAACCGCAAGTTTGACTTCGCGTCCGTCATAAACGCCTGTCATCGGATAAATCGCGGTTTCTTTTCCCGTTTCAACTTTTAATCCAAGTTGTTCGGCAAGTTTTTCCCACTTTTCCATTGCCCGTTTGGTTCTGCTTTTGGAAAATCGGCGCAGTAAAAAGCCCAAAAACAATACGACAACAATAACCACAAAAAAAGAAATTGCGGTAATAACGATCGGATTGGGGACAAAGGCAAGCATTAACTGCATTCTAAACTGATTTCAAATTTCAGCCAATAATTAATCCAAGTTGCTAATTATCAAATATTTTGATTTTGTTGCCCGCGAAACACGCGAAAGACACGAAAATCAGGAATTATTAAAAGAATTTAGCTGTTATTTTTAGCGTTTTTGGCGTGTTTCGCGGTTAAATCAAACTTTCACCAACTAACTGGCACTTGGGTTAATTATTTCAATTCGACTTCCAGAATGGTGTCAATTTCGTCCAAAGTTATTCCTTTCAGATAAATAAAAGCTCCTTCCGGCTGCTGTTTGAAATTGACTGATTTGTTTTGATTGAATAATTTAACGCCGTTAATGGGCTGTTTTAATTCGGGAATAAAAATGAAGTCTGGCGATTCGGGTTTTTGTAAAATATGCAGAAAAACGGTTTTGCCTTTCATCGTCACTACGCCCCAATCTTTCGGCGGAATTACATTGCCGCGAGTGCCGTAGATCGAATCGCCGTTAATTTTCAACCAATCGCCGATTGCGCCTAATCGCTCGGTAAATTCGGGTTGAATTGTTCCGTCGGGCATCGGACCGATATTTAAGAGAAAATTAGCGTTGTATCCCGCTGCTTTGACGAGATATTGAATCAAATCCTTTTTCGATTTGTAGCTGGTGTCGGTGATGTTAAAGCCCCAGCTGTTATTGATAGTTTCGCAGGTTTCCAAAGGCAATTCCGAAACGGATGCCCCGCCAAAACCTGTCGTATTATGTCCCGGCAAATCTTTTTCAAAAGCCTGAAAATCTTCGCCCGGAATCGGCTGTAAATGATGATTATTGCTGATCAAAGCTTTCGGCTGGAGCTTGTGAATCAATTGGTAAATTTCTTCATAATGCCAATTTACTTTGGGTTTGAGCGTTTTGTCGTTATCGTTATCGAGCTGATCCCAATGTCCGTCAAACCAAATTCCACCGATTTCGCCGTAATTGGTCAGCAGTTCAGTCAGTTGAGCTTTCATAAAACGGATGTAGCTTTCCCAATCGCTTTTTTGCGTCCGTCCTGTTCCTTTGCCGGTTCTGCCTGTTTCGTATTGATAATCGCTCCGATACCAGTCGAGCAGCGAATAATAAAGAAAAAGTTTGATTCCTTGCTTATGGCATTCGTCGGCTAACTGCTTCAAAACATCTTTGCCGTAAGGAGTATTCGTAATTTTCCAATCGCTTTGTTTCGTGTCCCAATTGCTGAAACCGTCGTGATGCCGGGTGATAAAAGTGATGTATTTCATTCCCGCACCTTTCGCTGTTGCTACCCATTTTTTTGCGTCAAAGGCTTGCGGATTAAAGATTTGCACTAGCCGCGAATATTCCTGCACCCGAATATTTCGGTTGTTCATCACCCATTCGCCGTGTCCCAAAACGCTCGATGCGCCCCAATGGATGAACATTCCGAATTTATCATCTTGAAATGTTTTACGGGCTGCGAGATTTTCGGCGGTTGGTTGATATTGGGCAAAAAGATTAGTAGCAAAAAAGCAAACGGCAATAAAAGAAACGATTATTTTTTTCATTTTAGCTCAGGAAAGAATGGATTTTAATTACAACTTGTTTCTGCCATAGAATACATTCATAATCGTGTCCAATCAAATAAAAAATATCCACGAAATTATGAAAAAAAATCTACTGCTTTTTTCGGTATTTCTTTTGTTTTCGGCAAATTACGTTTTTGCTCAAACTGCGACGGTCAAAGAATACGACAAAGTTTTTACGACTTATCCGTTTTCCGATCCGAATCCGATTCCGAAAGTCGGGAAAATTTATCCATATTTTCGGTTTGACGGTTACACGGATAAGCCTGTGCAGAAGTCTTGGAAAGTGGTCGAACTCGAAAATGATTACATCAAGGTTCTGATCTTGCCTGAAATCGGCGGAAAGATTTGGACAGCGATTGAAAAAAAAACGGGTAAAGCATTTATTTATAACAATCAGGTCGTTAAATTCCGTGATATTGCGATGCGCGGACCTTGGACGAGCGGCGGAATCGAGGCGAATTACGGAATCATCGGACACACACCGAATGTTTCAACTCCGGTTGATTACCTTACACGAAAAAATGCCGACGGAAGCGTTTCGGTAATTACGGGAGTTTTGGATTTGCTAACACAAACTCCGTGGCGAATCGAGATAAATTTGCCGAAAGATAAAGCATATTTTACAACCTCCTCATTTTGGTTTAACGCAACCAATCTCGAACAGCCTTATTACACCTGGATGAACGCCGGAATCAAGGCTCGCGGCAATCTGGAATTCGTCTATGCGGGAAAAGAATTTCTCGGACACGACGGCGAGTTGGGCGAATGGAACGTTAATTCCAAAGAAAATAAAGAGATTTCCTTTTACGAAAACAATAATTTCGGCGGCTACAAATCCTATCACGTTTTCGGCAAATACACCGAATTTTTCGGTGGTTACTGGCACGATGACGAGTTCGGAATGGCAAGAGTCGCTTCGCACGACGACAAAGCCGGAAAGAAACTCTGGATCTGGGGATTGTCCGATCAAGGAATGATCTGGGAAAAACTTTTGACCGACACCGACGGGCAATATGTCGAAGTCCAATCCGGCAGATTATTCAATCAATCCGCAGACAACAGCACATTTACGCCTTTCAAACATCGCGGATTTGCCCCGTATTCAGCCGATAAATGGACGGAATTTTGGTTCCCCGTTAAAGACACCAAAGGATTTTTAGTCGCTAATGAATTTGGTGCATTGAACTTAAAAATGGAAAAAGAAGGACTGAAAATTTACCTTTCGCCTGCCCGAAATATCAATGAAAAACTCGAAATCGTTGCAAACGGAAAATCAGTTTACGCGAAAGATTTGAAATTAAAACCCCTCGAAACTTTTACCGATTCTATAAAGTCGTCATTGAATCTCAAAGATTTACGAGTTTTACTTAACGGCAAACAAATATATTCGGGCAATGCGGAAGAAGCGAATTTGAGCCGACCAGATAAAACTCCAACCGATTTTGACTGGAATTCGGTTTACGGATTGTATCTGCAAGGCAAGGAAAATCTGCGTGAGCGGGTTTACGATTCGGCTCAAATGAAGCTCGAAGAATGTTTGAAAAAGGACGCAAATTTTCTGCCCGCTTTAGTTGATCTGGCACAAATCTATTATCGAAATATGGATTACGCCAAATCGCTCGAAATGTCGAAAAAAGCTTTAAGCATAGATACTTACGATGGAGGAGCGAATTTTTATTACGGTTTGGCAAATTTGAAAATCGGGCGGATCGTTGATGCGAAAGACGGCTTTGATATTGCTTCGATGAGCGTCGAATTCCGAAGTGCGGCGTGGACGGAATTGAGCAAAATCTATTTCCGCGAAAATGATTTGGAACGAGCTGAAGTCTATGCCAAAAAGAGTCTCGATTTTAACCGTTATAATCTTGATGTGTTGCAGATAATTGCTGTTTCACAACGACTTTCGGGGAAAAAAGATGAAGCCGCGAAAACTCTCAATCAAATTCTCGAATTCGATCCGCTCAATCATTTTGCGAGATTTGAAAGGTCGCTTTGGGAAAAAACTCCCGCTGCCAAGAGCGAATTTACCAAGCTGATTCGCAACGAAATGCCGCAGGAAACTTATCTCGATCTGGCAATTTGGTATTACAATTTAGGTTTACTTAACGATGCAAAAACGATTCTTGTAGATTCAAATAAAAATGCGGAAATATTGTATTGGCAGGCATTTATTTCCAACAAACTTGGCGAAGCAAATGCGGATTTCCTCATCAAACAAGCCGATTCATCAGACGTGAAATTCGTTTTTCCGTTCCGCTCGGAAACTGCCGAAGTTTTAAGTTGGGTGCAGACAAAATCCCAAAACTGGCAGCCGAAATATTATTCGGCACTCATTTTTTACAACAAAAATAATCCGTCTCGCGGAAACGAAATCTTAAAATCGCTCGGAAACACGCCGAATTTTGCTCCGTTTTATGCGTTGCGGGCGGAAAAAATTGCGGAAACGGCGGAATCTGATTTGCGACGGGCGATTGCTTTGGACGGCAACGAATGGCGTTACGGAAAACTTTTGGCGGATTATTATTTGGCGAACAAACGCAACGCCGAAGCACTTGAAACGGCTCGTCAATTTTCGACTAAATTTCCCGCAAATTATATGCTCACAATGCTTTATGCTAAAACTCTTATGGCTAACCGCAAATTTACCGAAAGCGATAAAATTTTGGCAACAGTTCGCGTTTTGCCCTATGAAGGCGCAACTGACGGGCGGCGGCTTTATCGCCTGACAAAATTGATGCAGGCGGTTGAATCCATCAAGGTAAATGATTTTGCCAAAGCACTCGAATTTACAAAACAAGCACGGGAATGGCACGAAAATTTGGGAGTCGGCAAACCGTATCAAAAGGATATTGACGAGCGTTTAGAAGATTGGTTATCGGCAATTTGTTATCAAAAAATTGGGCAAAAAAACGATCAGGAAAAAGCACTTCGCAGAATTTTAGAGTTCTCTCCGAAAGCGATTTCAACGGCTGATCTGCTGAATTTATTTGCTTTACGCGAATTGGAAGGTGAATCGAAAGCAAAAGAATTTTTAGTAAAACAGGTGGCGAAAAATCCAAATAATCCGTTGATAAATTGGATCGCTAAAGTGTTTGAAGGCAAAAAGGAAAAGATTGCGGCTGAAATTACAGTTGACGAAAATTACGAAGTAATCATTGAGCAGCTCGGCTTTTAGTTTTTCTTTCGCTCAAATAAAAATGCCATAAAAGCCGTGCCGCAACTGCCCGATACGGCGACCATTTTTCGGCTAATTTGATGAATTCATCGGAATTCGGACGTTTTGGTAAATCCTTTAACTTTTGATAAGCCGCGTGCAGAGCAATGTCGCCTCGCGGCATCACGTCCATACGCAAAAGAGCCATCAATAAATAGCATTGCGCTGTCCAATCGCCAATGCCTTTGATCTGCTTTAATTCTTCTTTAACTTCCTCATCTGAAAGACTTTGTAAATTCTCCAAATTTAATTTCCTGTCAACAATCGCTTTCGACAAATCTCGTGCGTAAATCGTTTTTTGCCTCGAAAAATAACAGTCTTTCATCTCCGCATCATCCAAACCCAAAACATTTTCCGGTGTGATTTCGACTAACTTTTCTTTCAATTTATTAAATGCCGAACGTGCCGAAGCGAGAGAAACTTGTTGCTCCAAAATGATGTGAACAAGCGTCGCAAAATTTGCCTCACGCGCCCACAGCGGCGGCGTTCCGTATTTTTCAAAAATGCGAGCTAAATCCATGTCAATCACAGATAATTCCAGACAAATTTCGGTCAGATTTGTTTCGGAAAGAGTTTTTATCATAAAATTCGGTGCGATTCGTTATACAATTATCCACGAAGTAACACGAAAAAACACGAAAGAAAATAAATCTTCGTGATAACTTCGTGAATCTTATTGGATTTTCTAAAAAATGATGAAAAACTTCTATCCGAAAATTGCGCTCATATTTTTGTTGGCTTTTTCTTTTTCCATTCGAGCACAGGAAAATTGCACTCCGATTGTCAAAACCTCTGACGTTTTATTGAATTTGCAAATTGGGATGACGGTTGAAGAAGTGAGCAACAAACTTGGAAATAATCTGGGAATCAAGACCAAAAAGAAAGGGGATTACCGATTTTTTCAAAATTACATCAACAAAAAGCCGCCACAGAATTTAACGGGCATTCGGGCTTTTTATCTGCGATTTTTCGAGAAAAAACTTTATCAAGCCGAATTTTTTTACGAAGAAAATAAATATCCATCCGACATCAAAAACTTTGCCGAAATCATTTCTACAAACTTAGATTTGCCCGTTACCGATTGGAAATTTGCCAATAAACAAGGCGTTTTTCGCTGCGGTGAAACTTCGATCACAGCCGATTATCAATTGAATCCGCGCATTGAATTAACTAATGACACAATCAAAAAACAGGTTAATGAAACCAACAAAAAGACGAAATTGTTTTAGATGAAAATACCGAAATCCGCCGCAATTTATTTTGCTTTTCAGGGCATTGCAGTTTTGGCTTGGTGGATTTTATTGATTACTGTTCCCGTTTCGCGCAAATATTTTCAAATGGGCGATTCGGAAACGATTTTGCTTTCATTTTGGCTGCCTGATTTGTTTTTACTGGCAATCGGTTCTTTTGTTGTCAGTTGGTTAATCGTTGCTAATAATGAATTTAAGACTGTAGCTTTGTGGCTGGAAATCGGCGCAATCAGTTACGCGAGTTTTTATTGCTTGAGTTTTGCGTGGATGACGGATACAGGCTGGCTCGGCGTGGTGGCGATGTTTCCCGCAATGATTGTCAGCGGAAATTTCGGAATTGGATTAACTCCTGTTTTTCACCGGATAATGTTCCGAAATTCAAAAGACGGCAAAACCGGTTGGATTCTTGCCAAAACTTTGACGCAAATTGCCATAGTTTGGACGTTAATTTTGGTTATTTTTCCATTGTTAATTGTCCAAATCGAAGCCAAAATCGGTATTCCGCGTTTTGCTTTTCCTTTTCAAACGATTTTGGGAATAGTTCTCTTCCCCGCTGTCAGTCTAATTGGACTTTCTTCTGCCTATTCAATGGCAAAAATCGGACGCGGAACGCCTTTGCCGATGGACACTGCCAGCAAGTTGGTCGTGAGCGGAGTTTACAAATACGTCCGTAATCCGATGGCGATTTCGGGAATCGGTCAGGCAATTGTTGTCGGATTTATTCTTGGCTCACTGCTGGTTTTGCTTTATGCTTTGCTCGGCGGATTTATCTGGCAATTTATTTACCGACAGCTCGAAGAAGATGATTTACAAGCCAAATTTGGTGCAGAATATGAAACCTATCAACAAAAAGTCCGTTGCTGGATTCCTCGATTTTCCGCAAAATCCGATTCCGGTTGTTGAAATTCCGCTTGATAAAAATATCCGTCTTTTTATTAAACGCGAAGATTTGATTCATCCCGATATTTCGGGAAATAAGTTCTGGAAACTTTTTTATAATGTCGAAAATTATCTGAGCCAAAATCCAAACAATTCTCAGATAATCGCCTTTGGTGGAGCGTTTTCAAATCATATTTTTGCCGTTTCAGCTTTAGGAAAACTATTAAATATAAATACTTTAGGTATAATTCGCGGCGATGAATTAAAAAATAATTGGCAGGAAAATCCGACACTTTTCAAAGCGAATCAAAACGGAATGGAATTTCGTTTTGTGAACAGAACAGATTACCGTAACAAAGAAAAACTTATCGAAAATTTAGAACTGGAATTTCCCGAAGCCCTAATAATTCCCGAAGGCGGCACGAACAAACTCGCGGTTGAAGGCATAAAATTTATGCTTGGCGACGAAGCCAAAGAATTTGATTATCTTTGCTGCGCGGTTGGAACCGGCGGAACTTTGGCGGGAATTTCCAAATTTGCCGAAGCAAATCAAAAAGTTTTAGGTTTCAAAGTCGTGAAAGATGATTCGTTGGAAAGTAAAATTTTTGAACTAAGCGGGCGGAAAAATTTTGAATTAATTGATGCCAGCGAAAAAGGTTACGGAAAATTTTCCGATGAAACAATTCGATTTATAAATGAATTTTACAAGCAGTTTAACATTCCGCTTGAGCCGATTTACACAGGCAAAATGATGCGAAAATTATTTGAATTGATTGAAGCAGATTTTTTTCCAAAAGATTTAAAAATTCTCGCGTTCGATACAGGCGGATTGCAGGGAATTGCGGGAGTCAATGATAAACTGAAAAATCAAAAAAGAGGATTGATAGAATTCATTTCTGATTTCCATTAATCAAAAATTCGCGTCCATTCGCGTTTATTCGCGGGCAAATTTCCTAAATTTATGACTGAAAAACACTATCGAAATTGTAATCTCTGCGAAGCAATTTGCGGCATCGAAATCACGCACGAAAACGGCAAAATTCTGAAAATCGAAGGCGATAAACTCGATCCGTTTTCACGCGGTCACATCTGTCCGAAAGCTGTTGCGTTGCAAGACATTTATGAGGACAAAAATCGTCTGAAGAAACCTGTCAAAAAAACTGCAAATGGTTGGCAGGAAATTAGCTGGGAAGAAGCCTTCGATACCATTGCCGAAAAGATTTTAGATATTCAAAACCGTTTCGGGAGAGATTCTGTCGCGGTTTATCAGGGAAATCCTTCCGTTCATAACCTCGGCACGATGCTCAACAGCCGCGAACTACTTAAATCTCTCAAAACCAAAAACAATTATTCAGCGACTTCGGTTGACCAGTTACCGCATCATTTTGCGAGCTGGGCGATGTTCGGGCATCAATTTTTAATTCCGATTCCCGACATTGACCACACCGATTTTTTCCTGATTCTGGGCGGAAATCCGCTGGCTTCAAACGGCAGTTTAATGACTGCGCCGGACATCATAAATCGTTTGGATGAAATTAAAAAGCGCGGCGGCAAAATTATTTTGATTGACCCGCGTAAAACTGAAACGGTTCGTGTCGCATCTGAACATTTTTTCATCAAACCTACGACTGATGCATTTTTGCTTTTGGCGATTATCCACACGCTTTTTGCCGAAAATTTAGTTGATTTGGGCAGACTCGCGGAATTTACTGATGGAATTGAAATTTTGCAGGAAATTTCAAGCGAATGGACACCCGAAAAATCCGAAAAAATGAATGGAATTTCCGCCGATGAAATCAGACGAATCACACGAGAATTTGCCAATGCAAAATCTGCGGTTTGCTACGGCAGAATGGGCGTTTCGGTGCAAAAATTCGGCGGATTATGTCAATGGTTAATCAACGCTATCAATATTTTAACGGGAAATTTTGATCGGCAAGGCGGCGCGATGTTTCCTGCTCCGGCTTTTGATTTACTACAAGCCTCAAAAGGCGGTGAAATTTTCAATCGTTGGCAAAGCCGTGTCCGTAAATTACCCGAATTTATGAGCGAATTACCCGTTGCTGCGCTTGCCGAAGAAATTTTGACGGAAGGCGAGGGACAAATCAAGGCTTTAGTGACAAGCTGCGGAAATCCTGTGCTTTCGACTCCGAACGGTTCACAGCTTGATAAAGTATTGCAAAATATAGGGTTTATGGTTTCGATTGATTTTTATATCAACGAAACTACGCGACACGCAAACATAATTTTGCCGCCTGTTTGCAATCTCGAAAGTTCGCATTTCGACATAATTTTCAACACTTTTGCAGTGCGAAATACGGCGAAATACTCCGAAGCGTTATTTAAAAATCCTGAAGGCACAAAACACGATTGGGAAATTTTTCAAGAATTGGTTTGGCGTTTAGAAAGGAAAAACGGCGAATTCAAGCCTGAACCGCCTGAAGTTAAATTAAATTTGGGGTTGATGTTCGGTAAATATCAACTTTCGCTCGAAAAATTAAAATCAAACCCGCACGGAATTGATTTGGGAGAACTGCAACCTTCTTTGCCAACACGTTTATTCACAAAAGATAAACGTATTAATCTCGCGCCTGAAATTTTTGTCAAAGATTTGGAAAGATTAAAAAATGAAGAAAATTTTACCGAAAATTCTGAGTTTCCGTTTTGTCTGATCGGCAGACGAAATTTGCGTGATGATAATTCGTGGCTGCATAATTCCGAGCGTTTGATGAAAGGCAAAAATCGCTGCACGGTTTTGATAAATCCGAAAGATGCTGAAAGCTTAAACCTTGAAAATAATCAGCTTGTGAAAATTTCTTCGCGGGTTGGAAACGTTGAAATTCCTTGCGAAATCACCGAAAACATTGCTTGTGGAGTTATTTCGATTCCGCACGGTTACGGACACTCATATGCAGGAGTTCAACTTGATACGGCAAAAAATTACGCCGGAGCGTCTATTAATGATTTGACCGATGAAATGGAAATTGACGAATTGACGGGAAATGCGGCTCTTAATGGTGTTCGCGTTAAAATTTCGGCAAATTTGAACTAAAATATTGAAAACCAAAAGGAGCCTTCAAAATTGAATAAGTCGTTTATCAAATTAGTTTTAGCCGCAATAGTTTTATTTTTAGCCATCAACCTTTCTTTTGCCCAAAACTATCAACCAAATTGGGAATCGCTTGATAAACGCCCGACTCCCGAATGGTTTCCTAAAGCCAAATTCGGCGTTTTTATTCATTGGGGAGTTTATTCCGTTCCCGCGTGGGCGACCAATTCCTACGCCGACGGTTTCGGAAGCAATTACGCTGAATGGTATTGGCAACGATTATTTGCTGAAAACCTCAAAATTCACAAGGAATTCGTTGAATTTCACGAAAAAAATTACGGCAAAAACTTTGTCTATCAGGATTTTGCTCCAAAATTTACGGCGGAACTTTTTGATCCCGCAAAATGGGCAAAAATCTTCAAAAATTCCGGCGCGAAATATGTTGTTCTGACCAGCAAACATCACGACGGATTTACGCTTTGGAAAGCTCCGCAATCGTGGAATTGGAACGCAGTTGATATTGGTCCGAAACGCGATTTGGCGGGCGAATTGTCAAAAGCGGTGAGAGACGAAGGCTTGCGAATGGGTTTTTATTATTCGCTTTTTGAATGGTTCAATCCGCAATACAAATCCGATGTCAACGGTTATGTCGAACAGAGAATGCTGCCGCAAATGAAAGATTTAGTCACTAAATACAAACCCGACATAATTTGGGCGGACGGTGACTGGGATCAAACAGCAAAAACGTGGCGAACCGAAGAATTTACGGCTTGGCTTTTTAACGTATCGGTTTCCAAAAATGAAGTCGTCATCAATGACCGGCTCGGTAGCGACACCAAATCAAAACACGGAAGTTTTCAAACTTCGGAATACGGTTCAGGCAATCTTTCCGACGGAAAGCCTTGGGAAGAAACCCGTGGAATCGGTCAATCTTTCGGCTACAACCGCAACGAAGATTTAGAGCAATATTCAAGCAGTAAAGAATTAATTCACGAATTAATAAGTGTCGTGGCTCGCGGCGGAAATCTGCTTTTGAACATTGGTCCGGCGGCAGATGGAACAATTCCGGTAATTATGCAGCAACGCTTAAAAGATATTGGCGATTGGCTAAATATCAATGGAGAAGCGATTTATGAAACCAAAAGCTGGGAAAAAGCTCCGAAAGTCACGAAAGAAACCAACCTTTTTTTCACCCAAAAAGGAAATTCGGTTTACGCCATTACCACCAAATGGAAAAACGAAATTGAAATCAAAGATATTTCCAAACCAGCTAAAGTGACTCTGCTCGGTTATCAGGGAAAGGTTGATTATGTTTATCAGAACAATAATTTAACAATCAAAATGCCGCTGCTGACACCGAATATTATTCCTTGCCAACATGCTTGGACTGTGAAAATTGAGTTTTAGGTTAGTGGTCAGTGGTCGGTGAACAGTGGTCAGTAGATTATTGAATACTGATCACTAACCACTGACCACTCAGTCTTTCTGATACTCAACTACAAATCGTCGAATCGGTTCTTCTTCATCGCCCCACATTTCTTCAAAATGCGTTTGAGTTAATCCGTTTTTCTCAAATTGAGATAGATCTTTTCGTGATAAAGCCCAGGGCAATTCGGGCGGAATTTCATCGTCTTCGCGTCCGCGTGTGACAACCACGATTTTCCCTTTCGGCATGACAAAATTGGCAATCGAATCAATCACTTGCGGACGCAAATCCAACGGCAAAGGCTGGATTGTATAGATTTCCAGAACGAATTCAAACGCATTTAACCACTCTTTCGGCGGATTGAATAGATCGGCAACTTCAAAATGAATTTCGGGATTAAGTTTTTTTGCCCATTCAATCGCAGTCGGTGAAATATCAAAACCTGTAACTTCAAAACCTAATTCTCGCAGATATTTAGCGTCATCACCCAAACCGCAGCCGACAATTAAAGCCTTTCTGCCGTTGCCTTGCAGCTTGGTCTTTTCGGCAAATTCAACCAAAAATTTATTCGGTTCAAGGTCAGCCCAGGGAATTTTTTCGTTATTGCCGTCTGCCTCCGCGTAAAGCGCATCAAACCAGCCTGTTACATCGCCTTTAGCAGCAAATTCTGCTTGCAATTGTTTAGTTCGTTCTCGGACATCCATTTTTCTAGTTTAGAAAGTTTGGGGAAGTTTGGGAAGTTTAGAAAAGGAAGAATCTGTCTTTACTTCCCGAACTTCCGCAACTTCCCGAACTTTCTAAACTTTAGTTCTTAAACTATTGGTGCATTTGCATCTTTCCAAGCCGACCAACCGCCAGCCATTGACCAAACATTAGTGTAGCCCATTTTTTGCAGCATATCGGCAGAAAGAGCCGAACGAAATCCGCCACCGCAATACAGAATCAGTTCAGTATTTTTTTCGGGATATTTTCCAACAATGTCGCGTTCAATAATTCCGCGTCCCAGATGAACTGCACCTTTGGCGTGCCCGGATTCCCATTCGTTATCTTCGCGGACATCAACCAGAACTGCACCGTCTTTCATCCGTTCCAAAGTTTCATCCACCGAAACCTCGCGCACACGAGACTTCGCCTCATCTACAACTGCTAAAAATTCTGCTGAATGAATCATTTTTTATTTTCCTTGCAACATTTTTTAAGTCACCCGTTCTTTGACTATTAAAGTTCTAAAAATTGAAAATTACAAATTCTAAGGAGAGTAAATCTATAAATGAGAAAAATTACATTGTTTTTGGTATTGGCTTTGTGCCTTTCGATGATGGGCTGTAGTAAAGATGCAGAAATTAAAGCATTTATTTCCGAATTGGACACAGTTACTAATGAAATGGTGCAAAAGATCAACGCCGGTGATGTTGATGGAGCAAGAACGGCTTTTGACGGCAAAAAAGAAAGTTTGAAAACAAAATGGGACGGTGTAAAAACTGCACGCGGTTTTCAAGTCAGTAAAGAAGTTCAAAAAGAAGCCGTTGAAAAGGTTACTAAAAACGCTTCAACTTTAGCAGGAGCAATGACTTCAAATATGATGAAACTCGCTACTGATAAAGCTAAATTGGATAAACTTCAGGCTCTGGTTAAAGAATATACCGAGGTTTTTAGATAAAAATCAGTTCAACTCTTAAACAATAGCGGCTTCAATTGAGGTCGCTTTTTCTTTTTCCTGCAAAAAGTTAAATTAATTTACGTCCTTTATTTTGAACTCCAAGTAAAAAAAATTTTCGCAAAATTACAAATGAAGAAACTTTTTCTATCCTTTTTTTTCCCCCTGATGTTAATTTTAACTGCCTGTAATAATGACAAAGAAATTCTCGCGTTTTTTGATGAATGGGACAATACAACCAATCTAATGCTGCAAAAAATCGAAGCAGGCGATGTTGACGGCGCAAGATTGATTTTCGATGCTCAAAAAGAAAATTTGAAATCCGGTTGGGCAAAAATTCCGCGTAGTCGAAACGGCGGCAGCAGCAAAATTTATATGAGTTCCGCCGTCAAAAAACGTTATGACGAAAGTTTTTTCAAGAACATTGAAGCAATCAGAGATTCCGCCCCAACTTTTAGAGAAAAAGTTGGCGGAGACAAAATCAAAGTTGAAAAACTCCAAAATTTAATTCAGGAATACCGTGAAATTTTTAGATAACACTCAAAAATGATTATCCGATAAAGACACCTCTTTTTCTTTTTCCCCACAAAACCTTATAATATTTCTTTTGCAATTATTTTATTAAAGAGGATTATCAATGGCAGAACAATTTGACGTAGCGATTATTGGTTCGGGACCGGGCGGATATGTAGCAGCGGTTCGCGGAGCGCAAGTAGGTTTAAAAGTAGCAATTATCGAAAAAGAAAAAGATATGCGGATGGGCGGAACGTGCGGTTTGCGCGGCTGTATTCCAACCAAAGCTCTTTTGAATGCGGCACATCTTTACGAAAAAGCCGGACATTTTGAAAAATTCGGCTTGAGTGTTGAGAATTTAAGTTTCGATTTTGAAAAAGTTCAAAAATACAAATCCGATGTGGTTGCCAAAAACTCAGCCGGCGTTTCGTATCTGATGAAAAAGAATAAGGTTACGACCTTTAACGGATTCGGAAAAATCGTCGGCAAAGGCAAAATCGAAGTTGCAATGGCAGACGGCAAAAAAGAAATCGTCGAAGCAAAAAACATCATCATTGCGACAGGTTCGGTTGTGCGTCCGATTCCGGGCTTTGAAGTTGACGGCAAACAAGTCGTTAATTCCGACCAAATTCTCGAATTAAATCACGTTCCCAAATCAATGATCGTGATGGGGTCAGGCGCAGTCGGTGTGGAATTCGCCAGCGTTTATCACCGTTTCGGCTGCGACACGACCGTTATTGAATTGATGGATCGCATCGTTCCGCTCGAAGATGCCGAAGTGTCCAAAGAATTGCAACGAGTTTTCAAAAAGAACGGAATCAAATGTGAAACCGGAATCAAGCTCGACAAAATGACCAAATCAAAATCCGGTGTCAAAGTTTCGGGCAAAAACGCCAAAGGCGAAGACGTTACATTTGAAGCCGAAATGCTTTTGGTTGCTGTCGGACGGATGCCGTATTTGGAAGGTTTGGGATTAGAAAACACCAAAGTCGTCAAAAATCCGCGTGGAACGCTGAAAGTCAACGAATACTGCGAAACCGATGAACCGAATGTTTACGCGATTGGCGATGTGATTGATACAGCTTGGCTGGCGCACCTGGCATCAAAAGAAGGCTGTCTGGTGGTCGAGAAAATTGCGGGTAAAAAGGTTGAGCCAATTAAACATAATCTCGTTCCAAACTGCACCTATTGCGATCCCGAAGTCGCTTCTGTCGGTCTGACCGAAGCCAAAGCAAAAGAAGCGGGCTACGATGTCAAAATCGGTAAATTCCCGTTCTCAGCCAGCGGAAAGGCACGTATTTTGGGTGAAACTGATGGTTTTATCAAAATCGTCAGCGAGAAAAAATACGACGAAGTTCTCGGCGTTCACATCATCGGACCGCACGCAACTGAACTTTTAGCAGAGGCTTGCGTGGCAATGGCTCTCGAAGCAACCGCCGAATCTATCGCCAACACCATTCACGCGCATCCGACCGTTAGCGAAAGCATGATGGAAGCTGCCGAAGGTGTTCACGATTTAACGATTCATTTGTAATTAAGTGGTCAGTGGACAGTTTTTAGTGGTCAGTTGGAGAAATTCGGCTGACCATTTTTATTTTGTTAGCCACGTCATTTATGGCGTGGTCAGAAATCGTTAAAAAATTTAGGGCGTTTTAACCTCCTTCAAAAGGCTTTAGCCATTAAATCTCAAAGCTAAAGCAAGATTAGAAAGACGTTTAAACGCTTTTTGATTCTTTGGTTTGACCTTCCACGCCGTGAACGACGTGGCTAACGAAAAATTTGTTGAAAAAATTTTTTTGACGTAGTAAAAATTTGAAAACTGCTTCATCCTAGATTACAATTACCGCAAATCTGCCCCACCAGAAATTATGTCTCGACGAGTTTATTCGGAAATCAATCTTCATATCACGTGGCACACAAAAAATAATCAACCATTGATTACCAGTCAAATTGAGCAACCACTCTACAAATTTCTGACTGATAAAATTCACAAAACGCCCGAAACATTTTTTCACGCTATCGGTGTGGTTTCCGACCATCTTCATATTGCAGTTTCGATTCCGCCAACTCTGCAAATTGCTGATTGGATTGGACAATTAAAAGGCGCAAGTTCCCACTTTATCAATAAAGAAATCGCCAATCGAAAACATTTGGAATGGCAAAATGGATATGGCATTGTTAGTTTTGGAACGAAAGATTTGAAATGGGTAGTCCATTATGTTGAGAATCAAAAGAAACATCATAAGGAAAATAAGACTTTCATTAGACTGGAAAAGATTGAATATGAGTCCTAGAATTATGTTTCGCTAGCCACGTCGTTTACGGCGTGGTAATAAAAAGGTGAACAAAATTAGGGCGTTTTAACGTCCTTCAAATCAGGGTTTAGCCATCAAAATAAAATGCTAAAGCTAAATAAAAGGACGTTAAAACGCCCTTCAAATTCATTAACCATCTGAACCACGCCGTAAATGACGTGGCTATAATTTTGCGAAACCGCTCCAACATCCACTGAATTTATGCTAATCTCTTCCTCAAAAATATGCGAAAACTTTCCCTTTTATTTCTTTTAATCACACTTTTTTATCTAAACATTTCAGCCCAACGCAAAACCGAAAACGTAATTCTAATTACGCTTGACGGAGCGCGGACGCAGGAAATTTTCGGCGGATTTGACGGCGAACTTTACAAAAAAATCAAAAAGGACGCTGAGCAACAAGAAATTTATAAAACATTTTGGGCTGAAACATCGGAAGCTCGCCGCGAAAAATTGATGCCGTTTTTTTGGCAAATCTGGATAAAAAATTACGGTTCAATTGCGGGAAATCGTGAATCAAAAAGCGAAGTTAAAACAACGAATAATCATCTTTTTTCCTATCCCGGTTATTCGGAAATCACGACTGGCGAAGCTCACGACAACATTATTGACAGCAACAAACGGATTCAAAATAAATTTCCTTCGTTTCTGCAATTTCTGCAAAAGAAAATGAATTTGACTTCAAACCAAGCCGCTTCGTTTGCTTCGTGGAATGTGATGAACGAGATCGTTTCGACTGATCCAAAGGCGTTTCTGATCAATGCCGGTTATGAAAATTACGAAACGAAAGACATTGAAATGCAAGCCCTTAGCAAAATGCAGTTTGAAACACCAACTCCCTGGGATTCGGTTCGCCACGACTATTACACTTTTCGTTTTGCGATGTCGCATTTGAAAACTTTTCACCCGCGAGTTTTGCATATCGGCTTAGGCGAAACGGACGATTGGGCGCACGACGGGCGTTACGATATGGTCATCAACGCTTTGCATCGGACTGATGAATATTTGAAAGAGTTGTGGCAATTTTTAGAAAGCGATAAGCAATACAAAGGTAAAACAACAATTATCGTGACGGTTGACCACGGACGCGGAAACACTGAAAAAGATTGGACAGATCACGGTAAAGATGTTCCCGAAGCGCGTTATATCTGGATGGCTTTTATTTCGCCCGATATAAATCAGCGCGGTGAGTGGAAAAATGCGAAAACAATTTATCAAAATCAAATCGCCGCCACTCTTTGCAAATTATTGGGTTTTGATTATTCCGAGCAGAACAAAAACGCCGGAAAAGCTATAGATTTTTAAGTTTTTTTTCTTTTTAATTTTTCCTAAAGCCAATGAAATCTTTAACTTTATAATCCAAAATTCCAATGCCGAATTTTGAGCAAAATGATTTGTCTTTGAAATTAAATTTTGCTTGGAGTGCTGCATTTTCAGCGGCTTTTCTAAACACAGGAAATCCGTAAATTGCAGTTGCTTCAACAACTTCACCCGTTTCTAAATCAACTTTTACCTGAACTCCGATAGAACTTTCTTTGGAAACTTTATAATTTCCCCAAGGACTTACGGGCATTGGCAAATACGAAGCATAGGAATTCAGAATTCCCAACTGTTCAGGCTTATTGCTCAAAACATCAGGAGTTTCCTCTTTCCCATCCATTGTAAATTTATAAACAATTATGCCTGTTATTCTTATCGGTTTTCCACTAATTAAGATCGGTTCAAATTTAGCTTGCAATGCGGCTTTTTCAGCGGCAAGTTTCAAGAAAGGATGTCCGGTAATTGCTTTTGCCTCAATAACTTTGCCGTTTTCATCAATCGTCATTTGAACTTGAACATCGCCCGATGCACCAACAGCTTTTGCAGTTGCGGGATACTTTGGTTTCGGGAGACAAATCGGTTTAGCTTGATGTGAAAAACAGTCAGAACAGACTATTGGCTTTTGCTTATTTTGACCAAAAACAGAATTCACGCAAAAACTCAAAATCATCAGCCAAATTATTCTTTTCATTTCAATAGTTTAGACACCATTACTGCAAAAAAGTTCCTGTAAAATTAAATATTTTTTCCGAACCCTCTTGAAATTTTTATCGTATTAGGTTTATGTTAGTAACGTAGTCATTCGGGTTGAATGGCGAAAATTTAGAACACGAGGAGTGTTAGAGAAAATGAAATATACACACGCAGTCGTCATCGGACGATTCCAACCATTCCATTCTGCACATCAAGATTTAATCCAATACAGTTTAACGCTTGCCGAAAAAGTCATCGTCATTCTTGGCTCGGCTCGAAGTGCGTCTGATGTCAAAAATCCTTTCACGCCCGCAATGCGTGAGGAAATGATTCGGGCTTGTTTTCCTGTTGATGAGAAACGGCTCAACTTTCGGGCTGTCCGCGATTATCCGTATAACGATCATTTTTGGACAACGGAAATTCAGAACGTCGTCAACGAAGAAATTGAAGACGAGTCGGACGCAAATGTCGCAATCGTCGGCTTTTTCAAAGATCGCAGTTCATATTATCTAAACCTTTTTCCGCAATGGAGTTTTGAAGAATTTTATTGCAAAGACAAATCGAAACTGAAAATCAACGCTACCGAAATCCGCGAAAAATATTTTGCAGATGATGAAAGCTGGAAAACGGAAGTTCCGAAACAAATCGCCACGCAACTTGAAGTTTTCAAGCAGACCGAAATCTTTGAAACTTTGCAAAAAGAATTCGCCTATATCAAACAATACAAAGAAGATACGAAATTTGTTGGCGTTCCGTATAAACCTGTTTTTGTGACTACAGACGCGGTTGTTGTTCAGAGCGGACATATTTTAGTAATTCGGCGCGGACATCAACCGGGTAAAGGTTTGTTGGCACTTCCGGGCGGATTTTTACAGCCTGAACTAACGCTGGAAGACAACGCCATCAAGGAATTAAAAGAAGAAACACAAATCAAAGTTCCTTCGGCGGTCTTACGCGGAAGCATCAAAGCAAGCCGTCCTTTTGACTATCCCGAACGCTCCGCACGCGGTCGAACTGTCACGTTCGCATATTTTATCGAGCTTGAACCGAGCCTCAAAGACGGTCTGCCAAAGGTCAAAGGCGGAGACGATGCCGCCAAAGCATTCTGGTTGCCGTTATCGGCTTTGGGCGAAAATGAGGACAAGTTTTTTGAGGATCATTACAGCGTTATTCGGACATTTTTAGGATTTTAATGTTTTCTTCGCGTTCCTTTGCGAAACCTTCGCGTCCTTTGCGGTTAAAAATAAGTTCTTACCGCAAAGAGCGCAAAGTGGAAGACGCAAAGTAACGCAAAGTCAAAATCGAAAAAGGAGAAGTTATGAACGAAAAGAAAATCATCAAATTTTATATGCCGACTGATGAATATGGAGTATTTTCCAATTTTTCCCGACATCGAATTTTCTTGAAAGATAAAGTTTGGCGGACAGTTGAGCATTATTTCCAAGCTCAAAAATTTGCAGGTAAAAAGCAGGAAGAAGAAATCAGGCGAGCATTTACACCCAAACAAGCCGCTCAAATCGGCAGAGACAGAAAAAATCCGCTACGGTTGGACTGGGAGGAAGTAAAAGTCGGGATTATGAAAGAAGCACTAATTGCAAAATTTACGCAGCACAAAGATTTACGGGAAATTTTACTTAAAACCGAAGATGCTTTGCTCGTGGAACATACTGCAAAAGATAAATTTTGGGGCGATGGCGGACACGGACATGGTTTGAATATGTTAGGCAAACTTTTGATGGAAGTTCGTGAAGAATTGAGAGAGGAAAGTTAAATTAGCCACAGAGTTCACAGAAAACACGGAGGATTTATGGCAATTTCAAGAAAAGAAACGGCTTGGAAAAAAAATCGAAAATTTGGTGATGTAAAAGGCGGGCGAACTTTCCCGAAAATTACCGATAGGATTTTCAATCGTAAACATTCTTTGAAAAAACCAAGTCTGAATCATGAATTACCGATTTTCATTAAAGATAATCCGTCAAAAGATTTTTATTTTCCTGTAACCGAAGTTGAAATTTTGGAGCGAATAAATCAATTACCAACTGAACATCGTGAAAAAATTACGCACATTTGGCTCAGAAAAGTTAAAAAGGACGACTACGAAAATAATGAAACTTTTCAAGGAATGTTTATTTGCGGAAGTGGCGTTAATTTAATTGTTTTGAACGCTTTTCCGACAACTTTAAGAATGATTTTTGGCAACAAAAAACCGACCAAAAGAATGCTAAAGCTTTATTCCGAATGGACGCAAGATTTACAGTTTGATGAAAAAAAGAAAGTTTGGTTTTTGCAGTGGGAAGAAGAAAAGATTCGAGACTATTATTTGAATTCATTGCTTTTACACGAAATCGGACATTTTGTAGATTTTATGTTTCATAGGATTTGGAGCAAAGCAAATCGGAAGAAAACAGAAGATTTTGCAGACAATTACCCAAGAATTTGGTCTTTGCAAAAAACAGAACCAATAGAAGGTTTTTAGGAAAAGATTCACCACAGAGTTCAAAGAGAACACGGAGAGATTTATGAAAATAGTAATTTCTTACAAAGTCATAGATGATTTGGAAAAACAGATTACTTTGACCGCTGAAGAATATTTTGACCCAATTGATGAGGATGAAACATATGAAAATGATGCTATTCCTAAATATAATCATGCGGAGGAATATTTAGAAATCGCAACCAATTTACTTGAATGGACAGAAATTGCAGTAAGTGAAACCAAGCAAAGTCATTGCATTAGAACTCAATATTTTGATGAAGGAAAGTCTTGGATGAGTCATAGAAAAGATTTATATGGTTACGAAGAAATAGTTCTTTCATCACAACTCAATAGTTCAAATGTTCATATCGCAAGAATTCATAAAGATGATAATGAAAATTGGCAGGTTAATTATGATGGAGTTATTACAGATATAGAAGATGGCTCGCAATCAGAACAAAAAATCTTCTAAAAATCTCAGTGAACTCTGTGTTCTCTGTGGCAAAAACGTAGATTTCTAGGTAAGAAATCGAAAAGGAGTAATAAAAATGAAAAAGACAACCAGAATCGGGGTTGCGAAAGAAACTTTAGAAATTATCGAAAGAGGTAATTATCGCAACAATTTAGGCGAAACGGTTTCCATCAAAAACGAAACTGAATTTGCCGTTAAAAATACAAAAATTTATCGCACCGAAGATTTTCCTGAAAGATTTGATTTAACCAAAATCGAAAGGGAAACGAAATTTGAGGTTACAGACGAAACCACGCTCGAAGCCGCAAAACGGATTTGCAAAGAAAATGCAGATGAAAATCCGTTTGTCTTAAATTTCGCTTCGGCAAAAAATCCGGGCGGCGGATTCTTGAACGGCTCACAGGCACAGGAAGAATCTTTGGCACGTTCTTCGTCGCTTTACGCCACGTTGACTGCAAACTTTGAATTTTATGAGTTTAATCGTCGCGGAACTTCGTGTTTTTATTCGGATTGGATGATCTATTCGCCGAAAGTTCCAGTCTTTCGCAATGATGACGGAAGTTTGGTCGAAATGCCTTATTTGGTCACTTTTCTAACTTCGCCTGCGGTCAACGCCGGAGTTATCAAACAGAAAGAGCCAAACAAGGTTGATTTAATCGAAAAGGTCAATCGTGAACGGGCGAGAAAGTTTTTGTGGCTGGCGAACAAATACGGACATCAAACGCTGATTTTAGGTGCTTGGGGTTGCGGAGTTTTCCAAAACGATGCGAACTCCATCGCCAAAATATTTGCCGAATTGCTCAACGGCGAGTTTGCAAATTGTTTCAATCGTGTAATTATGGCAATTTACGATTCCACGCCGAATCGCAAAGTTTATCAGGCTTTCGTGGAAAGTTTTTAGGAAATAATTAGCCACAGAGGACACAGAGAACATGGAGAGGTTTTATGCAATTTGATTGGGAAGACAATTTTGAAATTGAAGTAAAAATTGACAAAAACACTGTTCTGCTTTGGGCAAATAAGGAAGGTTTAATCTCACTTGCAAACCATCTCTTGAATTATCCGAAGACGAATTTCCAAGCGGTTATCATTTTCATCTTGACGATTACAATTCATTGGAAGAAGGTTCTAATGAATTAATTATTGGTAAAAAGTAAATCTCAGTGAACTCTGTGTCCTCTGTGGCAAAAAATAAAAAGATTAGGCTTTCAGGTAGAGAGCCGAACATTAGGAGAATAAATAAAATGTTTGAAATAAATAGAATAATTGATACGGATTCATACAAGGCTTCGCATTGGCTGCAATATCCGCCGAATACGACTTTAGTGCATTCGTATTTGGAAAGTCGCGGTTCGGAGCGAAATTATACCGAAACTGTTTTTTTCGGTTTGCAATATCTTTTGAAACGATATTTTACGCGACCGCTGACCAAAGAAAATGTTTTGGAAGCCAATGAAGTCATCACCGCACACGGTGAACCTTTTAATTTGTCGGGCTGGTTGAGTTTAATTGAAAAACACGGCGGATATTTGCCTTTGCGGGTGCGGGCGGTGGCGGAAGGCTCGGTTGTGCCGACTCGCAATGTTTTGATGACCGTCGAAAATACCGATGACGAGTTTTTCTGGGTAACGAGTTGGTTTGAATCCCAATTGATGCGGCTTTGGTATCCGACCACAGTTGCAACGCAAAGTTATTACATCAAACGCGATGTTTACCAATTTTTGAGCGAAACGGCAGACGATGCCGATGCGGAAATCGGTTTCAAAGTTCATGATTTCGGCGCACGCGGAGTTTCTTCCCAAGAGACAGCGGCAATCGGCGGCGCGGCGCACTTGGTCAATTTTTTCGGCACTGACACGATGGCGGCTTTGCTTATTCATCGCAATTTTTATAACTGCGAAATGGCTGGTTTTTCGATTCCCGCCGCCGAACATTCAACCGTAACATCTTGGGGTAGAGACAACGAAATTGAAGCTTATCGCAATATGCTCAAACAATTTGCCAAGCCAAACGCTTTATTGGCAGTAGTTAGCGATTCGTGGAATATCTACAACGCAGTCGAAAAGATTTGGGGTGAGCAGTTAAAACAGGAAGTTATTGATTCCGGCGCGACCATCGTTATCCGTCCCGATTCTGGCGAGCCTGTCGAAGTCGTCACCAAAGTTGCCGAACTTTTAGGCGAAAAATTCGGCACGACAATCAATTCAAAAGGCTACAAAGTCTTAAAAAACGTCCGCATTATCCAAGGTGATGGTGTTAATCCCGTTTCGATTCACAACATTTGCCAGTCTTTGAAAGATAAAGGCTTTTCGACTTCCAACATTGCATTTGGAATCGGCGGTGCACTACTGCAAAAAATTGACCGCGACACGATGAAATTTGCTTATAAATGTTCGGCAATCGTTCGTGACGGGGAACTGGTTGACGTTTATAAACAACCGATCACCGATAGCGGAAAATCATCAAAGAAAGGTCGTTTGGATTTAGTCAAAGACGAAAACGGCAAATATAAAACCGTTCAGCTTGAATCAATCGAACAAATTGCGGCGGAAAATTCGCAACTGACTACGGTTTTTGAGAATGGAAAAGTTTTGGTTGACGATAGTTTGGACGAAATTCGCAAACGAGCTTGGTAAAGAAAATTAACGCAAGGGCGCAAAGAGGCAAAGACGCAAAGATTTTAGGCACAGTTAAACCAATAAGTTCGTCCCTAAATTTTGCTTTTTGCCTTTTTACTTGATTAATTTGGCTAACTCATCCTCGGCATTTCCGCTTCTCATTAGTGTTTCGCCGATTAAAAATCCGCGATAGCCTAAATCTTTTAATTCCAATAGATCTTCTTTTGTTTTTAAGCCGCTTTCGGCAATCATTAGCGCATCTTTCGGAGCAGATTTGATGAGTTTGCGCGAAACATCAAGCGAAACTTTGAAAGAATGCAGATCACGATTATTAACTCCGATCAAGGTTGCGCCGATTTTAATTGCGCGGTCTAATTCCTCTTGTGTATGAACTTCGACCAACGCATCCAAACCTAATTCATCTTCGGCTAATTGACGTAATTGCAATAGTTTTTCATCATCTAACATTGCCACGATCAGCAAAATAACATCGGCTCCGGCGGCTTTGGCTTCACGGATTTGAAATTCATCGTAAATAAAATCTTTTCGTAGAATCGGGATTTCAACCACGCTTCGGGCAAGTTCCAAATCAGCCAAACTTCCGCAAAATCTGTCTTCTTCGGTTAATACTGAGATCGCCGCTGCACCTCCGCGCTCATACATTTGCGCGACTTCCGCTACATCAATTTTATCGTTAATAATTCCTTTTGACGGCGAAGCGCGCTTAATTTCGGCAATGATATGTATTTTATCTGCATCACTTAAAGCTGTTCTTAACATGTGCGAAGGTCTTTCAATTTTTGATTCTTGCCTTTTACCTTTTGCTTTTGCTGTTTCGACTCGCTGCTTTTTGAGTTCGAGAATTTCTTCTAAAAAAGTCATCGTTCTGTTATTAAATTTACTTTGCAAATTTATTTGAGTATTTTAACCTATAAAACTCAGTAACAGCACCTGCACATTGAACAAAATAACATTTGTTGAGTTGGAAATTTTATTCATAAGATTTTTTTGAGTGCGGGAAAATAAAAAAAGGTCAACAATTAAGTCAACCTTTGTCAGTTATTTCTGAATTCTTTTTAGATAATTATTACTGAGGCTTAAAACCTACCCAGCCGGTGTCTGAATCTACTGTTTGAAAGTTGGATTTATAGGAATACATCCAGCGCAGATAAACATAACCGTTATCATAAATATAAGTCCAACCTGAATATAAAAGCTGCCCATTACTGTTAAAGTGACCAAAGGAACAAACTATACCTGCTACGCCATTGCTCGGTGAGGCTTGTTGGCAGCTATTAAGATAAGTTTTGATGATGCCGCCGTCTGCCGTGTAAATTTCAAAGTGTGTGGTATAGGCAAATAAAGTTCCATAAAACACTCCGTTGCTGATTGCAGCCAAATCAATGACATTGGTTGCTTTACTGGTTCCCCCGCCCGGATTGATTCTGCCTCTGCGGGCTGCCGTTGTGCCATTGTTACCACCGTTGTTGTTTCCGTTATTACCGCCCGAAGCACCCGGAAGACCTCCGCCGACTGATCCTGTTAGTTGTGCAAATGAATTGGATGCGAAAAGACTGATGATGATTGTTATGATTGCGATTCCGATTATGTTTTTCATTTTATTAACTCCCTTTAACTTTTTATTTATGGCGGTAATTGTCCGCTTCATCTTCTTAATGTCTATTTCGGAAAAGTATTTCAAAAAAAAATAAATATTTTTTTTGAGGGAATCGAAACAACTAAAAATAGAGAAAGATTTAGTAAATCAAGATGTAATTAATAACGTAATAAAATTTGGTGTTTAGATCTCAAATCAAATCCTGTTATTAATCGAACTCCTTTAACACATTTTGCAAACTCCTTATTGCTTTGCGACAAGACACACACGGCAAAGAACTGATATAATCACGAATTCGGAATTGCTTGGAGACGGCAACCTATAGACCTTATAGACTTTTGCCTGTCTTTTTTTAGAATATAAAAAGGAAGTAATGAGAAAGATTGAAAGTGGGATAAAAGCAAAACAAAAATCAGCAAACATCTGGATTATTTAGCTACATACTCAGTTTCATTTTAAGAATTACTTACTTAAATTCTTTAACTAAAGAAGTTCAAGCACCGTAAGTTTTGAATCTATATGAAACTTCGCCTACTTTATCATGGGAACTGCTTCGATGGCGTTTCATCTGCCGCTTTTTTTACTAAGTTTTATCAAGCAAAAGTTAATTCGGAAGTCGAAATTGTTTATCTGCCGATGATGCATCAGGCAAACAATTTCTTTGATAAGAATCTGTTGATCAATGACGGAGAGAACGCAATCGTTGATTTTAAATATTGTGCCGATGATCGTTTAACCTGGTGGTTCGATCATCATCAATCAGCTTTTTTGAATGAACAGGACGAAGCCCATTTTCGTGCCGATATTAGCGGACAAAAGTTTCTGGATACCACCAGCAAATCCTGCTGCGAATTCATCGCCCGCATTGCTAAGGAAAAATATGGTTACGAAGATGAATCAATGGCTGAATTAGTTCATTGGGCACATATTATTGATGGTGCGCTTTATGAATCTCCGGCGCAATGTGTTGAATTACGTTCGTCTGCACTCAAATTAATGCAGGTCATCGAAGGCGAAAAGGATGAAAAGTTTGTTGAAAGAATCATTAAAAGTTTGACTGTCAAATCTCTGGACGAAATTTTGGAAAGCTCGGAGATTCAAGCCAAATTACAACCGATTCTCGACCAACATTGGAAAACAGTCGAATTAATCAAACAAAAAGCCAACTATTCGCGCGGCGTTGTTAGTTTTGACATTGCCGATGAAGGATTAGAAGGATTTAACAAATTTATTCCTTACTATTTTTATCCGCAAACAACCTATAATGTTGCTCTCACCAGAGGCGCAAAACGAGTTAAAATTTCAGTTGGTTCAAATCCGTGGTCGCCGCGTCCGCGTGTTCATAACATTGCCGAGATTTGCGAACGCTATGGCGGAGGCGGTCACGCCGTGGTCGGAGCAGTTTCGCTTGCGCCCGATGCTGTCGAAACCGGAAGAAAATATATGAAAGAGATAATCGAGGAATTACAGTTCGAGGATTAGTTTTATCGGTTTCTAATTTGATGTTGAGATTCGTAAACTTAATTTCATTATCATTAAACTCGATTTAAACGTTGTTCAGTCGGATTTGACTATAATTGAATCCTCTGTAATTGATATAATTGCCGTAACTTACGGGTAAATCAGCATTTATCAATATCAAATCAGCGATAGGTTAAACTAAATGTTTGGAAAATCAAGAGAAAAATAAATAAAAACGATTTATAAGAGATTTCTCAACTTGCTTATTCAAAAGACCAAAACTCTAACCAAACAGAATCATCTTCTTTATCAAAATATATTTCAAATTCTAGTTCCTTAGAGACTATTGACTTATTAGGAGGTTGCTCAAATTGGATTTTATTCGCATGTAGCACTTCTACAAATTCAAACTCATTCCATTCAATTAGTTTTCTTCCAAAAAGATAAATATCTTTACGAGAATTTATCTTAATTCCACAAAATTTGGAGTCTTTAATTGGACCATTTGAGTTATGTTGATCAAAATCTAAAATCATTCCTTGAAATAGAAGTGAACTATTCAAATTCCCGCCCATCCAATTTTCATAAACTTGTTCTTCATCCATAATTGAAATAACTTGGGATGGATTCATTCCAAACTCAATTTGTCCTATTCCTTTTAGAAGTTTTATTTCAAGGTATTTTTCTTCCATTGACTTATTTTAGCTTAATTAAAAAAGACGACTCAAACGAATCGCCTTTTTGCCTTTTACCTTTTTACTTTTGCCTTGCGAAGCGTTATTTGGCTACAGCCTTCGTTGCTTCTGTTTCCTCCGGTCTGGAAGGAGCTAAGCCCAATTCCTGTTGTCTCCAAAGGTTTGAAACAAGCAATTCACGGATGAATGCCATTTCTTTCGGCAGACGATCATAGAGTTTAAAGAACAGATCATCGTGCATGGCGATTTCTTTGAGCCACATATCGCGGTCAAGATTCATTACTTTGTTGAATTGTTCTTCGGTAAAGTCTTCGATACCGCGCCAGTCGAGGTGTTCATATTTCGGCTGCCATCCCAAAGGAGTTTCAACCCCTTTCGATGTTCCGCGTGAACGTTCGACCACCCATTTCAGGATTCGCATATTGTCGCCGAAACCGTTCCAGAGGAATTTGCCGTCTTCACCTTTTCTAAACCAGTTGACCGAAAAAATGCGCGGCGGTTCGGGAATCGAACGACCGATGTCGAGCCAATGCGAAAAGTAATCGCCCATATGGTAGCCTGCAAACGGGAGCATCGCGAATGGATCACGTCGAACTTCGCCAATATTGCCGAAAGCGGCGGCGGTCATTTCCGAACCCATCGTCGCTGCCATATAAACTCCGAAAGCCCAGTTAAAAGATTGGAGCACGAGCGGAACGACCGAGTTTCTGCGTCCGCCGAAGATGAAGGCAGAAACAGGAACTCCTTTCGGATTGTCAAAGTCTTCGTCAACGACCGGACATTGGGTGATCGGAGCGGTAAAGCGTGCGTTCGGATGTGCGGCTGGTTTATCGCTTGCCGGAGTCCAATCGTTGCCTTGCCAGTCAATTGCGTGTGCCGGTTTGTCTCCGTCCATTCCTTCCCACCAAACATCGCCGTCATCAGTTAAAGCAACGTTAGTGAAAATTGTGTTGGCACGAATTGATTCCATTGCGTTGGAATTAGTTTTGTAATTTGTTCCCGGTGCAACTCCGAAGAAACCGAATTCGGGATTAATTGCGCGAAGCTTGCCTTTTTCATCAGGTTTGATCCAGGCGATGTCGTCTCCGACGGTGGTAACTTTCCAGCCTTCTTCCTGAAACGGCTTCGGCGGAATCAGCATGGCAAAGTTTGTCTTTCCACAAGCGGACGGGAACGCCGCACAAACGTAGTCTTTCTTACCATCCGGCGATTCAACACCAACGATCAGCATATGTTCTGCCAGCCAGCCTTCATCGCGTCCTTTGGTCGAAGCAATCCGCAGAGCCAAACATTTTTTACCTAACAGAGCATTGCCGCCGTAGCCCGAACCGTAAGAAACGATTGATCTTTCTTCGGGAAAATGAACGATGTATTTGTCTTTCGGATCAGGACTGCAAGCCCAGGCGACATCTTTTTCGCCCGTCTCAAGAGGCATTCCAACTGAATGAAGACATTTAACGAATTCACCGTCGCCCATTGCTTCGAGGGCTTCATTTCCCATCCTCGTCATGATCTTCATATTGACGACCACATACGGCGAATCGGAAATTTCTACTCCGAATTGCGAGATCGGAGAACCGATCGGACCCATACAGAACGGAATCACATACATTGTTCTGCCGGTCATACAACCTCTGAATTTTTCGTTCAGAATGTCTTTCATCTCGCGCGGAGCCATCCAGTTATTGGTCGGACCTGCATCGCCTTTGCTGATCGAGCAAATATAGGTTCTGTCTTCGACACGGGCGACATCGGACGGATGCGAACGGGCAAGAAACGAATTAGGACGCTTTTCGGGATTCAAACGGATGAATGTTCCTGATGCTACCATTTCTTCGCAGAGACGGTTATATTCTTCTTCCGAACCATCACACCAATAAACATCATTAGGCTGACAATGTTCAGCAGTTTTGGTGACCCATTCAATCAATTCCTGATTGGTTACATTCGCCGGAATGTTTAAATTAGACATATAAAAAATTTCTCCAAAATTCTTTTAAAAAAGCTGTTTTTAATATTTGTTATTGATAGACCTAAAAAAAATAAACGAGTAATTACAACTCGTTTCTAAATGATTATTCAATAATTTTATCACACTATAAGGAAAATGAAAGGTAATTCCTAAAAATGTTCCAAGTTCTGAACAGTTAAATGTAGTTTGAAAAGAATTTTATTAGGAATAGTTTGGATTAGACCAAGTGTCGAAATATTCATCAATATTGATCCAACCGCAAACTCCGGGATTCGGGGCGTGCCAGCCGTTTCTTGAAATAGATTGATACTGTCCGATAATTCCGCCGCCGGCTTCAATCGTCTGCCATAAACTGCCGACAGAATTTAGGATAATACCAACGTGATGCGGATTACTGACCGGACCAACCGCAAAAATATCACCGATGCGAGGATTGTTGTTTGTCTCTGAAGCCTCATGCCAGCCTTTTTTATTGAGCGAGAGATTAAGAGTTTGAAAAACCGGCACACCTTTTGTAATCGGAACGCCGCCTTTTCCTAATTTCATTAGTCCGCCATTAATTCTAATTGCGGATACAAAAATTGCTACAAACGAGGTGCAGGTCGAAAAAGAAGCTTTTCCTGCCCACATATCAAAAAGATAATGGTAACTATATTTCTTGGCACGTCCTTCATCCTGTGTGCATTGCGTCCATTTTTCAAATTTTTGGTATTCGCTCGCATCCGAAGAATCCGACCGATAAGTTTTTTCCATCGGAAATTCTTTCACCATATAGTCATATATCCAACGCCGAAGCGGAGAACTATACGGATTATCAGCATACGTCGGTCCATCATATTCAGCCATAATTATTTTCCTTTTATATTTTGTTTTTATTAATGCTAAAGATTACGTCTTTTGACAGACGAACTTAATTTAATTTATTTGCAGTAATTTTCAAAGTGTGGTTTTACTTAAGTTTGAGTTGTTGAAAGTCTTTTCCCACGCAGAAATGCAAAAAAGACTGGGAATTGAGGAAAATTTCCCAGTCTTTTAACTTGCATTATAAAAACTGCGTTCAGTCTATTGCTCTACTTTTTTCATTCTTTCCCAATTTTCCTGAAACTCAACTGCCGGATCGAAATTCGAGTTGTCGGTCAGAATATAAGTGCCGTTTGGTTTGCTCCAACCATACTTGTAACCGGCATTAAGTTCGACATTATCGCCTGAACTGTCCTTCCAGGTTTCTACTTCCCGAATGGTTTGAATAAAACGGCGTTGATTGGCATCAGAAGAATTTTGTTGTCTTTCCCAACTTCTCATTTGAGCATCGGCAGCCTCACTTGCCGACTTAGCATAGGCTTCGCTTTGCTTACCCATCAATCGAATTCTTTCCATATTTCCGGCGTGTTCGATGTCGCCGAGGCGTTTAAAGAAGTCGTTTTTAGCTTGTAACCAAACCGGATTTGTTCGGGCACTGGTCGTGATAGTTCCGAATATTTTCAGTGCTTCAGATTCGCGTTCAGCTTTATAGCGAATAACAATCTGATGAAAAGCCGCAGTGGTCGAGATTCTAGCCGAACCGCCTGACATCAGATTCGGTTTGTTCATATTTATTACCGTTACTCCGACTTGAGCCAATCCTTTGCTTCCATCACCCCAAGCCAGATTTCCATAGACTATACTGCCTTCTGAAGTCATATCCAGTCCCATTTGCCGGCTTGAAGCATTATTTTCGGCATTTACTTTTTTCATTTTAGCCTCAGCAGCTTCGTCGGTGCGAATATTACTGACCTTTGCTTTCAGTTTATTAGCGGCTAAATTTTGAAGATATTGCGAAGCATTGAAAGGTGCAGCGACCTGACATCCTCCGTTTTTTGCGCCTGTCGCATAAATTTGCTGCATCATTTGGTCATCGCTGTAAACAAAAGTCTGGCTGGGAAAGACAAAGAATTGGATTGCTCCATCGGGCGAAGTTATTTTTATCTCTTGGGCAACTACATCGCCCCGACATCCATTGATACTCTTCCAACGAATACCACCCTCAATATTCCAACCATCAGGAATCAAAAAACTTCCGGCTTCAACCGGTCTGTCAAATCCGTTTTCGTCAAGGATTCTAGCCCGTTTCAGCACAAGATAGTCTTTTCCTGCGGACGTTTTGCTGTTTTTTCTCAATGGATTATTTGGATTACTGATTCCCGAAAATTCTCCGCAACCGATTACAAAACCTAATAAACAAATAAATGGCAAAAGATGTATTAATTTTATGTTCGTATCTTTCATTTTAACCTCCGCAATATATGAATTGCTTCTCTGAATCAATAAGCGGAATTATTGAAAAAAGTCGGACAAAAAATTATTTGAGCAATCCTCTTAGTAAATTTTTAACAAATTTATTGAAATAAAACTTGACAATAACACACTCACATATTATTCTAATCCTACGTTCAAGTTGCCCGAATTCCGTTTAGGCGATGAGCGAAGGCAATAATAAAGTTTCGGAGAAGATATAGAAATGGGTAAAATTATTGGAATTGACTTAGGAACCACAAACTCGGTCGTTGCCGTAATGGAAGGCGGCGAACCTGTAGTTATTACAAACGAAGAGGGCGGACGCACAACTCCTTCGGTTATCGCTTTTACAAAGGACGGAAACCGTTTGGTCGGACAAGTTGCCAAGCGTCAAGCCGTAACCAACCCTGAAAATACGATTTTTTCAGTCAAACGTTTTATGGGACGGCGTTTTGAAGAAGTTGGCGGAGAGATCAAGCAAGTTCCCTACAAAGTAGAAAAAGCCGGAAACGGTGATGTTCGCATCAGTGCTGAAGGAAAACAATATTCACCGCCGGAAATTTCGGCAATGACTCTGCAAAAATTGAAAAAGGCTGCCGAAGATTATCTCGGTTCGAGCGTAACTCAAGCCGTTATTACCGTTCCGGCTTATTTCAATGACGCACAACGTCAGGCAACTAAGGATGCGGGTAAAATCGCCGGATTGGAAGTTCTTCGTATTGTTAACGAACCGACAGCCGCCGCACTTGCTTACGGTTTGGATAAAAAGAAAGAAGAAACCATTGCAGTTTTTGACTTCGGCGGTGGAACATTCGATATTTCAGTTCTCGAAGTTGGCGAAGGCGTAGTTGAAGTTAAATCAACCAACGGCGATACACACCTTGGCGGTGACGACGTTGACGAAGAATTGATCGAATGGATCATTAGCGAATTCAAAAAAGATCAGGGCATTGATCTTTCGCAAGACAAAATGGCTCTGCAACGCTTAAAAGAAGCAGCTGAAAAAGCCAAGATCGAACTTTCGAGCGCAATGGAAAGTGAAATCAACTTACCGTTTATCACGGCAGATGCTACCGGACCAAAGCATTTGGTAATGAAATTAACCCGTTCAAAATTTGAAGCGTTAATTGAACCTGTTTTGAAAAAATTAATGCCGCCGGTTGAGCAAGCCATCAAAGACGCAGGAGTTACGGCAAAAGATATTGATGAAATCGTTTTGGTCGGCGGTTCAACCCGTATCCCGAAAGTTCAGGAAATGGTCAAAAACTTCTTTGGCAAAGAGCCGAATAAATCGGTGAACCCTGACGAAGTTGTCGCACTCGGCGCAGCGGTTCAAGCAGGCGTTCTTGGCGGAGAAAAGACTGACATTCTGTTGTTAGACGTAACCCCGCTTTCACTCGGAATTGAAACACTTGGCGGAGTTGCAACTCCAATGATTGCCAGAAATACCACGATTCCAACCCGCAAATCGGAAATCTTTTCGACCGCTTCGGATAATCAAACTTCGGTTGAAGTTCACGTTCTGCAAGGCGAAAGACCGATGGCTTCGGACAACAAAACTTTGGGTAAATTCCACCTCGTTGGAATTCCACCGGCACCGCGTGGCGTTCCGCAAGTCGAAGTAACCTTTGACATTGACGCGAATGGTATCGTTAATGTTTCTGCCAAAGACGTTGGCACAGGTCGTGAACAAAAGATCACCATCACCGCTTCATCAGGTCTTTCAAAAGAAGAAATTGACAAGATGATGAAAGATGCCGAATCGCATGCGGGCGAAGATGCCAAACGCAAAGACACCATTGAAGCCCGAAATCGTTTGGATGGATTGGTTTACAGCGTGGAAAAATCTTTCGGCGAAAACAAAGACAAATTGCAATCAGGTGACGCAAACGAAATCGAAGCCGCCATTGCCGAATCAAAAACGGCGCTTAATGGTGACGATGCAGATGCAATGAACAATGCTTTCAATCGTCTGCAAACCGCTTCGCATAAACTTGCGGAAGTTCTTTATTCGCAAACTGCCAATACTCCGACTGAAGAACAAGCATCTTCAGCCAGCGCAGGAGGTGGCGAGCAAACATCCTCAGGTTCGGGCGATGATAATGTCATTGATGCGGAATATGTTGATGTTGACGAAGATAAAAAGTAAGGCAAAAGTAAAAAGGCAAAAGGCAAAACTTTGAATGCCGAAAATAAGTCAGCCGTTTGCTTGTAAGTTCTTGCAGGCAACGGCTGTTTTTGCGATACTTCAAAGGTTTTATTAAATAGGTTTGTTGAAAAAATAAACCATAAAGTGATTGAGAAATCGGAACGCCGTGCTTCCAGCCGGCATACATCGTGTGAACGATGTCGCTAAGTTTAGGTAAAAGTCAATTCAGCCTAAACTTGAGATGTTCGCGCTCTGCGCTCATTGCCAGCTAGAAGCGTGGCGTTCCATTTTCTATTAGCCCAAGATGGCAAAAAAAGATTATTACCAAATTTTAGGCGTTAAAAAAGACGCAAGCGCGGATGAGATCAAAAAGGCTTATCGCCGTTTGGCGCGGAAATATCACCCTGACGTAAATCCGAATGACAAAACGGCTGAGGACAAATTCAAAGAAGTTCAGGAAGCCTACGACATTTTGTCTGATGAAAAGAAGCGCAAAGTCTTTGATAAATTCGGTTATTATGCCGATAATCTCGACATTAATTCGCCTTTTGGCGGAGGCGCATCAACCGGTCAGGGAGGCTTCGATTTTTCAGGCTTCAAGTGGGAAAATGTTCAAACCAGCGAAGGTTCAGGCGGAGGCAGTTTCAGCGATATTTTTGCCGATCTTTTTGGCGGCGGCAGAAGTTCGACCAAAACTCAGCCCGAACCACCGCGAGCAACTCCGAAAAAAGGCGGCGATATTGAAATGCCGTTAGCACTTTCGTTTGAAGAATCCGTCAACGGCTATCAAACCAATTTAACTGTCAATCGCTCCGAACAATGTTCGCGTTGCCAGGGCGCGGGCGACACAGGCGGTCCGGTCGTGACCTGCACGACTTGTAAAGGAACCGGACAGCTCCAACGAGTCGGCGGAAGTCTTGAGTTTTCAAAAACTTGCCCTGATTGCGCGGGAACCGGAAGACGCAGAACTCCTTGTTCCTTATGCAACGGAAAAGGAACAACACCGAAAACCGAGCAGGTTAAGGTGAAAATTCCAGCTGGAGTTGATACGGGTTCTCGTGTCCGTGTAGCAGGAAAGGGCTGGGGCGGACGACTCGGCGCCCCTGCCGGAGATTTATTTATTATTACCAATGTCGGAAAGCATCGTTATTTTACGCGAAAAGGCGACAATATTTATGTGACTGTGCCGATTACAGTTTCCGAAGCCGCGCTCGGAGCAAAAATCGAAGTTCCGACAGTCGAAGGAAAAGCCCAATTAAGGATTCCGCCCGGAACGCAATCCGGTCAAAAATTCCGTCTCAGCCAACGCGGTGTTCCCAGTTTGCGAAATCCGCAATTAAAAGGCGATCAATTTGTCGAAGTGCAAATTACTTTGCCGCGAATTATCAGTGAAGAAACCAAAGAAATTTTGCGCCAGTTTGAAAAAGCCAATCCCGAAAATCCGCGTCGGGTAATGGGGTTAGAATAGTTTTGAAAGTTTGGGAAGTTGCGAAAGTTTAGAAAGTAGATGCTTCTCGAACTTGATTTCAGGTGTTTTAGTTTAGGCAGTTGAGACAGTTTAGGAAGGAAATATCTCTTCCAAAACTTCCAAAACTTCCAAAACTTCCAAAACTTTATGAAGAAAAAAGTTAAGGTCTATACAATTAGTGCAGTTGCGGAGCTTTACGAAATTCATCCGCAAACGCTTCGTTTGTATGAGCGTGAAGGGCTTTTAAAACCGTCACGTTCCGAAGGAAATACGCGTAATTACACTGATGACGATCTTGAACGGTTGGAGGTAATTCTGTCTCTCACCCGCGATCTGGGCGTAAATTTGGCAGGCGTTGAAATCATCCTCAATATGCGGGAAAAAATGGATGCAATGCAAAAAGAATTTGAGCGGTTCTTTGAATATTTACGCAATCACGCCAGTGAAATTTCACATTCTAAAGAAGATATTTCCGATTCCGAAGCCTTAATTCCAATTTCTCGTTTAGGTAGTTTGCAACGGCGGCGGAATAATCAGGATTAAATTTACCTTTTCTTAACCTCACAAAAATGCTTCCACTTTTGCTTTATCTGCTTTTTTAAGCCAAAATACTGGTTGCCCCTTAGCCCATAAAACTAACTTATTAGGAGATTAGAAATGCGTATTTTGCTTGGAAGACATTTTCTGTCTGCTTATTTAACAACCCTATTTATTTTAATATTTTCAACTTTCGCTTTTGCACAAGATCTTGATAATGTGACCATTAGCGGAAAAATTACAGATTCAAATAACGCTCCGATTGTTGGGGCAAATGTGACAGCGACTTTAACCCAAAACGGTAAGGAACGCTCGGTTATCACTGATGATGAAGGTCGTTTTAATCTCGTCAAATTGGAACCCGGAACTTATACGGTTAAATTTTCTGCCAATGGTTTCGGTGCCAAAGAACAAAAAGATCTAATAACGGTTGCGGGACAAAACGTGCAGCTTAATATTTCGCTGGCACCGGCAGGTGTAACGGCTGAGCAAACTATTACCATTGATGGTGATGATGCTCCGCCCGTTGATACAACCCGAACCGTGGTTGGGGGAACCATTACTCAACGTGAGATCGAAGAAATCCCGAACAATTCAAGGAGTCCTTTGGATTTAGTTTTAACGCTTGGCGGAACTTCGGAAGAATCCCTTTCTACTAAAGATTTAGCGGAAGACAAAAACGCCAGCGTTGCTCCGTTAGAACAAGGAAACTTTTCGCTTTCCGGCGGAACTGCGTATTCAAATAATTTAACCATTGACGGATTGGACAACAACGACGACCGTTCATCGCGCGAAAGATTTCAGCCTTCGCTCGAATCAATTGCAGAAGTTCAGGTAATTTCCAATCAATTTTCGGCTGAATACGGACGGGCTTCAGGCGGACGGGTCAATTTACGCACCAGAGCCGGCGGCAATAAATTTCGCGGACGGATTTTCGGGTTCTATCGAAATGACAATCTGAACGCTAATACCTGGTATAACAACAGCAGAAACATCATTCGCCCTGAAATGATTAATGTTAATCCGGGTTTTACTTTCAGTGGTCCGGTTATTCTTCCTTTCGGCGAAGGCAAATCAATTTATAACGGAAAAAACCGCACCTTTTTCTCTGTAGCATACGAATTTGACCGACTCAAAGATACGACCATCATTGATGCTTATGTGCCTGTCGTAGCTAATTCCCGTTATCCGTTGTCAACTCCGACCGGAAGTGGTTTGTATTGTGATAACAGCAATTCCGCCGCTTGCACCGGAGCAAATCCGACTGCTGGTTACGTTTCACCGTATTACAAAGACTTTTCAACTCCGAGCAAAAATCACATTTTTACCGCCAGACTTGACCATAAACTTACTGAAAACAACGATTTTACATTTGGCTGGCAGCTAGGCAGAAAAAATAATCGTCGTCAGCAGGGAACAACCGTTACCAAATTGGAAGACGCTTTTCAGGCGAAAAATAGTGATACCGATGCTTTAAATTTTACGGATAATCACGTTTTTGGCGCAAGAGCTGTAAACCAATTTAGAATGCAGTGGTCGGTGCTTGAACCAAGTTTCGAGACCACTAATCCTGATGATCCGGTCGTTCTGATCAGCTATCGTGATCCGGTCAGCAACAGTGTCCGCACCTTGACTGCAGGTAATTCTTCGGCTAGTTCATTTTCGTCCAGTGGCAGCACTATTAATTTTCCTGATTCACGAAAGGAAACCCGTTGGCAATTCCAGGATTCTTTTACCTATCTGGTTGGAAATCACTCAATCAAAAGCGGATTTGATGTGCAAAAAGTTAATTCAAAAACAGTTGGTCTGGGTGATTCGACAGGAACCTATAACTTTGGTAGCGTCTTGAACTATTCAAATAATGTTTTGTCACGTTTTCGCCAAAATTACGGAACCGCTTCAGATGTTAATAACACCTATTGGGGAATATTTCTTAATGATGAAATGAAACTTTTCCCAACGGTTACCTTGAGTTACGGTCTTCGTTATGAGCGTGAAACAGCTATTAAAGATAATAACAATTTTGGTCCCCGACTTGGTGTTGCCTGGGATCCGTTCAAGAGTGGTAAAGGTGTAGTTCGTTTCGGAGCAGGTATCTTTTACAATCGCGTTCTGCTTCGCACGGTTGGAGATTCGATTCAAAATCAAAACTCAAATTTAGTTACATTTGATTCAAATAGTATTGGAACAGCCGCGACAGACGTCAGAAGAGTTGCAGTTTTGGCGAGAATCGCACAGCAATTTCCGGTTGCATATTCATCAATTGCTGATTTGAAATCAGCCGTTACTGCCGCTTGTGCTTCAATTGTGACAACTTTGACTTGTAATGCTAATACAGGTTTTGTAACAAATGTGACGAGTGCCGGAAATCCTTTGCGTTCGGTTGATGCAAATTTGAAGATTCCCGAAAGTTATCAATTCAATATCGGTTTTGAGCGTGAAGTTTTGAAAGGATTTGTTTTTGAAGCAAACTACACTTGGAATAAAACGGGGCATTTATGGCGTGATACAAATTCAAATGTGCCGATTCTTCCAGCCGGGTATGCTACCTGGACAGATTATTTAGTGGCAAATCCGTTTGTCTTTACCAATCCGAACGCAACTACGCCAACCACCAGAACTTACCGTTTTTATCTTGGTTCAACCGGAGACGGAAACGGAACTGCCACTACCCAAGGCGGAACAACTTCTTGTGCTACAACCGGAACAACTACTTGTTGGGTTAACTTGAATACTACCAATACCGGAAGCACTGCGCCGAGCATTGCAGTTAATGGCTCAAGCACAAATTCAATCGGAAACGCGGTTCCAATTGCGTTGGCGGCGATCGCTAAGTTCCGTCCTGACCAAACTGTTGAAGAGACTTCAGTTATTCGTTCAATCGGAAATGCTAAATATCAAGGATTGATTTTAGAGTTCCGCAGTAATTATCGAAAGCTCGGACAAGGATTCAGTTCATCATTCCGATTTAACTACACACTTTCCAGCACCAAGGATGACGGAACAAACAATACGACTAATGCCGAAGTAAATGGTGATTTTAGCCGTGAATTTGCCCGAAATTTACAGGATAGACGGCATCGGATTGCCCTTTCAGGCACTTTTGATACTCCGTTTTGGCTTGGAAAATTGAGATTTTCACCGCTTTTCCGTTATGGCAGCTCTGCCCCGTTTAATTTGGGTGCAGGCGGAACGGATCGAAATTTGGATGATCTAGGAACTGACCGGATTAACTTTAGCGGAAATATTGCCGACATTGTTTATCGGAAACCCGGTTCTGCTTTTCCAACCGCTTTGGCATCTCAATTTTCGCTCCAACCAATCGGATCTAAGAGCGGAAACTTGCCCAGAAATGCGGGAACGGGACCAAGTTTTTACACCTTCGATCTGAGTGTTTCGAGAGATTTCAAATTGTCTGAAAGAATGAGATTCCGTCCAACTGCACAATTCGACAATATTTTGAATGCCGCAGTATTTAACTATGGTGCTGAATTTATCGATTTTACCGCATTGCGTAATGATGGAACTGCACCTTCGGCATCGGCTCTTGCAGCCTTTAATAATTTGTTGATTCCAACCCGAACCTATCGTCAAAGACAAATCCGGCTTGGCTTCAGATTTGATTTTTAATTGCTAAAATCAATTTAAAATTAAAAGAGACTGCCTCAAAAACAGTCTCTTTAATTTTTGTTTAAGATTTTATTTTTTCTCTGCCTCAATATAAATTCTTTCGATGATTTCCTGATATTTTTCGTCAATCACACGGCGTTTTATTTTCAGGGTAGGAGTAAGCTCGCCGCCTTCAACCGTTAATTCCCGTTCCAACAAGGCTATTTTTTTGATTTTCTCAAATTTTGCCAGATTCGGAGTGTGCTTATCCACTTCAGTTTCAATCATTTGAATTACAAGCGTGTGTCGGCAGATTTCAGAAATATGCTGATAAGTGATTTTGTTGCTTTTGGCGTAACTTTCCAACGGTTCAAAATTCGGCACGATCAAGGCAGCCGGGAATTTACGGTCATTTCCAATTAAAACGACTTGATTGACGTATTGTGAACCTTTGATCATTTGCTCGATCGGAGCAGGTGCAATATATTTTCCGCCGGATGTTTTGAAAAGTTCTTTTTTGCGGTCGGTGATTTTCAAAAAACCGTCTTCGTCAAATCTGCCGATGTCGCCGGTTTTAAACCAACCGTCTTCGGTCAACGCATCTTTCGTCGCTTCCGGTTTATTGAAGTATCCGCGCATTATATTCGGACCTGAGACTTCGATTTCCCCATCTTCTGCCAGACGCACCTGCACGTTGCGAATCGGTTTTCCGACTGTTCCGACCCGCACATTTATCGGATTATTGGAGGAAATTACGGGCGAAGTTTCGGTCAAACCGTAACCCTGCATAATTTTCACATTTGCACCGGTAAAGATGTAATAAATGCTGTCGGAAAGTGCCGCGCCGCCGGTAATACAAAAGCGTAATTTTCCGCCGAAGACTTCACGGAATTTGGAAAAAACGAGCTTGTCGGCAATAGTGTGTTTGATTCCCAAAAAGCGCGAAATATTCTCGCCGTGTTCATTTTTGCGGGCATATTCCTTACCAACTTCAATTGCCCAATCAAAGATTTTTTCCTTTGTTTTGCTGGCTTGCGAGGCTTTGAGCTTTGCCTTGGCATAAACTTTTTCAAAAATTCGCGGCACACCGACAAAAACGGTCGGACGTATTTCCTGCAAATTATCCACGATTTTTTCGATGGATTCGGCATAGTAGACCGCCATTCCGTTAAAAATGTAGAGATACATTCCGTTGCGTTCAAAAACATGTGATAAAGGCAGCACCGATAAGGCTTTATCTTTTTCCGAAAAACCGAAATTTTCGCCTGCATCAATTAAGTTTGAAATTAAATTAAGGTGCGAAAGCATAACGCCTTTCGGTTCGCCTGTTGTGCCTGAGGTGTAAATGAGTGTGGCAATATCATTTTTATCTACTGATTTGGCTAATTCATTGATCAAATCGGGATTTTCTTTTTTGAGATTTTCACCGCTTTGCGAAAGCCCGACTAACGGAATTCCAATTTCGGAGGAGATGCCTTTTCCGTCAAAAAATATTAGTTTTTCTAAGGTTTTGCAGCTCGGTAAAATTTCAGCGATTCGTTCGTAAGTAGCTTTATCCTGTAAAAAGAAAACCTTTGCGCCGGAATCGTTAATGATGTATTCGATTGAGTTAGGGGCAAGCGTAGTATAAATCGGAACATCAATGATTCCAATCATTTGGCATCCTGCGTCGGTCAAAGTCCATTCAGGCGAATTCGCCGCCAAAATTGCAACCCGGTCGCCTTTGTTTATTCCTAAAGCGTGTAATCCAAGCCCAATATTTTCTGCTTTTTCAAGCACTTCCGTAGATGAAAGCGACTGCCATCTACTGTCTTTTTTGTAATTCAAAAGATCTTTGCGAAAATGTTTTTTGGCAGTTTGCTGAAATAATTCGCCTAAAGTATTTGGCTCATCGGCATATAACGCGATTCGTGATGTTGGATTTGAAACTTGGAAATTGATACTCATTTTTTCAAGACACCTCCAAAAAAGACTTCCATTACCGTATCAGCCATTGGAGCAAGTGCGTAAGATTTTTTTGAGAGAATCCAGTTCGTCACCATTTCGTCCAATGCTCCATAGAAAATTTTGGCGCAAACGGTAGCATTTAAATCCTGACGAAACACGCCTTGTTTTTGTCCTTCAATAAAAGTCTGGCGAATTATGTCGAGATACTGACCAAATCCGGCGGCGGAAAATTCTTCCATAAATTTAGTTGAACCGCGCAGCTCGACCTGAGCAACGATTGCCAAATTACGATCCGAACCAAGTTTTTCCAAATGTAATTGGGCGATCCGGCGCAAACGTTTATCGGCATCAATTATTCCTTCAAGCTCTTTTTCACCTTCAGAAATCATTTCTTCCATCAAACGGTCAAAAACCGAGTGTAAAACTTCTTCTTTGCTTTTGAAATAAAGATAAACCGTGCCGTCGGCAATTCCGGCTTCTCCGGCAATATCCGAAACTTTTGAATTAAAATAACCATTGCGGGCAAAAACGGTAATTGCCGCCCGCAAAATTGCTTCGCGTTTGTCTGCTACTGCGGCGCGGGTTGAATTGTTTGAACGTGATTGTCGAGCCATATATTTAATGAATGAATCGCCATTCATTTTAGGGGAAAACCACTTTAGAAATCAACAAAAATCCGGCATTTACAAAAAAATTACAAATAAAAAAGAAAAGGGACTTGCGATTGCAAATCCCTGATCAAAAATTTTAATGGCGGAGGATGAGAGACTCGAACTCACAAGGGATCACTCCCGGCGGTTTTCAAGACCGCTGCCTTACCAATTAGACTAATCCTCCGCAAAAAAGCGGAAATAGAAATATACCTAAAATCAAGCAAAAAGTAAAAAGTAGAAAGTAAAAAAGTCTTTAGGCGGAATCCTTCCAAGAGGTTACAGTTACTTTTGATTGGCTTTTGCGTTTGTGTTTTCAGCAGGTTTATTTTGTCCGGCTAATGGTAAAAGGCGGGTTACTTCCGAATCAATCTTATTAATTTTGTTCCAACCGTCTCCTTTATACTCAAGCGAACCTGTTGGGCTAATAATATAATACGCCGGGAATGCCATATTCGGATTGCCGTTTCGGTCACGGTCAGCGTATTTTAACAAAGCCCCTAAACTATTGGGAATAATCGTAAAATCAAAAGGTTTTTTCTGTAAATACGGTGTTATACGTTCAGGATTATCCATCGTTAAGCCCATAAATACTACTTCTTTTCCTGCGTATTTTTCCACTAATTTATTGAGTTTGGGAATTTCTTCGTGACAAATCGGACAACGGGTTGACCAGAAAGTCATTACTACTACTTTTCCCCGAAAGTCTTCTAAAACAAAGTCTTTTCCGTCTAGAGTTGTGCCATTAAAGGATTCTGCCATTGCGCCGACTTGTTGCTGTCCAAAAACTGTGAATGCTAAGCATAAGCAGAAGATTAAACTAAATACAAATTTCATAATTTTTATTACCCCAGTCTATTGTATAAAATTTGTTGAACATTTTTCAACATTTAAATTATTTTTCGATGAAGCAATCAAATTAGATGCTTTATGTTAAAATAAATTTGGTCAGGATTTTTAATTTATGTTGCTTGAATCTCTAGAAGTCCACAATTTTCGCAACTTGCAGGGGGTAATTTCTTGCGGACAACACCTTAATATCATTTTTGGCGAGAATGGACAAGGAAAAACTAACTGGCTTGAAGCGATTTACACGCTGGCGACGACTAAATCTTTCAAAACCGCACGTTTGCAGGATGCAATAAATTTTGATGAAGAATTAGCCTGGATTCGCGGAACAGTTCAGCAATCGGCAGAAATCCGGCGCACGATTCAGGTAACTTTACAAAATAATTCCAAAACTCTTTCCATCAACGGCAAAAAAGAAGCGGTCAACCGTTATCTCGGACAACTTTACACCGTAGTTTTTAACGCGGATGAGCTTGAAATCATCCGCGGCACACCCGAACATCGCCGTAAATTTTTGGATGCCGGAATCGTCGGAATTTATCCGCCGTTTGTGCAAACTCTGGCAGATTACAACCGTGTCATCAAACAAAAAAATGCACTTTTACAATCAGCGCAGGAAAATGAATTCAGTTTGGAAAAGACGGCGGAGATGCTTGAGATCTGGAACGAACAACTGGTCGCGCTCGCTGCACGCATTCACAAGGCTCGAATCCGTTATGTTGAACGTCTGCAAGGCGTTTTAGAAAAAAAACTGTTTCAGCGCGAGGAAATCTCAATCCGCTATGTTTCCAGTCTCGAAGGTAAAGGTGATTTATCCGATTATGCCGCACTTTTGACCGAAAGACTAAAATTACGTGTCCAAGCCGAGCTTGCCTCAGGCTACGCCCTTTTGGGAACGCACCGTGACGATTTGGAAATTCAATTTGACGGGCGCGATCTGCGCGCTTTTGGAAGTTCCGGGCAGCAGCGTTCGGCACTTTTGCTTTTACAAATCGCCAATTTAAGCGTTTATTTCTCACAGCATAACGAATATCCGCTTTTTTTATTGGACGATATTGATGCCGAATTGGACTATAAACGCATCGGTCAACTGCTCGAATTTTTATCCGATAAAACTCAAACTTTCGTCACCACTTCCAAAGAAAGTTTTGTCGAAAAATTCGGCACGAATGCAAATCTTATTGCAGTTGAAAAAGGAATGCCTAAAACTCACGAAAATTAGATATTTATTGCCTTTCTACGCTGTTTTTATTTCCGAAAAAATGGTAAAATAATCTATTGAATTCAAGAGATATTTTTATACTAAGAGGTTATTAAATTGGCAAAAGCAAAAGAAGAATACGGTGCAGATTCCATTACAGTTTTAGAAGGGCGTGATGCGGTTCGCAAACGTCCGGCGATGTATATTGGTTCGACCAGTGAAATTGGGCTTCATCACCTTGTTTATGAGGTCGTTGACAATTCAGTTGACGAGGCTCTCGCAGGTTTTTGCGACACTATTGATGTCGTTATTCACGTTGATAATTCCATCACGGTAATTGATAACGGGCGCGGAATTCCAACCGACATTCACAAAGAAGAAGGTCGTTCAGCCGCCGAAGTCGTTTTGACGGTTCTCCACGCCGGCGGAAAGTTTGACTCAAACTCTTATAAAGTTTCAGGCGGATTGCACGGTGTCGGTGTCAGCTGCGTAAATTTTCTTTCCGAATGGTTAAAGCTAGAGATCTGGCGTGACGGTAAAACTCACGAGCAGGAATACAAAGTCGGAATTCCGGTTTCTCCATTAGCAGAAACAGGAAAGACAACTCGTCGCGGAACAAAAATTACTTTCAAACCCGACCCTGACATTTTTGAAACTACCGAATATAGTTTTGACCGTTTGAGCGAAAGACTCCGCGAAAAAGCCTTTTTGAACAAGGGAATTCGCATCAATATTCGTGATGAACGCGAGGAAGAGGAAAAGAAACACGAATTTTATTACAAAGGCGGAATCTCCGAGTTCGTCAAGCATTTGAACAAAAATAAATCGCCGGTTCACGACGAACCGCTCTATTTTGAACAGGTGAGCGAAAATCTTTCCATCGAAATTGCGATGCAGTATAACGATTCTTACGATGAAAAAGTATATTCGTTTGCCAACAACATCAATACGGTTGACGGCGGAACGCATATGGCAGGATTTCGCGGGGCGATCACCCGCACCATCAATGCCTATGCGAACAGTTCGGGTTTGACCAAGAACTTCAAAACTTCGCTTTCCGGCGATGACGTGCGCGAAGGATTAGTAGCTGTAATTTCGGTAAAATTGCCGCAGCCGCAATTTGAAGGACAAACCAAGGGCAAACTTAATTCTGATGTCAAAGGTCAAGTCGAATCATTTTTGAACGAGAAACTCGGTGATTATTTTGAACAAAATCCCGTTGTCGCCAAAAAGATCGTCGGTAAAGCCGTTGATGCAGCTCGTGCGCGTGAAGCCGCTCGTAAGGCTCGTGAAATCGTTCGCAAAAGCGTTCTCGGCGGTTCTACATTACCCGGAAAGCTCGCCGATTGTCAGGAAAAAGACCCGGCTTTATCCGAACTTTATCTAGTTGAGGGAGATTCAGCGGGCGGTTCGGCGAAACAAGGTCGTGACCGTAAAAATCAAGCAGTTTTGCCGTTGAAAGGTAAGATTTTGAACGTCGAAAAAGCCCGTTTCGATAAAATGCTGGGACACGGCGAAATCAAGGCTTTGATTACCGCGCTCGGAACCGGAATCGGCAAGGATGATTTTGATGTCGAAAAACTTCGTTATCACAAAATCGCAATTATGACCGATGCTGACGTTGACGGAAGCCACATCAGAACTCTGCTTTTGACCTTCTTTTATCGTCAAATGCCCGAATTGGTGGAAAAAGGTCATATTTATGTGGCACAGCCTCCGCTTTATAAAGTAAAACGCGGCAAAAAAGAAGAATACATCAAAGACGAAAAATCAATGTTTCGCTATCTGATGAAACAAGGAACGGATGACGAAACAATCGTCTCTAACGGTAAATTGATGGAAGGACGCGAATTGGCAAAAAACCTTGAAAGAATCGTTGAATATCAACGCTATTTCGATAAATTTGCCCGTCGTCTCGGAAGCGATACTAAACTGCTTAATGCTTTACTTGATGGATTCACCGCAGTTTTAGCCGAACATAGCGTTAAACTGCGTAAAATCTTTGCGGATCAGGAATTATTACTCAAAGTCGAATCAAAAGTTGCCGAAGCAGGTTTTAACACCGAACTTTTGAACGATGAGGAACACGGACTTTCGGAAATCGAAGTCAGCTATCCGAACGGAACAACTTTCATTTTTGACTGGAATATGGCAAGTTATGTCGAATTTCAAAAAGTACTTGAATTAAACGTGCTTTTGAATCGTGATATGCCTTTGCCGATAACTTTCGGCGAAAACGGAAAGTCGGAAGAAATCAATTCGCGTGAACAAGTGCTGGACAAAGTTCTCAATTCGGCGAAAAAAGATTTGACCATTCAGCGTTACAAAGGTTTGGGCGAAATGAACCCCGAACAGCTTTGGGAAACAACGATGGATCCCGAAAAACGCACTCTGTTGCAGGTTAATATCGAAGATGCCATCGAAACCGACCAAATCTTTACGGTTCTCATGGGCGATCAGGTCGAACCGCGTCGTAAGTTTATTGAAGACAATGCTTTAGACGTGAAGAATTTGGACGTTTAGGATATTCACCACAGAGAGCACGGAGAACACGGAGATAATTAGCCATATGATTAATATATGTGGTTAGAATTTCTAAAAACTCTGTGCCCTTTGTGTTCTCTGTGGTAAATCTTTTTAAATTTTCTTAAAAGGATATTTTAACTGTCCCAAAAATCCCTTAGGCACATTTTCACTAACTCCGTATGTTTGCGGAGTTTTATTTTTTGGCAAATAAAGCGTGCCGAAAATCAAATCCATAAACGGAAAAAGGGCGGCAAAATTTTTGTTTCTCGCCTCAATATCATTGCTGTGATGCCAATGATGATGTTCGGGCGTAACAATCAGCCAACGCAAATATTTAGGACGAAAACGCATATTTGAGTGCAAATAAATTCCATTCAGAGCCAGAATAAAAACAAATCCACCAAGAGTTTTTTCATTAAACCCAATCACATAAAACGGAACAAAGAAAAAAGCACGGGCAAAAATTTGGTCAAGCGGATGTCCACGCGCCGCTGCCAACCAATCCATTTGTGACGAGCTGTGATGAACCGCGTGAAATTTCCACAAAAGCGGACTGCTGTGCGACCAGCGATGATAAAAATAGCCTAAAACCTCAATCAGCAAAAGTGCTTCGATAAATTGCAACCAGGTGGATTGAGCTGCAACTTTGGCTTGAAAATCAGGACTGATCATCCAATGCCAAACGATTGCCAAAACCACGATAATCAAAAAGCTTACGCTATCAACCATAAAACGGTTGAGCAAAAAATAAGTCGCATCAGTCAGCCAACCCGGACGGAAAATTTTCTGCTCTTTCCGCAGAGCAAAATATCGTTCAAGCGGAGTGAAAACAACAAAGAAAAGAAAAAGCCCGAAAAACTGACCAAAAATTGCTTCCATTTATTTGAAAACCTCCGCGAGTTGATTTTGAAATATGAACGAAAAGGTTTTCGGAAAAGTTCGAAATAATTAAGATATACTGATTTTCGTCAGACAACTCGGTTAAACTAAAATGCTTCTATTTTTACAGTTATGAAATCATTTTTACTTTTGTGTGTTTTGTGTTTTTTCGTGGCAATTTCTTCGGCTCAACCCATTTGGCAAGCTAAATTAGATTCCAAAGTCCAATTTTATCAAACCACCGATTTCGGCGTTTTGCTGGTCGGAACGGATAATTCATTGTATGCGGTGGACGGAAATACAGGCGATGTCGTTTGGCGCAGAAAGCATAAAGGATTGGATGAAACTTCGATTTCAACTGTGCCGAATACGGATTTGGTTTTGCTCTCGTTGGACGAAGGCGATAAATCACGGCTCGAAGCAATAGATCTGTTTTCGGGCGATTCGCTTTGGCGAAGTGATAAAGTCAAAGGCGATGTGATGCACCTCGCCGTTGAGCCGAACAATGATTTGCTTTGCGTGGTTTTGGTCAAAAAAGCGAAAGGAAAATCGGACGTTGAGTTAAAACGCAAACCGCAGATATATGTTTTTTCGCTTTCAAACGGCAAACAGCTCTGGAAAAAAGAAATTGATTCCGAAGTTGATATGATGCCGACGGAATTTGCTGAAAACAAAGAGGTTTCATTCACACTTGATAATTACCGCGCGCCGTTGATGCTGGACGGAAAGTTGTATGTTTTTTACGAAGGAGCAACGATTTTCGATTCACGGACAGGCAAAGAAATTGAGCGCGAAAAGTTTAAGGTCAATGAAGACGGTTTGGCTTTGACCGAAGCCGATCCGGTTTTTGATGAACAAAATATTTATCTTTCGGGTCGCGGGCGGGTTCGCGCGATTAACCGTCAAACCGGAAAAACCGTCTGGAAAGCCGATGATTTGGGCGTTACGCCGGAAATGTTTTTGCTCGACAATGTTTTGTATGTGCGGACGGGCGGACAATTTACCAAAATCAAAAACGGCGAAACGGAAGAAAAAGGCTCATTCGGAATTTCGGCAATCGAAACGAATAAAGGTAAAACTCTGTGGCGTTTCAAAGGCGCGGACAAAGGCTTAACGAATTTTGTTTTCGCTGATGCAAATACGATTTTTATTGCCGATAAAGACGATTTAATGCAGCTTGACGCACGAAACGGAAAACGTCTTAATAAGATTGAACACAAGATAAAACAAGCGCAATTTGTTATTCAAAACGAAAAGGGTGAGTTAATTATTGGCGGAAAGGATGAAGTAGTTGCCTTTGAAGTTGGTAAGGCTAATGATGGTGTTCAAAAAGGACTTTCCTTAGACATAAAGGGGAAAAGCTACTCATTTGATTTTATGCCGCCTTACAAAGAAGTTTGGCGGACAAAACACAAACCACCTTCACGCGGAATTTTCAAGATTGTCGGCGCGATCGCACTTCGGGCAACTGCACTTTATTTTCGCTATGGCGGATTAGCCAACTCGGTTTACGGATTAGGAACACGGGCAATGAATCTGCGTTCAACGCTTTCGCTTCGTTCAAATCTTTTGCAGAACCGCTTCGGCTCATTTGATCTGACCAGTTTGGCGACAAATTACGCCAAATCTCAAATTTCCAATCAAATTCGGCTTTACGGCGTGGCTTCGCGGGCAAGGAATTTCAACGGTTTGCAGGTTGACCGTCCGAATTTGATGAGCCGCGTCACGCCTTCGCGGGCGGATGTGCAGGAAAGATTGTTTGATCGGCTTGATCCGACGCGCCAGCTCGACAGACTTTCCGATTTTTTGCTCAAACGCAAAGAACTTGCCGAACTGCGCGGAAACTTTATGTATTTTTACACCGATTTGGATAAACCTTTCGATAAAAAAGGTTTGGTTGGTGTTAATGTTCACAACGGACAAGACAGCAGATTTATTTTAGTTTCTGAGCCTGATTCCCGTTTTATTACCGATGAAGTCAATGGTTTGCTCTATTCGGCAGATGGAAATCGTTTACAGGCTTTTGATTTTTTGGAAAGATGATTTAACCGCAAAGACGCAGAGACGCAGAGTTTTTGTTTTGCCCGCGAATTTCCGCGAATTTACAGGAATAAAATTTGAATCGGTCAAACGAAATTGATTTCAAAAATCAGAAAAAATTCGCGTTCATTCGCGTTTATTCGCGGGAAATTTTCTTAATCTTCGTCAATCTGTGTTAAGCTATCCAAAAATTTCTTTTCCATTCAAAAATATGAAAATCAAACTTTTTCTTTTGCTGTCTCTGTGTCTTTGTGTCTCTGTGGTGAGTATCTTTGCCCAAAAACCTAAAAAAGAAACATTGAACCCCGAAATTAACAAAATGATCAAGGAAATTTCGGCAAAAAACATCGAGGCGAATATTCGCAAACTCGTTTCGTTCGGCACTCGCAATACGCTTTCCGAACAAGACAACCCGACTCGCGGAGTTGGCGCGGCGCGGGATTGGATCTACGGCGAATTCCAAAAATACAGTGCGGATTGCGGAAACTGTTTACAGGTCGAAAAACAAACTTTTGTGCAGCCGAAAGCGAATCGAATTCCCGAACCTGTCACTTTAACCAATGTTGTTGCTGTGTTAAAAGGAACAACCGATCCGAACCGAGTTTATGTTGTTTCGGGACACTACGATTCGATGTGCACTTCGCCAACCGATGCTAAATGCGATGCTCCGGGAGCGAACGATGACGCTTCAGGGACGGCAACCGTAATGGAAATTGCGCGGGTAATGTCAAAGCGCAAATTTGACGCAACTATTGTTTTTATGGCTGTTCCCGGCGAAGAACAAGGGCTTTTAGGCGCAACGTATTACGCACAACAAGCAGTCGAAAAGAAAATGAACATCGAAGCAATGTTCACCAATGATATTGTCGGTGGTGCAATGAAGTTTAAAAATTCACCGGATCGCAATAAAGTGCGCGTCTTTAGTGAAGGTGTTCCTTCTAACGAAACCGAACAACAGGCAAATACCCGAAGAAGTGTCGGCGGAGAAAATGATTCTGCTTCGCGGCAATTAGCCAGATATATCAAAGAGCAATGTGACAAGTATTTGCAGAAATTCAGCGTTTGGATGATCTATCGGCGTGACCGTTATGGACGTGGCGGCGACCATATTCCTTTTGTTGAGCGTGGTTTTGCCGGAATTCGGATTACCGAACCAAATGAGGATTACACCCGTCAACATCAGAACATTCGCACCGAAAACGGTATTGACTATGGAGATTTGCCCGAATTTGTTGATTTTGAATATGTAGCAAATGTATCTCGCGTCAATATGATTTCATTGGCAAATCTCGCGCTTGCACCTGCAAAGCCGAAAAATGTGGCGATTGTTACGGCACGATTGACCAACGATACTGATTTAAAATGGGATGCAAATCCCGATGCGGATATTGCAAGTTATGAAATCGTTTGGCGTGATACAACTGCCGCCGAATGGACAAATTCGGTCAATGTCGGAAACGTGACCAGTTACACGATGAAAGAAATGTCGAAAGATAATTACTTTTTCGGAGTTCGCGCGGTTGATAAAGACGGAAATAAAAGCCCCGTAGTTTATCCGCGCCCGGCAGGAAGATAAAAAGTAAAAAGGCAAAAGTAAAAAGGTTTGGGAATTACAAGGCTTTCCTACAAAAAATTGATGCTCTGAGTTATTCATCAAGTTGCTTTTATGAATTGCCTCCAACTTAAGTTGGAGGTTTAGTTGGAAAATAAACCTCGGCTTGAAGCCGAATTTATAGATTTATCAATCATCCTTATTGCTTTAGCACCACTTAGGCTGAAGCAATAAGGATGATGATTTTTATTTTCAAATTCGGCTTAAGCCTGTGATTCTTTGATTTACAAGACCTCCAGCTAAAGCAAGAGGCAATTCATTTTTTATAGGAAGGTTATTAAAAAAAATGACATTCTTAAGTTTTGCCTTTTACCTTTTTACTTTTTACTTGATTTTTACCACCATCCTAAAGTTTTCCACCACATTATTCCAACCACAGACCAAATCAAAATGTTTAAAATTGAAGCGATTAAACCGATTGTCCACCAATTTTTTTGTTTGACAAAACCGACTCCGAACAAAATCGGTCCTGAAGTTGTGCCGTAGTGTGTGATTCCGGCAGTAAGATTTGAAAAATAGGCAAGCACTAAAACCGCTAATCCGGCAGGTGCACCAACGGCAATCGTGACTACTAAAAACGGAACATACATCGCGGTAACGTGCGCCGTAATCGAGGCAAAAGCATAATGTGAATAGAAGTAAACAAAGACTAAAACGGCTAATGCCAGCACCCAACTCATTCCATTGGTATAACTCGCCATTTTTTCCGCAAAAAGTTTGGTGAGTCCGGTTTCACCTAACGAGGTGGCTAAATTTACCAGTCCGCCATACCAGATAAAAACTTCCCACGCCGAATGTTCCTGAGTTACATCTTTCCAATCCAAAACTTTGGTTAAAAGCAAAACTATAATTCCCAATAAAGCCACCAGAGTTGTATCGAGTTCGTTCGTTATTGTAATCCCCCAAACTACAATACTCATTTTTTTTGTTGCCCATAACAACACGACCAGCACAAAAATTCCTAACATAATCCATTCGTGAAATGACATTTTGCCGATTTCGTTTAATTGTTCTTGGGCAAATCCGGCAGCTTTCGGAGTTGAACGAATTTCAGGCGGAAAAAATCGGTAAATCATCAACGGAATTACAATCAGAGAAACTAAAGACGGAACTATCGAAGCCGTCAGCCAACTTGCGTAAGTCAACTGAATATTTGCATATTTTAAGGCAAAATCGGCAATGATAAAGTTTGAGACTTGTCCGGTTAAAAAGGTGGCGCAAATGATTACTTCAGTTTGATAAAGCAAATTTATTAAGAAAGTTCCGAGTTTGTTTGCACTTTCATCATTTGGATGTGAGTCAAATGTTTCGGTAATACCTCTGGTTATCGGCAAAATCACACCACCCATTCTGGCACTGGTTGAGGGAATAACCGTTGCCAAAAAAGTTTCGGCAATTACCAGCGAATATCCCAGACCAAGCGTTCTTTTACCAATCAAACGAATAAAGTGAAGTGCGGTTCTTTTGCCTAAACCTGTTTTTATCATTCCGCGAGAGATGAAGAATGAGGCTAAAACCAACCAAACGTTGGTGTCGGAATATCCTTTTAAGGCTTTATCCATCGGCAACGCGCCAAACAGCACAACCGCAATCACGCCGAGAAAAACCATTGCGCTTCCCGTCATTGGTTGGACTATCGAACCAACGATGGTGGCAATAAAAATTGCGAATAAAGTCCAGCTTTGTTTGGTCACGCCATCAGGCGCAGGCACTAGCGCAATGCCAATTCCAACTGCTAAAACAATAAGCCATTTTGCCAAGTTTTTTTGCATAAAATAAAACCACAGAGCCACAGATAAACTTCTGTGAACTCTGTGGTCAAAATAAAACTAAACTAAATTACTTAGCGTGTAACTCAGAAAAATGAACAAAGAACCAATAGGTGATTCCTGCCCAAACAATTAAGTTTATTACCGAAGCAACTAAACCGATTGTTTTAACTTTTTCATCAGTTCCACCGCGATTGTCTTGTTTACCATACATCAGCATAGCGACCAAAACTCCGGTAACAACCCACGCAAAAAGTCTGATTCCGAGATTAAGCGGAATAGCTTCTGATTTCAAATCCATCAAATATGGAACTTGATACAGGGTTAATGCAATCGCAGCCACAATTGCCAAAATCGCGGCAATTGGCGGCGAATTTCTTGATTCGGAATCATTGGCAGCTTCGTTGGAAACTTTGCGAAGATGACTGTGTGAATAGCTGTAAGCAAAGTAAATAACCAAACCGATAGACATCCAGTCGATCAAACGAATCCAGGTATCAAGCGGTAAACTGTTCATCAAATAAGCCGCCGAAACAACCGTAAAAATCGGAATGATCGGAGAAAGCGGCACTTTGAACGGACGGTTCAAATTTGGATTTGTTGAACGAAGAATAATAATTCCGGTTCCGACAATAACGAAAGCGAACAAAGTTCCGATACTAACCAACTCACCCAGCAAACTGATCGGCACGATACCAGCCAAAATCGCGACGATAACGCCGGTAATGGCAGTTGTGATATGCGGAGTTTGATATTTCGGATGAACTCTGGCAGCCCATTCAGGAAGCAAACCATCTTTGGACATCGAATAGAAAACACGCGGTTGTCCCATCACCATCACGACCATAGTTGAGCTTAGTCCGAGAACTGCACCAACTTTAATGATGGTTGGGAAAACTGCCAAAATAGTTCCCATCGTAGTTCCTTTTGCTTGTTGTAAAGCAGCATCAACTGCAACAGCAATCGGAGCGGCGGCATTGGTCAAAAGTTTGTAATCAACCAATCCGACCATAATTCCGGCAACCAAAATATACAACACGGTGCAAATCGCCAGTGAACCTAAAATTCCCAACGGCATATCCTTTTGCGGATTTTTAGCTTCCTGAGCAGCGGTCGAAACAGCATCAAACCCGATGTAGGCAAAGAAGATAACAGCGGCACCGGTCACAACTCCGCTAAATCCGAACGGCATAAATTCCGCACATCCCGGACTTCCTGCGGCGCAGCCGATTCCTAAATTGCTCTTATTAACATAACCGATTCCGGCGATGATAAAGAGAACTACGACCAGAACTTTAACCAATACAATAATTGAGTTAAAACTGGCGGATTCTTTGATACCTTTGATCAATAGTAACGTAACAGCAATTGAAATCAGTAATCCGGGTAAATTGATAATCCCGTGAACTGTGCTTCCATCAGCCAGAGTTATTGTTTCAAACGGACCTTTACTGAGAGCCAATGGGAAGTTGATTCCTAAAGTATCTCGGAACAAACTGACCACATAACCCGACCATCCGACCGCGACCGTTGCCGCGCCAAATGCGTATTCGAGAATCAAATCCCAACCAATAATCCAAGCGACAAATTCGCCGAGAGTCCCGTATCCATAAGCATAAGCCGATCCTGAAATTGGCACACTTGCTGCAAATTCAGAATAACAAAGTGCCGCAAAAGCACTGACGATACCTGCCAGAATCATTGAAATAACTACAGCGGGTCCGGCATGTTTACCGGCGGCTTGTCCGGTTAAAACGAAAATACCTGTCCCAATAATTGCCCCTACGCCAAGCATGGTTAGGTCTAACCCGTTGAGCGTTTTCTTTAGGGTATGTTCGCCGGTTTCCTGAGCTTCGGCGATAATCGAATCAATTGATTTTGTCGCAAAAAGTGACATTAGAAGTCCTCCTGATTTTTATGATTGCTGTTCTTACTTTACTTTAAACTATAAACTTAATCTGTATCTTTTTTCCGTTTACGTCGTTTTGGTTTTTCTTCGACAATTTCCTGAGTCGTTTCAGTGATGGTTTTTTCGTTGTTGTCTTCAATAGTTTCTTCGGCTTTTGTCTCCGTCTCAGCAACAGGTATTTCAACCGGTTTTTCTTCTGTTTGGGTTGGAGCATAATTTTTAGCTCCCATTGACTGCCAGACAAAAAAGACCGGAACACCTGTCAAAACGATGATCAAACCCGGAATTGAAGTGCTTGGTTTGTAAATTAATAAAACCGCACAAATGACAGTTGCCGCAATGATATAAATTGCCGGAATGAACGGATAGCCGAGAGCTTTATATGGACGTTCGGCATCAGGACGTTTTTTCCGCAAAATAAATAAACCGACAACAGTTAAAATGTAGAAAATCAAGACGGCAAAAACAACGTAATCCAGCAGCATTCCGTAAAGATTTCCGTAACTTTTCGTTCCCGTTGCGCTGACTGAAACCGTGCGCGGAAGCACTAACAAGCACGACCAAACACATTGCCAAACTAATGCTATAGCAGGAACCAAAGCTGCGCTCAAAGTGCCGACGGATTTGAAAAATAAATTATCTTTTGCCATCGCATAATACACTCGCGCCCCTGACAAAATCAACCCGTTGTTACATCCGAAAGTTGAAATAATGATCGCTACTGCCATTATGACTGCGCCGACTCCACCGAAAATTACGTTCAACGCGGCTGTGCCGACTCTATCATCGGCGGCAGTTTGGATATTTGAAAAAGAAAGCGTGGAAAGATAGGCGACGTTTGCCAAAATGTAAAGAGCCGTCACAATTCCGGTTCCGAAAATTAACGCCAATGGCACATTTCTTTGCGGATTTTTAACTTCCCCCGCAGTTGCAGCGATATTTACCCAACCATCAGATGAAAATAGAGAACCGACCTGAGCAACTGAAAAAGCGACGATAATTCCGAGTATTCCGTCTTTTACCGTTAATCCTTCGATAAGTGCAGGATTTTGCGGCGTGAACAAATTTGACATATTGCCCGAAAAAGTTCCGGCTGCTCCGCCAATGATGATTCCCAATAAAATCAAAGCGATCAATGAAAGTGTTTTAGCTGAAGTGAAAATGTTTTGAATCCATTTTCCAAATAGTAAGCCCTGCATATTCAGGAAGGTCAGAAAAATTATCATCAAAACGGCTACAAGCTGTTGCGTTGAAAGACTTAGTGCGTAACCCGAAGAAAGATGAATCGGTGCGACAATATAGTTTTCAGGAGAAATCGCCGGAACTAAAACACCGATGAATCTGGCAAAACCGACCGCAACGGCGGCGATTGTTCCCGTTTGAATCACCAAAAAGAATGTCCAACCGTAAAGAAATCCCCACAACGGCGAGTAAATCTCGCGCAAATGATTGTAGAGACCGCCTGCTTTAGGCATCATTCCGGCAAGCTCGCAGTAGCTTAAAGCCCCGAACATTGTCAAAATTCCGGTAATAACCCAAGTTAGGAGCAATCCTCCCGGTGAACCTGTTTGACGTGCAATATCGGCAGAAACGATGAAAATTCCCGATCCAATCATAATTCCAACGACAATCATCGTGGAATCGTAAAGCCCTAAACCTCGAACAAAACCTTCGTTTGTTTCTTCAGTCATAAATTTTTGTCTTAAGAAAGTTGCGGTAAATGTTAGGCATATTATACTTTTTTGTTATAAAAGTAAAACTTTTTCTTAGAAATATGAGCCAATTACAAAAAAAACTGGGCGATATGCCAAAAGAGGATTTTCGCAAATTCGGATACGAAATCATTGATTTTATTGCCGATTATTTTGAAAATCTCGAACATTTTCCTGTTTTATCACAAAATCAGCCGAATGATTTAACCAATGCCTTATCAAAATCCGCGCCGATCCAAGGCGAAAGTTTTCCACAGATTTTAGAGGATGTGGAAAACTTGATTCTACCTGCTGTAACGCATTGGAATCATCCGAATTTTCACGGACTTTTTTCAACTTCGACCAGTTCCGTTGGTGTCTTTGGTGAAATGCTGACCGCCGCTTTTGATATGAAAGCAATGTTGTGGAGAACTTCGCCCGCTTCGACCGAATTAGAGCCGATCGTTTTGGATTGGTTACGACAAATGATGGGTTTGCCCGCAGATTTTCACGGTTTGATCTATGACACGGCTTCAATTTCGACTCTGCACGCGATTGCGATGGCGCGGGAAAAGTTAAATCTCGGCATTCGTGAAAAAGGGATGAGCGGGCGCACCGATTTGCCTTTGCTGCGGGTTTATTGTTCGGAACAAACTCATAGTTCGATTGATAAGGCGGTGGTTTTACTTGGACTTGGAACGCAATCTTTAGTCAAAATTCCGACCAACGAGCGCTTTGAAATGGATGCGGAAAAATTGCGTGAAGCGATTCAGGATGATAAAGCTCGCGGACATTTACCGTTTTGCGTAGTGGCGACTATCGGCACGACTTCGACCACCAGCATTGATCCGGTTGATAAAATTGCTGATATTTGTCAGCGCAACAACATTTTCCTGCACGTTGACGCGGCATACGCAGGAAGTGCAGCGGTTGTGCCTGAATTTCAATTTTATTTTAAAGGCTGGGAACGCGCCGATTCAATTGTTACCAATCCGCACAAATGGTTCTTTACGCCGTTTGATCTGTCGGTTTTATATGTTAAAGATTTGGATTTGCTCAAGCAGACTTTTTCCTTGGTTGCCGAATATCTGAAAGTAACCGAAACCGTAACTAATCAAATGGATTACGGAATTCAGCTTGGTCGCAGGTTCCGGTCATTAAAACTATGGTTTGTGATGCGTTATTTCGGACAGGAAGGCTTGATCGAAAGAATCCGTGAACATTGTCGTTTAGCACGATTGTTTGCCAATTGGGTTGACGATTCGGAAAATTTTGAAATACTGGCGCCTGTTCCGTTTGCACTGTGTTGTTTCCGCGCCTGTCCGAAAAATGTTGAAGATTTGGATGTTTTGAACGAAAAAATAATGAACGAGATCAACGTTTCAGGCGAGGCGTATTTGTCTCATACCAAACTGAACGGCAAATTTACTTTACGCCTTTCGGTAGGAAGCATTCGGGTTGAAGAAAGACATTTAAGAAAAGTTTGGGATTTGTTGAATGAGAAGATTTGAATCACGCAGAGGCGCAAAGAGCGCAAAGTAAGAAAGTGCGCTAAAATACTGAGAAATAAGTAAATAATCAATGTGATTTTTGACAATTCGGTTAATATTCCAATAGACTATGACGAACTCCAAAATTATCCTGCCTCCTTTGCGCTCTTTGCGCCTTTGCGTGAAAAATCTATGCAGGAAAATGAAATTGCCAAAATAATTGTTGATTGTTCTTTCAAAGTTCACACAACATTAGGTCCCGGTTTACTAGAATCAGTCTATCAAGCGGCACTTGCGTATGAATTACGAAAACGCGGGTTGAAAGTAATCACTGAACTGCCAATTCCCGTAATTTATGAAGAGGTCAAACTTGAACTTGGATTTCGGGCTGATCTATTGGTTGAAAACAAAGTCATTGTCGAAACAAAATCAATCGAAGCGTTAGCTCCGATTCACGGAAAGGTGCTTTTGACTTATTTGCGGCTTGCTGATAAAAAACTCGGATTGTTGATAAATTTTAACGTTGAATTGATAAAAAATGGTATCAAAAGAGTTGTCAATAATTTATAGAAAGTGTTTTACATTAATTCTGCGATCTTTGCGCCTTTGTGGGAACAAAATAAGCATAAAATGAATGTAACTTTTCACACACTTGGAAGTATTGCAACGGCAGCAGTTTTGAGTCCGACAGGAAATTGGCGTTCAGTAGCGGCTTTGAAAAGATACGCAATTGGTTTTGTTTCAGGAATTTTAATTCACGGCATTTTAGATTTTCTGCCGCATAATTATCCATTGCCTTCAAAATTTGATGTTGCTTTTGCCATAGTCCTTTTAATTTTGACTCTTTGGCTTGCCCAAAAACAAAATCGGCTTTTAGTTTTAATTTGCTTTATCGGATCAATTTTACCTGATGTAATTGATTTAGGCGCAGGAATAGCCAATAAACATTTGGGAATTCCTGTTCCGCAACTTGATTTCAAATTTTTTCCGTGGCATTGGGAGGAATACTCCGGCTCAATTTATGACGATAGTCATTCGTTTGAATCAGCAATATTTCACCTTTTATTTTTGCTGATATGTTTCATTTTGATTTATGCTTATCGAAAAAGTATTTTCAGATTTTAGGAAGTTTTTATGAAAAATTTAATTTACTCTTTTGGCTCAGTTCTTATTTTTACAAGCCTTATTTTTTCTCAATCTAATTCGAAACAAAAAACTAAATTAACCGAGTTTCAAAAACTTGAAGCCAAACGCGAAAAATTCGATCCGAAACGTGATCCGAACGCAGATTTACAAACGGCAATTGCCAAGGCACAAAAAGAAAATAAGCGAATTGTTTTGGACATTGGCGGCGAATGGTGTGTTTGGTGCCGCAAAATGGATGTTTATCTGATGCAGCACAAAGATTTAGCCAAATTGCGCGATAAAAATTTCGTTTGGGTAAAAATCAATATGAGCGAAGAAAACGAAAATAAAGCCTTTCTCTCAAATTATCCCGAAATTCCTGGTTATCCGCATCTTTACGTTTTGGAAAAAGACGGAACTCTTCTGAAATCACAAGACACTTCTGAATTAGAAGAACCTGATTTGCCGATCGTTGTGCCAAGTGATGTTAAAGATAAAGATGCCTTTATGAAAAAGGAATACGAGAAAAAGAAAGCACGAAGTTACGATTTGGAAAAGTTCACCGACTTTTTGCATAAATATTCGCTAACCAAATAAAAAATGCAGTTTGTCAAAGAAACAATTATTCACGCTACGCCCGAAAAAGTTTTTGCTTTTCACGAATTGCCGGACGCTTTTGAAAAATTACTGCCGCCTTGGGAAAATGCAAAAATCATTCAAAAAGCCGATATTTCCAAAGTTGGCTCTCAAGCCATCATCGAAACCAAAATTTTCGGCTTGATTCCGACGCGTTGGGTGGCTGAACACACTAAATACGAACCGCCTAAAATGTTTGAAGATGTTCAGATTTCGGGACCTTTTAAAAATTGGCGGCATCAGCATCTGATTTTGCCTCACGAATCAGGCGCGATTTTGCATGATGAAATTGAGTTTGAGCCGCCAATGTGGTTTTTAGGGAAAATTGCCGCACCTTTTGCCATTTTGCCAAAACTTGAAAAAATGTTTGCATATCGTCACGAAATTACGAGAAAATGGTGTGAAGAGGAATAAAAACTTGACAGAGAACAAGTCGTGTTTTAGCGTTGAATGACGCAAAATATCTATTTTCTTTCGTCAGATTTTTGTGAACTTTGATTTTAGTTGGAAAAGGAGAAATAGCCGTGTCTGATCCTAATAAACCCAAACCGCTTCCGCCCGATGATTTTTCGATGACTACGCCGAACATTAAATTACCCCAAAATAATGCGCCTAGTTACGGGAATGAACCGGCAAACGATTGGGAAAAAACAAATTACAATTATAATCCTAAGGATTTGCAGGCAGATCAATGGAAAAAACCGGCGTTTACTCCTCCGCAAACTCCGCAAATCATTCAGCCGAGCAGCAATCCGCCGCCGAAAGTTGATGAATGGGGAATGACGCAGGCAAACATTAATCTTCCTTTTAACCAGCCGAATCAATATGAACAGCCTCCCGTGCGGGAGGATTTCGGTTCATCCCGGCAAGAAGATTTTGGACACACAACGCCTTTTATTCATTTGCCGCAAAGCGAAAAGGATAAATATCAGAATTCCGAACCTGCAAAATTCAAATTCGACGAAAAAGAGGAAGAAGAAGATAAGAAAAAAAAGAAAGGCGGAATTCCGGGATGGGTTTGGGCAGTCAGCGGATTATTGCTGATGTTCTTTTTTGCAATTATTGTCTTGGCTGGAGTTTATTTTCTTTTCCTTAACAAAACCGGCTTTGAAGTTGTCTTAAAAGGTGCGCCTCCACGCAGTGATATTTTGATTGACGGTTCAAATTGGGGTGTAACTTCGGATGACGGAACAATCAGATTAACCGGATTGCGCGCCGGAGAAACCAAAAAAATTGAGATCAAAAATCCAAACTTTACCTGCGAAGCTCAGGATATTAAAGGAAATAACGGCGATAGTATTCCAATGATTGCCCGCTGCACTTCAACTGGCAACATAGAAGCTACGAAAACTCCAACAATTGGTAATGGCAATCCTCCAACGGATATTCCAAAAGACTGTCAACCAAAATTTGCCGGAGACTATGAGACGTCCCGTAATTGTGCCATAACCGAAATATCAAAACTCGAAAATGATGACAAGAACGGAAAAACGTTTACCGTCAATCAATTACTCTTTGCGATGAATCTTTATATCATTCAGTTTGATAAAAATAAATTCAATATCAAGCCGGTTGATAATGACTTTATTGTCAGAGCTGCAAATTTAATGAAAAAACTTCCGGCTAATACAAAAATTGAAGTTGGCGGGCATACTGATTCGGATGGAAATCCAAAATCCAACCAGACTTTATCCTTAAATCGTGCTACTGCTGTTAGAAATGCTTTGGTTAAAAATGGCGTTAATTCGTCAATTTTACAAACAGCCGGATATGGGGCTACACAACCGGTTGCTCCGAATGATAGTGAAGCCAATAAGTTTAGGAATCGGCGGATTGCTTATTCTGTTCGCTAAAAAAATTCTAAAAACTTTATAAGATTAACCTTTTATCACCTGCCCGGCGGGTGATTTTTATTTGGTCAAAATATTCAAGCAGGGGAATTGCGTATTTGCGGGAGATTCCTGCCAAATCTTTAAAGCTCGGCACATCAATCAATCTGTCAGAAGTTTTTGCCGCGTAGTTTTTCAGTTTTTCAACCAATTCATTAATAATTTTGCCCGAAAAATAAAAATCGTTACTAATTTTTATGATTTCGCCTGAATCAAGTAAAAGTTGAAAGACCTTTCGGGCTTCCACAGGTTTTGATTTGGTGCCGATAACCGATTCAGCCAAAGCATTTTCGAGCGTCGGCACTTCAAGTTTTGCCGTTTCATAAATCTTTTTCAGTTTTTCCAAAATTTGTTTGTCGTTCGCGGAAAGATTTTGGCTGTAAGAAGCCGCCCGAACTACATCTTTTTCTGCTGAAATTTCGCCGCGTTCGTTCAAAATCTGCAAAGTTTTTTTAAAAATTTCAGTCGGTAAATGAGTAAAAACTTTTTCGCGCAGAGTTTCGCGCATCATCCCTTTGACTAGCGGTTCGGCTTTGTGATGAGCCTGAATTGTTTGAATGGTTTTCCTGGCTAAATCTTCAAAAATATTGCGCGAAAGAAAAATCCCGTCCGCCTCAATCACGCTTTTTTTCTGCAAAACTTCTTGTAGATTTTTCCGCAAAATCGAATCAATCCAACCTGTTCGTGCTTGCAAATCACGGAAATTTGCACCGGATTCTCCTGAGTTTTCCAAAAAAAGCTTGAGTTCGGTTTGCTTATCGTCATTTTTCAAAGAATCGGCAAGTTTTTGTAAATAATCAATTGTTTCAGTTAAATCTTTGCGCCGATGCTTATTGGCTAAACCGTCAAGAATTTTGCCGCCGGCAATCGTGATTTGCGGCGAATATGAGCGAACGATAAAGCGTTCATTCGGTAAAACAACAACCGGTGTTTCCAAACGAAATTGGACAAAGCCTTTTTCACCTTGAGCGATTTCATCTTTTTCGTTGATGATTTGAACTCGTGCCAAAGCCTCCAGCGTGCCAACGTGAACCCGCACCCGCGCCCGTGATTTCAAAGGCTTTTTCGCATCTTTTAAAACTTCGATTTCAGCATCAAAAATCTGAGTTGAACGCAAAATGCCAATCGGAGCAAGTGTTTGTCCGCGTTCAATTTCCGTGTGTTCAACCCCGCCAAGATTAACTGCGGTTCGTTGTCCGGCGTGAGTTAATTCGACCATTTTCCCGTGTGTCTGCAATCCTCGCACGCGAACTTTTCGCGCAATAGGCAAAAGCTCCATTTCGTCCGCCACACTAATTTCTCCGGCAACCAAAGTTCCGGTGGCAACTGCGCCGAATCCTTTGATGGTAAAACTCCGGTCAATCGGCAAACGAGCAACCATTTCATTTTTTCGCGCCGGAATTGTTTGAGCAAGATTTTTGATAACGGACTTTAATTCATCAATCCCTGCGCCTGTTCTGGCACTGACGGGAATCATCGGAGCATTTTCGAGGAATGAGTTTTGGACGAGTTCCTGTGCATCAAGTTTGACTAATTCAAGCAGTTCTTCATCAACCAAATCCGTTTTAGTGAGAACAATTAGCCCCGTTTTAGTTTCAAGCAAACGGCAAATTTCAAAATGTTCACGGGTTTGCGGCATCACGCCTTCATCAGCGGCGATAACCAACGCGACCAGATCAATTCCGTGTGCGCCCGCCAACATATTTTTGACAAACCGCTCATGTCCCGGAACATCCACAAAACCGATGCGGACTTCGCCTAAATCCAATTCGGCAAAACCCAGATCAATTGTGATTCCGCGCTTTTTTTCTTCGGGCAAACGGTCTGCATCAACTCCTGTTAAGGCTTTGACGAGTGCGGTTTTTCCGTGATCAATGTGTCCGGCTGTGCCGATGATGATGTCCATTTTTTAGAGTCTAAAGTCTTAGGTCTCAAGTCTCAAGTCATTGGAGTATATAGTGATTTCTTAGTAATTTCTTACTCGACAATCGTAAAATCAATCCATTGTGTGGCAATCTGTTTTTTCTTATCGGCATTTTTATCAATTACAACTATTTGCAGAATGTAATCACCTGTTGTTAAATCAGTTCCAAGAGTAACAGCATTTGAGGTTTCAATTCGCAGTAAATCTTTCTGATTTCTCACATCAAGTGGTTGTGGTTCATTTTCCATTAATAATTTTCCGTCTTTAAAAAGTTTGGTCTGAACTTCAAGTTTTGGAGATGTTCGAGAGTCAAATTTAGTGTTGTAAATGATGTAGTAATAGGACATTACTGTTCCGCGTTTGAACTCACGCAAGGAAGTATTAGCGAGAAATAATCCTTTTTCTGCATTGAAATTTATATTTTGCCCGTTCAGTATTTCATTCCATTTTTGCAACGGATAATTTCGGACAATTAACTGCGAAAGAGTTAGTTTTTTCTTTTTCAAATTTGGAACTTCGATAAATTGTGAAGCCGAACCGACTTTATCGCTGGCAACATCGCGTAATGCAACTCTAAATTGATAGCCGCCTGTCACAATAATCGGAGTTTCCAGATTATAAACTACGCCTTCTTTTTGCACTCGTTGATAATTCTCAGGGCTAAATCGCAAAGTATTTTGCGAAATTCTGTTATTGGCAGAACTGCCATTGGTATCAAAAATTCCGGCGAGGATTTCAAAGGTCGTTTTATAAAATCCATCCGGCTCAAGTGCAAAGGTCAAATCCTTAGCATCAATGTGGACTAATGTCCGAATAAAATTTCTGTCTTGAAAATCATTGTAAAAAATAGGGTAAAGACTAAGATTTATTTCTTTTCCATCAAATGGCGAAGATACTGCGGCGTATATTTTTTGTTGCGGAGTTCGATTGTTTTTAGTCTGGTTTATCTGATCATCTGTTACCCCGTAAAATCCGCTTCGATACCGGATTTTTAAATCAGGTCGTTTGAGTCTAATCACCAGTTTATTGAATTTAGATTGTTTAGGATCAAATGTTTCGGAATCCGGTTGATAGCCTAAGAGATAGTAGCTTTGGTCGTTGAAAACTTTTTCGATTCCCTTGGTGATGCTATTTCCTAAATTGGCTATTCCTCCGGTTTCTTGAGCTAAATATCGTAATGTGTCTATTGAATTATTAACATTATCTTCCCACACTCGAATTTCTTGGGAGTTACCGGCAGTCGGACTGCGGGCAAGTCCGACAATATCATCCTGCGCCTCTGCACCCGGGGCATAAACGCCCCTTGGATCAAAAGTATAAACCACTACCGAGGCACGGGTAGCTGACTCAATAACGGCGCGAAGAGCATCAAATACTTTGGTTGGTCTTGGGATTTTAGGGGGATACTCATCACGAGTAAATGTCTTAAACCCTTCGGAGAAAAACATCACGGATTTTCGTCCCGGCAAATCTTTCATTCCGTTGATGACATAATCCAATGCTTTGAGTGAAGGATAGTCTCTTAAATCTGCTTCTTTATCTTTTTGAAGTTTTATCGCCTTTTGTTTTTCCTCTCTTTGTTTTTCTTGCTCAGCTGATACATTCTTCCCACCGGGAAGTTCATCAATTATGTTAGGTTGAATCGGTTCATACGAAAACGGGTTTGATAAAGTATTCCAACGAATTTTCTCTACCGCCGCCAACAATTGTCGCTTATCTGAGGTAAAAGACTGTAATGCCCCAAGTCCTGTGCCAACGCGGAGAATTGCAACCAAATCGCCCTCTTCCATCTGTTCATTAACAAATCTTTTGAGATCACTTTTTACCCAAAAAATACTTGAAAATGACAGGGTCAAATCATCCACCACAATTGCGTATGTTCGGCGTATTTGCTCAGGTTTTAATCTGACGGGGGGAATCGGAATCGGAGTTTTAGGGCTTTCTGCTTTATTCGATTGATTTTCCGTATTCGTCTGACTATTTTTTGAACCGAACGTGATGAACGAAAAATTTGTAATATTCTGCCGTTTTCCGTTTTCGTAAACTTCAAAATCTTCCGGTTTTAAATCTTTGACGATGTTGCCTTTTTTATCCGTTACGGTTGCATCAATCTGAATTAAAGTTGTCGTAATTTTTACCACATCGTCATCAGGCGTCGGAGTTGATGTTGGATTTTGGGCAAAGGTTGTGAAACCAACAGTTAAAAGCAAAATAGTTGTAAAAATAATGAGCTTCATTGAGATTCTCCCGTGTAGAAATATTCTATTCAACTACTTCAAAATCAATCCATTGCGAGGTGATTTGATTAGTAGTTAAATCCTTGATTATGACCTGTAAAACATAATCTCCCTTTGCGACTTCAGCATTTAATTTTATATATCCGAAATCATCTATTCGATTCAGATCCGATTGTTTTCCAATCTCAGCGGGCTGCGGTTGTCCTTCGGAAATCAGTTTGCCGTCATAATACAAATTTGTTTGAATCGTCAATTTAGGTAAATTGCTGGCGGCATCCGGTTTGGCATTGTAGAGCGTGTAAGTATATGCCACAACAGAGTTTCGCTTAAACTGGCGAATTGCCGCAATTGACGGGGAAACAACAGATGAAAAAGCCCTGTCACCCGATTCCGTCGGAAGCAAATTGCCATTGGAATCTACTCCGCTAACCATCAAACCTGACATCAGTAATCTATTTTTGCTCAAATTGGGAACATCAATAATCTGGCTTGACGAGCCTAACCGTTTGGCAGCCTGATCGCGCAGCGCAGTGCGAAAAGTATAAGTTCCGTCTTTTTTAATCGGCACATCAATCGAATAGATCAGACCGTCTCGACGGACTTCTTCAACTTTGTCCAATGGAATATGAACAGTTGCAGTTTGATTCTTATCGTCAATTACCTCATTCTTTTCGCTCAAAGTGACTGCAACTATATCAAAAACAACCTTTTTGGTATTGCCCGGTTCATCGAGAAAAGTAATGTCTTTGCCGTCAATATACAAAAGGGCGTGAATAAAATTGCCTTTATTTGGATTGTTGGCAAAATAAGCCGAAAGGCGGATGTTCAAATCTGCATTAGGAAGCGGAGCTGTTAGGGCATTATAAAGCTCTCCGTTTTCTGTTCTGGGTTTTGGACGAATCTCTTCGTCGGTTACTCCGTAAAAGCCGGAACGAGAACTAACTACCAAATCATCACGTTTTAGTTTAATTTGTATCTTATGAAATTTTTTGCCATTAAATGTTTCATCGTCCGGTTCGTAGGCAAGCAAATAATAACCTTTTTCTGAGTCCAAAACCTTCTTAATTGGGACATCCAAAAAATTCATATTCTCGTAAAACTTACCACCTGTTTCATTAGCGAGATAGGCTAAACCACTACGCCTTCGATTATCTTCCTGAGTTCTTCTAGCAAGAAGGGTAGAGGTTAAAGTCTGTCCATCTTTTCTTGCAATTCCTTCAATATCACTAGAGGCATCAATTATTGAAGGGTTGGTCAATCCGCGAGAGTCAATCGTATTGATAGCAACAGATGAGCGATTTGCAAATTCAACTAAATCGTTAGCAAGAGAATAGCTATCTGAAAGAGTCATTCCTTCTTCCCTCGCTGACATAAGAGGAAGTGAATCAGATAAAAGAAATAATATCTTTCGTCCGCTAACTTGCCGCAATCCGTTGATTACATATCTAATTACTCCCAAAGTGCCAACAGATTTTTTGTTTTTGCGGAGTTCTTCAATAGCTTCTCGTTGTTTTTTATCTTGCTCTTTTTCACTAGCGTTGTTTTGGATAGTTTCATAATCACCATCATTAACTCCGCCAATTCCTTTACTGGGAAACCACCGAATTTTTTTTATGATTTGTAAAAGTCGAGACTTATCCGAAGTGTATTGTTGGAGTAATGAACTTCCACCACGGGTTTGATAAATTGCAACCACATCGGTAGGTAACATTTGTTCTTTGACAAATTTCTCCAATCCCGCTTTAGCTGCTTCTATCCCGCTAAAACTACTAATATCATCATCAACAATAAAAGTAATTATTCGCCCAATTTCTTTTGGACGAAATGAAACAGGCGGAACTTGATTTTTTTTATCTTGTTTCGGCACCAAAGTCTGCTCGGTTGCCGTTGAATCAATAATTCGGCTGATGTAAGAAAAGTTAGTGATTTTCTGCGCTTTTCCATCTTGTAAAATCTCAAAATCTTCTGCGGTTAAATTATTGACAGGATTACCTTTTTTATCAGTTACAACTGCATCAAGCTGGACGATAGAAGTTGACACTTTGACCACATCATTTTCGTCATTGGCAGATGGGGTTGGAGTTGGAGTTTGAGCAAAATTACAACTGAAAAAAAATAAAACGAAGAGAGAAGTAAGTGTAAGATTTTTCATAGCTAGACAGTATATTTTAAGCTAACTATTTTTGTCACTATTTTTTTACATATAATTGGATTTAAGTCAAAAAGATGCACAGTTTAGACAACACTCGGTTCTAAAAAAGTCAGGGTTGAGTTTTCCGTGTCTAATTCAGCTTCGATTCCAATCGGTAAGGTAAATTGTTCGCGGATATGTCCGAAAGAAAGTCCGTAAATTATCGGAATTCCCAAATCGCCTAAACGTTCTTTGATGACATCAATTTGGGTTGGCGGCACGATTTCTGCCGCAGTTTTTCGTCGTGCGCTACTGTCTTCAAAAATCCCGCAGGCGATTCCGGCAAGCGATTTTAAATCAGCACTTTGGCGAAGCTGGGTGAGCATTCGGTCAACTCGATAAGGGGCTTCGTTGACATCTTCGATAAACAGAATTTTGCCTTTTATGTTTTTTAAGCCAAACGGAGTTCCTGCCAATGCTGCCAGTAAAGAAAGATTGCCGCCGATCAATCGTCCATGTGCTTTTCCTTTGGAAATAACTTCAGTTTTATAAAGAAATGATTCGTTTGTTTTGTTAAATTCCGAAAGCTCGATTTTATACGGCGCGGTCGGATTCATCAGCACGTCGAGAGCGTGATTTTTGGTGTAATCATTGTAATTTGAGGAGGCTACCGGACCGTGAAAAGTAACCAATCCCGTATTGTTTGGAATCGCCAGATGTAATGCCGTAATATCGGAATAGCCGATCAAAATTTTCGGGTTTTTCTTGATCAGATTATAGTCAATGCTTGGCAAAAGCCGTGACGCACCGTAGCCGCCGCGCACGCACCAGACGGCTTTAATTTCCGAATCCGAAAAAGCCCAATGCAAATCTTCCAGACGTTCTTTATCTGTTCCGGCTAAAAATCCGTTTTGGTTGCGGGCATTTTTACCGACTTTGACCTTGAATCCCAAACCTTCAAGATTTTGCACCGCACGATTAAATTCATCTGTCTCAACATTGCTTGCCGGAGCGATCAATCCAACCGTGTCGCCTTTACTTAATCGTTTCGGTTTAAGAATTTTTTTACCTGCCATAGAATTTTTGCCAAAAACAGCGGTTGCCAAAAAGGGAAGTGCCACGACTGATTTTAATAAGTCACGTCTTTTCATATTTTTGTTTAATTTTTGACCTTTGACTTTTGACTCTTCATACATCCATTCGCACTAATCCGCGCCGAATAGCAGTTGTCGTTGCTGCCGTTCTATCGGAAACACCGAGCTTGTCGAAAATATTTTTGATATGGGTTTTGATGGTGTTTTCCGAAACGTCCAGACTGAATGCGATCTCTTTGTTGGTCATTGCGCCGACGATCATTCGCAAAACGATCAATTCGGTCGGAGTTAATTCTTCCATTCCGAGATGTTCGGTCAAAACTTCGGCAACTTCCGTTGGAATATATTTTTTCCCGTTGGAAACTACACGAATTGCTTTAACCAATTCGGCAGGCGAAATATCTTTCAAAACATAGCCTAATGCGCCTTGTTTCAAGGCTTTGGTAATTTCGCCATCGCCTGCGCGAGGAGCTAAAATAATGATTTTGGCTTTTGGGTTAACGTCGCGGAAAGTTTTAACGTCATCAATCGCGCAACTTTCTTTGAGACGCAAACTCATCAGAGTTACATCAGGCTGTCGGGTTTGAAAAATCTTGAAACCTTCATCACTTGTTTCGGCTTCGCCAATGATTTCAAAATCAGGCTCACTCAACAGGACAGTGCGAATTCCGACCCGAATCAAGGTTTCGTTTTCGATGATTAAAATTTTTATCGGCACAACAGATTGAAAATCAATAGTCTCTTAAATAATAGTCTTTCCAATCATAAACGCCGTCACCATTTAAATCAAAGTGCATTCCGTCCTGAGCTAATAAGTAAGAGATTTCGCTTTGCGGCGCACCGATCAATCTTAAAACCTCCAGTTGAACTTTATTGCAAGCCAGTTCTGCCGCCTGTCCCGAATAATCTTTACCAGCTTTGTATTGTTCCAAATGAACCCCTTCGTGAATCAAAACGCTGGCTAACCAGGTTACCGAAGCGTCAAAAGTTTTACGGGCAATGTCAATATTCGTAGTGTTGATGTCCGCTCCGCTGCGGCTGTTTGCTTTGATCAATTTGACGTTGTTATAAAGCGTCGTGTAACGCGAACCTGCTTTGTCCCGCAATAAAATGCACGCTTCTTTGATTTTTTTGACAAACTCTTCGTGCGGAATATACGCCGCATCGCCCAAAATCATCATTCCCATAATCTAAAAAACCTCCGATTAAAATATGATTCAAAAGGGTGACGTTCTCATCAAAATATTTTGCAGATTTCTCTAAAATTGATAATCAGCTACAATAAAAAGGGTTATGAACAAGAAACTATTGAGACAAAAAATGAAGCGGAGAGCCTTAAACCGGATTGAGCGAAAGGTCATTGGCTATCACGTTTACCGTTCGACGGATGAAAATTTGCCGTTTGTCTTTTGGGCAAGATTAACAGATGATCCGATTCCCGAAGGAAATTTTAACGATCCCGCCGCAGAAGTCGGAAAAAGATATTTTTATAAGCTCACCCAAGTCTATGATAATGGAACGGAAAGCGCACCGCTCACACCGAAAACCACTTTTACCGACCACGCCGGAAACGTCCACGAGCAAAATCCTTTAGTTGATTTTGTCGGCTACAATATTTATCGTTCGGCAGATGAAAATGTCCCGCTTGACCAATGGGAACGCCGGAACAAAGAGCCTTTGAAAACTACCGAATTTAAAGACGAGGGTGTCGAATCAGGCGAAATTTATTTTTATTACATTCGGGCAGTTGATTCACAGGGAACAGAAAGCGCACCCGGCGAAATTACGCGGGTTTTGAGGAAGTAATAAAAATAATTTAACGCAAAGACGCAAAGAAACAAAGACGCAAAGATTTGAAAAAAAGCTTTTACTTTTGCCTTTTTACTTTTTACTTTTTACTTTATTTCCTTTTTCGTTTAGCAATTCATTAACGGCTTGGAAAACATCGTTCGGATTGATGTCGTCAATCTCAGATTTTCCCAACATTCGCAAATGCGTAGCTAACGGCGAAAAGTGGTAATCGGAAAAATCGCTTCGTTTGAGCAGCATTACCACCGGAATTTCAACTGCCGCCGCTAAATGCACCGGACCTGTATCATTTGAAACAAAAACGGATAATCTGGATAAAGCCGCAACGAATTGAGCCAGATTCAAATTGTCAAAAATTACGGTTTCAGCCGGAAAAGTTTTTTCAATTTCCCCGCGCAATTCTCGCTCTTCAGGACCTAAAAAGACCGCAATTTTGTGAGAACTATGCAGCAATTCAGCTAATTTTCCGAAATTTTGCAGGCTCCAACGACGCAAAGGATGTCCCGCACCCGGAAATAAACCGATTGTTGAATCGTCAAGCCCGTGTTTTTGCCATAAATTTTCGACAAATCCCAAATCCATCAGATTCGGAGTAATTTTGGCAATGCGTTTGACATTTTCAATCGCTAACGGCTTAATCACATCTAAATATCTGTCGGCAATATGTTTAGACTTGTCCTCAAGCGGCGGACGCGGACGAAAATTGGAAAGTCGATCAAGCGAACGGTTTTCCCGATTGGAATAAAGTCTCGTTTTTGCGCCCGACAAAAATCCAAGCAGATTTGTTTCGGAAAGACTATGCAAATCAATCACGAAATCAAATCTTTCACGCCGAACTTCGCCAATTAATTTGAAAATTTGCTGGATTGACCAGAGTTTTGCGCTATCACGCAATTGGACACGGTCAACGATGATCTGAGCATCGGAACAACCCGAAAGTTTAACGACTTCGGCAACTGCTTTGCCGCCCATAAATGTGATTTTGGCGTTGGGAAATCTTTCTCTGATGGCGGAAAGAACAGGAAGACTCAGAACAACATCGCCAAGCTGTCCGAAATTGAGAATGAGAATATTTTTGAATTCTAAATCTTTATTTGACAAAATTTGAACAATCTCCTCATTTCCAATTTCTAACTTCATCAGCCATTTTGCCAAAACCTTGCGGAAAGTTAGTTTCTAAATCCTCTATTAATTCATTTTCAACAATTCTAGTTGATTCTTCGATTGCTCGTTCTGTTTCTAATTTAAGCGAGGGACGGGCTGTTCCGTAAACTTGTTCTTTTAACTTTTGCCTGTCGTATCTTATTTTTTCGCCATTTTGAAAACGAATCCAATAGTTTGAGGAAACTTGCGGATTTATTCCGATTAAATACCACGCTTCAATTGCAGGAACAGGAACTCCAATAGCAACTTTCAGCAAATTTTTTCCTTCAAATGTTTGCAATTTTGAAAGTGATTTTTCAATCGCCTTTCTGAGCTGACAAAGACGACACTTTTCATTTTCATTTTCTTCGTGGTCATTAATATGAACAGGTGTGTCGTCTGAATCGGAAACAACAATTAAAGCCTCTGCATTTGAGTTATAATGAACTGCGTTGATGACAGCCGGTAAATCTTTATCAAGATGTGTGCAGCTTCGATATATTAGTTTATTTGGTAGATCAGTTTCTTCTATTTCTTCTTGTAAAATTCCTGAAACTAAAATTTTGAGGGCAGATTCGTCCGCGACAGATTCGCTAAAAAAGGCTATTTTCATATGTGAGCAGGAACGCCTCCCAGAACTCCGCTATACCAAATTTCGCCGAGGGGAGCATCTTGTAAAATTTCTTTGATGTGCGGTTTATCAATTAAACGCTCGAAATGAACGCCTTTTTCGTCTTTGCTTGAGATGACGATTTCTTCAGGGTTATCTTTGAAAAGATCAAGTAGATAAGGCGAATGTGTAGTAGCAATAACTTGAATCGGCTCACGTTTCTCACCGTAATTTTCCGGGTAAGCAAGCCGATACATCGCTTCTTGAATATTTCGCAAAAGTCTTGGATGAATGCCTTTTTCGGGTTCTTCAAAAGCAACAATCTTCGGCGGATTCGGCAAATATGCAATCGTTAAATATGCTAAAGCTAAAAGCGTTCCGTCTGAAAGTTCACTGGCTTTGATTTTATGTTTTCCAACTGTTGTTCTCAGCAAAAAAGATTTTTGTCCATCTGCCGGAACTTCAAATAAAATACGGTCATATTCGTAAAACCAACGATTTAATTCTGCATTTAATTCTTCAAATCTCTCAGGCTCAGAATCACGAAGTTGGTCTAACACGCCTGCTAACCCTCTACCAGATTCTTCTAAAATTGTATTTGCTTGGATTGGAACGGGAGCAGAAATTTTAGAAGAGTCAAAACTAAATAGCCTAAATTCAATAATCAATTTTTCAAGATTTGGATTACCCGAAAAACTTCCTTTGTGACTTGTCTGGCTAAATTGGACTTTTGCATTTCCAAATCTATCTGATTCAATATCCACTGTTGAAAGAGAATCATTTGAGATTAAAGACTTTGAGATAATATCATTCCACAAATACCTTGCAGGTGATTTAAACATCTCCAGTGATTTCACCGCAGTAGATTTCCCCGTCCCATTAGCTCCAACAATCAAAGTAAAACGTCCAAGCGGAAGTGTGGCATCCTGCAAAGCCTTAAAGTTTTTGTAGTGAATTGAAGTAATCATTTTACACTTTCCTTAAATCGTTACCTGTCATTTCAGCAGGTTTTTCGATGCCTAAAATTCCCAGAATTGTTGGAGCGATGTCCTCAAGCGCGCCGTCTGTGCGGAGTTTTAATCCGTTTGATTCCCCATCAATCAAATGAAATGGAACAGGATTTTTAGTGTGAGTATTGTTGATTTCGCCCGTGTCTAAATTGACCATTTCCTCGCAATTTCCGTGATCGGAGGTGATGATCGCAATTCCATTCAACTCACGGATCTTCTGTAGAATTCCGCCCAGACAAGTATCAATAAACTGAACTGATTCAATGGTTTTATTGATATTTCCGCTATGAGCAATAATATCGGCGGCAGCTAAATTAACGATAAAAACATCGTTTTCGCCTGCTTCAAGTCCGCGTAAAAGTTTATCCGTGACTTTGAAACACCCCATCTCAGGCTGGGTTTCATACGAAGGAACTTTTGGGGACTGGATCAAAATCCGTTGTTCACAAGGATGTTCGGATTCGACTCCGCCATTGAAAAAATAAGTAACGTGGGCATATTTTTCGGTTTCGGTCAGACGGCAGTTCAAAATCCCTTCTCTGGCAAAAACTTTAGCTAAAACATTTTCTTCTTCTTCTAAAGGAAAGGCGACAGGCAGGTTAAAAGTCCGGTCGTATTCAGTCAAACAGACTACATTTATTTTGGGTTTGATTGCTAAATTCCCCTCATCCAGATCTGTAACCGAAAGTGATTTGACCAATTGACGCATCCGGTCGGCACGGTGATTAAAAAAGATGACCGTATCATTGTCTTTGATCGTCGCAATCGGAATCCCGGGTTTTTCTTCCAAAACAATTGGTTGGATAAATTCGTCATTGATTCCGCGTAAAAATGAACCGCGAATTGCTGTCACTGCATCAAAAGCGCGTTCGCCTTCGGCATGAACCAGCATTGTGTAGGCGCGGGCGGTGCGTTCCCAGTTCAAATCTTTATCCATTCCATAATAACGACCGCACAGAGTAGCGATTTTTCCAACTCCGATGTCAGCCATTTTAATTTCCAAGGCTTCGATATAAACATCGGCAGTTCTGGGCATCACATCGCGTCCATCCAAAATGCAATGAACGAAAACGTCCTGTAATCCGGCATCTTTTGCCATACGGAGCAAGGCGAATAAATGATTTTGCGAAGAATGAACATCTCCATCGGAAAGTAATCCGATCAAATGCAGTGCACCTTTATTTTTTTTTGCTTTTTTTAATGCTTCAACTAAAACCTTGTTTTCAAAGAATTTACCTGTTTTAAAAGCCTGATTGATCTTAGAGATTTCGGTTTGGATAATTCTGCCGGCACCGATATTCATATGTCCGACCTCTGAACTTCCGCTGGTTCCTTCGGGGAGTCCGACCCTAATTCCGGCAGCTTCAAGCAAAGTTTTGGGATATTTGGCAGAAATTTCGTCGTAATAGGGGGTGTGCGCCAGAGCAATTGCGTTTCCTTCTCGTCGAGGGGAGTATCCCCAACCGTCAATGATAATTAAAGCTAAAGGTCTTTTCCGTCCTTCCATATTTGTTTTAGTTCCAAATTCGAACTTCCAATTTCCTATTTTGATAGTGTGCATTGCTCAAAGTCAAAACTTCAACTCTAATAAGCATTTGGAGCGGGTAATTCCATCCAGCGCTCCGGGAATGTTAATTCATGGAAACCGTATTGCGAATATAGTCCGTGAGCGTCTTTGGTGGCTAAGATCCAACGTCGAAGCCCTTGTAAATCAGGATGTTCGAGCATTGTTTGCATTAGCCATTTACTGAGTCCGTGTCCCCGATACTCAGATAACACAAAAACATCTCCGATATAGGCAAATGTTGCCTGATCCGAAACTACGCGGGCAAACCCTATTTGTTTTTCGTCATCGTAAATTCCAAAACAGATTGAGTTTTCGATGGCGGTTCGAGTCTGTTCCAAAGTTCGGCTTTTCGCCCAATAAGACTCTTCCGACAAAAATTTTTGGATAACATCAATTTGTAGTCTGGCTTTGTCCGTCGAGATTTCAAATTTATCACGTTGCCAAGTTTGATAACTCATTTTGTTTTGCAGGGATTAAATTCCGCGAATCGTGGTTACGGATATGATAATTAAATTTGCCGAAAATTGCATTCTTTTTCCAAACAGATTTGAAATCAGGCAAAAAAACTTTTGTGGACTTAGCTTCAACCAATCCTCTATACTTTTTAAAGTGTTGAAGCAGTTCGGATTTTTGAAATTTAATTTTCTCAGAAATTTAACGGGTTTGTATTATTTTATTCAAAAGCTGAAATGACGGATTGATTATAATAAAGAAAAAAGGACTCGAAATTTTGGATTTAACCGAAATTTTAGTCAAAAGAGTTATCAGGAAATTATGAAAATCGCTTTCTTTTTTTTGACAGTATTGGCTTTGACCTTTGGCTTATTTGCCCAAGCGCCTGAGCCATCCAATATTCCTAAAGATAAAAATATGGTCAGTGTTCCGGTGACGGTCAGTGACCGCGAAGGACGCTATATTGCTAACTTGAAAAAAGAAGATTTTACGATTTACGAAGACGGAGTAAAACAAAATGTTTCCTTTTTTACGACGGTTGAAGAGCCTTTAAGCATTGCTTTATTGCTTGACACCAGCGGAAGCACGAGCAGCTCTTTAGAAAAAATCAAAGATGCCGCCAAAGATTTTGTAGAATTATTGAATCCGAAAGATAAAGCCTTAATTGCTACTTTTGATTCGCAATTAAAAGTTCTAAATCCTTTTACCTCAAGCAGATCTGATCTAAAAGACGCCATTGACAAAGTTCAAACGGCAAGTCAGGACGGAACGGTCTTGAATTATGCAATCCAACAAACCGTGCAAAAAACTTTCAGTAATGCCGAAGGTCGCAAAGTTGTGATCGTTCTTTCGGACGGAAAAGATTTCGGAAGCTCTGTTTCTCAATCCGAATTGCTCGGAATTTTAGAAGAATCGGATGTTTTGATCTATTCGATTCATTATAAAACCGGAAGCGGCACCGAAAATTTGGTGATCAGCTCTGACGGAAAAGTAAAAGAAGCAGAAAATAAAAAACCGACTAAGCAGCCGAAGCCTAAGAAAACAAAAGGTTATACGGTTTTTATACCGGGACAGGCGGATGTTATTACGCAGGATGAAATCAATAATCGTGAGAAACAGCAGAGTATTGATGCGGTTGATTTTTTGAAACAATTAAGCGACACCACCGCAGGCAGATTTTATCTAAGCGATGCGCCGAATTTGACCAATATTTTCAGGCAGATAGCCGGAGAATTACGGGAGCAGTATTGGCTTGGGTATCGTTCCAAAAATTCGGCGGCGCACGATATAGAAGTCAAAGTCGGGCGACCTGACGTGGTGGTGCGTTCGCGGGTAAAGGTTCGCTCTAAGTAAGCGAAAATAAAAATAAAAATGTCAGTTAAATCGTTGAATTTATCAATTTTTCTTCTCGTTGTTTTGGCGGGTTCGGTTTTGGCGCAGGATAGAACCTGGAAAACTTTTAATCCGCCGGATAAAAGCTGGAGCATTCTTGCACCGGGTGTAATGGTGCCGGACGAAGCGGCACAAAGTCCCAAAGGCAAAGAGGGAACTTACGCCTATGTTGACTACAACGGCTTTTTCGCGGTTATTTACAAATACTTAGGCGCAGTTTTTTCCAAAGGCGGACATTATCGAAAACAGCGCGATATGGTGGTCAAAGCCAATAACGGAAAATTGCTCAAAGATGAAGAATTTTCCAACGGCAAGATCAAAGGTCGTGAAGTTTATGTTCTGATGCCCGATACGCGCACCATTTCCCGCGAGAGCAATCTTAAACCTGTTAATCGTGTGCAGCGTTTTCGGATGTTTTTTGAAGGCGGAAAAATCTATATCTTGCTTGTCACGTTACCTGAATCTGATATAGATAAGCCCGAAATTACGAACTATTTTAATTCGTTTTCTTTCAGGTAAAAAAGGATTTTTATGAGAGTTTTAATTACTATTCTTTTTACTTTTCTTTTTGCATTATCGGTTTTTGCCCAAACTCAAGCCGAAATAACTGCGCCGATGACCTATTTGCGTAAAACTCCGAGTCCGACGGCGGAAAAACTGGAAACTATCCAAAAAGGCGACAAAGTGACGCTGGAAAATCGTGAAAATAAAGATAGTTGGTTTTACGTTTCTCTGACTAATGGAAAAAAAGGATGGATTAGCGAAAATACATTTCGCGCCTTAGATAGCGGCGTTATCGTTAATGAGTCAAATAAAACAGGCGAATCCAAACCGAAAGAAACTGAAAAACCGAAAGAACCGGTCAGATTTGCGATTTTTGGAAATAAACCAAAAGAGGTTGAAAAGCCTAAAGAAACGCCAAAGACTATAGTCGAAAAGCCAAAACCCGAAGAAACGCCAAAGGAAATTGAGAGACCAAGAGTTGCAAAGGTTAAAGAAAATGAAAAGCCTAAAGAAACACCTAAACCGAAGGAAACAGCGAAAGTAAAAGAAACTCCTACATCAAAAGAGGCAGCTAAAGTTGAATCGAATAACCAAGCTCCGCCGACTGAAACGGTTTTAACAACCCCTGCTGCAACGTCTTCGCCTACTCCGAAACCTGATGTTCCAATTGAAGATAAAGAGGTTCTAAACATTGATACGGAAGAGGTTAATCTAAACGTGCGGGTGGTTGATGCAAATAATCGGTCGGTTAATAATTTGAAACAATCGCAGTTCCAAATTTATGAAGATGATGTTTTGCAGCCGATTACTTCATTTGTGACAACCGAAGTTCCGATTATCAATGCGTTGGTAATTGATAATTCGCGCTCGCTTCGTTCGCAATTAACTAAGGTTATCGAAGCCGGAAAAATACTGGTCAGTGCTAATAAAGAAAAGGATGTTTCGACCATTTTCCGATTTGTCAGCGCGAACAAAATTGAGTTGGTTCAGGATTTTACTTCAAATAAAAATTCGCTCAATAATGCCTTGGATAATTTGTTTGTCGAAGGCGGACAGACTGCGATTATAGATGCGGTTTATCAAGCTACTCAAAAAGTTGAGCAATATCAAAACTCCAAAAAACCTGAAGATGTAAAGGTGCGTGCCTTAATTTTGGTTTCTGACGGAGATGACCGCAGCAGCACGAAAACCGAGCAGGAGTTGCTTCAATTGCTTCGTGCCGCACACGTTCAAATCTACGCAATTGGATTTACCAACAATTTAACTACCGAGCCTGATGCGACCGGAGTCAGCTGTCAGGAAAAAGCCAAAACCTTTTTGACCAAGCTCTCAAGCGAAACGGGCGGAAAAGTTTATTTCCCGAATTCGGTCGAAGAACTTTCGGCAATTGCGGTTGAAATTGCCGGCGATTTACGGACCCAATATTTAATTTCGTATAGTCCGACCGGCGAAAATAGCGATAAGAACTTTCATCAAATAAAGGTCGTAACCGAAAGCGGAGACAAAGCGATCACGCGCACAGGCAGAAGTTCGACACCGCAGAAAAAGCCTTAAAGCAGCAGATATTCGGGATCAATTCCTTGGGAATATCTTAAAATCTCGTGGAGGTCATAGGGATCAGAGTCTTCGTTTGTTAAGGTGTGTTTGATCACATCAAACGCGTGTTTAATACCCGTATGATCGTCAAGGTCAATATCGGCTAAGAATAATCCGTCATTGTTGGTTGCAAATGTAAACTGAATATTTCCTGCTTTGTTGCGGGACTTAAAGCTATTATTTTCAAATGGATGCCAGTTTTGAGGGAAATGATGAGCCACACCGGGAGCCGGATCAAAAACTTGCGGCGCGTTATTTATTCTGTCAAATAAATTTGCGTCAACTCTGGCATAGATCCGCGCCCGATTCCTGGTGTTTAATAAATCAGACTCAATTTTTTGGATCGAATTAAAGATTTGCAGTCCGAACTTTTTCTCAATTTCAAGGATTTTGGCACTCAGATTCAAAATAGTAGCACGGTTCCGTTTATCCAAACTGTTCCATGCATTAGCACCAATTTCCGATTCATCCAGTATTCTGTTTAATTTCTCTCCGTAAGATTTGTCGGAAATATCGGAAAAATCAATCAGTTTTGGTCTGGCTTTGTCCGGCGCAACGAAAAACTGTTCGCTGATAGTATTATCCTGACCGCCAATGACATTTTTGAAGATTGCCTTTGAACGATAATTGGTAGGAGTTATAACTACTTTGGCAAGTCCGGTCGGAAATGCGGGAACATCATTTAACACAACAGGCTGCCCTTGAAATTTTACTTGAAATTTTTGACTCAAACTTGAAACATTTTGATTGTAAAATATTATCTCAACCTTATCGTTGATGGTTTTTCCATATACATCCATCAAATTTACGGTAACATCAGTCCGATTTTCATCACTCATTTTTTATTTACTCCAAATCTTATTTTTTGTTTATAAATGAGCGAAACCGCCGGAATATTACAAAAATAATTTTCAAATTTGAGAAACAAAAAAGGCAACCACGAAAGTTGCCTTAAATTGCTTTGATTAAATGATTTTTACTGCAATGACATCGGATTTGCTTTGAAATTCAAATCTCCGTCAACCGTGTAGATCATCATCTTATTTTCGACGACATCACCTGCCAGAAAAGCTGCTTTGCCGTTCCACAAAACGGGTTCATCGCCGCGTGTAATGCGGATGGTATCAGACAATTTGACGGCATCTTTCAAAATTTCGCCGTCCTGATTGATTTTCATCGCCCAGGTTGAATCAAATCCGCCTTCGACTCCGTTGCCTTCTTTGTTGACCGAATGCGTCCAGCGTTCCCAAATGATGATGTAATTTCCGTCCGCAAGACGAACCATTTTCGGGCGTGATGCGCTAAAGCTGTCGTCCTTGCTGTATTGAGTCAAATAGGTGCGTCCGATCAAATTGTTACCGTCACGAACATCCGATTTTTTCATACTGTTCAAAGCGTCATCCAGATTTTTCTTTTCTTCCGGCTTATCGGCAAGTGCATCAATTTCCTGTGCAAAGCCTTTTTTGATACGAATCACACCCAAATTACGATTACGAATCATTTCGGCATTTGCCGCCGCACCTTCGACTGATTTGCCGATTGGAGTTTCGGTGTTGTTGCCGACAAAGGCGACCAAATAACCGTCACTTGCCTGAGTTAATGAACCAAGTTGGGTGTAGCATTCGTTACCGTTGGTTGTAGTCGCGTAAAAGAATTGAAAAATCAGTGGATACGGACGAGTATTTAGATAATTTGCCATCAGCAAACCGCTATCGCTGCGTTCGGCGGTGATAACTCCTTCGTCCGAAACCAAAAGCTGACTATCGAAACTGTGCGCCATTGCCGAACCGTTCAGATTTTCCACCGGCTCGCCTGTTTTGGCATTGAGCGTCCGCCAATAAGCATTCTGGTGTCGTCCGTTGATTTGCGGATCCCACGCAGTCGCGCCGCCGTAAAGGGCAAAAATTATCGGAGTGCCTTTGTGAACAATGAAACCGATGCGCGAAGTTGAAGCGTGTGTATCCTGTCCGGCAATCCGTCCGGCAGTTTCCGCCGCCCGATTCGGCGACATCGGCGAAACGAATCCGAAAGCGTTTCCGCCTTTTTTGGCTAAGTTTTTAGTCCAGATTTCGGTGCCGTTGGAATCGAGTTTGGTCAGTCTCATCATATCCGGTCTGTCCCAATTCGGATCAGGCTCACCTTTACTGTTTTTCGGCGGATCGGGCTGATTTTTCTTGTCGTGGTCGCCTTCGTCCGTGGCGCGGAGAACGTAAATATTGCCTTCGGGGTCTTCGGTAAATCCCGCCAAAAGCTGATATTGGGCGGGATTTACGCCCGGAACTTCTTTCGTGAAAACTTTTGCGCCGCCGGCTGAAAAACGGGTTAAATAAACTTTCGGCGGTGCGCCCATATCGCGCCAGACCACATCGAGCGAACCATCGGATTTGACAAAAGAAGTGATATTCGGTTGTTTGACGCTGAGCGCATCGTTCCACGGCGGGTTGGTGTCTTCACGCGGATCATACGGACGACTGGCAAATTCGGAAGAATTGAGCAGATAGGCTTTGCCTTTCAGCGAACCTAAAGTTAATTGTGTGTTTCCGCCTTTCGGAGCAAATCCGGCGTAACGAAGCGATGGAATAAAAAGCGATTTGTATTCCCAATCCTGACCGCGCAGCATTGCCCACAAAATAACCTTTTTCGGATTAGAATCAGGCGATTCAAAATTAGCTTCGGGCTTGAACATTCCGTTATTCGATTTGCCTTGATTGGCGGCGACTTTAACTAAATCTGCATCCCATTCGATTGGCGGCATTTTGGGCTGTGATGAGATAAATTTGATCGCTTCTGCCAAAAATTCGCGGCTGGTTTTGTCCCCGTATTTGTCGCTCAAAGTGCTAATCCGCTGACTTTCTTCGGGAAAAGCCTCTGCCATAAATTTCTCCAATAACGTATCCGCCTGGTCGGGTTCAGCGCGTAAAGCGTTGATCTGATCCAAAGTTGTTTTCAAGTCGCCCTGTGCATTGACAGATAAACTTGTTCCCAAAGTGACTAAAATAGCCAACAATAATAGTGTAAATTTTGCTCTTTTCATCTTCTTTTTAATTGGGTTTTCTGCCCGCGAAATACGCGAAATACGCTAAAAATCTTTACTTTTCAAAAACACACATCAAGTTTTTTTTCGCGTCTTTTAGCGTCTTTCGCGGGCAAAATCTTTCTTACTCCGCGCTGATAGTTATGCTGTATTTGGTTGATTTTTTGATTCCACTGATGACAATTTCATAGTCGCCTGACGAAGGAACTTCGCCACCCCATTTGACGCTGCCTTCGGGAACTTCAAGTTCTGCGCCGCCTTTTTTGCGAACAGTAAAAGCAACATCGTCATCAGTATCGGAATAGGTTTCTGCACCTAAATACTGACCTTTTTGGACATTGACAACGTAAATATGCGTTTCGCCATTGCCGATGGTGTTTTCGTAATCAGCCGAAGTTTTACCTTTTTCAAACTTAACGTTTGTCGTTTTGGTTTTGCTTGAATCAGCCGAGTCAGCTGATTTTGAAGGCTCGGTTTTTGGAGCTTCGCTATTAGAATTTGTTGAATTTGATTCGGTTTTCGGTTTTTCCGAAGGTTTTTCTGCCGGTTTGGTATTTGTCGCGTTAGCTGTATTTTTATTGGCTGAATTACTGTCGGGCGTTGAACCGCATTGGAATTGACAGCCCAAAGCCAATGCCACGAATAAAGTTAAAATAATTATCAAAGTTGTTCTGTTTTTCATAAATTCGAAAATAGTTCTTAGGTTTTGCACACTTGCTGACGCGCGTGTTTCTGCCTTTTTCACCACTCACCCTTCATCCTTTATCCCTTACCAAGCGGCATTTCCGTTATTTCCGCCCGGAGAATAGTTGCAGACCAAATAGGTTGCCTGACCTTTCCATTCGTCGCCCATCGTGCTGGATTTACGGTTGATTCCGCAGCCGATGTCAGTAGTTTGCCGCCAAACCATTTGGGTATAGTGTCCGCAAATTGTTCCGGGTGAACAGCTTTTCGAGCCGTTATCCCAATTCGGTTTTTCTTCCAACCAACCTTGCATCATTTGAGCTAAAGGAGTTCCCTGATTAGCATCTGCGGCAAGATTTTCACCTGCATAAACACCGGGAATAATATTTTCGCGCTGACTGCTGGTGCTGTGTCCCCAGAGATCTTTGTTTGCCCAGTTCTGAGCAAAGTTTGCCAGAGCGCAGTTCCATTTGAGCGGCGGAGTTCCGACTGCGGCGCGAGCGGCGTTATGAACTTTGAGAATTTCGGCAATATCGGCATCATTCAAACTTCCGCAATTTTTGTTGCCGCCTGTTTGCGGAGCCGGAGTTTGAACGGGTTTGGGGGTTGGAGTCGGATCAACTTTGGCTACGGTTCCGCCCTTATTGGCTTTTTGATTGTTGAAAACTTCGAGAATTTTTTCATGTTGCGAATCATTTGACGAAACGCTGACCAAAAGCACGGTCTTGACAGGTTCAACGCCCAGAACAAAAGCAAATTGAGCCGTAATCGTGACTTCAGCATTGTCGGATTTGCGTTTTCCTTCGTAGGTGATTGTGCGAAGTCCCAGACCGTTGCGTTCCAGATTGTCTTCGCCGGTATCGTCAATATCTTTGAAAGAGTCGTTGAGCCACGGTTCTAAAACTGTTTCAATGACGTTATCAAAATTTTCGTTTTTGGTTGCCAAAAGATAAAATTTTGATGATTTATCGGGGCTTTCCGAAGTCGTCCATTTTCCGCTTGTTCCTGCCGTCCAGCCGTTCGGAAATGGAACTGCCACGCCGTCAACCGTCACGACATCAGCCGCTGCCTTGACTGAAGTATAAGTAAAAAAAGAACTTATGGCTAATACCAAGACTAAGATTTTCGTCAGTTTGTTGTTAAATCTTTCCATTTTCATATTTTCTCCAATTTAATGCTCGATATTATTCGATTTGTTTAGTGTTTTGGTTCGTAAGCGGTGACAAAATTAAAGACGACAGAAATCCAGCCGGTAGTTTTGTCGTAACCCGCACCGACTCCGATTTTGTTAATTTTGAACGTGAATTTATCGGCATCGTCAAATGTTCCGTTAAAAACCGCTTCGTCAAAAAACAACGCCCGGTGTCCACGGTCGGAAACTCCGTGGTCGAGCGTTAAATTCATTACCGCTTTGCTGCCGTTATAAACTGTGCCGCCGGTTCGTTCATTGTAGATATTTTCGCCGCCACCGATGGGGTTGCCGTAGCGTTCCAGACGGCAGGCTACCCAACCTCGCGGTAAGACCGAACAATCCGCACTTGTTCCCTGATGGTTTGTGTCGGGATTTTTGGCAATATCGCGGGCGTGTTCACGGGCAACTTTATCAAGGATCTCATCGCGTTCAAGTTGTCCGAATTTGTAATCTTTTTGGGCGATGTTCCGCAGAAAACGAAGGGTTTCTTTAACCGTTTCGTCCGGTTTGTAGGCTTTTTCGATTTTATCGGCAAAGGCGGACGGATCGCGGCGTGCTTCGTTGACCATTTCAAAGGCTTCCTGCTCGATTTTGGCTAATTCTTCATCCGAAACATCGGTAAATTTGCCGTGCGTGTTCGGGTCGTAAAGTTTCCAGCCGAGTTCGCCGAATTCTTCTTCGGTGGCATAATGAAACCCGTTCCAACTATCATTTTTGGGAACGAGTTTGAGCGATTCGGGTCCAAGAGTTTTGACCGTAATTTTAAGAACTTTGACATCCGTTCCACTTTCGTCCAGCACATACACCGAATCGCCGACGGCGGGCATCGTAAAGGGGCGAACTTTGACCGACGATAACGCAGCCGAAGCAATGCCTTCATTCGGATCAAGATATTTCACCGTATCTTTTTCGATTTTGCCGTGCCGAAAAACTTTGATGTTCGTTCTTTGCTTAGACACCGGATTCATACTGACCACATCGTAAGTCTCGCTTCCATTGATACTTACGATTACATAATCACCGTCAGACTGCGCCAAAACCGTATTTAATCCGGCTAAGATTAAAACCAGAAATGCCCATATATATTTTTTGATAATTTGATTCGTCATTTTCTTTATCTCCACTTTCTTGGTTATTTAATTCCGATCTCTTCCTCCTCTCAGACTCGAACGTGATCTGCCACCTCCACCTTTACCCTCTTCTCCACCAGTTGTGTTTTCCTGAGCCTCTTGAACTATAAGAATTCTTCCGTCAAGTAATGTTCCGTTTAGTTTGCCAATTATAATTCTCGCCCCTAGCGAACTAGTCATAGTGACATAAGCGAAACCTTTTGGTTGATTGGTTTCCGGATCCACAGCCCGAGTCACATTTGTAAAATTGCCGCCTGTTCCCGATATAGCATCACGAAGAGTCTGATCCGTTGTAGAAAACGACAGATTCCCCACGTAGATCCGCGTCCCGTTGGTCTTATCTACGGTTTTAACCACCTCAGCTGCCACTGTTTTTCCTACCATAAGTGCGTTTCGGCGTTGAAAAGAAGCGTTTTGGAAAAATCCGTTACCTGATAAAGTGGCGACTCCGGTTTCCTTTAATGAATCAACCTTTGAGACAAAGACCATCGCTAATCCGGTTTCTTTTTCCAGATAGATATAGATTCCTTCATCCTTTTGATTATCCGGGTATTGCTTCATCGCGTCGGGAATTTCCTCATCAAGGTCATAGATCTCTGCCATATCTTGCTCGTTGACAATTTCATCGGCGTTCCCGTCGCTGACATCTTTGTCATCGGCAACACCGTCGTTGTCGTCGTCATCGTCGTCTTTGCCAAGATAGAAATTAAGGTCTGTTGAATTTTCTGAGGCTTCGTCAACCACTGTATCGCCGTTCGCTTCAAAGGCTTCTTTCAAATCCGCCTTAAATTTCTCGGCTGTTTCGCCGATGTCTTCGCGCGATGCAACTGTTAAATGCCAAACCCGATTCGTTTGTCCATTAACGAACGTCATCAAACCGAACATTGCAATTAAACTGAATAACCAAATTGCCTTTGTTACTGCTTTCACTTTTTTCTCCTCTCTCTCTGCCTGAATTAATTTCTTTTCAACTCTAATTTTCAGTTTTCGTAACTCGCGGCATCTGTCAATAATCACTTACAATGCCTGCACTTCATCTGCCTGAACCCCCTTCTGCCCCTTAACCACTTTAAAAGTAACCTTTTGTCCTTCTTTTAAGGATTTGAAGCCTGATCCCATTATTGCCCGAAAATGCACGAACAGGTCTTCTCCCGTGGTTGGAGTAATAAATCCATAGCCTTTACCATCGTTAAACCACTTGACCACACCAGTTTTTCGATCATCTCCCGGTTTTGCTGAATTTGAATTGAGCGAAACATCTTTCAACTTAACCGCCCCTGTTTTCTCCACGCCCAAAGAACGACTGTTTTTTACGGTGGTTAATGACTCCGGTTTTGCTGAAACTACAGGATTAACTATGTTCAGCGAAATAATGACTGCGACTGTCAGTAAAATATATTTAATAATTTTCATTTTTGACTCCTAAAATTGGCTAATATCCGAACAGCTACGGCTTGTTTACCAACTGCTCACTTTGGGCGAACATTAGTTGCTTTGAAACCCTTTGCATCTTCATACAATGTATAATAAACTTTTTGTCCTTCTGCTAACGTTTTGAATCCGGGGACATTAATTTCCTTTGTAACCACAACCAAATCTTTGCCTCCATCGTCTTGCGTGATAAATCCAAAGCCTTTTGGATCGTTAAACCACTTAACCACACCTGTTTTCTCTACGCCCACAGAACGACTATTTTTCGTGGCGGCTAACGATGCTTTCGGTTTTGCCGAAACAACGGGATTAACTATGTTTATCGAAAAAGTCAATACTCCTGCCAGAAATACGAATTTAATTATTTTCATCTTTTATTTCCTCACAATCTTTTTAGTCTTCGTGCAAATATTCCAGTCTTTCTACTCCGGCGGTGTAATCGCCTTGCAGACTAAAAGCGCAGTTAAAATCTTTATCAATCGTTTCGACATCTTTGAGCCAGAAAACTTCATCATTGCTTTGCTGAATTTTGTCGTCGCTGTTGGTATTTTCAATTATCTCGACAGTTTTTCCGTCAACCGACCATTTGCAGGGAAGCGTTAAATCGTCTTCGGTCAATTTTCCGTTCACATAATGCGAAACGTAGGTATTTTCGCAGCTTCCATCAGCCTTGAAGACGATTTTGACGGGAACCATCTGAGCTAATTCACTTTGCATCGCAAACTCTTTGTTGCCGTCAAAATCTTCGTCTTTCATATCTTTTTCATCCGTTTTGACCTCGCCGAGCTTCCACGTTTTGCTTGATTCACCGCCGAGAAATGCTTTCAAATCGTCTGACTTTGCACTGATTCGATTCGTCACTACAGCAACCATTGCTAACCCAACTAGACCAATTAAACTTAAAAATAAATATCTTTTTGTCATTTTCTTCATCTCCAATTTCTTTGTTATTTGAAGTCTGTGCATCATTAAACCATAATAAAATCAATTATTTGACTGGAGCGCGAGCAACTTGCTTGCCAGTTCGGATGGCGTTAGCTCGTCTGAACTCTCAACTTTAGTTACTCTAATCTTGAATTTAAACTACGGTTTTAACCGCGACACCGTGCAACGCTCACGCTCGCACGGGCAGACAAGCTGTCTGCGCTCCAGTCGGCGAATTATGCACAGGCTTCAGTTATTTAATTCCGACTTTCAACGTAAATTTACAGGTTTCAGATTCACTGTTTTGCACGCGAACGATGTAATCGCCCGTTCCCGGTAATTCGTCTGCGTATTCGGTTGAAGGATTTTCGCTGATGACCTGCCCTGTTCCATTGTCGATGACGATGATTTGAACGCTTTCGCAGGGCGAAGTCACCGAAGCGGTTAATTCCTGACCTTTTTTCCCGCCGAGGATGTAATCTTTCATTCCCGAATCTCCGACCGAACCCGTCATCGTTGCCGAGGATTTGCCTTTGGCGAAGCGAACGCGAGTTGCCGTTTGCAAAGCAAAAGCCGTTGCAGCTAAAACAATGGTTAATGTAATTGCCGTAAATATTTTCAAAGTTTTATTATTCATTATTTTTCTCTTCTAATTTAGGCAGAAACGTGACTGTTAAGGAGCGTGTTCTCAAGGTTGAAGACATACTTGCTGACGCACGTGTTTCTGCCTTTCTAAATTTTTATTGTTTTTCCAAAGTCCATTTTTGCGATTCGTTGCGTGAACGCAGAATCGTTTGTCCGCTGTTTTCATCTTCGATGTAAATGGCTCTGCCGCCGAATCTGACATTGACCAAAACTACGCCGTCATCCTTTTTCTCTAATCGCCAATACTGCTCGCCTTCGGGATTATCGGATTTATCGGTCAGGGCAATTGCGCTTTGATCGTTTTCGACTGTCACTAAACATTGATCTTCTTTGCTGACGGGAATAATGCGAAATGCTTTGGGAAATTGATCCGGTGCGACTTCAAATTTCCATTTGCGAAGCTCTTCGTCACCGTCTTTTTTAGAAACTACGCCGTCTTTGGCATCGTTGAGCGAAAGGAAAAATTCATCGTGTTTAATGAAATAAGCGACATCAGGTTCGACCGCAATCAGATCGGATTGAATTGCATCATTTTTGAGCGGTTCGCCCGAATAATCACGGCGAAATTCCATCACTGCTGTCGTTCCGTCGGTCGCTGCCCAACGTCCTTTCAGATATTCATAATTTCCTTCCTGGGTATAAGACAACGAACGGACAACGGTGGTGGCGGCATTATTAGTGCCTCCAAGTTTTTTTTCAGGCTGCCAGAACATCATTTTTTTAGCGAAATTGAAAGAACCCGTAAAAGCATAATGTCCTGTATTTTTCGGATTAAGTTTATCGTCTGCCGAATAATTTCCGGTCAGATTTTCGTAAGTGCCGCCGATGTCGAGCTTGGCATCGTAACTTGTCCACGTTCCGGCAGGCAAAACAAAATTCCACCTTTTGTTTCCGTCCCAGTTGTAGGCAGCATTGGCAGGAATTTTGGCATTTCTGTTAACTGAAACAACGTGACCTTCCCAGACACCTTCGAGGGTTTGGGCAAAACTGAGTGTTGACAATGCCGTCAACAATAAACTTACTAAGATAATTACTTTGATATTCTTCATTTTTTTTCTCTCTAAAAATTATTGTTTGACTATTTTCCAAAGTTGGCTGGCATCATCATCTTCCTTGCGGCGGACGATGGTGTGTCCTTCGCCGTTGGTGCTGTCGTTGTCGAGAACTTGTGTTCCTTTCGTGCCGATACAACGCAGAAAATAAAATTCGCCTTTCTTTTCAATCGCCCAATATTGCTCGCCTGAATCTTTGTCTTCGCACGGTTTAAGCGAAACTTTGCCGTCGTTTGGTTCAACTTCGAGACAATGATCATCTTTGCTGACGGGAATAATGCGGTAGTAATCGGCATATTTGCCCGGAGCTTTGGTAAATTTCCATTGCTTTTCCTCATTACTGCCTTCGTTATCGGTCAAAACTTTTTCTTTATCCGACGACAACCGCAGGAAACGATCCATATCGCTGCGTTCAATGTGGTAGGGAACGTCTTCTTCGATTGCCTGTGCGTTGTTGTCCGGCTGTTTATTATTGGCATTGTTGTTGGCGTTGTTGTTGGCATTGCCGCCGCCCGAAGTTTGTTTAAGGGCGATTTTGCCTTGCCACGCCGTTCCGGTTTTGCTGGTGCGCCACATTCCTTCGAGATAAAATTTGCCGTTGTCTTCGCGCAAATTGAGTTCCATATAAGCGGGATTGTTGCCGCCTTTGGTCGGTAAGCCTTCGGTTGCGCCTTTCAGCTCGGGGTCGTTAAACACTGCATCAAAACGAAATTCGCTCGGAGCGGTGCAACCTTTGCAATTCATAAAATAAGTTCCGGTGTATTTCGCGCCGTTAACTTGTTTTAATTCCAGATTGATCTGGTAAATGGTGAAAACCGTGTTCCATTTTTCAAAATCCCAATCGTAGCTGACGTTATCGAATGCGCCGTTGAATTGTTTATAGTTCAGCGTGCCTTCCCATTTTCCCGCCACATCCTGCGCGAAAATATTGACTGACAAAAGGCAAAAAAACAGCACCGACAACATTAAAGTAAAAAGTTTTTTCATCTTCTTCGTTTTCCTTGATTAATTTCCGTCTTCTAAACGCAGAGCCACTCTGGCTTCCCAAACATTGGTTTTTTCGGACGTTCGCCAAGAGCCTTCGAGATATTTTTTGCCGTCTTCTTCGCGGTATTTAAGCTCAACATAGCCGCCCCATTGCCGACCGCCTTTGATAATTGCGCCGCTGGAGCCTTTGAGCATCATATCTTCAAATATTGCAGTAAACTTCAATAAATTAGTGCCATTTGAATAGTTATATGAACCCTGATATTTGTTATCCTCATCGCCTTTTTCCAGTTCTAAGGAAAATTTAGCCGGAGTTCGGGTGGTGTTCTGCCATTTGCCTTCTGCCCAGTCATAAACTTCGTCTTTGACTCCGGCGTTACCCGACCACAACAAAGTTCCTTCCCATTTGCCCGTTAAATCCTGGGCTGAAACATTTACGGCAAGTGCCGACAAAAATGTAAAAATCATCACTAAAATTATTTTTTTCATTTGCATAATTCTCCTTGATTAATTGCTTTGGAAAATGCGGAAATACATTCGATTTGGGGTTACGGATTTGAGATTGTTAAAAACAATCCGCAATCCCAAATCTGCAATCCGCAATCCTGTTAGTTTCCTTTAAATTCGTAGCCCAAATCTTCTAAAATGCGGATGTCTTTTTGCGAAGGCTTTCCGCCTAAACCGGGTTGAACAGCGGACGGATTTCCGTTGTCGTCTTTTTCCGAACTGGCGACGTGACCGTAATCACCGTCCTGATCGGCTACCATCAAAATACCTTTACTGATGGTGCCAAAGAATTTATCGCCCTCCATTCGCGCACTGCTGACGCTAATATCAGGAACACTTTTGGCGAGTTCCGCCATTTGTGAACAGACATTGCCTTTTTTGAAAATGGCGGCTGTGCCGATGCCCAGCGCGTGTCCGATTTCGTGACTGACCAGCGAAGTATTGACTTCTTTTAATTTAATTTCGGCGTAACCAGGTTGGTGATCCATACACGATCCCGGAACATCGCCCACTAAAGTTGTTCCGCCGGCGGGAAGACTCGGATCAAGATGAAATTCAAGTGTAATTTCAAATTTGTCAGCGATTTGACTTTTCCACCAGCCAACAGCTTCTTCGATTTTTTGTTTATCGGCATCGGAAAAATTACTGTCCTTGTCATATTCGATTTTGACGGTAAATTCGGAAACCGCATTTTTTTTGATTTCAAAATAATTGAGAGGAATGTATTGTTTGTCATTCGGCAGATAAACAACCGCGACCATCGCATCTTTCCAGCCGGCAAAGGCTTTCGGAATTCCACCTTCCTTTTTGCGGTAAGCGTCAATCATATCCTGACCGAAAGACCGCGCTCCCTGCGCCGGACGATAGCCAATTCCTGATAACATTTTAAGAGCATTGTTAAACGGATCGCCCGAACCGTGATTGACCGCCCAATTAACAACTTGATTAACTTTGCAGTCAATTTTCACGCCTGCTTGTGACAATTCGTCGGAAAATTGAGTGACTTGTTCGGGCAATCCGTCACAAGCCAAAGTTGTTCCAAAGCTGAAAAGTGCCAGTAAAACTGCTAAAAAGATCGATTGTAATTTTCTCAATTTCATTGTTTTTTCTCCTCACTATTTTTGTGTTTGTTTAATTTACCTTGCGCCTTGTTTTGTTGAAAAAGAACGCACTTATTGCTGACATCGCCAAATCAGGCAATGCCGTCTGTCATTTTTTATGCTGTTTATTTAAGTTTTAGAAATCGGGTTTTCAGTTATTCAACCGTGCCGAAAACTGCAACGGCGTAATATTTGTCCTTAGTTTTTTTCGATGGTGCAATGCCGAATCCAACCCGGTTAAATTTTTGTTCGCCTATGTCAAAAAATGGCGCATAATGTGTCGTGCTGGATGACCAACCGAGCGCAAAACCTCCGCCAATCGCACCTTTTGGTAAATTCAGCAAATTATCGCCCGCCACAACTTCTGCCACGCCTGTTTTTTCTTTCCAACCAAAATGTGTGGCGCGTTGTCCGACATCCTGCATACTCGCGTATTCGCTTCCGCCTGCGGCAACAGCATCGTGTCCGGCACTATCCGCTTCATATTTTGCCAAAAGATCGGCAAACCATTGCGCGGCTTGGTTTAATTTGTCGTCAAATTCCATCGGAGACAGATTGTTTCCCTGACGGATGTGATTGACCGTTTGTAAAAAACTTTCTCTGTGGTCGTCCGATTCGTGTGCGCCGATGGTGATGACGTAATTTGAATAAGCGGCAGTAAATTCTTTGGTTTCGCCGCCAATATCGGCAACAAAAAGATAGCCGGAATAAACCGATTCGTATTTGCCCGCTTTGCCCGATTTAATCGTGACGGGATGTTCGTTGCAGTTTTCGTCAATCACTTTGACGGTTATCGTTTTATCCGTCGCATTGCGAAAAGTTTGCTCGTATTTTTCGTCATCTTCTTTTTTGCCGCATTTTTTCTGGGCTGAAACTGCAACTGTAAAAGCACCGAAAAGTGCCGCTAACATCAATAAAGTAAATAATCTTCTCATTTCAAAAAATTCTCCTCAAAATCTCTAAACACAAATACACGGGCAAGTCTCACCCCCGGGACCTGCCGGCGGAAGCGGTTGTGGCGAACAAGTTCCAAGCATTGCCATTCCGCTGCAACATTCAACCGGTGCGTCAAAACCGGGAACTCCCGTTGGACCGCAGCCATTAAAAAAAAGACAATCACCTATGTTTCCTGCACAAACAAAAATTGTTGGCTGTCCCGGTGCAAGTAATCCCGGAGCGCAGCCACTGGCTGCATTAACTGCTGCCGGTGCAATTATTGAAGCAATTACAGGAAGCGCGATCATTGAACCGAGACCGACTTTTTTAACGATTTCGCGCCGTGACATTCCATTGAACGGCGAAACAAAATCCGTATCTTTTCCGAGCAAATTTTCTTTGTTTAATTGATCCAAAGCCAAATAGATTATTTCATTGGGAAAATTGTATTTACTGTTCAAGTCTGCAAAATTCGTTTTGCCATCACAGTTTTGATAAACGATTGCCGAAGTTTCGTTCAGACAATAAGCTTTGTTAATTTCCAGATCGTAAATCATTATTTCATCGCCAATTTCCTGAATCACGATGTTTTTGTTTCTGATTTGCGGTAGTTTCATAAAAGTTGATTTTTGATTTTTGGTCTTTGGTATTTGATTTTTTAAATAAATTGAATAACTTTGAAATTCATCAATTTGTTTCCTTCAAAAACCAAAAGCCAAAGACCGAAGTCCTGATTTTAATTTTTAATTTTTTTCAACATTACAGGCGATGGTTTTGCCTGTGCTTCATCCTGATTCGCGCCCCAGTGATAATTCATCCCGGTTTTGGTTTTGACCAAGAAGACAAAGCCTTTTTCCTGACACGATTTTGTCGAAACTTTGCCGGTTTTGCTGTCCCAAATGTCGGTTTCTTCAAACAATCCCGGAACCGAAGTTTCTTTCAAGATCGTGGTGCATTTGGTTGCGCCGCCGTAGGTCAGCAGAAAATTGCCTAGTTCGTTGACCAATTTGACCGTGTGAACTTTGCCGACAATCTTACCGCTGCCCGAAAATGTTCCAAGCGGCATTTGGAATGATGATTGGGCAAAGGCAGCGGTTGAAATTGCGAATAATAAAACTGAAAATAAAATAAGTTTTTTCATCTTTTTTGCTCCAAGGTTTTATTTGCACTTCGCCACTATTTTGAATGTGCCGTCCATTTTTATATCGTTAGTCCCAAGAAAGGTTTTGTAATTTCCCTCAATTATTAATTCATTTTTCAAACGATCCCGACTGCTTTTTCCAACGAGTTTTTTGGTCATTCCTTTGTGACCCTGATCGTTATATGTCAAGGTAATGATTGCTACGCCACTTTTCACGTCGCCGTTTACGTCTGCATCTGCGAACCCGGGATTAGTGTATCTTCCGGCTAATATGTCCGAATCTTTCTTTGCCAAATAAATAGCTTCAAATTTAAATTCGTCATTGCTTTCAACCCAGGTGCCAGTCATCTTGCATAATAATCTGGTATCTGCCGGAATCAGATTGATTAGGGCTAAAAACGAGCCTTTACTTGCCTGAACATTTGACCGTTGATTCATTGCGGCGGTGAAAAATAATCCGATTCCGAGAATCACGGCTAACAGGATTCTTTGAATAATTTTTTTGTTTTCCGATTTCAACATAGTTTGCTCCTTATTCCGCCGCTTTGACGCTGTTGCGGGTCGCCATATATTCGTTAAAATGTTCTTCCATTCCTTCGTGAAAACCATACGCCGCCAGCACCACGATCTTGTCTTTCACTTCGATAAAATCCACAAAAATATCAACTGCCGAACCGTCATCTTTGAGTTTTCCTTTGCCGTTCATCGAAAAGACCTGAAGCCCGTTAATTTCATCCGGCAAAACCGATTCGTCCATTTCCACATCGTTGCACCAACTGCTGAATTCGCTTTGGAGTGCGCCGCGAATTTCGTCAAAGGAATTGTGTTGGGAAATGTAAGCGTGAATACGAATCTTACCGCCGGGAGCAACTCCGGCAACCGAAGCCGCTCCTCCATCCGAATCCCAGCCTTTGACAAAGCCGAGCGTTAAATTGACATCCGAAATAGTTTCCCATTTCTCAATCGGCGGCAGATTTTCTTCTTCGGTCTGAGCGTTTACTAAATTCAACACACCGAATAAAACTGCGATCATTACTAGACAAAATATTTTTGAAATTCTTTTCATTGCTTTTTTCCTTCAGAAAACTATGGCTACCCAATCACAGCCACAAAATACCAATTACCATTTGCCGCTTTAGCCACGCCGAAACCGACTTCGGTCACAACCTGACCTTCAATATTCCACCACGGACGATGATGTGTTTCGCTCTTCATCCAGCAGGTTGGGCATTGATTAAGGAGTCCGCCTTGTCCCGCCGCTTCATACGCGCCTTTGTCGTAACCAACTGATTTGAGCCGTGATTCGACCGTTGCCATTCCCGCATCGGTGTTATCGTGAGTTGCCTGCTGAACACGAGCGCAATATTCGGCTTGGATCTGAGCGGCTTTGTTGTAAAACTCGTTCAAAACGAGCGGTTTCAAACCTGATTGCAGATCAAGATTTTTCTTAGCACCCGCTTCCTTGCGGTAATTCGGATTGGCGCGTCCGGCGTTGACGATTGCGAGCCAATAATCGCGGGCTTCGTTGAGTTCGTCTTCGGTCAGACTCGATTTTGAACTCATATCGGCGAGCTTGAATTCAGCTTCTTTATCAGCCGCCATTTTGCCGTAACTGCCGTCGGGATTAAGCGCAACCGTCGGATGATCGTTACCTGTGCTTTCCGCCATTACGACTTTTGCCACACTCCAACCGCCTGAGTTGGTCGCAATTGATTTGAGCGCATCGGAAAAATCCTGCCATAATTCGTCTTTGATATTGCAGTTTCGCCAATCTGCGCCTAATCCGGCATCAACCGCCCAGGTCAGACCGCCTTCGGAAAGTTTCGGAGTTTCCCAGGCTAATTCGTTGGCGTAAAATTTCATTGCCTTGCCGTCAATCGTGTGTGTGAACGAGCGAAAACGCGGAGTTGTATCCGCACCGCGTCCGGGAGCAGGAGAATTATTCATAATGACCTTGACCGCATCAGCCGGAATTTTGGTTTCAAAACGGATTTGGTCGCCGTCGCGTGTGCCGAGCCAGTAAGTTGTTTGAGCATTGGCAACTATTGCGAGAGTTGTTGTTAATAGAATAATAATTGCTAATTTGAATTTAATACTTCTCATTGTTTTCTCCTTATCTATCCCGATTGGATTTTGGATTAAAATGCAATCCAAAATCCAAAATCTAAAATCCAAAATCACTTATTTAGCATAGCCTTCAACCAATAAGCCAAAACACGCGCTAAAACTTCCGGTGGCACAACTGATGCCTCTGGCGGTGTATCTGACAACGGTAAAAGTGGTTTTCAACCATTTTGGAACAAAGCGGCGATTTGAACTCGGCGCAAACCCGTTCATCATTGCATTTTTGAACTTAAATGCTTGTGCGCTGCCTTCTGCTGGCGGATCGGCTTTGGTTTGCATTTTCAAAATGTGATGCGCTTCGTCATTGGTAGAAATTAAAATATTCATTCCTTCACCGACTTTGGTATCTTTAATTTCGTTAAGTAGGTCTGACTCTTTGTCTAAATCAACTATGGCAATTTTTTCCTGACTATCATCAATTCCATCGCCATTGTCATCGTTATCAGCAGCATCAGGAGTTCCGTCGTCGTCATCATCTGCATCATCAATTTGAATGACAACTTTCACTTCTTCCACACCATCGCCCTTTTCGTCAACAAATTCAGCGTTGAACTGTTCGCCAAGGGCTTCTTCAAAAGCCTGTGAGACTTCTTCATCCGTGACACCGACTTTGCCGACCACATCAGCAGTCAAGTGAACTTTGTGTTTTTCAGACGTTTTGGCAAAAGCCTTGGCAACTGCAATGTTTGCCGAAGTGCCGATAAAGACTCCGACGATGGTTAAAAATGCGATAAACTTGGTTGTTTTTTTCATTGTTTTTTTTTCTCCTCAATTTGGGGGTATCCCATCTTTTTTACTTATTTTTGTCAACTTTTTCGATGGCGGATTTTAAGTCTTCTTCCAATTCCGCCAGTAAATCTTTTGCTTCTTGCGATTCTTCTTTGACGTTTTGTAATTCGCTCAGAACTTCTTTTGTATCGTCTTTGACTTCAGCCACATTGTCTTTAATTTCCTGAACCGGTAAATCTTTTTGCAATACGCATAACAGACCGAATAATTGGAGTGAAACTGCGAGATAAGTCAGAACATTCGACCACCACGACAGATATTCTTTTCTTTCGTTTAATTCCTTAATTTTCGCCTCTTTTTTGGCAAAGCTGGCGAGAAAGGTTTCGTTCGCTGATTTAAGTGCGGGAATTGTTGCTAAAATAATTTCGTTGGTAGTTTTGTCTGCTAATTTGTCGGGATCGGCAGTTTTAACTGCTTCTTTGAGTTTTTTGCCGAGTTCGGATTTCGGCTCGGCAGCTTCTTTTTCAAGAGCTTCGCCTTCTTTAAATAATCTATCCGCTTCGGCAGTATTTCCTGCTTCTCTTGCCTTTCCTGCTTCGAGATATTTTTCGATGAACTTCACGTCGCCGGACATTTGCTCAATTTCGGCTTTCAGAACGTCGCTGGCAGGAATTTCATTGGCGGCGGCATAGACGCGTTGGAGAAAACTTTGACGAATAAGAACTGCATCTTCACCTGAATTTTTTCTCTCTTCACCCGTTTGTGATTTCGAAATATGATTCAAAATCGTAAAAAGCCCATCTTCCAGATCGGCGCGACTAATCTCGTTTGCCTGTGTGCGAAGCGATTCTTTAATGTCCGTCAGTTCGGTTTCGACATCACGGATTTTATTGTTTAATTCCGCAACTATCGGAACATTCAAAAAAATACCGGTGATGGAAATTACGAAACCTATTAAAACCCAGGTTCTGACTGATAAATTTCTCATTTTTTATCCCCCTTAAACCAAGAGCGCGTATCGCTATCAATAATTATTTCCCGCAGAGCGAACAAATTTTCTTTGCCAACAAAGGCAGATGCTCCGGCATCAATGGCAGCCTTTTTAGTTTTGGCATCCGAATAATTGGTCAAAATAACGACTTTAGCTTTGGGAAAAGACTCTTTGATTTGGCGCGTTGCGGTTAATCCGTCCATTTCTTTCATCTGGACATCCATAAAAACCCAGTCAGGCATATTTTCCTGATAGGCAGACAACGCTTGCGCTCCATCGTCGCATTCGCAAAAATCGGTTTCCAGATCCTCCACCAGATTGCGAATCATCCGTCTAACTTCGTTGTTGTCATCTACTATCAGAATCATTGATTTATCCATTGCTGTGTTAAAACAGAATGGATTATGCGGTAATTTTGAAAAGAGAAACAGAGTAGTCTCCACTCATTTTGACTAAGTGGAAACACTCAATTTTTAGTAGGTGTTTGGGCTTATTGGGAGTAGAAAGTGGAGAACGGAAAGTGGAAAGTAGTTTGGCGCTTTCCGTTTTTCTCAAATCTCATTCTGATTTTTGAGTGCAAATTTAACGAGTGCATTCGAGCCGCTAATGTCTAATTTTTGGCAGATATTGTAGCGGTGATTTTCCACGGTGCGGTAACTGATCGAAAGTTCGTCAGCAATTTCGCGGCTGGTTTTGTATTCGGCGATCAGACGCAAAATGATGCGTTCGGTTGGGCTTAAATCTTCGATTGAGCCGGTTGTTTTGTTAGTGTTGCGGGTAGCGCGTTTGAAAAGATAAGTGGTAATCGCCGGACTGGTAAAATTTTGTCCGGCAGCAACAGCTTGGAGGCAATTTACAATATCAACTGAGGCACTGTCTTTGAGAACATACCCTTTCGCGCCAAGATCCATTGCTTTGTTGAACATCGCTTCTTCGCCGTGCATTGTCAGAAAAATTATTTCGCAATCCTGATTCTTACGGCGCAATTCTTTGGCTGCCACAAATCCGGTCATTTTCGGCATATTGACATCAAAAATGACAATGTGCGGTTTTTCTTCTTCGATTAATTTTAAAGCCGTTTCACCATCAGAGGCTTCGGCAATTACCTGAAATTTTTGCTCTGAATCAATTACCTGACGAAGACCGCCGCGAAAAATCGGATGGTCATCCGCGATTAAAATTTTAAATTTCTCACTCATTTTTTGGGGCATTATAAAGTGAAAGATTGAAAAAGTTTAAAAAGCGAAAGAGTAAAAAATCTTTTCTACCTTTAAACTTTTTCACCTTTTCACCTTTTCACCTTCAAACTTTCTCACTTAAATTTAATTGCAAACTGACGATTGTGCCATCGCCTTGAAAAGATGAAATTTCGTGTTTTGCGCCAAGCATTTTAGCACGCTCAAAAATTCCTGTTAAGCCTAACCCGCTTTTTCTTTTCGGTAAATTTTCAGGACTAAATCCTTTTCCGTTGTCTTTTATTAAAACGCTCAATAAATCACTATTTCTATGAATACTGATTTTGGCTTTGGTTGCTTCGGAATGCTTCAAAATATTATTAATGGATTCCTGCACGATTCGATAAAGATTGATTTCCGCCTCTTTTGACAAAATACCGTCAACATCATCAATATCTTTTTCAAATTCTATCGGTGAAGCGTTTGCCGCATTTTCGATCATTGTTTCAATTGCAGTAGTTAAGCCGAGATGCTCGATCTGATATGGATGAAGATTTTGCGAAATACGGCGAACTTCGGTAATTGAATCGGCGGCGGCTTCGGAAATTTCTTCCATTTGGGCGATGAGTCGGTCTTGTTTTTCCGGCGTGTTCAAGCCCATCAACGCCCGATTCCGAATAACTATCAGACTTTGACCAATAGCATCGTGTAACTCAACGGCGATCCGTTTGCGTTCCTGTTCCTGATTTTCAATAAGTTGCTGAGTAAACAGAGTTTTCGCTTCGTTGATTTTCTTAAGCTGGGCTAAACGGTAATTGTAAATAAGCCGAATAATCAATGCAATGACCAAAGCAGATAGTCCGTAAAACCACCAGGTCCGATAGAATGGCGGAAGAACTTTGACCGGAATACTTTGTCCTTCGTTATTCCAAACTCCTTCGCCATTATCGGCAATAACTCGGAAAGTATAATCTCCCGGTGCAATGTGCGGATAATAGGCGGTGCGGCGGGTTCCTGCATCCACCCAATCATTATCTAATCCGACCAACTGATATTTAAATTTGATTTGCGAAGGACGATTCCAACTGAGCGCAGTAAATTGAATTTCCAAATCGTTTTGAGTCGGCTGCATTTTGACTTCCATTCCATTAGCCAAAACCTGATTATCAATTAAAATCTGCTCAATTTTGACTGTCGGCTGTTTTTCATCTGTGATTTTGGGGTCAATCACGACCGCGCCTTTAATGGTCGGAAACCAGAGCCGCCCGTCTTTGGTTCTGATTCCAGCGGGATTTGAACCGTTACATTCACGGCTCAACATTCCGTCATAGCTGCCGTAAGCAAATGAATTGACCGATGAACGGCGACCGGCAACGAAATCTTCAATTTCACCAATGTTGGCGCGATAAATTCCTCTGTTGCCGCTCATCCACAGATTTTGGTTATCGTCTTCGAGAATTTGAAATGCTAAATTGTCGTAAAGTCCGTTTTTGCTGTTAACTACAGAAAATTTACCGTTTTGGAAGAGAAAAAGTCCGTCTCCGTGAGTGCCGATCCAGATGTTTCCGTCACCGTCTTCGTGAAACGAAAGAACGTGATTACCTGTCCAACCGCTGCTTGCCGTAAAAGTGGTAAATATTCCGTCCTTAAACCGGCTTAAACCATTTCGTGTGCCGACCCACAGATTTCCTTTGCTGTCCTCGAACAACGCATTGATATACTCATCCGCTAATCCGTCTTTTTTATGAAATTCCGTTTCCCATCCGTCTAAACCAACCCGATGCAATCCGTTATAAGATGTTCCATACCAGATGTTTCCGGTTTTATCCTGTAAAATAGCTGAAGCCCGGTTTGCAAAAGCACCTGCTTGAACAATGTCAACTTTTGAATCAGTTTCGCGGAATTTTAAGGCATTAACACCTGCGTTTGATCTTGACCAAATATTTCCCTCATGGTCTTGAGTCAGAGTGTTAGTATGAGCGAATTTTTCGCCGTCGGTAGAAGTGATAGATGTAAATTTTCCGTCAAAAAATCTGCTTAATCCCTGGTCTGTTCCAAGCCAGACCCCACCTGCTCTGTCTTCAAAAATTGCCAGAATGATATTTCCGACTAAACCGTCGGCAGTAGTGTATGTTCTGAATCGTCCGGTTTTAAGTTCTGCTAAACCTCCGCCGTTTGTCCCAAGCCAGATATTTCCTAATTGGTCAGGAAAAATTGCCTGAATACCATCTGTTATTAGACCTTGTTCAGAAGTTAAAGGTTCAAAGTGATTATCTTTGAAACGATACAAACCATTGTCTTTAGTGCCGAACCAGAGATTTCCGTCAAGGTCTTGATTAATGGATAAAATCAGAGAATTTTTTAGTCCGTCGTCTTCTCCGAAGCTCGTCAGTTCCCAACCGTTTATATGGCTTAATCCGTTATTCCCGCTAACCCAGAGATTATCCGATTTATCACGAAAAATCTTTTCAATATTTTTTTTGTCTAAATCCGCTTTTTCAGTAAATACGGAAAATTTTCCATCCTGAAATTGCACTAAGCCTTTTCTTGTTCCGACCAGTAAATTACCTTTTGCATCTTCGTTGATGGTCGTGATATGAGTGTCAGGTAATCCTTCGGCAGTCGAATAGACCGTAAACCTTCCGTCACGAAAAAGGTTTAATCCGCCGCCGTCCGTTCCGATCCAGATGTTTCCTGAATGATCTTCAAAAATAGCTCTAACAAAAGGAGCGGAAAGTCCTTCAGGAGTGGAAAAATTGGCGAATTTTCCATCTTTATAACGGGACAAGCCGCCGCCGTGAGTGCCGATCCAAAGTGTTCCGTTGTGATCAACTAAAAGTGCCTGGACATTATTGCTTTTAATTTCCGGCGTGTTTTCGGTATTAAAAGCCGTAAAGCGCACCCCGTCAAAACGGGCTACGCCCTCGGCAATTGCCAGCCACAGATAACCGTCGGGCGTTTGCACAATTTCGCTGATCCCGTTTTGCGGCAACCCGTGCTGGTCTTGCCAGACAAATTGCTGGTATTTGCCAAAAAGTTTTTCAGGACTGATGATTTGGCTTAGTGCTGTAACTGACAGCAGCCAAATTAGCAAAATTGTCCAAACGATTTGTTTTGTCATCAATTTTAGAAATCAAATGAAAGTCATCTTAACAAGTGAAAAGACTTTTGTTAAGTAAAAGTTTGTTCTTGCCATCAATGACAAATCAATTTGAGACTTTAGTCAGACCATGGAGCTGGTTTGCGAACCCAACGATGTTTTTTTAATTCTTCCAAAAGTTCATTGGAAAGTTTGCCTTTATCCGAAGCCGCAATGTTTGATTCGACGTGATGAATTTTCCGCATTCCGGGAATTATGGTTGAAACTGCATCGTGGCTCAAAATATGCCGCAAAGCCATTTCCGGCATTGTCGAACCTTCAGGAATCAAAGGCTTTAATGCATCGGCACGTTCAACCGATGGAATCAAATTTTCTTTGGTAAAATAATGACTGCGCCAATCTTCGGGCGGAAAAGTTGTGTCTTTGGTGAGCGTTCCTGTGAGTGTTCCTTCGTCAAACGGAACACGGGCGATAACCGCCACATCATGTTCCTGACAGGCAGGGAAAAGCTGGTCTTCGGGATTTTGGTCAAAAATATTGTAAATTACTTGCACCGAATCAATTTTTCCGCTCTTAACGGCTTTAATTCCGTTCCATGGTTCCCAACGATTCAGCGAAATGCCGCAAGCTCCGATCAAGCCTTGCCGTTTTAAGGAATCCAGCATATTTGACCAACTGTCATCCTCTGCCCAATCGTCATTCCAAGTGTGGATTTGTAGTAGATCATATCGCTCTAAACCCGCGTTTTCCAAAGACTTATGCAAAAATTCTTCAATATGTTCCGGCGGATAACATTCTGCCAGAGAATATTCGGGAATCGTCGGATACTGCATATTTTTCGGTGGAGTTTTGGTCGCCGTATAAATCTTTTTGTCGGGATTTGCTTTGACTAATTTGCCCAAAAGAGCTTCGCTGCGACCATTGCCATAAACATAAGCGGTATCAAAAAAATTACAGCCAAGATCAACTGCTTTTTGTAGTGATTGGAGCGATTCCTCATCGTCCGAGCCAGTCCAACCGCCCATTCCCCACATTCCGTAACCGATGTCGGAAACCATCCAACCGGTTCGTCCAAATCTACGATATTGCATTTATTTCTCCTCTTAAATCGTTAAATTGTAAAACTTTATTGCGTTTTCACGCATAACTTTATTTTTGTCATTTTCATCTAAAAATGATGAGTAGGTTTCTAAAACCGTTTTGTATTCAGCCGCCAAACGGCAAACGGGATAATCGCTGCCGAACATTAATCTGTCTGTTCCGAAAAGTTCCAAAGCCGTTTCGATATAAGGTTTTAAGTCGTCCGATTTCCAATTTTGGTGGTTGGCTTCGGTCACTAAACCCGAAAGTTTGCAATATACTTGCGGAAAATCTGCCACGACTTTCAAATCATTTTTCCATTCGGAACTTTCACCCGAAGCAATCGGCGGTTTTGCCAGATGGTCAACTACAAAAGAAGTTTTCGGACAGCTTTCGATAAGTTTTGGGATATATTTCAGATGCTTTGGAAAAATTAAAATATCGTAAGTTAACCCGAATTCAGCAAGTCGGTCAATTGATTGCATAACTTGAGGTTGCAGAATCCATTCATCATTTGGCTCGTCCTGAACAATATGCCGAACTCCTTTGAATTTCGGATGTTTAGAAAATTCTGCTAATTGTTCATCAACATTTTTAGAAAGCAAATCAACCCAACCGACAACTCCCGCGATGAAATCAAATTTATCGGATAATTTCAGTAACCAGCGAGTTTCTTCTAAAGATTGATGCGCTTGAACCGCAACGATTTTTTCTACTTCGACGTTGGCTAAAATCGGCTCAAAATTTTCCGGTAAATAATTTTGAAAAAGAATTCGATTATCAGGCGACATCCAGTCGTATTGAAACAAATCAAGACTCCAAAAATGCTGATGACTATCAATCGCCTTTTTCTGCATAAAAAATTATTTCACACCTTTTTGTTTCTTTTTCAGAGCTTTAGCAATGGCTTCAGCCGCCAATTTTTGCATGATTTTGTAGCCTTCCGCGTTCGGATGTAAACCGTCATTGGCTAATTCTGCTTTCAAAAAACCTTTATCATCAACAGTTGCGGTAAAATAATCAAGATAAACCAGACCTTTCTCCTCACAATAATCTTTGATCCATTTGTTCAGCGCAAGTATTTGTGCAGGAGGTCGCCGGACACTTTGCACAATTGGTTCGCCTTTTGCATTTTTGTTGTAGTCGCTGATTGGAGTAACTGATGCCAGAACAACATTTATGCCATTTGCGTGAGCAACTTCGGTAATTGAACGAATGTTTCCCTCAATATATTCCAGAGTTGAAGGTCCGGTATTTCCGGCAATATCGTTGGTTCCTGCCAGCAAAACCATAACTTTTGGTTTATGTGCAACGACATCAGGCTGCATCCGAAGTAGCATTTGAGGTGTCGTTTGACCGCTGATTCCACGATTGATGTAAGGCTGATTGGGAAAATATTCCGCCAATTTCCAACTGTCTGTGATTGAATCGCCAAGAAAAACGACTCGATTTTCGCCATTTGCGGGCGGTTTAACTTCAGCATTTGCTTTGGCATAACGCGCCAGATTGGCAAAATCGTTGTAGCGTGCCTGTAAACGGTCAGCCCTTTGTTTTTCCAAGGTTAAAGCATCTGGCGTCGGTGTTGGCGTTTGGGCAAATGCTGAAATAGTTGCAGTTAAAAATAATATAAGGAACAAAAGTCTTTTCATTTATTTTCCATCCTGATCGAATAATTTAATAAATCTTTGGATTTCGGATTTGCGGCAGTCAAGATGATTCTTTTGATTTCCCGCCCGTCCCATTTTGTTTTGAAACTCGAATATTCTGCACCGTCCGTCGAAGGTTTATCAATCGAAACCGTCCAATATTTTGCATCGTAAGCTAAAAATGCAACTTTGCCCGAAGTCGTTTTGAGTTTTATTTTTCCGGTTTCGGTTAGATCAACATCGCAAACGGTCATAAAAATTTGCTGCAAAGATTTTGGATTAGTTGAGAAAGAAAAATCGTCGGAAATTTCAACCGTTTCATTTGAGCGATTCAATTTAACCGTTCGATTCCAAAAATTAATTCCCGCTTCTTTCGGATATGCTTCGGCAATATTCATTCTTAATGACGAATCTTTTTCAGTGTAACTGACTTCTTTTGCCGCAAAACTTCTTCCATCTTTTTGCCCGAAACCATTGATAATCGGTAAATTATGATATTCGGATTCGGTGAACCAAAGCTCATAGCGTTTGCTCGAAAAAGTTTTCGCTGTGTAATTTCCGCGTCCTGCGTCAATGATAATCGGCTCATTATTCAAATAAACGATAAAATCGCCAACGTCATTGTGGTTATGACTTTCGGCGTTGTGTCCGGCGTGTGTGGCGAGAAAAAGCCCCGATTTTGTGCGAGCCGTCATCACTTGAATATCGTTGAACCAAGCATCTGAAATCGGTTGATAATCGCTTTTATGCTCTGAAATTTCCTTTACGGTCAGCAAATCAAAAAGTTGTCGGGTGCGGAAAAAACCAAGCTCGTGAAAAGTTTCGCCGTTGAACTTTGCCCGTTGAGTAAATGAATTTCCAAATGACATTAAAGTCTTGTCACTCAAGGTTTTGCCGAAACGATACAGCACAAATCCGTCAACCGTAAATTTCGGATCGGCATCGGCAAAATTGACAAAATAATCATCGGCAATATGGACTTTGTAGATGTAGGAAGCCATTTTTCCGATCAACGGTTCGTTATAAATTTGAATTTTTCCGTTGGAAACGCTGTCCAATAATTCCAGCGAATCAAAAACGCTTGCACCCGCCGCGAACCAGTAACTCGGACCTTCATCACAGCCGCCGTCTTCGCCTAAACCGTTCAAATAAATATCCAAATATTTCAAATACAAAGACAAATTTTCCGCCCGTTTCGCTTCATCTTTTTCAATTAAAAGATTTGCTGTCAAAGCGTTGGAAATAATCCACGGATTCCAGTTATTGACCTGAGCTTTCGGGTTCAGCCAACCGTAACGTTTTTGGTCTTTTATCGGTTCAAAAAGTTTTGCAACTGTTTCAGAATAAATACGTTTTCGCAAAAGTGGAGAAACTTTGTCGAGCTTTTCGCCGACAAAATAATCGGTCAAAGCGAGTGTGGCGGCGGTTTCGGCGGTGAATAGATCAACCGTGTGATCTTCGACATCAGGCAAACCGCTTTTGGCTTTTTGCACCGCTAAGTGCGCGGGAACGCCCCAATAGGTTTCTTCGCAAATTGCCCAAACATAATTGGCAATTGTATCGGTAAATCTACCCTTGCTTTCAATGGTTTCCGCCAAAACCAATTCCATCAGATTTTTTCGTCGGGCAAAGGAAACAGCTTCATAGTTTGAACGATTTCCGTTGCGAACATATTCCAAAATCAGCGTTGCGGTATAGTTTGGAATTTCTTTTTTGGCGGTCGCTTCAGCTTTTTTGATAAGGTTTTGCCGCAAATTTTCAGGAACCGCATTTTGCCATTCTTCCGCAGTTTTCGGGAAAGGATGCCAATCCGATTGTTTGATTAAATTGGCTTTGACAAATTCGGGCGAAAATTTGCTCGTCAAAAAATTCCGTTGTGTAACCTGAGCAAAGATCAGGAGCGGCAAAATTAGGATTAGGCTTAAAACCTTCAACGTTTTCATAAAAGAAATTGGACAGAAATATTTTAATTGTCCACAGATTAACACAGATTCACACGGATAATTTAAACCGCTAAAAGATTATTTTTTAGGCTAAATCTTTAATCCAAAACATCTGTGTTTATTTGTGTTAATCTGTGAATAAATCTTGATTTTACTTAGTAAAAATAACAGGTTTCGGCGGTTTGTTCATATCATCGCCGATATAAAACGAAGTATGCGGCGGCTGATTGTAGCCGACATTTTGCCACGCAATCGAAAGACGATATTGCGGATCGTGCATAAATGTATAAAAACGATGTTTGGTTGGAATTGTGGTGGTATAAATCCGTAATTCCTTATTATCAGCCGAACGTAAAATCACTTCTTCGCGCCAATCGCCAAGAATATCGGCACTTAAAACGGGATTTGATTTTGAACCGTTATTGGAAACTGCGCCTTCCATCGTGAAAAGTAAATCGGTTGTTTCCTTTTCCCAATTCCATTTGGAAATCGTGTTTCGGTCAAGCAACTCACTCAAAAGATCGCCATCCCAATAAATTCCGAAATTACACGAACGCGGCATTTTTTCGGAAATTTTCTCACCTTTGGCATTATATAATCCGGTCATTCCCGCGCCGAAAGCCCACGACTCAGAACCTTTATAACGCGGGTCAATGTTCAAAGATAAGCCTCTGCCCGGACCTTCGCCGTCTTCGTCTGCTTTGACAGAAGCCTTTTTCCACAAAACTTCGCCTGTCCGCGCATCACGAAAGCTCATTCCCGCATCATCAAATCTTTCCTGAATATCAAAAGCCTCAAGTCCGGGACGAGTCGGGTCTAGATCGGAAACGTGCAAAGCATCGCCGTGTCCGAATCCGGTCGAATAAATTCCTTTGCCGTCGTCATCAACCGCCATCGCTCCGAAAATAATTTCATTCTTGCCGTCACCGTCAACGTCGGCAATGGTTAAGTTATGATTGCCCTGTCCGGCAAATTTTTTGTTCGCTTCACTGGAATCAGTGTCGAAAACCCAACGCTGTTTGAGCTTTTTATCTTTGAAATCCCACGCAGCAATCACCGTGCGGGTGTAATATCCGCGCGAAAAGATCAAGCTCGGATGAACTCCGTCAAGATACGCTACGCCCGCCAAAAATCTGTCAACCCGATTGCCGTATCCGTCGCCCCAAATATCGTAAATATCTTGGCTGGTTGGATTTTCCTTGGTCGGATGCCGCCCCGGAACATAATTTACAGTTGAAATTTCGGCTCCTGTTTGCCCGTCAAAAACAGTTAAATATTCAGGTCCGTGCAAAATATAACCAACCTCATTTCTCAGACCTTCCTTGCCGCCCGGATTAACGATTGGGATCGGCGTGTTTTCCGTATAACGCCAATCTGCATCTTTATCGCCAATAACTTTTCCTTTGCCGTCAATCGTTCCATCGGCGGTTTTACAGGCAATTTCGGCTTTGCCGTCACCGTCAAAATCGTAAACCAAGAATTGAGTATAATGTGCGCCTTCGCGGATATTTTTGCCGAGATTTATTGTCCAGAGCAAAGTTCCGTTTAGTTTATAGGCTTGCAAAATCGGTTCAGTAGTTATTCCAGCCTGTGAATTGTCCCGACCAATTCCAACCCGATGAACGATGATTTCATATTCGCCGTCACCATCCAAATCGGCAACCGAGCCGTCATTGGCTGTGTAACCGTTCGGCAAATTAGCAGGAATAATCAGATTTGGAATCGGCTGCAGCGGAATGCTCAAATATTGTCGAACAGGCGTATTTGCCGGAACAGTAAATTTTTTGCTGTCGGATTGCTCTTTTTTGTTCAACACAGGACACACAAAATATGAATTTGATTGAGTTAAATCTGCCTTTTCATCAATGAAAAAGGTGACATCAATAATCGGTTTATCAGTCAGTTTAACCGCTTTACCATTAGTCTCACGATAAAGATTAAAAGCAATTTTATCGTCATCGGTGCCGAGCATTCGCCACGAAATCCAAACTTTTTTGTCTTCAAAACGAACTGCCACCACGCCGCGATTTAATTTTTCCATTTGGCGCGGCTCGATTTTGGCAAAAACCGAGCAATGCAGAAATATTATCAGAGCTGCTAAACTTACTACTTTCATTATGTTATGCTTTTTTCAATAAATTATTTGCCTCGAAAAGTTTTCAATTCACTCCAAAACTTTTCGACATTTTCCTGATTAACCACTTGCGTTGGGAAAATTGCCTTTTTATCGGTTGGAATTTTAGACTTATCACCGCGAAGTGCTAAAACCATTCGGATTACCGCATCTTTAGTAAATCCGTATGGCTGTTGCACAATTGTCGCAAAAACATTTCCGTCTTTGACGCTCTGCAAAGTCTGTTCATCTTCGTCAAAACCGATAATTTTTACTTTGCCAAGCTTTCCGGCATCTTTGGCGGCGTTGACGATGGCAGGCGTGTTGTAACTCCAAAGCCCAACCATTCCGTCAATATCGGGATATTTTACTAAAGTATCGGCGGCGTTGGATTTTGCTTTGGCTGAATCTGCTTCGTCAGTTCTAACATCAATGATCTCAATATTTCCGCCTTCTATTCCTTGTTTTAAACCGTTGAGTCGGTCAATCGCGTTTTGAGCGTCACTGCGTCCGACAAAAACCATAATTTTTCCGCCTTTCGGCAAGGCTTTTTTAACCATTTCCCCTGCCATTTTTCCGGCAGAAACATCGTCTGAACCAACATAAACTGCCCGATTTGATTTCGGTGCGTCTGCTCCTAAGGTGAAAAGTAAGGTTTTGCCGGCTACATCATTGAGCATTTGCTGTTGATTTTCGACATCCAGCGGGCTAATCATAATTCCGTCAACTCCGCGTGCAACTAAATCATCAACCAGAGCTTTTTGGGCGGCGGCAGTTCCTTCGGGCAGCATTCGGAAATCAAATTCGACATTTCCAAGTTCTTTGGCGGCATCATCTCCGCCTTTTTTGGCAATTGTCCACCAATCGGAACTATTGTTCGTCACCACGGCAATTTTTAATTTTTTTGTTGCCTGATTTTCAGTGGAACTTTGCTTTCCGCAATTTGCCACGACCAGTAAACACAGAGTTAGCCACAGAATTAATAATTTTCGATTCATAATTTTATTTCCAAAATTGTTAAAGCCAATTGATGATTCGGATCGTTTTTCAACACCTGTTCAATTAATTTTTCCGCCTTTTTTATTTTGCCAAGTCCAAAATAGGCTTGCGCCTGTAAAAATAAAGCCTTAGTTTCCTGCCGTTTGTTTATATCGTCGTCAAAAAGCAGCATCGTCGGTAGGGAAGTGGCAAAATAATCAATTTTTGCTTTGGATTTCTCTAATTTTTGGGCAAATTTTAAAAGTTGGTTCAGTAAATTGTTTGCCTCTTTTTCCTGCTTCAATTTCAACAGCGAAAGCGCAGAAAACAATGTCATTTCCGAATATTCGGTGACGCTCATTTCCTGAAAATCCCCTTTTGCATTTGCCGAGAAAGTCCAAAATTCCTTGGCTTTTGCTAAATTTCCGAGTTTTTCCTGAGCAATTCCAAGCCAAAAATAAATGTCGGATTTGTTTGCCAAAAGATGATGCGTTTCGCTTAAATTTTGCGGTGGATTCAGGCATTTCAGGAAAAATTCCTCGGCTTTAGCAGGATGATTTTTTGCAATTGCTTTTTTCCCAAGCAATAAATTCGCCGTCACAAATTGATTTAAGGTTTGTCCTTCGCCGCCTTCCCAAGGTTGAAATTGACGTGATTCGAGCATTTGCAAAGCTTTTTCGGATTGATTGGTTTGATTGTAAAGTGAACAAATCTCAACGGTTAAATCATCACGCCGGGCAACTAAATCGGGATATTTTTCCAATTCCTGAAGCCGTTTTTCGGAGCTTTCGCCAATTCGTTTCCAAAGCTGATCACGTTCAAACAAAATTCTGGCATCGTTTGGATTAGTCTTAAATGCTTTGTTATAAGCCTCATTCGCCTTGTTTGAATTCTGAAAAATATTAAAATATCCGATTCCTAGATTTCGCCAAACAATTGAAAAATTTGGGTTAAGTTTTACACTTTTTTCCCATAATTTAATAGCTTCATCATATCTGCCACGGTCATAGAACAGATTCCCAAGATAATATGGCGCATAAGAATCTTTGGGATTAACCCTGATCGCTGTTTGCAAAATCTCAATTTCTTCCAAGCGATGCGGAAAACAGTAATCGGGTGATTCTTTCGCCGCTTTTATAAAATAATTCTTTGCTTTGTTTTCTTCTCCATTTTTTTGATAAAGACAACCTAATGTGTAAAAAATCAAGGAGGAAGTGCCGAGATTTTGATCTGTTAAATCTGAAAATTTTGAGGTCAAATCATTTTCCAAACATTTGATTGCCAATTCAAAAAATCCTGCTTTGGCTAAATCGTGAGCAATATCAAGTTTAATTTGCGAATCACAATTGATGTCTTCACCGGAAAGAAAACGGGCGAACCAATCAAGTTTATCAAATGTAAGTGTTTGATTTAACAGGCTTTCAGATTCAGATTGACGACCTAAAACATCCAAAACAATTACTTTCAAATTTCTTGCTTTCAAATTTTCTGAATTTAAATTCAACGCTTTGTTGAGGTGTTCAAGAGCGTTAATCCAATCTTTTCTTTGACAATCAATTTGCGCCAAGGCGAAAAATGCAGACGAAGCCCAACCTTGATTCCAGGTTGCTTTGTAAAATGCGCTGTAACTTTCTTCCGATTTTGAACTCTGAAACTGCAAACACAAACCAAGATTATAAAAGGCTTCCCCATCAGCGGGATTTGGATTCCGTTTGGTTAATCGTTCAATTGCTTGGCGAAAGTGGTTTTCAGCTTTTTCAAACTCACCCCGCCGCATATACCAAAGACCGAGCGCATTGTTACAGCGCGAATCAAGCGAATCTCTTTTCAATCCTTCTTCCCAATAAATTTCGGGTTTGCGGGTGGCATGACGATATTGTTCGAGGTGTAAACCAGTTAGATAAAGTTCTTCAACGCTTTCAATTTCTTCCGGCAAAAGCGGTTCGGTGGCGGGTGGAGGAACTTCTTTTTCAATTCGCAGTTTTGGCTGAAACGAAATGATTTCTTCTCCGTTTTCATCAAAAACAGTTAATTTGCTTTCAGTCTCAACAAAGTTCCTTTCGTTTTTTAGCTCAATAATGAAAGGTTTTTCCGGCGCAAGATCGGCTGTCCATTCTAATTTCTTTTTGACACTTTCCAAACAAATTTTAGCCTTTGGAAAAACGGAAGTTGCATTAACTCCAATTTTTATGGTCTTTTTATCAACTTGTAAATTTAAAGCAGCATTTAAATTCGCCTGATTTGGCACACCGATTTTGTTGATTCCATACCAATATTGACTCCAACTTTTTGTTTCATACGGCTGTAAAAAACTGAAATCAGGCTGATTATCGGTAAAAACTCCCGCCATTAGTTCAATATACGGTGCTTCGTCATCCGACAAGTTCCTGTCCCACGCATAGCCGAATTCGTGGTTTCCCCAGGTCCATTGTTTTTTTCCCGGAGCAATATGATGATTGGCAATATGGGCGACTCCCGCATCGGCAAAATGATCATAGCCGCCGAAAAAATCTTCTTGCGAACCCATACACATATACGAGGTCGGCACGGGAATATTCGCATACCACGAGAGGTCGTTTGGTTGATAATCAGGGATCTTTGATCTTTGATCTTTGGTCTTTGATTCGGCTTTTTGGCAATGAGAGGGGATAAATTTTGAGGGAATTTCATCGTGCGGGATACCGTTTTTGGCGCGTTCGCCGTAATTCACGCCGTAATAAAAACCTTGGCAAAGCGGATATTCGCTCATCGCACGTTTGGCGTGATCGGCGATGTAATAAACATCAGGTGGAAAAAACGACTGATAACCTTCGTGAACTTTGGTCGCGGCATTTGCCCACCACAGAAAGGTTTGGGTAAAAGGTGTTCGATTATAAACACGCGCCTTTAATTCGACAAACGCTTTATCGGGATAAAGACAAACGCCGTGCATTCCCTTCATTCGTGTCATCGGTTCGTGATCGCTGAGCCAAACGGTTTTTGAGCCGTCGGAATGCTCTTCGATTGAAAAATCAACGGGCATAAAAGTCGCCGGACGATGATGTTGCGCCCAATTAAATTCGATACCGCCCGAAATCCAACTCCCTGTCAAACCAACCAGGGCAGGTTTAATAACTTCCTGTCGGTAAATCAAATCGTAGCCGTTTGTTTTATCCAAAATCGCGTGAATTCGTCCACCGATTTCGGGCAAAATCATTACTTGTAAATATTCGTTTTCGAGGTAAATGGCTTTCCAAATTTTGTCTGTTTTGGTTTCCGAAATTCGGTCGGTAAAAGGCAACGGATAAACCTTTCCGCTGCTGCCCTGATAAACCCGTTTTTCTAAAAACATCGGATTTTTATCAGGCAAGGCGGGCAAGTAAGTCGGAATATTGACCTCTTCCGTCCAAATTTTTACGCGATTATTTTTCATTCAAATTTGCTTCGTAAATTTCGACTAATTCTGCCTTTAAAACTTTGCAGACACTGTCTTTACCTTCAAAATCAGGTTTCGCTTCGTCAGCTAAATAAATCGGCGCATCTTTTCGCAAAGGCAGAATCTTTAAAATTAAATCTTGTTTGTAAATCTCAGGTGCAAAACGATTTAACCCGATTTCAAAAGCGTTTCCGTTATAAAAATTGTCGGTTAAAAGTTTATCGCCTAAATAAAGCCGTGCCGTATCCCCTTGATATTTAATCCGCAAAAGTGTTTTTTTAGACTCAATATTTTTCGGCAAGGTTATTTTCCAAACGGCGGCTTTTTCAAAGTCAGCATCATTAGGGGCTTCAGCGACTCCTTTGCTTCCATTTTTAATTTCGCGGGGCGGTTCAGGTTGTTTGATTTGCTCAATTTTGATTTTTGGATTTGAAACTTTTGGAGTTTTTAAAGGCAATCTAGCAAATAAAGTATTAGTAGTTCTTAAAGGTTTAACCAACGAATCAGGAGATGGAAATGCTAAAATTTGTAAATCTGCGATATTTTCAGCCGAAACCCGCAGTTTTTTATTATCAACAACCAGTCTGGCTTTGGTTAAAAATATAGTTTCTTGTCCATTCCAATTCCCTTTCCAGAGTGATTTTGATTCAGTTTCTGAAAACAAAACGCAGTTAATAAATTTGCCCGAAACAGTTTGAAAGCGGCGAATATTTTTAAACTCCGAGGCAAATTTAGTTTTATCGTCGAATTGAAATTCTGAAGAAACTCCTTCGACTTCCTTGAAAAATAAATAGGTTTCGCCTTTTTCTTCCAATTTACAAATCGGTTGAGCAGTGGCGTAAATCAATTTTGCATCGGCAATTTGCAGATTAAAAGGCAAAAAGAAAATTGCATCTTCGGCAACGGTAATTGGTTTATTTGGAAAGATAAGCGTTTCATTTTTGAGTTTGATTTGAAACTGCACATTCTTTTTGGCGGACATCTTTTGCAGACGCTGATAATTGTTCACAAATATCAAACCGCTGTTTCCATTAGTTCGCACCGACCACCGCAGAGTTTCGGAATCTTTAGAATTCGCGGGCTCCTTTTCAGGCAAATAAGTCGTCATTTCCGCCAACTTTTCGCCGAAATCGCGGAAAAATAAATGCTGTAACCGCAAACTGTGATAATGCGGAGCGATTTGACCAAACTCGCCTAAAGGGGCTTGAAATTCGTAGGATTTGACCGGCACATCGTTCCAATAATTAGTTACTTGTGATTCCTGCAAAGTCGTGAGTTTTCCATCAGGATTTGTTCCGCCGTGATACATATAAAATCCTTGTAAATTATTGCCGGAACCGATTTTAACCAACGCAGTTGATTCAATATCTTTCGGATTAACGAGGATTCGGCGATGATAACTTGTTACCATTCCGCCGCCGATTTCACAACAAAAATACGGATATTTATTGACATCTTCAGTGTCTTTGCGCTGTCCGTTTCCAAGCTGATCTGTCGCAATCGAAGCGTCAATTCTCGCCGTTCTGAACAAAAATCCATCGCCGTATTTGCCCGGCATCGGCGAAATTTCTCTGTCCCAAAATCCTTCGGCATAAACCCCAAAAAGCGGCATAATTTCACCTAAAGGAAGTGGTGAAGCCATCGAATGCCAAGCCGTCCGCGTATAAATCGGCACATCAATTCCGTGTTCAAGCGCGATTTTTTTCAGATTCAAAAGATGTTCAGCACGACCTTTGAATTCATTTTCAAACTGACAGCCGATGATTTTTCCGCCGTCTTTCCAATATAAACCTTTGATTTGTTTAGCGATTTCGCCGTAAAGAATTTTTACTTTTTCTAAATATTCCGGTGCATCGGTTCGCGTTTTGTAAGGCTTTTGCAAAATCCAATCAGGTAAACCGCCATTACGGACTTCGCCATGACACCAGGGACCGATGCGAACCACCGAATACAAGCCAACTTCTGTGGCTAATTCAATAAATTTTCGTAAATTTCGTTGTCCCGACCAATCAAATTGTCCTTCGATTTCTTCGTGATGAATCCAGAAAATATAGGTTGCAACAATATCAATGCCGCCCATTTTCATCTTTAAAAGTTCCTCGCGCCATTCGTTTTCGGGATAACGGGCAAAATGAAATTCGCCCATCACAGGCAGCCAACGGCGATCATTGAGCAAAATCGAACGTGAATCTGCTGTCAAAATTTCACCTTTCGGATTTTGCGAAGTTCCCATTTTCAAGTAATTAGTCAAAATTTGAGGCGCAGGCGTTGAGGCATCCAATTTTAAGGATTCGGATGCTTTGGCAAAATTCTTTTTTGCAAATGGTAAAGCGGTTAACCCGGCTAAACTTAGCTTTAATAATTCACGGCGATTCATCCTTTATCCCCCAAAAGATACAAATCACGACCGGCGGGATTAACAATTAAAGTTTCCGCATCATTTTCAAAATCTTCCAAATTAAATTCCCGAAAATCTGCGAAATTAAGATTAACTTTTTCACAAGTCGTACTATCTACTTGGCTTGCCAGAGTGATTTGATATTTGAATTTTTTCGGATTTTTCTGCAATCCTGCGTATGAAACGTGAGCAAGATGAGCGGCAACGCAGAGATTTTTACTAAGTTCTTCCGAATTGGCGACCAGTTCTTTTACTTTTTCAATTGGAGCATAGCCAAATTTTTCAATTGCTTCTCCGTGTGTGATTGAAATCTCGGTCAAATGCGGTGCGTAGATGATCAATTCGCCTCCGTCTTCTATTATCCCGCCGAGTTTGTAACTGGCTTTTCCGCCTGTCCAAAGCTCGGTGTAATGCGTGTCGAGAATTGCCACGACTTTTTTATATTTCCGGTCAACAAATTTGATGTGAACTTGCCGGCTGACTTCGCAAGCGTGTCGAAAACTTTTCCGAAAATCTCCGACAAATAAAGCGTCTGTTTGTAATTGATTAGCAGAATTTCTGGAAACAACGGAATTGAAATTTATTATCTGTTTCGGAATAAAATCAGCCGCTTTTTCAATTAAATGGCGAGTTGGTGTTTCGACTCGTCCAATGATATTTTCAATGCCAGCCAATGCTCCGATCCAATGCGTGGCGTTGGTCAATTCACTTCCCGAAATTCCCGGAAAAAAATATTTTGCACCACCCGCAAACCCTGCGACTTCGTGCGGAACTGTTGCTCCGAGAACTAAAATAAAGTCGTAATCTAAAATCAGTTTATTGATAGTTAAATCAATATTTTGCGAGAAACTTCCGTTGGTGATTTCTGAAACTTCTGCGGCAGAGATTTTGCCGATTTTGGTTAATTTGTCAGGATTACTCCAATCGTGATCGAAAATTTCACCTTTAAAACTATTCAATCCGATTTTTTCGAGTTTTTCTGCTTCGGAAATCGGCGGATGAGTGCCTTGAGCAACGAGGGCATCAAATTTGGAATGATTTTGCAATATTTCGGCAACAATCGGAAAAATTAAGTGTGTATTATCATCGCGGGAAGTATCGGGAATGACAGCTAAAATACTTGAATTTGAGGGAATAATTGTCAAAGATTCTTCGACAATTTGCCGTAAATCATCAACCGATAAAGCCAAGTCCGGCGCACCTTTACCAAAAATTTGAGGGTTGTTTACCATAAAAAACTAAGAAATTTGCCCGCGAAAAACGCGAATGAACGCGAAAAATAATTACTGTTCTTAAAAACTGCAACTGCAACTGCTACTGTTTACCGATGCCCGAATAAAACTCCGCTTCGACAATCCCCAAAATGCTTTTTCCGCCTTTTCCGGCTGAAGAATTTGGATCGGGATTGCCTTGGATTTCAACAATATTTCCAAAAGCATCACGGTTTGTGGCATCACCTTTTAATTCGATCTTAACTGATTTTCCGACAGTTTCGGGAAAAGTAAAAGTCACATAACCGAGACTTCGCGCCGACAATCCTTTCCAGACAATTTTATCATCAACCGAAATTTGGAGGGGGTAACTTTGGGTGCGCCAACCGACTAATTTCAGAACGACCTGATTGATTTTTTGCTCTTTGGCGAACTCATATTTTATCCAAGCATTTTCGGGTTTCCCATCGCTTGACCAGTCCGTAACTTCGTTATCATCCAAACTTTGATTGGCTTTTTCTTGATTTGAACCAGCGATAACTTGAGCTACATCAATGGTTTGACGAATAAGTTTAAACGATTCTCCAAGTGGGGTTGCGCCTCTCGAAAGATTGACGGGCAAATTATCAAAAGGCATTTGAAGTGACAAGCCGTTGTCGCTTTGAAAAGGTTTAGAAGTCAATTCAATTTCAGCAGATTTTAAATTATCCGCAGTTGCCTGAACAATAATTTTGCCTGCGTTTCGGGTTGAGCGCAATAAAATTCGGTTGACTCCATTTTCGACGGGCAAGGATTTTTTCAAAATGTAATTATCTTCGCCCTGAGCGATTCCGCCGCGCCATTCCGCTTCACCTGTCAATGTAAAATTAATCAAATTTAGCGCAGTCGGACAACGATTTCCGTCTTTGTCAACGACTTCGACATCAACCAATGCGATGTCAGCACCATCTGCTAAAAATCCATTCGGAGAAGTTTTTGGAGTCAAACGAATAGCAATGGGTTCACTCGCTGTTTTCTTTGTGTCCTCGGTAATTTGTTTACCTTTTGCATCATATCCGACTGCTTTTAGCTCGCCTGCTTGCCACGTTATATTTTTGAAAGTGAATAAAAATCTTGAGCTTTGTTCGCCAAATCCAAGCGATTTTCCATTCAAAAACAATTCGACTTTTTCGGCGGATGAAACGACATAAACATTCTTTTTGACGTTATTGGCATAGTTCCAATGTCCGATGATGTAAGTGCGCGGTTTTTCGACCTCAACCCAACCGTCCCACATTACCTGATTGGCAAAATATCCGTCTTTGGGAAGGCGAACCGCATCAACTTCACCGCTTCGACGATAATTTTCTGCGCCGCGATGATGCGTGTTACTATCTGAAAAGATGATGTTTACCCCACCCGAACTCAGTCTTTTACCTGTTCCGGGACGGGCTTCCCAATAATCAAACCAGCGAACCACATTTTCAATCGCGTGTGAATCCTGATTGCGATTGTAAACGCTGGCATCTGCGCCTTTGTAAAGCGGTCCGTCACCATCTTTGTGATAGGGCGGAGAAAATTCATCCCAATATTTTCGCAAACCTTCATCACGCGAAAATTCCATCGCCCACATCGGAAACTTGGCACTGTGATTGATGTAAAGCATTTCACCGCCATATTCCGCAACTTTGGAATCAAGCATCTCGCGTGAACCAGAGGCGCGTCCGCCGTGCGGGTCAAATTTGTCGCGAATGGCTTTCATTTGTAATTGGTGCTCTTCGCTAACTCCTTTGTTTCCGGATTCATAGAAGATTATTGAAGGATTATTGCGATTGTAAATTATCGAATCGCGCATTACTTCCAAACGCTGTTCCCAACGTCTGCCGTCAACGTCTTTTTCTGAATCTCCGGCGGGCATTGCCTCAATCAAACCTACCCGATCACAGGATTCAACGTCCTGTTTCCAGGGCGTAACGTGCATCCAACGCACCAAACTTGCATTTGATTCGACCATCAAACGATTGGAATAATCGGAAACCCAAGCCGGAACAGCATTTCCAAGCGCAACCCATTCATTGGTGGTGCGTTGGGCGTAACCTTTTAATTGCAAAGTGCGGTCGTTTAATTTGAACATTCCCTTGGCAAATTCGGTTTTGCGAAATCCGGTTCGGGTTTTAACCGTGTCAACTGCTTTGCCGTCAATTTTTAACGTGGTAACAACATCGTAAAGATAACCATAACCCCAGCTCCAAAAATTGAGATTTTTAATGACCGAATCAGCCGAAATCTTTTTAGTTTCGTTTGGCGCAATTGAAAATTTTCCGCCATTGATTTGTTTGATAATTTTGCCGTTCAAATCTTTGATCGTTACTTCGTAATCAATATTTTTGGCAACAGAAGATTCATTTTTGACCTCAGTTTCAGCCGTGATTTTGGCAGTTTTATTTTTGATGTCAAAATCGGTTGCATAAACATAAACGCCTGTTGTGCCAAGACTTGCGTAAAGCGGTAAGGTTTGATAAACCTTTTCCGTGATGTGCAGCCAGACGTTTTTATTGATGCCGCCGTAATTGGCATAAAAGTTTTTGTCGCTCCATTGAAAACTTGAATTTGTGGCTTTTTCCTTGTAATCCCACGAATTGTCAATTCGCACCGCGAGAACATTTTCACCGTCTTTTAAGTCATTGGAAATATCGAAACCAAAAGCATTTATCCCGTTTTCGTGTTGCCCGATAAATTTTCCATTCAGATAAAATTCGCCCGCCTGACGAATCCCTTCAAATTCGAGGAAAACCTTTTTATTCAATGAATTAGCAGGTAATTTGAAATGCTTTCGATACCAGGCGATTCCGGTTGAAAGCTCAGTAATATCTTTGCGAAAAGCGTCGTCTTCGTTCCAGGCGTGCGGCGTGGAAATATTTTTCCAATTTGAATCATCAAAATCCGGTTTTTCCGCGTTTTGCGAATCGCCAACAAACAGTTTCCAATCAGAATTGAAGTTGTATTTTGCACGCGAAAAGTCTTGCGCGAAAATATTTGCAACAGTAAAAATAACGGCTAACAAAATCAATAATCTCAATAGTTTAACTTCCTAAAGGTTTTGTGTTTTGATAATTCGGACTCGCCGGAATTTTCAGACTTTCGGGCGAATCAGGTTTTTGGGGATCGAGCGGTTTGAACTCTTTCTTTAAATATTTTGATAACGGTAATTTTTGCTGTTTCAAAGCTGTTGCAACCAATTTTGCCAGTTCGTATGCTCCAAAATTATTGTGGTGCGTGCCGTCTCCGTCTTTGAAGAGAACGCCTGAACCATCCTTGCCAAAATATTCGTAAAGGTCTTTGCTCATTTCGGTTAAATCAATCAAGGGAACACCTTTTTCTTTCGCGGCTTGGCGGGTTGCTTCTGGGTAATCACCGTGTGAATTAGTGATTTTTCCGTCTTTATCAAAAGTCCGGCGGTGCATCGGCGTTATCAAAATTGGATTTCCACCTTTTGCTTTGATTGCGTCAATCCATTGCAAAAGACTTGCCTTAAAACTCGTCATCGCACCTATTCCGTCGCCTTTTTCCTTTTCGTCATTGTGAGCATATTGGATCAGAACATAATCACCTGGTTTGATTACGCTTAACACTTTTTCCAGCCTCTTTGCGCCGAAAGAGCTTTTCAATGATTCGCCCGATTCGGCGTGATTTGCCAACACAATTTGGTTATTAAAAAATGCCGTCAGCATCTGTCCCCAACTCGCGTAAGGCTCGCCTGGTTGGTCGCAAACAGTAGAATCGCCAAGCAAATAAACGGTTGGAAGTGAATCAATTTTTTCGAGTTCAATAGCGTTCACATTTGGTTTTTTACCGTTAAACTCAAGCGTCAATTTCTCGTCCCAAGCCCAAGCTTCGAGCAGTTTTTCGCGGTCTTTCAATTTGACGGCTCCGCCTGTTGAAATTTCGGGACGGCGGACGTTGACAATGAAAGTTTCGGTTTTGAATTTACCTTTTTTAGTCTCGACATTTTCTAACATCAAACGTCTGAGTTCTGCTTTAACAGTAGTTTCGGTCGATTCATTAAAGTCTCCGAAAGTTATTTTGACACGAAAATTTCCTTCGGGAACGGCAACGGAAAAGTAAAATGGTTTTTCGGAACTGCAAAACCCTGAGAGCAAAAGGTTTTTGTCATTGCGGGAAATACAGGTAATTCCGGTTACGTCTTCAAAACCATAACCTGTTTCTTTGCTGTAAGAATTGATAGTTGAAACGGATTCATAACCTTCGGCGGTTTTTCCAATGCCGAAGTCGAATTTTTTGGAAAAACTTTGTCCGTTTATGCCGATGATAAAAGTCAGCAAAATTACGAAAATTATTAAAAATTTGTGTTTCATAACTATTTCAAGTTTAATCCTTTGATTTTAAAGACAAAAGGCAGACCTTTTAATTGAACGTAAGGAAAATCAATCCTCAAGCCATCCTTATTTTGCGAAAAATTAAATTTATTGTTGCTTCCCAATAACTCAACAGATTTAACATTTCCGATGGTGTTTGGCAGGGATTTGATAAGCAAATCAGTTTCTTTGTAGTTCATCACAAAAACATAAAGAATCCCCTTTTTGACCGTAAAACGAAACCTTTGCTCATCATTTTCACCTTCGCCGAATTTTGTCCAAGCGTGTGTTCCATAAATTCCTTCACTGTTGGCATTCATCCATTTGCCGATTTCGAGCAATAAATTTTGTTGGTTATCGGGAATTGTGCCGTCGGCTTTGGGAGAAATATTGAGCAGTAAACCGCCGTTTTTACTGACGTTTTCAATTAAGCGATTAACTACCGTGCCAACATTGACGATTGGCGAGCCTTCGGTGTAGCCGAAACGATTCAAAACGGGATCGTCAACCTGCCACGGGTAATCGGTAATTTCTTTTGGTGCACGGGATTGGCGTTCGTAATCTTTTATCGAACCGTAAAGATAAGCATCGCTCTTGGTGCTTAATGAAACTTCTTTTTTCCATTTTTCGGCTGAATTATAGTAATAAGCGGCGAGACGCAATTTAATTGGATCAAGTCCGCGATCATTGATTCCATTATCAAACCAGAGAATATCAGGCTGATATTTATCAACTAATTCCTGACAACGCCGTAGCCATTCTTCCAAAAATTCTTTACTAAAAGCGGCTTTTCCAGCCATTACATCCTCGCCATTTTGAGGCTTTTGCGGTGGACCGTAAAAATCGGCGAATTCGGGATCAAACAGATCAGTTTTCAAATTCACGTCTTTCGGATACATAAACGACCAGTTTTCCATTCGATGATTGGAAACGCCGAATTTCAGACCAACTTTGCGGACAGCTCTGGATAAATCGCCAATCAAATCGCGTTTTGGTCCCATATCTTTCGCGTCCCATCTGGTCAGATCGCTGTCATACATTGCAAATCCGTCGTGATGCTCGGCGGTCGGGATGATGTATTTTGCCCCTGATTTTTTGAAAAGTTCCGCCCATGCATCGGGATTAAACTTTTCGGCTTTGAACATCGGAATAAAATCTTTGTAGCCGAATTTATCCTGCATCCCGAAATGTTCCTGATGCCATTTGATGATGCCCGGATTGCTATACATATGCATCGGATACCATTCGCTCTGATAAGCGGGAACTGAATAAAGTCCCCAGTGCATCATAATTCCGAATTTTGCTTCCAAAAACCAACTCGGAGTTTTGTAATTTTTCTTGATCGAATCCCAATTTGGTTCGTATTTACCTTTCGGAATCGGTTTCGCTCCGTTCGGTAAAGACAAGGTTTTACGCGGTGGAGTCGGCGGTTGAGCAAAAATGAGCGTTTGGGTAATAAACAGAGCATTTATTACCCAAATTGAAACAACAAATCTCTGTAAATTGTTTTTCATGCTTATTTACTCAAAATCGTGATTTCTGTAGTTTTCAATCCATCTGAAACAGCTTTTAGTTTTATTACTCCGCCTTTTTTGGTTGAACGAATGATAACTAAAGCCATTCCGTTGTATGCTTTGCGGGTTTTGGACTGAAATGAGCTCAAATCAGTGGCATCGCCATTATCAGTGGCGACGATTTCTCCTGCGCCTTCGACTTCAAACTTAATTGAATTTTTGGAACGGGGAACCATCAAGCCGTTTTTATCCGTAATTTTGACCGTGATAAAAGATAAATCTGCACCATCAGCTTTGATATTTGAGCGGTCAGCCTTCATTGAAACTTGTGCGGCAACATTGGTCGTTTTCACAACATCCTCCGCCCATTTTTTACCGTTTTTGTAGGTGACAACTTTCAATTCGCCGGGTTGATAAACGACATCATCCCAACGCAGACGATATTCAAATTGCCCTTTCTTTTTCCTTCCCAACGATTTACCGTTCAAAAATAACTCAGCTTCATCACCCGATGTATAAACGTGAACAGGCGTAATTTGTCCTACACGTTCCGCCCAATTCCAATGCGGCAAAATATGCGCCATCGGCAAATCAGGTCGCCAACGGGCTTGGTAAATATAAAATCTGTCTTTCTTAAATCCTGCTAAATCAACAATTCCAAAATATGAACTACGGGAAAGCAGTGGAATTTCGCCTTTGTTTGCAAGCTCAGTTTCGATTTGTTTTTTCAGAGTCGGCTCAATCAAATTCGGCATCGTCTTGGTTTTGCCATCGTAAGGAGTTGGTTCGCCGAGATAGTCGAAACCCGTCCAGACGAATTCGCCGGCTGTAAATGGATTTTGGTCTTGTCCCTTAAATTCCCAATCCGGCGGAGTTGCCCACGGCGGCGCGTAAAGGTCGTAGGAACTCATCTGAAAATCCTGTAAACCTTTGCTTTTGTCGTCAACAACCGGGAAAAAATATTCGCCCCGTGAACTAATTGTGGAAGCTGTTTCGCTAGCAAAAAGCGGAATATTCGGGTTTTCCTGACGGAATTTTTCGTATTGTAGCGGTTTATAATTGTAGCCGAAAACATCAACTGTTTTTTGGAAACCGTTGTAGCCTGAACGAGTGTCATTTGCTCCGGCAGAAGTTGGACGAGTCGGATCTTCTTCGTGAGCAATTTTGCTTAATTCAACTGCGATTTTGTGACCTTCGGGCGTGCCTTGTTCCCAGATTTCGTTGCCGATTGACCATAAAATAACCGATGGATGATTGCGGTCGCGCCGTAATTGTGAACGCCAATCCTTTTCGTGCCAATCAGCAAAAACAAGGTGATAATCGTTTTTAGTTTTGCCTCTCGCCCAACAGTCAAAGGCTTCATCCATCACTACAAAACCCATTTTATCAGCTAATTCGAGCAGTTCCGGCGCGGGCGGATTATGCGAAGTGCGAATTGCATTGACACCCATTTCCTTCAAAATTTCAAGTTGTCGTTGCAACGCCCGATAATTTAAAGCCGAGCCCAATGCACCTAAGTCGTGATGGTCGCAAACGCCTTGTAAATAAAGCCGTTTGCCGTTGAGTAGAAAACCTTTTTGAGCATCCCATTTGATTGTCCGAATTCCAAAAGTAGTTTCGTAAGAGTCAATAATTTTGCCGTTTTGCTGAATTTCGGTAACAGCAATATAAAGATTTGGATTTTGCACACTCCATAATCTTGGATTCTCGATTTGAAAATTCACCTCTGTGTTTGTGCTTAATAAGGGCGTAACGGTTATCGAATTTTTATCTGAAATTGCTACGGCTTTTCCTAATTTTTGACCATTTGCACCCAATATGAAAATTTTTGTTTGAGTCAAAATGTTTGAAGTTGAATTTGAAGAATTTTCGATGGTCGTCTGAATCTTAACGTTAGCTGAAAAATTTGAAACCTGGGATGTCGTAACATAAGTTCCCCAATGCCCGACGTGAATTGGCGCAGTTTTGACTAACCAAACATTGCGGTAAATACCCGAACCCGGATACCAACGCGAAGAATCGGGCGGATTTTCGAGGCGAACCGACAAAACATTTTCTTTTCCGTATTGCAGATATGGCGTTAGATCAAGCCGAAAAGAAGAATAGCCATAAGTCCAACCGCCGACAAATTTGCCGTTGAGCCAAACCGTCGGATACGCCATCGCGCCGTCAAAATCAAGATAAATTTGTTTGCCTTTATCTGAATTTGAAACGGTAAAATGTTTGCGATACCAACCGATTCCGGCAAATGGACGTTTGCCCGTTTCGCCCGGTAATTCGCGGATAAAATCGCCTTCAATCGCCCAATCGTGGGGTAAATTCAAGCTGCGCCAGCCTGAATCATCAAAATTAGTTTGAGTATAAATAACATCTTCGCCTAAATTTCCCGTTGGACGATCACTTTTGACCGCATTGGAAGTCAAAACATATTCGTTTCCGGTTGAACGGATCCAATCCTTTATTTTTTCATAAGAAAGTTTGCCTTCCGCGCCTTTTGGATCGTCTTTTTGAAATCGCCAGTTCTCATTAAAATTGGTTCGTTCATTGCCATAAATCGTTGATAAACCGCAAATTATCAGCGCACACCCCAAGAAAATTCGTTTGAAATTTAGTCGCATAGTTTATTTTTTAGCCTCAAAAGATTTAGTTTCGGGCGGACCAAAATAGCTAACGGGTAATTCGCCGGAATGCAAGACGATTTTGTCCAAAATTACGCCCGTATCAACTGCAAAGATTTTCAGAGAATGTGTCCCTTTGGTCAAGTTGAATTTTGTTTTTCCGATGGTTATTTGATTCAAAATATTGTATGACCATTTTGTTGAAGAAACTTCCGCATCCTTATCAACTGCAATGGTTTGCGGTTCTTCATTATCAATCGAAACAGCAAAGCGTAAACCATTGCCGGGAACTAAAGGTTGAGTCGGAATCAGATAAAAATTTGCCTCAAAATCGTCAGAATCGGAAACATTAAATTTATATTCAAGACTCGGTGCATCGTTTGAAAAAGTTTTGGCTTTTTGGGGAAAAACAGTCACCGAATCGCCCGTTTTTCCAAGTCCTTTAATAACTTGCCACGAGAATCCATTTACTTCATTTTGTTTAGTAAAATGCTCGGCTTCGATAGAAATAATTCCTTTGTTTTGAATGTTAATTTGTTTATTTGGAGCTTTTGTATAATTCGGGCTCAAGGTTTCAAAATCAGCCAGCGAAATATTAGGCGGAGTGCTTCGCATTGATTTCCACTGACCTTCGCCCATTTCCGGCGACATTATAAAACGCCATTTTCCGTCCTGTATTTTGTTGTTGAAATAATCTGTTTCGCTGTTAATTTCATTATTGGCGACTACCGAACGATTTGCCCAGGATGCAGCTTCAACCCAAAAATGTTCTTTGTAATATGTCGCAAGTTCAGCGGCAAAAAATCTTTCGTTAGTAAGTTGAGCCGAACGAACCGGATACAAAACGAGTTCGTAAAAAGCGTCTTTTTTTACCGGTGAAATTTTAGCGTAAACTGCTTCAGCTCGTTTTCTCAAATTAGTGTAATCCTTCAGCCTTTGCAAAATCTCTGTTTCGTTTAAATCACTTTTGCGAGGTGTTTCCTTCGGCAAATACCATTGCAGATGTTCAGGTTTGCGCTGAAATCCGAGTCGGTAATATTTGTCCATTATATCAGCAATTTCATCTGCATCCTTTTCGCCGAATTCGCGTGTTGCCCAATCTTTTAAGAATTGATTTTGGTTGTTTATCGTCCATTTTTCGGCATCGTAAGCCATCTGCATAAAAAAATCGATACCGATTTCAGCAGGTTTAATGTCGCCAACGTTGAGCATCCAAAAATCACGCATTCCGTTATTGTAAGCCTTCGGCATTTCTTCAAAAATTAAAGCCGGCGGAGTTGTTTCCAACCACAAATATGAAAGCGGACGACCAAGATACGAGAGGTGATAATAAACGCCGAAACCACCCTTTCTCCTTTGTTCGCTTGCATTTGGAAAATAACGAATATAGCCGAAATTGTCATCGGGAAAAACGATTGTCACATCTTCGGGAACTTTTAATCCGGCGCGGTAATCTGCCAAAACTTCTTTGTATGGGCAGAAAATTTGCGGAACTTTTTCGATGTCGGAATTAACGTATTTGGTCAACAAATTGCGCTGAGTTTGGATGATTTTTTCTAAAACGGGAATGCGTTCGGCTTGATTTTTTGTGCCTTGAATCGGACTGTCGTGAATTCCGCGCATTCCGAGCGTGTAGATATTTTCAAACTTTCCATTCGATTTTGCCCTTTCTTCCCAATATTCTGTGACACCTTTTTCATTACTGACAAAGTTATATTTTTCTTTGTCATCTTTCCACTCACCGACATTATTTCTGAGCATCGGTTCGGCGTGCGAGCTGCCCATAATGATTGCATAATGATCAGCGGTTTGGGCATTTCCTCCGATGAAATTGAAAGGTTTGGTAACTTCGTGCATCGCTGACCAACAAGTATTGGCTTTCAGACGAAGCAAAAGTTCAAAGATTTTAGCGTAAGTTTTTGGACCGATATTGCCGATTTCCGGTTCAAAAGTTTTCGCCGCCCAGGGATTTAAGCCCCAATCTTCGTCATTGAGGAAAATGCCGCGATATTTGACGGAAGGCTCTTTCCCAAAAATGTTTTTTGCGGAAATTGAAAGAGTTTTTCTTTTTTCGGGCAATACATCCGCCCACCAAACCCAAGGAGAAACGCCCAGCCTTTTTGAGAGTTCAAAGACTCCGTAAGCCGTTCCGCGTCTATCGCTTCCGACGATAACGAAATTATCGGCAGCTTTTGTAATTAAAAAACATTCGCGTTTATTTTGAATGGTAGAAACATCAAGTTTTTTTTCTTGAATCAATTTCTCGATCAATTCATTTTTGCCCAAAGTCCCAATAATGATTGAGTCTTTAGCAAATTCGTTTATGATTTTAGGACGTTTATCGGAAATTAATTGAATATCATTTGCCAACGCTTCGGCGGCGATTTTGACAACCTTGAAATCATTATTAGAAATGACAATATCAGCAGTTTTCTTAGCAGAAACAATCGAAAAGTTTTGAGCGGAAATTGTGGAAAGGAAAACGAAAAAAAGAACAATTGTAGGGGCGATCCCTTGTGGTCGCCCGCGTTGAGCAAAATTACGGGACGGGCGAGGACAAGCCATCGCCCCTACAAAAATTTCGTTCTTCATGGTTTTTTCGTTGGCGTTGGTTTGGGTTTCTTATCGTCTGCGTTCACGCCTTCATCAATGTCACTGGAAGCGGATTTAATCCGTTTATATTCCAAATCGGTTGCGTCTTCGGGCAATTTTGCACCTTCGTAAATGATTGCCAGTTCAGCAATTGCGGTTGTTTTATCAGTTCCAAAGCCCGAAAGGGAAGTTAGTCTTAAATATTTTGCACTGACGGTTTTGCCGAATAAAATCTTTTGCGGGTCAAAGGTCGAAACCAAGTCACCACGTTTTATTTCCGTCCAAGTTTTACCGTCGTCCGAAATTGAAACGCTGTATTCCCGAATATCGCCCTCGTGGTCACGGTGATTTTGACGCGGCATAATTACTAAGCCCGAAAACAGAACAGATTTTGGAAAATAGACCGAAAATTCCTGATTTTGACGGTCTTTTTTCTGATCGCCCGCCAGCCAAAAAGTATTCGGATCGCCGTCAAAAGCTGAAACTTGCTCTTTAACATCGGTCAATGTTCCAAGCCGAAGCATTATGCGTGTCGGGAACAAAATTTCGCGGAAATTTGCGGGCGTAATTGAGACCTGCGGATTGAATTTTGCCGAAAGCATATAATCCAAAATTGATTTTCTCAATGAACGTGCCACAATTCTATTATCCAAATCGTTTTCTAAATCCGCACTTGAAACCATCAATTTTCCTTTGCCGACTTTGGCTTCAAAAATCATTCCGAGCTTGTAATTTCTGTTCCAATCATCAACCGGCTGCACAATCGGCTGCAAATTTTTCGGCAATTTATCGAGGTTGATGGCTCTTGCACCCTTAATAAGTTCCGTCCATTGCCAATCGTTAAATTCTTCGGTTGGAAACTCAGCCAATGCCGGATGTTTTTTATCAATCCACATTCCCAACATTCGCGACCAAGCCGGATTCATCAACCGATTCCAGAAAACGGGAACGGTATCAAGCGGCGGCGAAGTCCAGTCCAAATCAGCCTTTCGCGGCATATAAAGGACTTTTGCACCTTGTTTTAGTTTTGCTTCGGCTTCGTCCCAGGAATGCGTAATGACTATTGATTTAGATTCTGTTTCTTCGACCTTGGCGGGATAAACCCAGAAGTTCCAATCGTTTTCAAATTCGGTATTTTTGATTCCGACAATAAGTTTAAGTTGGTGCGGAGATTCAGGTGGAACTTTCATTACTATTTCAATAATTCCGTTCCTTCTTCGTTCCGACATTGTTTTAATTCTTGGATAGACTTTCGATAAGTCAACCACAACTTTTCCAAGCGCAATATTTTTGCTGATATTGATAGTTTTGGCAGGGAATTCTCCATTCGCAACTGTATTTCCTTTTACATCAACTATTTTCCAATACGGAACTACATTTTCAAGTGGTTTTTCGCCGAAATGGGCAGTTTCTACTTCAACTTCAAATTTTTCGTCAGATTTGAAAGTTCGTTTATAAAGTCTTGCCAGAGAAACGGTTTCACTATTAAAACGCCGAAATTCTTTAGCCGTTGCATAACCTTTTTCTTCCCAAAATGCGTCCAGAATTCCGACCAAAGCAGTTCCTTGTCCAAGGTAATCGTGCAAATCGAGCAGTTGAAAACCATACATTTTCGGCGTTCGCAAATTCGCTTCGATTTCTTCTTTATAACAATTTAGTTGAAATTTTCCCGAAGCATAAGCGAAATCTTTGTTTCGCGCCAACATTCCTTTTTTTGCCAGAGAATCGCGGAAAATTTCGTAATTTCCGGGACGCATATAGCCCGTGAATTTTTTGATAACGTTGAAATCGGGATAAGCAATCCATTGTCCAAGCTCGTGCGAAGCAACCGGAATCTCTATTCCTTCCAACGATTTACCATAATCTTTGCCAAACCAAGCCGTATTTCCGCGCAGCATTTTTTGACCGATGCGCTGCATTACGAGAAAATCCGTTCCTTTTTCTAGATCAGGAACAGAAGGCTCGGTGTGACCTGTTCCGTTGTCGTAAATCCGGCGCGGGTCTTTCACCCGATAGACCGCCATCCATTTATCAAAAGACTCTTTCCAATTGCCCTTGGGTTCATTGCTTGGACTCAACATCAGATACGAAGGATGATTGCCGTAAGCCTTTATCATCGCTTCGGTTTCTTTGTAAAGCATTTCTTCCATTGGAGTTCCGGGCGAAACGGTGTTCCACATTGCAGGTTCGGGCTGAAGATAAATCCCGATTTCATCAGCGGCTTGAAAAGCGGCTTCGGGCGGACAAAATGAATGAAAACGAATGTGATTGATGCCCCAATTTTTATTTATTTTGAAAATTTTGCGCCAATATTCAACATCTGTCGGCGGATAACCGGTTAACGGAAAATCTCCGCCGTGATGCGTTCCACGGAGATAAATTGTGCGTCCGTTTAATTTGAATTCGTTTTTGTCGGTGGAAATTTGGGCAAAACCAAAGGATATTTCTTTTGAGTCATCAAAGGATGGTTCGTCAGGTGCGAATTCGTATAATCTAATTTTTTCTTTGATTAGATTTGGTTGAAATTCATCCCAAGTTTTTGCATTTGGATATTTTAACTTAAACTCATAAGAAGAACCTTTTTCAGCTATGTCTAAAGGTGAAGATGTAAAATTTGAAGTTTTAATAATACCTAAAAACCCTTGATTGTCAGCATTACCGATTTTAATTTTTAGTGTTGCAGTTTTATCTTGAAAATTTGGATAAATCTGTGCGTCTTCAATCCAAACTTGAGATGTTGCTCTAAGCTCAATCTTTCCAACAATTCCGTTCCAGCTCATTCCAAGCGAATCTGAAACGCTATGAGCATCAGGGCGATAATTCATCAGCATCCGATTATCAACCCGAATTGTAATGCGATGTTTCCCGGTTGGTAAAACGCTTAAATCATATTCATGTGGCGCAACTAAACTGAGATTTGAACCAATTTTTTTGCCGTCAATCCAGACGGTTGATTCCCATTTCGGACGCTCTAAAAAAAGCACAACCCGTTTATTTTGCCAGTTTGCGGGAATCTCAATGTCTTTTTGATACCACGCCGCGCCGAGATAATGTTTCGGCGGCTGCGAGAGAAAAGGAACTTTGACCTTTCCGGGATTGGTGTAGGCTTTGTAGTCTTCCCGCAACGACCAGTTTTTATCATAAAGCGATAAAACCCAAGGCGTATCTTTAGAAATTTCATTGCCAAAGCCTTGCGATTGCAAGATTCCGGGAAGCTGGATTTTGTCAGTCAGATTTTGGTCAAACCATTTTTCGGTGATTCCTTTATCTTCTTTATCTAAAGCAAATTGCCACGTTCCTGACAGATTTATGTTGGTAGAATTTTGTGCAAAGGTTAAACTGGCACAAAGAGAAAGCAAGAAAAAAAATAGGGCAAATGAATGGATTTTATTCATATTTTCATATTTTTATCCGAAAATTTGAAAACCTGATAAAAACAAGTTGATTTTTTTGTCGCAATGATATAAAAATCTTATACCAAACAAAATTGGTCAGTCCAATTAAGCAATCAAAAAAATATATTTGTCAATTCAATGTTTTTTTGCTATCGTCTAATAATTAAGCTAGGTTAAGCGGTTTACCAAATATAATCAAGTTAGCATTTTTTTTATAAATAGCAAAGGAAAAATCCAAATTTCGGACAATTTTAATAATTTTTTTGAAATTGGTAAAACAAAAGTATTATGTCTAAAGCAGAGCAATCAAATTCAAAATATAAATATGTAAAATATCTTTGGAATGACGAAGATGTCAAAAATTTAGACGGCGTTGACCGTCTGGTTTATCGCTCAAATCGGTTGGGCGATGATTTAACCTTAACGAACACGGGTGGTGGAAATACTTCTTCAAAATTAATGATGCCTGACCCTTTGACCAAAGAAGAAGTCGAAGTTTTATGGCTGAAAGGTTCGGGCGGCGATTTGCGGACTGCTAAACGCGACGGTTTTGCTTCACTTTATCTCGACAAGGTTCGTGATATGCGCGGGATTTACGAAAATGATCCGAACAATGGGGCAAAAACTCTGATTGAAGACGAAATGTATCCGATGTATTCGCATTGCGTTTATAACTGCAATCCGCGAGCCTGTTCGATTGATACGCCTCTTCATACACTGGTTCCGTTCAAGCACGTTGACCATCTTCATCCAAACGCTGTAATTGCAATCGCTGCATCAGTTAATCAGGAAAAATTGACCAAAGAAATTTACGGCGAAGATGTAATTTATATTCCTTGGCAGCGTCCGGGCTTTGATATTGGACTGAAAATTGAGCAGTTAATTAAAGAAAATCCGAAAGCGAAAGGAATTCTTCTCGGACATCACGGAATGAGCTCGTGGGACAATGACGATAAAACTTGCTACGAAACTGCGCTTGAGATCATTGACCGCGCCGCTCAATACATCGAATCAAAAGACAAAGGGGAAAACACTTTCGGCGGACAAAAATATAAAGCGTTAGACGATGAAACCCGTCAAAAACTGCAAGCCGAAATAATTCCATTCATTCGCGGACAAGTTTCGATTTATAAACGGTTTGTCGGAACGGTTCAAGATGATTTCAAAATGCTCCGTTTTGTTAATTCAAACGATGCACCGCGTCTGGCTGAATTAGGAACTTCGTGTCCCGACCACTTTTTACGCACCAAAATTAAACCGCTTTTTGTTAATTGGAATCCCGAAACAGGCGATCTTGAATCATTAAAAACCGCGATTTCAGAAGGTTTGGTTCAATACCGAAAAGATTACGAAGCCTATTACAATCGCTGCAAACATCCTGATTCGCCCGCAATGCGCGACCCGAATCCGACTGTGGTTTTGATTCCCGGACTTGGAATGATCGCTTGGGGCAAAAATAAATCCGAATCGCGTGTAACGGGCGAGTTTTACAATTGTGCGATTGAAGTTATGCGCGGTGCGGAAGCGATGGACGAATACGAAGCGATGGATCAGCAAGAGGCTTTCGACATCGAATATTGGCTCTTGGAAGAAGCGAAATTGCAACGGATGCCGCCCGAAAAAGAACTTGATAGGCAAATTCACGTTATAATCGGTGCAGGTGCAGGAATCGGGAAAGAAACCGCATTCCGTTTGGTCAAAGAAGGCGCACATATCGTTTGTGTTGATTTGAACGAAACCGCCGCCAAGGAAACTGCCAACGAAATTATTGCCAAATACGGCGCAGGAATCGGAGTTTCGGGGACTGGAATTTCAAATTGCGGGGTGGCAATCGGATTAGGTTGCGATATGACCAACCGCGAATCTGTTGCTAAACTGTTTGAAAAAGTAATGTTAGCCTATGGCGGAATTGATTCGGTCATTGTCACTGCCGGAGTTTTTGTTCCGCCCGACAAATCAGGTCGGCTCGAAGATTCTAAATGGGATTTCACTTTTGGAATCAACGTCAAAGGCGCATTTATTGTCGCAGATGAAGCCTACAAAGTATTCAAAAAACAAGGCTTAACCGGAAATGTTGTTTTAACTACCAGCGCAAATGCAGTCGTAGCTAAAAAAGGAAGTTTGGCTTACGATACTTCCAAAGCCGCCGCGAATCATCTGGTTCGTGAATTGGCAATCGAATATTCGCCGTTAGTTCGGGTTAATGCTGTTGCTCCGGCAACCGTCGTCAAAGGAAGCACGATGTTTCCGCGTGACCGTGTGATTGCAAGCTTGGCAAAATACAATATTGAGTTTGACGAAGCCGAAGAAACCGAAGAGTTAACCGAAAAATTGTCAAACTTTTACGCTAAACGCTCTTTGACGCAAACTCCGATTGAACCGTCAGACCAAGCCGAAGCTATTTTCTTATTAGTTTCAAAACGTCTCGGCAAAACCACCGGACACATCATTCCGGTTGATGGCGGTTTGGCGGACGGATTTATGCGCTAACAAAAAATTTGCCCGTGAAATATGCGTTTTACGAAAATAGTCATTCCGAATACCTCCGTATATGAACGGGCAAATCCCTTTATTTTTTTGAAAAAAAGAGGCATTTATGTCGAATAATTTTGAAATAGAACCCGATTTTATAGCAGAACAAAATGCTAAAAAAGCGGACGAATTAGCCGAAGATTTTGAGTATTTGGCGAAAAAATTAAAACGGCGGAATTTAGACATTCAAAACTTTGTCGAAAAGGCAAAATCGTTGCAAGTCGCCGTTCCATCGTGGGGAGTTGGGACGGGCGGAACTCGTTTTGCACGCTTTCCAAACGTTGGCGAACCGCGAAACATTTACGAAAAATTGGAAGACTGTGCCGCGATAAACTCTTTAGTCCGTTCTACTTCGGCAGTTTCTCTGCATATTCCCTGGGATAAGCCTGAATCTCCCGAAACACTCAAAAATTTTGCATCCGAAAGAGGTTTGACTTTTGATGCGATGAATTCCAACACCTTCCAAGACCAGCTTGGACAAGAGCATTCATATAAATTCGGCAGTCTTTCACACGCGGACAGAGATACGCGTAAACAAGCCATCGAACATAATTTGGAGTGTATCGAACTTGGGCAAAAAATCGGCTCAAATGCGCTGACCGTTTGGGTTGGCGACGGGAGCAATTTTGCCGGACAATCAAATTTTCGCCACGCATTTGAACGATATTTGGATTCGATGCGCGAAATTTACGCCAAATTACCTGATGATTGGCGAATGTTTATCGAACACAAAATGTTTGAACCCGCCTTTTATTCAACCGTCATTTCCGATTGGGGAACAAATTACATTGCCGCTAAAGAGTTGGGCGAAAAGGCTTTTTGCCTGGTTGACCTTGGACATCACGCCCCGAATGTCAATATTGAACAAATTGTTTCGCGCCTGATTCAATTCGGAAAATTAGGCGGATTCCATTTTAACGACAGCAAATACGGCGATGACGATTTGGATACAGGCTCGGTCAAACCTTTCCAACTTTTCTTGATTTTTAATGAATTGGTTGATGCCGAATTAAACGGCTTACCAAACTTCAAACCGGCATATATGCTCGACCAATCGCATAACGTCACCGATCCGATAGAATCATTGATGTTGAGCGCGGTTGAGGTTTCCCGCGCCTACGTTCAAGCCCTTTTAGTTGACCGCGAAAAATTGTTTGAAGCCCAGAAAAATGGAGATGCACTGCTCGCACTTTCGACTTTGAAAGAAGCGTTTACAACCGATGTTTCGCCAATTTTGGCAACGGCGAGACAAGAATCAGGCGGCGCAATCGAACCGTTAAATACATACAGAGCAAGCAGTTATCGAAATATCAAAGCCAAAGAACGTCCGGCAAAATTAGGAGTTTCGGCGGGAATCGTTTAGAAGCAACAGCCAACTGCAACTTAATGAGTGACCACTTTTTCATCGCAATAGATTTAGGCGCAGGCAGCGGAAGAGTTTTTTTAGGATCGCTTGATAAAGATTTTTTTTTAGAAGAGCTGCATCGTTTCCACTATCCCCCAACTCAGGAAAATGGACATTTGCGTTGGAATTTTGACAAAATCTTGTCAGAAATTAAATTTGGACTGTCAAAGGCAAGTAAACGCGCAAATGATTTAGAAAAAAAGATTTACAGTATTGGAGTTGATAGTTGGGCGGTTGATTACGGATTAATTGATAAAAATGGGAAGTTGATTGAGAACCCAATTTGTTATCGTGATTCCCGAACTGAAAATGCTCAGGAAAATGTTTTCAAAATAGTTCCGAAAGCAGAAATTTTTGACAAAACGGGCATTCAATTTTTGAATTTCAACACGATTTTCCAACTATTTACCGAAAACGGAAGTCTTGAGCAAACCGAAACCATTTTGCTTTTACCCGATCTGATAAATTTTCATTTGACCGGGAAAAAATTTGCCGAATATTCAAACGCTACGACGACACAGTTGGTCAATGCAAAAACTGGTAATTGGGATTTGGAACTGTTGCAAAAGCTGGACTTAGACAATCAAAAACTTCCCCGAATCATCTCTCCGGGAACTGATTTAGGTTTTTTGAAAACTGAAATCGCCAACGCTTTAAATTTGCAAAACGTTCGCGTAATTGCCCCTGCCACGCACGACACGGGAAGCGCGGTGGCGGGTTTGCCGCTCGAAAAAGATTGGGCTTATATTTCGTCAGGAACTTGGTCATTGGTTGGAGTTGAATTAGTTAAACCTTTGGTAAATAATGAGGTTGCCAAATTTAATTTTACTAATGAAGGCGGCGTTTTTGGGACGATCCGTTTTTTGAAAAATGTAATGGGGCTTTGGATTTTGGAATCCTGCCGTAAAGAATGGGAAGAACAAGGCGTCAAAACAGATTACGAAACTTTGCTGACTGATGTCGCTAAAATCGAAGGGTTTTGTGGTTTCATTTTCCCCGATGATGAACGTTTTTTGAATCCGAGATCAATGCTTGGAGCGATTGAGGAACAACTAAAAGAAACCAAACAGACGAAATTGGAAACAGTTGCGGAAATAACCAAAGTGATTCTTGATTCATTAGCTTTTCGCTACGCCTCGGTTTTGGAAACTATTGAAAACTTAACCGGAAATCAAATCAAAGGCGTTCAAATTGCGGGAGGCGGGGGAAAAAATAATTATCTCAATCAAATGACTGCAAACGCTTGTGAGAAAAAGATTAAAGCAGGTTTGACCGAAGCAACGGTGACAGGAAATTTGCTTGTCCAGGCAATTTCGGCAGGTAAATTTCCTGATTTAAAAACAGCACGGGATTTTGTTTCAAAAAATGTTGAATTGAAAACTTTCGAGCCGATTTTTTCAGAGGATTTGAAAGAGGCAAAACGAGATTATTTAAAAATTGAGCAGCTTTTTCTGAGTAAAAAATGAAGGTTTCACTTTTCATAACCTGTTTGGTTGACCAGCTTTGCCCGAATGTCGGCGTGGCAACGGTTGAGGTTTTGGAAAAAGCAGGCTGCGAAGTAACCTTCGATGAACGCCAAACCTGTTGCGGACAGCCCGCTTTTAACACAGGTTATCGCAAAGAAGCCCGAAAATTTGCTGAAAAATTTATTGAAATCTTTGAAAATGCTGAGACAATTGTTTCACCATCAGGTTCTTGCACGGCAATGGTCAAACATTTTCACGAACTTTTCCCGAAGGATAAAAATTGGCGCGAACGGGCGGAAAAGGTTGCCGAAAAGACGCACGAATTAACCTATTTTCTGGTCAATGTTTTGAAAATCGAAAACGCCAGCGCCAAATTTTCGGGTAAAATAACATGGCACGATGCCTGTCATGCTTTACGAGATTTGAATTTAAAAGATGAGCCACGCAAATTGTTGCAAAATGTTGAAAATGCAGAGTTTGTAGAATTAAAAGGATCAGATGAATGCTGCGGTTTCGGCGGAACTTTTTCGGTTAAATATCCCGAAATTTCAAACGCAATTTTAGAAAAAAAAATCGCCAATATCGAGGCGTCAGGGGCTGATTTTGTGGTTGCGTGTGATGCAAGTTGTCTGATGCAAATCGGCGGAAAATTATCGCGGAATCGCTCGAAAATAAAGCCGAAACATATTGCGGAAATTTTAGCGAGTCAAGAATGATTTGCCCGCGAATAAACGCGAAAAGACGCGAAAAAGTTTTTTGTTTTAGGTCATCAAATTAACCAAAATTTGTTTTTTATTTAGCGTGTTCCACGTATTTCGCGGGCAAAATTATGAACCACGTTACAGCCGAAACTTTTGACCAAAATGCCAAAGCTGCCTTGCAGGATTCGCAACTTAAAGGCGCATTGAACAATCTCACCAATACTTTTGGCGAGCGGCGGAAAATTGCGATTCAGTCAGTCAATAATTGGGAAGGTTTGCGGGAAAAAGCCAGCAAAATCAAGGCTGAAACGCTGAAAAATCTTGATAAATATCTCGAAAAATTTACCGAAAATGCTGAAAAAGCGGGTGCAAAAATTCATTGGGCGATTGACGGAAAAGAAGCCAACGAAATTATTTTGGGTTTGATAAAGGAGCGAAACGCTAAAAACGTCGTTAAATCAAAATCAATGGTTTCCGAAGAAACCCATCTCAACGCGGCATTAGAAAAAGCAGGAATTTTTCCGGTTGAAACCGATTTAGGCGAATGGATTATTCAGCTTGCCGAAGAAACTCCGTCGCACATCGTTGTTCCGGCGATTCACAAAACGAAAAAGCAAATTGCCGATCTATTTGTTGAAAAGGTTGGGATTCTGCCGACTGATGATGTTGATAAATTGACTCAAACTGCCCGAAATTTTTTGCGGGAAAAGTTTCAAACATCTGAAGTCGGGATCAGCGGAGTTAATTTTGGAATCGCTGAAACAGGCACGATACTGATCCTTGAAAATGAAGGAAATATTCGTCTGACGACAGGCTTGCCGAAAACTCATATCGCGTTGATGGGGATTGAAAAACTTCTTCCGCAGTTGAGTGATTTAGACATCTTTTTGAAACTTCTTCCGCGTTCGGGAACGGGACAAAGATTGACTACTTATCAATCTTTAATCACAGGAACTAAACGAGATAGCGAAGCAGAAGGTCCCGAAGAACTGCACATAGTTTTGCTTGATAATGGACGCTCGAAAATGCTTTCGCATCCTGTTACACGGCAAAGTTTGGCTTGTATCCGCTGTGGTGCATGTCTGAATTCCTGCCCGGTTTATCAGCAAATCGGCGGTCACGCTTACGGGTCAGTTTATCCCGGTCCAATCGGAGCAGTAATTACGCCGCAACTTAACGGAATCGAGAAAAATAAACAGCTTCCGTTTGCGTCGAGTTTGTGCGGTGCGTGCCGCGAAGTTTGTCCTGTAAAAATTGATATTCCCGAATTGCTGCTTCATTTACGGGCAAAAGTCGCTGAAGAAAAACCGAAGTTTTTGGAAAGTTTCGCCTTCAAACTTTATTCAAAAGCGTGGGCGGGAAATAAGAGTTACGAGTTGGGAACGAAAACGGCTCGGTTTATGCAAAAGTTAGTGGCTAAAGGTGAAAAAATTGGAAAACAAACCAGTTTGATGGGAAAACTTGCTCCGCCATTGGGAAATTGGACTGAATTTCGTGATGCTCCAACTATTGCCGAGAAATCGTTTAGAGATATTTGGAAAGAGAAAAAGGTAAAAAGTAAAGGGTAAAAGGGAAAGCTTGGATGGATACGTCAACGGCAAAAGCAAAAATTTTTGATTCGATTCGCCAAAGTTTGCGGGCAAGCGAGCCGTTTGATGTAGTTCACGCGGAACACCACACGCAAGAAGATTTTGGCGCAATCAAACCTTTTATCTTTGAAAACAAGGTCCAAACTTTTTGTGAAAATCTGACAGCAATCGGAGCAAATTGCAAGATTTTTAGCAATTTAAAGCACGCAAGAAACGAAGTTGAAAATTTGATTGTTGAAAAATCCGCCAAGACGATTGCGATTTCCGATTCTGATTCCGTGACAAGAATTGCAAGCACAATCAATGCCGATTTCATCCAAAAGGCTTCAGCAGAAGAGTTGTTTGATTGTGAAATTGGTATTACCTCGGCACAGTTTGGGGTTGCCGAAACCGGAACGCTTGTAATTGAATCAGATAAAGAGTTTAATCGTTTGACCTCATTGATTCCGCCTGTTCATATTTGCATTCTGGAAGCGTCGAAATTAAGAAATAATCTGGGGGAAGTTTTAGCTGAATTAAGTAAAAATTTGAGCAAAAGCGTGACTTTTATTACCGGACAATCGCGGACTTCCGATATTGAATTAACGTTGGCACTCGGAGTTCACGGACCGAAAGAATTGTTTGTTTTTATTGTCGAAAATGAGTGAAATTTTGTTAAAAGCTGAAAATATTCAAAAGTCTTACGCAGGGGTAAAGGCTTTGAAATCAGCCTCCTTTGAACTTTTAAGCGGCGAAGTTCACGCACTCATCGGCGAAAACGGGGCGGGAAAATCAACTTTTATCAAGAGCGTAACAGGAGCAATTCAGCCTGATTCGGGAATTTTAGAAGTTTGCGGAAATAAAATCACAGAAAATTCTCCGACCTTTTCAAAATCGCTCGGCGTGGCGGCAATTTACCAACAGCCCGCACTTTTTCCCGAACTTTCGGTAGCGGAAAATATCGCTCTCGGCTACGAAAAAGGCGGTTTTTTCGGCAGGGTAAATTGGAAAAAAAGACGCGAAAAAGCTAAAGAATTGCTCGACCAAATAGGTGCGAAAATTTCTCCTGATGCAGAGGCAGGAAGTCTTTCGATGCCGCAGCAACAGCTTGTTGAAATTGCTCGTGCATTGGGGGCAAACGCCAAAATTTTGATTCTCGATGAGCCGACTGCTTCGCTTTCCGAAGAAGATACGAACAATCTTTTCCGCGTGATTCGTGATTTAAAGGCGAAAGGTGTGGGGATGATTTACATTTCGCATCGTCTGGAAGAATTACCGCAAATTGCTGACCGTGTAACAGTTTTACGGGACGGTGAAACTATTGGGACAAAAGAGGTTAAAGATATTGACCGTGACGAAATGATTCGTCTGATGGTTGGGCGTGAATTGTCGCAAATCTTTCCGAAACGTGATGTTAGACAAGGCGAAATCGTATTGGAACTCAAAAATCTTGGTTCAAAAAAAGCTGGAGTAAAAAACATCAATTTAACGGTTCGCGCTGGCGAAATTGTTGGAATTGCGGGACTTGTCGGAGCAGGTCGGACGGAGTTTGCCAGAGCGATTTTTGGTTTGGATGAAGCTGATTCAGGCGAAGTTTTACTGAACGGAATTTCTATTAAAAATTCGCATCCTAGAGACGCGATTCGCAACAATATCGCATATTTGCCCGAAGACAGACGTAAACACGGCGTGATTTTGGATTTGCCGATTGCATCGAATGTGACGCTTGCTTCGTTGAAAATTTTATCGGGCAGATTTGGGCTTAATTTTGCTAAAGAAAAAGAATTAGCAGCGGAATACACGCGGCGTTTGGGAGTGAAAACTCCTTCAATTCACGATTCTGTTTCGACTCTTTCAGGCGGAAATCAGCAAAAAGTTGCATTAAGCCGTTGGCTTTTGACCAAGCCGACAGTTTTGATTTTGGACGAGCCGACGCAGGGAATTGATGTTGGAGCTAAATCGGAAATCCATAATTTAATGACCGAATTAGCCGAACAAGGCGTGGCGATTTTGATGATTTCTTCGGAATTGCCCGAGGTTTTGGGAATGTCCGACCGGATTGCCGTGATGCAGGGCGGAACAATCGTCAAGATTTTAGATAGAAACGAAGCGACTCAGGCAAATATTTTGGCTTTGGCACTTGGGCATTAAGAATTTATCCACGAAGAAACACGAAGGTTTCACGAAGGTAAATCTATAAAATTTTCAAGTAATTTAGTTGTTGATTGATTCTTTATTTAGAAAATCTTCGTGTTTACTTCGTGAAACTTCGCGGATGAAAAAATATGAACTTTAATCAATACAAACGAGAAATTTCTGCCGCGATAGCATTTTTGGTGCTTCTGATCGTGGTGGGAATTGCTTCGCCTTCGTTTTTCGGAGCGGGAAATCTCGGGGATTTGGTTATCAACAATGCTCCGTTTTTGCTGATTGCGATTGGGATGACGCTCGTGATTTTGCTTGGCGAAATTGATATTTCGGTTGGTTCGCAATTTGCGGTGGCGAGCGTTTTAGCCGGAGTTTTAGCAAAATCAGGTGTTCCGGTTCCGCTTCTTTTCGTCATAATTCCGCTGATTGGCGTGGCGATGGGAGCAATAAACGGGGCTTTGATCGGTTGGTTCAAATTGCCTTCGATTATTGTCACGTTGGCGATGTTGGTTGCCTGGCGGGACGGTTTGCGTTGGGTAACGGAAGGTGCTTGGGTGCAGAATCTACCTTCAAATTTTCAATGGTTTGGACTTGGACAATCAACAGGACAAATCGTTATCGTTGCCATTCCGTTAATTATATTTTTGATATTTGCATGGTCATTGCGAAATTTAAATATTGGTCGGGCAATTTATGCAGTCGGTTCTGATTCGGAAGCCGCAAGATTAGCCGGAATTGAGCCGAAAACCATTACTTTCGGCGTGTTTGCTTTGATGGGCGGATTAGTCGGATTAGCTGCTTTGCTCAATGCTGTTCGCTTCAACGAAATTCCTTCAAACGCGGGAATCGGATTGGAATTAAAAGCGGTTGCGGCAGTTGTCGTCGGTGGTGCAGCAATCACGGGGGGACGCGGAACTTTAATTGGCACAATAATTGGAGTTGCGCTTTTAGGCACGATCGGCACGGCTTTAACCTTTTTGGGAATCAATCCATTTTGGGAAAAAGCGATTCAAGGTGTGATCATTTTGGCGGCATTGGTCAGCGATATTTTGCTTCGTAAATACGAAGAAAAATTATCCACAGATGCAAACAGATAAACACAGATTTTTAACAGGGATGAACAGGGATTTTAAAACGGATTTGGATTAAAGAATTATCCCTGTAAATCCCCTTTATCCATGTGAATTTATAAAATGCAAGAAGCAATCAAACAAACTGAATTGCAGACAGAGCAACCATTCTTGGCGAGATTCTTCCCAAATAATGAATGGGTTTTGATCGCTGTTTTGTTGTTTGAAGTTTTGCTTTTTTCAGTTATCGGCAACAACTTTTTTACTTCGTCAAACGGGTTTGAAATTACTCGCCTTGCGGTGGAAATTGGCTTGCTGGCTTTGGCGATGACTCCGATTATCATCACGGGCGGAATTGATCTGTCGGTCGGTTCGATGATGGGACTTTCGGCGGTTGTTTTTGGGGCTTTGTGGCGGGATGCTCACGTTCCTTTACCGTTAGCGATTGTGATAACTCTCGCAGTTGGAATACTTGGCGGATATTTGAACGGGGCGATGATTACCAAATTAAAGTTTCCGCCGCTCATTGTTACGCTTGGAACTTTTTCGCTTTTTCGCGGTATCGCCGAAGGTTTGACACGCGGAATCGAAAATTATTTTGGCTTTCCGCAAGAATATTTGTTTCTTGGTCAAGGATATATTTTCGGCGTAATTCCCACACAGTTGCCGATTTTCATAATTGCAATTTTCGTTATTTTTTGGATTCTCCAACGCACTGCATTTGGGCGAAGCCTATACGCAATTGGCTATTCGCAGGAAGGCGCGAGACACGCCGGAATCAAAGTCCGCCGTTCTTTAACAATTATTTATACGCTTTCAGGTTTTATGGCGAGCTTGGCGGCAGTGATTTATGTTGCCCATCTCGGACAAGCAAAATCTGATGCCGGAACGGGTTATGAATTGATGGCGATTACAGCGGTTGTGCTTGGCGGAGCTTCAATTTTTGGCGGACGAGGCACAATCTTAGGAACGATTTTAGGACTTTTTGCCATCGTTATTTTGCAGAACGGATTGCGTTTAAGCGGTTTGCCGACCGAATTAGCGGGGATTTTGACAGGCGTTTTATTGGTCGCCGTAATTTTGTTTGACAGGTTTTCAAAAACTGCTTCAAGCGTAAACAAAGTTTCATTTTCAGAGGAGGAATTTGAGGTGAAAAATTCACAAGTTGGGTTTATTTGTGCGGCGATTGTGCTGACAGGTTTGTTGATTGCGGGAAGCAATTGGATGTTGTTTAGTTCAATAAATAAAGGTGGTTCAACTGTTCCTGCAACCAATGCTTCAAGCCAAAATGCTTCACAAACTACTCCGCCGACAGGCAAAAAAGCCGTTATCGGAATGATGCCGAAAGCGAAAGGCGATCCGTATTTTATCAGTTGTAAAAAAGGTGCTGACGAAGCGGCGAAAGAATTAGGAGCCGAACTTTTATGGGATGGTCCAACCGATTTAGACCCGGCAAAACAGAACGAAGTTGTCGAAGCATGGATTACTCGCGGAGTTGATGCGATAGCCGTTTCAGTTGAAAACAAAGAAGCAATTTCTACAGTTTTGAAAAAGGCGAAAGACAAAGGTATCAAAGTTATTACCTGGGATGCTGACTCAAACAAAGATGCTCGTGACTTTCTCATCAATCAAGCCACTCCGCAGGGAATCGGCGAAACTTTAATGGACGAAACCGCCAGAATGCTTGGCGGAAAAGGCGAATTTGCCATTGTAACCGCTTCGCTTTCTGCTGCCAATCAAAACGAATGGATTAAATATATCAAGGAACGAATGGCAGCAAAATATCCCGACATCAAGCTTGTAGCGATTCAGCCTTCGGATGGCGACCGCGACCGGGCTTTCCAGGAAACTCAAAACATTTTGAAGGTTTATCCGAATGTAAAAGTCATTATGGGAATCGCTGCTCCTGCCGTTCCGGGAATTGCCGAAGCAGTCAAACAATCGGGCAAAACCGATGTCAAAGTAACCGGTTTGAGCCTCCCGAATATGTGCAAACCTTATATCAAATCGGGAATTGTGGATAGCATTGTTTTATGGAATACAGGCGATTTGGGTTACTTGTCGGTTTATGCTGCAAATGCTTTGGTCAACAATAAATTAAAGCAAGGCGATAAAACCATCGAAGCCGGCAAACTCAAATCAATTGAAGTCGTTGGCGACGAAGTTCGGCTTGGTAAGCCTTTTATTTTCAACAAAGATAACGTAGATAATTTTGATTTTTAGAGGGATTGCACCACAGAGTTCACAGAGAACACGGAGAAAAAGACAAAAGATTTGGTAATACAATCTAAGAGCAATACTTTTCTTCTCTGTGAAATCGACTCTAAAAAATCTCTGTGACCTCTGTGTGCTCTGTGGTGAAAAATTAAACTATGAAACTTGGAAGACGTGAATTTTTGGCAGGTTCTTTAGGAGTTGGAGCGTTGGCTATGCTTGCTCCGCGCTCGGCTTTTGCGGCAGATTCAAAGATCGAAATAATGCTCAACGAGCCGATTGGAACAATAAATCCTGATGTTTACGGGCATTTTGTCGAACATTTGGGAGCGGTCGTTTACGACGGAATCTGGGTTGGCGAAAAATCGAAGATTCGTAATTATGAGGGAATTCGGGCGGATTTAGTTGATGCATTAAAGAAAATTAAACCCGGCGTAATTCGTTATCCGGGCGGTTGTTTTGCCGATCAATATGATTGGCGTGACGGCATCGGACCAAGAGAAAAACGTCCAACCAGAGTAAATTTTTGGGCAGATACAACCTATAAAGCTCCGCAAAATTATCAAAAGTTAGAGGGCGGACCGCAAAAATACGAATCGAATTATTTCGGCACGGATGAATTTGCCCGTTTCTGCAAAATGGTCGGTGCGCCGATGTATTTGGCGGCGAATCTTCGCACGCGGGACGCAAGAGTTTTTCAGGAATGGCTTGATTACTGTAACTCTCCTGCAAATACGACTTCATGGTCAAAAGAACGTGCGAAAAATGGTTCGGTTGATCCGTATAAAGTTGAATATTGGGGCATCGGCAACGAATCCTGGGGCTGCGGCGGCGATTTTTTACCCGAAGAATATGCGACGGAATTTCGTAGATTCACGGCTTGGAATCCGACTTACGGCGTAAAATATAAATTCATCGGTTCAGGTCCAAACGGCGGCGATACAAATTGGACTCGCCGGTTCTTTTCAAAGTTAACCGAAAAAGGTTCTGGACAAATCAATAAACTCTACGGCTGGGGATTGCACTACTATTCGGGTTCGACGGGCAAGCAAATCGCCAACGATTTTGACGTAAATGATTGGTATGATTTAATTCAGCGTTCTGACCGGATGGAAACTTTGATCGAAGATCATTGGCAAGTGATGGGCGAATTTGACCGCGACCGCCGCGTAAAAATCTGCGTGGACGAATGGGGCGCGTGGCATTGGCAAGACCCGGATATGCCGGACGGCTGGCTTTACGCCTACGCTTCGACCTTACGCGATGCACTGATTTCGGGTTTGAATCTCGACACTTTTCAACGTCACGCCGATAAAGTTGTGATGGCAAATCCGGCGCAGCTTATCAATACGATTCATTCATTGTTCATCGCCGCTGAAGATAAATTTGCGATGACCCCGAATTATCACGTTTTTGAAATGTATATGCCACACGCCGGAGCAACCGCCATCCGAAGCGAATTTATTTCGGATAGAGTCGGATTTTCACGGTTTGATGCACAGAAAAAAGAAACAAAAGCGAGCATTTGGGGATTAAACGGTTCAGCTTCAATTAAAGATAAAACCGTAACTGTAACAGCAGTTAATCCCGATCATTTGAACGCCAAAGAAACCGAAATCAATCTGCGCGGAGCAAAAATCGTTTCAGCCGAAGCGAGAGTTTTGACTTCAAACGATCTGCATACACGAAATACGTTTGCTCAGCCAAATGCTTTAGTGCCGAAAAATGAAGCGGTTACGGTCGGAACAGGCGGAAGTTTGGTGTATAAATTCGCTCCGGCATCGGTGACGAGATTAACTCTGCAAATTGCTTAAGACTATCCACGAAAAAACACAAAGACAACACGAAGTAAGAGCATTAAAAAAAACTTCGTGTGAACTTCGTGAAACTTCGTGGATGAAATTGATTATGAAAAAATTATTGCTTCTGATTTTAGCTCTGTCTGTGCAAATTTCGTTTGCCCAAGTTCCGCAAACTGATGCAACAACACCTTTACATCAACTCAAACCGGATTATCCAATCCCTTACGGAATTCCCAAAGATACAGACGTAATTGCTGTAATTAATCGGGTTTACGATTATTTGAATGCGACAACGCCAACAGGTTTCATCAACGAAAAAACGGGCGAGCCTGTTACGGATATTTCTAAAATTGATTCAAATACCATTCTCGCTCGCGGCGATTTTCGAATTGTTTCCTACGAATGGGGTGTGACATACGCGGGAATGCTGCTCGCAAACGAAGTGACGAAAGATGCGAAATATCGTGATTACGTCGAAAAACGTCTGACTTTTATTGCCGATTCTGCCGATAAATTCAAACACACTGCTTCAAAATACGAAGAGTGGGAAGCAAAAATGCCACTCAGAAATTTGATTGCTCCACGCGCTTTGGATGATGTAGGAGCGATGTGTGCTGCGATGATCAAAGCGAAAAGGTCGGGAAGCAAAGCTGATTTGCAGCCGATTATTGACACGGCGATTGACCATATTTTGAACAAACAATTTCGTTTGAAAGACAGAACCTTGGCGCGTAATCGTCCACAGCCAAACACTTTATGGCTCGATGATATGTTTATGAGCTTGCCCGCTTTAGTCCAAATGGGTAAATTGACGGGCGACAAAAAATACTTTGACGAAGCGGCAAATCAGATTCTTTCTTTTGAGCAAAAAATGTTCAATCCAAACCTCAATATTTTTATGCACGGCTGGGTTGAAGGAATGAGTGAGCATCCCGAATTTCATTGGGCAAGAGCAAATGGTTGGGCGTTTATGACATTGGCGGAAGTTTTGGACGTTTTACCTGAAAATCATCCAAACCGGGCAAAAATTTTGAATCTTTTCCAACGTCACGCCAAAGGTTTAGCCGCATTGCAGAGTGGTTCTGGATTTTGGCATCAGCTTCTGGATAAATCGGATTCGTATCTCGAAACTTCCGCAACTGCAATTTACACCTACGCTTACGCACGCGGAGTCAATCGCGGCTGGCTCGATAAAAAAGCATATGCGCCAATGACTTTGCTGGCTTGGAATGCGGTTTCGACCAAAGTCAATCAAAAAGGTCAGGTCGAAGGAACTTGCGTCGGAACAGGAATGGCTTTTGATCCGGCATTTTATTATTTTCGTCCGGTAAGCCCTTTTGCTGCACACGGTTACGGTCCTGTTTTATTGGCAAGTGCCGAAGTTCTGCAAATGTTGAAAAATTATAAGTTTGAAATTAATGATAGTTCGGTTCAGGTTTTAGAAAAATAGAAAGGTTAAAACGCAAAGAAGCGCGAAGATAATAGTAAAACGAAAATTGTGTGAGAATCTTCGCGGACTTTGCGAAAACTTGGCGAACTTTGCGGTAAAAGAAAAGTTTTATGTATTACAAAATTTTCAAGTTAAGTTTAATCATCACAGTTTTTGCGGTTTCAATTTCCGCCCAAAACTATTTTAAGAATTGGGAAAAAGGAACTTCGCCCGAGGAAGTCGGAAAGCGTGTTGCTGAGAATTGGGCGGCTCGCACTTTCGAGTTTGAACAGATAAATCCGGCTACCAATCAGCCCAAACGCAAATTCGTTATTTATCCCGAAATCTGCACCTGGTATGGTGCGTTGACGACGGCTAAATTGACCAAAGATACAGATTTACAGAAACGCCTGATTACTAAATTTGACCGTTTTCTAACGGAAAAAGGAAAGGAAAATATCAATCCGATTGCCCACGTTGATTATTCGATGGTTGGTTCGCTGCCGCTCGAAATTTACATTCAAAACAAAAATAAAACCTATCTGAATTTTGGGCAAGCTATGGCGGATAAACAATTTAGCGATAATACGCCCGATGGAATTACTAAGGAAGCCCGCTATTGGATTGACGATATGTATATGATTACGATTCTCCAAGTGCAGGCGTATCGGGCGACGAAAGACAAAAAATATCTCGAAAGAGCAGCGTTGACGGCTGATGCTTATTTGAAAAAACTGCAAAAAGAAAACGGTTTATTTCATCACGCTGACGATTCATTTTTTTATTGGGGTCGCGGAAACGGTTGGTTCGCCGCCGGAATGTCCGAGCTTTTATCGGAACTGCCGAAAAATCATAAATATTACAATGACATTATGGGCAGTTTCAAAAAAATGATGGCTTCGTTGCTTAAATATCAGGCTCCGAGCGGTTTGTGGCGGCAGCTCGTTGATGTTCCCGAATCTTGGGAAGAGACTTCGGGAACAGGAATGTTTGCTTTTGCGATGGTCACTGGCGTGAAAAAAGGTTGGCTTGATGGAAAAACTTACGGTCCGGCGGCTCGCAAAGCGTGGTTGGCATTGGTCAGTAAATTGGATGAAAAAGCTAATTTGAGAGACGTTTGCGTCGGCACAAACAAAGGTTTCTCGGTGCAATATTACCTGGATAGAGAACGCGAAACTGGTAATTTACACGGGCAAGCACCAATGTTATGGACTGCTTCAGCGTTGTTGAGAAAGTGAAGTCCGATAAACTTTAGTTTGTCGAGAATTTAAGCAAGCAACAAACTGAAGTTTGTTGGACAACTCTATGATTCGTAAAGCATTTGTAACAACTATCAATCCAGATCAACACGAAGAATACGAACGCCGTCATCGTCCGATTTGGACGAAACTCGAGGAGACTCTGAAAGCTCACGGCGTTTTGGATTATTCAATTTATCTTTATCCCGAAACGAGTCAGCTTTTTGGCTATGTCGAGTTTGAATCGGAAGAACAATGGGCAGCGATTGCACAGACGGAAATTTGCCAAAAATGGTGGAAATATATGTCGGAAATTATGCCGAGCAATCCCGATAATAGTCCGAAATGGATTGAGCTAAAAGAAGTTTTCCATATCGAAAAATGAAAAGAGTTTTACTTATAGTTTGGTTGATTTTGAACTTTGTCTTTTTGACGAACGCACAAACTTTCAAAATCGTAAAGAACGAAGCAAAACAGCGAATTGACATTTTAATTGACGGAAAACTTTTTACTTCTTACCGCTACGAAGAACGAATTCGTCGTCCGGTTTTACTGCCGATCATAACGGCTGGCGGAAATTTTGTGACACGAGGTTTTCCGATTGAAACTCGTAACGGAGAAACAATAGATCATCCGCATCAGGTCGGTTTTTCCTTTAGTTACGGCGATGTCAATGAGATTGATTATTGGAATAATTCGCCGTATCGAACGCCGAAAGAGCTTGAAAAAATGGGAACGATTGCTCACCGTAAAGTGTTGAAACAACAGGGCGGAAAGGGGAAAGCAGAACTCGTGACGATTTCCGAATGGATTAACCCAAAAGGCGAAACGATTTTATTTGAAAACACAAAATATATTTTTAGAACCGAAGGTAAAACCCGAGTTATTGACCGTGAAACTACTCTTTCTCCAAATATTGATAAAGTCATTTTCGGAGACAACAAAGAAGGTGTTTTAGGATTGCGTTTGACGCGGGAATTGGAACAGCCAAATGACAAACCATTGAAAATTACCAATGAAAAAGGCGACATTTCCGAAACTACGGATAATTCAAAAGTTACAGGAGAATTTTTGAACAGCGAAGGTTTAAGCGGCGATAAAATTTGGGGAACTGAGAGCAAATGGGCGAGCGTTTGCGGCAAGATCAACGGCGAAAATATAACAGTTGCCATTTTTGATAATAAACAAAATCTGAATTTTCCATCGTTTATGATGGTTCGCGGTTATGGGCTTTTAGCTTTAAATCCTTTTGGCAGAAAGTCTTTTCAGCCAAATTTGGATGAAAGAAAATTTGTTTTGGAGCGTGGCAAGACAGTTAAATTTAGGCATCGTCTTGTCATTTATGCTGAAAAAGTTACTGCCGAAAAAATAGAAGTTGATTTCAAAAAATTTAACAAATAATCGGAAAAACTATGAAAAAACTAATCCCATTTTTGTTGATGATATTGTCCTACGGCATTTTTGCCCAACAGGCAACGGAAATTCCGGTATCGCTGAAAACTCCTGATGGAAAATTTATCGGGCAAGTTGCCAACGGCGGATTGGATGTAACGGCAAATGCTGTGTCTCCAAAACAAACTTTTTATTTACAAGACCTTAATGGCGGCAAACCCGCCGATGGCGACAAAGTAAAACTTCGTCAGGACGCTTCGCAATGGCACGAAGACAAAGATAAAAAAGTGATTCATCGGGTGCCGATTAAAGGTGCAAAAGAAGATGAATGCGTTTTTATTTTGAAAGTAAAAGACAAACTCATCTATTTTCAAACTCCGAGCGGAAAATTCGTAAAGGTTGATGATATTGCAGTTATCACAACTGATGATGCTAAAAATGCTACGCTTTTTGATGCTCAGGTTGTAACGCCGCCAACTACTTCAACGAATTACACACTTTCTTTTAAGTTCAAGAACGGCAACTATTTAGGGATGGTAGCCAATGGCGGAATGGATGCGAGCTCAAAAGAAATTACGCCGAAACAGATTTTTCTAATGGTTGATCTTAACGGAGGAGAGCTTGCCAATGGAGATTCGGTCAAAATTTTGTTTGGCGAAGGGCAAACCCAATCGCAATTACGCGAAGATGCTGAAAAAAATCTGATCCACCGGATTCCGCTTCGTGGAGCAAAAGATGACGGTTGTATTTTTAAAATATTTTCAACCGCGCAAGGTGTTCTTTTGCAGACAGCAAGCGGAAAATATTTAGCCATAGCTGCTGACGGAAAATCTTTAACCACAACAGATAAGAAGGACGATACAAGTTTTCTGACAACTGTTCAAAGCACACAGCCGCCGGCAAAACCGTAATTACTATCCACGAAGTAACACGAAGAAATCACGAAGAAAAACTATTAAAATCTTCGTGTGAACTTCGTGAAACTTCGTGGATGAAAAAAAATATGATAAAGAAACTATTCGCAATCGCTTTAATTTTTTCATTTTCAATCACTTCTTTTTCGCAAACCTTGCAGAAAGGCTTTCAAACTCCGCCTGATGATGCCCGAATTATGATGCGTTGGTGGTGGTTTGGGGCGGCAGTGACGAAACCTGAAATTGAAAAAGAATTGCGGACAATGCGCGACGGTGGAATCGGCGGCGTTGAGGTTCAGCCTGTTTATCCGCTTTTGCCGGATGACGAAAAAAACGGTATCAAAAATTTGCCGTATCTTTCTGATGAATTCATTGATGCGCTTCGCTGGACGGGCGTAAAAACCAAAGAACTCGGAATGCGAATGGATTTAACTTTGGGTAGCGGTTGGTCTTTCGGCGGAGCGAAAACGCCGATTTCCGAAGCCGCCGGACAACTCCGAATTGAACGGGTAAAAATTGATAAAGATACTCGCCGAGTTCCTGTTCCTTCAATGATTCCTGCCGAAAAATTCTTAGGTGCGTTTCTTTTGACTTCCGAAAAAACGTGGCAGGAATTGACCAATATTAAAGATGACAATGTATTTTTAACCGCTGACGATGCGAAAAAAGGAAACGAAATTGCCTTTATCATTGGCGGAAAATCGGGAATGCAGGTCAAACGTCCAAGTTTTGGTGCGGAAGGCTACGTTTTGAATCATTTGGATAAACCTTCGGTTGATGCTTATTTACGCAAAACGGGTGACAGACTTTATTCAGCTTTTACTCCGACCAATCGCCCTTACTCCTTTTTCTGCGATAGTTTAGAGGTTTATCAGCAGGACTGGACGGATACAATGTTGGCAGAATTTCAAAAGCGTCGTGGTTATGATTTACGTCCATTGTTGCCTGCGCTTTTACTTGAAAACTCTCCATTGTCCGCCGAAATTCGTTACGATTGGGGACGCACGATTACCGAAGTTTTCAACGATAATTTTATGATTCCGATGCAGAATTGGGCAAAATTGAACAAAACCAAATTCCGCATTCAAGGTTATGGAATTCCTCCGGCAGCGATTTCATCGAATCAATGGGCGGACATTTCCGACGGCGAAGGAGCACAATGGAAAGTCGTTCGGGCGGCACGTTGGGCTTCATCAGCAAATCATATTTTCGGTCGAAATGTAACTTCTTCGGAAACTTGGACTTGGCTTCATTCGCCTGCATTTCGGGCAACTCCGCTTGATTTGAAAGCCGAAGCTGACATTCATTTTTTGCAGGGAATCAATCAGTTGATCGGACACGGTTGGGCTTACACGCCCCCGCAAGTCGAGTATCCGGGCTGGCGTTTTTACGCGGCGGGCGAGTATTCCGACCGAAATCCGTGGTGGATCGTGATGCCTGATTTGGCGAAATATCTGCAAAGAATGTCTTGGCTGATGCGTCAGGGCGAGCCGACGATGGATGTCGCCTTGTATCTGCCGAACGCCGATTCTTACGCCCGGTTTTCGCCCGCTAAAGTCCATTTGATCGATATGGAACGCGAACACGTCGGCGATAAAATTATGCCGAGCTTGTTTGAAAACGGCTACAATCTCAACTTTTTTGATGATGATATTTTAAACAAATTCGGCAAGGTTGAAAAAGAAACTTTGACACTCGGTTCAGCTAAACACAAAGCGGTTGTCTTACCGAAAATCGAACGAATGCCGCTTGCTTCATTGAAAAAGTTGGATGAGTTCGTCAACAACGGCGGAATTTTGATTGCGGTTGGCAAAACTCCTTCGTTCGTTCCCGGTTACAAAACAACCGAAGCCGAGCAAAACGAATTGAAATCAATAGTTTCCAGACTTTTTGACGGTAAAAATCCGAGAGTGAAATTGGTTAAAGATGATGAAGATACAGGAAAAGCCTTGAAAGAAATTTTGCAGCCTGACGCGGAAATTTCGCCGAACGGAAAAGATTTTGGTGTAGTTCATCGCAAAACTGCCACTGAAGATATTTATTTTGTTGCAAACACTTCCAATGTTAAAAAGAATGTCCAAATTACATTCCGAACGACTGCTCCGTCAATTGAAATTTGGGATGCAATGAATGGTTCAACCGAAGCCGCAAACGCCCGAAATCGGGAAAAAGATTCAACTTCGGTTGTGTTGAATTTCGAGCCGTATCAATCGCACGTTGTAGTTTTTTCAAAAACTGCAACGCCGAAAAATTACGTCCGTCCAAATATTTCTAATCTTTCGACGATAGATTTGAGTGGCGATTGGAAAGTTTCATTCGGTAAAAATCCGTCTATTTCAATGCCGAAATTAACCGATTGGATTTCATCTGACGACACAAAATATTTTTCAGGAACAGCTACTTACGAAAAGACTTTCAATTATTCAAATTCAGCAAATAATAGTGTTACGCTTGATTTTGGTGAGGCAATTTCACTTGATTTTGTTCAGCAAACTAACGGGATGGCAACCTATTTGGACGCACCCGTCAAAGAAGCGGCAGTTGTCTATTTGAATGATAAACGGGTTGGTTCGCTTTGGTCGCCACCTTATAAAATGGACTTAACCTCTTTTGTCAAAGCAGGTGAAAATCGTCTCAAAGTTGTGGTTGCAAACACAGCAATAAATTATATGGCAGGGCGAAAATTGCCTGATTATAAATTGCTCAATTTGCGTTATGGAGAGCGTTTTCAGCCGCAAGAGATGCAAAAAGTTATGCCGTATCCATCGGGTTTGACAGGAAACATAAAACTTGTCAGCTTTTCATCCAAATAGGTTGTAAAATATTGAGAGAATAGTTTTAATAGTCCAACTTGGTATTTGTAATTTTGGGGAGAAATTATGAAAAATCTGAAAATTGTTTTGCTTTTTATTTTGGCAAGTTTGGCTTTTACTTCTTTCAAAACTGAAATTACAAAAGCAAGAAATCAACAATCAAATCCGAAAAAAGAAAAAAAATCGGATACAAAAAACTTAAAATTAGCATTTGTCACAAATAACGCTTCGGATTTTTGGACAATCGCGCAAAAAGGTGTAGAAAAGGCTGATGCTGAACTAGATAACGTAACCGTTGAATTCAAAATGCCTACAAGCGGCGGGGTAGATGAGCAAGAACGAATCATTGGCGATTTGGTTTCAACTGGAATTGACGGAATTGCCGTCAGTCCGGTTGATCCTGAAAACCAAACTCAATATATTAACGAAATTGCCGGTAAAACTTTGGTAATCACTCAAGACGCTGACGCTCCAAAAAGTGATCGAGCAGTCTATGTTGGAACGGATAATGTCGCCGCCGGGAGACAAGCGGGCGAGCTTATCAAAAAAGCCTTGCCAAACGGCGGGAAAATTATGCTTTTTGTTGGCTTAACCGATGCTCTTAACGCTAAAGAAAGAATACAAGGAATCAGAGAAGTTTTGAATGGAACAAAAATTAAAATTTTGGGCGTTCGCACTGATTATGCAGATTTTAGCCGTGCTAAAGGCAACGCTGCCAAAACTTTGGCTAAATATCCAAAAATTTCTGCCTTAGTCGGAATTTGGAGTTATAACGGTCCGGCTATTTATAATGCTGTGAAAGAAGCAGGAAAAAAAAGAAAGGTTAAAATCATTTGTTTTGACGATGAAGCCGATACTCTTAACGGAATAAAAGAAGGAGCAATTTACGGAACAGTTGTTATGCAGCCATTTGAATTCGGCTATCAAGCTATTATTGCGATGAATAAAATCTTGACGGGCGATAAATCTATAATCCCTGTCAATAAAAGGATTATCGTTCCAACTTTGGTTATCAAAAAAGATAATGTTGAAGAGTTTAGAAAAAAACTTGTTGGTTTAAGAGGGAATTAATGCCTGAGACACAAGTTATTGTAGTGTTTTAATGGTTTCTGAAATTGTAAAAGATAAAAAAAAATTTGATGTTGAATCTTTTATTGGTTCGCTGAAAGCTTCTTCATTTTTTGAAAAAGGTATAGAAATTTTTATCTCACGCGCACCCGGAAGATTGGATGTGATGGGTGGAATTGCCGATTATTCTGGCAGTTTGATGCTCGAAATGCCGATTCGGGAAGCAACCAAAGTTGCTTTGCAAAAAACTGAAAATCAAACGATTGAAATCATCAGCGAAAATGGCGGAGAAAGTTTGAAGTTTTCGATGTCGTTGAACGATTTTTTTGAAAACGGCGAGCTGATTGATTATGAAAAAGCTCAAAAATATTTCAACCAAGATGCTGAAAACCATTGGGCTGCCTATATTTGCGGAGTCTTTTTAGTTTTAGCCAGAGAAAAAGCAATAAATTTTAACAACGGCGTAAAACTTTACATTTCATCCGAAATTCCGCTTGGAAAAGGCGTAAGTTCATCGGCGGCGTTGGAAATTGCGATAATGCAAGCGGTTTGCGGCGCATTTGAAGTCGAAATTGACTCACGCGAAAAAGCGATTTTATGCCAAAAGGTCGAGAATTTAGTTGTGGGGGCAGCATGCGGCGTGATGGATCAAATGTCCGTGATGTTCGGCAAGGAAAATCAGCTTTTTTCTCTGCTTTGTCAGCCTGCCGAAATTCAGGGTTGGGTAAAAATTCCTGATGAAATTGAGTTTTGGGGAATTGATTCGGGCGTGCGTCACGCAGTTGTCGGAGCAGATTATTCTTCGGTTCGGATCGGTGCTTTTATGGGCTATCGAATTATTTGCGAACTTGCAGGATTTGAGGTTAAAGCAACTGAAACCAATAAGTTAGTTGAAATTGACGACAATAAATGGAATGGCTTTTTGTGCAATTTAACACCTTCGGAATTTGAACAATTTTACGCTGCAAATTTGCCGAACGAAATTCTCGGCAGCGAATTTTTAGAAAAATATCAAGGCACGACGGATTCTGTTACCACGATAAATCCTGACAAAATTTATGCGATTAAAACTCCAACTGCACACGCCATTTACGAAAATTTTCGCGTCCAAACTTTCGGCGAAATTCTTCAATCTTCAAACCCGAATCTTAAATTGTTGGGCGAATTGATGTTTCAGGCTCACGCCAGTTATTCGGCTTGCGGTCTGGGCGAATCGGGAACAAATCGAGTTGTCGAATTAGTCCGTGATGATAATTGTATAAACCTATTCGGCGCAAAAATTACGGGCGGAGGAAGCGGCGGAACGGTCGCGGTTTTGGCGAAAAAAGGAAGTGAAAAAGTTGTTGAAAAATTAGTTGAAAAATATGCTTCCGAAACAGGAAAATCGCCGTATCTTTTCAAAGGCTCATCAAACGGCAGTGATGCCTTCGGAGTTTTGAAAATTACTTTGTAAAAGTGCATTTTAAATTTTGAGAAAATCGTCTTAGCAGTTATATTTATCTGCAACTCGTCATCAAAATAATTTGGAGAAAATTTTTTATGAATAAATTGAAACTTGTTTCTTTTTTTGCTCTGGTAATCTTTGTTGTAGTTGCGTGCAAAACTGAAACTACAACCACTACAACTCCGCAATCAAATTCGGGCGGAGAAAAAAAGGTTGATACAAAAAACTTAAAGTTAGCGTTTGTAACCAATAACGCTTCGGATTTTTGGACAATCGCCCAAAAAGGCGTGGAAAAGGCTGATAAAGAGCTTGATAATGTTACTGTCGAATTCAAATTGCCCGGAAGCGGTGCGGTTGATGAGCAAAAACGCATCATTGACGATTTGCTTTCCAAAGGTGTCAACGGAATCGCCATCAGCCCGATTGATCCCGACAACCAAACTCAATTCATCAACGAAACCGCGAAAAAGGCTCTGGTTATCACGCAGGATTCCGATGCTCCGAACAGTGACCGCACCGTTTATATTGGAACGGATAATGTCGCCGCCGGAAAACAAGCCGGTGAGTTGCTCAAAGAGGCGTTGCCAAATGGCGGGAAAATTATGGTTTTTGTCGGCAAAACCGATGCCCGCAATGCTAAAGAAAGGTTGCAAGGCATCAAAGAGGCGATTCAAGGAACAAAAATCGAAATTATTGATGTCCGCACCGATGATGCTGATCCCGCTCGTGCAAAGCAAAATGCCGCTGATACTTTGGTCAAATATGCGGATATTTCGGCTCTGGTTGGTTTGTGGAGCTACAACGGTCCGGCAATTTTGAGCGCAGTCAAAGAAGCTGACAAAATCGGAAAAGTAAAAATCGTTACTTTTGACGAAGAAACCGATGTGCTGAATGGTGTCAAAGACGGTTCAATCGTTGGAACAGTTGTTCAGCAACCGTTTGAATTTGGTTATCAATCCGTAATTGCAATGAACAAGATACTGAGCGGAGATAAATCTGTTATTCCTGCAAATAAACAGGTTATTGTTCCGACTTTGGTTATCAAAAAAGACGGTGTTGAGGCTTTTCAAACAAAACTGAAAGAATTAAGAGGTAAATAAATTAATCCACGAAGGAACACGAAGTTTTCACGAAGTTTTGATTTTCTTCGTGTTATCTTCGTGAATCTTCGTGGATAAAATGATTATGAGCAAACCGATTCTGCAAATGCAAAATATTACGAAAACCTTTCCGGGCGTGAAGGCTTTAGATTCCGTTACGATTGAGGTTTTAGAAGGCGAAGTTGTTGCGTTAGCGGGTGAAAACGGAGCAGGGAAATCTACTCTGATGAAAATTCTCGGCGGCGTTTATCAGCCCGACGGAGGACAAATTTTCGTCAATGGAAATTCCGTTTCGATCCGTAATGTCAACGATGCAACCAATTACGGAATCGGTTTTGTTCATCAGGAATTGAATGTTTTAGATAATTTGACGGTTGCCGAGAATGTCTTTTTAGGACGCGAACCGAAGAATTTCGGCATAATTATTGACCGCAAAAAGATAAATACGGATTCGGAAATCTATCTGAAAAGATTGGGCTTGGACATTTCGCCGAAAACTCCTTTGAGCGAACTTCCGATTGCTCAACAGCAAATGGTCGAAATTGCCAAAGCTCTTTCCTTGAACGCAAAAATTCTGATTTTAGACGAACCGACATCAAGTTTGACCTTGACTGAAACCGAAAAACTTTTATCGGTTATCAAAGACTTACGTTCATCAGGTGTCAGCATCATTTATATTTCGCATCGGTTGGGCGAAATCAAAGAAATTGCGGATAGAGTTGTGACTTTGCGGGACGGAAAAAATGCCGGAGTTTTGCAGCGTGAGGAAATAAATCACGATGCGATTGTCCGCCAAATGGTAGGGCGTGACATTGAACGATTTTACAAACCGCCGAGCAAAGTTGACGACTCGACAATGTTTGAGGTCGAAAATTTGCGAACTTCGCGTTATCCGAACAGATCAGTTTCTTTCAAAATCAACAAAGGCGAAATCGTTGGATTTGCAGGGCTTGTCGGTGCAGGAAGAAGCGAAACGGCTCAAGCGATTTTTGGCGTGGATTCAAGTTCTGCTTCCAAAATTACAGTCGAAGGCAAGACGACAAAAATTTCTTCTTCCAAAGATGCAATCCGCAACGGGATTTTTTTGGTTCCCGAAGACCGACGCAACACAGGCTTAATTCTTGATTTTGCGATTCGGGAAAATATCACTCTGCCATCGCTCGAAAAATTTACTGCGACCGGATTAATCAGCAAAAAAGCCGAAAGCAAGACTTCGCAGGAAATGTGCGAAAAATTGAACGTCAAAACTCCTTCGATTGAAACAAATGTTGGAAATCTGAGTGGTGGGAATCAGCAAAAAGTCGTGTTGGCGAAATGGCTTTCTTTGAATCCGAAACTACTGATTTTCGACGAACCGACTCGCGGAATTGACGTTGGGGCAAAATCGGAAATCTATCAATTGATGCGCGATTTAGCCGAAAAAGGCGTGGCAATTATGATGATTTCTTCGGATATGGAAGAGATTTTGGGCGAGAGCGACCGCATCGCCGTTATGCACGAAGGCACGATTACCGGATTTTTGAACCGTGATGAAGCTAGCGAAGAAGCCGTGATGAAATTAGCAGTCGGTGGGCAGTAACAGTGGCAGCAGCAGTAGCAGTAAAGAAGTTATTTAAACTGTAAATTTTAATCAAAAGTCAAAGATCACAATTTTTATGAAAAAAGAACTCGGAATTTTTGTCATACTGGCGATTGTTTGCGTGACGTTGGCAATTTTAAGCCCTGAATTTATCACTGCTACAAATTTGCAGAATAATGCTCGTTTAATTGGAATTTACGGAATTTTCGCAATCGGAATGGGCATTGTGATTATGACGGGCGGAATTGATCTGTCGGTTGGTTCGGTTTCTGCATTGCTCGGCGTAGTTCTGTCTATGTTATTGGTGGAATGGAAGATACCACCGTTTTTAGCTGTTTTGATAGTGATTTTGCTGACGACTGCGCTTGGTTTTTTGAACGGGGTTTTAATTACCAAAGTCAAATTGCAAGCCTTTATCGTTACGCTCTGCGGATTGCTTTTTTATCGCGGATTATCGCGGTATGTTACCAACGACAACACGAAAGGATTTGGCAATGCGGAAGGATTTGAAACACTCAAGTTTTTAGCCAGCGACAATATTTTCGGGATTCCGACACCTTTTATTTTACTGCTAATTATTGCCGTAATTATGTGGGTGATTCTGCATCGTTCGGTTTGGGGACGTTATCTTTTTGCGGTGGGTAGAAACGAAATCGCTTCCAAATATTCGGGTATCAATTCCGATTTGATGATAATTTCGGCGTATGTCGTTTGCGGTTTATTGACAGGAATTGCGGGCGTTTTATTGGCATTTTACACTAATTCGATTTCGCCTTCGTCGCACGGAAACTCTTACGAATTATACGCGGTAGCGGCGGCAGTTTTAGGCGGTTGCTCTTTAAGAGGCGGAACGGGTTCAATTTTCGGAATTTTAGTCGGCACGGCACTTTTGCAGGTTCTGCGAAACCTCGTCAATCTGTTGGGAATTCCAAGTTCGTTGGATTTCGCCGTTATGGGCGTTGTCATTATGTTGGGCGTTTTAGCTGACCAGTTGTTGCAAGGCAAAAGGCAAAAGTAAATTCAAGTAAAAAGGCAAAAGTAAAAAGGCAAAATAATGAAATTTCTTTGGTTAATCCTTTTGTTTAGTTTGTTTATGATCTTTGCCAACGCTCAAACTCCAATCAGGCTTTGGGAAGGCGATGCTCCGAACGCGAACGGAAAAGAGGCGATTGATATTCCGACGATCACGCCTTATCCAGCTCCGAAAGACAAAGCAACAGGGGCGGCGATTGTCGTTCTTCCCGGTGGTGGTTATAGAAATTTGTCCGATGTTAAAGAAGGTTCGGCAGTCGCGGAATATCTTAATTCGATTGGAATTACGGCTTTTGTTTTGAAATATCGTTTAGGTCCCAAATATGGTCAGCCGAATCAGCTTTTGGACGCTTCACGGGCGATGCGAATGGTCAGAAGCCGAGCGGGAGAGTGGGGAATTGATCCTAATCGAATCGGTATTTTAGGCTTTTCGGCGGGCGGACATCTTGCTTCGACAATGGCGACTCATTTTGATTCAGGCAATCCAAATACGACCGAAGAAATTGAAAAAGTAAGTTCAAGACCTGATTTGCAAATCCTTATTTATCCCGTTATTACGATGGGCGAGTTTACTCATAAAGGCTCGAAACAGAATCTTTTAGGCGATAATCCGAGCGAAGAATTGGTCAAAAAATATTCTAACGAATTGCAAATCAGCAAAGACACTCCGCCGACATTCATTGTTCAAGGTGTTGACGACAAAACAGTGCCGATGGAAAACAGTCTGCTTTACGTTCAGTCATTACGAAAAAACAATGTTCCATTTGAGTTTCACCTTTATGAACACGGTCCGCACGGTTTCGGTTTAGGTGGAAACGATCCGATCCTTTCAACTTGGAAAGACAGATTAGCCGCCTGGTTGATAATGCGAAATTTTGTGAAAAGGAATTGAGCCACGAACAAACACGAAAGGACACAAAAATTTATTAGTCCACAGATAAACACAGATGGGACACAGATAATTTTTGATAATTTAATCTGTATTTATCCGTGTTAATCTGTGTGCATCTGTGGACATATTTCTTTCTTTTTTGTGCTTTTTCGTGCTTGTTCGTGGCTAAAAAATATATGAAAGATTCAAAATTAAATCGTCGAAATTTTTTGAAAGCAAGTGCGGTTGGAGTTACCGCTTTGACAACAGCGAATAATTTTTTTGGAGAAGAGTTAACCGCTTTACCGAGTGAATCGGGCAGACAAATTATTGAATTAAATCACGGTTGGCTTTACAACGAAAAATTCACGCCCGAAGCGACCAAGCCGAATTTTAACGATAAATCTTTCACCGTCGTCAACATACCGCATACTAACAAAATGATGCCGTTGAACGGTTTTGACGAACAGGATTATTGTTTTGTTTCCGTTTACCGCAAGAAATTCATTTTGCCGAAAGGTATTGAAAATAAACGTGTTTTCATTGATTTCGGCGGCGTGATGACGGCAGCGAAAGTCTATTTGAACGGGCAAATTGTCGGCGAAAACAAAGGCGGTTACAACGATTTCAGTTTTGAATTGACCAAGTTTTTGAATTGGAAAGGCGAAAATCTTTTGGCAGTTGAGGTTGATTCAACCGAACGCAAAGATATTCCGCCATTTGGAAATTTAATTGATTATTTGACTTTCGGCGGCATTTATCGGGATGTTCAGTTGCGGATTGTTAATCCGACTTTTATCGAAAATGTTTTTGTTACGACAGTTGATGTTTTGACGGAAAACCCAAAATTACAACTCAAAATTTTTTATGGAGGTAAATATCAGCTTGAAGGAAATAATAAGATAAAAATTGAATTACTTGATGCCGAAAAAGTTATTGTCAATGCGACTGACTTCGCTCAGTTTCCCGATGATGGTCCAAGAAATCCAGTTTATAAAATCATTAATGTTAACTCCCCAATAACACTTTGGGATATTAATAATCCAAAACTTTATAAAATACGAATTCGGCTAGTTGAAGAAAGTCTAAGCTATCCAATAACAGAAGTTAAAGTCCACGACCAATACGAAACTAAAATCGGTTTCCGCGAAGCAAAATTCACGCCTGAAGGTTTTTTCTTGAACGGTAAACATTTGAAATTACGCGGTTTGAATCGTCATCAAACTTATCCTTGGGTTGGACAAGCGATGCCCGCGAGAGTGCAAAAACGCGACGCTTGGATCTTAAAACACGAACTCAAAACAAACATCGTCCGCACTTCGCATTATATGAATTCGCCGCATTTTCTGGATGCTTGCGACGAATACGGCTTGCTTGTTTTGGAAGAAATTCCGGGTTGGCAGCACATCGGCGACAAGGCGTGGCAGGATTTGTCCGTCCGCGATGTCGAGGCGATGATAAAACGCGATTGGAATCATCCTTCGATAATTTTGTGGGGCGTTCGCATCAATGAATCGGGCGACAATCACGATTTTTACACACGCACAAATGCAACGGCGAAATCGCTCGATGATTCACGGCAAATCGGCGGAATCCGCAATAAATACGACTCGGAATTGTTGGAAGATGTTTTCACGATGAACGATTTTCGTTTTCCGCTGCGTCCGCCGAATCATCCGCTTTATCTCAACACCGAACACAACGGACATATGTATCCGACCAAGCGTTTTGATAATGTCGAGCGCGTCCGCGAACACACACACCGCCACGCGCGTTATCACGATATGCTCGCTTCCGATGCGAAATACGCGGGCGGACTCGCCTGGTGTGCGTTTGATTACAACACGCATTCATATTTCGGTTCGGGCGATAGAATTTGCTATCACGGTGTTTCGGATATTTTCCGTATTCCAAAACCCGCCGCCGGATTTTATAAATCTCAATGCGATCCGAGCGAAGAAATTGTCATTGAACCTGCCTTTGATTGGGCAACAGGCGACGAAGGCGATTTTTTCAAAGACGCTCTGATCTGTTCAAACTGCGAGAAGTTAAAGGTCTATTTATCCGATGAATTGCAGGGCGAGATCGAACCCGACCGCAAAACTTACCTGAATTTGAAATATCCGCCGTTTGTCATCAATTTGAAAAAACGTTTGATAGATAAATGGGGCGTTTTGAAAATTGAAGGCTATATCGGCGGAAAATTGGTCGGAACTCGGCAAATGTCAGGCAAAGGCGTTGAAGCAAAATTCCTGGTAAACGCCGATGATAAAGAATTAATTGCTGATGCAATTGATATGACTCGCGTAGTCTTTCGAGTAACGGATGAATTTGAAAATACGCTTCCATTTGCATTCGGTGCTATTCAATTTTCGATAGAAAATGGTGAAATTGTCGGTGATAATCCTGCAAGTTTGATTGGCGGGAGCGGGGCGATTTGGGTCAAAAGCACACAAAAAGCCGGATTGCTCCGCTTGACTGCGAAACATCCCCGGCACGGTTCAAAAGTTGTGGAAATAAAAACTACAAAAAGTTTGTAATTTATTTGCGGCAGGCAGAAGGCGATTTTGAGTTGGCAACCTCAAAAAATCTGTCTTTGTAGGTTTCTGCAAAAGTAACTACGTTATAGTTGATTTTCTTGACAACTGAACAAAAATAATCGGTTTTTTGGACTCTTTCAAGCAAATAACTCATGGCATTGGCTTCGCCCCAATATTCGCGGTTTTCCCAAATCTCAACCGGAGTTCCGCCCATTTTTCCGACTAATTCAAGCAATCTTTGATCTTTGGTGTTGTAACCGTTCGATAAAAGAATTTTATTGTAGTCGGGAATTAATTTATTTTGCGTTTGAAAAGTCAGGTGATTGGTGTTGTAGGTCATATTAACGTGACCAAATTCGTGCATAAATTTGGTTGCCGCTAATGTGTCGTTACTGATTTCACCCGGAATGTTAAAATCCGAAATCGAATTCATTACTGGAAAATAAACGGGGCTAGGAAATCCTTTATCCAATTTCAAACCTAATGTGATACTGGCTCCGACCAATTCACCTTGCTCATTCCATTGGTAGTTGCCTGTTCCGGCACCTTGATTTTCCTTATCAGAAACCGTTATTTCAAGAATAAAATTTTTATTATTGGCGTATTTGTCCCACTGGGCGCGACCAAAATCCGTTGACAAGAGTTCGGTTTTCCATTTGTTGTAACGTTCCTGATATTTGGCTGGGATTTTTTCTACAATTCCACCATCAGTTGGGGTTTTGACAACTCTGTCGTTGTCGGTGAACAACCCTGACTGATGATAATCAGACGGTTTTGCAATGCCGGAAATTACAATGATCAACATTGAAATTAACAAAAAAGAAACACGAGAAATGGATAAAATTTCCATTCAGAAAAAGCCTCCTACTTTATTAATTTTTTACTGCAAATTCTTATGTAAATAAATGAATTATCAGTCCAAAGTCAACGTTTATCGGTATTATAATATACTTTTCAAAAAAAATAACTATTTAAATTTCGGTTAAAACCCAAAGATTGAGGTTTTCTGCTTTAACTTTCCAATTTTTAGGAAATCCGGGAGCATTTCCTTTCGGAGAATTTTTCCAGCCGCCAGCCATCATTGCAATCGCATACAGCAAACCGCCATTTCCGGGCAAATAAAGCGGCAAATTCGGACGTTGATAATTATGTCCGTTTTTTTCGTAATGATTTTTGGGCGTATCAAGCAAAAGCGCGTCAATAGCTATCTCAGTTTCACCCAATTTGGCGGCAGTCATGGCGGTCATCGGATAATCCCAACCCCAAGTATCTGCCCAATTCCACTCTTTCATCACTTTTTTCAGTGTTCGGCGCATCGTTTCTTTATCAACCATTTCACCGTTCAAAACGCCAAAAGCCGCCAGCATAGAAGGATGGTCAATATTGCGTTCGGTGTAAGTTTGCGGACAATTTTCGTGAGCCAGATAAACGCCGTCTTTTTCGGGTAATTTGGAAAGTTTTACTACAATCTCATCCCATTTTGCTTCACGCTTTAAGCCTAATCGTTCACGCCATTGATTAGCTTTTTTCAGTCCGTAACGCCAATATTCAAGCTCGTAAGTCGGATTCCAGGTCTCTTTTGCCGGATGATTTTCCTGTGCGGGAATGACGGGCGGACCGAGGATATAACGATTTGTTTTAGCGTCAAAAACGGCAAAATCCGCCATAAATTTGGCTGTTTCTTCAACGATTTGCTGAAACTTTTTGAGCGTTGTTTTGGTCGGTTTAGTTAGATAAACCAATTCCGCGTAAAAGATCGGATGCGGCTGTTGCCAAATCAAAAGCGGTCCGATTGGCGAAGGAGAATCGCGTCCGTCCGGTGCGGTCATTTTTGCCCAACGCACTCCGTCATAGCCTTGTTGTTTGGCGCGTTCACGAGCAGACGGCAAAACTTTGAGATACCAATCGAGGCTTTTTTCAAGCATCGGCAAGCGATTCCACAAGGCAAATTGGGCAGCATGCCACCAGTGCATTTCGAGATGATATTTGCCATACCAACTGTTTGTGGTCAAGCCCGTTTCGGCAGGCGGAAGCGAGCCGGAGCAATTAATGGCGGTTAAATATTGAGATAAAACGATCCGTCTTTCGAGTTCCTGGGCGCGTTTATCGTCTATTTCGCTTAGATCAATTGCTGCGCCAGTTGTCCAAAATTGCTTCCAAAACCTTTCCGAATCTTTCGGAGTTCTTCCGAGTGAAGCATAAAGGGCAACATTTTTATCATTCGGGTTAATGAAATGAACCGAAAAATCAAGTTTTTTCCCATTCCCTTTTAAGAGAAATAAATGTTTGCTTTCTTCATTTATTTGAGCTTTACCTTGCCAAAAAACTCCGACGGAGTATTTATCATTATTGAGCTGCCGGATGATCCGGGAGTCGATAAGTTGAGAAATATGTTTTTCGGGAGAATTCCAATCCGTTGCATGCATATCGGGCGAGCCATAAGGAAATGAAATTTTGACGGAAAGTTTTCCACTGAAAATCAATTGCGAATCAATTGAAACATCTATAAGGTCTTTAATAGGATCAGCACAGGTTTTGATTAAAACCGACTTACCTTCAAACTCAAATTTGCTCGTAATAATTCCTGTCCACAGATCAAGTTTTTGTTCAATATTTTTAATATCTTCAGGTTTTGCTTCATTTCCATCCGCTTTGGTTAATTTCAAACCGATTTGCCCCAAATGAAGCCGATGCGGATTTTGTCTGAGCCAATCGAATAATTGTTTTTGTTCAGGCGTGTTCGTGTGCGTGTGATAACCGACTTTGCGCCCGTAAGTATCATATTCGGTTAATTTAAGTTCTTTTCCAACCAAATGTTCAGGACGCGGAATTGTATGCCAACCCCATTGTGCCATCGTGCAGAGCGGAAATTTTTCGCGGTAAAGCTCAGGAAAAGTTTGCAACCCGGTCACATCGCAAGTAAAAGCAAATTCGCCGTTGCCAACCGATAATGGCGACATAATTTCAAACGAATTCAGGACAGGATTGTGCCGATTGACCAAGGCAAACCGGTCAATTTTGTTTGAGTGCTTTTGGGCTGGAGTAGTTTTGGCAATGATGCTCGCTGCCGCTACGCTTCCGATAAATTCACGTCTGGTAAATTTGCTCATTGTTTGCGAAATAAACTAAAAAATAATTAGTTGGGATTGGGTGAAATTTTGAGTCAATAATACCATATTTTCTATGAGTTTAGAAGATTTTGGGGTGAGTAAATTAAGGACTTTCAATAGAGATAATTTTAAAAATTTTTGACCGATTTTTTCGTGAAAACTTGCGATTAATAAGTGGGCGGAAAATTTTCGCCGATTTGACCGATTTTTAGAGTAAAACCGATGAAATTTACAACCATTTTCTTGTTAGCAACTTCGCTTTTTTTCATAACCGTTTCGGCTTCTGCCCAAACGACCTGTCTTGATTATCTGAAAGCAAAGAATTTTTCAAAAGCAATCGAAGCCTGTTCAGCGGATATTGAATCAAATGGTGATTCGGCAACGGCATTTCGTTATCGGGGACTCGCCTATATTTACACTGATAGCTATTTTAAAGCTGAATCAGACCTAAAAAAGTGCGTCGAGCTTGATCCGTTAGATTTAGAATGTCATTACTGGCTCGGCTACATAAACGGCTCGTTAGATAGTCAATCAAAAGATAGTTCCGCTTCAGCAAACAAAAATCCTGATGAATATCTTTTCTCGGATAACTACTATGATGACCCTTTTTCGTGGAGATTGCCTGAGCCTTCGACTACTGATGAAATGAAATTTGCCTATCGTGAAGCGTTGGCGGCGAATGACGGGTATAGTTTGCTAAGACTCGCTAAAATCGAAAATGAAAAAAGCCTGTTACCAAATGTCAAAGCCGGCGATATTTTGGATAATGCCTATCAAATAGGTCTTAAATATAAGTATCCAAATCTTTTATTGAATATCGCCAAATACGAGAACAGCGAAAATCTGATGTCTGCAAAAGCGGGAGATATTCTTTGGCAAGCATATCAAATTGCATTATTCAGGCGCGATGCAAGAACAATTTTCAGTATTGCCGTTTATGAAAACAGCCAAAATTTATTGACCGCAAAGGCGGGAGATATTTTATACACAGCCTACACAACCGCCAGAGAAAATAGAGATGTGCGGATATTATTGAGGATTGCTGATTTTGAAGAAGAGGCTAATTTGATGCCTAGACTTAGTGCGGAACAAATAAGAAAGGAAGCAATGTTTATAAATCAGAGATAGGGAAGAAGTAAAAAGTAAAAAGGAAAAAGGCAAAAGGTCGGATTGGGATTAAATCATTGAATAATCAATATTTTAACTCATTTTAAGCTGAAATGAGGGCAACGATTAAACCCAATGAACAAATTCAAAAAACTCCCCGCCTTGATTAGGCGGGGTGGCGCGTTAGCGACGGGGCGGTAGAGTCTATTTTTAATTTCTCAGATTTCAAAGTTGAATTAACCACCCCTGCCCTGAAGGGCTTTCCCCTCCTTGCGAAGGAGGGGAGTTTGCTTGAACTATAATCGGTTTTTATTTCTTTGCATTGAAAACATATTTCGGCATTTTTTCGATGCTTTTTCCTTTGTCCGAAAGGTATTTATCAAGTTTCGGATTTGATAAACCGCGCAATCCGGCAATGACAATTTGAGCATTAAAAAGCGCACCCGCCGGAGTTGAGTGTGTTCGTGCATCGCCAAAAAATGTCGCAACTTTTTCCATTCCGGTTTTCTCAAATTCGAGCGCGATCATTTCATTCAGATTGATAAAAGCCGCTCCTGTCGCCTGAGCCGCATTTGCCGTCCATTTGACAAAAGTTTCGCTTTCTTTGCGGATAATTTTGCCATTATCCCAATCTTTGTGCGGAACCATTGAACAAAAAATGACGGTTGCGCCTTTGGCTTTGGCATCGTTGCCGTATTTTCGCATATACCAGCCGAACGAATGAACGGTTTCGGTTTTGCCGTCGAGCCGAGTGACTTCAGCGGTTTCGTCGCCTTCGCTATGTAATGCGGGACGGTCTTTGGCGGCAGGATCATTATATTTTCCAACGTCATTATGTCCGAATTGAATGATAACGAAATCGCCTTTTTTCAATTCGCTCAAGACTTTTTCCCAACGACCTTCGTATTGAAAAGTGCGGCTGCTGCGTCCGCCAATCGCCCGATTGACCACGTTAATTTTGTCAAAATTAAAAAATTGTCCGAGTTCCTGCCCCCAACCGCGTAAAGGTGCGTTGCTTTTCAAAGTCGAATCGCCAACGATAAACAAAGTAGGAAGTTTCGGATCACGAATTTTATCGGGCGTTTCTTTTGAATCGTCAACGATTGGACGCGCATCGTCTTTGGTTTGAGCAAAACCTGAAAGCGATAAAGCTAATAAACCCAATGAAATAACTGCAAAAATCTTTTTCATAAACTATTTTGCTTTAGCGATTTCCACCGCATAAATATGAATCGGTCCGAGCATATTTGAACGAAAAACAATCCATTTTCCATCGGGCGTAATAGTTCCGTTTGGTTCTAAACTGTAATCGTGTTTTTCCAGATTGACCAATTTTTCCGAAATAAATTTGCCGTCTTTTGGATGGAAAAGATACATAAATTGCCCATTGTCGCCTTTTGCAACGCTGTTTGGTCCGCCACCGTCACCAGAAAAAAATGTTCCGTCAGGCGAAACGTTGTAATGCACCGACCATTCTTTTTTGGTCA
>JAIBCC010000096.1 GCA_019694395.1 Pyrinomonadaceae bacterium | reverse complement strand
TATAAAGTTATAAACTCCGCCAAATTGCGTAACCCATTATCGGTAATCCGCCAACTGCAAGAAAAATACCAATCTTTTTTAACATTCTTCCTCTTGGCGAATGGTCGGTAAAACCGTTAGTATAACCACAAAGTATTGCTGCTAAACCGCTTAATATAAAACCAACTACGGTTGGAAAAACAAACATACTGGTAATTGATCTCCGGTATTCCCAACCGTTATAAGCTCCCCATCCAATTAACCCAACGCCAAGCAACATCATCACAATTGAGTTTAAAGTATAATTCTGAAACATAAATAACCTCTAATTTGCCATCGCGTCCGTTACTTTTATTTCCCCGGCAACAATCTTTTTCTTGGCTTCTTCGACTTTAATGATCATTTCGGGAGTAATTAATTTCTTGTTATTTTCATCCATCGCGTAGGCAACACCGTCTTTGTCCAATCCAAAAACGTGAAAACCACCTTCAAATTTTTTATTTACAACATCTTTGACCACATCATAAACTGCGTTATCAACTCTTTTAACCATCGAAGTTAAAACAAATCCCGGCTTAACTCCGTTTTGATTTGAATCAACACCGATGACGAATTTATTGGCTTCACCGTTTGCACCTTTGCCGTATTGTTCAACTGCATCAAACGCACCAAGTCCCGAATTTCCCGCCGCTGTAAAAATAACATCCGCACCTTTTTCGATTTGAGAGAGTGCCAGTTCTTTACCTTTTCCGGGATTATTCCAGGCAGCATCTGTCACTCCGACATAGTTTGGAAAAACCTTGATATTTGGATTAACGGATTTTGCGCCTTCTTCGTAACCTGTTGCAAATCTATGAATAAGCGGAATATCCATCCCGCCGACAAAGCCTAAAACTCCGGTTTTTGATTTTTGCGCGGCAAGCATTCCAACTAAATAAGAGCCTTCGTGCTCACGAAAAACCAAGGAAGCCACATTTTTCTTCGGCGTTTTACCGTCATCTTCAAAAATTACGCCGTCAATAATTGCAAAATTAATATTCGGATAATCAATGGCGACTTTTTGCATGATCGGACCTTGGGCAAACCCAACGCCGATGATCAAATCAAACCCTTTTTCGGCAAAAGCCCGCATCGCAGGTTCAATCGAAGTCGGATTCCCCGGTTCAACATCGCGCAGAACAATATCAAAATCTTTGGCAGCACGCCTCACACCTTCCCACGCGGCAGCATTGAACGAACGGTCGTTTTTGCCGCCAATGTCAAAAACGATTCCAACCTTGATTTTGCCTTTTTCCTCGGCTGAAGTTACCGAACTTGAGCAGGAAAGATTAGCAAAAGATAATGTCCAGAATAAAACGATTGCAAAAAGAAATTTGATTGCGTTTTTCACTTTACCACCTGTTAAAATTTAGATTTGCAAACAAATTATGGTATTGGATTGAAATAATTACAAGTATATGACTATTGTTTTTAACAAAAAAACGGGAACAATTTTCTAAATCGTTCCCGTTTTGCCCTTTACCTTTCACCTTTTGCCTTATTTTATCCCTTTGCGGAGCATTTGCTCACTCAGGGCATTGGAAACAGCAGCATCAAATCCGTCCTGTTTTCCTAATTTAGCTCTTTCGGCTTTGATAAATTCATCGCGTTTTTTCGATAATTCCAAAATTTCTGCTCGAATTGCTTTACGTTCCGCCAATCGTTTTTCAACTTCCTTTTTACGTTCGGCAAGCGACATTTTTTTCAAATTTTCCGGTAGATCTTCATCTTTAACATCTTCCAATTTAACGGATTCATTTTCGATTGATTGGATTAGATCGTTAGAATAAGCCGCTGAATTAATAGCTTTGTTCATTGCTCTGTCAGCCTGTGCAGCCATCGGTGCGTCGGCTAATACTTTTGATTCGGTTGCAGCCTGTTTCTTCGCACTATCCTCTCTAAATCTTTCGCCCGCAGCCCCTGCACCGCCGCCGTATGCCAGATAAGTTCCGCCTAATTTATTTGCCAATTCAGCTAAACGAACATCGTAAGGTGTCGAAATTGCCTGAACTCCTCCGTCCTGAGCAATCGCAAAATATTTTCCTTCGCCGCGTTGAGCGATTGTTTGCCAAACTTCCTTTGTTCCGCCTAAATTTCCGCATTGAATCGTGTTAACGATCATATTTTGGCTGACGGCTTTGGCTGTGGTCACTAAAACATCAGGTTCTTGCACATAATCATTGTGGGGTGGCGCGTCACCAACTAAAAAGAGAATTTGTGCAGTGTTCGGATTTGTTTTTGCCCATCCGGCTTTGTCCACGCCTTCGGCGAGTGCGCGACGAACATTTTCAGGAGTATCACCGCCGCCTTCAGCCCGAAAATCCATCAAAGTTGAATAAATTTTGTCTAAATCTTCGGTTAGCGGAGTAACTTGGGTAACATAAGCATCACCGTTATCACGATAGGCAACCAGTCCTATTTTTACTTTCGGACGATCTTTGCGCTGCATCACATCGTTGACAATACTCCAAATCTTCGTTTTTGCACCTTCGATCAAACCGCCCATTGAGCCGGTCGTATCAAGCACAAAAACCATTTCAAGCGTTTTTTGCCCATTATCTTTTACAGTTTCTGTTTGGGTAATTTGACTCGGTTCAGTAATTTGGTTGGCTTGCACTTTGTAAATTACTGCGCTTGCCGAAGCGGTTCCAACAGCAAAGGCTAGAAATAATGTGCTGATTCTGCCGGAAAAATCTTTCATAAAAAAACTCCTTTTTGGTTGCTGAAATTTTAAGTGGCTTTTGCCTTCTGATTTCTGAACGCAACTAAAATGAGTTTCTTGCAGGGTTTACGAAATAATTTTTTTGATTAATTCAAATTTTGCAGGTTGTTCTTCACTGATTTTATAAGCTGTCTGCAATCTTTCTCCGATCAAATTAAATTGTGACTCGTTTCGACAATGTAAAACTCCAACGGTTTCGCCTATTTTTACCTCGTCACCAATTTTCCTCAAACATTCGTAGCCAACTGAAAAATCAATCACATCATCAATTTTGGTGCGTCCACCGCCAATTTCGCAGATGCTCTCGCCGATTGCCAAAGTATCAATTTCATTGATAAAACCAGTATTTCGGACTTTAATCGGAAATGTTTGGACTTTTTCAAACCAATCAGAATTGCCGTCACAAATATTCGGATTTCCGTTTTGCAGTTCAACATTTTGCCGAAATCTTTCTAATGCTTCGCCGTTATTGATTTTTTCCAAACAAAGACTTTTTGCA
>JAIBCC010000032.1 GCA_019694395.1 Pyrinomonadaceae bacterium | reverse complement strand
CGACATATTCCATCACGAAATAAGGCAAACCGTCATCGGTTGTTCCGCCATCGAGGAGTTGTGCAATATTCGGATGATGGAGACTGGCTAAAATCTGGCGTTCATTCTTAAAACGGCGTAAAAGTTCTTTGGAGTCCTGACCGTTTTTAATGAGTTTGAGCGCGACCCGTTTGCGAAAATCATCATCACGGCTTGCCAGATAAACCTCGCCCATTCCGCCGTGTCCGATTCTTTTGATGATCTTATAATTACCGATCTTTTTGTTTTTGAGTGCGGTCAAATTTTCTACCAAATCTGACGAGGCAAACGGCGATCTGTTTAAAAAATCCGCCGTGTTTTTTTCAGAAGCCAACAGCGATTCGATTTCAGCCAAAAGTTCTGCATCGTTGCCGCAAAGTTCTTTGGCATAAACTGATCTTTGATCGGTCGGTTTTTCTAAAACTTGGTTAAGGATCTCTGAAACTCGTTCCCAGGAAAGAATTTTATTGGCGGCAAAGGCGGGTTTTTCAATGAAGTCATTACTCTGATCAAATGATATAAGTAAGGATTCGACTTCTTTTCGCAAATCGGGATTGTTTTGACAAACTTTGTCTAAATATTCTGCACGTTGACTTTGATCCATTTCCGAAGCCTCTGCAAAAATATCTTTCAAATCTGTCCAATTTTTTTCACTCATTATTCAATCTGCGGTAAAGCCATGCTTTGGCAAAATTCCACTCGCGCGAAATGGTCATAGTCGAAACTCCGATGGCGTGAGCAGTTTCTTCAATCGTTAATCCGGCAAAAAATCTCAGCTCAACGATTTTGGCTTGCCTTTCATCCAATTTTTCCAAATCCTGCAACGCGTCATCCAGATCAACCAGATCAACTTCCTGTGATTGTGAAAAACTAATTGCTTCGTCCAGAGCAAGTTTTTGCAGATTTCCGCCATGTATCTCAGATCTTTTGCGGCGGGCGTGGTCAACCAGAATATTTCTCATCACCTGTGCAGCAACGGCAAAAAAATGAGCGCGATTTTGCCACGAAACTCTTTCCCAATCAACCAAACGAATATAGGCTTCGTGAACCAGCGCGGTTGCCTGCAAAGTATGTCCGGGACGTTCATTTTTCAAATAACCAGCCGCCAGTTTTCTTAATTCGTCATAAACTACCGGCAGCAATTTTTCAGGAGCAGAATCATCACCGTTGTTTATTTTTTCAAGTAAAACCGTAACATTTGTTGACATTGATTATTTAGTTAAATGGCTAATTTGGAGTGGATTATACAGGCTTTTTGTGATTTTGAAAACAGATTTTGAAAAGATGTTGCGAGACGAACAAACCAAATTTTTGCAATCAACTAAAGCTTTGATCTTGTTTAGGCAATTTGTGATGCGGCTATTCTCAATACTTTTTGTGCAATACCCATTTAGTTTTTGACAATATAACTGCGACTTTTGTCTGTCGTTGCGCCCCTTGAAAAAAAATGTTGCAAAGTTTCGGCAAATTACGCCTTGTTAATTGAAAGGCAACTTTCATTAGAAAAAAGGAGAAAAATTTATGCTTAGAAAAATTACAATTTTTATTTTAACAATCAGCATTTTATCATTATTAGGTGCGTGCGCCAGTAGTGCTCGCAAAACCGAAAGCGCGCAAGCACAGACGGAAAATGCCGCAAATCCGAATGGACTTCCCTCATTTCTTAAAACTGATATTCCTGAAAACTCGTTTCAAATACCAAAGGATGCCGCCGCTTCTCTAGCTAATACGGATGAAAAAAGCCTATTAGTTGGAACCTGGAGACATAATTGGGGCGCAAGTGCGCCAAATTGCGGTTCTGAGCATATTTTTATGTCTGACGGAACTTACTATGGAATGGGCGGCTGTGCAGGTTTTGTTCCGCTTCGCACTGTCGGAAAATGGTCTGTGCCTTCGAGCGGTGTAATCAGAATAAACGTGTCGGACTGGGATCCGAAATATGACCAAGCAGGGAATCCGATTCATCATCCGCCGGGCGAAACTTTCCAATTCAGATTTTTAGACCGCAGCCGAATAGCACTCGGAGATGGTGCAATTGTTGCTTATCGGGTGAATTAAAGGAGTCAAAAAGATGAAAAACCAATTTTCAATAATTGTAGTTTTAATAACCGGTGCTTTGGTAATGTTGGCTTGCAATGGAAACATAACTCCAACTGCAACCAAATCCGGCAATGGTTCGTTAACCGACCCGAAAGGTTCAATTGCCTATCAATTTGAATTATTAAAAGCCGGAGATGCTGAAACATTGCGGACTTGTTTTACCGACCGTGTTCGTAACAATGTAACCGCAGAAGCAGTCGAAAAAGGTAAGTCCGAAGCTGCCAAATATACGTTGGATGATTTGGTTGCATCCGTCGAAATGGGCGAATACGATGGCAAAAAAACTGCCAAGATCAAAATGAAAAACGGACGGACATTAACCACGCTGATTGAAACGAACGGCAACTGGCTGGCGGATACGATTTGGTTTAGGTAAGAAAATTCATAATAAAAAGGTCTTCTCAACAGTGGGATTACCATTCAAAAACTGGCGTTTCAACGCTTTCAAACCGATTCGGCTATTTGGTTGAATCGGTTATTTTTTTACAATTTTTTTTACAACCTAAATATTTGTGAAATTTTCTCCAAATTCTTTTGTATCAAATACATATCTTTAATATTTAAGCCGTCATCGAACTTAATTTAGCTAAACTCTCTCCAATTTCAATAATTTTTTAAAAAATTTTGTCCTGATTTGCCAAAAGAATCCGCATTATTGGGTGAAGCAGTTAATCAAATTGAAAAGGAGATTCGCAATGTTTAAGCCATTTTATTTATCAGTTTTTATAATTTGTTTAGGATTAGGTTTTTTGGGTTCAAGTTTGTTTCAGCCAACTCCAACCATTTCAATCGAAGCCGAACTCAAAGGCGATTTGTCCGAAGCCCAAAAACCATGTTGGGATAAAAGCCAATATTTTGTAAAAGGTGAAGCCGGAGCAGTTATTGAAGAATCATCTTTGAAAAAAAAATAAATTGGAGAGAATAAAATGAAGTATGTTTTCAACAATATTTGGAATAGAAAAGAGTCGCCGGATCGGTTTCTTTTCTATTCTGGTTCTTCTTTTTCGAGTTTGAATTCTTCTAAAAGTGCGAAGAAAAGGTCAAAGGCTTTTTCCTCATTGTCATCAACTTGTAATAAGATAATATCTGACCAAATTTGTCGATTACCATTATTTTTGAACTTTTTAGAAATCCAAGCTTGAAATCCAACACGATGAGGATATTCACTATCTGGCTTAAATTGTTTCCAGTCAAACTCAAATCTTTCTTCATTTAAGACATTTAAACCAAATTCAATTCCGTATAAAAACGTTCGTAGTTCGGTTATAAAATATTTTCCCAAAAACATTGAAGGGTGTAATCGAATAAATTCTAATAGTTGGTAAATATGATTTAAATCAGGGGCAAAATATATTGCCTTTGCATTTCTTACGCTTTGTAAAAATAAAGAAACTTTTACTTCATCTTTCTTTCCACGTCTTGTTTCCAGTAAACTGCAAGAATCAACTGCATATGGATTAACTATTTTTATAGCTTTTTTTACGTTATTTTCTGAAAGCCCCCCCGCCAAATACATTTTTGGAAAAATCTCCTGCACTTTTTTGGCAATTTCCCAATCAAAAGTTTCGCCTGTTCCGCCGTGTTCTTTCGGGTTGTAAGCATCAAGTAAAATTGCGTCAACTTCGTATTGCAAAACGTCTTCGGGCTTAAATTCGGGCGAAACGCGAAAGGCTTTGATGATTTCGAGATTCGTTTTTGCTTTTAATTCTTTGGCAAATTCAGGAGTTTCTTCGCCGTGTAATTGTAGTGCGTAAAGTTTGGCAGTTCCGGCAATTTCGACAATTTTTTCTAAAGATTCGTTGACAAATACTCCGACTTTTAAAACTTCATCCGGCAATTTCTCCACGATTTCGCGCACCTTTTCGGCTTCGATATAACGCGGACTTTTCGGATAAAAATTGAAGCCAAGCGCATCTGCGCCGAATTTGACGGAGAGCAGAGCGTCTTCGAGATTGGTAATGCCGCAAATTTTAACTTTGGTCATTTCTTTTCAAATTTTGCAATAAAAGCATAGCGGCGGGCAATCGAAGTGACGGTTAATTTGCCCAAACCTTGTTTTTCCAACGATTCAAGGTGCGGCATCAAATCGCCCCAAAACTGAACGTGAAACTGTTTGAGCCAGCCTTTGAGCATTTTTTGGAACCATTTCGGCAAGTCTTTTTGGTCGTAAAAATCCACGATATAAAAACTTCCGCCCGACTTTAAATTGTTCAAGGCGTTAGCGATAGATTCTTTCCACGGCGGAATCATCGAAATGGAATAGCTGAAATAAATTGCATCAAAAGGCTTGTCAAGGCTAAAGGTTTGATCGAATGTAAAATCGTCTGCTAACGCAATTTGCAGCTGCACATTTTGGAGCGAATATTTATCAACTTTTTTCTGTGATTCTTCGATCATCACGCTCGACGCATCAAGCCCGTAAAAGTTTGATTTTGGAAATTTATTTGCCAGAATTGCGAGGTTTCGCCCTGTTCCGCAACCGACTTCCAAAACATTTTCGTTCGGCTGAATAGCCATTTGTGCGATGAGTTTATCGCGTCCCAACAGATAATATTTGCGGGTTAGATCGTAAAAATATCGCTGATAACGATACATCCGATCCATTTTCTCGAAGGCTTCGTTGGGATTTATTTGTTTAGGCTGTTCCATTCCTTTTTATTCTTTGTATGGCGAATCCGCAAACGCTGCACTTTTTCCTTTAGCTCGCCTTGTAATTGATTGATTCGCAATATATTTGATCCTTTCTCAATTTCTAAAGACTGAAAAGCAAGTTGTAACATTCCTTGCGCTTTGGGTATTATTTCGCCGCGTTCCCAACGAGCAATCGTATTTCCGTCAACTCCAAATCTTTCGGCTAATTCGGTTTGGGTTAAATTTAATTCAAGACGTTTTTGGCGGATTTCTTCGGGCAACATATTAACTTTTTCCTCAAATTGTGATAGAAAGAAAGGAGTGTGGGGAACAGGAATTCCCCACATTGATATTAGTTGCGCTTTTGTGTTTCAGACAATTTCGCAACCATTTCTTCAAGCCGTTTAACGCGCAATCGCAAGAGTTCAATTTCTTGCTCCTGAATATCGGCACGTTCGGTTAAAATTAACAGAACTTCCAATATTGCTTGAAGTTGTTTCTCAAGGTTTTTATCCATAGAGAAACCTCCTTTCTTTCAATTATCAAAGACTTTCGCCCTTGACGTTTGTAACTATACAATTTGATTAGTTACTGATGCAAGGGCGTTAGTTTTATTGCAAAATATAAAGATGAAATCCACCGTAAATTGAAGCGCGGTCTTGTTTGAAAAGCTCCTCAGACCAATCTTTTTCGTATTTGAATTTAGCTAAAAGTTCTGTTGGCAATGCGTTTTCCAATGGAGAGTTTGCGCCGGCAGTTCGGAAAATAATGCGCGAACCTTTTTCGCCGCGTTCGGCAATTGTTGACCATAAATCGGTCAAAATCGGCGGATTCATCCAGTCCTGCGCGTCAAGAAAAACGAAACGATTGAATGTTCCGACGGGCTGACTTTTAATTTCGTCCGTCACCGAACCGATTTTTGCACTCACACGCGAGACATTTTCTTTCAATCCGGCAAAATTTTCCGCTTTTAAATATTCGGGAACTGCTTGAAATTTTTCGGTGTCGTATTTTCGGGCAAAAGCCTGCCACGCAAAATAATTTTCGCTGATCGGATAATCAACCGCGAGGCGTTTGGTGCGTTCACGGTAAATGTCAATAATGCTTCCGCCTTCGGCTAGATCTTTTTTTAATTCCTCGTATTGCTGCGGCGGAATTCCTAAACCAAACATCGTGATCGGCAATTTTCCGACGGTTTTGATAAAAAAACTATCGAAAAAAGGATTGACGTATTTTTCGTAGAGCTCAAGCTGTTCAGCCTTATTTTTAGCTTCTAAAACTTTATGCGGCTGACAGCCGATTAAATTGGCAAAACGATGAAAAAAGCGCAGAAAATAACCGTTGCGCGAATGTTCGTAAAGCCCGTCTTTATTGAAAATACCGATTTTTTTATCCCAAAAATTACGGGTTTCTTCATCCAGATTCGGAGCAATGAATCGTTGATAATTTTTCGTATTTTGCTCGCCTTTGCCGTGACCGAAAAAAGCAAAGAAATCTCCGTGCGTGGGTAAAAATTCAAGCGCGGCGAGTTTCAAACGGAGCAGAAAAATATGATGACGATTGAGGTCAACGGCTGTTACTTTTTCGGGTTTTTCAACCAAATAATTTAAAGCATTACAGCCACCCGAAGAAATCGTAATTACCCGTGAATTTTCGTCTAATTTTAGGGCTTGGAGATCAACCCGCGGGTCTTCCCAGATTTGGTTATAAACAAAAGCATCAAACCAAACGGCAAACATTTTCTGCAAAATGCCTTGTTTGCTGACGGTTGCTTTGTGCTGAACGGCACTTTGGAGCGTGGCTTCGTTGGAACTCATAAAAAATCAATTTTGAAAGATACAAAATTGATTTTAAGCAGTGAAATCTGATTTATGCAACTATGGAAAAGTTACAAATATCTAAATTTTACTTACTTACGTTCTCAATTTTTTCAGTCAGAATATCTTGTAAAGCGGCTATTGCTACTTTTTTAGGTGCTTTCGGCAAATTAATTTTTCCAATATCAAGGGTGTCATTTCCTGCTAAAGTGACAGAAGCCAAATATTGCCAGCCAGTTCCAAAATCTGCATAAATCGGCACTATCATTACAAAATTCTTTGAAACATTGGATTGGGTAATGGTGCCGGTTAAGGTATTTCCCTGTAAATGATACTCAAATTTATAAGACGGAACATCTGTGCCATAAACCCATTCATCGAAAAACCAATTCATTGTCTTATTTTTGTCAATGTCCATTTCGGGTGTAATATTCCTTTCGGCTGCAGCTTGAAAATCCTGAGTTGAAACAGGTTTATTAAAATTGGTTTTAATAAAGTCTTTCATCATTGCCTTAAATCTGGCATCTCCGGTGCCTTCTTTGTAGTCATACATCATCATCCGTAACATATGTAAAACAAAAGCACCCTTCGGATAAATCAAATAGCGATAAACATTACCTGTTTTACTGCTGACTAATTTAAATCCCTGCACCAATGGTCCTACTTTATAAGGTTTCATTCCTTTGGTGGCAGCTCTTGGAGTAACGATTAACTCTCTTTGTTTGTTCCAATAATCTATAAATTGATCAATGTCTTTATCAACAAATTGAGTGTAAAGGGAAGCCGAAAATTCAGAAAAACCTTCGCTCATCCATTGGTCTCGGTAACTTGTCCAACCGACGATATGTCCCCACCATTGATGAGCAACTTCGTGTGGACCGACTTGATCCCAAAAATCATTAGTTCCGCCTCTTACGCCGAGAAGCTGTGCACGGGTTGCTTTATCAACATACGCAATGAACGGCATATAAACAAGAGTTGTCCATGATTGCCCAAAATTTCCAAAAGGCTGTTGGGTCATTGCAATTCGTTTATACGGAAGCTTGCCAAAATACGCATTATAAAGCCTCACGGAGTTTTGAGCTTCCGTTAGAACTTTGCTCATACCGGAAGTTGTATTGGTAGTTGCAATATTCAATCCGGTTGTGCCACCAGCACTTTCAGCAATTTCAACCCGCTTTTGAAAATCTTTGTAGAAATCAGGCATTTCAGTATTGGCAAAAACTTCAAGTTCATATCCGGATGCCGGATCAGTAAATTTATCTGTTTTAAAATCACCGTAGTTAAATCCCATTACTTCGTAGTCAATTCCTTCGGTTGACCATTTTGAAACCTTTACATCTCCATCTATTGTATCTTCACCAATTTTGCTGCCACCGCTGACCATTGTTAATTTTTTAGGATAACGGTAAGTAACATCAAAAATTGCACGATCTCCAAATGCGGTAAATGGATTATTGGGATACCAATTTGAACGGGCACTCGGATTCAGAGCATAATTCCCTGAACCAACATTTAATAAAACCTTTTGTCCTTCGTATTCAACTCTGATCTTAAATGGTTTTCCAACCTCCGGAGCTTTCTCTAAAATGACTCCAAAATCAGGATCATCGGTTTTCTTTTCTTGAATAAAACTGAGTTCTTTTCCGTTTTCGTCTCTGACACCGGTAACTTTTAAGGTCTCATAAAGATCAAACGGGAAAAAGCGGATATCAGGTTCGCGGGTCTGAACGGTAAGAGTATCCTGAGCAACAATTTTATCTCCGGCAACTACTAGCTCAATATTGTGATTTATAATGTCGTAAATTCGCCGGTCAGTCCAACTATTGGCAGTTCCTTTTTTGTATTCACTATCCAGATGAAAAGATGTCCAAATGCCTTTATTGGTAGCACCATATCCATAAACTGCAACCTGTTCAGGATAAACAGCAGCATCAAACTCCCCGGCTTCGGTAATTCCAAGCGGATCAATTTGATAAACTATATCGCCAAATTTTTTACCTTCGATAAAAGCAGTAAAGAAACCCCGTCTTTTCGGTGTAAGAAAATCACCCAGAATGCGGGAAGACATATTAAAATTGAATCTTTTCTTGAGAATGGTTCCTTTTTCTTTTAGAGCAGACGCAGCTTTGTCCACATTAGGACAAGCCGTTGTTGTCTTTGCATTTGGAGAATTCTTGATGGCATCAAAGGTTTTGTCCGTAAAATACATCACCAGTTCGGTATAGGTTTCATTTAATTCAGGAGCATCCGTAAAAAGAGATAAATGATTCTTTTCCAATTCAATCGGAGGGGTTAAACTGAGTTCTCCGTCACCAATAAAAACAGCTCCTGTATATCTTCCCTGTATCGGTTCGAGGAAATATATTTCGCCGGTTTTAAGCAAGAATGTTCCTTTATCTTTTTGTAACATTACATTATTGACCACACTGCATTGTTCAGAAAACTTTTTTGCCTCAAAAGATTTTCTGATTTCCTGATATAAAGGATCACTATTGGCAAAAGTGGTAGTTACATTGACTTCGCCAATTATTGCAGGAGTCGGGGACGGTGATGGAGTTGGAGTAGGTGTTTGCCCGATCGAGACATAAACCAAGAACAGAGTTAAAGCGATAAGTTTAACAATTTCAATAAATTTCATTTTCCCTCTCAATTTTTGAATTGCTCTTAAACCAATTTTTTTGCTGGTTTTATATTGTCAGATTATACCTTAATTATAAAAAAAGGTGACTCAAAAGAGCCACCTCTCAAAAATAAACCTTTCGATTTATTAAAAGTCAAAACGTGCACCAAATTGAACAATTCTTGGCGAACGAACTGAACTGGTTCTTCCAAAACTGGTCGTATTGGTAATGTTCAAATCTCCAACACTGAAGTTTGCGTTGTTCAAGACATTAAAGACTTCTCCACGCACCTGTAATTTCATTCCTTCAGAAATACGGAAACTCTTACTTAAACCGGCATCCCAGTTAAAGTAGTTAGGACCATTTAACAAGTTTCTTTCTAAATTTCCGGTTTGTCCCGGTTTATTAAAGAAGAAAATTTGTCCGCTAAACGGAGCTTGATCAAGCGGACTTGCGCCGCGAATAGCAGTAATGGTGACACCAGTCGGAAGCGGCTGAGTCAGATCAACACGTTGCCCATTTGAACCCAAAGCAAAAATTACTTTTGGATCAATATAGAAAACACCATTTGGAGTTCTATATTCGCCAATTAATTTTTGTAATTCTTTTTTGCTCAAAGTTGAATAAGCTGATTGTCTTCCCGAACGACCTGAACGATTCAAGGTTCCGCTTGTGTCTAAAATACCAAAAGGAACACCCGAACTATAGTTGAAAATAGAGGTTAATTGATATCCTCCGATTAATTTATCAACCCATCCGCCTTCATTAATGAATTTTTTGCCTTTACCAATAGGTAATTCATAAATGAAGTTAGCATTTATTGTATGGGTTCGGTCATAGTCAGGACGTGCATAGTCAAGTCTGATATTAAGATTATCCAAATACGGATTAACCCGTGTTTGTCCGTCATCAACTACGTCTGCCAAAATCTTTTGGAAAGTATAGTTCACTTGATACATAAATCCATCGCTAAAGCGGCGACGAACTTCTGCTTGCAGTGAATTGTAGCGGTATTTACCACCATTGGTGGTTAAGTTTGCAACACCGGCTGCTGAGTTTGCCAATAACGCATTGCGAAGGGCATTTTCTGTGTAACCAAGTCTTCCCGTTGCAACATCCTGCCAAGCCAATTCACCTACTTGTCCCGCTCTAACAAAGTCTAAAATAGCCGCTGGAGTCGTAGCCTGTTGGGCGTTAGCAACTCCGTTTGGAATAGTTCCATTAAGAACAGTAAGAACTTGACTTCCCGGGATATTCGGATTATAGGCAGCACTGGTGCAGGAGAAAATTGGGTCATAAACAGTTGCCGGATTAATTCCAAGTCCACCTACATTAACATTAGTATTAACCCCATTAATAACAAATGTTTGAATTACTGGTGCAGCGACTGCTTGAGCGCGACAGTTTGATTGTGCTTTCAAGAAATCTGCAAAGTAACCACTACTACGAACATTGACTTGGTTATAGTCAATAGAACGAATCAGATCATTACTTAAACCGCCAACATAACGAAGTTCAAAAACTGATTTGAAACCGATATTACGTTGAATACCTAAGTTATATTCAAGTGTTTGTTGGATTTTCAGATTTGGATCAATCAAAGAAATTGTTTCAGTAAATGATGTAGCGCGGTCTTGTAGTTTAACTGGGAATGTAGCAACTGTTGGAGTTTGGAAAGCAAATCCAACATTGAACGGTGCAACATTGCTCAAACTGCTTTTCAGTAAAGTGCTGCTGCTGCCTGTTCTTATAGCATTAGATGTAAATGCGCCAAGTCCGGCGTTATTTTGAGCAGCGTTATCAGTTGAACGAACATATTCGTCGTTATTAAAGTTAACTCTGAAACCACCCCGGATAACAGTATCTTTAGTAGCTGAACCTAAAAATCCGCTATCAAATTTTGGTGAATATGCAAAACTGAAATTTGGACCTATATTGTTTTTATCTGCCTTGAAGTAGTTCCCTGGTTTACCGGCATTACCGCCAATAACCTGAATCAAAACATCTTCACTAAGCAAACTACCTACGATGTCATTTGGATTTGTAACCTTAGGTTCAAGGTTGATCAACAATGGGTCATTGAGCGGAGTATAAAGTTCATATCTTGCTCCCAAATTTAAGGTTAAATTCGGTCTTATTCTCCACTGATCGCTAAAATATCCAGCGTATGTATCAAAGTTAAATCTACGGGTTGAAGGAGCACCAGCAACATATCCGGCTCCGCCCTGATAATAAATAGTTTGTGCAGCACTTCCGATAATTCCGGCTAGTGTGTATCGCAATGTATTAGCTCTGGCTAAATCAGTGGTGCTGATTGAAGCAGTGTTAGCAGCAGTCAAGGGGAACAATGCACTGGTTAAAGCAGGTGTTTGTGAGTTTCCAGTAGTCGAAATTGAATAGGTCGGAAGCGTTCCGGCATAGTTCAATGATTCGATCTTATATTTTTGTAAATTGAAACCAAATCTAAATGAATGGTTGCCAAAAGTATAAACCGCATTGTCTTGATAGGTGTAGTAATCTGTGTTACGACCTTGGTCAAAAAAGCTGGGCTCAGGATTAGTGAACGGCGTTCCGCTAATTAAATACCCGGTTGGAAATGTTTCGGTTCCAAAAAAGAAAGGTTCAGAACGTTGATAACCAATCCGAACTTCATTGGTGAAGCTATTTTTCGGACTCCATTGCCAAGCACCGACAAACAACTTAGTCGGACCACCTTGGCTGGCAAAGGTCTTAGTTGAATAACCAGCCGCAATATCAGTTCTGGCATCCGTAATTGTGTTGTATTTATAAACAAAATTTAATGAGCTTCGGTCATTGATTTCAAAATCTGCCCGTCCGGTATAAGCCTTTCTGGTTTCCGGGTCAGAACGGTTTAAGTTTACTGTTTGTTGATAGTTCAAACCGGTAAGCAATCCGTTTCCGGCAGTAGGCAATTTATTGAGCAGACGAGATTTAATGATAGGATCAACTGCTAAAACACCTCCGGCACTAGTCCAGGTGGCACTTCCGGTATTCAAGTTAGTTCCGGTCAAAACGTTTACTGTTCTATTAATGCCGTCTGTTCCTTGATAAGAAAATGTTCCGTCATAATTAGAAGCCAAAAGAGTAGTGACCGCAATTGGAACCTGTTGAGCTAATTGAAATCCTTCGTAGTTAAAAAAGAAGAAGGCTTTATCTTTCTTGAACATCGGTCCGCCTTCACCAAAATTAAAGATCGGTAAAGGTCCGCTGATACTTCCACCAAATTGATTTCTGTTCAAAAACGGACGGGAAAGTTTGTTTTGATTGCTGCTAAAGTTATTAGCCGCAAAGATTGAGTTGCGGTTAAAAGCATACAACGCACCGTGATATTGTTTACCACCGCGCGGAGTTACTAATTGCACCTGAGTTGAACCTGAACCAAGTTCTGAACCGGCATTTTGTGTTACCACGTTAAATTCACCGGTATTATCAACTGTCGGAGCATCAGAAACGAAACCATTTCTAATAAAGTTATCTTGGACGTTAACTCCATCACGTGTATAGTTTACAGATGAAGTTCTTTGACCATTAATTGAACTGCTGGTGGCATTTACACCAGCTTGCAAATTTAACAGTGCTAACGGGTTGCGACCATTAAGCGGTAATTCGCGGATTTGCTGGGCACCAACTGTAGTCGAAATTTCACCGGTCGTTGAATTCACATTTTCAGCTCCGGCTGTTACGGTAACTTCCTCAGTAATTTGTCCAACTTCCAAAACGGCATTTAATGGAAATTCACGACCTGCGTCAATTTTAATGTCGTTTGAAACGTATGTTTTAAATCCATTGGCTGTAATTTTAACTGAGTAGTCTCCAAATGATAATTGGGAAATTTCAAAAGTCCCGTCATCACTGGATGTGACAGTTCGCACTTTACCGGTCTGTTTGTCAGTTATTGTAATAACAGCACCGGCAACCGCTCCATCAGGAGCAGAAACTGTGCCGACAACACGACCGGTAGTGGATTGAGCATAAGTTAATATAGTTGACAAAATAAAAATCAAACCTATTAACGAAAACTTCTTCATTATTTTATCTCCTTAGAAAATATAGGTTTATTATTCCTGATTAAAATCTTTTGGTATTGGCAGTGAGCAAAATCACTCAGACCTATTATCAATAATGATAAATAATTATAATAATCACTTATTGGGAAGCGATATTTAGAATTATAAATTGTTTAATCATTTTTACTTCAAATAACAGTCAAGAATTTGTTTAGGAAAAATAAGCACTGTTTTATGGCAACAAATGTGCCATATTATTGATTTTCAATAAAAAAATTTTTTTTTTAGATTAATTCAACTATCTCGTTTATTCGGATTAAATCTAATAAATCGGATACTTTCGATGGTTTGAGGTCTTAATAAAAAACATTTTTGTAGAAATAATGTTTTTTATTTTTCTAAGAATTCTTTGATTTTAAATGGACTTTTTGTGGTATTAATCAAAGGAGAAATCCAAAAAAATGAATTCATATTGAACAATATGAATAAATAAATAAAGATTATGCTAATCAAAAAAGTTATCTTTATATAGTTTTAGTAAGGCAAAATGAGATAGAACTTCCGTGGTTCTATCTTTATATTTAATACACTTACTGATTCTTTTTCTTGACTCACTCTACTCATTGACCATTACCTCAACCGGATCAATGCCCGAAGCCTTCCATGCCGGATAGAGCGCACCAAAGAGGCTTCCGCCGATTGCAATCAAAATTGCAACCAAAATCCAGCCTGAACTAAACTCAAAAGGAAGTTCATAAATCTTTTGAATGGCAAACGATGAAATCAAAGAAATTGTGTAGCCAAATAAAACCCCTAATACACCAATAAAAAAGGCTTCGCTTTCGATAACCGTGACGATAAAAGATTTTGATGCACCGAGCGATTTCAAAATCCCGATTTCCTTGCGGCGCTCGGTGATGGTGGTATACATCGAAAGCAAGACGAAAATTGTGCTGACAAATGCGCCAAGTCCGACCAAAACACGCAAAAATGAATTCAAAGCGGGGATCCGATCCTGAGCATCAGTTATTAATTCTTTAGTTAAATTGATTTTATTGCCGGGTAAAACTTCGTTAATTCTTTTAGCTACTGTTTCGGCATCTGCTCCGTCTTTTAATTTAACTAAAATATAAGTGCATTTCCCGGGAACTTGCAGAGCGTCCTGCATTCCAGCCAAAGACATTTTGATTCGCGCACCCGACGGCGGACTGAAAACACCAACGACTTTATATTTTTTGTTGCCGAAAAGATCAATCGTATCGCCCAAATTTAATTTATCATCACGCATTTGGCGTTCGTCCACGATGACCTCATCAACCGCTTGCGGAGCGCGTCCGCTTAAAATCTGCATTTCGTTCATTTCCGCAAAAGGCTGCCAATCAACCCCATCAAGCTGACGAAAACCTAAGGCTGATTTTTGCGAAGGAGTGATGTAACGAATGACGGGAACGACCGATTTTACGCCTTCGATTTCCAACAATTTTTTGGTGTAAGTGACGGAAAGATTCGCGTTGGAGCTGGTCAAGTCCATTGCGCCTGCCCGCGTGAAAACGATTTCGGCTTTCCAATTGTTGGCGCGTTTGACCATATCATTTGCCATTCCGCGAGCCAATCCGGTAAAAAGAACGATCAAAACTACGCCCAGCGAAACTCCGACAATACTGATCAAAGTCCGAAGCGGACGAGTTTTTAGATTTGCTAAAACTAATTCGAGCATAATGAGTCTATGTTAGATTTTCGTTAAATCCTCAACAAAAAGTTGTTTTCGATTCCGAAAGTCTGCAAACAGTTTATCATAAGTGGCAAAGATAAAGTCAGTTGAGCGTTCGCGTGAATTGGCTTTGGCAGTATCAAATGCTTTTTCAATTTTACTTTCGCGCAATTCCTCGTTTTCGATAATTTCACGAATTGCAGTGGCAAAATTTTCTCCGTTTGGCTCGCATAACCAAGCATTTTCAGCATTTGCGTAAGACAAAATGCCGCCTGAATTTGGAGCAACCACCGGAACCCGCGCCGCCATTGCCTCAAGCGGTCCGATGCCGAAAGGTTCATGCGGATTCGGATGCACAAAAACATCAGCGTTAGCGTAATATTTCGCCAAAGTTTCTTTGTCTAAATGTCCTAACTGAATGATTTTATTTGGAATAAGCCTTTCAGTTTCAGATCTTAGCCAATCCGTTTTTGGTCCGCCGCCTGCAACTAACAGACGAAAATCGCGCCGCTCATCCTGCGCCAGAACTTTCATCAAATCCAGCAAAAGACCGATATTTTTTTCGGGAGAAATGCGTCCGGCATAGAGCAAAACAATTGAATCCGGCGGAATTCCGGCTTTTTGGCGCATCCCTTTTTTTACTGCGTCGGATTTTCTGTCTTGGGCAAAATATTCAAAATTTACACCACACGGACAAACAAAAACTCTTTCTGTTTCCGCAATTTTTGAAGCACGAAAGAATTTACGGCAGAAATCCAGAAAACAACCTTTTTGATTAGCGTTGAGCGATTCGGCAAATTCCGAAGCGGTGTATTCAGAATTGGCAATGTGAAAATCGTAAAGCAGAAAATTGTAATAACTGATAAATTTTTGGGAAAACCATTTACCGAAATTGCTTTTGGTGACATACGCGCGAAGGTTGTCATCCATCCGTTCGCAAACGAGATTAACCAGCATCGGTCTGCCAAGCTGCGAAAATTTGTCTTTCCGAATCATTGCGGCGACCAAACTAAGCGAATATTTGTCGCAAACTTCGACCAGATCAGGCTTTTCCTGTAACAAAATTTGGCGCACTTTTGAATCGTTCGGCAAAAATTGCCACGGCAAAATTATTCGGTAACGTTTATCGAAAATCGGTGAATTTGGAGCTTTGAGATAATAAATTTTGGCAAAATCGTTGATTTGTTCGATCTCATCTTTTTCGCCCGGCACGATCAGCGAAACAAAGCGTTGATGCCGTTCGGCGGCGGCAAGCAGATCGTTGTAAGCAGTGCTGATTCCGCCCGAATTTTTGTGGTAATAGTTGGTTAAGTGAACGGATTTTATCGGATTAGTCATACTGCAATAAAAACTTTTGCCCGCGAAATACGCGAATTACACGAAAAAAAAATGGTAAAAACTCCCTTTTTCGTATGTTTCGCGTATTTCGCGGGCAGACTAAATTTACAAATCTAAACCCGCAAATCTCCCGGATCGGTATGGAATTCGCTGACCGGCTCAATTTTTTTTTCCTTGCGGCTATCTACTAGAGCAATAATGGCTACTGTAATAATTATCAATCCCATCACAATGCTGCCTGTCCAATAGCCCCAGGATTCTCTGAAACGCAGAATTGCTCCGATCAAACCTGTTCCCAATCCGGTCATTAAAAAGACAAAGATCGCCATCAAATATTGTTTTTGGCAAATTCTTTTGTAAATATTTCGCGGCGGAATCATTATAAAATCAAAAAGTAAAACCGGAATGTAGGCGAAATCTTTTCCCAGCGATTTTTCCTGCTCGTCTTTGACCAGCATCACGCCGCGCCGCATCAAATATAAATTGAAAACAGCCGACATGACCGAAATAACGATTGAAGCAATAGTCGTTTTGGTCGCTAAATTTGTGCCGTAATAGTTGTCAAAAGCTATCTGGATAAAGTATTCAAAAATGTGAGTGATAACCGTAATTATCAAAGGAACAGTGATGGTTGCGTGCCAGGGTGGTTCGACCTTGCTGAATCTTTGGATGATCGAACCGCCGATTCCGCCGAGAACTGTCCGGTAAACGAACTGAATTCCGGCGGCGGCAAGCATAATTTCCGTGCCTTTATTGTGATAACCGATCAAAAAAACGAACATGCGGATCAAACCGCTGAAAAGTGCCGATTTCCAATGCCAACGCTTAATCGCGGTTTCAATCGGATGCCGTAAAATGTGCATCGAAACTCCGCGAAAAGTCGTTTCATCGTGCATCGGATTTGTTTCTAAATTACTCATTACTAACCTGCAAGCGATTAGAAATTAAGGCGTTTAATCGTTATTTTTGTGTCGGGTATTTGATAATTATGATTTCCGAAATTAATTTATGACACAAATTTTTGCTTAACTTACCTTTTCCAATCACTTAATTTTTTTCGGATTCGGCGGCAATTTTTATGGTTTTCTCGTAGTTTTGATAAACTTCATCAAAAACCGCATCCCAGGAATTTGAAATGACAAAATCGCGTGATGCTTTTTTCATTGTCGCTAATTTTTCCGAATTGTCCATTAACTCAACAGTGTATTTAACAAAATCGTCGAAACTTTTTGCGATAAAACCTGTTTCTCCCTCTTTTATCACAAATTTTGGTCCGCCAAAGTTGCTGACAATCGCCGGAACTCCCGAACAATTTGCTTCCTGCACCACATTACCAAAAGTGTCTGTTTCGGAGGGAAAGACAAAGACATCCATATTAGCATACATTTGGGCTAACTTGTCACCTGTCACAAAGCCGGTGAACTCGGCATTTTGTAAAGATTGCTCCAAAAACTCGCGTTCATTGCCTTCACCGACAATCAAAAACTTAAAATTTGTCTTGCCGAGTTTGAGCAAACTCTGTTCTAATTTCGGCAATAATCCGACATTTTTTTCCGCCCGCAATCTGCCGACAAAACCTACGCGTAAGATGCCGTCATTAACCGTTCGTTTTGCCGGAGAAAAAAAATCCGAATCAACGCCGCGCGTCATCAAAAATGCGTCTCTGCCTGAACCTTTTTGAATCAGATCAATCAATTCCTGATTTGGTGCAAGGACGACTTTGGGGATTTTGTAGTAGAGAATCTCACCGTTCAAAATCAATCTTTCAGCTAATCCTGACAATGATTTACGCCAGCTTTCGGGCAAAAAGCGGAACATTTTATCCAATCGGCGGGCAGCAAATTCGTGCAGATTGGTATGCCACGAACCGATCAGCGGAATTTTCATCTGATGCGAGAGAATGGCGGCGGTGATGCTGACATCATTAACTCCCGTCAAATGAATAATATCGGGTTTAAATTCTTCGAGATTTTGGCGAATCAATTTGAGATGACGATTGAAAAGCGGATCGTATTTCAGACCTTCGTCCACCGGAATCGAAAGCGGGGAATGTTTCAAAGACTGCATCATAAAATTTCCGTCAATCTTTTTTTCGGTCTTTTCGCCCGCGTAAAAGCACAAAAAAGGATAGCCGCGTTTTTTGACAAAATCCGTAAATTTTCTAAACGTCATTGCCGCCCCGTTGATTTCCAAATACGAATCGGGGAAAAACGCAACTCTGAGAGATTTTTGTAATAGATTTTGCATAAAATTTATTAGACTGGAGCGCAAGCAGCTTGCTTGCAGTTCACTCGGCGTTAGCTCGAATGTGAACCTCACCTTGAATTACTCCAGAATTTTGAATTTAACTGCGATACTGTGCATTGCTTCGCTCGCACAGGCAAGCAAGCTGCTTGCGCTCCAATCTTTTAGTTCATTTTCATATAACCAGTATTGATTATCTATAAATTTTAAAGAATTGTGAGATTGGATTGTGACAGTTTTTAAAGTGTCACAGTTGATTTTAATTTGAGAACAAAATAGGGGCGGATAAAACTGTTAATGAACTTTACCCTTGATAAAGGAAATAAAACACCGTTCAATGACAATTTCGGAGTTAAACGAATGGATAAAAGGTGAGTTGGAATAGCGACCTAGGGCTTAATGGAAAAACCTAATTTCCGCGCCGCTTCTGATAGTTTTGCATCATCACAGATAAAAAGCCGTCCAGCCGGTTTTTCATTACACCAGACTAAAGCCGCTGCCAATTGGCAAGAATCTAAAGCCCTTAGTCCATAAGCATCAGGCAGCGTTTCGGCTATCTGACGGACTTTTTCAGAAGGCACAATTTCTGCCCATTTCCGCCGGATTACTTCAAATCGAGCAAGCGCAAATTGTAATCCTCGTGCATCAATAAAATTGCCTTGATACAGACGACTGACAGCACTTCTAACTTCAATGCTTGTTCCCCACCAGACGATAATGCGGCTCGTATTTCGCCAGAGCCGCCGCACATCTTGACTTATATCTTGCCGGACACAAAGCGGAACAATTACACTTGTATCCCAAAAAGCCGCGTTAGTCTTCATCCCTTTCGTCCCTGATAATTTGTCTAATTGTTTCGACGGATACATTGGGTGCGGGTAGATTGAAAAACTCATCGGATTTTGTCTCCAACGGCAGACGCATTAAACCTGCCCCGACTAAAATTTCTTCTTCTGCGTCTAAATCTTCTCCAGCCGCCAAAGGCATCAGACGGGCAATGGGACGATTGCGGTCTTTAACAATAAGTTCTTCCCCATTGCGAACTTGCTCTAAAAACGCGCTGAGATTACTTTTTAATTCTGCGATATTGACAGTTTGCATATTTCAACCACCTCTCTAATGACTATTATAGTCATATTGTGAAGGAAGTTCAATTATCCGGTTTTTCCTTTTTCGAGTTTTTCCCGCAAGGTTTTTCAGCACGCATCCAACTTTAGAGTAATTAAAGTGTCACAATGGAATTATTGGGCAACATTAGGAACGGCTTGCAAAAAAAGCATACGCAAAAATTGCGCCAAAAAAAATTCCAAGCCCAATCGCAATTTCCATTCCTGTTGACAAATTATTTCCTTTAACTTGCTTTGCATTTGGATAAGGAACTTCGGTAATTGCGCCCGTTTTGTCATTCGTGACAGAGAAACTTTCTTCGCTAATGTTGCTGATGTAGCCTTTCAACTTTGTGCCGTCCTTGAGTTTGATCTCAACTTTTGATTCATTTCCAACTCCGAGTTTAGTCACTTCCGATTTCACCTTTTGGGTAAATTTCGCTTCTTTTTCGGCTTTTGTTTCCGCAAGTGCGAAAGTTGAAAATGATAGGTTGAGAACTAAAATCGTTAAAATTAGGGTTAAATATTTTTTGAACATAATTTTCTCCAAAGCTTCAGCTTAAAAATATCCGAAAATCTTGCACTAAACAGAGTATTTTAGGCTATTTCAATAAACAATTTCTTGTTCAGCATAACGATTAACTAAGTCTACTTAAAGACTTCGACATCAATTATGGGCAGCCCCCCATAGGATAGCTAGTCCAAAGACAACTACAAGAGCAATAGTGACTTTCACTCCTGTTGATAAATTATTACCTTTCACCTGTTTTGCTTGTGGATATGAAACTTCTGTTGAAGTTCCTGTTTTTTCATCTGTAACGATAAAACTATTTTCATTTACTTGACTGACATAACCTTTCAATTTAGTTCCATCTTTCAACTTCACTTCCACTTTTGACTCTTTGCCTGTGCCGAGCTTGATAATTTGCGTTTTTACTTTCTCAGCAAACTTAGCCTCTTTTTCTGCCGTCGTTTCTCCCAAAGCAAAGGTCGTCAACGAAAGATTGATAAGTAAAATGGCTAAGATTAGGTTTAAATATTTTTTGAACATAGATTTTCTCCTGTTAATTGTTGTTTCATACTTCGCGTTCTTTGCGCTGATTTTGCGTTCTTTGCGGTTCAAAGAAATGGTTAACCGCAAAGGTCGCAAAGGTTTTCGCAAAGGTCGCAAAGATTTTGTAATTTTCAAAATTTAATTCCTAAATTAGCTGATGGTAGCACTCTTTAAAAAGGAAAAATTGGGCATTGTGACAGTTTTTAAAAGTGTCACAATAAAAAACCAATCTAAATTGCCCTGATTTCGATTTATCAAACAAAATCCAAAAAATGAATCTAAACGGACTTGCGAAACGTATCAAAAAACGGGTAGAGTTTCGTTGAAAAGTTTTATGAATTTGGAAAGCCTGATTGGGCAAACGCTTGACAGTAAATATTCGATTGAAAGAGAGCTTGGACGCGGCGGAATGGGCGCGGTTTATCTGGCGACGCACATTGGCACGGAAAGACCTGTTGCGCTGAAAGTAATCGTTCCGCAATTTATGCAGCGAGCCGAGTTTGTTGAGCGATTCCGGCGTGAAGCGCGGGCGGCGGGGCGGCTGCGTCATCCAAACGTGGTTGATGTGACCGATTTTGGTTTTGCCGAGACTTCACAGGGGCGCGTGGCGTATCTCGTGATGGAGTATTTGGACGGCTGCACGTTAGGCGAAATTCTGGACGAAGAAAAGCAATTACCTCTCGGCTGGACGCTCGATATTGTCGAACAAGTCTGTTCCGCAGTTCACGAAGCGCACGGACAAGGCATCATTCACCGCGATTTAAAGCCTGATAATATTTGGCTTGAACCGAATCAGCGCGGCGGATACACGGTCAAAGTTTTGGATTTCGGAATTGCCAAACTCGAAGAACCGATGAGCGGCGAAAGCGAAAATCAATATCCAAATCCGACCACCACCACTCCGACTCAATCTTTTCATCAGGGCGAAACTCTGACCGACCAAGCCAATGCCGAAACCATCGCCGAAAATCGCGGAGCAACAATGATTGGCGAAAAAGGAACTTTGATTCAATCAACCGACGACGAAAAAGGAACCGCAATTTTTCAAACCGGAGACGAAAAAGGCACGGCAATTTTATCGGTCAGCGATGAAAAAGGAACCCAGATTTTACCTGCTGCCGAAATTTCTTCGGAGGACGGAACAGCAATTTTTCCTGGTTCAAGTAAGGGAACTCAGTTGCTTGAAAAAGATGAAAAAGGCACACGTTTGATTGCCACCGGAGATCAAACCGACAAATCTTTGGCAATTCCTAAAACGGCGGAATTAACCAGAGTCGGCGCGGTTCTCGGCACGCCGTTGTATATGTCGCCGGAACAATGTCGTGGAGAAAAATTATCGCCACGCTCCGACATTTACAGTTTAGCCGTTATCGTTTATCAAATGCTTTCGGGCAAAACTCCTTTCACCGGAGATTTTACGCAGGTCATGGATTCTCACAAAGAATTGCCGCCGCCGCCGCTGGATGCCAAGAAAATTCCGCGCAATGTGAAGAAAGTTTTGTTTTCGGCATTGGCAAAAAATGTGGATGAACGTCCGCCAACGGCTGAGGCTTTTGCCAGCGAATTACGTTCGCATTCCGAAGGATTCGGCAAATTACTGCAACGCGCCTCGGTTCTTTACACCGAACATTTACCTAAATTTCTCGGGCTTGCCATTTTGCTCTCAATTCCGCATATTCTGTTGATAATTTTTCGCATAATCATCGGAATTTTGGCTTCGGCAAATGTTTTAAATCTTGATGTTGCAATGGCAGTTTCAGGATTTTCGGGATTTATTGATTTTTTTGTGCAGATTTTCACAGCCGCTTTAATGGTCGGCACAGTAACCTGGCTGGTGGCACATATTTTAGCCTTTCCGTTAAAACCGGTTAGTCTCAAATCCGCATTAAAAGCCTCCTGGGAAAAGAAACGTTCACTTTTTACTACTGTCACAGTGACATCACTCATTTCATTTATCGGAATGGGTTGTTGTTTAGTTCCGGGAATTTATATTTCCACCATTTATATGCTGGTTACGCCAGCAATCATTATGGAAGGCGTTAAAGGCAGAGCCGCTTTCCGCAGATCACGGGAACTGACCAAAAGATCATTTTGGACTGCTCTGGCAATCGCTGTTTTGATCTTTTTAATTCCCATGATGATTGGCGGTGCAGTCGGCGTGACAGTCTCTTTATTTTCAAAACAGCTTGCATTTTATGAAGAAAAATTAGATAAAAAGTCGGAGAAATCAGTCAAAACTCAAAGTAATGAAGGAAATTATGATATAAATGTTACGCCGACCAAGGTTGAAATAAACGAAAAAGATGACGACAATAATGTAGATGAATCGGGTAATAAAGAGAAAAATATGGCAAAAATGCGTCGGGAAACTTTTTCGCGGGTTTTGCTAGACCTGCTTTTAACTCCGATAATGATTTTGCTAACCTCAATTACGGCTGTTATTACTTCTTTGATGTATTTCAAAACCCGTCAAGCCGGCGGCGAATCAATGCAGGATCTATTGGAAAAATTTGAAGATTCCGAACATCCGCAAAGTAAATGGCAACATCGAATCCGTGACCGTCTAGTTCAATCAGGCAGAATAAGCAGCACAGAAAGAAATGAGAAAAAGTCTAAAGTCTAATGTCCAAAGTCCAAGGTTTAAGGTCAGTTTGTTGGTGATTTTGTTGGTGATTTCTACTTCCGCAGTTTTTGGGCAAGGTTTTCAGAAAGACTTTAAATTCAAATCAAACGGTGCACTTGAAATTACCAATCTTTACGGACGCGTCAAAATTGAAACAAAAGAATTTAAAGAAGGCGAAGATTCTAAAGTTTTATTGACAACTCAGGGCTCTAAAACTTTTACCGAAAAAGATTTTGAAATTACCACCTCCGAAACCAAACTTAAGATAAATGTCCGACCGCAAAGTTCCAAAACACGCTTGGATTTAACTTTGCAAGTTCCCGAAAGAGTTAATCTCAAAATTGAAACCGAAGAAGGCGAAGTTTCGATTGACGGAAACATTGCCTCTGCCGATGTTTTCACGGATACCGGAACAATTGCGACAAATATTCCTTTGGAAAATCTGAAATACGAATTCACCTGGACACAATCTCGCCCGCGCTGTGTCAGCGACATTAAAATTGAGGAAATCAAAGAAAAAGCCGGCGGACGTTTTGAGATCAAAGGTAAATATGTAGATGAAGAAGCGATAAAAGCTAAAGCCGAAAAAGCAGCCAAAGAGAACGAAGAAAAGGAAAAAGAAAACACCTCGGAATCGCCTGAAAATAAAACTACCGAACCAACGAAAGAAGACGACAAAAAAGATAAAAAAGACGACAGAAAAGACAAGAAAGATGAGAAAAAGAAAACTGACGGAGGATTAATCGCACTTAAATTTTCGACTGCTCGCGGAATTGTTTTATTAAATGTCAGCCCAACCGAAGTTTCTTCCGATTTGCGCGAACGCCCGCTGACCGAAGCCGCTAAAGCCATTATCCGCAGTGGGGATCCTTTATTGAGCGAGGCAATTCGCCGCACCAGTCCGAAATATTTCGGTGATTATCTGAAAACCTTGCCGCCGCGACGGACTAATCCTAATTTAATTGACAAACCACGAGTTGAAAATACAGGAACTGCCAAAATCAAACAAGTCATTGCGCGGGTGGTTGATTCGGATAACCGGGCAGTTGCCGGATTGGAAAAGAAAGATTTTGTCGTGACCGAATACGGCAAAGAACGTGAGATTTTATCGGTTGAACCCGTCACCACTTCGTTTAATTTGGTCTTGCTGCTGGACGTTTCGGGCAGTATCGAAAATTACGTCAATTTTATTCGTAAAGCCGCTCGGAATTTTCTCAATACGATGAGTCCGAACGATAAAATTTCTATCGTTATTTTCAGCGATGATGTCAAACAAATTTCGGTTTTTACGACCAACCGCAATCAGCTTTCCGAATCCCTTGACACTTTTGATGCAGGCGGTGCAACAGCTTATTACGATGCGATTGCTTATACTTTGGCGGATACTTTGAAACCTTTCAAAGGTGAGCGAACTGCCGTAGTTGCTTTGACAGATGGTGACGACAATCGTTCATTTTTACCTTTTGAATCCTTACTCGGTTCAATTCAGGAAAGCGGAGCATTGATCTATACGCTTTATGTTCCCTCATCGTTAGTTGCGGCATCGGCAACCAACAGTTCAAGCCAAACAATTGACCCGTTGCGAACGCGTTATATGGGATTGACCTCCAAAGCCGAAGGTGAAGGCGAAAAATTGGCAAAAGTTTCGGGCGGAGTTTATTATCCGATTCATCGAATGGACGATCTGCAAAAGGCTTACGACGATATTGTGGTGCAGCTGCGAACCGCTTACACCGTTACTTTCCGCTCGGACAGTTCAGATGTCGGAGATTCTGCCTCACCTCGTTTACGCGTCAAAGTCAATGTTATCGGAACTTTCGTTAATCTCGGTGCAATTACTGAAAAACCTGTCAGCCTTTGGCGAAAAGAAGAATTGCAACCCGTTAAATTTTCTCCTGTTTCGTATTCTATCCCCCAACAAACTAAAGAAATTACCGGCGAAATCACTGATGTTCATTACAAATCCTTACTTGGCAATACGCTAAAAAAAACTAGTTTGGAAGGTTTTGATGTCAATAAATCTCCGCCGTCATTTTTGCTCGGCGATTTCGCCGTCAGCCGCTGGGTTTCGCCCAAACGCACACGCTCATACCCCTACGAAAGAATTTACAACACATTAACAGCCCCCCGAAAAGTTACAATCATTCCAATCATCAAAGACGAAGGCAAAAGCGGCGAACGCGATTTTTTGCAGTTCGATACATTTTCGCTGATGAATTTGCTGGATGTGTATGTGATTTTGGGCTATTACAACGATGCCACCCGCGATGCGAAAGAAGAATTGACCGAACAGCAGTTTGATAACACATTTATTGTTCACAAATTAAATGAACTAAACAATTTCAAAGGAACTGCCGCCGAATGGAACTTAAAAGAACTCAACCAAATTTCCCAAATTGCCGAAAAAGCCAAAACATCTTACGCAGAAATTGCAACGCGAACCAATGTCACGCTCCACGATGAAAAAGGGATTGATAATTTTGTTGAAAAAATCTCGAAAAATTTAGACGAATTCCGCGCCCTTTCCCGTCAAAAATCGCAGAAAGCCCAAGGACGCGAATTTGCCACAATTCAGCCGAAAGAGGCGTTATCAAGCGACACAAAAGCCCGCGTCACGATTCGGGATAAAGACGGCGGCTTGTATTATTTCACCTGTGACGAAACCAAGATCGAAGGCAAAACTTTGACCTTGATGGAAGCCAAACACACTGTCCGCGCCAAAATGCCTTCTGCCTCCGACATCAAAGATGGTCTTTTAAAAATGATGCTCTACACCAACCTCAAAAATGTTAAAGTCGGCGGTGAAAATTTCGCCTTAAAAGTTGCGCTGAAACTAACTTCAAACAAACTGGAAGGCTCGATTTCTTCTAACGCCGACGGGCAAATGGTTGATGAATTTTTGCAGGCTAATAATTTCTCAAAAACTCAAATCGGGTTTGTTAAAAAACTATTTGAAGAGGCGCGGACAAATAATTTTGAGATAATTTTGGAACACGGAGAAACTCAATGAAAAAATTAACTTTACTCTTTATTTTCCTTTTTTCCTTTCAACTTTTTGCTCAACAGCAGAAAGTTACGATGAATTTCTCAGTTTGGGATAAAAATAGAAGTTTCGATGGTGAATTGAAAAATTCTGACATTGAAATTAAACAAGGTAAAGACAAATTACAAATCGTTTCAGTTGATAAAGTTGTAAACGAAACGCTTGATATTGTTTTAATGATTGATGCCAGCGGTTCGCAAGAGAAAACACTTGAAGCAGAAAAACTGATTGCCATCAAGTTTGTCGAAAATGTCATAAAAAAAGATAAAGACCGTTTAGCAATCGTTAAATTTGCTCAGTCCGTTGATGTAGAACAAGATTTTTCGAGTGATTTTTCAAAATCGGTAAATACAATTAAATCAGTTAAACTTCAAAAACTTGGAAAAAGAAATACATCACTTTGGGATTCCCTCCAAACAGTAACAGAGACTTTGGAGAAACTATCAAGCAGTAACAAAAAAGTGATTGTTTTAATTTCTGATGGAGTTGAAAATGCAAGCAAAACGCAATTGGATGATGTTGCTAAATATTTGGTAAAGATGCAAATTCCTGTTTATTCCATTGGTAATCGTGGAGATTTTTTAGGGATTGAAGGAGAACTAAATTTAGATTTGATTTCAAGACAAACAGGCGGATTTCCTTTTTTTCCGAACAATGAAAAAGAATTACAAAATGCCACCTTACAAATTGGACAATTCTTGAGACAAAATTTTAAGGTTACATTCCTAGCAAATAACCTAAATCCAAATGATAAAATTCAAAAAACTGAAATTTCGATTGTTAATCAAGACTTAAAAAAGGCAAAATTAAGAATTGTTCAACCAAAAGGCTTTTACTTTTTATCTTCAAAATGAAATCCTCTTTACTAGAATCACTTTTCGACGAAGAAGAACGCCGCCCAATGACCGTTTCGGAATTAAACGAAAGTGTCAAAAAAGCGTTGGAGAAAGGCTTTTCGTCTGTCTGGCTCGAAGGTGAGATCGTTAATTTCATTTCGGCAAATTCGGGGCATTGGTATTTCACCTTGCACGATGGCTTTTCGCAATTAAAGGCGGCTTGTTATATTCGCAATAATCTGAGAATTCGGTTTAAGCCGTTTGATGGTTTACAAGTGCGTGTGCGCGGGAAGCTTTCCGTTTATGAACCGAAAGGTGAATATCAGATTTTGGTCGAATCGCTCGAACCGGTCGGCGAAGGCGCGTTAAAAGTCGCGTTTGAGCAGATCAAAGCCAAGCTCGCTAAAGAAGGCTTGTTTGATGTTGAATTAAAACGACCTTTGCCGTATTTTCCCAAGCGAGTCGGTGTCGTCACTTCGCCGAACGGAGCGGCTTTTCACGATATTTTGAATGTTTTAGGGCGACGCACAAAAACGGTTCATATCACGCTCATCCCAACTCGTGTGCAGGGCGAAACTGCGGGGGAAGAAATCGAAAAAGCCATAAAATTAGCCAATAAATTTAACGAAATTTCGGACGAGAAGATTGATGTGCTGATTGTTGGACGGGGCGGCGGTTCGAGTGAAGACTTGTGGGCTTTTAACGAAGAACGGGTTGCCCGCGCGATTCGCAATTCCAAAATTCCGGTTATTTCTGCGGTTGGTCACGAAATTGATTGGACAATTGCGGATTTTGTGGCGGATGTTCGCGCCGCAACACCGTCTGCGGCGGCTGAAATCGTAGCGGAAAACGAAGAAAATCTGGAAAATTTTCTCTTTCAGCGAACAAACGATCTTTTTCAGATCGTCAACTATAAGATTTTGCAGGCGCGTAATTCATTGCAGGAATTGGCTTATTCATCCGTTTTTCACGAATTTCCCAACCAAATAAAAGATTGGAAATATGAGATCGAAGATTTTCAAGACCGGATGGAAACCGTTTTTGAAGAAAAATTACGTCAAAGTGAAAAGTGTTTGGAATTGCTGCGAAATCGGCTTTCCCCCATCAAATTAGCCGCCAAAGTTTCGGAAAATCAAACTCGTCTGGCTTTATTGAAACAGCGTCAACTCTCTGCAATTAAAGATGTTATTGATGGACAGGACGAAAAATTAAAAATCAAAATGGCTTCTTTGGACGCGCTTTCTCCGCTTTCGGTTCTAAAACGCGGTTACTCAATAGTGGAAAGCGAAAATGGAAAAATTTTGCACAACATTGACCAGGTTAAAATAGACGAAAATGTGAAAATTCGATTAGCAAACGGGAATTTAAAAGCCAAGATTTTAGAGAAAAAATAAAACGCAGAGACTCAAAGAACGTAGAGGAAAGCTCGAAACTCAAATTACCTGAGACTTGAGACTTGAGACTTGAGACATTAGACTTTCGACCTTTGACAATCTAAAATATTCCAAATGAAAATCAAATCGGCAAATTACTTGCAGGGAACTATAGAACTTCCGGGAGATAAATCAATTTCGCATCGAGCGGCAATGTTTGCGACATTAGCCAACGGCTCGACCAAGATCGAAAATTTTGCGACCAGCGCAGATTGTGCGTCGACTCTTTCTTGTTTGGAAAAACTTGGGGTAGAAATTAAACGCGAAGGCTCAACGGTTTATGTGCAGGGCGTTGGAAAAACAGGATTTACCGCGCCGACCGAAGATTTGGACTGCGGCAACAGCGGAACAACGATGCGGATGTTAGCCGGAATTTTGGCGGGACAAAATTTTAACTCTGTTCTGGTTGGTGATGAATCGCTTTCAAAGCGTCCGATGCAGCGTGTAATTTTGCCATTGCAGTTGATGGATGCAGAAATTGCTTCCGAAGAAAATCACGCACCGCTTCGGATTACGGGTAAAAATCCTTTACGGGCAATTACTTATGGTTCAAAAGTCGCTAGCGCACAGGTTAAATCCTGCATTTTGTTAGCCGGACTTTTTGCCGACGGAAAAACTGCGGTTCTTAATCCAAGATCAAAGAAACCAACCCCGAATTCAAGAAATCATACCGAATTAATGCTCAAATATTTGGGCGTTGAACTGGAAGAGCAATACCTCGTTGACGGCACTGACTTTATTCATAAAATCACGATTGACGGCAATTCCGAATTGACCGCGCGGGATTTGAATGTGCCTTCGGATATTTCTTCGGCAGCATTTTTCTTGGTGGCAGGTGCGTGTTTGCCAAATTCGGAAATTACTCTGAAAAATGTCGGTTTGAATCCGTCACGGCGCGGAATCGTAGATGTTTTACAAAATCTCGGCGCAGAAATTGAGATTCTGGATGAAAGGGAAGTTTGTAACGAAAAAGTCGGCGATTTGCGCGTGATCGGAAGCGCGAGTCTGACTTCAAAACCGGAATCAAATGTCCTCAAAGGTGATGTGATTTCCAATATTATTGATGAAATTCCGGTTCTGGCGGTTTTTGGAACACAACTAGAAAACGGTTTGGAAATCCGCGAGGCGGAAGAACTACGAGTCAAAGAATCTGACAGAATTAGTGCTGTAGTTGAAAATTTGCGGAGAATGGGAGCTACAGTCGAAGAATTTTCTGATGGATTGCGTGTCGAGAAATCAAAACTGAAAGGTGCAACAATTGATGTTTATCACGATCATCGAATTGCAATGGCTTTTGCAATTGCCGGACTTTTTGCCGAAGGCGAAACCACGATCAACGATGCAGAATGGGCAAGCGTTTCATTTCCGGCGTTTTTTGAGACTTTAGAAAGACTAAAAAGATAAATTTTAATCCTATAGAAACAAAAAATGAATAACGGTAAAAATCGTATAGTTTTGACAGGATTTATGGGAGTTGGAAAGTCGACCGTAGCTAAATGTCTGTCTCATATTTTGCGAACCGAAACCGTTGATCTTGACGATTATATCGAAAGAAAAGAAGAACTTTCTATCGCCGAGTTGGTCGAACAAAAAGGTGAGCCGTATTTTCGCGGAGTCGAAACCGAAAGTTTGCAAGAAGTTTTAACCAAAAACGATACACAGATCATTTCTCTAGGCGGTGGAACCTGGGTTTCCGAAACAAATCGTGAGCTTATCAAAAATCACAAATGCACTTCGATTTGGCTGGAATCAGACTTTGAACATTGTTGGCGCAATATTACTTTTTCAAGAACTGTCCGCCCCCTTGCCAAAGACAAAACGACGGTCAAAAAACTCTTTGATGAACGCAATAAAGTTTATTGTCTGGCGGACTGGCATCTTGTTGTCAAACCTGAACTTACGTCTTTTGATTTAGCCCGTTTTATAGCCGAAGAAATTTTGTGATAAAATATTTAAAAATTTTGATGAAAAAGTTCATTTTGGGATTGACAAGAAGTTAAATTCCGTATAACTTCATCAAGAATTTTCAATGAAGTCTCTCAGTGAAAGTTTCAAAAAGCGGTCAGCCCCCAGAGGCGATTAACGCTTTCTGCTGATTGAAGGTGTGCACGAGACTTGAGGTTCAAATTTAATTAGTATAGACAGTTTTTCTGGAGGGAAAGAATGAAAAAGATTTTGACTATTTTATGTTTGGCAGCAGCATTAACTTTGTCTGCTTGCTGGGGCAAAAGTGATGCAGATTTGCAAAAAGCCGCTGATGCAGCCGTTAAAGCTAAAGCACCTGCTGGTGTAACTGTTGCCGTTAAAGACGGCGTTGTTACCGTATCAGGCGAAGTTGCTGATGCCGCTACCAAAACTGCGGTTGAAACCGCTGCTAAAGTTGACGGAGCTAAATCTGTTGATTCAAGCAAATTGACCGTTAAACCTACCCCGACACCAACTCCTGCTGCTGCAACATCTGCCGATCAAAAGAAAATCGAAGATGCTCTGAAAGCAAAAGGATTCAACGATGTAAAAGTTGACACAACCACCACTCCGGCTACCATCCGCGGAACAGTTCCAAAAGGAAAATTAGCCGAAGCAGTAAAAGTTGCACAAGAAGCAGCCGGAAAACCGGTTAAAAACGAAGTTACTGAAAAGTAGTTTTGGGTAGTTTTAAGTAAGGAGTAAAAAACAATGTCATTGGTAGAAAAATATCAATCACTTATTGACTTAGCCACCAGTCTTGGTGTTGCAGGACTCAACGTTTCAGAAGGCGAAGGCTTTTTAACTATCGAAGGTTCAGCCGACAGCGCAGAATCAAAGAAAGTTCTCTGGGACAAATATAACGAAATTGATCCTGATTATCGTTCAGGCGATTTGGTTCTGAATATTTCAGCACCCGAAGCCGCGTCCAACACTTACACCGTTCAATCAGGCGACAATCTGAGCAAAATCGGTAAAAAATACGGCGTTAGCTGGAATGCAATTTTTGAAGCTAACCGCGATAAATTGGATGACCCGGACAGAATTTTCCCGGGACAAGAATTGGTTATCCCAGAAGCATAACCGTTCACCACAATTGAATAAACAAGAAGGTCTGTCAGTTGAATGCTGACGGACTTTTTTGTTTTTAATAAATCTTAGAAATTTGATACATTTAGGTTGGAAAACGGAGACCTTATGAAAACTTTTCTCAAACTATCTTTTTTTATCTTTCTGCTAACCAATTTTATTTATAGTCAGGATTTATTGCGTCTGGAAAAAATTAGCAAATGGCGAAAGGTTACGAGCCAAATGAAACGGACCCACTATTCTTCGGATAAAGTTCAGGAGTATTGGCAAAAATTGATGGAAGAAGTGGTTTCTGTAAGTAAGGAAGATTCTGCCGAAGCTGACAAAATCGGAGTAAAGGCATTTAGACTTTTTCCTGACGGGATGATTGATAAACCTTTAGATAACCCAGACAGCTTTGGAGGATCAATTTATCCTTTTACCGAAATCTCAAACTATTATTTTGCTCCCTTACTTGAATTAAAGAAAAATTCGTTTATTATGCAGCGAAATTTTACGGTTAAAGAAAATCACGGACTAATCGCTGATATTGGAGAGTTGCCAATTGAAAAAATCAACGAAAATAGTGCGGAATTTATTGCCCTTGCTAAGTATCAACCGCCTGACAAAATAAGCGATATAAAAAATGAATTCTCCGCGAACGGATTAAATTTTTATCAAACTGTGCCGGTTAAAATTGGAGAAACTTATCTTTTGCGGGCGATTAGTTACGATCAAGGCGATGGAATTTTCGCCATCAAAACTCATCGAAAAGATACAGACGGAAGCATAATTATTTTCCTCAAAACCATCAAAACTTTTACGCCTCCAAAACTGCTTCGACCTTCGGCAAGTGATACGCCTTCAAAAACTATAACGATTGATGAAAAATTAGTGGCAAAAGTTACTAAAGCTTTACGAAAAAAAGGGTTTAAGAATGTTCAGGTCGAAAAGGGAAATTCGTATTTACTTATCAAAGGAACTGCTCCAAAAGGAAGACTTGTAACAGCGGTAAAAACTGCAATTGTGGCATCAGGCGGAGTTCCTGTAAAGAATCAAGTTACTGAACAATAATAGAAAAATCTAATAAACCAAAAAACCATCAAAAGCCCAGCCTGAACTCCCGTCATAATCTACCCGGCACCAACGACCTTTTTTACCTTTGGCGGCAGGCAGACAAGCGAGAACCGTTACGGTTGCACCGTGTGGAATCTGCAAAATTCTTTCACCGTCTTCCGCACTCGGAGCAGTTCGGAGAGCTAAAAAGCCGTCATTGGGCGAATTAACCCGCGCCGTTATTTTGGTTGATTGCGGAGTTGTATTTGAAACAGTAGGAACAGAATCTCTGGCGTTTTTTTGTTGCTGAACTTGTTTTTCGAGATTGGCAATTTTGTCCTTCAGTTTATTTGCTTCGTCTGTGGTGTTTGATAAATTTACCGGAGGCTGATTTGGAGTTTTATTAGAAACAACTTCCGGTTTTCCATTATCTTTTAGCAAGAGCCAACCGATAACCAACCCGCTTCCGACCACGACCAAAAGCAAAAGTGCAGCCAGCAAACCGATTATCAAACCGCTTCCGCCTTTTTTTTCGGGAGCCGGAGGTTGAATTTTTGGCGGAGCAACAATCGTTGGTGAGGTGTCCTGTGCGATATTTACCCGAATCGGACTCGTTCCACCTTGAAATTGCTGAGTTGGAGCTTCAGTTGCAGGAGAGGTCAGTGCTGCGCCATCTTCCAGACAAAAACTCAAAGTCGGATCGGTATAAGTTGTTTTGCAAACCGGACATTGCTTCATAGTGTTAAAATTTTGTGATTAGAATAGTCCAAATTCGTTTCAAATTCAAAACTAAAATTCATCCTCAAGTTTTGCCAACTCCCGCATTTTATTGCTGACCAGATCGTATGAGAAACCTTGACGCAAGAGATAATCATAAAATTTTTTAGCATCTTCGCGTGTTTCGGGCTTACCTTTTAGACGAAGGCGTTTGGCAATCGCACGATCAATCAATTCGTCTTCTGGCGTTTCCTCAAACGCTTTTTCCAACGCAGTTTCAACCGTTTCTTTGTCAAGTTTTTTCTGCGAAAGTTTTTGCTGCAAAAGGCGTTTGCCAATTGGTTTTTGCCGAAGTTGAGAGGATGCGACACTTTTGGCAAAAACTTCATCGTTCAAATAGCCGTAGAATTTTAATTTTTCGATCACTTCATCAACTATTTGTTCATTTGTCCAGTTTTTTTCCAATAATCTTTCGCGCAACTCTTTGATGGAACGGGCTTTATAAGTGAGAAGATTAACCGCCCGATCAAAAGTTTTTTGCCGTGCTTTTTCGGGATTTATTTCTCGCGGAATTTCTTCGTCGGATTCGGTGCGAGCCTTTTTGTTCCATTTTCTTTTGAACACGATTTTTTTCTTGCTATTTGTATTTGATTTATCTAAGATAAGGCTCTGGGAGTTGGTAGCTCCCAGAGCAGAGTTTGCTAAGAATCTAATTTCTTAGTTTTCTCAGCATTCTCAAGGTTATCAAGGCGTTGCTTGCAGTTTTGGACTTCTTCAATCAATGCCTTTTCTCTTTTTCGTATCTGAAAATAGCGAACTATTCCAAATCCAATCCAGAGAACCTTGAGAACTAAAAACAGGATTTTGGAATCCATATTTTTAACCCTCCTTTTACTTATCAAAGATACGAAACTTTCGTTCCGTTGCCAGAAAATTCCGACAGCGTAAATTATACAGAAAAAAGATAATTATCGAAATTGTAGAAGGTCTATAAACCTTTTTCCGCAATCTCAATAGCTTTAACTAAAGCGCGGGCTTTGTTGATGGTTTCTTCGTATTCTTTTTCGGGAACTGAATCGGCGACTACACCTGCGCCGGCTTGGAGATAAGCCATTCCGTTGCGTAGTTGAAGCGTCCGAATTGCAATGCAAGTGTCCAAATTATCATCGTAATCAATGTAACCGACTGCACCCGCATAAACGCCGCGATGAGTTGGCTCAAGTTCTTTGATAATGTGCATTGCGCTAACCTTCGGCGCACCCGAAACCGTTCCGGCAGGGAAACAAGAGGCAAGCGCATCAAAACGGTCAAAACCTTCCCGCAAAGTTGCTGACAAACTCGTCACAAGATGCTGAACGTGACTGTAACGCTCAATCGTCATCAAATCTTCGACCGTGACCGAACCATATTCGGCAATTCGTCCCAAATCGTTGCGCCCTAAATCTACCAGCATTACGTGTTCGGAAATCTCTTTTTCGTCCGAACGCATATCTTCGCCCAAAATCCAGTCTTCGGTTTCATTGATTCCACGCGGACGAGTTCCGGCAATCGGGCGATAATCTAATTTTGTGCCGCGACACCGCACCAACATTTCGGGTGATGCGCCGATTAAAATTTCATCGCCAAATTTGAGGTAAAACATATAAGGCGAAGGATTTGTCGTCCGTAAAGCCCGATAAATATTGACCGGCGCGGATGAAATTTTGCGGCTGAACCTTTGCGACAAAACAACTTGATAAGCATCGCCCGCCAAAATATGTTCCTGAATCTTTTGGACGCTTTCCATAAAACCTTTTTTCGTCCAGTTGGATTCAAAACCTTTTGGCTTTTCACCGTTTTGAGGCGGATTAGAAGGAAATTTAGCTGTTTCAGACAACAAAATTTCAATGCGTTCCGTTTCTGCAACCGCTTCATTATAAAGCTCTTTCAGTTTTACTTCGTCGCCTTGCGCTTCGTCCGTGAAAACTACGGAAACAATTTCGATGCGTTGCTTGAGGCGATCAAATGCCAGAATTGTTTTGAAAAACATCCAAACGGCATCGTCACGCTCAAAATATTTGTTATCGTCCAAAATCGGTTCAAACCAACGCACTGCATCATACGTCAAAAAGCCGACCGCACCACCGCAAAGAGGCGGCAGATTTTCCCGGTGAGCCAGCTTGTTTTGTTCAAAATATTCACGAAAATATTCAAACAAACTTACATCTTTTAAGGCTTTAGTCGTGCCGCTTTTTTCAATCGAAAGATCACGGTTATGAGCGCGAATCGTCATCATAGGATTCGCTGCGAGAAAAGAATACCGAGCCAGGCGTTCTCCGCCTTCGACTGATTCGAGCAAAAAAGACTGCTTGGCATCTCCGCAGACACGCATAAACGCACTGACAGGCGTGTGCAAATCCGCCAAAACGCTCCGCACAATCGGCACAACATTGCCGTTTTTCATTTCGGCAACAAATTCATCAAAATTTCGGGGACTGATTTCTAACATTCTTTTTCAATGGTAATCGTTAATCCATTTTTGGTAAAGCCTTGATTTTTTTGAAATGAGCTTGCTCCCAACATAACAAAAGAGTAAGATTCACCCATCACAATTTGGAGGTTTAAAATGCTCATAAACAAGACCTTGTCGGCAATACTCATCGGTTTATTGCCTTTTGGAAACATATTCGCGCAACAAGCCGTTGTTTCTACACCAAAACCGCCCGAAATTTCACCTGAATTACGAAAAAATGCGGTTGAATTTTTACGTCAGACAATTAAAGAAATTCCGAATCTGAAAGCAGAGGAAAATCGGCAATATTTTATGAGTAAAACCGCATGTCTTTTGTGGAAATACGATGAACCTCAAGCTCGTGTCATGTTTCAAGGTGAAATAACAAATCTCAAGAAAAACATTTCTCAAATAGTAACGGAAGCATCGCCAAATTACATAAAAAATGTTATCGGGGAAAATTACCATCGTTTAGAAACGCAGTATTTCTTTAAGTTTTGGCAAATCAAGTCTTTACGTTCGCATTTAATTAGGAATTTGGCAACAGTCGAGCCTGATTTAGCGTTTGAATTATTAAATGAAACCTCGAAAATGACTCCTCAATTTGAAGGAGATTTAAGTTTTAGAGATAGTTTCTACAAACTTGAAGACCAAATTATTTTCGAATTCATCATTCGAGATGAGATTGATAAGGCAATCAATGTTGCTCGTGGAATGTTGAAAGAGGATTTTTCCGATGAATTGGTTAGAGAAATTAAGATGATTTATGAGAATGATTCCACAAAAGCAAGTATTTTTGCAGAAGAAACTTTGCAAACCATAAAATCTGCGAAACTTAATACAAATCAGAATTATATTATTCGTCAGTTTTTAGAAGCTGCAATCGAAAGTAAACAAAAAGGTAAAAATCCACAACTCTTAAAGGATGATTCAATTATTGATTTAGCAAAGTTCTTAGGAAAACAGGTTTTAGCGATTAAAAAAATTAGTTATGGTCTTGATGACGGATTTGAGATTGCTGATTTGATTGAAAAATATGCCCCACAAGAAGCCGAACTAATCCGACAAAAGTTTGATAAAAAAAATCCCGCTAACGCTGAGGAAGTTAAATATGAAGAAGAACTATCTGCTTCTGTCAAAGACCAATTCAAAAAATCGCATAATTCTTTCAAAGAACAATTAAACATTGCAGAAAAACGAGAGCAAGAAATAGAAAATCTTTTTGAAAAACTACATCAAGACAGATTAAACGAAAAAGAAAAACGACAGATTATCGAAAGAACAAAAAGATTAGCCTCAGAAAAGCTATCCAACAAAGAAAGATATGAACTGACCAAAAATATTATAGATTTAGTTTTGATAAGTAGAGATAAAGAACTAAGTGCAGAACTAATAAATGTCGCCGAAACATTAGATAAAGAACTAACGAAAAGCGAAGAGGATTATTCTTCAAGCTGGCAAATAGCAAGAGGTTATTCTTTCCTTGATCTTGCAAAATCGTTTTCTATTCTTGAGAAAACCGCTCCGAAATTTAGCCGTCTGATAGAAAGTTTTGTTAATTTGGTTAAAGATAAAGATAAACGGGAAGATGCCTATGCAAATGGTGAAATCAAACTTGCTATGGGATTTGGCGACGGAATTGGTGACTCTCTCTTTAAAAACTTAAACAATTCCAATTTTGTCATCAAGAATTTAGCAGAAAACGATTTCTCTCGAACTGTATCTTTAGCAAATAATTTTGACCGTTTGGAAATTAGATTGTTAGCAAAAGTTTTTATCTTGGATAACCTTCTTGACGAACGCTATGAAATTGAAATTAGTAATGAGAGAGTTTTCTCATTACCCTAAACTCGTTCCCAATAACCATTGTCCGCCGTCAACTACAAGCGTCACACCATTGATATAACTTGCGGCATCGGAACAAAGGAAAAGGGCGGAATTTTCGATGTCTTTAATACGTCCGAATCTTCCGACCGGAATTCGTTTGACCAATTTGTCTTTTAATTCCGGCAACAAAAGCCGTTTCATTCCTTCGGTATCTTCAATCGGTCCCGGTGCGATTCCGTTAACGCGAATCCCATAACGCCCCCATTCCACTGAAAGATTACGCGTAATTGCATCTACTCCGGCTTTTGCCGCCGAAACGTGAATCTGCATCGGTGTTGCCAGATAATGCAAAGTTGCACTGATATTCAAAATCTGTCCGCGTGATTTTTTTAATTCTTCAAAAGCGGCGCGGCAAACATTAAAAGTTCCTTTGGTATCAATATCAACTACCGTTCCGAAACCGTTGGTTGAAAGCTCGTTCGCCTTGCACAAAAAATTGCCTGCCGCACCATTGACGACAATATCAATTTTGCCGTATTTTTCGACCGTGGCGGCAATCGCTTTTTCAACTGCTTCGTAATCGCGCACATCACAAACAACCGGCAAACATTCTCCGCCGTTATCTGTAATTATTTTTGCCGCAGCTTCCAGATTTTCGATTTTTCGGGAAGTGATTGCCAGTTTTGCTCCGGCTTCTGCCAAGGCGCGTGCCACGCCGCCCGTGATCCCTGTTCCGCCGCCTGTTACAAAGGCAACTTTGCCTTGTAAAATATTGTCTTTGAAAATATTTTCGCTCATAGTGACAAAATATTAACATAAAAAAACCGTAGATTTCTAAAAGACTTTAAATAACAAAAAAGGCACGAAATTTGTGCCTTTGATTTGTTTATAAATTGTAAAATTTTTAGCGCATGAAAAATCCGAGCAGCCAATACAAGACAACAAAAATAATGATCGTGCTGATAATACCGCCGCCTAATTTCCAAGCTCCTAATCCTGCTAAACCACCTCTTAGTAATCCCATAACCTTATTTCTCCTTGATGTAATCTTTTCATACATTCCAAAATGTATTTAACCTACCTACTGCAAACAGCGTTCCAAACTTAGGTGAAAAGATTTTTTTGCCTTGTAAACTGTTTTCGTTCATAATTTTAGTGAAATGAAACAGCCGTTATTAAATTTTATTAGATCATTACCTTTCTGTTTTTTACTTTTTACTTCTTATTTTTTACTTTCCTCTTGCAGCTCAGTTAAAAAAACGGATTTACGCACTCTTGCTCCGGCTGAAACGTTAATTTATCTGGAAACCAACGATTTAGGCGAAACTTTGCAGGCATTGACGCAAAGTAAATCTTTTCAGCAGTTTGCCAAAACTATCCCAAATTTTTCTTCGCTCAAAAACACACAAGTCGCAGTAGTTGTGACAGGTTTTGAAACTTCGGAAAAACAAATTACGGATGAATCGGCAATTTTGAATTTTAAGCCGCGTTTTGCCTTAATTGCGGACACACACACCTGGGAGTCCACCGCAGTTTCATTGGTCGAAAACCAAATCGGACGTTTTGCCAAAGAAAATTACGGCGATGATGTCAAACTCGACAAAGGCGAAAAAAACGGTGTCAAATTCTTTAACTGGACAAGTAAAAACGGACAGAAAATTTTTGCAAGTATCACGGGCAGTATAATTTACGTTGGTAATGACGAAACAATTATTGACAAATGTTTAGCGGTTAAAAAAGGCGAAGGCGACAATCTTTTGAAAAATGAAAGCCTTGCGCGAGTTCGTGAAAGTGCAGGCGAAGGAAGTTTGGCAATCGGTTATATTTCACCGGACGGAATCGCGCAGCTTGCAAATTTAGCCGGCGTTTCAACTGCCATTAATGCGTCGGAAGAAGATCTGGTGCGCTCGTTTATCGCTAAAATTTTGCCGGTTATTGTCCAAAAAACCGCCAAAGAAGCGAGCTGGATTGCCCGAAAAACCGAACAAGGAATTGAGGACAAAATTTTCATCAAAACCGAGGCAGAAGTTTCTAGTGTTTGGAAAGAAACTCTGATTGCTAAAAACGATTCTAATTTTCAAGCCGCAAAATTTTTACCGAATGATATTAACTCCTTTACCAGATATAATTTGCAAAATCCGAATGTGGCTTGGCGAAGTATTTTGTTGACGACCTCCAAACAGGTTGATGCGATGAGCGGAAAGATTTTGACAACCGTTTCCGGCAATTTCTTTCAACCTTACGGCGTGGAAAATATCGAAACTTTCTTAGGTGCGGTCGGGTCGGAAATTGTGACGGTCAGATTCGACGAAGAAGGCGATAAAAGTGTTGTTATTGCAGAGATTAAAGATGAAGAAGCAGTAAAAAAATCAATTACCAAAGAAATCAATTTTAAGGCGCAGGTCAACCCAAATCTTTGGCAATCGAACGACAAAACTCTTTCGGCGGCAATTATTGAAAACTATTTAATTTTGGGCGATTCGGAAAGTGTGACAAAATGCTTACAAGCCAAAGACGGAAATAATTTTACTAAAAGTGAATATTTTCAACGATTTGCCAAAAATAATGCGATCAGTATAACTTTTGCCAAAGATTCGGATTCAGCCGAAAAAATCGTCGAAACTTTAAGCGAATTGAAAGACGAAAATAAAAACGCGGATTCATTTTATTTAACTGAAACACGTTTTGACGGCAACGGAATTGAGCGAAAAACTGTTTCGGATTTTGGCTTGATTGGAATGATAATCGAACAGTTTGAGAAAGATAATTAGAGATTTTTGGGGGTTTTATTTCAAAATTCCTGAAAAATCTGTATCATCAATTAGTTTTCTAAAACCTATCCCCCCAAATCCTTAAATTCAACTATTTTTGAAGATGGCTGAACCGCTGACAACTGAATCTTTTGCTAAATTACTCAATGACCTTTCACCCGTAAAGGAAAGTTCAGCCGTTTCTTATACAAAATTACGCGCATCCTTAATCCGTTTTTTCCAGATCAAAGGCGATGACGAACCTGAAATGGCGGCGGATGAAACACTTGACCGGGTTGCCGTTAAAGTCTCAAACAATGTGCAAATTGATGATTTAACCAAATATAGCTTTGGGGTTGCCAGATTTGTTTTTTTGGAAAGATTAAAGAAAACAGAGAAAGAAAGAATCGCGGTGGACGGATTTTATGCAGAAAAAACGCGTTTTGAAATTAAAGAGGAGACGGATGATTATGCGTTGCAACGTGAATGTTTTGAAAATCTAAAGGCGGAAGAAAAAGAATTTTTACGCGATTATTTTGCCGATTTGCCTTTTGAAAAATCAATCGAACATCGGGAAATCTTGGCAGCAAAACTTGATATTTCAACCAACAATTTGAGACTGAAAATTTTTCGACTCAGGCAAAGGTTGGAAAATTGCGTCAAAAATAAATTAAAATAATTTTTCAGCCGAATGAAATTTGTGCGTGATTTTCGCCATTTAAAGATAACCGACGACAATGATTGAAACAAAGATAAAAAAATATTATTTAGGTGAATTAGGCGAAATTGAGGCAAATGATTTGGAAGAAGAATTAGCCGTCAGCGCAGAGCTAACTGAATCCGCCCAAATTATTGAAGATGAACTGATTTACGCTTATTTACAAGGCGGACTTTCGGCAAATGAACGCTTGCATTTTGAAAAGAATTATTTGCTGACTCCAGCAAGATACGAAAAACTGAAATCTGCTCAAATCTTTCTGAAAAATGTCCAAGCCAAACCTGTCGAAATTATCGGAGCAGAATCGAAAATTCCGTTTTGGCAGAAACTTCTCGGCAGTTTCAGTTTATCTAAAGCCTTAGCTTTCACCGCTTTAGCCGTTTTATTGCTCGGCGGCGTTTTTGTTCTTTGGCTGAATCGGCAAAACAAAAAAGAGGAAACGGTTCAAATTACGCCAACCGGATCGCCAACTCCGATTATCGCAGACAAAACGGAATCGCCCAGCCCAATTAGTGAAAATATTAATCAGCCGAATAAAAATGTAGCAGTCAAAACTCCTACGCCGTCAACACCTACGCCGACACCAACTCCGAAAACTACCGAGCCGATTAAACCGACTTTAGCAACTTTCACCCTTTTCCCCGGAACTCTGCGGAGCAACGGCGAACAATTTCTCAAAATTACACCAAATGTTGGCAAAATCAATCTTAATTTGAGTTTGCCAAAAGACTCCGCCAAATACGCTACTTACCAAGCTACCGTCAAAACCGCTGACGGAGAAACTATTTTTACAACTTCCAATCTCAAATCACTCAATCTAAATTTACCCGCCGATAAACTTTCAAATCAAACTTACATCATTTTTCTGGAAGGAAAATCGCCCGAAAAACCTGCCGAATCTATTGCTGAATATACTTTTAGAGTTCGCCGCTAAAAAAAATCAAAAAATATTTTTTTCCAAATGAAATTTCTGGAATTTTTTCGCCACTTGTAATTGAAACGACAAGTTTTTGGAAATATTTGAAGAAATTTTATGGCGCAAAAAAGCGAAATATTTGCTCAACTTGTTGGCTTTTAAAACTGAAAATTATATGGTCAACACAAAAAAAATTACTTCGCTAAAAACGGATTTCAGTTGCTCCAAATCAGCTGTTTTCGTTGACGGTAAGAATTTGACTTTTGAACATCTGAGCCAATTAGAAAACAATCGAACACAATTTTTGTTATCAGCAACAGCAAAGCAAAAGGTCGAAAAATCTTATTGTTTTTTGACCGAAAAATTAAAAAGCGGCGCAGTTGTTTATGGAATCAATACCGGGTTCGGCAGATTGGCGAATGTTTCGATTTCAAATAAAGAATTGACAAAATTACAGCTAAATCTAGTCCGATCACATTGTTGCGGAATCGGGAAACCTTTATCAATTACCGAAGCCCGCACGGTTCTTTTGCTTCGTGCCAATGTTTTAGCCAAAGGGCATTCAGGCGCACGTCCTGTCGTGGTTGAAACTTTACTCGAAATGCTTAATCGCGGAGTTACGCCTGTGATTCCCGAAAAAGGTTCGGTTGGTGCATCGGGAGATTTATCGCCATTGGCACACGCTGCATCCGTTCTGATTGGTGAAGGCGCAGCGTTTTATCAAGGGGAAATAATGCCGGGCGGCGAAGCATTAAAACGGGCGGAAATTAAGCCTTTGACCTTAGAGGCTAAAGAAGGATTAGCGTTGATTAACGGCACAGAGGCTTTAACTGCTGTTGGCGCAATCGCTTTGAAAGAACTGAAATTTCTCTGTCAATTAGCGGATATTTGCGGCGCAATGACGCTTGAAGCACTTTACGGCAAAAAGGATGCTTTCAATGCTTTGATTCATCAGATGCGACCTTTTAACGGACAAATTGCGGTTGCCGAAAATCTTTTGAATTTAACCGAAGGCAGCGAAATTTTGGTTTCCGAAAAGGCTCAGGCGAGAGTGCAGGACGCATACAGTTTGCGTTGTATGCCGCAAGTTCACGGTGCGGTGCGTGATGCGCTGGCGCACGTTGAGCATTTGTGCGAAATAGAATTTAATTCCGCTACTGACAATCCGCTGATTTTTCCTGATGAAGACAAAGTTTTATCGGGCGGGAATTTTCACGGCGAAGCGTTGGCAATGGCGTTTGACTATGCGGCAATTGCGGCTTCGGAACTTGGAGCAATCAGCGAACGGCGGATTGAAAGATTGGTCAACCCTGATTTGTCGGGGTTGCCGGCATTTTTGGTCAAAGAATCGGGTATAAATTCGGGCTTTATGATTGCCCACGTTACGGCGGTTGCGCTTTGCGGCGAAAACAAAGTTCTGGCGCATCCGGCTTCAACCGATTCGTTGCCGACCTCAGCCGGAACGGAAGACCACGTTTCAATGGGAATGACTTCTGCCTTAAAACTGCGGACGATTACGGAAAACTTAAAAAACATTTTGGCGATAGAAATGCTTGCTGCCGCTCAAGCCTTAGAGTTTGCCAAACCCATGCAACCGGGAAAACCTTTACGCGAAATTTACCGAAAAATCAGAGAAATTGTGCCGCCAATGCTGGAAGATGCGCCTTTTTCACCGCTGATTGAAGAACTATCGAAAAATTTGAACAAGATAATTGCTATCAATTATTAAGGGTTAAAAAGATTTTAGAAAATGGAAAATAAAGTTAAAGAAAATCAAACTAATTGGCAAAATCTCCTCATATTCATAACCATTCACGCGCTTGCATTAACGGCGATATTCTCTTTTACCTGGACTAATTTTATTGTTGCCTTCATTTTATTGTGGTTTTCGGTTGGTTGGGGGATTGGAATCGGGTATCACCGATTATTAACCCATCGTTCTTTTGAATCGCCTAAATGGTTTGAATATCTATTGGCAATTTTGGGCAGCCTAACCTTGCAAAAAGGGGCAATTAGTTGGGTAACAACTCATCGAATTCATCACGCTTTTACTGAAAAAGAGGAAGACCCGCATTCACCCGACAAAGGTTTTTTCTGGTCGCATACGGGTTGGATGCTTTTTGGTATCAGTCAGAATTATTCAATTGAAGTTTGTCAAAAATATTCGCGTGACCTCCTCCAAGATAAATTTTATTTTCATTTTGAAAGGATAAATCTAGTCCCTGCAATAATTGTCGCTATTTTACTGTATTGTTTAGGCGGGTGGGGAATGTTGGCTTGGGGAGTTGGGGTGAGAACCGTGATTAGCTGGCATATAACGTGGGGCATAAATTCTTTTGCTCATAAATTTGGCAGTCAAAGATTCAAGACCGGCGAAAACTCACGGAATAACGCCGTTCTAGGGATTTTGGCTTTTGGTGAAGGCTGGCACAATAATCATCACGCTTTTCCGACCTCCGCTCGCCATGGCTTAGTTTGGTATGAACTTGATTTAAGTTATCTGCAAATCAAACTATTTGAAAAATTAGGTATTGTCAAAAATGTTAAAGTTCCCACACAAAAGAGTATCGAAAAAAGACAATTAGAATTTCAAAACATTGAAAGAGGGTGAATTTATGAATATCTCAAAAACACGCGAAATTTTATTCAAGTTTTTAGCTCCAATTTACCTATTTATAATTTGTTGCGTGCCTTTAGGCATTTGCTTTGGGTTGTATCTGTCAATGCCCAATTTTATTTTGCAAATCTGTATAACATTACTATCCCCAATAGTTTACGTTTTATGTTTCATCTTTTTTGCCGGATTGCTCTGCTTACCGCATCGAAAATACATCATTGCCGGACGTTTTCCCCGTAAACTCGGAAATAAAGTTTATTTTCATCGTCGTTTATATGGATTGTGTTTGACCACAATTTATTATTTTACGCCAATCTTTTTTATCGTCCTTTCTTTTTCAACCTTGAAAAAAATGTTGTTTCGCCTTTGGGGGTATCAAGGGAGTATGGATTTCGTTACTTATCCAGACACTTGGATTAGAGATGTTGCTCTCTTGCAAATTGGAAACGGAGCATATTTATCAAACAAAGCAACTATTGGAACAAATATAGTTCAACACGATGGCACAATTATAGTTGAGGCAATAAAAATCGGAGATAGATCAGTAGTTGGGCATCTGACAATGATTGGTCCGGGCGTAGAAATGGGAAAAGATGTCGAAGTAAATCCGGGGTGCATCATTGGATTACATACATTTTTGGATGATGGAGTCAAAGTAAAAGCGTATTCTGGCATTGATAGTTTTACTAGAATTGGAGCAAGAACAATAATCGGCTCAATGAGTTACATAGGTCCAATGGTCACCATTGCCCCCGATTTAGTCATTCCCGCCGGAATTACAATTCCTGCCAAAACAAAAATAACTTGTCAAGAAGATGTCGCCTTTTTTGCGGAACACATTAAGCAAGCTAAAACTCATCAACGGAATAGGATAAGGCAAATAAATCAAAATGCGGCTTAACCGTAAGTCAATCATTTAGAGAGTTTAATTGGAAGTAATACAAATGTTGAGGATTGAAGCAAGACAATACTCAAACGAAAAAAAGAAAAAAAAGAAAAAAAATGTAATTTCTAGAAAATTTTCGCCATTTGTAAATGAAAACAAACATTTATTGGAGATAAAACCATGCAAATTAACAAATTTCTGACGATTATTTTTATTTCGGTGGCTTTTGCCGCTTTAACTAATGCTCAAAGCTACAAGGTTGAAAAAACTGATATATTTCAGCCCAATATTCCAGACCAAAACAAAAAGATATTGCTGTTACAAGACAACAGCGATCCGCAACGAAAACTGATTTTATTCAAAACCCCATTGGCTGTGAATACTGATGGTTCACCAACGTCATATAACCCACAGGACCCGAAGGGTGAAACAAAGGCAATTAACACTGTTTGTAATGCGATTGCTGTTTACAAAACTTCAGAAGTGAACGGAAAGAGTTTATGCAGTGGTCGGTATAGCGAAGCAATCGGTGTTTTTGAGAAATGGCGGGACAGCGGTTATTTGAAAGTTCCAGAGGGTTATCGAATTAGCTGGGAAAACGTCCTTGCAAAAACCACTGATAACAATGGAAATAAAGTTCCTTGTATCTTCAAATCAGAGGAGTATAAAGATTACAGAGGTTTTTTTGGATCATTAACTGCCAGAAAAAATGATTTGCCACTCAATGAAAGGGGCGAATGTGAAGCTAAAAATCAACTGGATGCTTTACATCTTCCACATCTTGTTTTAGCCGGAGGCGCAAATCCCGTTAGGGCTTTTGGTGCAATCGTAGGTGATTTGGTTGTGGCTTTTAATCCAAAAAATAACCAAATGTCTTTTGCCATTATTGGTGATACAGGTCCGGCGAATAATTTGGGCGAAGGCTCTGTTTTTATGAATATGACGTTATTAGGAAAAACTACACCGCCTAAAACGAAAAAAGAAATCTATCGTGACTATACCATCGGTGGAAAGGGAATTTTGATTGCGATTATCCCCGCATCAGCTAACTACAAAATTCAAAAGCCTTTTACCGCCGAAAACATTGCTGACAGGATCAAACAATGGCAACAAAGCGTTGGCTTTACTACCCCTGAAAGTTTTATTCAAATGATGAAAAGTTTTCAGTCAAAACTTTAAGGAGCAGAAGGTGATTGATAGAAAAGTTTTACAAAAAAATATCTTGATTAATTTAGTTATTTTGAGTGTGTTTTGTTTTGTTGCCGATGCACAAATTCTAACAAAACAAGAGATGGCAAATCTCGCATTCTCAAGTGGCTACACTGGCGTTGGGAATTTCCCACCATTGGCAATCGTGTTGCCAAAGAATGTTTCAAATCAAGCTTATCTGTTGGTGAAAGAGACGAACGATTGGAAAAAACGAAAGTTTGATTGCCTACACGGAGTTTCGTTGTCAAATGATGGCAAGATTTGGGTGGTTTCTTCCCGCCTTGTTGATGGACAGTGCATCTATCAATACGATTTGAGCTACAGTCCTGATGGCGGCAAAACGTGGAATTCGTCTGGTCAAGGATTCAATCCTTCACTTTCGGGTGGTGGACGATTGATTCGGTTGGACGTTGATAAAAGGGGAAACGGCAATTTAATACTTTGGGCTGAAAATGATGAAGACGATCATGGCTTTTATTATCTGGTTTCGGTTTCAGATAATACAAATTTGAGTGGCTTAAAAAAATGGGCAACTGCTACAACAAATCCAAATGGAAATACGATTGGCTCATTTCCCGAACCGATTATTTCAAAAGGTAACATTGTTGTAATTTCTGAAAGCAGTTTTAGTAATTCTGACACTTATGGAACAGTAACAGAATGGCTTCCCAAACTTGCCAAAATGAAAGGAAAGGAACGCAAGAGATTTCCAGAGTAAAGGTTTCAAAAAATAGGTTAAAGAGAGACAAAATGAAATATTTTAGTAAAAAAGCGTGTTATGCAGTAATTATTCTTTTTGTGAGTTTGATTCAAACATATTCGCAAAATCAAAATAGCGGTTTAGGACAGCCAGCAATAACTCCAACTCGAAGCACCGAACTGAGGATCTTTGATACCCCGTTTGTGGTCAACACTTACGAGCAACAAAACGGTGCTAAAAAAAGTCCTATAACATTTATTGTTTTGCATCACTTTGAGCAAACAGGTCTAAATCTTGTCAAAGATATAATTAAGCAGCGTCGTAGCGGGCGGTTAGTTGAGTTAGTTTCTAAAATGGAAGATAAGCCCCAAAGGTATTTGTTTTTCAAATTTAATGAGAAGACAATTTGCGTTGACCCAAACCGAATTTTTAGTGAAGTTGGAGATTGGGAAACGCTCAAAAAAGACCATCAAACTGACACTGAAAATGGTTCAAGATTAAGTGACGGCTCTTTCAGCACAAGCAAATGTGAAAATAAAACAATATCCGAGTTTAGAGATCAAAATAATCCGATAACGAAACAAGTTCTCACTGAAATCAAAAATTTTTCGGAGAACCTGAAAGCAGTTTTTTTGCCTCGTCGCAATGACGAAATTGTAGTAGCAGTTCACAATAATACGAATACTGCGGCTTTGTGGTCAGACACCTCAATAAGCATTAAAGAATTTGTGCAAGGCAGGGGAGGCGATGCTAAACAAACAGAAGCGGTTTATATTTTTAATGAACAAGACTTGGACAACTTTTTTATTGTTTCAAAAAGGAGGTTGTTTGATAAATTATTCCAAAGAGACAGAACATTTAACATTGCGATTCAAAAACAAGACCCGAAGCCTGACGATGGAGCATTGTCAATATTTTGTGGATTAAAAAAGATAAACTACATAAATATTGAAGCACAACATGATGTAGGAAAAGACCGTCAACGAGAAATGATAAATACGGTCTTTGATTTATTTCCGCCACGTTAGTTTCGTTAAACGCAGTATTTGGTTTTATTTACCTCCATTCCCCCGTCAACACAAACCCCGCCCAATAACGCGGGTGTGCGTAACGCGGAATTGCCTTTAATTCATTTTGAGCCGTTTTGAGTGCTGCCGAAGGAACTTGATTTTCTTTGAGCAAAGCGCGATAAAAACGGCTCATAAATTCGGCGGTGGCGGAATCGTCAACTTTCCACAAAGTCGAAATTATTCGAGGCGTGCCATTTGCCAAAAATCCGCGTGTAAGTCCAATCAAACCTTCATTTTCGACCTGTTTGCCAAGTCCAGTTTGACACGCCGAAAGGACGACCATTTGCGGGTTGATTTTGAGCAGATATAAATCTTGAGTCCGCAAAAAGCCGTTTTGCTGGTTACCTTTTTCGTCCACCAGCGACAAAACCAAGCCGGAAAGTTCGGGGTGCTCATTATTCAAAAATCCGTGTGTCGCAAAATGCAAAATGTCGTATCCGTCAAACTCGCCGTTCAACAATCGCTCACGGCTTGCCTTAAAATCAAGATTCAAAACAGAATTGTTTGGCAAACTGTCAGCAATTTTCTGAGCCTCAATGCGTGAAAAAGGCAGACGCGGAATGGAGGTTAAACTAAAATCCCGAAGCGTGGCGGCTAAATCATTTTCAACCGTATTTTGTTTGTTCCGTTTTTTTGCTAATCGCTCATCACTCATCGAAAAAACAGGATCGGCGATAATTGCTAAAGAATTAGGTGCAAACGGTTTAATATTTTGCTGGCGAATTATTTGAAGCGTGGTCAACGACGGCAGTTGCGATGTTTCAAATTTATCTGCGATGATCGTTGGATTGGTTTCGGATAAAGTTAAACTTGAAAAAGGAATCAAATTTAACGCGCCATCCGCCACAAAAATCAATCTTTTTGCCGAAAGATTCGCTAATTTTTCAATCCGAATCATATGACTCAATTTTTCCGCTTCTTCCTTAAAATTCTTGATTGGGGGCTGTTTAGTTTCCTGCTTTTTATCAAGCGGACGCACCCTCGAAGAATTATCGGATTGAATTAAAGTTTCGTAAAAATTTCGGGCTTGTGCCTCAATTTCATTTCCTTTCGGCAAGACAAACGATTGAAAATTGTTTTTTGTCACAATCCATAAATAACTGCGCTGTTCGCCAAGCGAATATTCGACCAAAGCCGCGTCGTCATCAAGTTCCGTTTGCATTTGCTCCAGCGAAATCGTTGGCGGCTGCGCCAGATTAGCAAAATTCGGATTTGATTTGCGAAGCTGTGCTTTGAGCAATTCGTTTTGTTTATTGAGTTCCGCAATGGAATTTTCAATTTCCGAAATATTCGCATTTTTATTCGGAGTGCTTTGGGCTTTGGCAAGTTGCGATAATTGCTCGCCAAGTTGCTGCTGATTTTTTTGAATCTGCGTAAATAATTGATAATCAACCGATTGCGGAGAATTTTTAAGAGCCTCGCGCAGTTGCCAAATCAGCGTTCTCATTCTCGCGTTTTCGCTCGCTTGCAAGGCTTTGAAGGCAAAATTTTCATTAGGACGCTGTTCGTCAAGACGCATTAAAACGTCAATATACAAATCAAAATAGCCTCTTCGATTGACTAAAAAACTTGTTAATTGGCGGCTGTTTCTAAACGAAGTCTGCTCATCTTCAACAATTTTCAATGACCTCTCAATTTTTGCTTTGGCGGCATCAAGATTGTTTTCGGCTCTTTCAAGTGCAGCATACTGAAAAAGAGTCAAAGATTCACCACCCACATCTTTTTTCTGCCGATAAAGAGCCAAGGCGAGTTCAAAATTCTTCCGAGACTCAGTAAAATTGGACATTAGAAGATAAGTCGTGGCTAAACTTAAATACAAACTATTAGAGGTTTGCCCATTAAGCGATTCCGCTTTTTGATACATTTCCAAGGCTTTTTGGTAATTTCCGGCTTCACGATAGGCGCGGGCGAGATAAATTAACGTATCTAATTGATTTGTGACGTCACCAAATTCAACGCTGATTTGAAACGCCTTTTCCAACAACTCCAACGATTCGGGAAACCGTTCCATTCGTTGATAAGTCATCGCCAAAAATGTCATTGAAATCGCATAACCTCTGATATATCCACCTTTTTTGCGTAACTCTCCGGCTAATTTAAAATTTTTGACCGCTTCTTCTAATTCATTGTAATCAAAATTGAATAACGCAAATTGGTGTCTGGCTTGAGCTTCGCTGTAAATATCGGGGAATTTTTTGATATTTTCAAACGATTGATAATACAAACTTTGCGCCTTTTCAGTATCATCAAATCTTTGGTGATAAAAGGCTAAAGTTGCCAGCGGAATTGATTTTTCAGGCGCAGGATTTGGATAAAGTGCTAATAATTCTTCAAGCGTTTTTATCGCTTTGGACATTTTGCTGCTTGCGCTGTAAGTTTGAGCAATTTGATAAAGCGCATCGGCTTTGTAAGTAGTGTATTCAGGCAAGTTCGGTGATTTCAATATCAGATTTGCAAGTTCCGCCGATTTTTCATTATTTCCCAATATCCGGTTCAAATAAGATACATTTATAAGCGTCCGAATCTCGCCAAATTCATCTTTTGCTTCTTGCCATAACGCTAGTGATTGCTCAAACATTTGCAGAGCAGCTTTACGGTCCGCGGTTTTCCCTGTGGTGCGGAGAATTTGTGCTTTGGAAAACAATTTTTCGGCTTCGGCGCGTTTGAAATCATTGGGCGTTGCAAGGTGCAAATCATTTAATTTAAGGTTAAAAGTTCCTTTTTCATCAGGAAATTTTGATTTTATTTCAAGCCGGTAATTTCCCGTTTCATCAGCAATCACAAAAACTCTTTCAGTATCTTGTTCGCTAAACGGATTGTCGGATTCGGCAAGTAGAGAATTTTCTGGACTAAACAGTTTTGTTTCTATATCAATACCATTCTGTTTTATTTCGAGCGAGATAACTTGATCTTTTTTTGCTTCAATAACAAATGACTGTGTGGCGGCGTTGCTTCTGCCCGTCAAAATTTCGTGTGGTTGTAGTTTTTTGTTTTGGGCAAGAAGACTATGTGTCAAAAGCAATAAAACTACAATCGGCAAAGAAAATTTGAGTCTAGGCATCGAGGTTTCCTTGTTGTTGATTATTTTAAGTTATTGTATTCTCTCATACTTTGCCGGAATTTAGTAGTGTTTTTGAAAATGAAAACCTAAAAATCCAATAATCTCTGCAAAAATCCTTTTTTGCCTTTTACTTTCTTTTTACCTTTGGAAAACTCCGCCCAATGTTTTTCGATCCACGCTTCGGATTCTTCAAAAAAGGCAAATTCTTTTTCATCCTGACGAAACGCGGGTGTGTGACTGTAGCGTCTTCCGTTAATATATTTGGTCGGATGTTTGATATGAAGCATTTCGTGAAACATTACACATTCCACCACAAAACGCGGGACCCGATTATCATCCAAAGATTTGCTGATCGTGATTGAATTGTGCGCTGAATCATGATGTCCCAAAATCCGTGAAGTGTTGGTATTAGACCAGGTTAGAGTTGGTTTCGGAATTTTGCCTTCAAAATAAATTTGGTTAAGGAGATTAAAAATTTCCGCTAGATCGTAATGTGTGCCTTCCGAACCGCGCAAAATTTTGCGTCCGCGTGTTTTGCGTGTTTCGATGGATTTTTGGCGAATTTCGGTTTGTTTGATATAGTCCTGAAAAATTTGCGAAACGGATGCCGGAACTCTTTTTCGATACAGTTTTCGCAACAAAATTTCGGCAAGTGCGTGATGTAATTCAATTGGAGCATCTCTTAAAAGATCAGAAATTTTAACGTGAATTAAATCGTCGCGCAGACGAATTCGATTGTTAATACCGACATACGGATAAAACTCAATCTTTAAATTCGGGAGGGGACGCGGATTTTTGATGGAAACGATTAAATCTTTGTAAATTCTTCGGAGTTCTTCTATTTCAATACTCATTTAGAAAAGTTAGTCATTGTTAATCATTTTTTAACGATAAAACCTTGACATTTCATTACTTAAAATGATATTCAATTATTAGGAGCATATCGCCCTTTCGCGTCTGCTTCAAATCAATTAAACAAAATGCCTGTTCGTGACTCGAATTTGAGTTTCAAAAACGATTCAACAATTCCCGACGCACGCGGGCAGATCATCCTCTCTGCCATTATCAGCGAACATCTTATCTCCGGTGAGCCGGTCGGCTCAAAAGTTGTCGCAGAAAGGTTTGCACATTCAGCAGGTTGGAGTCCGGCAACAATTCGCAATGTTATGAGCGAGTTGGAAGAAGCCGGATTTGTTGAGCAGCCGCATACATCAGCCGGACGCGTGCCGACTGATAAAGGTTATCGGTTTTATGTAGATAATCTGCTTGGGGTTTTAAGTCTTTCCACCGAAGATTTGAAATTGATAAATCGAGAGTTAGGTTTAAGCGAATTGGAAATTTCCGATAAGTCTGATCACCTAATGGAACGCACTTCACAGTTGCTTTCGGCTCTTTCAAAAAATGTCGGAATTGTCGTTTCGCCAAATCTGGCAAACGATTATTTGCAGCACATTCAGTTTGCAAATTTGTCCGATAAACGAATTTTGGTAGTGATGGTTTCCGCTCCGAATATTGTGCATAACAAAATTATTCGGCTCGAAGAAACCTTTACCCAGGAAGAACTTGACCGCACTTCGCGTTATATCAACGCTGAATTTGCGGGAAAAAGTCTGGCAATGATTCGGGTTGAAATTTTGAAATTGATGCACGAGGAAAAAGCACTTTTTGACAAATTATTGCAAACGGCAATGATACTTTGTTCGCAAAGTATTGAGAGTGAAAAAGATACCATCGGCGAGATTTATGTGGATGGAACATCGAACATTCTCACTAAGCCTGATTTTTCCAACTTTGAGAAATTGCGTGAATTACTTCGCACTATCGAAGAAAAATCACGTCTGATGCAAATCTTGAATGAATGCCTCGGACGCGATTTAACCGCCAAAGGAAATGTTCAGGTCGTCATCGGAAGCGAAAATTCAACTTCTTCGCTCCAAAATTGCACTTTGATAACTGCTCCTTACCGAATTGGAAAAGGCGACGCTTTCGGAACTCTGAGTGTCTTGGGTCCAACCCGGATCGAATACCCGCGAATGATTGCGATTGTCAGCTATATTTCCAAAATTCTTGAAAAAATGATGCTTGATGAATACTCTTCAAAGTAAAGCCTACAAAAAACTATGATCTTTGACTTTTGACCTATGACCTTTGATTTTTTTGGTTGAACTATCTAACTAATATTTCTAATTTCTAAGATAACTGAAAGTCGTTATTTAGAAATAGCCAAAAATCAAACATCAAAAATCAAAAATCAACCAATACGATGAACCCTGATTACGATTCAATCAACAAACCAAAGATGACCAACGACCTGAATTCTTCCGGCTCACTGGATGCTTTTCTTAAGGAATTAGAAGCCAGAGAAAAAGACCTTGATATGTCTTCTGAGTTTGTGGTTGAAATTGAAGAATATAATATTGAAGAAGATGACGACGAAATTGCTCAACTCGAAAAGCTGCTTGCCACCATCGAACCCAATAAAAAATTAGAAGAATTTACCCCGCAAGTTAAGAGTAATTTCGCACCAGGCAATCCGGTAATTCCAGACAGTCGAACTTTTTCTGATCTCGAAGCGGAAATTAAAAAACTTAACTCAGAAGTTTCAAAAATTAATGCCGAACGTCAGGAAATGGCTGAAACAATGCGCCGACGAAGCACGGATTTTGAAAATTTCAAAAATCGGACGGAACGCGAGCGCGCCGAAATATTTCGCAGCGTTTTGAGCAATTTAGCAGCCAAGGTTTTTCCTGTAATTGACAATTTGGAACGAGCTTTAAGTTCGGCAAATAATCACACCGAGGAAAAATCCCCTGACTTTCAGCAATTTATTGATGGTGTTGGTCTTATTAATCATCAATTAAGCGTGGTTTTAGAAGAAATGGGAATCCAGCCGATTACTGCGGTTGGCAAACCATTTAATCCGCATTTTCACGAAGCCGTAGCAACGGTGCAGACCAATCAGGTTCCACATAACACCGTAGTTGCAGAACTATTGCGCGGATACAAGATCGATGATAAAGTCATTCGTCCGTCAATGGTTAAAGTTTCAGCCAACTCCCAACCCTCGACATCTTCGGATGTATCTCTAGAAATTGAATAATAAGGACTCAAAAAAAATATGGGCAAAGTAATTGGAATAGACTTGGGCACAACGAACTGTTGCGTTTCGGTTCTCGAAGGCGGAACAATTCAAATTATTCCAAACAAAGAAGGCGGTCGAACCACACCGTCTGTGGTCGGTTTTACCGAAAAAGGTGAACGGCTCGTCGGGCAAATCGCCAAACGCCAAGCCGTAACTAATCCGAATAATACTTTATTTGCCGTGAAGCGTTTGATCGGACGAAAGTTTAACTCGCTGGAAGCCGATAAAATGCGTGAAACCGCACCATTTGAAATTGTCGAAGCCCCAAACGGCGACGCACATATCCGTGTGCTTGACCGCACTTACAGCCCGCCCGAAATTTCGGCAATCGTTTTGCAAAGATTGAAACAATCTGCCGAAGAATTTCTCGGAACGACTGTAACTGAGGCAATTATTACGGTTCCGGCATATTTTGACGATTTTCAACGTCAGGCAACCCGCGATGCGGGAAAAATTGCAGGGTTGGAAGTTGAACGTATCATCAACGAGCCGACGGCTGCTGCACTTGCCTACGGATTCGGCAAAAATCGCTCTGAAAGAATCGTGGTTTATGACCTCGGCGGCGGAACGTTCGACGTTACCATTCTGGAAATCAACGACGGAGTTTTTGAAGTTCTTTCAACCTCCGGCAATACATTTTTAGGCGGTGAAGATTTTGACCAACGCATCATCAATTGGGTAGTCGAAAAATTCAAACTCGAAAACGGCATTGATTTAAAAGAAGACCGTTTGGCTTTGCAGCGTTTGAAAGAAGCTGCTGAACGTGCCAAATGCGAACTTTCTTCGGTTACCGAAACCACTATTAATCTGCCGTTTATCGCGGCGGACGCAACCGGACCGAAACACATCAACAGTGTTTTGACTCGTGCAAAATTTGAAGAATTAGTCAAAGATTTAGTTGAACTGTCAGTTGAACCCTGCCAAAAAGCTCTCTGGGATGCTAAATTGCAAGCCAGTGACATTGATAAAGTTATTTTGGTTGGCGGACAAACCCGTTCGCCGATCATTGCTAAAACCGTTACCGAACTTTTCGGAAAAGAACCTTCGTCTGAAATCAATCCTGATGAAGTTGTGGCGATGGGCGCAGGAATTCAAGGCGGAGTCTTGACCGGCGATGTCAAAGACATTGTGCTGTTAGACGTTCTGCCGTTAAGTCTCGGTTTGGAAACACGCGGCGGACTTTTCGTCAAACTAATTGGACGTAACTCAACAATTCCTTTGAAAAACGCAATGACATTTACAACTGTCGTTGATAATCAGCAATCGGTCGAAATTCACATTTTGCAAGGCGAACGCGAATTGGCAGCGGCTAACCGTTCCTTGGGTAAATTTGAATTAGTCGGTATTCCACCGGCAGCCAGAGGGGTTCCGCAAATCGAAGTTATGTTTGAAGTTGATCCGAACGGCATTGTCAACGTTTCTGCCCGTGATAAAATGACCGGATTGGAACAAGCCATGCAAATTACTCCGTCTTCGGGACTTGCGCCGGATGAAATTGACCGTTTGATTATGGAAGCCGAAACTTCGGTGGAAAAAGATAAAGAAACGAAACAGTTGATTTTAGCCCGCAATAATCTTGAATCAATTCTGACCAACACCAGAAATGCAATGAATGAATTTGGTCGCGGATTGCCTCCAGATCAGCAAACCGAAATCAATGGAGTTCTGAACGAAGCCGAAGAATTTCTCAAATCGGATAGTTTAGACGCAATTCGCGCCACAATTGAAAAAGTTGAAGCGACTGCCAATAAACTTACCGAAACTCTGATGGCTACAGTTGCTTAAACTCAGACTTGAACAAAACGAGCGAATATCGCAAAATTAAAAAACGTCAGTTCCGTTAAATTGGGCTGACGTTACTTTTATTTTGGTCTTTGGCTTTTGGTTTTTGGTCTTTGAATTTGTTTAAGCAATAATTCTATAGAACCCCGAAATCATAAATTATAAAAAATCATTAGGGAAAATTTTAATCTTTAACTAAGAAACCCAAAAACCTAAACCCCAAAACTAATCAAATCATCCTATGAGTAAAAGAGATTATTACGAAATTTTAGGTGTTAGCAAAACGGCAAGCGATGCCGAAATTAAATCAGCCTATCGAAAATTGGCGATTCAATACCATCCTGACAAAAACCCTGACAATCCGGCGGCTGAGGAAAAATTCAAAGAAGCGGCTGAAGCTTATTCGGTGCTTTCCGATTCGCAAAAACGCGCCAGTTATGATCGGTTCGGTCATCAGGGTGTAGGCGGTGCAGGCAGCGGTTTCGGCGGATTCGACGGTGCAGGATTTACCAACATCGAAGACATTTTCGATATGTTCGGCTTCGGCGATATGTTCGGCGGAGGCGGACGCACCCGACGCACTTCGGCGCAGCGCGGTTCGGATTTACGCTACGATCTGGAAATTACTTTAGAAGAAGCCGCCACCGGAAAAGCCGAAACGTTGCATATTCCGCGACTCGAAAAATGCGGCGAATGTGAAGGCAAAGGAACGGAAAAAGGAACTTCGCCCGAAACCTGTATTACCTGTCAGGGACAAGGACAAGTGCGTTATCAACAAGGATTTTTCTCGGTAATGCGAACCTGTTCAAACTGCGGCGGACGCGGACAAATCATCAAAAATCCTTGTAAAAATTGTCGCGGAGCCGGACGCATCGAAAAAGAAAAAACTCTTGAAATCAAGATTCCGGCGGGCGTTGAAACAGGCTCGCGTTTGCGCGTCAACGGCGAAGGCGAAGCCGGAACCAGCGGCGGACAATCCGGCGATTTGTTTGTGGTTATTCACGTTGCCGACCATAAAGATTTTGAACGTCAGGGCGCAAATCTTTATTCATCTGCCCCGATTAGTTTTTCCCAAGCCGCACTCGGAGCAGAAATCAAGGTTAAAACTTTAGATGGCGAACAGGATTTGAAAATTCCGCACGGCACACAAACCGGGACGGTCTTTCGTTTAAAGGAACAAGGAATGCCGATTCTTGGCGGACGCGGTAAAGGCGATTTGTTTGTCGCGGTGACTTTGGTAACTCCGAAACATCTGAGCAAAGAACAGCGTCAATTATTTGAACAGCTCGCCGAAATCGAAGATACCGAGTTCAAAGACGAGTCATTTATAGACAAAGTTCGTAACATTTTCAGTTAGAAAAACTGACATTTTTTTTCAAGACCGTCTGCAATTGCGGACGGTTTTTCTATTTTCATCCGGCTTTTACTAAAACAATTACTTTCTTTCTTTAATCCATCGTTTTACTGCATAGAATCACCTTTTCACTGCAAAAGTATTTTCGGATAAGTAATTAAAAATTAAAGTTTAACTGTAATTATTCGACTAAAAATTTTCAGATTGAGGAGAAAGAATGAGAAATTTTATGTATGCCTTTTTAGTAGTTTTAACCTTTGCTCTTGCGGGTTTTCCCCAACAAGCCAATGTGACCTTTTATCCGGAGGTGGAATGGCTGCCGGACGGAGAATATTTGAGCTTTACAATGATTAGCGGCTCGAATCCAAAAGATTTTCAGGCAGATATTTATACAATCAAAGTTGACGGCTCGGATTTGAAAAAACTCACTTCCGAAGAAAAAAATGAATTTGGTTCAAATTGGTTGAAAGACGGTAAAAGTTTTATGTTTATTGCTGGTGTCAGGGGAGATTTTGGGAATTCCGATATTTACCTTGCTAAAAGAGATGGCTCCAAGGTTGTTCAAATCTCAAAAACAACAGGCGGTTATTCCACGCCGTCATTATCTCCTGACGGTGAAAAGATACTATTTACCTCTTCGCGCGACAGCAAAAATCCGAGGAAGCCGCAAATTTATTTGATGAATTTTGACGGCACAAATATTACACGTTTAACGACGGATTCGGAACTCGCCTATTACGATCCGCACTGGTCGCCGGACGGTAAAACGATTGTTTATTATGTGGAAAAAGGTGATAACAAAGACCAGATTTGGACGATGAATGCCGATGGGACTAATCAAACTTTGCTGACCAATAATATCGGACATAATTTTTACCCGTCGTGGCTGCCAAATGGTAAAAAAATTGTCTTTACCTCAAAACGTGACGGCAACGAAGAAAGCGCATTTTATACAATTGATTTAGATGGGAAAAATTTAGCTCAAATTCCAAATGTAAATGGCAGTATGATTAAATTTTCGCCGGATGGAAAGAAAATCGCTTTTGTTTCACCTAAACCATTTCAACCCGGTAAACCGCCTGAGTCGAGCATTTACATTGCTAATGTTGATGGAACAGAAGTAACAAAACTTGTCGGAAAATAAATTATCGGTTAATCAATATTCTGTTATTTCAAATAAGTTTTATAAAGATTAAACTTATTCCGCGAAAAACATTAATCGTCAGAAATGTTTTCGCGGTAATTTTATTTTGAATAACTTTTATGACCAACGAAGTTTATATCAAAAATATTAATCGGAAACTAAAAATTTACCTGAGTTTGGGTTTCGCCGCGTTTTTGGGAATACTTAACAGCATCCCTTTTTTGATAGAAAATCGTCTTTCTCAAATTAGCGAAATATGGATTAGGCTGTCAGTTTTAATTGCTTTGGGTATAGTTTTTTGGGCTATTACAACTCATTTCATTTGGTTTCTGGAAAAAAGATTTTCTTTTGCTAATAAAGAGATTCTTAAATCTTTATTCGTGCAGTTTTCATTTTTTTTGATTCTTGCCTTCATTCAAGGTTTATGGACAACATCAATGATGTATCCTCTGTATCCCGAAATGCAGACGAAATATAGTTTTTTAAGTGTTGTTTTATTTCGCTCTTTGTATGATTTGCCGACGATGATTTTGACTTATTCCGCAATTTTAGGAATCGGAATCGGCTTAAATTATTACGGAAAATTTCAGGAACGGGCTCTTCGTGAATCGCAGCTCGAAGCCCAGCTCGCGCATTCGCAACTGCAAACTCTTAAAGCACAATTACAGCCGCATTTTCTGTTTAATACGCTCAACGGAATTGTTGGACTGATTCGCAATAATGAGAATCAAGCGGCAATTGAAAACATTATCGAACTGAGTGAATTATTGCGTTATGTCACCGAAAATGCCGGAAAAGAAATGGTCGAATTAAAAGAAGAAGTAGGATTTACCAAACTTTATCTGGATTTGCATCAAAAAAGATTTTCTAATCGGCTCAATGTGGAAATGAATATTGCATCCGAAACTTTACCTTTGAAAATTCCAAATTTGATCTTGCAGCCTTTGGTTGAAAATGCGATTGTTCACGGAATTTCCAAAAGTCTGGCTGCTCAAACGATTTCAATTGAGACTAAAATCGTTAATAATCATTTGAATATTCTGATTCAAAACGATGGAACAAATTTGCCCGAAAATTGGGAGTTGAGAAAAGGAATCGGTTTAACTAACACTTTTGCGAGATTGGAAAAAACTTATCAAAATGATTTTAGTCTGGAGATTAAAAATTTAAATAATAGCGTTATTGCCGAATTGAATCTGCCTCTCGAAATGTCGGAAATATGAGCGAAGCAAAACAAAATTATCGGGTAATCGTGGTTGATGATGAGCCTTTGGCGCGGCTCAATCTGTGTGCTTTGATAAAAAAAGACGACGAACTCGAAATCATCAAAGAATGCGAAAACGGTTACGAAGCGATTTCGGCAATTGAAACGCTTGCACCTGATATTGTCTTCCTCGACGTGCAAATGCCGGAAATAAACGGATTTCAGGTTTTGGAACAAGTTGATTTGAGTAAAATTCCGGCATTGATCTTTGTTACGGCTTACGATCAATATGCCATTAAAGCCTTTGAGTTTAGTGCACTCGATTATTTGCTCAAACCCGTCGAAGAATCCCGTTTCCAAAAAGCAGTCGGACAGGCGAAATTTTTTCTACAACAACGTGATTTGAGTTCGCTTAGCCAACGTCTGATTTCCCTGCTCGAAAATAATAAAACTCCTCCAAAAACTCAGCCGATATTTTTAGAGCGAATCGTTATTAAATCAATCGGAAAGGTATTATTTTTACCCGTCAGCGAAATCGAATGGATCGAAGCCGACGATTACTACGTCAAAATTCATACCGCTGAGCAAAGTCATCTTTTGCGCGAATCAATGAATGAATTGGAAAAATCTCTCGACCCAAACCAATTTCAAAGAATTCATCGCTCGATCATCGTTAATCTAAGCCTCATTAAACAAATTCAAACGGATTTTCAAAACAAAAGCGTGGTTATTTTACAGAACGGAAAAAAGCTAAAAATGAGTCGTCCGCGCCAAGAATTAATCGAACGAATGTCTGTTCGTAAAACGATAAAATCTGATAAAACTTTTGAGTAATCTATTTCAATTTTAAAATCAAAATGGGCTCGGTTGATACGATTTGCAAAAACTTTCCGCGTTCGAAATTGGAGGAAAAGTAGTTTCAATTTACTTTTATTAAAACTATGAAATTTGCAAAATACACTTTTTGGGCAATCGGAATTTACGGAATGCTGGTAGTCTTTCCGATGTATTTTTTTGAAGGACAAATCGGCGCAGATTATCCGCCGGCAATAACACATCCTGAATATTATTACGGATTTATTGGCGCGGTTTTGACCTGGCATTTGGCGTTCTTTTTGATCGGCAGCAATCCGCAAAAATATCAGATGCTGATGCTACCGGCGGCATTGGGCAAATTTGTTTATTCACTGGAAGCGACAGTTTTATTCTTTAATGGTCGGGTTCCTAATTTGATGATTGTTTTTGCAATAATTGATGCGATTTTCGGATTATTTTTCGTTTTGGCTTATTTACAAATACAAAAAACTAAGAATGTCTTACCTCAAACAACCTAATCAGTTCTGATACGTTTTTCTAAAATTATCCGCGTTAGATTTTGGAGGCAATTCAAAATGCAACGCGGAAACTTATTTTTCAAACAACTTATCGCTTTAGGAATTATTTTCAGCAGTCTGATTACAACCTTTGGACAAACCCGGCGCGCAACTGCCAAACCAACTTCGCAACCTGTTTCAACCAAACAATCTGTCCCAAAATGTGCGGGCGGTTGGAGCGGTGTCGTTTCGTTCAAAAAGACTTTGAAAGATTCGCTTGATTCGGACGAACCCGGCATTCGTAAAAATATTGACCGCATTAAACATAAAGATTCGCGCGATTATCAATACAATGCAACGGCAGTCATTGATTCTTCGACAAATCCGCAGAATCCAACGGTCAATGCAAAAGTTAATTTTACCGATGATGATAAAAAATGGGGCGAGGAAAGAGTTTTTGACACCTGCAATTCGCGCGAAAACGGGCATTGGTTCATCATCGAAGGAACTGACAATCGTTTTACCGAAGCCAAAGCGACAGGCTCGGCGCGTGATTTTTATCTGAGCGTTGACGAAATGAGTGGAAATTACAGTTTTAATCTCAGATTTCCTAATGCCACGGGAACTTTCAAACGTGAAGAACACGTCAAACGAAGCGGTCATTGCCAACCGAAAAACAACGAACCTTATGACCGTTCGACCAATGAGTCTTACAAAATGGATGGCGAAAGTTTTTCGATCAACGGGCAGAAAATTGATCCGAATAGTCCCGATAAATTGAGCGGTTCAAAGAGTTGGGGCGACGATGGCAAAGGTGCGGTCAGAACTTTTGTTTACACTGTCACCTGGACTTTTACCCGCTGTCCGCAAAAGTTGATTATTACAGATTTGCATTTTGAAGATATGAAGTTCCCGAAATGGAACGATTGGCAGGAAATTACCGAACAGGTCGGCACGATTGACGGAAATCTGGTCAAAATCAAGGCAACCGTTGCCAATCTTTCAAACGAAACAAAATTTGCCGAAATCACTTTCAAAGAAACCTACAAAGGCGATAAATGGGACGGAGCAAAACCTGATTACCCGTTGAAAGACAGTTCGGTTTCCGTGCGATTGGAGGCAGGCGAAGTGCGCGAGGTAGAAATTCTCTGGAATTCGCAAGGCTATGCGTGGTTTGATGATGGTCGTCCGCGTCTTTTGCAGCGAATTAAGGCTGAAGCCTGGGAAGAATATAAACTCAAAGACGCGATGACTAAAAACCTGAAAATCAGCCCGAAACCGATAGTTTTTGTTCCCGGAATCTGGACGAGTCCGAAAATTTTGGAACTCTATCAAAATCTGCTTACCCTTTCGCATAGTTACGGATGGAAAGCTGCAATCGGCAAAGAATCTGTTTCAAGCGGGACGATTACCGTCGAAGGGCAAACTGCACCAACCAAAGGAGGAAAATCCGTTTTTGACAAAGCCGACGATTTGACCAAGTATGTCGAAAGCATCCAAAAATCTAATAATGCGTGGCACGTTGATATGGTCGCGCATTCAACCGGCGGATTGGTGGCGCGGCTTTATGTTCACAAACAAATGCAGGTTTTGCCCGACAATTATCCTGTTGTGAAGCATTTGATGATGCTCGGAACGCCGAATCTAGGAATTCCCTGTGCGGATTCGATGAAATTCAATGATGCTTTTGACGGAGTGATGACCACCGCCAAAGAAATTATGCCTGACGAAATCGCTCGTTTTAATCAATTCGTCAATCAGCGCAAAGGAACGGAATTTTCGGCTTTGGTTGGAAATGGTTCTTCTTTGCTCTGTGCAAGCATTGAAAAAAGCGACGGTTTTGTTTCGGTTGAATCGGCAAAATATGGCGTAGAAGATTTTGCTTTGACCAAAGATTCGCATCCCGATTTGCTCGAACCAATTCATTTTGGCGAATTCATCAAACCGCACGTTGTTACCGGACCGCGCGGAACTTATCCGCTTCCTGTCAAATCGGAAGAAGGAGGAAAAGATGGCAGAACAACAGTAGGAAACTAAAAACTTTTGATAAAACATCTGCCGAAATTGACGCAATCGCCGGGAAAACTTCTCTTACTTTTGTTTCTTTTGTATGATGAAAACGGAGCGGAAAAACTATCAAATCAGACAAAAAAACATCGGAAGCATTGCAGAATGGCGACAGAGAAAAGTTGCTGCTTTACCAACGCGAAAAAGCCCGTTTTGAAATGTTGGTAGAGGTCAGCAAGGCAGTTTCAGCCAGTCTGAATCTGGCAGAATTGTTACGAGATGTTTCGATTGTTCTTCGGCGGTATATAAATCACGACTTTGCGGGTATGTTGCTGCACGACAAAGAAAGCGCAATGTTTCGCCTTCTGGCACTTGATAATCCGCCGGAATATTTGGAAGAGGGTGATTTGATTCCGATTGAAGGAACGCCGGACGGTCTCGCGTTCAAAACCCGAAAACCCGTTTGGCGGGAGTGTATTGACCCCAACGAATTTCCCTCGCCGACAGTCAAAAAGGCTTTCGATGCGGGAATGAGGTCGGGCTGCTCAGTCCCTCTGATTTCCCGCGATAAACTGATTGGCGTTCTCGGCGTGGGCAGTCAAAGAGAGTCTTCGATTACGGAAGACGTTGCCGAAATGCTTCAGCTAATTGCAAACCAAGTTGCGATTGCAATGGACAATGCACTGCAATTTGCCGAAATCGAGCGTCTCAAAAATCAACTGAAAAGTGAAAAACTTTATCTCGAAGAAGAAATTCAGAGCGAATATAATTTTGCCGAAATTGTCGGAAAAAGCGCGGCTTTGAAAAATGTTCTGCGCCAAATTGAAACGGTCGCACCGACTGATTCCTGCGTTTTGCTTTACGGCGAAACAGGCACGGGAAAAGAGTTATTTTCGCGGGCGATTCATAATTTGAGCCATCGGCGCGAACGGACAATGGTTAAATTAAACTGTTCGGCGATTCCGACGGGATTGCTCGAATCGGAACTTTTCGGACACGAAAAAGGCGCATTCACGGGCGCGATTGCGCCGCGTATCGGACGATTTGAACTGGCGCATCGCGGCACACTTTTGCTGGACGAAATCGGTGATATTCCGCTTGAATTACAGCCGAAATTGTTGCGGGTTTTGCAGGAAAATGAATTTGAACGGCTCGGCAGTTCGCGGACGATTAAAACAAATGTCCGGCTGATTGCCGCGACAAATTGTAATCTGCCCGAAATGGTCGAGGAAAAAACCTTTCGCCGCGACCTTTTTTATCGTTTGAATGTTTTTCCGATTACGATTCCGCCGCTTCGTGAACGGCGCGAAGATATTCCGCTTCTGACGGGTTATTTCACCAAAAAACACTCGTTGCGGATGAACAAAGGCATCGAATCAATTCCGCGTGAAGCGATTGACGCTTTGTGCAATTACGATTTTCCCGGCAATGTCCGCGAACTCGAAAATTTTATCGAGCGAGCCGTCATTTTGACACGCGGAAAGGAACTTCAACTTCCGATTTCCGAATTGAATTCGGGTTTTCAAGCGAAAAATGATGCGCCCGTAAATTCTTCGCTCGAAGATGTCGAAAAAAATCACATCGCCGAAGTTTTGAAACGCACCAACGGCAAAATCGCCGGAAAAGACGGCGCGGCGGAAATTCTCAATCTGCCCGTTTCAACCTTGCGCCACCGGATGAAAAAACTTGGTTTGAAATAAAATCAAACTAACCAAATATGGCTTCTGCTCGTCATATTTGGCGACCAAATTGATGTTTTTTACGGTTTCATTCTTTCGTCTAAATCTGCTTTCTCTCATTATTTCAACAATTACCCAATCTTTTCAATTTTGGCATCATCCTTGCGCTTAATGTCGGCGGCGAAAGTGATGACTATTCGGATTACCCAAATTGAAAACGAAAAACGCCAGACGACAATTTTGCGTGTTGAAGGAAAATTGCATCCGGCAGAGGCTGAAATTGTCGAACAAGCGTTTGAAAATATTCACCAACGAAACGGTCAAACAATCGAAATTGATTTGAAGGCGATTTCGTTTATCAGCGACGACAGCGCAGCGGTTTTGCGGCGAATCGAAAAACGCGGCGCGGTGCTGACAGGGTTGGATTTTTTTATCCGGCAAGTCATCGAAACGCACGAATAAAAAACGAAAAGGAGAAATTTTATGGCGGAAATTAACGGAAAATGTGATAAAAAATTTGCTCGCATGAGCGAAATGTTGAACTACAGTCTGGATTGCGGCGACGACATTGGCGCGTCCGTGGCTGTTTTTATCGAAGGCGAGCCGGTGGTGGACATTTGGGGCGGATATTTTGACGGGACTTTTACCCGCAAATGGGAACGCGACACGATTATCTGCAATCATTCAACCACGAAAACGATGACAGCAATGGCGGCACTCGTTTTGGCAGACCGGGGCGAATTGGATTTGAACGCACCCGTAGCAAAATATTGGACGGAATTTGCCCAAAACGGCAAGGAAAACATCTTGGTCAGACATCTGCTCGGACATACTTCGGGGCTTGCCGGATGGACGGAAGATGTAACTTGGGAAGATGTTTACGACCTTGAAAAATCAAGCGATATGCTGGCAAAACAAGCTCCGTGGTGGGAGCCGGGAACGGCAAGCGGTTATCACGGCGTTACGCAGGGGCATCTCGTCAGCGGTGTGATTCAGCGGATTACGGGCAAAACGCTCGGACAATTTTTTGCGGACGAAATCGCTAAACCGCTTGGTGCAGATTATCACATCGGCACACCCGCCGAATGCGATGACCGTGTTGCCCCATTTGTGCAGGCAATTCCCGAAGTCGGTTTGAGCGGCAATCCGATGCTCGACCGCATTGCCTACAACCCGAATCTGAATCCGGTCAATTCATCAAGCATTCCCTGGCGGCGTGCCGAAATCGGTGCCGCAAACGGACACGGAAACGCCCGCGCAGTTGCCACGATTCATTCTGCTTTGGTGGCTGAAAAAGTCAATGGTGTCAATCTTTTGTCGGAAAAAGGACGCTTGCGGGTTTTGGAAGAACAATCAAACGGCGTTGACCTCCTGCTTGGCATTCCGATTCGCTGGGGAATGGGGTTTTGTCTCGAATCACCGCTTTTTGCCAATGAACTTGGTCATCGCCTCTCTTATTGGGGCGGCAACGGCGGTTCGCTCGGCTATGTTGATTTGGATGAACGAATGACCATCAGTTTTGTGATGAATCGCTGGATTGAAGGCGCTCCGTATGAATTTATCCGCTATCAACGATTGGTGAAAACCGTTTACGAATGTCTGGCGGAAATTGGACAAAACAAACTGAAAGCAACGTCAACTCAGAACTGAGTCAGTTTGAAATCGGCAGTGATTTATCCTGTGTTCGCATCAATCCGAATCCGATTCCAATCAACCCAAGGTTTCGGATTGAACTGCCGATTGTTTGAAAAATATCCGGCAATGGAAGGAAGGTAATTGATAAATTTAGCAGAAGCCCAAAAATAAAAAGGATTACGCCTTTTCGCCATAAAACTCCGGCTTTAAAGGCAGAGAATCCAAACATCAAACCGCCGACAACCACCGCCGTGAAACGTATAAACCGCGCCGAGTTTTTGCCATAGAATTTCGTAATTTGGTAATGATTCTTCGAGTGCCAAAAGCGTCGTGTGAGCAAAATAGATAAAGGCAATTCCGTAAAGAATCGCGCCGATGAGACCAATCCAGCCGATTTTCGGACGTTGTGCGGCATACAATCCAATCATCATAAACGGCATCGGAAGAAATCCGGCGTAGTTAATCAGCAGTTGGATACGCGAAAAACCGCCGCTGCCCCATTCCATAGCATCCGAAATCAGATGTAAGGTCGGAGCAATGATTGCCGTAACAGCGATAATCCGACACAAATTTTTTGTCATTTTATATCCGTGCTTATTATACTTTCAGAATGGCATAACTTTAAAAGAAACTTATGAAATCCGATTTATTAAAACAAAATTCCGTTCAATGGCTGAGATTATTAGTCGGATTGATTGTAGTTTTCGCTCTGTTTCAATGGCTCGCCGAAACGCTCAAAAGCTATCGTGGAGAATTCGGCGTAATTGTTGGCGTGATTGTGGTTGCCGCGACAATCTTTGCCGAAAAACTGCTTTTCAAGAAATCATTTAACGAATCCATCAAAACAATCGGCTTAAAAAATCCGACCAAAACCGGGCTTCTGACCGGCATTGCAATCTGTGTTTTGATGCTCTTGACCATTCCCCTTTTTGCCTTTGCGACAAGTTCGACTTTCAGTTTTTACCCAAATTGGCAATTTTTAATTTTGGGTTTGTTTTTCCAAGCCGGAATCGCCGAAGAAACGCTATTTCGCGGTTATCTTTTCGGACATTTCCGGCAAAAATATTCTTTTTGGAAAGCCGCCTTGCTCGCCGCAATTCCTTTTATCCTCGTGCATCTGATTATGTTTTATTCACAGCCTTTTCCAATCGCGTTGGCTTCGATAATTTTGGCGGTGGTGATGTCGTTTCCTTTTTGCCGTCTGTTTGAATTGGACGGCAACAGCATCTGGTCTCCGGCAATTCTTCATTTTATCGTGCAAGGCACAGTTAAAGTTTTGGTCGTGTCGGACGAATCCGCGCAAATTTTCCCGCTTTTTTGGATAATGATTTCCGCAATAATTCCTTTTGGGGGATTTGCCGCACCGTATTTTTTCAAAAGACGCTGATACGAATTTTCAGCCAAATCCGCGTTCCAAATTGGAGACAAATTCGATTTTGCCCAAAATTATGAGGTAAAAAATATGAGTGTAATTATTCGTGAAATTAATATCAATGATGTAGAAGAAGCAGGGAAAATTGGTTTTGAGGCTTTCAAAGGAATTGCCGAACAACATAATTTTCCGTTCGATTTTCCTTCGGTCGAAGCCGCTCAGGGCTTTGTCAGAATGTGGATCAATCATCCCCAGATCTATGGCGTAGCGGCGGAAAACGGCAAGTTCATCGGCTCAAATTTCCTGACCGAATATGACGAAATTCGCGGAGTCGGACCGATTACAGTTGATACGACAGTTCAATCACGCGGAACAGGACGAAAATTAATGCAAGCAGTTATCGAACGCGGAAAAGATGCGCCAGGAATTCGTTTGGTTCAATCTGCTTATAACACTAAATCAATGTCGCTTTACGCTTCGCTCGGTTTTGAGGTCAAAGAGCCTTTGGCATTGATGGAAGGCAATTTGAAAGGCGAAGTTTCCAAAGAAATAACAGTGCGTCCGATGACAACTGATGATTTAGCAGAGTGCGCCGAGCTTCACAAAAAAGTTCATGGCTTCACTCGCACAGGTGAATTAAGTCTTTGCTTACAAGGGTTTAAGCCTTTCGTTGCTATTCGTAACGGCAGAATTGCGGCTTATGCTTCAACCGTTTCAATGTGGCATTTGAATCACGGCGTGGCTGAAACCGAAAGCGATATGCAGAATTTGCTGATCGGTGCGGCTGAACAGCTTGGACAAACTGTTGCCTTCCTTTTACCAACGCGTCAGGCAAGTTTTCATCGCTGGGCTTTGCAATCGGGTTTGCGAATGACACAACCGCTGACTTTGATGACAATGGGTGAATATCACGAGCCGAAAGGCACTTGGTTTCCGTCGGTTTTGTATTAATTTGCGATTCGTAATTCGCAAGTTGTTTTAGCTAATTACAACTTATGGATTACGAATTGCTGGTTTCGTAAAGTATTTGTTAATCATTTGTTAAGACTTTGTAAAACCGATGTTTACCGCGAAACAATTCGATCCGAAAATTCGTCCGAAAATATGATTTACTAAATCTTTTTGGGAGAATTATACAAAAATGAAAAAACTTATTCTGATCGCTGTTGTTATATTTTCGGCGTTAACATTTACTTTTGCTAAACCAACGGATTTTTCGGGAAATTGGACGCTTGATAAGGCAAAAAGCAAAGATCTACCATTTTTTTACGACAATGTGCAAAGCCACAAACTCGCTATTACACAGAGCGAAAAGACTTTGCAGGTAGCAGTTGAAATAAAAGACGGACAACCTGAGCTTGTCAAAATGGAGTTTGCTTATAACCTTGACGGAACGGAATCCAAAACTGAGAGTA
>JAIBCC010000005.1 GCA_019694395.1 Pyrinomonadaceae bacterium | reverse complement strand
AAATTAGAGTTTTCAAACAGCTTCTATGATTAGTGTTTAATTCGTGCTAATTTGTGGCTAAAAAATCTTACACAGTTTGTTTGTAATGAATTTCCGAAAGCCGCTGTAATTCTTTGGCTTTTTCTTCCGGTGAGGTGTCGCTTAAAAAATTTCCGCCGCCGATTTCGGGTCCGGCTAAATATTTCAAAAGGTTTGGTTTACGAAGCGGCGGATGAAATTCGATATGAAAATGAAACGCCGAATAATCACCGTCATCGGTCGGAGCCTGATGCAAAACCATCACATACGGAAAAGCCATTTGCCACAAATTATCATATTTTATTAGAACCGTTTTCAGAACTTTGGCAAAACCCAAAAGTTCACTTTCGTCTAAATCGGCAATACTTTGATGAGTCTTTTTCGGTGCGACATAAACTTCATAAGCATAACGTGCAAAATACGGAAGAAACGCGATTGCATTTTCATTTTCGGCTAAAATACGTTTTCCATCTTCGATTTCAGCTTCGATAATTTCCTGAAAAAGAATTTTTCCGGTTGATTCAAAATGCTCTTGTGAACTTCGGGCTTCGTTCTCTATCGTCTTGAACACAAAATTGTTAGCATAAATTTGACAATGCGGATGCGGATTGGAAACGCCGACCGCTTCGCCTTTGTTTTCAAAGATCAAAACGTGTTTGATTTCATCTAAACTTCCCAAATCTTTGTATTGCTCGCCCCACGTTTTCAGCAAATTGACGATTTCTTCAACCTTTAATTCGGTCAAAGTCAGATTATGTCTGGGCGAATAACAAACTACTCTTGAGATTCCGTAAGCAGGTTTTGATCTGTAAATTTCAGCTTTCGGCGTTTCAGCTTTCGGCGCATCGAAAGAAGCATTTGGATGGTCGTTATCAAAGACAAAAATTTGTTCGTAATCGGGATTGGTTTTGCCGCTGACTCGCGTGTTGCGCGGACAGAGGTAACAATCTTCAATATATTCAGGGATTTTATCTTCTGTGTTTTCAAGCATTTCGCCAATCCAAGGGCGATTTTGCCGATGTGCCGCTATGATTATCCATTCTTCCCGCAGAGGATGCCAACGCTCTTCCCAAGTCATAATTTTCTTTGCACTTTTTTCGTTCTGTGATATTGTTACAACACAAGTTGTTAACCGCTTAACTAGGATAAGATAATTCAAAAAACCAAGTAATGCAAACCTTTTCTAAATTTTGCAAAGGGAGAGATTATGGCTTTAGTCAGATTAACTATTTTACTATCAATAATTACAGCTATGAGTGTGCTTTCAATTGAAGCCAAACCAACCATCAAAAAAGAAGTTTACGGAAAAACCGCCGATGGAAAATCCGTTGACCAATTTACTCTAACCAATTCAAAAGGTGCTGAAGCCAAAATAATTACTTTCGGCGGAATTGTTACTTCTTTGAAAATACCTGGTAAAAATGGGGTTATGGGAAATGTCGTGCTTGGCTATGACAATTTGCAAGGATATGAAAATGATAGTTTTTACATTGGCGCATTGATTGGACGTTATGCAAATCGGATTGGAAATGCTCAATTTACGTTGAACGGAAAGACTTATAATCTGGCTAAAAATAATGGTGAGAATAGTTTACACGGCGGACCGAAAGGCTATCACAAGGTAGTTTGGGAAGTTGGAAAAAGTTTTGTTGATAAAAATGGCGCAAATCTTGAATTAACTTATCTCAGCAAGAATGGTGAAGAAGGTTTTCCGGCAAATTTGAAGATCAAGGTCATCTACACTTTGACTGAAACCAATGATTTGAAAGTTGATTATTTTGCAACCTCTGATAGTGACACAATTGTAAATTTGACGCAGCATTCCTATTTCAATTTAGCCGGAAAGGGCGATATTTTGAATCATCAACTACAAATCAATGCCGATAAATTTACTCCAACCGATAAAGGCGCAATTCCCACCGGAGAATTCAAAAGCGTCAAAGGCACTCCGTTTGATTTCAATAGTTTAACTGATATTGGAAAGCGTATTGGAGAAAAAGATGAGCAGTTGATTTTTGGCAGCGGTTACGATCATAACTGGGTTTTGAATAAAAAAGGCAACGAATTGAGTTTAGCCGCCAAAGTTTTTGAAAACACCAGCGGGCGAACGATGGAAGTTTGGACAAACGAACCGGGTTTGCAGTTTTATGCCGGAAATTTTCTGACTCCGCCATTTGTTTATCGCGGCGCGTTGTGTCTGGAAGCTCAAAATTTTCCCGATTCGCCAAACAAAAATAATTTTCCATCCCCGATTTTGAAAAAAGGACAAACTTATCGCCAAACCACAATTTATAAATTTTCAGTAAAGAAATGAGATTAAGAAATAACAAATTATCTACAGATAAACACAGATGCACACAGATTTTTCTTGATGAAATCAGGTTTTTGTCAAGAGTTTTGGACATCCGTGTTTATCTGTGTGCAACTGTGGACAAATTTAATTTTAGATATTCTCATTTGCTGATTTTTATAATTCTTATCGTTGCAATTAATGGTTTTGCCCAACCTAAAAAGCAATCTTTTGACCGTGATTTGCCGGATTGGGTTTATAAAACCGGCGCACGAAAATTGCCGAAATCGGGCGGAATTTACTCGGCAAATGCTTTTGGCGCAAAAGGTGATGGCGTAACGGATTCGACCAAAGCCATTCAAAACGCGATTGACGAAGCCTCCAAAAAAGGGGGAACAGTTCATTTCGATCAGGGAACTTATCTAACCGGCGCATTGTTTTTGAAAAGTAACGTTCATTTGCAGGTTAGTGAAGGTGTAACGCTTTTAGCAAGTAATGATGAAAAACTTTATCCGCGCAAGCCAACACGAGTTGCCGGAATCGAAATGGAATGGCTTTCGGCGTTGATAAATGTCGAAAACGCACAAAACGTCAGAATTTCCGGTAAAGGCACGATTGACGGGAACGGGCAAAAATGGTGGGACAAATATTGGGCTTTGCGAAAGGAATATGAACCGAAAGGACTGCGTTGGGCTTCGGATTACGATGCGGAAAGAGTTCGCTTGATGCTGATTTCCAATTCCAAAGACGTAACTGTTGAAAACGTCAGTTTAAAACGCTCAGGTTTTTGGACAGTGCAAGTGTTGTATTCGGAATATATTACGGTTGACGGAATCAAAATTTCCGATAATGGCGGACCCAGCACCGATGGAGTTGATGTTGATTCTTCGCGCTACGTTTTGATCCAAAATTGCGACATTGACAATAACGATGATGATATTTGTCTCAAAGCCGGACGCGATTTTGACGGATTGCGCGTCAATCGTCCGACTGAATATGTTTTCATTCGGGACAATATAATCCGGCGCGGCGGCGGTGTAGTTTCCTTCGGCAGCGAAACTTCGGGCGGAATTCGTTACGTTGTGGCGTTGAACAATCAGGGAATTGGGACGAAAGAAGGTGTTCGTTTCAAATCTGCCAAAACTCGCGGCGGGTATGTCAAAGATGTTTTGGTGCGCGGTTTGAAAATGGATGGTGTGATTTTGCCATTCACTTTTACCTTAAATTGGAATCCGAGCTATTCCTACGCGACCATTCCCGAAGGTATGACGAATTATCCTGCGTTTTGGAAAGTGATGAACACGCCTGTCACTCCAGTCGAAAAAGGCTACTGTGAATTCAGTAACATCAGGATCGAAAATGTGGAAGCAATCAACGCCAATCGAATTTTTACCGCCGAAGGCTTGCCCGCAAAAATGATTCTAAATGTAACGTTTTCAAATATTAAAGCTCAGGGCAAAGAAGCCGGAACAATTCAATTTGCTAAAAATTGGATAATGAAAGATGTCAAACTCCAAACTGATAACGGAGAACCTTTGAAGCTGGTCAACAGCGAAAATGTAAATTTACCGGAAGTTAAAAAGAAATAATTTTATGAAAAAACTTTTCTTTTTCTTTGTCATTTGCGTCCTGCAAACGCAGATTATTTTTTCTCAGGTTGAAGGCGATTTTACAACCAATCGCCCGTCAGGTTCGCGTTTTGAAACTCGGAATTTTTACAATGTTTTGAATTACGGAGCAAAAGGCGATGGCAAAACTCTCGACACTGATGCAATAAATTTAGCAATCGAGACGGCGGCGAAAAACGGAGGCGGAACAGTTTTGTTTCCTGCCGGAACTTATCTTTCATTTTCCATTCATTTGAAAAGCAATATCACGCTTTACCTCGACAACGGCGCGACGATTTTGGCGGCTGATCCGGCAATTCACAAAGGAAAATATGATAGTTTTGAGCCGAATCAATGGGATATGTATCAGGATTTCGGACATTCACATTGGCAAAACAGTTTGATGTGGGGCATCGGAATTGAGAATTTTGCGATTGTCGGACAAGGAAAAATTGACGGAAAAGGTTTGAGCCGCCGCAGTCCGGGACCGCAAAAGCCACGCACCGAAGGTGAAACGCCGAGCAGTATGAAAAATAATGTTTCACCGCTTGGCGAAACCTCTCCCTTGAAAGAAATGGACGGTTTGGGAACAAAAGCAATCGCCTTAAAACTAAGTAAAAATATCACTTTAAAAGATTTTACGATTTTTCAGGGCGGACATTTCGCGCTTTTGGCAACCGGTGTTGATAATCTGGTAATTGACGGTCTGAAAGTTGACACCAACCGGGACGGGTTCGATATTGATGCTTGCCGAAATGTCAGAATATCAAATACTTACGTCAATACGCCGAATGATGATGCGATTGTTTTGAAAAGCAGTTACGCTCTCGGATTCGCCCGCGCCACCGAAAATGTCACGATCACAAACTCGCAGGTTTCAGCTTTTGATCTAGGCACGATGCTGGATGGAACTTATCAAGCCACACAGGAATTTGCCCCCGACAAAGATCGCCCGACCGGACGCATTAAATTCGGCACGGAATCAAATGGCGGATTCAAAAATATCACGATTTCCAATATTAATTTTGTTCATTGCCGCGGACTCGCGCTGGAAACTGTTGACGGTGGCAATATCGAGGACATTTCCATCACCAATATCACAATGCGCGATATTTTGACTGCGCCGATCTTTATTCGTTTAGGCAAGCGTCAACGAGGTCCAGAAGGTTCCCCAATCGCCCGGGTTAAGCGAGTAAATATAAGTAATGTAGTGGTTTACGATGCTCATTCGGAATTTGCTTCGATCATTGCCGGATTGCCCGAAAGCCTGATTGAAGATGTAAATTTAAGCAATATTTACATCAATTATAAAGGCGGAGGCACAAAAGAGGACGCAGCTCGTGAAGTCCCCGAAAACGAAAAAAATTATCCCGAACCGAGTATGTTTGGCGTGCTTCCTGCTTCCGCTTTTTACATTCGCCACGCTAAAAATGTAACTTTTGATAACATCCGCGTTTCATTTCAAAAAGAAGATTTTCGTCCCGCTTTTGTTTTAGATAATGTGCATGGAATTGATTTTGACCGCTTGAAAATCCAGACAAATCAGAAACTATTTTCCCTAAAAAATGTATCGGATTTTAGTGTGACAAACAGTAAAAACGTAGCTGATGGCAAAATTGATAAAACTGACAAGAAAGAGTTTTAGATGATGAATAATATTTTTTCAAAACTTGGAATTTTATTTGCTATTGGCTTTTTCTTACTGTTTTCGGTTTCTGTAAGTTATGCAAAACCTAAGAAATTGTTGGTCGTAACAGTGACAAAAGGCTACAAGCATCAGTCAATACCTGTTTTAGAAAAAGTAATCGAAGAATTGGGGAAATCAAGCGGAAATTTTACGGTTGATTACGCCCGAACAGACGAAGATTTAGCAGTTAAAATGAATGCGGCAGGGCTGCAAGACTATGACGGCGTTATCTTTGCCAGCACAACCGGAGATTTGCCTTTGCCGAGTATGGAGGCTTTTTTAAAGTGGATTAAAGCGGGCGGAGCGTTTATCGGAATTCACGCTGCAACCGATACTTTTAAGGAAAATCAACCATATTACGAAATGATTGGCGGAACTTTTTTAGCTCACGGACCACAGCTAAAAGTCACTCTCAATAATAATGACCAAAAACATGCGGCAACGGAGAATTTTGATAAATCTTTTGAAATTTTTGACGAAATTTATACATTCAAAAATTTCAGCCGTGAAAAAACTCATATTTTGCTTTCGCTAGACAAAAATCCAAACCAAAGCGACAAAGAAAACTTTAACAAATCAGGTTTTTATCCGATTGCCTGGTGTCACAATTACGGCAAAGGCAAAGTTTTTTACACCGCACTCGGACACCGGGAAGACGTTTTACAATCCGAATCATTCAAAAAACATTTGTTAGGCGGAATTTTATGGGCATTAAAGCAAGCCAAAGGAAGTGCGGAACCGCAAGTAAAAAGTAAAAAGTAAAAAGGCAAAAATTATGAAAACCAAACACACCAAACCCATCTTTTTATTTTTGCTGATTTTAGTAAGTATTAATGTTTCCAGTGTTTACGTTGATGCTCAATCACGCGTGACTAGTTCTTTTGATTTAGATTGGCGATTCTTAAAAGGAAATGCAGACAATGCTGAGAAAGTAGACTTTGATGATTCGACTTGGCGAAAACTGAATGTCCCTCACGATTGGAGCATCGAAGGACCTTTTGACGAAAAGAATCCGACGACAGGTTCGGGCGGTTTCTTGCCGTCGGGCGTTTCTTGGTATCGCAAACATTTTGTGGTTTCCGAAAAAGACGAGGGTGAAAAGTTTTTCATCGAATTTGACGGCGTGATGGGAATTTCGGATGTTTGGATAAACGGGCATCATCTCGGTCAGCGTCCGTCAGGCTATATCAGTTTTTCTTACGAACTAACCGATCATCTAAATTTTGGAAAAGATAATGTCATTGCCGTCAAAGCCGACACATCTTTACAACCTGCTTCGCGTTGGTATACTGGCGCGGGAATTTATCGTCATGTTCGACTGGTGAAGAAAAATGCAGTTTATTTTCCGCAATACGGAGTTTTCGTGACAACTCCGCAAGTCAATGAAAAAGAAGCGGTTGTGAAAGTTTCAAGTGAGGTAATCAGTCAATCGAATTCGGCTCAGACCATTTCAATGCAAGTCGATATTCTTGATCCAAACGGAAAAATAGTCGCTACTGCTGAAAATAAATCAATTCCAATTTCACCGAAACAGCAAACAAGTTTCGGTCTGGAATTAAACGTAAAAAATCCGCAACTCTGGAATGTTGAAAAAGGTATTCTTTACAAAGCAGTTGCCCGAATTAGAAGCAATAAACAGACGATTGATGAAGAAATAATCCCTTTCGGCATCCGCGAATTTCATTTTGACGCGGACACAGGTTTTTGGCTGAATGGCAAGAGTTTTAAGGTCAAAGGCGTTTGCGTTCATCACGATGGCGGTGCTTTCGGCGCAGCCGTTCCGTTAGCGGTTTGGGAACGAAGATTCAAAGAGTTTCAGAAAATCGGCGTGAATGCGATTCGCACGGCACATAATCCGCCCGCACCGGAAGTTTTGGATTTAGCCGACCGAATGGGTTTGCTCGTGATGGACGAACTTTTTGACCAATGGACGGTGGCGAAAAATCCGTTTGATTATCATTTGTATTTTAATGAATGGTCAAAACGTGATGTCCGCGACACAGTGCGCCGCGACCGCAATCATCCGAGCATTATTTTATGGAGTGCGGGAAACGAAATTCACGACACGCCGAAACCCGAAATTGCGATTCCGATCTTAAAAGGTTTGGTCGAAACTTTTCACGAAAATGATCCTACCCGCCCTGTTACACAAGGACTTTTTCGCCCAAATGTCAGCAAAGATTATGATAATGGTTTAGCTGATCTGCTCGATGTCGTCGGGCAAAATTACCGCGAAAAAGAAATTCTGGCGGCGCATCGACAAAAGCCGACCCGCAAAATTATCGGGACGGAAAACACGCACGAATTAACGCAGTGGCTCGCCGTCCGCGATAATCCTGAATACGCCGGACATTTCGTTTGGGCAGGCATTGATTACATCGGCGAAACTGTTAAATTTCCGACCAATACTTACAATGCAGGCTTGCTTTACAAAACCGCGACTTGGCGACCGCTTGCCTTTCAACGTCAAAGCTGGTGGTCGGATAAACCGATGGTTTACATCGCCCGACGTATCGCCCGAACGCCGAAATTACCGACCGATCCCGGTTACAATCCAAACGAAGAACGCCGTCCGACAGTTTTATTTTCCGATTGGAATCCCGAAAATCTTTCGCCGCACGAAGAAAACGTCGAAATTTACAGTAACTGCGGAGAAGTCGAATTATTTTTGAACGGCAAAAGTCTGGGCAAAAAATCGAAACCTGTAGATGATTCCCCGCGCAATTGGAAAGTGAATTTTGAAACTGGAATAATCAAAGCTGTCGGAATAAACGGCGGAAAAATCGTTGCCGATTACGAACTGAAAACTGCCGGAAAACCCGCCAAAATTCTGCTGACCGTTGATAAAAATTCGATTCAAAATAATTGGGATGACGTTGTTTTCGCGGAAGTTAAAATCGTTGACGAAAACGGAGTTTTAGTTCCGAATGCGAATAATTTGATTAACTTTCAAGTTTCAGGTGCGGGAACAATCGGGACAGTTGACAGTTTTGACAACAACAGCATCGAACCTTTTCAGGCAACAAACCGAAAGGCATATAACGGTTTTTGTTTTGCGATGCTCAAAGCCAATGCCGACAAGGGAAATATTAAATTGACCGCCACGGCTGAAGGTCTGAAATCAGCATCGGTTTCAATTAAGGTTGGAAAATGAAGATAAAAGTTTTGCTGACAATTTTATTATTGAGTTTTTCCGCTTTCGCTCAAGCCAAAAAGCCTAATATTATCTTGATATTAGCAGATGATTTGGGCGTTGGAGATTTGGGTAGTTACGGGCAGAAATACATCAAAACGCCGAACTTGGACGCGATGGCGAAAAATGGTGTGAAGTTCACAAATTTTTATTCGTCTGCACCTGTTTGTGCCCCGTCGAGGGCGAGCCTGATGACGGGTTTGCATCAGGGACACGCCCGAATTCGCGGCAACGAAAATCTGAAAGGTGAACGCGTTCCGCTCCGTCCCGAAGACACAACGATTGCCGAAATCTTTAAAACACAAAACTATCGAACGGGTTTAATCGGCAAATGGGGTTTGGGCGAAGATGGCACGACAGGAATTCCCAATAAAAAAGGTTTTGATTACTTTTTCGGCTATTTGAACCAAACTCTTGCTCACAATTATCATCCCGAAACGCTCTGGCGAAATCAGGAAATTGTGAAACTCGGAGTCGAAAATTACTCACCGTATTTGTTTCAAAAAGAGGTCGAAGATTTTATCAAACGTGAGAAAAATCAACCGTTTTTCCTGTATTACGCGACGATTTTGCCGCACGCCAACAATGAATTAAATCGCAAAACGGGCAACGGAATGGAAATTCCTTCCAATGCGCCCTACACAGACGAAAATTGGACGATTCAGCAAAAAAACTACGCGGCAATGGTTTCGCTGATTGATGAACAAGTCGGAAAGATAAATAAACTGCTGAAAGAATTAAAACTCGACAAAAACACCATCGTCATTTTTATGTCCGACAATGGACCGCAAGGGAAAGTTGAAGGAAGTTACGACCAAACTCTTTTTCAAAGCAATATGGGCTTACGCGGAATCAAACGCGATCTTTACGAAGGCGGAATTCGTTCGCCGTTTATCGCTCAATGGAACGGGAAAATCAAGCCTAACAAAGAAGTTGCAACTGCTTGGACGCAATACGATCTGTTTCCGACTTTTGCCGATTTGATTGGTGCAAAATTTGAAAATCGTGTTGACGGAAAATCATTTAAGCAGGATTTGCTCGGCAAAAAATCTGCGAAACAAGATTATCAATATTGGGAATTTTACGAAGGCGGATTTGTCCAAGCCGTCCGCTTCGGTCACTGGAAAGGAATTCGCAGGGGTATCAAAGGCAAGCTTGAACTTTACGATTTGGCGACCGATGAAAAAGAAACGACCGATATTTCTGGCAAATTTCCTGATGTCGTCAAACGAATCGAAGAAATTATGCAGCGTGAACACGTTGATTCGGAAAATTGGAAAGTGAATTAATGAAGAAGTTTTTACAGATTACAATTGGATTATTTTTACTTTTTGGAAGTTCTAATCTGATTTACGGTCAGGCAAATAAAGCCGTTTCTTTAACCGATGACGGCAATTTTTACACGCTCGACAACGGAATTGTCATCGCCAAAATTGACAAAAATTCTGCTTCGATTGCTTCATATAAATACAAAAAGCTGGAAATGATCGGTCCGATGGGAATTGACGGATTTTGGAAATTGCCAGCCGTTCCGCAGAATTTTGGGACGATTCGTCAGGCTTCCATTTTGCAGAATCCCACTGAAATAAAAGGCGAACGCGCCACCGTTTCAGTCAAATTTGCGTATGACGGCGATCCGGCGAAAAGCGTTCCTGCTGACATCGAAGTTCGTTATTCATTGGGACGCGGCGATTCGGGAATTTATCTGGAAGAAATCTGGCATCACAAACCCGAACATCCGAAATTAACCTTTCCGGTCGGACGTTTTGTCGTCAAATTAAACGACGAAGTTTTCGATTGGATGACGGTTGATTCGCGCCGTTCCATGCAGATGATTACGGCTGATGATTGGAATCACGGAACGGTGATGAATATGAAAGAAGCCCGTCTGATGAACAGCGGAGTGATGAAAGGTCAGGTCGAGCATAAATACGATTATGCCGCCGTTCAGTTTGACACGCCCGCTTACGGCTGGAGTTCAACCAAGCAAAAAATCGGGATTTGGCTGATAAATCCTTCCAATGAATATATGAGCGGCGGACCAACCAAGCTCGAACTTTCCGCGCATCGTGATGCGACATTTACCGACTCATTGACTGCACCTGCTCCTGCCACAATTTTAAATGTCTGGAAAGGTCCTCATTACGGCGGAACGGTTTTGGAAGCTAATCAAGGCGAAGAATGGCGTAAAACTATCGGTCCTTTTATGCTCTACGTCAACAGCGGTGAAACTCCCGAAGCGATGCACAAAAATGCTTTAGCACAAGCCGAAAAAGAAGCTAAAAAATGGGTTTATGATTGGGCGATTGACGACAATTATCCGAGCGCAAAAAATCGCGGAACAGTGACGGGACAAATTATTTTGAAAGATTTGGCACAGGTAAATATGTCCAAGTTGCTGGTCGGACTTGCTCATCCCGATTATCAAACCGAAAAAAGCGAAACGGTTGATTGGCAAAAGGACGGAAAATATTATCAATTCTGGGTGCGCGGCGACAAAGATGGAAAATTTACGATCCCAAATGTGCGACCCGGAAATTTTACTTTGCACGCTTTTGTTGATGGCGTTTTGGGAGAATACGCCAAAACCGATGTAACCGTCGAAGCCGGAAAAATCTTAAATCTCGATAAATTAGTTTGGCAACCTGTTCGCTACGGCAAACAGCTTTGGGAAATCGGAATTCCCGACCGAACTTCGGGTGAGTTTTTGCACGGTGACCATTACTGGCAATGGGGTTTATACAATCAATATCCAAAAGATTTTCCGAACGATGTCAATTTTGTCATCGGCAAAAGCGATTACCGCAAAGACTGGAATTTGATGCAGGTTCCGCGTCTTAATGGTGACGTTTCAAAAGGTCGGGGCGACGAAACAACTTGGACGGTTTCGTTTGATTTGCCCAAAAATCCGACCGGCAAAGCGACTCTGCGAATAGCATTCGCGGGAACTGAATCAAAAACTTTGGCTCTTAAACTAAATGACCAGCCAATTGGTATTATTTCGGATTTGCTTGATACAGGAGTTATTCGGCGTGATGCAAATCGTGGTTATTGGCAGGAAAAAATGATTTCATTTGATGCCTCTTTGATGAAATCGGGAACAAACATTCTGAAATTAACGATTCCGGCAGGAAATGTAACGCGCGGAGTTCAATATGACTATTTGCGTCTGGAATTGGACGAAAACGGGAAAAACTGAAGAAACGGAAAATGGAAAACGGAAAGTGGAAAATTTGTTTGATTTTGATGATTTTGATTTTTTCGTTTTCTGCATTCGCGCAGAATGAAAACATTAAAACTTCGCCCGTCATTGATGCGCCGATTGACGTTTCAAAATATAAGCTGAAAAAAGTTTACGATAACGATTTCAGCAAAAGTCAGAAAATTGCTTTTGAGAAGAATTTTATCAAGCAAAATGCCGATGGAAGCTGGATTCGCACAGGAAAACCCGATTCAAAAGCTGAATGGATTGCCGAAGGTTTAGGGGGAGTTAATGTTCGTGACGGAAAACTTCGTGCTTCGCCTTTGCCGTTCGATGCGAATGGTAATCAAATCAAGGATGCCAAACGCTCCCATCTAGTCATTTGGAACAAACGGATTTTCCCCGAAAATCTTTTGATCGAATTCGAAATGAGTCCGAATAGCTCGACCAGCGGTTTAACTATCGTTTTTTTCTGTGCGACAGGCAAAAACGGTGAAGATATTTTCGATTTGAGTCTGCCAATACGAATGGCTGATTACAAAACTTACCACAGCGGAGCGATTGCCAATTATTCCGATTCGTATTTTAGCCGCAATACCGAAGTTGAGAGCTTGACCAATCGAATGCGAAAAAATCCGGGTTTCGTGCTTGTTGCGGAAGGCAAAAGTCTCACCACAGGTGCAACCGATGTCCCTCATCACATCCGAATCTTGAAATTCGGCGGACATATAGAAATCGAAATGGATGGTAAAACTCTTTTCAAATGGGATGATACAGAAAAACCGCTCGGTGCAGGGCGCATCGGACTGCGTTCGATGGAAGGCGTTTCGATGATTACTTATGACAATTTGAAAGTTTGGGAGGTGAAGAAAAAATGATGAGAAAAAGTTTTTATTCGCTAATTGTCGTGTTTCTGATTTTGCTCAATGCAAATCTCGTTTTTTCTCAATTCGCCATAAAACCAAAAGTTTATCCGTTTCAACTGAATCAAGTTCAACTGCTCGACAGCCCTTTCAAACACGCGATGGAATTGGACGCGGAAGTTTTGCTAAAGATTAAACCCGACCGGCTATTGCACAATTTTCGGGAAAATGCGGGTTTGCAGCCAAAAGACGAACGCTACGGTGGTTGGGAATCGCAGGGAATTGCCGGACATACTTTGGGACATTATCTTTCGGCGATTGCGATGTATTACGCTTCGAGTGGTGATAAAAGATTTTTGGAACGGGTAAATTATATTGTTGACGAGCTTGCGGAATGTCAAAAACAAGACGCAGACGGTTATGTTTCGGCAATTCCGAATGGCAAAAAGATTTTTACCCGGCTTTCCAAAGGCGATATTGTTGTCAAAGGTCGCCATAATTTCGATGATTCGTGGGTGCCTTGGTATACAATGCACAAACTTTTCGAGGGCTTGCTGAACGCGAATGAATTTGCAAAAAGCAAAAAAGCGTTGGAGGTTGTCACTAAATTAGCGGATTGGGCTGACAAATTCACCAAGGATTTGAACGATGAACAGATTCAAAAAATCCTTTCGGTCGAACACGGCGGGATGCTCGAAGCATTGATTGATCTGGCAGAAAGAACCGGCGACAAAAAGTATTTGAAATTATCCGAACGTTTTTATCACAAGGCGGTTTTGAATCCATTGGCAGACGGGAATTATCAGATATTGGAAGGCTTGCACGCGAATACGCAAGTCCCTAAAATACTTGGAACGGCTCGGATGTATGAAGTTGAAGGCGACGAAAAAGGGCAAAAAATTTCCAACGTTTTTTGGAACGAAGTCGTTCATCATTACACCTACGTTAATGGCGGAAACAGCGACCGCGAAGTTTTCGGAAAACGCGATGAACTGGCAAAAAGAATGTCAGGTTCAATGACCGAAACCTGTAATACCTACAATATGTTAAAGCTGACGCGGCATCTGTTTGAATGGAATCCGCGAGCAGAATATTTTGATTATTACGAACGCGCTCTTTACAACCAAATTTTGACCAGCCAAGACCCGAAAACCGGTTTGGGCGGCTACAAACTTGGTCTTTACGGCGGATATTTTCAACCGTTTTCGACTCTCGAAAATTCATTTTGGTGCTGCACCGGAACGGGTTTTGAAAATCACGTTAAATACAACGATTCTATCTATTTTCACAATGATAAAGAGCTTTTCGTCAATCTTTTCATTCCTACGGTTTTGAATTGGAAAGAAAAAGGTTTTGTCATTCGTCAGGAAACCAAATTCCCTGATGAACAGGCGGTTAGAATCAATTTCGACAAAGTTAAAAACACAAATTTAAAGCTCCAAATTCGCCGTCCATTTTGGGCTGAAAAAGGAGTAAGAATTACAATAAACGGTAAAGATTTTACGTTTGAAAACAAAGCTGGAAGCTACATTTCGATTGACCGAAAGTGGAAAAAAGGCGATGTCGTTGAGATAAATTTTCCGTTCAGTTTGCGAATCGAAAAAACGCCCGATAATCCGAATCGTGTTGCCCTTTTATATGGTCCGATTGTCTTGGCTGGCATTTTCGGAACTGATAACTTCCCGGCTGAAGGACCTTACGGACAAGAAGGAAGTGACGGCTGGAAACTTCCTTTGCCGAAACTGCCGAAATTAAAAGATATTAACCGACCTTTGGAAGATTGGGTTAAATCCGTCAAAGGCGACAAATTGACTTTTAAAGCCATCGGCTCAAACGGCGAAGACATCACGCTTGTGCCGCTTTTCCGCTCGCAACATCAACGAATGACGGTTTATTGGGATGCGGAGTAGAAAAAATGTAGAAACTTGAGTAAAAACCAACATGAACGGGCGAGGACAAGCCATCGCCCCTACATTGTTTTTGCAACAAATAAATTAATGATAAAAAGACGCACAAATTCACCAATTCAAGTAATCACTATTTTGTTCTTGGTTGCTCTTTCGACACAGATTACTTTTTCGCAAACTTTTGGTGGAACAACCAAACCAACTCAAGTTATTGACGTTTGGACGGAAGGCAAAATGCCAGGAGATGCGGCAAGCGAACCCGAAGCCGATATGCCTGAGAAAGGTGACGGAGTTCAGCGCATTACCAATATCAGCCATTCGACGCTTTCAATTTTTCCTGCCAAAAACCAAAACGCTCCGGCTGTAATTATCTGTCCCGGCGGTGGTTACAATTACGTCACATACAACAAAGAAGGCGTTGAAGTTGCCGAATGGCTCAATTCGCTTGGCATCACGGCTTTGGTTTTAAAATACCGAACACCGAAAAATCGGGATGGAGCTTTTCAGGATTTGCAGAGAGCTTTAAGTTTGACGCGAATCAACGCGAAAAAATGGAATGTCAATCCGAAAAAAATCGGCGTGATCGGCTTTTCGGCAGGCGGACATTTGGCGGCTAAAGCCAGCAATTTGTTTGACTCGCGTTCATATTCGCCGATGGATGCAATTGATAAAACGAGTTGTCGTCCCGATTTCGTCATTCTGGTTTATCCCGCCTATTTGGAAAAAGAGGGAAAAATTGCGTCCGAATTAAATCTTAAAGCTAAAATTCCACTTACTTTAATCGTCCACAACGAAGACGATAAAACTTTTATTTTGGGAACAAAAATTTACGAGGCGGCTTTAACCGAAGGGAAGATAAAACATACATTTCTGTTCTATCAAACGGGCGGACACGGTTACGGATTGCGTTCGGATAAAGAAGCGGGAAGATGGACAAAAGATGCGGCGGAATGGCTGCAAAAGAATATCATTAAATAATGTGTGGGATTTTATACTATGAAAAAAATAATTACGCTTTTATTTTTAAATCTCTTTCTATTTTTCCCAAGTTTAACTAACGCGCAAATCGGCAGAGTCTTTCCATCCGAAAAAAAAGTGGTTAAGGACGAAGTGACAGGAACAATGCTGACTTTTTTGACCAGTTCGCCGGTCAACGACTCCAAAATTTACCAGACGCACAATCAATGGACTGCGGATGGAAAATGGTTGATCTTTCGTTCGGATCGAGTGCGCGGCGAAGCCTTTGCGGTTAATGAAGAATCCGGCGAAATTATCCAAGTGACCGAAGGCGGCTACGTTGGAATGCTAAATGTTGCCCGAAAATCAATGAAGTTATATTTTATGCGGATTCCGAAAGGAACTGCTCAAACCGACCCGAATACCCGCCGAAATCCGCCTTCACTTGAAATTGTCGAGGTTGATCTTGCCAAACTTTTTTCTGATGCAAAGGCAAAAAACGTTAAATCGGCAGATGAATACCAAAGAGTTTGCGGAAAAACTTCACCCGAGATCGGAGCAGGCGGTGATATGGCTCTGGATGGCGATGAAGAATGGGTTTATTTTCGTTTGGGAAAAGATGAATCGCAACGTCATTTGCCGCCGAATGCGAAAATCGAAGCAAATTTCGGACCGCGAAATATGGGCGCAGGACCTTCGGGAATCGGTGCGATGAATATTAAAACCGGTGAGTATAAACACGTTATTTCGGTTGGATTTCAAATCGGACATATTCAAACGAATCCATGGGTTCCGGGCGAAATCGTTTTTTGTTGGGAAACGGGTGGAAAGTCTCCGCAAAGAACCTGGACGGTCAAATCAGACGGCAGCGGGTTGCGTCCGCTTTATCCCGAATCCGAGTTTGAATGGATAACACACGAAGCGGTTTTTTCCAAAGACGAGGTTGCCATTGCCATTATGGGACACCGCCAAATTCCGGGCAGCACGGTCAAAGTCGCCGAAGGAACTCAGGTCAGCGGAGCAAATCCGGGACAAGACCCTGCTTGGGGACCATCGGGAACGCGAGAAAAGCCGACGGGATTAGGAATCGTTAATTTGCGGACACGGGAAATGACGATTGTCGGGCAAACCCCATCGGGCAGCGGACTCTGGCACGTCAACGGTTCATCAGATGGGCGTTGGGCGGTTGGCGATGATTTTTCACGCAGTATTTACCTGATCGACCGCCACACTCACGAAATGATTATGCTTTCGACCGGACATAAAACAACTGCCGCCGACCATCCCCATCCGACGATGAGTCCTGACGGAACAAAAATTGAAATTCAATCCGCGATGCTTTCGCCCGACGGTAAAGCGATGGACATTTGCATCATTCATTTGCCTGAATCGTGGTTAAAGCGAAAATACTGATGAAAAAAATTGCGGTCATTTTTATTTTTCTGTTTGGCTTGAATCTTTCAGCTCAATCATTAAAAATTTCGCCGAACGGACGATTCTTCACCGAAAATAACAAACCTTTCTTTTGGCTGGGCGATACAGCTTGGCTTTTACTCAAAAAATGCACTCGTGAGGAAACGATAAATTATTTGGAGACGCGGAAAAAACAAGGTTTCAATGCAATTCAAGTAATGCTTCTGCACGATTTGAAAAATCCGACAAATGCTTATGGGGATAAAGCAATTGAAGGAACAGATGTTTCCAAGCGGATTGTTACAAAAGGCAACAATTTCCAAAATCCGACTGAATACGATTATTGGGATCATGTTGAATGGGTAATTGATGAAGCCGCTAAACGGAAGATGTATATGGCTTTAGTTCTTATTTGGGGAAGCAATGTCAAAGCGGATTTGCTGAATGAATCGCAAGCGAAAAGTTATGCGGAATTTCTTGCCAATCGTTTCAAAAATAAACGGAATATCATTTGGTTGAACGGCGGCGATCTGCGCGGGGAGGACCATCAAAATATCTGGAACATCATCGGTAAAACATTAAAAGCAAATGACAAAAATCATCTCATCACATTTCATCCGCGTGGACGCACGATGTCTTCGGAATTTTTTCACAACGAAAATTGGCTTGATTTTAATATGTTTCAAAGCGGTCATCGCAATTACGCTCAGGATATTTCGCCAGACGAAAAACATCATTTCGGCGAAGATAATTGGCGATATGTGGACAATGATTATGCTTTGAAACCAATTAAACCGACATTAGACGGTGAGCCTTCATACGAAAATATTCCGCAAGGGTTGCACGACCCGAAACAAACGCGTTGGACTGATGCGGACGTTCGCCGCTACGCCTATTGGAGCGTTTTTGCGGGCGGCGCAGGATTTACCTACGGCGAAAATTCGGTTATGCAATTTTACAAAAAAGGTGAACCGAATCCGGCTTACGGCGTGGAAATAGATTGGCGGGAAAGTATCAATTCAAAAGGCGCGAATCAAATGCTTTTTTTGAAAAAATTGATGCTTTCCAAACCTTATTTTGAAAGAGTTCCGGCAAACGAATTAGTTGCAAATCAAGGCGAAAAATACAATTACATCGCCGCAACGAAGGGCAAAAACTACGTGTTTTTCTACACTTACACGGGACGCGGAATTAATGTAAAAATGGGCTTTTTGAAAGACTCTAAAATAACTTTTTATTGGTTAAATCCAACGGATGGAACATATTCAGCCAAAAATGTAATTCCGAATCAAGGCGTTCAAACCTTTAGTCCGCCAAGTGATAAAAAAGGCGGAAATGATTGGGTTTTAATATTGGAGAAATAGTGTATGAAGCAAATTTTTTATCTAATTTCTGTATTAATTTTATTCAACTTAAACATTTTTGCAGATGTCAAACTGCCCGATGTTTTGGCTAGTTCAATGGTTTTACAGCAAAACCAAAAAGTTCCGGTCTGGGGAACTGCGGATGTTGGAGAAACAGTTGTAGTAAGTTTTCAAAAGCAAAAACTGACTGTTGTTGCCGATTCCAACGGAAAATGGCGGGTTGATTTAAAGCCTTTGAAAGCAACTTTTGAGGCACAAACCTTGACTATTCAGGGCAAAAATAAGATTGAACTGAAAGATATTTTGATCGGTGAAGTTTGGCTGGTCGCCGGACAATCGAATATGCAGCGACTCTTGCGTGAAACCGCCAACGGTGAAGAAGTCCAATCCAAAGCAACTCATCCGAACATTCGACTTTTTAATGTCAGCCGTATAGTTGGTTACAAAAAACGGACTGGAAAAATGGCAGAATGGTTAAACTGCACGCCTGAATCGGTAAAAGAGTTTTCTGCCGCCGGATATTATTTTGGCGTTGATTTACAGGAAAAATTGAAAGTTCCGATTGGCTTGATAAATTCGAGTTGGGGCGGTTCGCAAGCCGAAGCATGGACTCCGGTTGAATATTTGAAAGCAAATCCTGATTTGGCGATTACGGTTGAAAGAACGAAAATTTGGGACGAAGAACGCCCGAAGGTGCAAAAAGATTATGATGAAGCGATTGCCAAATGGAAAGTTGAATCCGAAAAACAAAAAGCCGCCGGAGCACGTCCATCGCCATCGCCGGGAGTTCCCGATGCGTTGCGTGATTATCGTGTCGCCGCTTCGATCTATGACGGAATGATCGCGCCGCTGATGCCTTTTGCTATCAAGGGGGCTATTTGGTATCAAGGCGAATCGAACGAAGCCCGAGCCGAGCAATATAACATTTTATTGCCTGTAATGATTCGCAGTTGGCGCGAAAAATGGGGCGAGGGAAATTTTCCGTTCGGAATTATTCAGCTTCCGAATTATCGCGCGCCAAAAGATGAGCCGGTTGATGAGCCTTGGAGTTTTATCCGCGAAGCCCAACGGCGAACTTCTTTGAATACGGTAAATACAGGCTTAATCGTGACGATTGACATTGGCGAAGCGAATGATATACACCCGAAAAATAAACTTGATGTCGGTTTGCGAATGTCTCGTTGGGCTTTGAAAGAGGCTTATAAATTCAAATTGACAAATTCGCCCGTTTTGAAAAGTTATGTCATTAAAGGAAATAAAATCGAACTCACCTTTGATGATGTCGGAACGGGGTTGAAAATCAAAAAAGGCGATAAATTAAACGAATTTGCGATAGCGGGTTATGATCAGAAATTCATTTGGGCAGAGGCGAAAATTGTCGGGAAAAACAAGGTTGAGGTTTGGTCGGATAAAATTGTTTCGCCAAAGGCGGTTCGTTATGCCTTTAACAATAACCCGCGAAATCCAAATTTGACCAATGATTCGGGTTTGCCTGGTTCGCCATTTAGGACAGATAATTGGGATGATCCGACAAAGGGGAAAAGATGAAGTAAAAAGGCAAAAGTAAAAAGTAAAAAGATTGTGTGTTTTATGACTAACTGATTTGTTTTTAAAGATTTATAAAAAGTTTTGAGTCCACGCTTCAGCGTGTATTTGCAATAAGTTACCGCGATAAATTGTGAGTTCAAAACATTGGCAAATTGTCTTAAATATGATTGATTTGGAAAAATTAGAGTCTGAGTTTGCTGAACTTTATCAGCATCAACCTCAGCTTTTTAAAGCTCCGGGAAGAGTTAATTTGATCGGAGAACATACCGATCACGACGAAGGTTTTGTTCTGCCGATGGCGATCGAACAAAATGTTTATGTAGCTGCCGGATTAAATCCGAACAGTTCAGTTACAAGAATTATTCGGGTTAAATCACTTAATTTGAATGATTTTGCCGAAATAAATCTCGACCAGCCATTTTCAAAAAAGAATAGTTGGACTGATTATATCGAAGGCGTTGCCCGAATTTTAGAGCAAAAAGGCGTTAATTTAAATTCAACCGATTTGCTGATTAACTCCGACATTCCACAGGGGGCGGGTGTTTCTTCTTCGGCGGCTTTAGAGGTCGCAGTTGGTCGCGCATTGACCGAAGTTAACCGGCAACCGATTGAAACTACACAACTTGCGCTGATCGGACAAAAGACCGAACACGAATTTATCGGAGTTAATTGCGGAATTATGGATCAGCTTACTTCCGCCATCGGTTTGGAACATCACGCTATTTTGATTGATTGTCACACACTGGAATATCAACCGATTCCGATTGATTTTAATGAGGTCGAAATTGTAATTACGGATTCGGGCGTTAAGCACGAATTAGCTTCCAGCGAATACAATAATCGTCGGCAGGATTGCAAAGACGGGCTGAAAATTTTACAGCAATTTTTTCCAAACATTGAATGGCTGCACGAATTAACTTACGCGGAATTCAAACTTTATGAAAACCATTTGCCCGAACCGATAGTCAGACGCTGCCGTCATGTCATTACTGAAAATGAACGCACCAAACAAGCCGCCGGGTTTTTATCGCAAAAAGATTATCAAGCCTTTGGCGATTTGATGTGGCAATCACACGAAAGTCTAAAGAATGATTACGAAGTAAGTTGCTATGAATTGGATTTGTTGGTCGCATTAGCCCGGCAACGGACAGATATTGTTTATGGTTCAAGAATGTTTGGCGGCGGTTTTGGTGGTTCGACCGTTACTTTGGTCAAGAAAAATCATGCTGCTGAATTTCGGGAATTTATCAACGAGAATTTTAAGAGAAAATGAATTTTGAACATCCGCATCGCCGCTTTAATCCATTGACCGGAGAATGGTTAGTCGTTTCTCCGCATCGCACGCAAAGACCATGGCAGGGACAAGTCGAAAAAGTCGCCGGTGACTTTTTGAATCAATATGATCCGAATTGTTATCTTTGCCCCGGAAATACGCGTTCCGGCGGAGTAATCAATCCGAATTATTCGGATGTCTTTGTTTTTGACAATGATTTTGCGGCACTTTACCCGAATCTGGATAAATCCGAAAGTAATGAAAATGACTTGCTTATTTCGCAAAGTGAGCGCGGAATTTGCCGCGTGATTTGCTTTTCACCAAACCACAGCTTGACTTTGGGAAAAATGCAAACCGTTGATATTGCAAAAGTTGTCGAGACGTGGAAGGCGCAAGCCGAAAATTTGAGTCAAAATGATTTTATTAAATCCGTCCAAATTTTTGAGAATCGCGGCGAAATGATGGGAAGCAGTAACCCTCATCCGCACGGACAGATTTGGGCAAGCGAAAGCGTTCCAAATGAATTGAGTAAAGAACTTAAATCATTTGCCGATTACAAGCAAAAACATAATTCCTGCCTGCTCTGTGATTATCTGAAACTTGAGCTAAGTAAAGCGGAAAGAGTCGTTTACGAAAATGAAAATTTTGCCGTTCTGGTTCCTTTTTGGGCAATTTATCCGTTTGAAACGATGATTATTTCCAAACGTCATTTCGGAGATTTCACCGAGATCAACGAACAGGAAAGATTTGATTTAGCCGATATTTTGCGGGAAATTACTTCACGCTATGACAAGGTTTTTGATGTTTCTTTTCCGTATAGTATGGGATTTCACCAGAACGCCTTTAATACGGAACAGAAACACGACTTTCATTTTCATGCACATTTCTATCCGCCTTTATTGAGATCGGCTACCGTCAGAAAATTTTTGGTTGGTTTTGAACTTTTGGGCAGTCCGCAAAGAGACATTACGCCCGAATATGCTGCGAAACGCTTACAGGAATTAGGATAAAATTACTTTTTGCCGTTTTCGCCGATCTCCATTTCTTTAGCCTGAGCAGCTTGAGCATTCAAAAGATGTTCACGCATTGCGTTACGCGCATCCTCTACTTTTCTGTCACGGATTGCCCGATAAATAATGCGGTGCATTTCAGCAGATTCTTTTAGATCCCGCGCCCGTTTCACGGTTTTACTGCGAACGTCAAAAAGAATGGTTGCCACCATATTCATTAACGAAGTCAAAATCCGGTTGCCTGAAGCCGCCGCGACCAATTGGTGAAAATTCATATCGTGAACCAAAAACTGTTCAGGTTCATCGATCGAGCCGAAAATTCCGGCTAATTCTTCAGCTAATGAAGCAAGCTGGTCGGACGTTGCTCTTTCCGCCGCTAATCCGGCAACTGACATTTCCAGTGCCAGACGTGCTTCAAACATTTCAGAATTAGTAAAACCGCGCAACGAAGCTAATAATCTGAGCTGATTACCGTCTAAACTCGGCGGACCTTCATTATTAACTACAAAAGTTCCCGCGCCCTGTTTTGATTGTAAAACTCCGATTGCTACCAGAGAACGAATTCCGGCGCGTAAAGTCGGGCGGCTGACATTTAATAATTTTGCTAAATCCCTTTCAGGCGGCAGTTTATCACCGGCTTTAATTTCTCCGCGGTGGATCATATCGCGTAACCGTGAAACAACCTCTTGTGAAATATTACTGCTGCTTTCGTTGTTTATCGGTTTAAATTTTTTATTTTTCGCAGTGGTCATACCTTAATAAATAATACTATTGAATGCGGCTAGAATAATAACACCTTTTAATATTAATCACCAAATATTATTTTAATTGGTAAAACCTTATTAATTAAAATTACTTCATTGGTTAAGTTTATAATAGTTTGTTAAAAAAACTCATAATTGGGCAGCTAAATCAGCAAATTGAAGCAATTATTAGTCTTACATTGAGAAATAAAGAATAGCAGCTATCTGTTTTTTTAGAATTAATAAATTTCATTTGCCTTATAAAAAAAAAGAATCTATTATTGGTAAGACCAATAGATAAAATTGTAAGAGTTTCGGAGTTAATTTAGCGTTATGAAGTTTCAAGTATTAAAAACGTGTGTTTTTCTTTCTTTGTTATTGATATTAAATATAGGTTTAGCCTTTGCTCAAGAATCCAGAGGAACAATTACGGGAAACGTAAGTGATCCTAACGGGGCAGTTATTCCCGGTGCCACCGTAGTTGTCAGAAATGCTGACACTAATGTTTCAGTGACAGTTAAAACTAATGATGATGGCAATTATACAGCTGCTTTTCTAAATCCGGGAAAATATACTGTGACGGTTACCGGAGAAGGTTTCAAAACGTCTGTCCGTGACCAAATAGTTGTTAATGTTAATGACCGATTGGCAGTGGATGTTAAATTGGAAGTAGGAACAGCCGCTCAGCAGGTAACGGTTGTCGCTGATAATGAAATAGTTGAAAAAGGTTCGGTAACAACCGGAGTGGTTATTTCACAAAGACAAATCGAAGAACTTCCGCTTTCAGAAGGAGCCGCATATCTTTTAGCTACCCAGGCTCCCGGCGTTTCATATACCGGAAACCCGCAGTTTGTTGGTCCGACTTCTAACGGGAATCTGGCATCGTTTCGTTCAAACGGTGCAAGCGGCAACCTGATTACGCTTGACGGTTCTCCGAACCTTGCTTTTGACGGCGCGGTCGCTTATACGCCTCCGGCAGATGCAGTTTCGCAATTCAAAATTCAAACCAGCAGTTTTGACGCACAAAACGGTTTTACCGGCGGCTCAACGGTCAATGTCGCAGTTAAGAACGGAACTAATAAACTGCACGGCTCGGCTTACTATTTTGACCGAAGCACTCCATTTACAGCCAATAATTTTTACAGTAATGCCGCCGGACAAGACCGTCCGAGCCGTCACTATTATCGTATTGGCGGACAGGTCAACGGTCCGATCATCAAAGATAAAACTTTCTTTATGGCAGCTTATGAACAGGCATATAACAGAGTTCCGCAACCTGTTTTACTATCTGTTCCAACTGCCAAAATGAGAATCGGAGATTTTTCCGAACTGCTTTCTTCAACGCCGGGACAAAGTATTTTAATTTATGATCCGACAACTGCCTTTAAAGGAACATCTGCTTGTGTTGCCAGTTCCAGCGGAACGACAATTTGCCGGACTCCTTTTGCCGGAAACATTATACCCACCGGTAAAATCAATCAGGCAGCACTCAAATTTTTGAGTTTATATCCCTTACCAAATTTGCCCGGATTGACTAATAACTATTTTACCAATGAAACCAATATTATTCCGTATAAAACAGTTTTGACGAGAATTGATCACAACATCAGTGATAGTCAAAAGATTTTCGGTAAGGTTTTTTGGAGCTCGCATTATGACGATAAATTCAATTACCTTGAAACGGACGATGCGTTTACCAGAGGTTTTGAATATCGCAAAAACAGAGGCGGAAACGTAGATTATACTGCTACCTTATCTTCCAAATTAATTCTCGACATCAAAGGAAATTACAACAATTTCAAACAGCAAAGAGTTCCGGCAAATCCGATTTCCTCTTCTGCTTTGGGATTTACGGGAATTTCGGCAATCAGCACTTCAACGATGCTGCCACGGTTTAATTTTACCAACTATACAACCTGGGGACCGCAGCGTTCGGATTATAACGAAGGATTGACCAGAGCATTTAATGAAGTATCGGTGCAGCCGACATTTACTCAAATTGCCGGAAATCATACTTTCAGATATGGAATTGATATTCGCCGTCTTTTTGAGGATAGAATCACCAATGGAAACAACGCCGGAAACTTTACAACCACCGGAACTTTTACTACTCAGGCATCATCAGGTTCTTTGATCACAACAAATTCTTCGATCAATGGAGCCGGTGCAGTCGGACGTGATTTGGCTTCATTTTTGCTGGGCTATGTCACCAGCGGAACTTTAGATCAAGGCGTTGGTTATAATGTTGCTTCAAATTACCAAGGATATTTCTTCCAGGATGATTGGCGCGTTACCCAAAGATTGTCATTAAATTTAGGCTTTAGATATGAAATAGAAGGCGGACTTCGTGAAGCGAACGGAAAAATTGTGGTTGGATACAATCCAACTATCGCAAACCCGCTTCAAGCCGCTGCCTTGAATAACTACAATGCCAGCGTGCCGGCTGGAATTCCAAGCAATGCATTTCAGAGCTTGGCAGGCGGATTGATCTTTGCCGACAGTGGTAAAAAACCGCAGCAATCAACCGATAGAAATAATTTTCAACCGCGAATCGGAGCTTCTTTTGCGTGGAATGATAAAACAGTTCTTCGAGCAGGATTCGGAATCTTTACTGCACCGTTCCAACTTGCCGGAATTACTGCCTCGTCAGTTCAGGTCGGATTTACTCCATCTACGACTTTTCAAGCCTCGGCTGATAATGGTTTAACTTTTGTCGGAACAATTAATAATCCTTTTCCAACCGGATTAAATCCGGCAACCGGATCGGCGCTCGGTTTGGTCACATCAGTTGGAAATACTTTAGGTTCAGTCGGTTCAACCGGTCCGTCAGCTTCGGTTTTACCGTATGAACGTCAAAATGCGAACTATATGAGAGCCGTTGCCGGTATTCAACGGGAATTACCTTTCAAAGTTGGTTTTAGTGCCGATGCCGTTTATTCACACGGGTATAATTTACCGGTCTTTAATCAGTTAAATTATGTTCCCGCCCAATACCTGAATAACTTGGCAGGGGTTACGGATTACACCACCATTACTAATGCAATTTCCAGTGTCAATACATTTTTGACAACTACTGTGGCTAATCCTTTCAGAGGCTTAGTGCCAACTAATTCAACCTGGAACGCCAGCACACTTGCCCGTTTCAGATTGCTGACGGCAAATCCGCAATTCCAGGATTTAGTAACGACTTCGTATAACGGAAGCAGCGATTTTGGTTCGCTTCAATTGCAAGCCGTAAAACGCTATACCCAAGGATTGACTTTCAACGGTTCATATACATTCTCGTATGACCACGAAAAAGTCCGTAAATTGAATCCGCAGGATGCTGAATTAACGGATATGATCTCGACCGGAAGCCGTCCGCATCGCTTTACTTTTTCGACAATTTACGAAATTCCGGTTGGTAGAAAAAGAGCGTTCGGAAGCAATTGGAATAAATGGATCGACGGAATCTTAGGCGGTTGGCAGCTGCAAGGCATTTTTGAATGGCAAAGCGGTGAGCCGCTGATTTTACCGAACGTTTATTACAACGGTGATCCGACCAAATTGAAAAATAAACTTGGTCAGTATGACAGCCAAGGTCGAAAATATGGGGTTGATATTCCGGCTTTTGATACCTCGGGTTTCCTGTTGACCAATCCGGCTACAGGTGCGCTGACAGTTCCGTCATTTGGCAATAACTATACAACTTCTACGCAGAATGTTTTGAGATATATGCCATATACCTTGAACAATTTCCGCAATCAGCCGTTCCAAAAATTCGATGCCGGTTTGACCAAAAACTTTACGATTCGTGAAGGAATGAAATTACAGGTTCGGGTTGAAGGAATCAATGTGCTGAACTGGGTTTATTTGACCGGGTTGAATCTAAGTCCTTCGGTTGGTTCTACTTCAACTTTTGGATTTGCCAACGCTCAAAGAAACTTGCCGAGAGATATTCAATTAGGAGCAAGATTCACCTTCTAATTTGATAGTAAATTAGTTGTTTGAAATAAAATGCCGTAACACTATTTGTTTACATCTAATGGTGTTGCGGCATTTTTAGGAAAATATAAAAAAAGTGGTTACAAAATTTTTCCAAGTATTTTTAGTTCTTATTTTTAGTGTTTTTGTTGCTTTTAGTGCAACGGCAAAAGATGAAATTGTAGTAGCGGCAGACGGTTCGGGCGATGTCAAAACCGTTTCCGAGGCAATTGCCAAAGTTCCCGAAAACAACAAAAGCCGTTTTACAATTCGGATCAAACCCGGCGTTTACGAAGAACAAATCAGCATTCCCGCCACTAAACCATTTGTTTCCTTAATTGGCGATAATGCCGAAACTACCAAATTAACTTTCAAAATTTCCAATAAAGATGCGGGTTCGACCTCAGCGGCGTTTGCTTTTTTTGTTGCCGGACACGATTTTTACGCCGAAAATATTACGTTTGAAAATTCGTTCGGAGTCGGTTCGCAGGCGGTTGCCGTGGTCAGCGATTCAGATCGCACAATTTTTAAAAAATGCCGATTTTTAGCTTGGCAGGACACGCTTTACACCCGGCGCGGACGGCAATATTTTGTTGATTCGTATATCGAAGGCTCGGTTGATTTTATTTTCGGGCAAGCCGCCGCAGTTTTTGAAAATTGTGAAATCCACAGCAAAACCGATGGCTACATTGCCGCGCCGATGCGGTTTGCGGCGGATGAACCAAGCGGTTTGATTTTTATTAAATCCAAATTGACGGCAGAAAGTTCAGTCAAAGGCGTTTATCTCGGTCGTCCGTGGCGCGATTACGGACGAACGGTTTATCTCGAAACCGAAATGGGCGGACATATTCGCCCTGAAGGTTGGCATCATTGGCAGCCCGAACGCGAAAAAACGGCTTATTTTGCTGAATTCAAATCGAGCGGACAAGGCGCAAATAATTCAGCCAGAGTCGCTTGGTCGCACCAATTAACCGAAGACGAAGCCAAACAATTTTCCGCCGAAAATTTTTTAAAAGGCGAAGACGGTTGGAATCCGAAAGCCCCGGATTCAAAAGCTAAAGTTTCAGGCGTTTTCAAAACGGTTGAATGGGGAACCGATATTTTGAAACGTCAGCCGATTTGGTATCCGACCGATGAAGCCGTGACGATTGCCAATCAGCTTTTGGTTTATCAAAAAGTAAACGGCGGTTGGGAAAAGAATGAGGATCAGGCGGCACTTTTAACCGCCAAACAAAAAAACGAGATCACTGCAAAAAAGTCCGATATTTCCGAAACGACGATTGACAATCGAACCAGTTATACGCAATCGGCTTATCTGGCTAGAGTCATTACCGGCTTGACCAATTCAAATCCAAATCGCCCCGAAATCCCTGTTTTCAAAGAGGCTTTTTTCAAAGGTTTGGATTACCTCCTTTCATCCCAATACGAAAACGGCGGTTTTCCGCAATTTTTCCCGTTAAAAAAAGGTTATTACACACACATCACCTACAATGATGACGCAATGGTTGGTGTTTTGGAGTTTTTGCGGGAAATTGCAAACAAAAAGCCTGATTATCTTTTTGTAGATGAAGAACGGCGGGCAAAAGCGGAAAAAGCCGTGCAAAAGGGAATTGATGTCATTCTGAAAACTCAGGTCAAAATCAATGGAGTCAAAACAGTTTGGTGCGCTCAACACGATGAATTTACGCTCGAACCGGCACCCGCGCGAAACTTTGAACCAATCAGTTTGAGCGGCTATGAAAGTGTCGGAATCGTCAAATTTCTGATGGAAATTAAAAATCCTTCGCCGGAAATTGTTGAGGCGATTGAATCGGCTGTAAAATGGTTTGAACAAACAAAAATTACAGGCATAAAAACAGAAAATATTCCCGTCAAAGATGCGCCGAGAGGCTTTGACCGCGTGGTCGTCCAAGACAAAAATGCTCCGCCGTTGTGGGCAAGATTTTACGAAATTCCAACTAATCGTCCGATATTTATTGGGCGTGACAAAGTTTTAAGAGCAAATCTGGCTGACATCGAAATCGAGCGTCGAACGGGTTACAACTATTACACGAACAGTCCGCAAAAACTTTTGGATGTTGATTATCCGAAGTGGAAAGCAAAACAAAATTAGCCACAGAGGACACAGAGTTCACTGAGCTAAATTGTTAGTAAATGGGCATCTAAATTATAGCCACAAAGCTATTTTAATAAACGGCAAAAACTTCTCTGAGTTCTCTGTGAACTCTGTGGCAAAAAAAAGAAATTATGCAAAATCGTCGAGAATTCATCCAGTCTTTAATCGCAGGAGGAGCGGCATTGTCGCTTCTCCCAAATTTAGTTTTTAGTCAAACTGCCAACGATCCCTGGTTAACCGATTATCCCAAAATTCTGGCTCGGATTAAACCGCCAACTTTTAAGAAAAAGGATTATTTAATAACCAAATATGGTGCAGTTGGTGACGGTAAAACTTTGAATACACAAGCGATTACTAAAGCGATTGAGGAATGCAATAAAAAAGGCGGCGGGCGAGTAGTTGTGCCGAAAGGTGAATTTTTGACGGGTGCAATTCATCTTAAATCAAACGTCAATCTCTTCGTTTCAAAAGATGCCACTCTTAAGTTTAGCAAGGACGGAAAAGACTATTTGCCTGTTGTTCACACCCGATTTGAAGGGATGGAATGTCTGAATCATTCGCCGATGATTTATGCTTACGAGCAAACAAACGTCGCAATTACAGGCGAAGGAACTTTGGACGGACAAAGCAAAGAAAGTTTTTGGAAATGGCACGGAAATCCGCGTTACGGCGGCGATCCCGCGAAAATCAGCCAAAAACCAGACCGCGATAAACTCTACAAAATGATGCAGGACGGTGTTCCGCTTAAAGACCGTGTTTTTGGTGAAGGACATTTTTTGCGGATGAATTTTATTCAACCTTATAAATGCAAAAACGTTCTCATCGAAGGCGTAAAAATCATTGATTCGCCGATGTGGGAAGTTCATCCCGTTTTGTGCGAAAACGTTATTGTTCGCGGTTTGTCAATCGTTTCGCACGGACCGAATAATGATGGCTGCGATCCTGAGTCCTGCAAAGATGTTTTGATCGAAAATTGCTTATTCGATACAGGCGATGATTGTATCGCCATCAAATCCGGCAGAAACGAAGATGGACGCAGATTGAATGTTCCGACGGAAAATATTATCGTTCGCGGCTGCACAATGAAAGACGGACATGGCGGCGTAACGGTCGGAAGCGAAATTTCGGGCGGGGTGAAAAATCTTTTTGTCGAGAATTGCAATATGGATTCTCCGGATCTGTGGAATGCTTTCCGCGTTAAAAATAACGCTTCGCGCGGTGGACTTTTAGAAAATTTCTATTTCCGAAATGTAAAAATCGGCGAAGTCTCAAACGCAATTATTACCATTGATTTCAATTACGAAGAAGGCAAAAAGGGAGGATTTACTCCGGTAATGAGAAATTTTGTGGTCGAAAATGTCACCAGTAAGAAAAGTAAGTATGCAATGGACGCACAAGGTTTTGAAAATGCTCCGATTTACGGCTTAAAAGTCAAAAACTGCACTTTCGACAATGTGGAAAGCGGAGCGATTGCTGATAACTTAAAGGATTCTTCGCTGGAAAATGTTCGTATCAACGGAAAAATTGTCAACGATATTAATACTGTTCGGGTTGCCCCGCCGAAAAAAGGATAATTGAAATATGTCAAAAAAAATAAACCGCCGTAATTTTGTGAAAACTGCCGCTGTCGCTGCATCTGCCACTCTTTTTGCCCCGGCTATTGTTAGTGCCAATGCTGCTCCGAAACGCTATGCGATTGTCGGAACCGGACATCGCGGAACCGGAATGTGGGGCAAAGATTTAGCCGATAATTACAAAAACGAGCTGCAATTTGTCGGGCTTTGCGATAAAAATTACAAACGTGCAGAAGCTGGACGAAAATTGATTGGCGTTGAATGTCCGACTTTTACCAATTTCGACGAAATGCTTGAAAAAACCAAGCCTGACATTTTGATGGTAACGACAATGTGTTCTACGCATCACGAATTTATTACAAAGGGCGTGGCTAAGGGAATCAAGGTTATGACCGAAAAGCCGATGACAACCGAAGCAAAGGATACACAAGCGGTTTTGGATGCCGAAAAACGTTATAAAAATCCGATCACGGTTACTTTTAACTATCGCTATTCTCCTAAACATCAGCAAATAAAAGAGATTTTAGATTCGGGCGAAATTGGTAAAATTACTTCGGTAGATTTTAGCTGGTATCTGGATGTTTATCACGGAGCGGATTATTTTCGGCGTTGGCATCGTCTGAAAGCGGGTGGCGGAAGTCTTTGGGTTCATAAAGCAACTCACCATTTCGATCTAGTAAATTGGTGGATCAATGGCGATCCGGTAGAAGTTTCGGCGTTTGGTGCGCTGAATGTTTACGGGAAAAACGGAAAAGTCCGGGCGAAAAATTGCCGCGAATGTCCTTATAAATCAAGCTGCGAATTTTATTGGGACATCAACAAAGATCAGCGTTTGGTCAAGCTTTACAACGAGTGCGAAGACGTTGATGGCTACAACCGCGACGGCTGCGTTTTCCGCGAAGACTGCGATATTTACGACGCGATGAACGCTATCGTTAAATATTCAAACGGGGTCAATATGTCATATTCGCTCAATGCTCACGAACCATTAGAAGGTTATCGCATCGCTTTTAACGGAACAAAAGGACGCTTGGAAGTCCGCGATTTTGAACGTCAGCCGTGGAAACCCGAAAAAACGACTGAAATGGAAATCGTCAAAAATTTCAAGCAGCGGGAAATCATCGAACCGCGTGAGTCTACGGGCGATCACGGCGGCGGCGACAGGCGAATGAAAGATTTGATTTTCAAAAACATCGAACTGCCGAAAATTATGCAGCTTCCCGATTCGAGAGCAGGCGCAATGTCCTGTTTGACCGGGATTGCTGCCAGAACTAGCATTGAACAAAGCCGTCCCGTGAAAATTTCAGAGTTGGTTAAATTGTAAGAAAGATTCGCCCGCGAAAGACGCGAAACACACAAAAAGCAAAACCAAATGTCTTTTTTTTTGCGTCTTTTAGCGTCTTTCGCGGGCAAAACAAATATGAAATTTTTTGCCTTATTCATCATTTTAGCTTTACCTTTTGCTGTCAACGCCCAGCAAATAACAGTTTATTTAGCCGGTGATTCAACTATGGCGAATAAAGTTTCGGATAAACGTCCCGAAACGGGTTGGGGCGAGTATTTGCAGATAAATTTTGATGAAACCAAGGTCAAAGTCGAAAATCACGCTCAGAACGGACGTTCAACCAAAAGTTTTATCAATGAAGGACGCTGGCAAAAAATCGTTGATGTTTTGAAAAAGGGCGATTACGTTTTTATCGAATTTGGTCATAACGACGAAAAACTTGATAAACCCGAAGTCGGCGCATCAGCAAACACTGATTACCGTAATAATTTGATTCGTTTTGTTAGTGATGTTCGCGCAAAAAAGGCTTTCCCCGTTTTGCTGACTCCTGTGATGCGCCGCCGTTTTAACGAAAAAGGTGAATTTTATGATACGCACGGTGAATATCCAGATGCGGTTCGTAAAGTTGCACAGGAATTGAAAGTTCCCCTAATTGATATGCACCGCAAAACTGAGGCGTTGCTAAAATCTTTGGGTGAAGAAGCCTCGAAAAAACTCTTTCTGATTCTGAAACCGAAAGAACATCCGAACTATCCCGATGGAATCGAAGATAATACTCATTCAACGGCTTTCGGAGCAGAAAAAAATGCGCGGCTGGTAGTTGAAGGAATTAAAGAAAATAAACTCGGATTGGCGAAATTGTTGGCAAATACTGAGGTTGAAGATTTTTCTGCGCGTTTGCTTCCGACCAAATACGACAGCGGTTTTCGGATGGATGGTTTTTGGGTTTGGTGCGGTTCGTCGATCAAAGGCGATGACGGAAAATATCACATTTTTTCTTCCCGTTGGTCAAATTCCACAGGTTTTTCGCCGTATTGGCTGACTAATTCCGAAATCGTTCACGCCGTTTCAGATAAACCCGAAGGTCCTTATAAATTTTCAGACGTTGCCTTGCCTGCTCGCGGTTCGGAATTTTGGGATGGGCAAATGACGCATAATCCGGCGATTCGTAAATACGGCGATACATATTTGCTTTATTACACAGGAACGACCTACAAAGGCGCGAGACCTTCAAAAGATAACCCGGTTGGCGAAGAAGATGCTTTGAAACTCGAAGCGCATCATCAGGAACGAATCGGTTTGGCGACTGCAAAATCTCCTTACGGTCCCTGGAAAAGATTGGATAAACCGATTTTGGACGTTGTGCCGAATTCGTGGGAGCAATATCTGGTTTCAAACGCCGCACCGGTCATTATGAAAGACGGCAAAGTTCGGCTCTATTACAAAGGCGTGGAAAAACTGCGCGTTCACGCAATTGGATTAGCCGTTGCCGATTGTCCAACTTGTGAATACAAAAGAATTAGTGACAAGCCTTTAAATATGGGGGTCGGCGCGGAGGATCCGTTTATTTGGATTGAAAACGGAAAATATAAAGCCTTAATGCTCGACCACGAACGCCGCTATTCGCCCGACAAAGAGATTTTCTATGCCGAATCAAAAGACGGAATTCATTGGAAAGTTGGGGAAAATGCGATTGGTGTTTCCAAAAATGTAAAATTCGTTGATGGCACGATTAAAAAAATGAATTCAACCGAACGTCCGCACGTTTTGATCGAAAACGGCAAACCAATTTACGTCTTTTTTGCCACAGGTGAGACGATAAATGGCAAAAGATACACCTGGAATATGGCGATCCCATTGAAAAAATAGGGGTTTACCCACGAAGGAACACGAAGAAAAGACGAAGATAAGAAATTGATTTTGTAGGACAGATACCATGTTTAAATTTTTTAGAAAGATTAAAATTCAAAGAAAACTTCGCGCAAACTTCGTGTTCCTTCGTGGATTATTGCTTTTATTGTTTTTGAGTTTCGTTGGTTTTGCCCAAGAGCGAAAATCTTCGCCCGGTGTTGATACTTTTGCAGGAAATTTTAGCGGAGCGTCTGTTGCACCGACTGAAAAATTATCCTTATGGTATCGCCGTCCGGCTTTGATTTGGGATGAAGCCTTGCCGATTGGAAACGGTCGGTTGGGTGCAATGATTTTCGGCGGAATTGAGGGTGAACGGATTCAATTAAATGAAGATACGCTTTGGTCAGGTTCGCCGTATAATCCCAACAATCCAAATGCTTTAGCGGCATTGCCGGAAGTCAGAAAATTGATCTTCGACAAAAAATATACGGATGCGGCAAAGCTCATCAATGAAAAAATGATGGCAATTCCTTTGAAGCAAATGGCTTATCAAACCGTTGGCGATTTGCGCTTTTCTTTTCCGAAAACTGAAACGGTTTCCGATTATCGCCGTGAACTGAATATCGCCAACGCTACTGCCAAAGTTACTTATAAAATCGGCGACACGACCTTTACGCGGGAAATGTTTTCGAGTGCGGTTGATAACGTCATTGTTATCAAAATTTCAGCGAATAAAAAAGGAAAAGTTAATTTTTCAACCGCATTTCAATCGCCGCAAAACTCATCGGTTTCAAACGAAAATGGCAACACACTTGTTTTAGCGGGAACGAACGGTTCATTTCGCGGAATTGAAGGAAAACTAAGATTTCAATCACGGGCAAAAGTTATAAATCAAGGCGGAAAATTGACCAATGTTTGTTCTGAAAACTCTGCATTATCAACACCTTATTCACTTTCAAACACAGGAAAAGACGCAGTTTATAAAGTAAAAGCCATTCCGGTTGATGCGAATAATTGTCTGACGGTTGAAAATGCTGATTCGGCGGTGATTTTGATTTCCGCCGCGACGAGTTATGTTGATTACAAAGACATTTCAGGCGATGAAAAAGCGAAAAGCAAAGCTCCGATTGAAGCAGGTTCAAAAAAATCGTTTGAAAATTTAAAGACCTCACATACTTTGGATTATCAGAAATTTTTCCAACGAGCCTCAATCAATTTCGGCAAAACCAAATCGGCAGATTTACCGACCGACGAACGCATTAAAAATTTTGCCAACGGGAATGATCCGCAGCTTGCCGAGCTTTATTTTCAATATGGCAGATATTTACTGATTTCAAGCTCGCGTCCGAATTCACAGCCTGCAAACTTGCAGGGAATTTGGAATGATTCGATGACTCCGCCCTGGGACAGCAAATACACCATCAACATCAATACCGAAATGAATTATTGGCTGGCTGAACCAACAAATCTTTCGGAATTGACCGAACCTTTGACCAAAATGGTTTCGGAAATCAGCGAAACGGGCAAAATTTCAGCCAAAACACTTTATGGCGCAAAAGGCTGGGTGGCGCATCATAATACCGATCTTTGGCGGGCAACTGCACCGATTGATGGGGCGCAATGGGGAATTTGGACAACGGGCGGAGCGTGGTTGACCACCCATCTTTGGGAGCATTACGAATACACGCAAGACCGCAAATATTTGGAAAAGATTTACCCGATTTTGAAAGGCTCATCCGAGTTTTTTCTTGATTTTCTAGTTAAAAAGCCGGGAACGAATTATCTGGTTACAAATCCGTCGCTTTCGCCCGAAAATTCTCATCCGTTTGGAACTTCGGTAGTGGATGCGCCGATGATGGATTCGCAAATTATTCGGGATTTGTTCAATAACACAATTAAGGCGGCTGAAATCTTGAATCAGGACGAAAGTTTTCGAGAACAATTGAAGAAAACAAAAGAACAATTGCCGCCGAATAAAATCGGGAAAGGCGGACAGTTGCAGGAATGGTTTGAAGATTGGGATTTGGAGGCGAAAGAGCAACAACATCGGCACGTTTCGCATCTTTATGCGGCTTTTCCTTCGTGGCAAATCAATAAAAATGATACGCCCGATTTTGTCGAAGCTGTTAAAAAAACACTTAATACACGGGGGGATGTTACGACAGGCTGGGCGATTGCCTGGCGCATAAATCTTTGGGCTAGGATCGGCGACGGCGAACGCGCCTTTAAGATTTTGCAGCTTCTTATAAGTCCTGAAAGAACTTATCCGAATATGTTTGACGCGCATCCGCCATTCCAAATTGACGGAAATTTCGGCGGCACAAACGGAATTGCAGAAATGCTTTTGCAAAATCATATCAAAAATGATGTGGTTGAAATTGAACTTCTTCCGGCTTTACCAACCAAATTTTCCAACGGTTCGTTCAGAGGATTGAAAACGCGACACGGCTTTGAGGTTGATGCAAATTGGGCAAACGGAAAACTCGTTTCGGCAACTATTCATTCATTAAATGGTGAGCCGTTTAAGTTGATTTACGGCAAAACCGTTTTGGAAAAGAAAATTAAGAAAGGGGAAAAGTTTGACTTTAGACCTTAAATTCAGACAAATTTGAAAAATGGAACGCCGTCCATCTTGGCGGCATTGAGTGCGGTAGCACGAATATTCATTTTAAGAATTTAACTGATGAGAGTAAATTACATCGTTTACACGATGTTTGCCGGCTGGAAGCACGGCGTTCCGTTAACTGAAAATACTTTAATCTATTTGGGTTAATGCACTTGGTAGAAATAAATCTTATGAAAAAATTGAACTTTTTTGTAATAATTGCAGTGTTATTCGGGGTTTTTTCACTTGCTAATGCTCAGAATAAACCTTTGTCACAGCGTTTAGGATATACCTTGACCGACCGGATTTGGTTGGCTGATGATGGAACTCCGGTTGGAATTCCGAAAAGCTGGACGTATGAACAAGGCGTTCAGCTTAAAGCAGTCGAACAACTTTGGTATGCGACGGGCGACCCGAAATATTACGCTTTTATCAAAAATTCGATGGATTACTGGTTCGATAAAAGCGGAAATTTAAAGTATGACGCAGAAGAATACAACATTGACCACGTTACGCCGGGACGCGCTCTTTTAACGCTTTATCGAGTAACTGCGGACGAAAAATACAAAAAAGCAATCGAGCAAATTCGCGGACAATTAAAAACTCACCCGCGCACCAAAGAAGGCGGATTCTGGCACAAAAAGATTTATCCGTATCAAATGTGGCTCGACGGTTTGTATATGGGTGAACCCTTTTACGCCGAATACTCGATGGTTTTCAATGAAGATAATTGGAACGACATCGCCAACCAATTTGTCTGGATGGAAAAACACGCCCGCGACCCAAAAACAGGTTTGCTCTATCACGGCTGGGACGAATCAAAACAACAAAAATGGGCGAACAAAGAAACCGGTTTAAGCCCTCACGTTTGGGGACGCGCCATGGGTTGGTATGCGATTGCGCTGGTTGATGTGCTTGATTATTTTCCCAAAAACAATGCTCGCCGCGCTGAATTGATTGCTATTCTACAACGCGAAGCCGAAGCGATTGCAAAATATCAAGATCAAAAATCGGGTGTCTGGTATGACATTATTGATCTGCCGAACAGAGAGAAAAATTATCACGAATCTTCAGGCTCGGCGATGTTCGTTTATTCTTTGGCAAAAGGTATTCGCAACGGATATTTGTCCGATAAATATTTAGCCACAGTCAATAAAGGCTGGGCTGGAATCAAAAAAGAATTTATCAAAGAATTGCCTGACGGAAATTTGGATTGGGAAGGAACGGTTTCAGTTTCGGGGCTTGGCGGCAATCCTTATCGGGACGGAAGTTTTGATTACTACATGTCCGAAAAACTCCGCACCAATGATGCCAAAGGTTTAGGTCCGGCGGTAATGGCGGCGGTTGAAATGGAAAATCTCGAACACGGTCAGTTCGGCAAAGGCAAAACCGTCATGCTGGACGATTATTTTAACCGGGAAATTAAAAAAGACGACAAAGGAAACGAATATTCATGGCACTACAAATGGGAAGAAAAAGGACATCCCGGCTATTTTACCTGGGGCAAACAATTTGAATCTTACGGCGCGAAACTAGATACTCTTTCCGCCGCTCCGACTGCTGCAAACTTAGCTAACGCAAGTGTTTACATCATTGTTGACCCGGACACGGATAAAGAAACTCCGAAACCGAATTACATTACCGAAACCGACATCAAAAACATTTCCGATTGGGTGAAAAGTGGCGGAGTTCTGGTGATGATGGGCAATGATTACGGCAATTGTGAGTTTGAACATTGGAACAATTTAGCCAGAAAATTTGGCTTTGAATTCAATAAAGACAGCAAAAATCGAGTCCAAAATGACCAGTATGAGCAAGGTCGTGTTACCGTTCCCGACGGCAATCCGATTTTCAAAAAAGCCCGCGATTTGTATATGAAAGAAATTTCGACTATCAAAATCAATGACAAAAAAGTTCAGACCAATCTGACCTTGAATAACGAACCGATTATTGCCGTCGTTAAATATGGAAAGGGAACGGTTTTTGCACTCGGTGATCCGTGGCTTTACAATGAATATACTGACGGTCGAAAAATGAACGGTTTGTTCCAGAATTTCACTGCCGCACAGGAATTGTCGGCTTGGCTTTTAAATCAAACGAAGAAAAAGTAAAAAGTAAATAGTAAAAAATAATTATGAAAAAGATATTGTTAATTGCAAGTGTTTGTTTAGTTTGTGCGTTTTCTGCTTTCGCGCAAGGTCGTCAACCTTCCGAACCGATTCGTCCGTATGTAGTCAAAACCAATCAGGAAGTTTCGGCAATCGAAAAGGCTTTACATTCGATTGATGTTGACATTAAAACTAAAGATGTGGTCAGCAAAACCGAGGATATTATTCCAAACGAAGGTTTACAGCTTCGGGTTGCCGTTCAATATGATGCTAAAAAAGGTAAAGCACAGGCAGAAGTTCATGATGCTTCTGACGATGTTTATTATGTTTTGCAGGGCTCTGCCGAATTAACCTTGGGCGGGAAATTGGACAATCCGAAAGAGGCAACTCCCGGCGAATGGAAATCCGATGTAATAGTCGGCGGCAAAACTTTTACCATCAAAAAAGGTGATTTGATTGTCGTTCCGAGAGGAACTCCACATCAACGAATTAATACGAAAGGTAAAACATTTTCACTAATCTTAATCAAAATCTTCAAAGAACCTGTTCCAGCTAAAAAGTAGTGCTATTTCTCGTAAACTTATTAAAAACAAGGTTAAGCGGTCTCTCACACTTCTTCAGTAAACCGCTTAACTTGTGAATTGGTAAGACCATTTTAGATATTTCTTGCCGATTGGTATGCAAAACTCTTGACAAATGTTAATTTCTGTTACAGAATTACGCTGGTCATTTTGCATTTCAAAACTAAGTATTAAAACTTTTATAAGTATCAATATCCAAGGTGTTTCAAACACGGGAAGGCTACTTCGGAAAATTTTATTTTTTTGCAATTAAAAAATAAATTGGTTAAACCTTTGATTTTTTCTACAAAAGAATAATCAGAGATTTAGTTGATTTTACAAAAATTCTATCAACTGCTTGGAGGATATATTAATGAAACTAGGTTTTTTGGGGAAGGGAGCACTATTTGGGATTTTGATGCTCTCCTTGTCTTTAGTTGCCTTTGCCCAGGACTATCGGGGGAAAATTCAAGGTCTTATCACAGATGAAAGCGGCGCGATAATTCCAGGAGCAAAAGTTATTTTGCAAAATAATGCGACTAAAGTTGAAGTAACGTCAAACACAAATGAAGAGGGACGTTTCAAGTTTGATTTTGTCGAGCCGGGGACTTATTCGGTAACTGCTGAAAAAGATGGTTTTAAGAAGACCATTCAACAAAACTTGGTAGTTCGGATTCAAGGCGATATAACGGTTGATTTAAAATTAGCAGTTGGCGATGTTGCAGCAACAGTAACCGTCGAGGATACGCCGGCATCTGTCCAATTCAATACCAGCGGATCTGCTTTGGGACTTGACAATACAACCGTTGACCAAATGCCCGTTAGAGGTCGTAACCCATATAATATCATTACTTTAGACCCTTCAATCAATGGTGGTGAGAATAACAACGGGGAAAACCGTCCGTATCATCATGCGTATGCAAATGAAGTTGATGCAGGTGGTCAATCATTTCGCGCCAACGAAGTTCAATTAAATGGTGTCGCTCTTACTTCGAGTTATAAAGTTGCTTACACTCCATCGGTTGATGCGGTGCAAGAAGTAACTTTTTCACGAAGTATTGTTGATTCCGAACAAGGTTTCAGTGCTGGCGGAACAATTGCTTTGAATATGAAATCGGGCGGCAGTAAATATCACGGCGCGGCTTATTATTACAAACGTGATCCGCAATTTAATGCCTTTGGTGATCCGACAATTGTGCGAACTGTCGGCGCAGATGAAACCAATTTTCGCGGCACAAATCTGACAATGGTCGGTGGAAACATTGGTGGTCCGATTATTAAGAAAAAACTCTTTTTCTTTTCTTCCTTTGAAAGATGGGATGACAAACGTCCAATTAGTGTTAAATTAAATGTCCCAACAGCTCTTGAGCGTGCGGGGGATTTTAGCCAATCGGGTGTCAATGTTTATAATCCATTTACTTCGACCAGCAACAGTTCGACCAGAACTCAATTTGCCGGAAACCTTATTCCAAACAGTTTTTGGGATGCAACAGCGGTCAAACTTTTAGCAAAAATGCCGCTCCCGAATACGCCCGGACAACAGCTAAATTGGCAAGGTTCAAAAATTGAGCATACGAAATATTGGAATGCTTCGACGCGGGTTGACTGGAATCTGAGCGAAAAATTAAAAACCTTCTTTTCCTACGGACAATTTAGAGCCAGTCCGCAAGAAGAAAATCCGACCAGTGCGATACTTTTTCCATTAAACGGAAGTAATCGTTACGGACTCAATTTATCCGCAGACGTGGTTTACACCTTGACTTCAAACACGGTGGTTAATTTCCGTGGCGGATATTTTCGTTTGACGGATGAATATGCAAATTCCAGCGTTCTTTTAGGTGCAGACGGATTAAAAGATTTGTGGGGAAGCAACACATTTTATTCATCGCTTTACACCACTGACCAAATTTATTATCCGGCGATTGATGTTCGCGATAATGGCGGAACAACTTATCGGTTTGGTCGTCCGGGACGCGAATTTTGGCAACATCCCGAAGGGTATAACAGTTCAATCAAATTCAACACTGCTCTGAAAGATCATTCTTTGAAATATGGCGGTGAATATCGAGTAAATAAAGGAAAAGCTGCACGTTTTGAGCCGTTAAACTTTACCTTTAGAAGCGAATTAACTGCGATTAGACAAAGCGTTTCGGGAACGGAAAATTTAACCACCGGTTCTCCGTGGGCTTCGTTCTTAATTGGTGCTTTGCAAAACAGCAGTTCAGGTCGCCGTGTTCCAATCCAAGAAGTTGTCGGCAAAGGATATGCCATTTATTTCCAAGATGATTGGAAGTTTAATCGAAATATTACTTTGAACCTTGGACTACGTTGGGAATATGAACCGGGTCCGGTTGATGCCCAAAATCGTTTGTCACAACGACTTGATTTGACTCGACCAAATACTTTAGTTGCAGCAACTCCGCCACCTGCTTTTGATTCGCGTGTAGTGAACATCCTTAATACACTAGGTCAAACACCGATTTATAACGGTGCTTGGATTTTTGCGACCGCTGACGAAAGAGGGGCTTGGAAGCGGACTCCTACTGACTTTTTGCCAAGACTCGGATTCGCCTATCGGTTGAGTGATAAATCATCACTTCGAATCGGTTGGGCAAGATATGTTCAACCTTCATCGAGAATTCGTGATTCGTTGGGCGATTTTGTTGATGCTTACACAGGTTATTCAACCAATACACCTACTTTGAATCCGACATTTACGACAACATTGGCAAATAACAATATTGCCTTGCTTTCAAATCCGTTTCCGACTTCCGGCGTTGGGCTAAACCCAATTCAACAACCGACCGGGCAAACTCTCGGAATTTACACGGGACTTGGAAACACTGTCAATTTCGACGAATTTGACCAAAAACCGCCGATTAACGACAAAGTAACCGCAGTTTATCAACGTGAAATTTGGAACAAAATGGTTTTTTCGGTTGATTATTTCTTCAATTATGGAACACGACTTCCGCAAACCATTGATTTGAATGCTGCTAATCCGTTGTTTTTCTATACAAATCCGCGGACAGCCTGGAATTTCAATGTAACAAATCCGTTTTTGAATTATTTGACTGCTTCGGTATTCCCTGGAACACTTCGGAATTCAACCACGGTTGCCGTTACACAACTGATGCGTCCGTATCCGATGTATCAATCAATCAATCAAACAAATACTGATTTGAGAAGGTCAATGATTCAATCATTGAAATTCCAGATTCAACAACCTTCTTACAAAGGTTTGATTTTCACCGTTGCGTATGCAATCAATGATGAACGATTGACGGAAGCCTTTGACGATCTTGCTCTTTATAACAAGCAGTTTACCTGGATCCCGACAGATGCCGCCAGACATCGTTTCACCAATGTAATTACTTGGGATATTCCAGTTGGTAAAGGAAAAATGCTCTTTGGAAACGCTTCAAAAGCTGTAGATTATATTCTTGGAGGATGGAGACTTTCCAACACATCACGTTACTATTCAGGTCGTCTGTTGAGATTCGGATTTGGCACAAAATTGAATGTAACAGGCAATCCTGTGCTGAAAAATCCAACCAGAGACCGTTGGTTTGACACTTCTGTTTTTTCAGCAGTGGATGAAACCACTATTTTTAGAGCAAGAACCAATCCATGGACATTCCCCGGTTTGGTTGGTCCCGCAACTTTCCAAACGGATGCAACTTTGACCAAATCATTTAGCATTCGCGAAAAAATGAAAATTGAAGCCCGTCTTGAAGTCTACAACGTCCTGAATAATATTAACTGGGACAATCCGAATACCACACTTGGAAACGCTAACTTCGGAAAAGTGATTTCAAAACGCGGTGCGTATGTCGGACGCGAAGTTCAATATGGTTTGAGATTTGTTTTCTAAACAGAACTGAACTAAAACTATTTGAAAGGAAGGTAAAAGTTATTGCCTTCCTTTTTTTCTAAATTTATGAAAATAAGTGCAGTTATTTCAATGATTTTATTGCTTATCACAGCAAATTTTGCCCAAAATTTTCGGGATGAATTTAAAAGTGCAGAGCTTGATCAATCGTGGAATTTTGTGCGTAACCTTGATAAATCACGCTGGACTCTTTCTGAAAGAACCGATTTTTTGCGGTTAAAAGGTTCAACCGTCACACTTGATGATTTGGAAGTTCCGCCTGTTTATGTCGGGCGAAAAGTCTCAAGTGCAGAATTTGAGGCAACAACCCAAATTGATTTTCAGCCAAAAAGCGAAAATGAAACGGCGGGATTTGTTTTACGCCAAAACGAACGTGCTCATTACGAATTCGGCATCCGAAAAAAAGGAAATGAGCGAGAACTGTTTTTGCGGTTTGTGATTGGAAGCGTCAGAAATATAGCTGTAACTCAAACAATTCCAACTGGTTCGGTTAAATTGAAAATTCGCGGATTTCCAAAATACTACCGGTTTTCCTATTCAATCGGTAATGATGATTGGGCGGAAATCGGCGGTGTTGAAACAAAGCCTTTGGAAGGAGCAGATTTGCAAATCGGACTTTTTGCGAGCGGAAACGGAATCGAAAGCAAGACCACTGCTGATTTTGATTGGTTTGATTACAACGCCGCGCCGAAAGATCCGTATGCGAATATTGCCATCAACGATCCGTCTTTACCGAAAGGCTACACGATTTTTTCGGTTGATACTGCTGAAAAAGGAGCCATTCAAAAATATCCGTTTATAACTCGTCCAAGCTCCAAAGTTCCCGAAAATATTGAGTTCCAAAAAGGCTTGGTTTATGCCAAATACGGCGAGCGTGAAATGCACGTTGATCTTTTCAAACCAAAAGGAAAAGGGAAATTTCCCGCAGTCATCATCGTTCACGGCGGTGCGTGGATCACGGGACATTACACGATGGAAAACCCGTTGGCAATTGCTCTCGCGCAGCGCGGCTATGTGGCTGTCACAGTTGAACATCGGCTTTCCAACGAGAAAAAATATCCGGCGCAAATTCACGATTTGAAAGCTTCGGTTCGGTGGCTGCGGGCAAATGCGAAAAACTTCGGAATTGACGAAAATCGGATTGGGGCGGTCGGTGCATCTTCAGGCGGACACTTGGTTGCTTTTTTGGGAGTAACCAACGATTTAGCCAAATTTGAAGGCAATGGCGGCAACACAAATTTTTCCAGTCGGGTGCAATCGGTCGTTGATATTGACGGGACGGCAACTTTTATTGACCCCGGTAATATCGAAAAAGAAATCAAAGGTCCATACGATACCAACACGCGTTTGACGGGATTTACCTACGCGCAAAATCCCGAAATTTGGAAAGAAGCTTCGCCTATCACGCACGTTTACAAAAATAGTGCACCGACTTTATTTTTGAACAGTAGTTCAAATCGTCCGTTTCAGCAACGTGAAGAAATGTGTGCTAAATTAAATGCTTTGGGAATCACTTCGGAAATTATTGTAGTTCCCGACACACCCCATCCTTTTTGGCTTTTTAAGCCTTGGTTTGATGTGACAGTAGAAAATATTGATAAATTCTTTAAGAAAACTTTACGAGGAAAATGATGAAAAAACTTGTTCTAATCGCTGCAATTGCTTTATTTGGATTGATTTCTTTGGCTTGCGTTCAATCTTCGCAGAACGCAAATACGACGGCAAATACGACTTCTAATGCAAATCCAAAATCCGGCAAGCTTCGGATTGGTTTTTCGATGGATACTTTGAAAGAAGAGCGTTGGCAAAAAGACCGTGATTTGTTTGTTAAGCGGGCTGAGGAATTAGGCGCGGAAGTTCTGGTTCAAGCCGCCGACGGAAAGGACGAAACCCAAATCAAACAAGCCGAAAGTCTTTTGCTACAAGGCGTTGACGTTTTGGTAGTTATTCCGCACAACAGCGAAGTTTCCGCGACCATTGTCGAAAAAGCCAAAAAAGCGAATATTCCCGTCATTTCTTATGACCGTCTGATTCGCAATTCCGAACCTGATCTATATATTTCTTTTGACAATGAAAAAGTCGGTGAAATGCAGGCTAAATATTTGGTCGAAAAAGCTCCGAAAGGCAATTATGTTTTGATTGGCGGCGCGCCAACCGACAATAATGCACAGCTTTTCCGCAAAGGACAGATGAATATTTTGCAGCCGCTAATTGATAAAGGCGATATTAAAGTTGTTGCAGACCAATGGGCGCGGGATTGGTTGGCGGACGAAGCCCTAAAGCATACCGAAAATGCTCTGACGCAAAATAATAACAATGTCGTAGCGATTGTTGCCTCGAATGATGCCACGGCTGGCGGTGCGATTCAGCCATTGGTTCGGCAAAATTTAGCCGGAAAAGTCCTGGTTTCGGGACAGGATGCAGACCTTGCAGCTTTGCAAAGAATCGTGCAGGGAACTCAAACGATGACAGTTTACAAACCGGTTTCAAAATTAGCCGTTCGTGCCGCTGAAGCCGCAGTTTCATTGGCTAAAAAAGAAAAAATCGAAACCAATGGAAAAGTAAATAATGGAAAGATTGACGTTCCTTCGATTTTGTTAGAGCCGATTTCGGTTGATAAAAATAACCTAGATGCAACTGTTATCAAAGACGGTTTTCAAAAACGCGAAGACGTTTATAAAAATTAATAGTCAAATTTAAGTTCCCGGTTGAATATACGGAACTTTTTCAAAGATTTTGCGCTCCTCACCGCGCGGATCATTTTCCAAATGTGGCGGCACATCAAAAACCATCGTCTCGCGTTTCGCCATTGTGTATGGTTTCCAAAGCGGAATTTGCTTATTGTTCGGATTACCCGTTTTGGCAAATTTGATAAAAGTTTCGCTCATAATGTCCGCCATTTTTTGAGCGGTCGGACCTTCTGCGGTTGCGCCGGGTTTTTGAATATTATCGAACACAAGTTGAATGTCCGAAGCGTGCGGTGCGCCGAATTTGCCTCCATCTTTAGTAGTTTTCCAATCAAGTTGATAAGCAAATGCAGGAAAACCGGATTTCGCACGCTCTTCTGCTTCGATAATTGCGCCGCGCCAACTTCTCGATGCGGTTGTAATTTTGAAAAGTAAATCGCTTGCCGTCAGATTTGGATAAAGTTTGCGGTATTTTTCGATAACTTCTTCGGGTTTGATGTCCACCCGCATATTTGGAATCAATTTTTCAGGCAATTCTTCCCAAGTCACTTTGAAATTCGATTCATCCCCACCCAAAAAAGCCCGCGTTTCGTCGTGCGTGTTGCCGATAATCATCGGAATATTGTTCGATTGTTCTGGTGCGTTCGGATAAAAAGGATGCCGCAACAGATTTTTTTCGTCTAATGCAGGCGCAAAATTAACTCCGCCGAATGGTAAAACGGGGTCTTTGGTGTTCAAGACTTCGACGATCTTTTGAAAAGGAATTGTGCGAATTTCCTGCACATTGTTTAGTTTCAAAGCGTCCAAAATTGCTTTTGCCCGCAAAGTTCCGTTCCAATGTCCGCAAGCCGTTACCTGTTGCCCACTCATCGTCGCGGCTTTGTGAAATAAACCTTTCGCCGCAGGCATCGCCATCAAAGTCGCAATTTTCGCGCCACCGCCCGATTGTCCGAAAACCATCACATTATTCGGATCACCGCCAAATTCGGCAATATTTTCTTTAACCCATTGCAGAGCGAGAATAATATCGAGTTGACCGACATTTCCCGAATCAGCAAATTCTGCTCCGCCAAATCGAGCTAAATATAGGTAACCAAAAGCATTAAGCCTATGATTTATCGAAACGACCACAACATTTCCGCGATTGCAAAGGCGAACTCCGTCATAAAGCGGACTCGAACCCGAACCGCCTGAATACGCTCCGCCGTGGATGTAAAACATCACTGGACGCTTGCCGCCGTCACGCATTTTGGGAGTAAAAACATTTAGGAAAAGACAATCTTCGCTCTGATTTTCGCCTCGTCCGCCTTGCGGTGAAGAATTTCCGTATTTGGTCGCGTCTGCAATGTCCGTCCATTTTTCGGGAGTCAATGGCGACATAAAACGTCTTTTTGAAGTGTCCGCGCCGTAACGGATTCCTTTAAAAACATTGATGTTATTGTCAATATATCCACGAACTTTGCCATATTTTGTTGTAGCAACTGGCGATTCAGTTTGAGTTTGAGCAAAAATTGAGTTGGAAAAAGTTAAAACGGTTGCACCAGCGAACGATTTTTTTAGGAAATTACGGCGATTTAGTTTGTTGTTCATAATTGGAAGGAAGCAGAAACGCGACTGTTAAGGAGCGTGTCTCTAGCATAAATAACACGCTTCCTCACGGTCGCGTTTCTGCCTTTTTATTTTTTCATAAATCTATCGGGATTTAGTGCCTTGTTTGTAAATCTAACTTTTTTAATCGCACCTTTGAACCAATAAACTTTGTTTTGGCGAACTCCGAACGAAATTTTTCCTTTGCCCATCGGATTAAAAACAACTTCGCCGCTCAGTTCGAGCTTTCCGTCAACATAATGTTTCATCACTTTGCCGTCGTAAACCAGTGCAACGTGATACCATTTGCCAATCGGATGTTTGAAATTTTCAGCCAAAAGCGGCAAACGATTGTCGCCCGATTTCAAGAATGTGTCCAAGAACCATTCATTTCCAACCAAACGGGTTTCCATCAAGGCGCGAACTTCCGCCGTCGGATATTGTTCGATATGAAACCAACGCTGTTCTTTTTGTCCATCAGCATCGGGACGAAAAATGGCTTCAATCGTAAAAGTCGAAAAGCCTTCAATCGGGTTTGTATCAAGGAAAATCCCGTCGTCAACGCCGTCAAATTCGATTGCGCCTTTGATAAGTTTGGGATTGCCGAGAACTTCAGTTTTGTGACCGCCGATATTTTCTAAATTGTTGAGTTTCCAAGTGGTTGATTGAGCAGAAACAACAAACAGAGAAACTAATGTCAGCAAAATAATTGATAAAATTCTCATCTTATTTTCCTTTTACAAACGCGGTCATTATTGAAACATTTCTGACAAAAACTCCGGTTGAATAGCCTTTGATAATTTCAAAATCGCCCGAATTCATTCCGTTTTTCTCTTTTGCGTCTAATTTCAAAACACGGCAATCCGTTATCCACGCACCGCGATTGTCCATTGCTTTAATTGGATTTGCCACATTTGCCGTATCAGGTCTTGGCGAATCGCCGCCCCAATTTCGCTGTTTTTCATATTCGGCTCTGGCGGTTTTGGCATCAAGCGATTTTACACGCTCATATTCTTTGCGGATTGGCTCGACACTGACGACCTGACGAACTTGCGAGCTGTCCCAACCGCCTGAAGAACCTTGATTATTACCCTGCGGCGTGTGGCTCCAAAGATATTTTCCGTAGCCGTGTTCGTAGGTTTCATTGGTGCGAATCACATAAACGGGCAAATTTGTGCCAAGTTCGTAATATCGGGCAGGTGGACGTTTGAACTCTATTGCTTCTTTATTTAGGCGATCATACCAATTCAAACAAAGCGGAATCGGACGCAAATAGCGGCGGTCGCCAGTCATTTTGTAAAATTTTTCGAGCATTTCAATCACCTGCTCACTTTCCCTCACAACAAATCCGGCAGGTTCGTGCGTGCGAGCTTTGACGGGCTGCATCGTATCAGGGTGATATTGCTCCGCCCAACCCCCTTGATCTTCGGGACCTTGAACCGCGATCAAAAAATCTACCGCCCGTTTTGCCGCATCCCAATATTTTTTGTCGTGCAGATTATCATATGCATCAACCAAAACCTGAATCGCCGTGACGGTCGCACCGTCATTCAAAGTGTAATAGGAAGTGTAATCGGGGAAATCGTCGTGAACGTAATCGAAATGAAGCGGAAATCTTTGCGGAAATGCGCCGTTCGGATATTGAGCAGTTAGGATAAAATTTAAAGCTTTGAGCAAAGGTTGTTTGTATTTTTCATTTTTGGTCGTAACGTAAAGTCTTAACAGAAAACGGGTTGCGGATTGTGAGTTGCCGTCGTCAAAAGTCGCGTTGCCGTTAAAAAAACGCTGTTCTTCCATTCCCCATTTGAATTTTGATGCCTGATTTTTATACCAATCCTGAACACCTTTCGGTTCAAAATCAATCATATAATGCCAACCGCCTGTCGGTCTTTGTCCCAAAACCAAAGCGTCGGCAGCTTTCTCGGCAACCTGTAAATAAAATTTATCACCAGTCGCTTCGTAAGCGTCCAACATTGTCATCCCGACCATCGGCGTTCCCGATTGCACCCAAATTTGCGAATTTCGAGCCGGAACTTCGCCGTAATGACGCGAAAAATCTTCGGAAATATTCCAGACATATCCGCCGTGAATCGAAGCTTTTGTTGAAAAAAACTCAGTCGCTTTTTTCATTGCGGATAAAACTTCTTGTTTAGTTTGGGCAAAAAGTATAGTTGGGAAAAGTAGGAAAAATAGGACAAGTTTCATAATGGTCTTTGGTTTTTGGTCTTTGGTTATTGTTTTTGAAAATCAATATTGAATTCCATCTAAACTATTGAAAATAGATAGCAAAGACCAAAAACCAAAGACCAAAAACCTATAAAATTACTTCAAAAAATCTTCCCGAATCGGCGAGAAAATATCAATCAAAATAACTTCTTCGTCAAGCATCGTTGCGCCATGCCAAAAGTTGGAAGGGAAATGGAGAACATCGCCTGCCTGAAAAACTTTTTGTTCTTCGCCAAGAGTGAAAAGAACGTTTCCTTTTTCGACAATGGTCATTTGTTCGTGCGGATGGTCGTGGGCAGGTGTAATCGTGTTCGGGGCAAAACGAAGACGGCAAATCATCATCTTTTCACCGACTATCATTTGCCGTTCAATTCCTTCACCAACTTTTTCAAATGGGATTTCGTCCCAATTGTATTGATTCGATAAAACTGACATATTTTTGAAAATTTGCCCGCGAAAAATGCGAAACACACGAAAAATTTTGCCTTTTACCCTTTGCCCTTTTACTTCGCCCGTGCGTCTTTGACGATTTGAACAAATTGTATTGCGGCATCGGTGATTTTTTGTGCATTTCCTTCGCGCAAGGCTTTCAAATCAACTAAATCCGCACCGATTCCCAAAGCACTCGATCCGGCTTTGATAAAATCTGCAGCAGTGTTCAAATTAACTCCGCCTGTGGGAATCAAATCAACTTGGGGAAGCGGGGCTTTCAAACCTTTGATATAACTTGCGCCGCCCATTGCTGAACACGGGAAAACTTTGACAAAATCCGCCCCTGCCTGCCAAGCGGTGACAACTTCGGTTGGAGTCAATGCACCCGGACAAATTGGAACGGCATAACGTCGGCAAAGTTCAATCGTGCCAAGATTTAACGCCGGACTGACAACAAAAGTTGCTCCTGCCAAAATACAAGCGCGAGCAGTTTCGGCATCCAAAACCGTTCCCGCACCGAGAACGATTTCGTCACCAAATTTGTCCGCTAATTGTTCGATAACTTTAACTGCTCCGGGAACAGTCATTGTAATTTCTAAGATCGGAACGCCGCCTGCTTTGATGGCTTCAACCGCTGCCATTGCTTCTTCGGGAGAATTAGCCCGCACCACAGGAACAACTCCAATTTCTTTGATTTTTCTGATTACTTCGTCTCTTTTCATCTGTTTATTTGCCCGCGAAAAACGCGAAAAGACGCGAAAAATACAGGCTAATTTTTTACTTTTTACTTTTTACTTTTTACTTTAGCGAGCGACTCGCGCCCCGCCGCCTTTCATTACTTTTTCGACTTCAGCCAGCGAAACCATGGTCGTATCGCCCGGAGTTGTCATCGCTAAAGCTCCGTGAGCCGCTCCGCAGTTGACTGCCCACTCAGCATCTTTTCCGGTCAAAAAGCCGTAAATCAAACCCGAAGCGAATGAATCTCCGCCGCCCACGCGGTCATAGATTTGCAGATCGGGACGCATAATTGATTGATGCAATTTGCCGTCGGTGTAGCAAACCGCGCCCCAATCGTTAAAGCTCGCGGTTTTGGCATTTCGCAGAGTTGTTGCCACCGCTTTGAAATTCGGATAGGTCGCCACCGCTTTTTCAATCATTTTTTGAAAGCTGGAAACGTCCAATTTTGAATGATTTTCGTCTAAGCCTTCGACTTCAAAACCTAAACATGCCGTAAAATCTTCTTCGTTGCCGATCATTACGTCAATGTATTGAGCCAAATCTTTGTTGACTTCTTGCGCTTTGGCTTGTCCGCCGACTGCTTTCCAGAGCGATTCGCGGTAGTTCAAATCGTAAGAAATAATCGTTCCGTATTTTTTGGCAACTTGCATTGCTTCGCGGGCAACATCGGGTGTAGTTTCCGACAAAGCGCAGAAAATTCCGCCCGTGTGAAGCCAGCGTGCGCCTTCTTCGCCAAAGATTTTTTCCCAATCAATATCGCCCGGTTTTAGTTGGGAAACTGCGGTATGTCCGCGATCAGAACAGCCTAATGCGCCACGAACGCCGAATCCGGCTTCGGTAAAATTCATGCCGTTGCGGACTGTGCGTCCAACTCCGTCATATTTCACCCATTTCAGATGTGATTGGTCAACACCGCCCTGGTAAATCAGGTCTTGCACCAATTTTCCAACCGGATTATCGGCTAAAGCCGTGACAATCGCCGTATTCATTCCGAAACACCGTTTCAATCCGCGAGCCACGTTGTATTCTCCGCCGCCTTCCCAAACCTGAAAGTTGCGCGTAGTGTGAATCCGTTTGTCGCCCGGATCAAGCCGCAGCATAACTTCGCCCAAACTAACCAAATCCCATTTACAATTTTCTTTGCTTTTTATTTCAAATCCCATAGGTTTTTCCCAAACTTTTATTGTATTGTTAGATAACTGTTATCGTTATCATACCTTTATTTCTTAATATTTCAAAACGATTTCTGTTATTTATTTTAATCAATTTTAGCGGGTTCTAATTTTGGTGCTAAAAGATGAATAATCGCCAGCGCGACTAAATATGCGGTTGCCGCCATAATGAAAATTGGCACATAGCTTCCGGTTGCATCCAAAATCCAACCGACCAATTTTGAGATAAACATTCCGCCGACTGCGCCTGCCATTCCGCCGATACCGACGACTGAACCGACAGCTTGTTTCGGGAACATATCAGATGCCGTAGTAAAAATATTGGCTGACCAGCCTTGGTGCGCTGCCGCCGCAATTCCGATTAAAATTACCGAAAGCCAAAGACTGGAAGTCATGGAGGCAATGACAATCGGAATGACCGCTAAAGCACAAATCAACATCGCAGTTTTGCGTGATTTGTTAATAGTCCAGCCGCGTTTGATGAAAAATCCCGAGATCCATCCGCCGCCGATACTTCCGCCATCTGCGATGATATAAATTACAGCAATAGGAATTCCGAAAGTTTTCAGATCCAATCCATATTGTTTATTTAAGAAATCCGGCAGCCAGAAAAGATAAACCCACCAAATCGGATCGGTCAAAAACTTTCCGATAGCGAATGCCCACGTTTGACGATGCGGTAACAATTTTGCCCAGGGAATTTTGGGTTGCGGCTCTTCTAAATCGCTTTGAATGTAGTCGTATTCTTCTTTGGTGATACTCGGATGTTGTTCGGGGGTTCGGTATAATAAAACCCAAAAAATCAGCCAAATGAATCCGATAACTCCGGTAATGATAAATGCTTCATACCAGCCCCAGACCAAAGCAATCCAGGGAACTGCTAAAGGAGTTGCCAACGCACCGATATTTGTTCCCGAATTAAAAATTCCGGTCGCTAAAGCTCTCTCTTTTTTCGGAAACCATTCGGCAACGGTTTTAATTGAAGCAGGAAAGTTTCCGGCTTCGCCAATTCCTAAAATAAAACGGGCAATGATAAAACCGACAACGGAAGCCCCAAGCGTCCAGCTTCCGGCTTGCCATCCAAAAACAGCACTAACGATCCCAATTACTGCCGCTCCAATCGGAACTGCCCAGGCATGAAGCAAAGCCCCGATGCTCCACACAAAAACCGATAATGAAAATCCTTTTTTTGTTCCGATCTTGTCCATCAGACTGCCGATAAACAGCAATCCAATAGCATAAGCGGTTTGGAATGAGAAAACGATCCAGGCATAGTCGGACTCAGTCCACTTAAATTCTTCGGCAAGACTTGGTTTAAGGATTCCGATAACTTGTCTGTCTATATAATTTACGGTAGCCGCAAAAAACAATAACGCACAAATTATCCAACGGACTTTTCCCTTCGGTTTCGGGACTTCGTTAGCGGTTGTATTTTCCATAATTTTAGATGACCAAAATGTCGGGAGTTAAATATTCAATTCCATCAATCACATTTGAAATTTGCGGAAACTCAGGTGATGCCGTGATTATTTCAATTCCGTTTTCAGTAACTAAAAAGGTTTCTTCCGATTTAGTTCCGGTAATACTCGGATTAAAGGCAAAAGCTTGATTCAAATGCACTTGTTCGCTTGATTCGGAATGCGCTACCCAATCCCGCGTTTTGTATCCGGCTGCTCCGCCTTGATGATGTTTGGTTTCTTCGCCTTGAAAACCGGCATCAGAATAAGCATTTTTAATCACTTCAAAAATCTGTTTTCCCGTTGCGCCAATTCGCGTGGCGTGCATTATATTTGCGTGAACCTGCCCCACCGCATCAGTCCTTTTTCTCAAATCATCAGAAAGTTTTCCGACTGAACAAATCCGCGAAAGTGAAGCAATTAATCCGTCTCTTTTGGCGCAAACTACAATCATCAAATTCTTTTTCCAGACATTTTGGGTTGGAATCGGATGACGAAAATTTTTGATTCGCTCGTCAGCCGCAACTAATGTCACTACTGAGTTTATGCCGAATTTTCCAAGTTCGTATCTGACAACATTGGCTATTTCTTTTTCCGTTTGTCCTGTTTCAATTTTTTCAAAAATCCCGCCTAAAACTTGCCCTGCGTCTTTGCCTAACTTTCTGAATCGCTCAATTTCATTTGCCGTCAGTTGATAACGGCATTTGGCGATTAATCCTTCGACCACGCGAAAATTCGGATTGTAAAAAAGGTCGGTCGCTAAAGGCTTTCCGTCCAATAATTTCTGAGCAGTTTCGGGAACAAAACTTCCGTTGATTTTATCGGCTTGCCAATCGAATTCAATCGGCTCAAAATCTTTTTCGGACACTTCTTCTGCTAACATTCGCGGCATTTCAATTTTATTAGCGATTAAAAAACGTTTGCCGTCATTTCTGATTAACAAAGAACTTACGCCGTTTGCCTGACTCAAATCAACGCCGTTGTTTTTCCCGCCAGTCAGCCACGCAAAATTATGTTGGGAATTTAGTAAAACTCCGCCGAGATTTTCGCCTTTCAGCATTTGCAAAAGACGCTCGGTCTTTTCCTCTAATTCATTCACAAATTTTAAATGATGACCGCAAAAAGAAATTATGACTTATAAAATATCATTATTCTTTTTTGATTTCTAGTATTTTGTTAAAGTTTTTAACAAATTCGTATAATCCGGTAAAAAAGCTACTGATTTACGCCTGAAGCCAAAAATCCGCCATCTACTACCAGCACTTCGCCATTGACAAAACTTGCCGCATCCGAGGCTAAAAACACTGCTGCGCCAGCCAATTCTTCCACTTTTCCAAAGCGTTTCATCGGAGTTCTGGTCAAAAATTCTTGCCCTCTTTGGGTTTCCTCTAAAAGTTTAGTGTTCAAAGCGGTTTTGAAAACGCCCGGAGCAATCGCGTTGACATTGACTCCGTGTTGCGACCATTCGATGGCTAAAGATTTGGTCAAGCTGGCGACAGCGGCTTTGGATGCCGCGTAAGCCGCAACTTCATAAAGTGCAACAAAAGTTGAAAGGGAAGCGATGTTGATGATGCGACCGTATTTTTGTTCGATCATCTGTTTGCCAAAAACCTGACAGGCGCGTAAAGTTCCGGTCAAATTGGTTTCCATGATCCAATTCCATTCATCTTCCGGCACTTCGAGCGTCGGCGTTCTTTTGGTAACACCGGCTGAATTGACCAAAATATCAACCCGTCCGAAAGCCTTTAAACATTCAGCTAAAAGGCTTTCCAAAGTTGATCTGTCGGCAACATCGGAGGTCAGGCGCAAAGTCTGACGCTGCTTTTCTTCAATCTCAACCGCTGTTTTTTCGACTTCTTCCGCTCGCCTCGAAGAAGCAACTACATTTGCTCCCGCGTCTGCCAACCCGTGCGCGATGGCACGCCCAATGCCGGAAGTTCCGCCGATAACGACAGCCGTTTTCCCGTTTAATTCTAATCCCGAAAAACTCATTAATATTATTATTGGTTATGATAAATTTTGAAAAGGTTATACCAATTTGAGTTTTATAACACTAAAAAGTTTTGCTTGTCAAGTAAAGTTAAATCGCTAAATTGCTTTGTGTTTCCCTAAAACATTTTAGGCTTGTATTATTTTTGCCGATATGCTAAAACTATAACTTAATTTGTAATTGGTAAAACCATTTCTGAAAAAACAAAGTGAGAAAATTTAAATGGCTGTTCCAAAACTCAAAGAACTGACTCGTCACGAAATTGGTAAAAACACTTGGCTTGGAGTGTCGGAAAGCGATGCTTTTTCGCGCTTTCAACCGCACTCGCTGGAATATGAGGTTTTAGCTAACGAAGAAGCGGTCGGCAATGCAATGTTTGAAGAATTACAGGACATTGCCCGTCAGAAAGAAGGCGATATTGTTTTTGTTCTGCTTGGCGGACGCGGCGCACAGGCTCTCCATAAAAAACTCGGCAGCTTGGCAAAAACTAATGAAATTGATGATCTGCTTGACAGGCTTCACGTTTTTACACAGGACGCGCTTGCTCCGATGCGGATGAATAATTCGTTCAGTTTTGTCCGCGATTTTGAAAGATTGCTGGGCGAAGATTTCTTTAAAAAGATAAAAAGTTTTACTCCGATGCAGACCGAATCGAACGATTTGGAAGCCGATATGGTTCGTTATGTCGAGAAAATCGAATCGCTTGGCGGAATTGACATTTTCTTTCTCGGTCACGGTCCCGAACCCGAAGCAAATTCGCATTTGTGCTACATCAAACCGCATTCCGGTGCATCTTTGAACGATTATGTCGGGGTCATTCCGATTTCCGAAAGTATTTTGGAACATCACATTTCCAAATTCAAAGCGGGCGGAACGGAGGCAAAAGAAGGCGACGAAGCCGAATGCCGCAATGCTAAATTCATTTTGACGCTCGCTCCGTTGGCTATTTTGACGGCGAAAAGGGTGGTGCAGTCAATCGTTGATGCTTCGACCGCTCCGGCAAAAGTTGCCAGCTTCAAAAAAGTAATCGAAACTAAATTGAGCGGCGATAAAACCGAATTGGCAAACCAAATTGACGAAAATCCCGGTTTATTGATTCGTCTTCATCCAAATTCCAGAACTTTAATTTTGCCTGATGTGTTAGGTTAGTAGAAAGATAAATGCTTATTTCCGAAACAATTACACAAACTGCTTCTCCGATTGGTAACTATGCAATTATTGTCAATCCGAAAGATAATGTCGCAGTTGTTAAAGCAAAGACCAGCAAAGATTTATCGGTTGTTTTGCCCGATAAACACATTGTCACGTTACAGACCGAAGTTCCGCTCGGACATCGTTTTGCGACCCGCGAAATTCCGGCGGGAGAATTTGTTTTGCAATATGGTCAGCCGATTGGGACGAGTTTAGGAATTACCAAAGGGGAATGGATCACCCACGACAATATGTCTAACGATGTGCCGATTGTTCGTGATTTGCCTGAAGATTTGCACACGCCTGCTCCTGAATATTTCGCGGAAATTCCAACTTTTGAAGGATTTAAACGCGCCGATGGACGAATCGGAACCCGTAATTTTGTTTTGATTGTCCCGACTTCGATGTGTGCTTCGCACGAAGCCTCGCAAATTGCGATGATGTCGGAATTTTTGCATTACAAACGAGAGCTTTTTCCGAATGTTGACGGCGTAGTTGCAATTCCGCATAACAAAGGCTGCGGCTGTCAGGACGGAACAAATTTGGACATAATGCTCCGAACTTTATCGAATTATGCCGATCATCCAAACGTCGGCGGCGTAATTTTGATGGATTTGGGCTGTGAGAAAACCAATCTACAATTCGTCGAAAAATATTTGCTCAAACGCGAAAAAGAATTTCAGAAACCAGTCTATAAAATCGGTATCCAGGAAGTCGGCGGAACGGAAAAAGCCGTTGAGTTGGGAATGAAATATGTTCAGGAAATGCTCCCGATTTTGAACGAAGCAAAACGTGAGACTTTTCCGATCAGTGAATTGGTTTTAGGTGTCAAATGCGGCGGTTCTGACGGTTTTTCGGGAATTTCCTGCAATCCGAGCTTGGGCTACACCTCCGATTTATTGGTTCGCTCAAAAGGAACAGTTCTCATCACCGAAATTCCTGAGTTTTGCGGTGCGGAACACATCGTGGCGAATCGGGCGAAAGATGCCGAAACAGGTCGCAAGGTTTACGAAACGATTGATTGGTATAAAGATTATGCTTCAAAATTCGGTGCGGTTTTGAACGAAAATCCAAGTCCCGGCAACATCAAAGGCGGCTTGCTGAATATTACAATCAAATCGCTTGGGGCAATGTCCAAAGCCGGAACAACCCGCGTCGAAGGCGTAATCGGTTATGCCGAAACTCCGACCGAAAAAGGCGTAAATCTGATGCAAGGTCCCGGCTACGATCAGGAATCAACTCCCGGCTTAGTTGCCTCTGGAGCAACAGTTATCGTTTTCACCACCGGACGCGGAACAACCATCGGAAATGCTATCGTTCCGGTCATAAAATTGAGTTCAAACACGGCAACTTTTGAAAGAATGTCAGGCGATATTGATGTCAACGCCGGAACTGTAATTGACGGAACTGAGACGATCAAAGAAGTTGGAACCAGACTTTTTGAACATATTCGCCAGGTCGCCAGCGGAGAAATTAAAGCCAAAGCCGAAATTCACCGACACCGGGAATTTCAATTCTGGGCAGAGCAAACGGTTAGTTTATAAAGAATTAGCCACAGAGTGCACAGAGAACTCAGAGATAGAAAACATTGAAAAAAATAATTCAATAATTTCTTATCTTTCTTTAAAGTTTCTCAGTGAACTCTGTGTTCTCTGTGGCAAAATTAAATTATGAGTGAAGCAGTCAAATTAAAAGAGATTACGCCTGAAACTTGTGTTGTTCTGGGAACGGACAAGAAAAAAGGCAGAAATATTTCCGTAACGCCGCAGAACACCGCATCAAACTTTTTGCATTACGGCAGAATTATTTTGGATGCCGGCGAAAGTCTTTCGTTTGAAAACGAAACGCACGAAACCGGATTGGTTTGTTTGAAAGGAACTGCCGCCGTTTCGACTCACGACCAAACTTTTACCCTAAATCAATACGATGCGCTTTACATTCCGCGTGATTCCAAAATCGAAGTCACGGGTGAATGCGATTTAGCCGAAATTTCCGCCGAAGTAGAAAATCAATATCCGCTGCAATATATTTCTTTTGCCGAAGTTAAGAAAAACGGTTCGCTTTCATTTGATACAGGTGGTCCTACTACCAGCCGAAACTTAAATATACTTTTTGGTAAAAACGTTGAGGCAGGAAGAATTCTTGCAGGCGTAACTTTTAGCAAAGAAGGACATTGGACTTCGTATCCGCCGCACGAACACGCTTCGATGCTGGAGGAGGCGTATTTGTATATTGATATGCCTGCTCCGAATTTCGGAATTCAGCTTGTTTACACCGATTTGCACAAACCTGAGCTTGCCCAGATCGTCCACGAAGGCGATGTGGTTTTAATGCCGAAAGGTTATCATCCGAATGTCGCTTGTCCGAACGGCAGCATCAACTTTTTATGGATGATGGCGGCAAATCGTGAAGGCATTGACAGACAATTCGGCGTGGTCAACGTCCAGCCCGAATTTGCAGAAAACGGTTCAGGTCTGGAAGCATCCAGAAAGTAAAGTTTTCACCACAGAGCTCACAGAGTTCACAGAGTATTCAAAAATGTAAATATTTTTCTCTGTGTTCTTTGTGTTCTCTGTGGTTAAATATTTTAATGATACTCGATAAATTCAAATTAGACGGAAAAGTTGCGTTTGTGACAGGTTCATCTTCGGGAATCGGTCAGGCGATTGCCATTGGTTTAGCCGAAGCAGGTGGAGACGTGATTTGCCACGCCAGTAAAGCAGGCGGAGCAAGCGAAACCGTGGCAATGATCGAAAAACTCGGCAAAAAATCAGCCGAAGCTGCGGGCGATATGTCCGATAAAGCAGTTCCTGCCAAATTGATTGCCGAAATTATTGAAAAATTCGGGCGAATTGATATTTTGATTAACAACGCCGGAACTATTCGACGTTCGCCCGCCGTAGATTTTAGCGAAGAAGATTGGGAATTTGTGTTGGAAGTCAATCTTTCCTCGGTCTTTCGCCTTTCGCAAGCGGCGGCTCGGCAAATGATTGAACAAGGCGGCGGAAAGATCGTCAATATTGCCTCGCTTCTTTCTTTTCAAGGCGGAATTACCGTTCCCGCTTACACCGCTTCAAAATCGGGCGTGGCAGGTTTGACCAAAGCACTTGCCAACGAATGGGCGAAAAATAATATCAATGTCAATGCCATTGCTCCGGGTTATATTGCGACCAATAACACGGCGGCATTGCAAGCCGACGAAACACGCAATCGGCAGATTTTAGAACGAATTCCGGCGGCTCGCTGGGGCAATCCGGAAGATTTAGCGGGTGCAGCAGTTTTTCTTAGTTCGGATGCCGCTAATTATCTGCAAGGTCATATTTTAACCGTTGACGGCGGTTGGATGGGAAGGTAAAGTGAAAAGTAAAAAGGTAAAAGGCAAAATTATCAACTCAATATTTTTTCTTTTCTGCTCACTGCTCACTGCTCACTGCTCACTGCTTTACGGTCAATATGTTTCCAAAGTGTGGGTGGCGGACAATGGCGATGGAACTTATAAAAATCCGATTCTTCATGCCGATTATTCCGATCCTGATGCGATTCGGGTTGGCGATGACTTTTATCTGACGGCTTCTAGCTTTTCGGATGTGCCGGGATTACCGATTTTGCATTCCAAAGATTTGGTCAATTGGCAAATTATCAATTACGTTTTTCGCCAACAGGAACCTGCCGAAGTTTTTGCCAAACCGCAGCACGGCAATGGCGTTTGGGCTCCGGCGATTCGTTATCACAACAACGAATTTTACATTTTCTATCCCGACCCTGATTACGGAATTTACATGACCAAAACCAAAAATCCGGCGGGCGAATGGGAAAAACCAGTTTTGGTCAAAGCAGGAAAAGGTCTGATTGATCCGTGTCCGTTATGGGATGATGACGGCAAAGCCTATTTGGTTTCAGCCTTTGCGGGAAGCCGCGCCGGATTCAAAAGCGTTTTGATGGTTAGTCAAATGAGTCCCGACGGCACAAAATTGCTGGATGACGGCGTGTTGGTTTTTGACGGACACGACAAACATCCGACCATCGAAGGTCCTAAGCTATACAAACGTAACGGTTATTACTACATTTTTGCTCCCGCCGGAGGCGTTCCCACAGGCTGGCAGTTAATTCTCCGTTCAAAAAATATTTATGGTCCGTGGGAAGAAAAAATCGCTTTAGCACAAGGCAAGAGCACGACCAACGGACCGCATCAGGGCGCGTGGGTGACAACCCAAACGGGCGAAGATTGGTTTTTACATTTTCAGGACAAAGGCGCGTATGGTCGCATCGTCCATCTCCAGCCAATGAAATGGGTTGATGATTTTCCGGTCATGGGAAATAACGGTGAACCTGTTTTGACCTATAAAAAACCGAATGTCGGCAAAACTTATCCGAAAGAAACGCCGGTTGAATCGGATGAATTTAATGACAACAAAATCGGTTTGCAATGGCAATGGCACGCCAATTATCAAACGGGTTGGGCGTTGCCTTTTCCGGCAAAAGGTGTTCTGCGATTAAATTCCGTTCAGCTTCCAGATAACTACAAAAGCCTCTGGGATGTGCCGAATCTTTTACAGCAAAAATTTCCCGCCGAAGAATTTACCGTGACGACCAAAGCCACTTTTGAACCGCGCTTTGAAGGTGAAAAGTTCGGTTTGGTCGTGATGGGATTGGATTATTCCTACATTGGCGTAACTTATAAAGGCGGCAAACTTTATGTTGCTCAGGCGGGGGCGCGGGATGCCGACAAAGGCAATGCCGAAACCGAGAATGTCCCGTTCGCGCTCAACGAAAAAACTTTTTATCTGCGCGTTAAAGTTGCCAAAGACGCGATGTGCAACTTCAGCTTTAGCACCGACAACAAATCATTTACAAATGTCGGCGTTCCTTTCAAAGCCCGCGAAGGCAAATGGATCGGCGCAAAGGTTGGATTTTTCTTTGTCCATAACGGAAAATTTAACGATCACGGAACGGTTGATTTAGATTGGTTTCACGTTGAGTAAACACCATTTATTCCAAATTTAGACGAAAAGAAAGCAGTAGAATTTTTATTCACTGCTTTTTCCTTTATTTTTTCAAACTATATTTCTAATTTCAGTTCCAAATGCGCTAAAGTTTAACTTATGGAAAATAAGTTTAGACGAATTTGTTTGATGGTTTTAGATTCGGCTGGAATCGGAGAAATGCCCGACGCAGCGAGCTGGGGCGATGCGGGAAGCGATACGATTGGAAATATTTTGAAAAGCCGCAAGGTTAATTTGCCAAATTTGCAGCAGCTTGGATTGGGCAACATCCGCCCTTTGCAAGATTTACCCGCGATTGAAAATTTGATTGGAAATTACGGCAAATGCACACTTAAATCCAATGGCAAAGATACCACGACCGGACATTGGGAAATGGCTGGAATTATTCTCAAGAAAGCGTTTCCGACTTTTCCCGAAGGGTTTCCGCCGCGAATTATTGACGAATTTGTGGCTCAATCCAGAGTTCCGGGCGTGTTGGGAAATGTTCCGGCATCGGGAACCGAAATCATTAAACAATTAGGCGAAGAACATCTCAAAACGGGCAAACCGATCGTTTATACTTCGGCGGATTCGGTCTTTCAAATCGCTGCTCACGAGGAAATTGTGCCGATTGACCGTTTATACGAAATGTGCGAAATTGCGCGAAAAATTCTGGACGGCGAAGACAAAGTCGGACGAGTCATTGCGCGACCTTTTATTGGTGCAAATGCTGAAAATTTCAAACGCACCGAAAATCGTCACGATTATGCCGTTCCGCCGCCGCGAGAAAATTTATTAATTGAACTTTCGGAAAAGGGTTTGGACGTGGTTTGCATCGGTAAAGTCGCTTCGATCTACGATTCGATGGGAGTCACGCAGGAATTGACGGCAAAGAATAATGAGCAAACGATAAATGTTACCATCCAAGCGTTTAACGATGATACAAAAGGCTTGATTTTTACCAATTTGGTTGATTTTGATATGCTTTACGGACACCGCCGCGATGTCGAAGGCTACGCTAAAGCTCTGGAGCATTTTGACAGTCGTTTGCCCGAAATCTATGATTCGATGAACGACGATGATTTATTGATAATTACCGCCGACCACGGCAACGATCCAACTCAGAAAGGTTCTGACCACACACGCGAATACACGCCCTTGCTTGTGTTCGGAAAAAATGCTAAACAAGGTGTAAATTTAGGCACGAGACAGTCTTTATCCGACATCGGACAAACCATCGCTGAAAATTTCGGCGTTAAGTTATTGGATGGCGTAAGTTTTCTAAACGAAATTTAAACTCACAGGGATAAAGGGGATAGTTAGGATATTTTTAAAAATTACTAACTTGTTTTCATCCATTTCATCTCCTAAATCCCTGTGAATAAATCTATTTAAACAATTATGAAACCACAACTGAAAAAATTTATGGACGCAATCGGTAAAGATGCGGTTGCAATTATTCCGGCGGCACACGAAGTCACACGAAGCTACGATACCGAATACAAGTTTCGTCAGGACAACGATTTTCTTTATCTAACGGGATTCCCCGAACCTGATGCGGTTGCGGTCATTGCGCCGGGAAACAAGAAAAATCCATACACGCTTTTTGTGCGTCCGCGCGATCCCGAAATGGAAACGTGGTTCGGCAGACGTGAAGGCGTAGAAGGTGCGAAGAAAAATTACGGTGCGGATAAAACATTGCCAATTGAAAAATTTGCCAAAGAATTCGGCAAATTGCTGGATGGACACGACAAACTTTATTATCGTTTCGGGCGTTACGAGTGGTTGGATAAACTTTTATTGCAATATCTTTCAACCCAGCGTTATCGCCGTTTGAAAACCGCATATCCGCCGCACACGATCATTGATCCGACTTTGATTATCGGCGAAATGCGTCTGCATAAAACTACGGAAGAAGTAGCATTTATGCAAAAAGCGGGCGATATTGCCGCCGAAGCGCATGTTTTGGCGATGCAAAATTGCAAACCGGGAATGAACGAATCGGAAATAGAATCAATCATCGAGCATCATTTCCGAATGTCAGGAGCAAGTGGTGCGGCTTATAATTCGATCATCGGCGGCGGTGATAATGCGACGATTTTGCACTATGTCGAAAACAATATGACGCTCAAAGACGGCGATTTATTGTTGGTTGATGCAGGCTGCGAATATCAAGGTTATGCTTCGGACATTACGCGAACTTTTCCCGTTAACGGAAAATTTACCCAAGCCCAACGCGATATTTACGATGTGGTTTTGGATGTTCAAATCGCCTGCTGCGAAGCCACAAAGGTTGGCACGACCATCAAACAACGTCAGGAATTATCCATCGAATTATTGACCGAAGGAATGAAAAAAATCGGATTGCTCAAAGGCGATACGAAAAAACTAATCAAGAAAAAAGCCTATTTCAAATATTATATGCACGGTGTCGGGCATTATCTCGGCTTGGATGTTCACGATGCCGGACGGTATTTTACCGACCAACAAGCCAAACATTCACGCCCGTTCGAGGCAGGGATGGTTTTAACGGTTGAACCCGGAATCTATGTTCCGCCCGATGATAAAGACGCTCCTGCTAAATTTCGTGGCATCGGAGTTCGCATCGAAGATGATGTTTTGGTAACGGAAAGCGGAAATGTCAATCTAACCGCTAAAGTTCCGAAACATGCTGAAGAAATTGAAGAAATTATGGCGAAAGCGAAGAAATAAAAAGTAAAAAATAGAAAGTAAAAAGTGAAAAGTTTGGGGTAATTTCCAGACTTTTTACTTTTTATGAATCGGCAATTTTCGTAACATTTCACCTGAGATTCGTGTAGTTAACCCAGTTGAAGTCGTATCAATCAAGGGTTCTTCGGCAATTACTCCCATTAAAACTTCGCCACTCGGCTGAAGTGAGATTTCAAAGCCAAGTGATTCATTCTTATTGAGTTGCAATTTTTCGATTTTGTAAGTTTTGAATCCGCCAGCACTGAAACTTAATTCGTAAATACCATCCGGCACATCTTTAACTTTGAACTCGCCATCACCATTTGATTCGGAAGTAATTTCTTTGCTAGTAGCCGAATTTTTCAGCAAAATTTTAACGCCTGGAATAACTGCGCCGTTCAAATCCATTACAGTTCCCTTGATGCCGACAAGTTCAGATTTGCTTTTGTCCCGAAAAACTTTGCCTTGCGAAACGATTTTACAGGTTTCGTCTTTCTTTTTATCGGTTTGGCTGAAAGCTACGGAAAGTAAACCGATTATCGAGGCAAAAACTGCTCCCGCAAATTTGGTCACACGCTTGACTCGTTCCCGCCCGCCGACAGGACAATCTTTAGTTAAAATCGTGCCGTCACTTCGACGATAAATTCTGCCGCAAATTCTGCCTTCGGTTTTAGTAATTAAATTGGTGACTTCTGCCGTTGTCATTTCCGAAATATTATAAACATTCAGCTTGCACGACTGGCAGAAACGAACCTGATCATCGCCCGACATATTTTCCCAGCTCATTGGGCAGGGCGAAGCGATTCGCAGTTTATTGACATCAAAGTTTTTCATTACTGATTTTGTGATGCGTTGAGTTTTATTTTCGGTTGCTTTTGCCAAATTAAGATTTTTTAGTCAATTCTTCATACTTTTTGTAATCGGCTTCGGCTTTTTCTTTATCGCCAATTTGGGCATAAGCATTTCCACGATTATAGTAAGTCTTTGCGTAAGTTGGTTTTAATTCTATAGCTTTGGTGAAATCTTTGATGGCTTCGGCAACATTATTCAGTTTAAGGTAAGAAAGCCCACGATTATAAAAAATGCAGTGATTTATTGAATTCCATTCGATTGCTTTATCAAAATCTCTGATTGCCTGCCGGTAATTTCCAAGGTCTTTATAAACCAGTCCGCGACTGTAATAACCGCCGAAATTTTGTGGATTGATCTCAATCGCCTTGGTGTAATCCTTGATCGCAAACTCAATATTTCCGTTGTCTTCGTAGATATTTCCACGCTTGATGTATGCGTCAGCATCTTGGGGATTTAGCTCCAAAGATTTATTTGCTTCGACGATGAGGCACTCAAAGTCTCTGTCTTCGCATAACGGAGATTGTGAACGTGTGTTTATTTGCAGAAAAATCAGTAAAAAAGTTAAGACAATGATAAACCGGGAAAGATTCATTTTGATGCTCCTTTACTGAATAAAATTCTGGCTTAACGGGTTGAAAAATCTAATTTTCAAAAATTTCAATTATTAAGCCTTAAAGTTGAGACATCGCATTAAAATATTTTTGCGTTAATTTCTTAAGTTTTTTTTGGCAAAATTTGTTTTGTTGCCAAAAAATGAAAAGACGACTCAAATTTTGAATCGCCTTTTTTGACTTTTTAACTTTTAATTTCTAACTTTTATCTGCGTCCGCCGCGCAAGATCAAGCCTAAAACTAAACCGACAGCGGCTGAAATCAGAATTGTTTGTCCCGGTTTTTTACGGGCAAATTCTTTAGCATCTTCGACTAATTCTTTCGGATCTTTTTGTGAAAGTTCTTTGAATTTATCGCCTGCCTGCGTAAATTTTTCGCTGGCATAATCTTTGGCTTTGAGAGCCGCGTCTTGAATTTTTTGTTGATATTCTTGAGCTTGCACTTTTAATTCTCCTAAAAACTCATCATTCAAAAAATTTTTGTTCGATGCGTCTTCTTCAATGTTAGTAACCACCGGAACAAGGCTTTGTTCCAATTCTTTTTCTGCTTTTTTAACTTCTGCTTCAAATTCAGACATTTTCCTTCTCTCCTTTTGAAAAAACTTATAAACACACTTACGCATTCATAAACTTTTGTCTATGCGAGCCAATCAGATGAATTGCACTCGTAAAAAGTTGTAACGATTATTTTGTTTTTTTTGTTGCAACTTTTTTAACTTGACATCCGTAAAACTAATTGTCACACTTGAAAGTTAGTAAGCACTTACTTTTTAAAAGGAAGGAATTGAGTTGGTAAAGTTACAAGAAGCTACAGGAACAAGAATGACGGGTGACGAACGCCGTGACCAAATTTTGCACGTTGCGATTAAACTATTCTCGCAATATGGGTTTAGAGGCACAACTACCAAGAAAATTGCCGAAGAAGCAGGAGTTTCCGAAGCAATGGTCTTTCGCCATTTTGCCAGTAAAAGCGAGCTTTATCACGCAATATTAGATTATAAGGCTTGTGAAAGCGGTAATGCAATGCCGTTCGCCTGGGTTAGCGAAGCGATAAAAAATAAAAACGACTTTGAAGTTTTTTACCAAATAATTCTCAATGCGCTCAATCGCCATCAGCAAGACCCTGAATTTATGAGGCTTTTGATGCACTCCGCGCTCGAGGGACACGAATTGGCGGACATGTTCATCAACGAAAGCATTGTTCCAACATACGAAGTTTTGAGTTTTTATATCAGTCAGCGTCAGCGTGATGGGATGTTTCGCAATTTGAATCCAAAATTGATTGTTCGCGCCTTTGTCGGAATGATGATTCATCACAGCATTAATACAACTTTGTGGGATAAAAACGGTCGGATCTTGAAAATTACTAATGAAGAAGCCGCCCGAGGTTTTACCGAAATTTTGCTGAACGGGATTAAAAAAAACACCGACTGAGTGAAACGATTTTAATTAATTTTCCGCGTTTATTATTCGGGAGCAAAGAATCTTTTTATCAAAATGAGACCAATTAAATTTATATCTTTTGCCATTATTTTTACGTCTTTAGCTTTATTTCTAACGGCTTGTAGTAGTTCAAAAGCTGAGAGCACTAATGCGAACGTCAATAAAAATGCGCCGCAAATAGTTGATGTAACCACCGAAAATTCTATCGTTCGGGATTTGCCGACTTATTTTGAGGCAACGGGAACTCTTGCGTCAGATGCCCAGACCGATGTTGCTCCGACGGTTGCCGGAAAAATCATTGAGGTCAATTTTGATGTGGGAAGTTATGTCAATAAGGGCGATGTTTTAGTCCGTCTTGATCCGCGCGATGCACAGATTCGTTTGGAACAATCCCAACGTCAGGCTGAACAGGCAGCAGCACAAGTTGAACAATCGAAAGCCGCTGTTAAGCAAGCCGAAGCCGCTGTTGAACAAGCCAAAGCCAATATGCGTCAGCAGCAGATCAGACTTGGTTTAACCGAAGGTTACGATTTTGACATCAATAAATTTTCGCAAGTCATTTCGGTCAAAGCACAGCTTGATTTAGCCGAAAAAGAGTTGAAACGGGCTGAAAAACTTTTAGAGACAGGCGATGTTTCTCGTTCATTTTACGATCAGAGATTGGCTACCAGAAATCAGCTTTTAGGACAGCTGGAAGAAGCCAAATCAAATGCGGCAATTTCAATTAAGGCAATCCAAACTGCAATGGAAGGCGTAAAAACTGCACAGGCTCAAGTCGGAATCGCACAGGCAAATGTCGGAACAGCCCAAGCCGCTTATAACACCGCCCTTGCCGGAGTTGACCAAGCCAGAAAATTTGTCAGCGATACGGCAATCTACGCGCCAATTTCGGGTTACATTTCGGAAAGAGTTGCGGATCTAGGCGAATATACGAATCCGAACGCACCAAATACTAAAATTGCAACGATTTTACGCACCAGCATTTTACGGTTGCGGGTTGATGTTCCTGAACAGAATATTGGCAAAGTCGCGGTTGGTCAAAGCGTTTCGCTCAAAGTTTCGGCATATCCTGATCGGAATTTTGCGGGAACGATTGCGCGGATTCTTCCTGCGGTCAATACAACTTCAAGAACTTTGACGGTTGAAGCCGAAGTCGAATCCGGCGGACTTTTGAAACCCGGACTTTTTGCTACTGCCAGAATTGCTCAGACCAAATCGGAACCGACGGTTTTAGTTCCGGCAAAGGCAGTTCGCACTGATGGCGGAGTGACCAAGGTTTTTGTAATTGAAAACGGTCGGGCAACTGAAAAACTTGTTCAGCTCGGCGATACCGAAAACGATTTGATTCAGGTTAAAACAGGCTTAAAAGAAAACGAAAAAGTTGCCGTTTCTAATGTAGATCAGCTTTTTGATGGAGTAACTGTTCGTCAGTGAGTTTCAGGTCTCAAGTCTCAAAAGTCTCAAGTCGGAGAAATTTGAGTATTTACGGAGATTAAGCTACCCCTAAAACTAATGATTGAAAATAGGGAGTTTAGATAATGTCAACGATACAGAAATTCGAAGATTTAGAGGCGTGGAAACTTTCACGGGAAATTACCAAAGATATTTACAAAATTTCTTCCAGTGGTTTATTTTTGAAAGATTTTGGGTTACGAGACCAAATCAGACGTTCAGTAGTTTCGATAATGTCAAACATTGCCGAAGGTTTTGAGAGAGACGGTGACAGAGAATTTATTCAATTTTTATCAATCGCCAAAAGCTCGGCAGGTGAGGCACGTTCGCAGTTATACGTTGCAATTGACCAGGAATATATTTCAGAGATTGAATTTAACTCTGTCTATAAAAAATTAATCGAATGCAGTCGAGTGATTTCAGGATTAATGAAATATCTTCAGCAATCTGAAATAACCGGTAAAAAATTTAGATAGACAGATACAAACAAGGACTTGAGACTTTTGAGACTTGAGACCTGAGACTAATTAAAGATTATGCAGTGGTTAGCAGAAATATGTGTTAAGCGTCCCGTCTTTGCGACGATGTTGATTATGTCAATGGTCGTCGTCGGTGCATTTTCGTTTTTCTCGTTGGGATTGGATCTATTCCCGAAAATTGACTTTCCGACGATCACGATCACAACTGTCAATCCTGGCTCTTCGCCGGTAGAAATCGAAACGGAGATTACTCAGAAAATCGAAGAAGCTGTCAACACCATCAGCGGAATTGACGAATTGCGTTCAACTTCGGTAGAAGGTGTTTCGCAGGTTTTCGTCCAATTCGTTTTGGAGAAAAACGTCAATATTGCCGCACAGGAAGTTGAAAATAAAGTAAATACGGTTATTTCGGATTTGCCCGAAACGGCTGAAAAGCCTTTTGTCCAAAAGCTCGATACGGACGCTGCACCCGTTTTGCGTTTGGTTATTTCTGCACCTGCCTCTTTGCGTGAAGTTACCGAAGTTGCCGATAAAAAAATTAAGGAAAGAATCGAATCAATAAATGGTGTCGGACAGGTTCGGATGATCGGCGGACGCGACCGCGAAATTCAGGTTTGGGTTGATCCTGACAAAATGCGTTCTTACAACATTCCTGTTTCCGAAGTTTCAAATGCCGTTAAACTGCAAAACCTTGAATTTCCGGGCGGACGCGTTGACCAGGGACAAACCGAATTAACCGTTCGGACGATGGGAAAAATCCAAAAACCCGAAGATTTTAACGAAATTGTCATTGCTAATCGCGGCGGCTACAACGTCAAGGTCAAAGACATCGGCTATGTTCAGGACGGAGTGGAAGAAGTTCGCACCGAAGCCCGTTTGAACGGTGATCCGGCTGTCGTTTTAATCGTTTCCAAACAATCCGGTTCAAATACGGTAACGGTCGCCGATGATGTAAAAGAGCGAATAAAAGAGCTTGAATCAACTTTACCGAAAGGTTACCGTGTCCAGGTTATCGGCGATAACTCGACCTTTATCAAAGCCTCAATCGGCGCAGTTGAAGAACATCTTGTTATCGGAAGTATTTTGGCGGCTATTGTCGTGTTCCTCTTTTTATGGAACTGGCGTTCGACTTTGATCGCGGCGATTGCGATTCCAACTTCAATTATTTCAACATTTGGTTTAATGGCAGCATTGGGCTATACGCTCAATATGATTACTTTGCTGGCATTGACTCTGATGGTCGGTATCGTAATTGACGATGCGATCGTGGTGCTGGAAAACATTTTCCGATATATCGAAGAAAAAGGAATGAAACCTTTTGACGCGGCAATTGAGGGAACCAAAGAAATCGGTTTGGCGGTTATGGCGACAACGCTTTCACTGCTCGCGGTATTCGTTCCGGTCGGCTTTATGGGCGGCATCATCGGACGTTTTATGTCGGCATTCGGTTTGACCTCGGCGTTCGCAATTTTCGTTTCGCTGATCGTTTCATTTACCTTAACACCAATGCTGGCGGCTCGATTCATCAAGGTCAAACATCCCGAAAAAGCAAAATTATCTGATGAAGAAATTTTCGGTGACGGAATGCTGGAGAAAAAAGATGACAACATTCCCGAAATGCACGGAGAAAGCCGCGAAGGACGTTTTTATCATTGGATTGACCACACTTACGCCATTATGCTCCGTTTTGCAATGGCGCACCGTTGGCTGATCTTACTTCTCTGCGTGGTGGTTACTTTATCAACTGTGCCGTTGTTTATGTTCGTTGGTAAAAACTTTTTGCCGGTTGATGACCAATCACAATACGAACTTTCGATTCGCGCCCCCGAAGGCTTTAATTTGGCAGCGACCTCAAATGTAGTTGAAAAAATTGCTGCAGACATTCGCCAATTCCCCGAAGTCGCTGACACTTTGGTGACAATCGGCGGCGACCAGCAGCAAATCGTCAACAGTGCCAACGTTTACGTTAGATTGAAGCCATTGGAAGAAAGAACCCGTTCGCAAGAAGATATGATGGTTGCCACACGTGATCTTTTGGCTAAATATCCGAAAGAACTGCGGACATCGGTTCAGCTTGTCCAAGCCTTTTCGGGCGGCGGTTTCCGCAATGCCAACGTGCAGTTTTTCGTTGGCGGACCAGATCTCAAGGAACTCGAAAAATATTCAAATATCATTTTGGAAAAAATGAAGACAGTTCCTGATGCCGTGGACGTTGATACAACCTTGATCAGCGGAAAACCCGAATTACGTTTGACAGTTGACCGCGATAAAGCCGCTGATTTGGGAGTCAGCGTCGGAGCTATTTCGCAAAGTTTGAATACTTTAGTGGCAGGTCAGGAAGTTTCGACTTTCACTTCAAACAGTGATCAATATCCGGTTCGAGTCCGCGCTATCGGCGAATTTCGCTCAAACGAAGATAAATTGAAACGGCTCATTGTTCCTTCGACCAAAATCGGTTGGACGACGCTTGATAACGTGGTCAAAGTTGAAGAAGGAACAGGTCCGGCGGCAATTGACCGCACCAACCGTAATCGTCAGGTTACGCTTTTAGCGAATGCGCGTCCGGGCGGTTCACAGGCAAATATCATCGCCGCCATCAACAATGCGGTCAAAGATATAAAACTTCCGCCGGGATATACATCAGGTTTTGTCGGACAATCAAAAGAACTGCAAAAATCGGCGTTTTACTTTATGTTAGCGTTCGTTCTGTCAGGCGTATTTATGTATATCATTCTCGCCGCACAGTTTGAATCTTTCATTCACCCGATCACGATTTTGCTGACGCTGCCGCTTTCAGTGCCCTTTGCGATTGTTTCGCTTCTGGTAATGGGGCAAACGGTCAATATCTTTTCGGGATTAGGGATTTTGCTGCTGTTTGGGGTGGTTAAGAAAAACGCGATTCTGCAAATTGACCATACGAACAACTTACGCGAACACGGGATGAGCCGTTATGATGCGATCATTCAGGCGAACCGCGACCGTCTGCGTCCGATCTTGATGACGACGATTGCGTTGGTAGCAGGGATGATTCCGCTAGTTATTTCACGCGGAGCAGGTTCAGGAACCAACCGTTCAATTGGTGTTCTGGTCGTTGGCGGACAATCACTTTGTTTACTTTTAACTTTGCTGGCAGTTCCGGTTTTTTATTCGTATTTTGATGATTTGTCGCAGCTCCATATTTTCCGTCGAATCGGTAATTTTTCAGACAGATTATTTGGCGGGATCAGACGGAAGTTGGCAGGCGCGGCAAGCACGATTTTCGGGAAACATTGATAATGATTGACAAGAATTGGGCAGAAGAATTTGCAAAAGAATGGATCGAAGCGTGGAATTCACACGACCTTGAACGCATTTTCTCGCATTACACTGATGATTTTGAAATGTCTTCGCCCTTGATCATTGAAAGAATGAACGAGCCAAGCGGAACTTTGAAAGGCAAAGATAAAATTCGTCCGTATTGGGAAAACGGCTTAAAACAAACTCCCGATTTACATTTTGAATTAGAAAATGTTCTGGTGGGAGCAAACAGTCTGACGATTCTTTATAAAAACCAAAAGAATCACCAGGTTGCCGAAGTTTTGATCTTTAATAACGACGGAAAAGCCGTTAATGGAAACGCACATTATGGAAAAAACTGATAAAACCGATAATCCGGGAGTGATTGCTCCGCCGCCGTTAATTTTTCTGAGCGGTTTAATTTTAGGCGGAATCATTAGTTGGTTTTATCCGATCCAATTAATACCGGGCGGTCTGGCGGTGCTTTTAGGTAATTTGTTTTTTCTTATCGGAATTGCAGTTATTGCCATTGCTTATGTGCTGATGCGGCGGGCAAAAACAAATATTGAACCCTGGAAGCCGACCACGAAAATTCTTGATAGCGGAATATACGGTTACAGCCGAAATCCGGTTTATTTGGGAATGATTCTGATTTATCTGGCTTTTACTTGTTTTTTCAATTTCGTTTGGTTCTTACCGTTTTTGCCGGTTGTGCTGTTGATAATTCAATTCGGCGTGATCTTGCGGGAAGAAAAATATCTCGAAAGTAAGTTCGGGGAAGAATATCTGGATTATAAAAAACGGGTAAGAAGATGGATTTAGGTTCATCCACGAATGAACACGAAAGAAACACGAAGGAGAAAACGAAAGATAGCTGAAAAGAATTGAAATTTTATTGTTTCTTCGTGCAAACTTCGTGGAACTTCGCGGATAAAAATATGGCAATGGCAATCAAAATTTCTCTTCTATGCTCCGGCTTATTCTTGTTAAGCGGAATGCTGACAGGCGTTTGGAAATATTCGCATATTATGAAAAGCGAAAATCATCAGGCTCCTGTGTATGTTGATATTGCTCATCGGGCATCGTTCTTTTACAGTTTTGCAAGTTTGGTAGTTGCCAAGTTGTTGGAGTTTTCACCATTCAGCGAATTTTGGCAAACGGTAATCGTTATTGTTCCGCTAAGTTACTTTATTCTATCGGTTACTGCTTATATCAAAGAAGGTTTTTTGAATCAAACGGACAATATGTTCCGCGAGAGAAATTTTATTACGACGTGGTTTATGTATGGCTTGATCGCGGGTGAAATCGGCGGTTTTGTTTTGATCTTGGGTGGTTTTATTTATTCGCAATTTTTTGTGAAGTAATCGCTTACTTTTATGAAAAAGCAATTATTTTTAGTATTAACAATTTTATTTTTAACAAGTTTCGGGTTAGCGCAGGACAAAACGCCAACTCCGACTCCAACTCCAAAAGTTGACGATGTGCAAAACGTCAAACCTGAAAATCTGCAAGGCGTTCCGCAGGTTGCTCCAAAGTATCAATCGGACGACAAATCTTTGCCTGATCTGGGCAGAGTTGGCGTAGATATGCTGGAACAAAAGAGCTTAGCGTTGCGGGATGTGATTCGTCTGGCGTTGGAAAATAACAAAGACATTGAAGTTTCACGTCAAAATGTCCAATCCGCCGAATTTGATCTGCAAGTAGCTAACGGTGTTTATGATCCGAAACTCAGTTTCAGCAACTATTACGAGCGTTCGACTACGCCGAATTTAAGCGTTTTCAGTTCCAATCAAACAACGACTAATAACTCTTTGGTTTCAAATGCGAGCTTTAGCGGCTTTTTCAAAAAATACGGCACCAGTTACTCGGCGACCATTAATAATCAGCGGGTAACTACCAACAATCCGATCACAATTTTGAGTCCGCAGGATAATGCTTCATTCAATTTTACTTTTAATCAGCCTTTGCTGCGTGGTCGCGGAATTGATCTGCAACGACGCACGATTGAGATTGCCAAGAAAAACTTGTCGTTGACCGATACGCAATTCCGCCAAAAATCCATTGACATAATTGCAACAACACAAAGAGCTTATTGGGATTTGACCTTTGCTTTGCGGAATCTGCAAGTTCAGCGTGACGGCGTGCGCGATGCAAAAGACCAACTTGCACATAACGAAAGATTGGTTAAAGAAGGTCAGCTCGCACAGATTGATATTGTGGCGGCGCAAACACAGGTCGCAAATTTGGAATTAGCGGTTTATGACGCACTTGATACCGTCAATCGGGCGGAAAATGTTTTGAAAGCTCTGATTGCCAAAGACAAAAACGATTCAATTTGGAGTGTTTCGGTAATTCCGACCGATAAAGTTGATCTGGATGCACCAAACACAACTTTACCCGAAGCTCTGGATTTGGCAATGCAAAATCGCCCTGAATTGGAATTGAACGAAACTGCCAAAGAAATTAACCAGATCGACCAAAAATTTTATAAAGATCAGGCTAAACCGCAAGTTGATCTCTTTGCTAATTATACAAGTTCAGGTGTCGGCGGAACTCAAAATCCTATTTTTACCAATCCGTTAGCCGGTTCGGTTTGTTCGGTTCCTACTTCGACTCAGTGTCAGGCGTTTTTGGCGCAGCAAAATAATCTTTTACAAAATTTGGGCGGTTCGGCTTCAACTGTTTCCGACATTTTTGCTCAAAAATATCCGACCGTCAGAGTTGGCGTGAACATCAATTTTCCGTTGAAAAACCAAACTGCCAAAGCTCAGCTTGGTAAAGCCTTAGTTGAACAAAACAAAATTCAAACGCAGCGTGAGCAGTTGGAAGAAGTCATTCAGGTTGATGTCCGCAACGCTTTGCAAAGTTTGCGAACTGCCGATGCCAGACTTCGGGCGGCTTCAATAGCACGCGAAAATACGGTTAAACAATACGAATCAGAACAGCGTAAATTGGATGCCGGACAATCGGATATTTACAAGGTTTTGGAACGTCAAACCGCTCTGATGACTGCCAGAAGTGCCGAACTTCGCGCTCAAACCGAACTAAACAAAGCGATTGCAGATTTGCAGAGAGCAACCGGAAATTCGCTGAAAGCTAATAACGTAGAAGCAAGATTGAAAAAGTAAAAAGTAAAAAGGTAAAAGGCAAAATTTATTTATTTTGAGTTGGCTGAAATAATTTATTTGCCTCACAAATATAAGGGCTGAAAGGGAATTCGGCTAAAAGTCGTTTATAAGTTTTCTTGGCGGATTCAACCAAGTTTTCCTCATAATTTTTTCCTTCAAGTCTATCAAGATAAAGGTTTGCTTTGATCAATAAAAACAAGGCTTCATCCAGTTTTGAAAATTGCGGATATTTTTCGATGACTTCTCGAAGTCTTGCCCAGGCACCTTTCAATCCGGTCTGCTTTTCTTCGTATTGTTTCAGATAAAATTTAGCGATGTATAAACTGGTTTCAGCGCGTTCTTCTAAAGATATAGCAAAATGCTGCTTGGCTTGTTGAATAGATGGAGAGTCAGGACATTGTTCGACAAATTTTTTTAGGTAAAAGAAAACTCCGCCTTGTGCCTCAGTTCCCCCAACTTTCGCTCTTTTGTAATCGTTATCTGTTGGAAAACGATACGATTTACAGTCAATGGAATTTGATTTTTCTTGTCCAAAAGAAAAAATAGCAAAACCAAATACAAATGCCAAAACCACGGCTAATTGAAAACTATTTGATCTCATATTCTTCGGGTAAAAAACAAAGTGTAGCATTATCGGTAAAATATGCTACACAACTTGTTTTTTTAAATTTTATCTTTAACTACTATTTCTCAGTCTTTTTGCCGGAATATCCGAATGCGCCTAAACCGGATAAAGTAATTTCACCGCTCAGTTTATCGCCTTCTAATTTTCCGGTTACAGTGCCGTCAAAACTTTGCCCCTGGACATTAGCCGTAACTTCGGCGGTAAAAGTATTATCGGCATTAATTTTGATATTTTTGAAAGGTGCTTCGCCAAGATCGGTAGTTAATCCGCCTTTAAAATTGTCGCCGTCTTTTTCAAGTTTAATAGTTCCGGGAAGGTCTTGACCTTGGGCAGAAATAGTGACGCTCCAATGAGTCAATAACGGACTGTCTTTTTTCTCTTCGGTTTGGGCGGATACCGCCACGCTGAATAAAGCTACAAAAATAAATGTTACACACAAAATTGCCAGTTTTTTCATAATTCTTCCTTATTTAAAATTAATTTAATGTGGTCAATAATAAGTGAATTGAAAAGGTTTCGCAACTGTTTTTTTTAAAAGTCAAAGCCCGCTAATTAAATATTGATAATACTTAATTTAGCGGGCAAAAAAATAATTGGTTTAGTTGAAAATCAGTTGGAATTTTTCAGCAGATTATCAACTAAGTTTTGGTAATCTTCTTTCATCACACCTGAAAAGGTTCCGACCGTAAATTTGATTTGTTTGGCTTTGACAATTTTTTCCAACATATTGCGGTCAACTTTGTAGGCAAGCAATTCCTGGGCACGCGACCCGTCAGTTCGGTCAAAACGAATTGCTTTGCCAAGCGGGAATTTTTTACCGTCAACAACGAGAGTTAAATTGTTTGATTTTTCAAAACGATAATTGGCGGCTTCGGAAAGAAAAGCCATTACAAATCCGGCTTGAACCCCGTTTGAATATTGTCCCTGATGCACATAAAAAATCCGGCTTTCTACTTTTTGTGTTAGTTTCCCGCCGACTAAATTAAAGGATGCACCGTCGGTAAAAGTGTAGCCGATATTCGCAAAGGAGTTATATCCCGAGTATAAACCGACAGCACCGTTGACCTTTTTAGCTTCGACACCGCTGACATTTGCCCACATTTCGACATTTGCATTGGCTTTTTGTTGTTCTTCAACCGTTTGCCTTTTTTTGGAAGGCTTGGTCGAAACTTCTGCAATAGTTACATTATCAGTAGTGGATTGTTCCGTTTTTTTAGCTTTTTCGGCGCGAAATTCCCAAGCCGGTTGCAGATTTTCGACTCCCCACACACCGCGCTTTTCCAATTTAGCCTGAGCTTCTATCAGTTGATAATTTTCGCTGTCAGCTGCGTCGTGATATTTTTTGTCTTGAATTGCATACCAGGCTGCGCCATCACGGAGCATTTGTTGGCTGATATTCACATTGCCAAGAAAAAGTTTGCCCACCAGACGAGTTGGCAGCATCGTTCTGACAACAAATTCAACTTTTTTGCCGATCAGCAGATTTTCCAAATGTTCTTTAACCGTTTTATACAACGGCTGTTCGGGCTCAGGAACTTCGATGTATTCCAATTCAGCTTTGATCTGATTCACCGGATCAATTTGAATAACTGCCGTTTTGCCATCAGCAATTTGGACTACAATGCCATTGAAAATCTGTTGCGAAAAAGCAGTTTGCGCCAAAATAAATATGAAAATTGCTAAGCAAATTGTTCTTAAACTTCTCATAATTCTGCTAACTCCAAGTTCTTTTTTGCCTTTTAACTTTTGCCTTTTTACTTCTCGCTAACGGCGAGCCTCTAAATCGTATTCGCGTAGGCGACGATAAAGCGTTGATGGTGAAATCCCTAATAATTCGGCGGTTTTGCCGCGATGCCAGCCGGTTTTTTCCAACGCGGTGATGATTTGTTGTTTTTCAACATCGCGTAAAGCGGTCGGCGGAGGGTTTTGAAAAGGATTTGAGGTGACAGCTTCTTTCGGTGAATTATAGCTGACTGAAACTGTTGGAGCCGAAGTTTGATAAACCACTTCGGGCGGCAAATCTTTAGTAGTGATTTTGCCGTTATCTGCCAATAAAACCGCACGTTCCAAACAGTTGCGAAGCTGACGGACGTTACCGGTCCAGTGATAATTCGTTAAAGCATCGGTTGCTTGAACAGTTAATTCCGGTGCATTTGCTCCGGCGATCTTTTGTAAAATATAACGTGCCAGCGGCTCAATATCTTCGCGGCGTTCGCGCAAAGGCGGAATATTAATTTCAAAACTGTTGACGCGATAGAGCAGATCGGAACGGAATAACCCTTCGGCAATTGCTTGTTCGGGACGGCGATTGGTGGCGGCGATCAAACGAACGTTGACTTCAACTTTTCGCACTCCGCCGACACGGAAAAATGAACGGGTTTCCAGTGCGCGAAGCAATTTTGATTGCAAAGCCATCGGCATTTCCATAATTTCATCCAGAAAAAGCGAACCTCCGTCAGCAATTTCAAATAAGCCGAGTTTGCGTGCGCGTGCGCCTGAAAATGCGCCGGCTTCGTGTCCGAAAAGTTCGGATTCGAGCAAAGAATCTTGTAAAGCGGCGCAGTTTAAATCAATAAAAGTATTGTTGGCACGAGTAGAAAGACGATGTAAAGCCTGTGCGATCAACTCTTTCCCGGTTCCTGATTCACCGGTAATCAAAACCGAGGTTTCGGAACGGGCAACCCTTTGAGCCAAGCGCAAAACTTCTTTCATTTGCGGCGATTCGGCAACAATTTCGGGTAAGGCTTTGTTGCGCTCAAGCTGGGCGCGAAGACGTTGATTATCGATTTTGAGCTGTTGTTTTTCGGAGGCTTGAGTAACTAATGCGGCAAGTTCGGTGATGCGATACGGCTTAGTCAAATAATCGTAGGCTCCGAGTTTCATTGCCTCAATAGCAGTTTCAACCGTTGCGTGTCCGGTGAGCATGATCACTTCGGGCGGATTTTGCCTTTTCTCCCGCAGACGGCGTAAGAGGCTGATTCCGTCCAGACGCGGCATATTGATGTCACACAAAAGGACATCGAAATCCTGTTCTTCAAGTGCAAGCCAGGCTCCCTCGCCGTCAGAAGCAGTTTCGACTTCGTGCCCTAAACGGGTTAATTCCTTTTGCACCACAAGTCTTAAATTGTTTTCATCATCAACTACTAAGAGTTTTGCCATAATTTTTTTCCTTATTTGAGAGGGGGAAGTGTAATTGTAAAAGTTGTGCCTAAGCCAACATTTGAGCGAACCGATAGTCTGCCGCCGTGTTCGGTAATAATTCCGTAGCAAACGGCTAATCCTAAACCTGTTCCTTTACCTACTTCCTTAGTGGTGAAAAACGGTTCAAAAATTTTTGACATATCGTCAGGTGAAATTCCGATTCCGGTATCTTGAACTTCGATAATGACGCGATTTTTTTCAGAATAACTGCGAAAAGTGAGCGTTCCGCCTTCGGGCATGGCATCAATTCCATTTGCTGCCAAAGCGATAATTGCTTGCTGCATTTGTCCTTCGTCAGCATTTACCAGAGGTAGATTTTCTTCCTCTTCAATATTGATTTCGATCCTTTCGCCGCGTTTTTGGTGGGTTAAAAGACGGGCTGAGTATCTGATGGTGTCAGCAATGTTAAGCGGAACGCGATTACTTCCGCGAGCACGGCTGAAATCGAGCAATCCGTTAGTAATGATTTTGCAGCGAAACGCCTCATTGCGGATTAACCCTAGATATTCACGCAAATCCGCTATATCAGGTGACTCATTAAAGGCACCTTCGTTGACTCTGGTTTCAAGTGCTTCAGCACAGGCTGAAATAGTTGCCAACGGATTATTAATTTCATGAACTACGCCCGCTGCCAATCTACCGACAGCCGCCAGCTTTTCGGCTTTAGCGACCGCTTGCATTGCTTCGACCCGCATTGTGACATCTTCGCCCACGGTGATAACGTGTGTAATTTCGCCGGTAAAATGGTCGCGCATCGGAACTTTGCTGACCAACCAATGTTTTGTGACTCCGTTTTCGTCGGTTGTGCGCTGCTCGATACGCTCAATTTTTCCAGTGCGAAATGTTTTTTCAAATTCGGCTAAAAGTTGTCTTTTTGGTTGTTTGGTCAGAACATCGAAAATGTTTCGTCCAATGACCGAATCACGCGAAAGCCCTTGTTCACCGATTTCACGATGCCGATTCCAGGTCACAATTCGGTATTCACGATCAATCACATAAAGCGAAACAGGCAGTGCATCAACTACGGTTTCGGTAAATTTACGATGTTCTTCTTTGGCGGAACTTATCGAAGCATCCATGGTTGCTTCGTAATGAGCAGAAAGATTGACGCTCAATGCTGCCATTTGTGTCGAAGCATCGATCAAACGCCGCGTTTTTTCCTGAAACTGCTGTTTTTTGTTAAAACCAACAATTACTGCGCCTCTGACCTTGCCGTTGATGTGTAGAGGCGAAATATATTCAAATTCGTGTGGGAGATTCAAAAGAAATTCATTTTTATCCTCAATCCAAACCGAAATTTGCGGCGGTAAAACACTGAGCCATTTTTTGAAGCAACGTTTTTGCACTAAATTTGGAGATCCTTCGCCATTGGAATCAAAAGCAGCGCAGACTAAACCTAAGTTCTCCAGTTCAAAAACAAAAGCACAGGCTTCCGCCCGCACTTCACGTTGAATTGATTCTGCCACGCAGTTAGCGACCTTTTTGGGATGCACCAGAGAGAGTAAATTGCGCCCAAGATCAGTGACAAATCTTAATTCGGAGGAAGATTCATTTTTTGTAAGCTGTGGAGACAACGCCTTCGCGCCTAATTTTAATTCCATTGGGGATAATATTTTTTCTGCGTTTTTGACAAACTTTTTATCGGTTTTGTCATCTCAGAGGTTTGACTTAAGAAGGATACAGAATGAAGTGTTAAACTTCGTTTAGTATTATTGATAAATTTAAACAAAATGTCAAGGTTTTTTGCTGAAAAAAGAAGTAACTGAAGCATTTGACCTGAAGCAAGTTTTAAACAAAAATCTGAATAAGGGGTTATGTCAAAAAATCTTTACCGAAAAATCCAAAAAGTTCTCTGGTGCGGCTTTTGGGGACTGCTTATTCTCTCATTTACGCAAAAAGATTTTGCTCAGGAAGTAGTTGATGAAACGGTAGCAACGATCAGCGATGGGGTGTCGAGACCTGAACTCATAACTTATTCGGATTTGTTGTGGCAATTAGCTTTAGAGTCCGATACTTCGATTTCGCCGCCAAGGTCAGAGGATCTAAATCGGGCATTGCAAACTTTGATAGACTTGCGGCTTTTTGCGCTGGAGGCTCAAAGATTACCATCGGCAGAACCGAAACAGGAAGAAATTGATGCACAAATTAAACGAATTGTAGATACTTTCAAATCACCTGAACAATTCCAGAGCCGTTTACAAACAGTTGGATTTGATTCAATCAAGGACGAAAATTTTCAACGAATGATTCGCCAGCGAGTTGCCATCGAAAAATACATTGATTTTCGTTTTCGTTCGTTTGTGATCATCACGCCGGATGAGGAAAAGAAGTATTACCGTGATGTTTACACGCCTGAGTTTCGCCGTAAAAATCCGGGTTTGCTGCTTCCGAAATTTGAAGAGGTTCAAGCGGAAATCAATCAAATTTTAACTGAGGAAAAAATCGAATCCGATATTGAAAAATTTCTTGACGATGCTAAACAGAGAGCTACAATCATCCCTCTGTTTAAGGTTTAATTTTTCCAGAACTTTTTAATTCTCGGCGGCATTTGAATTGCAAATCTTCCATTTTCCGGCGACAGATTTTCATTGTAAAATTTATCTCTTTCCAATCGCTTTTGCCATTTATGGCGAAAACGGATAATCTCCACTGAATCAACAGTTTGCAATATTTTCTCAAGTGTAGAAAAGCCTTTTTGAATAAATTCTGCGTGAGGCGTGAAAACGATTCGGAAACCTTTTTCGCGCAGACGTAGGCAAAGGTCAATTTCAAACAATCCTTGGTTGAAATTCTCAGTATCAAAGCCTTTCATTTCCTCAAAAAGTTCGTGGCGGATTGCCACAACTCCCGAAACTGCCGAATAATTTCCGACAACTTGAGCACGGACAAAACTTCCGGGGGCGAGTTTGGAAATTCCCTGATGAGCGAATCCGAGCAGTTTTCCGACACCTAAAATCACTCCGCTATTGTGAACAGTAGCTTTATTGGTCAAAATCTTTCCGCCGACTGCACCAATATTATTTTGCATTGCAATTTTTGCCAACTCCGAAAAACTTTCTTCTGAAATCGGTTTGATGTTTTCATCTACAAAAATCAACACATCGCTTAAGCTATTGTTTGCCAAAGCATTTAACGTTTCAGCCGTTACGTTTTTTGATTGAATAACTTCAAAACTTGGTTCTGCATCATAAACGACTCGATGCAAGTTAAAATAGCCTTCCTCAACTTTTGCTTTGATGCCGACTCGCGCAAAATGCTGACGAATTGCATCGCGGGCGCGTTCGTGGGCGTAAGGTTTTTCATTCGGATTTAGCGCAACTGAGCCGGAAATCGCCCGCCAATGATAGAGAATGTGCGGAATATGGCGAATTTGTTTTTCGTTAATTTGCTCAATCATCCGCAAAGCCAGATCGTAATCCTGACTGCCTTCGATTCCAATCGTAAAGCCGCCGATTTTTTTCAACAATTCGGTGCGATAAGCGGAAAGATGCGTAATTAAATTTAACGAATAAATTAAATCTTGACTCCAATCAGGCTTAAATTTCGGCTCGGAACGCTTTCCTTTTTCGTCAATTAAGTCCTCATCGCTATAAATCATTTGAGTATCGGGAAAGCGATTTAATTCTTCTGCTACAAAATAAAGCGCGTGTTCGGCTAATTCGTCATCGTGGTCAAGTAAAACGGAAAATTCGCCCGTTGCAATTTCCAAAGCGGAATTTGAAGCAGCAGAAATATGTCCGTTTTTTTCTCGAAAAACGACTTTGATCCGCGAATCTTTATTTTGGTATTCTTCTAAAATTTTGCGAATATGAGATTTAGGCGAGCAATCATCGGCAATGCAAAGCTCCCAATTTTGATAAATTTGGTTGCATACAGAATCTAAACAAAGCCGAAGCCATTTTTCATCAACATTATAAACAGGCAAAATTATTGAAATTAAAGGCTGCTGCGCGAAATTTTCGATACGTTGGCGGATTGCCTGACGGTCGTTTTCGGTCAGCGTATCAAACTCTTTTACCCATTTTCGATAAGCAATTTTTTGCCCGATTTCAAATGAAATATTTTTGAGGCGGGATTTAACGCCTTGCAAGCCGTGTTCACTCCAAATTTCTAAGGCTGTTTTGATTTTTCTTTTAATGACAGACACTTAATCTTTTAATTCCAGTTTTCCATTATTTTCTTTTGCTTTTTGATCTTTCCGCTCCCGATTCCACAGAAATAATTTTCGCGGAATAACTAAACGAGCCAGATTCTTGCCGATTTCGGTAATGGATTCCGCGCCTCCCAAATTTTCACGGAACATTTTCCAAGCCTCTTTTTTGTTTCCATTTCGATTGTAATCCGCCACGCATCGAAACTTTATTTTCTGCAGAACTTGCTCTAAATTCTCTTTATCTAGTCCGATAACCTCTGCATTTCGTTCAATTGCAGCTAGCCATTCGTTCATCATCAACGGAAAATCTTTGCTGGTGTTGTAATCGTGAATCCGCCACGCCGACAAAATTTCGTTGTCTAAAGCAAATTCGCCCAACACGCTCAAGCGCAGGTAAAGGTCGTAATCTTCGAGGACAATTCCTTCTGTCCAATGACATCTTTCCAAGACGTTTTTTCGATAAACAACTGCCGCACTTGCCGGAATTATCGGGTGAAGCAACATTGAAAGTGCGTTGCCGTCCGCATATTCGCCCCAATTTTGATTGGAATCAATGATGCGGTCATCTTCATCAATTAAATGTGCATATCCGTAGGATAAAACTGCGTTTGGACGATTTTCTAAAATTTCAATGCGGCTTTCCAAAAAACGCGGCAACCACACATCATCTGAGCTAATATAAGCAAAATAAGGAGTTGCAGTTCGCGTCAGTCCCTCATTCAGGGTGGCGCAAAGCCCGCGATTTTCGCGTTTAATGAACTCAAAATCAAACGGACAATCGGCTAAAACTTTTCCGATGATCTTTATGGATTCGTCTTTTGAACCATCGTCAATTACAATCAATTTTTTCGGCGGCAAAGTCTGCGCGAAAACTGAGCGCAAAGTCCGTTCGATAAACGGCGCGTGGTTGTAGGACGGAATAAGAATGGTGACATCAGCCATTTAGCAAAAGGTTAAAAGGGAAAAAGTCGAAAGTCAAACTTTGGTTTGGTCTTTGACCGATTTATTGAGTTGTCGAAAAGCCCGTAAAGCATTGATAGATAATAAGAACATTGAATATTGTAACCAAAATCCAAAGACCGCAAACCAATAAAAGTTCAAATGAAACTTGATCCAAACATTATTGAATCCCTCGTCTGTCCGCGTTGCAAAGACGAATTAAAGAACTTTGAATGTGCGAATTGCAGATTAAACTTTCCTGTTATCAATGACATACCCGTTTTGATAAATGATGCAAACAGTTTGTTTAAGATCGAAAGTTTCGTCGCTTTGCAAGATACGACTTATAAAAAAAATGGCAGTTGGAAACGAAAATTAAAGAAATTTATTCCTTCTATTAGCATTAACATCAAAAGCGAGAAGAACTTTCAAAACTTCTTTTCTAGTTTGCCAAAAAAAGGTGCAAAGGTTTTGATTATTGGCGGCGCGGTAGAGGGCGAAGGTTTTGATTTGAACAAAATTTCCGATCAAATTATTTTGGTTGAAACAGATGTAGCCTTTAGCGAACGCACTGATTTGCTTTGTGATGCGCACGATTTGCCGTTTCAAAATGAGACTTTTGACGGGGTGATTATCCAAGCCGTTTTAGAGCATATTGTTGATCCATCTCTTTGTATAGCAGAGATTTATCGGGTATTGAAAAAAGATGGATTGGTTTATGCCGAAACGCCTTTTATGGCACAGGTTCACGCTGGACGTTATGATTTTATGCGGTTCACTCAACTTGGACATCGGCGATTGTTTCGCCAATTCTCCGAAATCGAAAGCGGTCCGAACAGTGCAACAGGAACGGTTTTGGCGTGGTCATATTGCTATTTTTTGCAAAGTTTTTTTTACAATCAAACACTTGGACAAATTGCCTTTGCGTTTGGTTCAATCACCGGATTCTGGCTCAAATATTTCGATTATTTTTTGATAAACAAACCGACGGCTTTTGATGCCGCTGCGAGCTATTTCTTTCTGGGGCGAAAATCCGACGAGATTCTATCTGATGAGAAATTGATAGCAGAATACCAAGGGATGATCTATTGATGAAAATTCTCCATTTTTTAGACACAACCAATCGCGGCGGAGCAGAAGTTTTGACGCTGGATGTTTGTCGAAATGCCGCAAGGGTTGGGCTGGAAATGACGTTTGTAACTTCAAAAGGCGGCACGATGGAGGAAGATTTTCGTCAATCAGGAGTGGATTTTCATAAATTCAAACGCAGCTTGCCGATAGATTTTTCCTTGGTTAAACAACTGCGCCAAATTATTGTAGAAAAACAAATTAGCATTGTTCACGCGCATCAGCCGGTCGAGGCTTTGCATTTGTATCTGGCAACGCGAAAACTTAAAAATTTTGGCAAGATTTTAAGTTATCACGGCGGAACAACGCTTGATTGGAAAAACCTGCAAGCCGCTAAATTTTTGATTCCGCGAATGGATGCCAATGTGATTGTCAGCGAGAGTTTGAAAAAAGATTATAACTTTGATACCAAAGATTTTACGGTAATTTATAACGGGACGGATATTGAAAGATTAAAGCCAAGCGGAAAATCCTTACGACAGGAATTTAATTTGCCGAATGATGCTTTGTTAATCGGAATGATCGGAAATTTTTATCAGGAACGGCGCAAAGATCAATTAACAATTTGCCGCGCTTTACCGAAAATTTTCGCTGAAATTCCTAATGTTCATTGTGTTTTTGCAGGAAAAACTGAAAACGGTGCAGAAGAAAAATTAGCTGATTGCAAAAACTTTTGCGCTGAAAAAGGAATTGCCGAAAAAGTCCATTTTCTTGGAGCTAGAAACGATATTCCCGACATTTTGGCAGAACTCGATTTGTTTATTTTTTCCTCATTTCACGAAGGTTTGCCGATTGCGATGATCGAAGCGATGTTGGCAAAAGTTCCTCTCATAATTTCCGATATTGAGCCGTTAATGGAAGCCTCCGAAAACGGAAAATTTGCCGAGGTTTTTCCATTGCAAAATGCGGAGATTTTAAGTGAAAAAGTTTTGCAACTGCTCAAAAACAACAATTTACGAGATGATTTGACGAATCGTGCATTTGATTTTGCAAATGAAAAATTCAGCATCGAAGCGCATCTGAAAAACTTAAAAAACCTTTACGAAAAAATTATTTTGTCGCCACAATCTTAACTCCGAGCAGAAACCGCACAATTTTGTTAAAAGTCAGCAATTTTCTAAACGAATGCGGCAACAGATCAAGAAATTTTTCGCAGATTTTGTAAGGAAATATGGGTAAAAAAAGGTCAAATTTCGAGTATCGAAGATAGATTTTTGAGTTTGAAAAACCGATTTTCTTAAATAATTCGCTAATTTCGGTTACGGAATATTCTTTCAAATGAAGTCCGGTTGCCACTCCGTCAAAATTTCTTGAAATATCGTGCGGTCCGCTTAAACGATTTGGTGTGATGCAAAAATACGAACCACCTTTTTTTAAGGCACGAAAGACATTTTCTAGTTGTAAAACTTCATCTTCTGGGTGAATATGCTCCATCAATTGGTTACTGTAAGCAATATCAATGCTGTTTTCAGCCACCGGAATTTTGATTCCGTCCGTTATTATCAATTCAAAATTAGGCAAATCAGCAAAGGATTTTGCAACTACTTTTGAAACATCAATGGCATAAACCTGTTTAACTCTTTTGGCAACTTCCGCCGCTATTGCACAATCTCCGCTCCCAATTTCCAGATAAACGGAATCCGGTTGCAGAAAAACCTCCATATTTTTAATTTCGTTGGCAATTCGGTTATTTTTTTCTTCGGCGGAAACTGAGAGTAAAGGATGATTGGGAATTTTTTGATAAAGCTCGTCGTAAGCCCACTGGTAAAGTCTTAACCGCTCATTACGGGTTGAATTTCTAAGCCTTTCCGCGATTTTAGTTTCAATCGCGTAATGCTCTTGAACGTTATAGGGCAACTTATTCACTTTTCCAGTAGGATTTTACTACAATTTGAGTTTAAATTTCATAAATTTTTCTTGATTAGCTTTTTAATACGCTAACCATTAAAATTATTGCTTTTGCAACAGCGATGAAAATTCTGTTTGGAATGCCGAGTAAAGATTCGTGGGGCGGTCCGATTGCGAGCGAGCCGCCTTTTGTCGAAGCTCTGCGAAAAAAGGGAATTGACTGCACCGAAGAAGTTTATGTTTACGGCGATAAAGATAAACCCACCCCGATTTTTGAACGCATCCGACGAGTTTTAGCAACTGCGTTTCGCTTTCGCAAAATATTAAAAGCACAAGATTTTGATTTGCTCCATCTCAACACGTCGCTTGATTTACGCACAATTTTGCGTGACTCTGTTTCAATTTTTTTGATGAAGCCAAAACAAGCTAAAATCTTTTGCAAAATACACGGCTCAGAAGCGGAAAAATTTGCCGAAACTAATTTCGTAATTCGCTTTTTAATCAATTATTTAAGCAAGAAAATTGACGGTTTGGGCATTCACACCTATGAGGAAAAAGAGAATTTCCTGCGGCTTGGATTTGAAGAAAATAAATTCTTTTTCGTCAAAAATGCCGTCACAATTCACGAAAATTTACCGCAGAATTTTTCGCGTCCAATTAAAGAAAAAGACGAATGTTTTGAATTACTTTTCGTTTCGCGCTTTATCGAAACCAAAGGTTTACTGGAAACAATTCGTGCTTGTAAGTTATTGAAAGAAGAAGGCTGCAAATTTATTTTGCATTGTGTGGGCGATGGCGAAATTCGCGGTGAAGCTGAAAGCGAAGTTGAAAAGTTAGCCTTGCAAAATGAGGTAAAATTTACAGGTTACATTCCCGAAAGCGAAGTTACTGAATATTTTTTCAACTCCGATTTATTCATTTTCCCAACACGCCACATCGAGGGTTTTCCGAATGTTTTGTTCAAAGCCGTGGCAGTCGGAATGCCGATTGTGACGACCAAAATCCGAGCTGCTGCCGATTATTTGAAAGAGCCGGAAAATTGTCTATTTTCCACCCAAGAGCCGGAAAATATTGCCGAAAAGATTGTGCAGCTGATTGAAAACAAAGAATTGTGGCAAACAATGAGTAAAGAAAATCTGGAATTCGGTAAAAAACTTTTACCCGAAAATATTGCACAGGAATTTTTAGAAATTTATGAGAAAATTCTTACCAAATAATAATTTTAAGTTTGACGAACTCCAACCTTGTAGTAAGATTACCTAAAAAAAATTACCCCCTTATAAAAAACTATGGCAGAACCAATTTTAGTTGCGAAAAAAGACGCGATAGAGTGTTATTTAATGCCCGATAAGGCAAATCGTCATGGGCTGATCACAGGTGCTACCGGAACTGGGAAAACTATTACTTTGCAAAGACTTGCGCAGAGTTTCAGTCAGCTTGGCGTGCCTGTTTTTATGGCTGACATCAAAGGCGATCTGACGGGAATTTCTCAGCTCGGCGGCGGTAATCAAAAAGTCGAAGACCGTTTGACGATGCTCGGTTTGAAAGAGGGATTTAATTATGATTCGTGTCCCGTTACATTGTGGGATGTTTTCGGCGAACAAGGTCATCCGCTTCGCGCAACGGTTTCGGAAATGGGACCGATGCTGCTTTCACGGGTGCTGCAACTCAATGACACACAATCGGCGGTTTTGACTTTATGTTTCAAAATTGCGGACGATGGCGGCTTGATGTTGTTGGATTTCAAAGACTTACGCGCACTTTTGCAATACGTTGGCGAAAATGCCGACCAATTCCAAGCTGAATATGGAAATGTTTCCAAGGCAACCATCGGAGCGATTCAGCGCGGCTTACTCGAATTGGAATCACAAGGCGCAGAACAATTTTTTGGCGAACCTGCCGTAAATTTGGGCGATTTTATGCAAACGCTTTCGGGCAAAGGAGTTATCAACATTTTGGCGGCGGATAAATTGTTCCTTTCACCGAAACTTTACTCGACATTTTTGCTCTGGCTGTTATCGGAATTATTTGAAATGCTGCCGGAAGCGGGTGATTTGGAAAAACCGAAATTGGTCTTTTTCTTTGACGAAGCGCATTTGCTTTTTAATGATACGCCGCAGGCTTTGGTTGATAAGATCGAGCAGGTTGTCCGTTTGATTCGTTCAAAAGGTGTCGGTGTTTATTTTGTGACGCAAAATCCGGTTGACATTCCCGAAAGCATTTTGGGACAGCTCGGCAATCGCGTTCAGCACGCTTTGCGAGCCTTTACGCCGAAAGATCAAAAAGGTGTGAGAGCGGCGGCTGAAACTTTTCGCGCCAATCCGGCAATTAATGTCGAAACGGCAATTACCGAACTCGGAGTCGGCGAGGCTTTGATCTCTTGTCTGGATGAAAAAGGCATTCCATCAATGGTGGAGCGGGCTTTTGTGATTCCGCCGCCGAGCCATATCGGACCTGTTTCACCGGATCAGCGTCAGCAACTTTTAGCAAATTCTTTGGTTGCAGGACAATATGAAACGGTGGTTGACCGTGAATCTGCTTACGAAATTTTGAAGGCTAAAGCGGAACAAGCAGCACAAGCCCAGGCTGAACAGGAAGCGCAATTAGCGGAACAAAAAGCGGCGGAAGAAGCAGAAAAGGAAGCTGCTAAAGCGGCTAAAGACAGCACCACTGGCGATGTTCTCGGCGCATTTGCTAAAAGTGCTGCTCGTGCTATCGGAAGCAATGTCGGTCGCCAAATCGTGCGCGGAGTTTTAGGAAGTCTTCTTGGCGGCGGCTCAAAGAAAAAGAGTTCGTGGTGGTAAGGATTTAAGGCAAAAGTAAAAAAGTAAAAGGCAAAAATGTCTATGTTTTACGGCTTTAGTTACAGCAAAGTTGTAAAATTTTAGACATTTTTTACTTTTTACTTTTGCCTTTTTACTTTATTTCGTTTTCCCAAATCCAAATTTTAATCCTGTAGCGAAAAGGAAATCATTCTTTTCCACTCCAAGCAGAGGCAGACTGTTGTAGCGATCCGCGATTGTCACAAACCAACCCATTCTTTTGGTTAAGTCTGCCGAAAAAGTCGTATCGAAAACAAAGCGATATTCTCCCGTATCGGTTAAATTCGGATAAAAAGTAAAGCCTTGCTGAACTTTTACTTTGTCGTTGAACTTATGTTTGAGCGTGTTTCCGACCAAAACTTCGGCGGAACTTTTGGTGACATTTCCGACAAACCACGTTTTGTTCCAAGCCGCGCCGCCAAAGAAATCCAACTCGGTATTATCGTTTTTGACTGCATGATAGCCTAAACCCGCACCAACGACCGAACGAAAATTTAATCTCTGCGGTTTATCTCGTTCAAAATCATAAGAGCCGAAACCGAACACTTTTTTAGTAATGTTGCGGTCATAACGTAATCCGCCCCAAATCGCATTTGAAGTCGTTACAGTAATTCCGGTAATGCGGTTGCGGTTCCATAAAGAATTGGCGTAAGTTGTCCATTTATCCTTCTCGCTTGATTTTTCCGCCCGAATCCCGGCAGTAAAAGTCGAAGTTTTTGAGTTTCCGCTGGTAAAACTGAAACCAAGATTTGCCGTTCCATCCCAACCTGCCGTAAATCCTAAGCCGGGGTTTTTAGCGGCGGTGGCGGGAGCTACAGTAGAAGCAGTGACAGCAGCAGTTTTTTCTACGTTCTTTTCAGTTTCGGTTGTTCCGACTTTTTCTGCTTCTTTTGTGTAACTTGAATCAAGCAAAACTTTCTCTACATTTGTTTTTGAAATTGTTATTTCACCCGCAAATTCGGTTTGCAGAACGATTTTATCTTCATCTTGTTTGATAACTTTTCCGGTTACTCTATCGCCATTTTTTAATGTAATCTGATCAGCAAAAATGTTTGTGACGGACATTGCCAAAAGCGCAAACGTCAACACAAACGACAATAATTTAGTCATTTTATTCTCCAGAATTTAATTTACTTGGGGGGGCAGAAAAGTTATTAGATTTTACCAAATGAAGTTTGTTTAACGCTATTGGTCGGCTAATTTTTTGTGAAAAATACGCAAATTCGTCAATTTTGTAATTTGTGTGAGATGATTTTAAAGTAATTCTTATGACCAAGATCAGCGAAGCGGAATTTGCCAAAATTTGCAATGGAATTTATGAAGACCGCGAAATTATTATCAAACATAATCCGATTGGCTCGGACGAAGAGGTTTTGCTGTGGATGTTGTTGAGCGTTCTGATCAGCTATTTGAGTTTGGATGAAAACGAAATTCCGTGTTTTCCGAATTCGACCAGTCTCGAAACTTATCGGCAAGCAATTTTATTCATTATGAATGATAGAAAATCCGAAGATTTTGAGGTCGAGAAATATCTTGAGAAATTATGTTAATTAAAACTTTTCCTTTAACTTCCTTTCAACAAAACACTCGCATAGTTGTGTGCGAAGAAACTAAAAAAGCGATTTGCATTGATCCGGCGACCAAGTCCGATGCTTTGGCTAAATTTATCAATGACAATGGTTTAGAGTTGCAAGCGATTACGCTCACGCACGGACACCTCGACCACGTTGGCGGGACGCTCGATTTACAAAGAAGTTTTCCACAGGTGGAAATTATTTTGCACAAGGACGACGAAGATTTGTATTACGGTTTGCAGCAACAGCCTTTGCGAATGGGAATTCCAAGTTTTGCCTTAAAACAGCTTGGTTTTGATTATGAAAATCCGCCAAAGTTGACGCGAAATTGGCAAGACGGAGAAGTTTACGAAGTCGGCACGCTGAAATTCAAAGTCTTGCATTGCCCCGGACATACACGCGGTCACGTTGTTTTAGCTGAAGAAGTGGAAAGAAAGGTTTTCGTCGGGGATTGTTTATTCGAGGGGGGAATCGGGCGAACTGATTTGCCCGGCGGCGATTATGAGCAGCTAATTGATTCAATAAACCGCAATATTTTAACACTCGGTGACGATTTTATCGTTTATTCGGGACACGGACGCGAAACAACGGTCGGACACGAAAAAGCGACCAATCCATACTTAACAGGAGTCTATCAGATTGGTCGCGGAAGGTTCTTATAGAACGAATTAAGGAACAAGTTTTACTTTATTTCTTTTCGACAATATCTTTTTCAAGTCCGCCGACAGCAGTCAAAACTTCGCTCTTTTCCTTTTCGGGAACTTTGAATTTATCCAAAGTTGCGATCAAATGTTTAACGCTTGCATCCCATTCTTCTTTGGTAATCATCAGTCCGGTATGTGCAGTTTTCATATCGCGTCCGGTATAGGCGCAGGGACCTCCGGTTGCCATACAAAGAAAATCAACAATGTGCTGACGTATTTTCTTTTTGGAATCATTGCTTGCACCCGCAAAGAATTTAGCGAACATCTTGTCGCCTAAAAGTCTGCCGAGAAAATCATCGGTCACCGCCGCCAGCGCATCATATCCGCCGAGACGTTCATACAATGATTTTTCCGCCGTGGTTAATTTACCCGAATCTTTGGTTGCATTTCCTTGCTGTGCTAAGGAAATATTGACGCTTACTAAAGCGATTGCAATTACTAATAAAAGTTTTTTCATCTTTAAATTTCTCCTTTCAAAATAGATTTCAGATGATTTTTCGGATTTATTAATCAAACGGATTCAAAAATTTGTTATGATGATAAAAAGTTTTTTAAATTTAATTCAGATTCAAAACAGAAGGAAAATCTATGCGAAAATTTTTGTTTTTCGGGTTAATGCTGAGTTTGTTTTCATCAATCGTTTTGGCACACGGCGACGGCAGCCATTCGGAAATTAAACAAGATGTGCAGTTTAAGGTAACTAAGGTCAATGGAAACGTTTATTTGCTGCAGGGAAGAGGCGGAAACATTGCGGCATTAGTTGGAATGGACGGAATTTTGATCGTTGACGATGATTACCGCGATTTGAGCGAAAAGTTACGCGATGCGTTGAAAGAGCTTGGTTCGGCATCACCAAAATTTATTTTTAATACTCACTGGCACGGCGATCATACCGAAGGTAATCAGTTTTTTGGCAAAGATTCGATTATTATGGCGCACGACAATGTTCGGATGAGACTCTCACAGGAAAACACTATCTTTGGCTCAAAAACCAAAGTTTATCCGAATTTTGCGCTGCCGATGATAACTTATGCTCAAAGCATCTCCGTTCATTTTAACGGCGAGGACGTAAAAGCGGTTCATTTCCCGAATGGTCACACGGATGGCGATTCGGTTATCTTTTTTCCAAAAGCAAATGTGGTGCATTTAGGCGATGACTTTTTCGCCGGAAGATTTCCTTTTCTTGATTTGGAAAACGGCGGAAGTGTGCAGGGGCTAATTAAAAATATCGGCGAGTTAATTAAACAAATTCCTGCCGATGCAAAGATTATCCCCGGTCACGGAGGGATTTGCACGATTGATGATTTAAAAAACTATCATCAGACGCTGATTGAAACCTCTGATATAGTCCAAAAAGCAATGAAAAATAAGAAAACTTTGGACGAGATCAAAAAAGCTGGTTTCCCCGAAAAATATAAATCGTGGGGAGAAGGTTTTATCAAAACGGATGCCTGGATCGAAACGATCTATAAAAGCTATTCAAAGAAATAAAATGAATTGATTTACTAATGAAACGCGAAGATTTTACCGACCGACGAAAGGAATTTGCCGCAAAGACGATTGACGAGCTCATTGAATTGCTTGCCAGTGAAAGTTTGTCGACCAGATTCTTTGCCGAGATGTGCTTGAGGGACGCAACTTCGACCTGATTGAACTTTAAGCCGGCGAGTTCGCAGGCAGAGAGACAAAAAGCAATCGAAGAATGGCGCGAATGGTTAAAGGAGCGCGAAGGAAAATTTAAGAAGCGTTTAAGAGGAAAAGAATAGCCGCAAGAAAGCACAGAAAGCACAAAGGGTTTTTATAAATAGGGCTTTTGTGTGTTTTGTGCATTTTGCGGCTATTTTATTTATGCTAAATTGGTTTTATGCTAAATGTTGATGAACAAAGCTACCGCGAAAAGGTTTACGAAATTGTGCGCCAAATTCCTGTCGGAAAAATAATGACTTACGGACAAATCGCCGACATTTTAGGCGAAGGCTACACTGCGAGAACAGTTGGCTATGTGATGAACGCGGCTTCCACGCAAAAGGTTCCCTGGCAACGGGTTATCAATTCCCAAGGCGGTTGTTCAACTTCAAAAATGACCACTCCGCACAATCTTCAACAGAGTCTGCTTGAAGAAGAAGGCGTAATTTTCAAAAACGAAAAGTGCGATGTTAAAACTTATCGCTGGACTCCCGAAGGCTATGAGGAAGAAGACGATCAACCGAATTTATTTGGATAAATTATGGAAGAAAAAACAGTCAAATGCCCGAAATGTAACTCAACCAGGATTGCTCAATTTCGCTACGGATTGCCGGAATTCACCCCGGAACTGAAAAAGCAGATTGACGAAGGAAAAATTGTTTTAGGCGGTTGCGAGATTTGGGCAGATAATCCGACTCATTTTTGTAATGATTGCAGAAAAGAATTTCAAAACTGGGAATCGAAATAAATTCAAGTCTGAATAGTCAAGCGTTCGTAGAATTGTTAAAATATTTAGGTTCTTATAATCACGATTTTTCTTTGAACGTTAAATGCGTATAGCGGTTATCTCTGCGGAAGCAGTTCCATATTCAAAAACAGGCGGTTTAGGCGATGTCGCGGGAGCATTGCCCAAGGCTTTGCGTCAAATCGGACATGATGCTTTTTTAATCACGCCTTGCTATTGGCAAACAAAAGGTGAGCATCTCTGGCGAACAGCAGTTGATTATTTGCCGGTTGAATGGCGTGGCGGAATCTATCCTGCCAAAGTTTTTTATTCCGAAGCCAACGGTTCGCCGACTTTTTTGATTGATGCACCTTCATATTTTCACCGTGATTCGATTTACGGCTATCGCGAAGATCACGAGCGTTTTGCTTTTTTCAATCACGCTGCGTTGACGCTGATTCGCCGTTTCGGACCTGCGCCCGACATTGTTCATCTGAACGATTGGCACACTGGATTTGCAGCGGTTGAAATCGCTCATCTGCGGTATTGGGAAAATTATTGGCGCAACACCCGCACAGTTTTTTCGATTCATAATTTGGCATATCAAGGCGTTTTTGATGCAGGCGAGCTTTGGAAATTCGGTTTTTCCAGCGATTTTGAACGCAATGCTTTTCTTTCAAACGGCGCGGCTTCGGCGATGAAAGCGGGTTTAAGCACAGCGGATATGCTCTCAACTGTTTCGCGCACCTACGGTTACGAGATGCAGACTCACGAAAACGGCTACGGATTGGATTGGCTTTTGCGTCAGCGTTCCAATAAACTTTTCGGCATTGTCAATGGAGTAGATTTTGACGTTTGGAATCCCGAGACCGATACGGAACTTCCGCATCATTACAGCAAATTTGATTTAAGCGGAAAACGTGAAAATAAACGTGCGCTGTTAGATAGATTTAGTTTGCCGATTGACCTTGACCGTCCGATCTTTGCCTCAGTAACTCGTCTGACTTCACAAAAAGGAATTGAACTGATTCAAGAAGTCGTGTGGGATATTTTGGCGACGGGAGCGTATTTTATTTCGCTCGGTTCGGGCGATAAATCTTACGAAAATTTCTTTCAAAAATTGCGCGACACTGTGCCGAATCAGGTCGGAATTTACACAGGTTACAACGAATCTCTGGCGCATTTGATCGAAGCGGGCGCAGATATGTTTTTGATGCCGTCGCGCTTTGAGCCGTGCGGATTAAATCAAATGTATTCATTGCGTTACGGCACGATTCCGATTGTTCGTGCAGTTGGCGGTTTGGAAGATACAGTTCACGATTTTAATGCTTTGGACGGCAGCGGAAACGGTTTCAAATTCAAAGAGTTTCGCGCAGACAAGTTTTTAGAAAAAATTTACGAAGCACTTTTTGCCTACGCCGAACCCGAAACCTGGCGCAAACTGCAATTGAACGGAATGAGCGAAGACCATTCGTGGGAAAATGCGGCGCGAAAATATATTCAACTTTATCAATTGGCGAGAAGTTAGATGTTGAAACTGAAAGTTGATGAAGAGATTGAACTTGATTTTTACACCAAAGAAAATGCTAAAGAAGTGTTTCGGGTGGTGAAAGAAAACTACGATCATCTTTATCAATATTCACCGTGGCTTGACGAAGGATATTCGCTCAAACGGGCTAAAGATTTTGCCAAAATCTGCGCCAAACAATTTAAGGAAAAGATTTCAATTCCACTGTGCATTAAATTTAAGGACGAAATTGTTGGCGGGACAGGTTTTAACAATTTCAACTGGGAATATAAAACTGCCGAAATCGGGTATTGGCTGGCAAAAAAACACAACGGCAAAGGCATTGTTACTAAGTCAGTTCAACGACAACTTGATTACGCCTTTGATGAATTGAAACTCAATCGAATTGTTTTGAAATGTGTTCCGACTAATCTGAAAAGCCGCAAAATTGCCGAAAGTTTGGGATTTACTAACGAAGGCATCGAACGCGAAGGCGGCTTTCATCACGGCGAATTTGTTGATTTTGTTATCTATTCGATGCTGAAAAAAGAATGGGTTAAAAAAGAAAGTGGAAAATGGAAAGTGAAAAACTGACCATTAATCACCAATCACTAATTTATGATTATTGTAATTATCGGCGCACAGTGGGGCGACGAGGGAAAAGGAAAAGTTGTTGATTTATTGGCAGATCGTTTTGATATTGTCGCCCGCTACCAAGGTGGACACAATGCCGGACATTCGGTTTATGTTGGCGATAAAGCCTTTGTTTTGAGACTATTGCCATCGGGGATTATTCACGAAGAATCAACTTGTGTTCTCGGCAACGGAATGGTCATTGACCCGAAAGCGTTTTTTGAAGAAGTTGACCAAATGACTTCGCAGGGAATTTCGATTACGCCTGAACGTTTGAAAGTTTCGAGCCGCGCCCATTTGATTATGCCGTATCATCGCGCCCTCGATCATACTTCGGAAGAAAGATTAGGCAACGAAAAAATCGGCACAACCTTGCGGGGAATCGGTCCCGCTTACGAAGATAAATATGGACGGCGCGGAATCCGTGTTTCCGATGCGCTCGTTCCTGAACTTTTAAAAGCAAGAATCGAAAGAGGTTTAGAAGAAGCCAACCGCGTGATTGTGATGTATGGACGCGAACCGCTTCGTTCGGACGAGATTTACGAAGAAATTTCCGCACTTGCCGAAAGATTGCGTCCGTTTGTTTGCGAAACCTCAAATTTCTTTGCCCAAGCCAAAAAGCAAAACAAAAAAATCCTGCTCGAAGGCGCACAAGCAACACTTTTGGACGTTGACCACGGGACTTATCCGTATGTTACCTCGTCAAATCCGACAGCGGGTGGAGCAGCCGTCGGCGCAGGAATCCCGCCGCATCACATCACGGGAGTTTTAGGCATTGTCCGCACCTACGCAACTCGTGTCGGCGAAGGACCTTTTCCGACAGAAATGCTTGATGCGGAAGAAGATATGGCAAATTTGATTCGTCAGCGCGGCAATGAATACGGCTCTGTTACTAAACGCCCGCGCCGTTGCGGTTGGTTTGATGCGGTTGCAACCAAATACGCGGCTGAACTGAACGGATTTAATTCGGTTGCTTTGACAAAATTGGATGTTCTGGACGCTTTGGAAGAAATCAAGGTTTGCGTCGGTTACGAAATTGACGGCAAACGAATTGATACTTTTCCGGCAGTTTCGCTGGATTTAGCAAAAATTAAACCGATTTATGAAACGCTCGAAGGTTGGAAATCCGACACGGTTGGAATTACTAAAATTGAGGACTTACCAGCCAAAGCGCGGGAGTATGTGGAGTTTCTTTCAAACTCAATCGGAGTCGAAATCGGCTTAATTTCAACCGGTCCCGAACGCGATCAAACGATTATTTTGCAAGATTCTGTGATGGAAAGTTGGTTTAAATAAATTTTGGACTTGCATTTCTGAAAAAATTCGCTAAAATCTAAAGTTTCGTTGGTGCAAACCAACAAAGTGTGGTCCGATAGCTCAGTCGGTAGAGCAAATGGCTTTTAACCATTGGGTCGAAGGTTCGAGTCCTTCTCGGATCACTTGATTTTATAGAGGGAAGACGGCTTTTTAAGAGCCGTCTTTTTGTTTAGGTATCAATGTTGCGTTTTATTCCGACAAAAGTAAGGTATCAATACTTTTTCTATTTTGATCTTACTGATGAAGTTTTCTCATTAACCCGAAACTGGCTGCGTTTTCTTAATTCAAAAGTTGCTGTTTTAAATCTTGAAAGAGCAAATCTTGAAAGAGCAAATCTTTTAGGAACAAACCTTTTTGAAAATAAAAAGAGAATCATCGAAAAATTGGAACCAAATTTATGGCATTGGAAGATGTTTATAAATTGGGAGTATTATTTCTTGAAAGAAGGTATGAAATAGAAAAGTGGTTCAATTTTAACTAAGCTATTATGAAAGAAGAGTTTAATGATTTTGAAAACACTGCAATCAAAAATTAAATGACAAATTGTAATGACTGTGGCAGCTTGGAAAAGTTCATTGCTTATCGACCAAATTATTGCTCAAATTGCCGATCGCGGGATTTAAGTCATTACAATTTGATTGATTAGTTTTTGGTTGGTTTACTTATTTTCAGTGAAAAAAAATTGCAAATCCTCTGACTTAAAAGGGTAAGGAAAATGAATGGGGAAAAATTGATACCTCAGTTTGTTTGGGTAAATAAAATAAATATACTTATCTGATTTTTTGACAGTTGGTCAATCATTGGGATACTCTTAAATCGTAAAGAACACAGCTTACTCTTTTCTCAGATTTATCTGGAAATCGCCGGACCTACCTGAATTAAATTAGCTCAATTACCAAGTTAGAAGTCATTAATTGCTTTTTTCTCAATAAGTTTATGAGAACAAAAAGAGTATTTTGCCAGCTAACAAAAGGAGCAGGTATGTCAGATCATTACACTTTAGCTGATTGTTTACAGAGAGATGCAAAGTTTTCAGTCTTTGCTCAAGCTGTTAGTGATGCTGGGTTGAATAATAAGTTGAGAGAACCCGGTCCTTTTACAATTTTTGCCCCAAACAATGCCGCTTTTACCTTACTTTCGCCGGAAATGATGACCGATTTGTTTAAATCGGAAAACAAAGCAAACCTTGTTAATATTTTGAGCTATCACATTATTTACGACAAAGTCATGTCTCCAGAAATAGCAAAACTGACATCTGCTCTAACAATCCAGGGACAGGAATTAAGAATCGAAAACAGAGATGGCATCAAAATCAACGAGGCTCGACTAGGAGCACGTAATTTTGAAGCATCCAACGGTGTCATTCATGCAATTAATACTCTTCTGCTTCCGGCTGTTATTGCCAAAGCGGTCTGATTTGTCACCATTCTTCAACAACTACCGGGGTCTAATCTAATAGATTGCGGTTATAGGGAGTCTTCAAATGGATAATTTAATTATTTCGGAACGTTATAAAAACGATGTAACTATACTCGACTTAACCGGAAATATCTGCCTCGGGGAAAGTAACGTAAAATTTCGGTCAACACTGCGTTTGTTGGATCAAGAAGGCAAAAACAATATTTTATTAAATCTGGCAGATGTTGCTTATCTGGATTCAAGCGGATTAGGTGAATTAGTTGCCGGCTATCTTTCAACCAAAAAAAATGGCGGACAAATTAAGCTACTGAATCTGAATTCACGAATTCGAGAAATAATGGTCATGACCAAGCTACTGACAATGTTTGATGTTTTTGAGGATGAAGAACAGGCAATTGACAGCTTTCAAAATCCTTCCAACAGAATTGCAATGAGACAACCTGATTTAGTGCCCGAAAAATTAGATCCGGCATTATTAAATCAATGATCGGCGGAGAGGTAATTATGAATATACCAGGCATTGAAATATTTTTAATCGGAGTGGCAGCGATAATAATATTCTTAACGATTTTTTTTTATGTAAGAAGAAGGATCCTTGCCTCGCTCAAAAAACAGGATTTCCTCAAAAATAACAAAGGGGCAGCTGACTTTAATAAGAACAGGTTAGAAAATGAAAAATTGCGGAAAGGTATTCTTTTAAATCGACTTCGCTAGGCAGCAATTCTTTCATAAAAGGTAAAGCGGAGTAATCGTTAAGTGGAGCGTTGACCAGGGAACAAAAACTAATGTTGTTTTTTGCGACGGAACAGGAAAAATGTCTGTTTTTCAATCTTTACATTCCTGTTCGCAATTCCGTGGAAGCTGGAGGGAGAATGCGGTCTTTCCTTGTTAGTAAAATCAATAGAGCGAACCAAACAACAAAATTATGGTGAAAGAAAAACAAGATGGCAGTCAGGCAGAGACAGAAGAAGTGATCACTTTTATAACAGGAAAACCAAGTTCGATCTTTCAAATGGTGATTGTTGTGTCTCTCAGACATAAGCAATTAAACAATGGAGCAAATCCGCGTGTTATTGTCTCCTCTCTAAAAAAAAAAAACAGAATTGCCATAGATGAAGTAAATCAAGGGGTAATAACCTTTTACACCAAAAAATAAATCGGTTTTCAAATCACTTGCCAAAAGAGCGGCTAAGGAGATTTTTCTTTGTAAAGGTGGATTTGTTGTGCCCATCCAAGCTGCTTAAAGATTTGAATCATCAGCCAGTTTAAATCAAATTCATACCATTTTAAGCCATGCCGGGCTGAAGTTGGATAGGCGTGATGATTATTGTGCCAGCCTTCACCAAAGGTTAGTAATGCCACCCACCAGTTATTAGTCGAATCATCATTGGTATCAAAACGTCGTTTTCCCCAATAGTGTGCTGCTGAATTAACCAGCCAGGTTGAATGCCAGCCGAAAACAACTCTGACAAAGACTCCCCATAAAACCATTGACCATCCACCGAAGGCAAACAAAATAATGGCTGAAATAATTGTCGGGATGTAGAAAAATTTGGCAATTGTGGAATGGACTTTATCATTTAATAAATCGGGAACATACTTTTTAAACGTCGCCTGATCGTGTTCCTGTCCGGTTCCGAGCACAATCCAAATAATATGTGCCCACCAAAATCCGGTGCGGGGCGAATGTGGATCTTCTTTCATTTCGGTATACCGATGATGAATCCGGTGAGTTGTCACCCATTTATACGGTTCGCTTTGGATAGACATCGTTCCTAAAATGGTTAGCACATATTCAAGCCATTTCGGTGTTTTGAAACTACGGTGAGTTAATAAACGATGATAACCCAAGCCAACGCCTAAACTTCCGACAATCCAGTTACCGATCAGCATAGCTGCCAGATTCTCCCAGCTAAATAAAAATAAGGCTGAAATAGCTAAAAGATGGAAAGTTATGATAATGGTTAGGTCACGCCGGTTAATCTGACTGACAGAACGTTTAACTTCAATAATATTTTGCATTTATGACTTCTAAAGTAATTAAAATAGAAAGGATTTAAGAGTAGCACTTTGTTGAGGGATCAATTGTAATAGTTATGTCAGAGCTTGATATTTGATGTAAATGAAAAGTGTCGCATAATTACCGTTTTGGGAATTTTTGATGACAAGACGGTTCATTAGCTTGAAAAAAACAGCTCAAGACAATTAGAAAAAAAAATAAAATTAAAACTTTTATCCAATCCTTCAATCAAGTTATCGGCTTTCTCGGTTTTTAGTGAATCATCCTTTTTCACTTTTAATTTTATTCCTCTCAATCGAACTGATAATTGTAAAGCCTTAAAAAAATATTCCCTTTCAATCCAAAATGGGCTAAAATTCAAGGCAAATTCCAAAAATTATTGATATGAGCGAAGAAAAATCTTTGTTAAAAATTACTGCCCTTTTGCAAGATTGGAATAGCGGCAAGGAAGAAGCAAAAGAACATTTAATTCCTTTTGTGTATGAGGAACTAAAAAGACAAGCTCGTATTTTAATGTCCAAAGAACGCCTAAATCATACTTTGCAGGCAACGGCATTGGTTCACGAAGCCTTTCTCAAATTATCTGCTCAAACCGGAATTGACTGGCAAAACCGCAGTCATTTTTACGGAGTTGCTTCCCGGCTGATGCGGCAAATTTTAATAGATCATGCCCGTTTGCATTTAACTGAAAAACGTGGAAACCGACCGGTTTATTTTTCACTGGATGATGTTCAAATCCCTGTCGAAGAACGTGCAGATTCAATACTGGCTCTAGATGAGGCTTTGGAAAGATTGGAAAAATTCGATGAAAAACAAGCCAAAATTGTTGAGATGAGATTCTTTGGCGGAATGAGTAATTCTGAAATTGCCGAATCGTTGGGGATTTCCGAAAGAACTGTCGGACGCGAATGGCAAGCCGCACGGCTCTGGCTATATCGAGAACTAAATCGTCAATAAAAATCCTGTTAGAAATATTTTGGCAGACTTCAACCCGTGAATCCGCATATACAAAAAAGGGTATTTCTATGCAAACTGAAGACTGGGAAAAAGTAAAAGAATTATTGGATGAAGTTTTACAAATCGAACCTTCCGAACGACAGCATTTCTTGGAAAAGTCTGATTTTAGTAAACAAGTTCGTGATGAAGTCCAATCTTTGCTTGCCTTTGAAGATCAGGCAGATGATTTGATGAATCTTTCAGCTCTGGAACTTTCCAAAGACTTTTTTACAGATCTTATTGCTGAAGAAGATTCAAATGCTCTGATCGGCACTCAAATTGGGGTTTATCAAATTATTCGTGAACTTGGCTACGGAGGAATGGGTGCAGTTTATTTAGCCGAAAGAAATGACGGCAAATTTGAGCAAAAAGTAGCTCTCAAACTCCTCAAACGCGAAATGAATACGGCTGCTCTGCGTCGCCGTTTTCAACAGGAACAACATATTCTGGCTTCACTCGAACATCCGAACATCGCCAGACTGTTAAATGCCGGAACGACCGACGATAAAATTCCTTATCTGGCAATGGAATATGTCGAAGGTGTTCCGATTGACGATTACTGTAATAAACATCAATTGGATTTAGGTCAACGACTTGATCTATTTCGTCAGGTTTGTGCGGCTGTCAATTTCGCACACCGGAATCTGATCGTTCATCGTGATCTGAAACCTTCAAATATTTTGGTAAATAGCGAGGGAATACCGAAGTTGCTTGATTTCGGCATCTCGAAAATTCTTTCCGGGGATTTTGGACAGGATGAAAAAGCAACGGTCACACGAATGGGAGCAATGACACTGGGTTATGCTTCGCCCGAACAATTGCAAAGTAAAAGCGTGACAACTTCGACCGATATTTATTCATTAGGTGTAATCTTATATGAACTTTTAAGCGGTCATCGTCCGTTTGAAGAAGAAGAATACGACTTCAAAGAAATTTATAAGGTAGTTCTCGAAAAAGATCCGATCCCGCCCTCGGCATTGATTGAAGCAATCTCCAAAAGAATTAAGTCCAAAACAGAATCCGAAACAGAGTTAAAACCCGACAGAGAAGGTGAATTAGAGAAAAAACCAACAAAATTACTTGCCGACACGGGAGAAAACAAAATTCGCTATACTCTGCCGAATACCATCAGTTTAACTTCAAACAGTTTGCGGGGCGACCTAGATAATATTGTTCTCAAAGCCCTGCGCAAAGAGCCGGAACGCCGTTATTTATCAGCTGAAAATTTTGCCGAGGACATTCATCGTCATCAGCGCGGTTTGCCGGTCACAGCCCGACCGAATACTTTTTCCTACCGGGCGGAAAAATTTATAAAACGGAATCGTGCCACGGTCGTTGCCGGAGTTTTGATTCTTTTGGCAATCATTAGCGGAATTATTGCTACACTGTGGCAGTCTCGAATTGCTCAAATTGAACGAAGTAAGGCGGAAAAACGATTTGGCGATGTTCGCAAACTAGCCAATTCATTTCTTTTTGAATTTAGCCCTCAAATCGAAAATCTGCCGGGTTCGATGCCTGCTCGACAACTGTTAGTAACAAGAGCTTTGGAATATTTGGATAGCTTGTCGCAGGAATCTGCCACAGATTTAGAATTGCAAAATGAACTGGCTAAAGCCTATGAAAAAGTTGGAGACGTTCAGGGTAATCCCGATACTCCCAACATTGGTGATCTCAAAGGTGCTTTGGAAAGTTACGAAAAAGCGCAATCAATTCGCCGCCAATTAATGCAAAATAAATCGGATGTGGAGATGGACGCAGATTTGGCAAACAATCTGGAAGTGACTGCCAATATCAATATGAACGGCGGAGAATTTGATAAAGCGGCTTCAAGTTTAGCTGAAGCAGTCAGTTTGAGAGAAAAAGTGACCGCCCAAAAGCCTAAAGACCCCGCTGCTCTTGCCAGTCTGGCAAAGGCTTTGCGGCTGAGCGGCTTTATTCCTTTTTATGACAGCAAACCCGAAGAATCAACTCTCTTTTACAATCGTTCAATACAAATACTTGCACCATTGGCTGAGGAGTTTCCCGATGACCCGATTATCGGTTTGCTTTGTGCCAACCTTTATATTGATATTGGAGAAAATTTCTCCTATCTGGAGCAACCCAAATTAGCTGCTGAAAATATACAGAAAGGTTTGGAAATGTTCGAAGTTTTGAACGACAAACATCCGAACAACAATCGTATTCGCCGATCTTTCTTTATTGCCCATCTAAAACGCGGCGAGCTTTATCGTGATAGCGATGATTTGCCAAACAGTCTTAAACTTTACGATAAAGCAGTAGAAATTGCCGAGGAATCTATTCGGCTCAATCCCGGCAGTTTTCAAGCCAGACGTGATTTAGTAATTGCATTAAAACAAAGGGCTGTAACACTTAAAGCCGTCAACCGCTTCAAAGATTCGATCAACGATTTTTCTGAAGCAATAAAAATCAGTGAACAATTAAAAAAGGAAGATCCTAATAATATTCTAATTGCGTATGACATCGGCGGTTCTTATCACGACCTCAGCGAACTTTATTTTTTGATGCGTGATTTTCCAGCCGTAATCAATTCTGCCGAAAAAACACAAGAATATTGTCAAGAAGTTTTAGTCAAAAATCCCGACCATACACAGGCAAAAAACGTAATAGCAAGGTCAAAACTTTATGCAGGAAAAGCATTTGCCGCCACTCCAAATTTGCCCGAATCACGGCAAAAAGCAATGGAAAATTTTCTAGCCAGCCGCGAAATTTGCAACAATCTGAAAGCATCTGGAAAATTCAGACCGCAGGATGAAAAAAGATTTGCTGAATTGGAAACTGAAATTAGCAAACTTCAAGGTAAGAAATGAACAAATCCTTACTAAATTAAAAAACTGTCCGAAAATCCAATTTCTCATTGGCAGCTTTCGGGCAGGCTTTTTGCTTTAGTTGAATTGCTTTTAGTGAAAGACAATTCCGAAACCAAATGCGTATTGATTTTGTTTTCGACTTTTGATGGTTACAGTGGGTGGTCTCTGTCAAATAAAGAGTGGTTGGAGCTTAGTTTTCAGTCGGTCTCTTTTCTTTTGTCTTGATGATTGAGGTAAACAAATTTTGCTTATCTTTTTTGTTAGGCTATAATTCAATTCAGGAGAGTTTCAGTAAAGTAATGAGTAATCAAGCAACCGTATCCGACATTTTTCGTCGCGCATTGGAAATCAGACAGCAGAATCAGAATATTTCATACAAAGACATTAAATCGCGTTTAGTTAGTGAATATAGCGGAAAGCCTTTTCCTTCTCCGAGCAAACTAACTATTCCCGAGTATGATAATGTTGCACCGGAAGAGGATTGGACGGCAGGTTTACCCGTTGTGCTGCGGGGAATTCAAACCGAAGATTGGAACGAAGTTGCTCACGGAATTATTATTTGTCTTGAACAGGTGGAAAATTATCCTAAACAATCAGGGCGCGAAGATGATCCAAACAAAGAATGGCGCGACCGAAATAAAGGTATTGCTGAAGCCGAAGCCAAAAATTTATCAAAATGGATGCCCGAAGAATTAATGGCAATGGCACAAAAATCAGTAGGCAAAAAGTAAAAATCTGTAATTGGCAAAAGTCAGAATCAATATTCAATGAGTTTTCTCGGCAAAATTTTTGAAATTCCTTTTTATCAAAAAAGTGAACCGCGCAAAGCCGAGGAAGTTGAAAAATTGGGCGAGGAAATAATCATCTCGCCCGACACCCGCCGCGAAAAACGCCTTCCGCCCGGACAATCCCGCACCAAAAAATTTCCTGTTCTTGATGCTTTCGGCACACCAAACATTGATTTGGAGTCATGGCATTTTACTGTTTCCGGCTTGGTTGAAAACGAATTATCGTGGAATCTGGAAGAATTCAAATCGCTCGAATCGGTCAAAGTCTATGCGGATTTTCATTGTGTCACGCGCTGGTCACGGCTTGATAATGTTTGGACAGGCGTTTCGGCAAAGAAATTGGCGGAAATGGCGGGAGTAAAAAAAGAAGCAAAATTTGTGATTGCCGAAGCCTATGATGAAAGTATGTTCGGACAAAATTGGACAACAAATTTTCCGATTGAATATTTTTTGAAAGAAGATTCACTGATTGCTTTTGCTCACGACGGCGAACCAATCACGCCTGAACACGGCGGACCCGTGAGGCTGATTATTCCCCAGCTTTATGCCTGGAAATCGGCTAAATGGCTGAAAGGTTTGAAGTTTGTTGCTAAGGATGAAGCCGGATTTTGGGAACGCAACGGGTATCATCTGCGCGGAGTTCCCTGGAATGGCTCTGACGGCGAAAGATACCGCTAAAATCAGGAAGTATGGTCTAAAATAATTCTCCAACCATCCTTAAACTTACGAAAAGTCAGTGTAAAAAGTCCCTTTGGATTATCTTTCTCGCGCTGCAAAGCCCATTTTCCCAAGACTACTGCCGAATCTTTTCCTAAAAGAGTAATTTCTAAATCTGAAAAAGTTAAAGTGCCCATTTTGGCTTTGCTATCATAGCCTTTTTTGTAACGTTCCAGAGTCGGCTGCCATCCTTTGGTGACATTCGTTCCCGAAACAAAAGTCAGTTCCGGCGAATTCCAATAGCCTTTCATAAATCCGTCAATGTCGCCGTTATTCCATGCAATGACTTGAGTGTCCATTACTTTTTTGATCTCATTTTTGGCTTTATCGTCTTTGGTTTGAGGAAAAGCTATACCAATAAATAAAAGGGAAAACGTAATAACTAAAAAAAGTCTTTTCATATTGCCAATAAAATATCACAAAAGGCTTTGTTTGGTTTACAAGGCTTGTTAAGTTTTAACTTTTTAATCTGTCTTTTCTGCTCCAAATCTTACACAGTGTCATTAACAATAGGAAAACAACCCCGTAATCATCCTTTTGTAGAATCAAATTAGTCCAAGGAAAAAAAAATATGAAGAAATTATTATTTTCAATCGCAGCAATTTGTATGATTGCTTTGGGTTCAATGTCGGCTTTTTCGCAATCGCAAAATAGAAACGGCGGTGGAGGAGGTGGCGGCAGCACAGCTACTACATACATTAACAGTTTTAAGGTTACCGCCGGATACCCTCCAAAGGGGTTGCCGAACGGTGCGGTTTGGGTTAACTATCGAATGAACAGTGTGGCAACTCTATCCGGAATGGGCTACACAATTTACATTGATCTCTATCGGATGGATACGGGACAACTTATGTATCACTTCAATCCAAATATGGCGCAGGGAACAATAGATTTTGACAGCGTTCCGCTGAACACAATGTATCATGTTGATTTTACTGTGGTTGACAACAGCACCGGACAAATTCTGGAACGCGCATCAGGAGAAGCTGCTACACCGAAGCCCAGACAAGGAGTTGTTTAATCGAGTTTCTTTAACATTCTTTCCGAAAGCTTGTGAGATGTATTCGCCGAGGATATGTCTCTTCTTTTTGTTTAAAATAAAAAAGGAAATCAAGTTCCATCGAATTCGATTTCCTTTTTCGTTGTGTTTTGCAGTTTAATTTTTGAGAGTCAAATTAATAAATTGCATTTTTCCTGCTAAGCCTGAATCTTTTGTGTCGTTGTCGTAAACTAAAACTCCTCGAAAATCATTATTGTTATGGTTGCTGAAAAGGCATAATCCCTCAACCTTCATCGTTGGCTTGAACTCAAAAACCTTTTGCACTTTTGCTAATTCTAAATTATTGGTGCGAGCCTTTTCGATGGATTTGATACTGGCAAACCAAAGCGCATTTCCGTGGAAAATCGGTTTTCCCTGAGAATCGGTAGTTTCGGTCGAAGTTAGTATTAGAAATCCGTTAAAATCCTGAGAAAACTCAATTGAAGAAAGTTTATATTGCGTGTTGTCAGTGGTTTTTCCCGCGTCAAATTTTAAAAATAGTTTGAGATCAAGTTTGAATAAAGAAGTTTTTTGCAGCTCGTCATCTGGAATTACGGCAGAATAAACTTGGACAAAATCCGAAGGTTCGCGAAGACCAATGAACAATTCTTTTTGATTGCCAATAGTGCGGATTGTTAATCCTTCAATTTTTCCCTTATTGTTGGCGGGAGTTTGATTATGTAATCCCATCGAGGTCAGAGATTCTTTTGCATCCAACTCTTTGATTGAAGCATTGTCAATCTCAATTTTTGTCCCATCCTGCTCCATTTCATCTTTCAAGCGAAATTTGAACATCAGGGAACGTGACGCAAGTTTTTCGGGATCAGTTTCCTCAAAATGCGAACCAATTATGAAATAATTTCCCGCTTCATCTTTTGCCATTGCTTCCCATTTTGGATTCTTTTTGGTTGGCTGGATTTTGTCCAAAGTTTTTAAGACCTTTCCGGTTTTAGCTTCAACCACTTTCAAACTTTTTCCATCAATGTCTTTATCGTCAGCAACCAGCAAAAATGTTCCGTTGCCAATCGGCTCAACGGCGGATGGCTCAATTTTTTCATCATTTGGAAAAATAATAGGTGGCTCTTGAGTCGCGATTTTGATTTTTTGAGTATTCGCAGCTATTGAAAATACACAGGTTAAAATCACCAATAAAATTAAATGGACTTTGGGCATTAGTTTCTCCTGACGGTAAAAATGTCTAAAATCTTCTGACTAATGATAATGAAAAACCACTCTAAAATATTACAAAAAAGATAAAAATGATTTTTCTCACCCAAATTAGTGAGAAAAACCTAGTTCTGAGTGATGATTACAATCAAATTCTTTTCCTGTAATCTAAAAACATAAATTCGGTTATGACAATCGAAAGAGAGCAAGGAGGAATTTTTACAATGATTAAAATTAGACGGGCAGATGAACGCGGACACGCTAATTACGGTTGGCTTGATACTTATCATACTTTTTCATTCAATACCTATTACGACGAAAGGTTTATGGGTTTTCGTTCTTTGCGGGTAATCAACGAAGACAGAGTTTTAGCCGGACAAGGTTTCGGAACGCACGGACACCGTGATATGGAAATTATTTCCTATGTGGTTTCGGGCGCACTCGCGCATAAGGACAGCACCGGCGGCGAAGAAATTTTGCGTCCGCACGAAGTTCAGAGAATGACTGCCGGAACAGGAATTCGTCACAGCGAATTTAATCCGTTAGAAAATGAAGATGTGCATTTTCTGCAAATCTGGATTTTGCCGGAAAAAGAGAATTTAACGCCCGGTTATGAGCAAACTTATTTTTCGCCCGAAAGCAAAAAAGGCAAGCTGAAATTGGTTGCTTCACAAGCAGGAACGGATGGTTCGGTCAAAATTAATCAGGATGTCGCACTTTACGCTTCGATCTTGGATAAAACGGAAGAAGTTTTATACGAATTAGCCGAAAATCGTCACAGTTGGATTCAAGTCATCAAAGGCAGTTTAGAAATCAACGGAGAATTTCTTAATGCCAGCGACGGTGCGGCAATCAGTAATGAGAGTTTATTGAAAATCAAGGCATTGGAAGATGAAACTGAGTTTTTACTGTTCGATTTGAACTGATTTAGATAAATTCTAACGCCAAGACGCAAAGAGGCAAAAGCGCAAAGATTTGAGGAAATTACCTTTTAGTTTTTGCCTTTTTCCTTTTTACTTTTGCCTTTTAATGAGTTTGCGTTAAATTTATTGAATGAAAGCCGTTTATGTTAAAGAATTTGGCGGAGTCGAAAATCTTGAAATCCGCGAAATCGAAAATCCGCCGAGACCAAAAGAAAACGAGGTTTTGGTTGCCGTCAAAGCCTCTGCTCTCAACCGCGCGGATATTTTGCAAAGAAAGGGTTTATATCCTGCGCCAAAAGGTTTTCCCGAAAGAATTTTAGGTTTGGAATTTGCAGGCGAAGTTGCCAAGATCGGTGAAAATGTAACCAGTTTCAAAATCGGCGACCGTGTTTTCGGAATTACCGCAGGCGGAGCGCAAGCCGAATTTCTCATTTCCGATGAAAGTCTTTTAGTCAGAATCCCAGATAATCTGAGCTGGACGGAAGCCGCTGCTATTCCCGAAGCCTTCATCACCGCGCACGATGCGATCTTTACGCTTGGACAACTAAAAAAGGGCGAAAAACTATTAATTCACGCCGTCGGTTCGGGAGTTGGGTTAGGTGCTCTGCAACTTGCTAAAGCTATTGATGCTCGTGTTTTAGGAACCTCGCGGACTCAGGAAAAACTAGATAAGTGCAAAGATTTTGGACTTGACGATGCAATTTTAGCCGATGAAAATCTATCCGAGATTATTAAAGAAAAAACAGATGGAAAAGGCGTTGATGTAATTTTGGATTTAGTCGGTGCGAAATATTTTCAGGCAAATCTGGAAAGTCTGATGTTAAAAGGTCGGTTGATTTTGGTTGGTTTAACGGGAGGAGCAAAGGCTGAGTTTAATCTTGGAATTGCATTGTCGAAGAGACTTAAAATTATCGGAACGGTTTTACGCTCACGTTCAACCGAGGAAAAAGCGGAGGCAACGGAAAAATTTGCAAAAGATGTTATTCCTTTATTTGAATCGAGTTTAATTCATCCAAATATTGATCGAATGTTTAAACTCGAAGAAATTCAAAAAGCACACGAATATTTGGAATCAAACGAAAGTTTCGGCAAAGTGGTTCTGGAATTTTAATCTGCAACCCGGGTTGCCGCTTCGTCTGTAATTACGCAAAGTCCCGAAATGCCTTGTTTTTTCAAGTCTTCCGCCCACTGCACGGCTTCATCGTAGTTTAAATGACTGACAGCAACCGATTTATAAGTTACAACTGACCAACACGGACGATTTAATTCACAAGCAAAATCTTCTGCCGGGGCAACTTCTTGAGCAGTTTCGATTGATTGATTTTCCTCGTTTTTTTTATTCATCTCTTTTATTTCTAGTGTATTAACAGACATTTTATTTGTTCCGATTTAATCTTTGCAAAAACCTTATCATAGTTTTTGTTATATTGTAAAAAGTTTTAACAAGTTTGTAATTTCAGAAAAGTGCTATAAAACTTGATGATTTTAAAATGAATTACCATTCAGTTATAATAAAATGAATAGTCATTCAGTTTTATGAGCAATTTTACCGAAACATTTTTTATCACCGGATTTCCCGGGTTTATTACCGAAAGATTAGTTGCCAAACTAGCCGATTCAGGCTGCCAGTTTTTTCTGCTGGTGCAAAAGAATTTCATCGAAAAAGCTATACGCAATATCGAAAAGATCTCGGCAGAAACTGCTGCACCGTTAGAAAATTTTGCGATTATCGAGGGCGATATTACCAAAGAAAATCTGGGAATGACGCAGGAAGATCTGGAAACTGTTTGTAATGAAACGACTTCGGTTTTTCATCTGGCTGCCATCTATGATTTGGCAGTTGCCAAAAATATTGCCTACGCGGTCAATGTTGAGGGCACAAAAAACGTCAACGAATTAGTAAAGAAACTTAAAAACTTACGGCGTTACAACTATATTTCGACCTGTTATGTCGCCGGAAAAAGAACCGGTTTAATTCGTGAAGATGAGCTTGAGCATAATGCCGGATTTCAAAATTTCTATGAAGAAACGAAATATCTGGCAGAGATTGAAGTCGAAAAAATGAAAGCCGATTATCCGGTGACGATTTTCCGTCCGGCGGTGGTAGTTGGGGATTCAAAAACCGGAGAAACCGCCAAATATGACGGCATATATTATGTTATTAATTATTTACGAAGATTTCCAGCACTTTTTCGTTTAATCAATGTCGGCAATGATAAAGTCAAAGTTAATCTGGTGCCGGTAGATTTTGTAGTCAATGGGATAGCTGCCCTATCAAAAGATGAACACGCTATCGGAAAAACAATTGCTTTAGCCGATCCGAATCCTTTGACCACGGCTGAGGCTTGCGATCAAATCGCAATAGCAATTTGCGGCAAAAAGTCTGTGGTAAAATTACCGACCAATTTATTGCAGAAGATCTTGATGCTGCCGGTTACTCCAACGCTGAGCGGATTGCCGCACGCCGGAGTTCCTTACTTTTTTGCTTCACAAAATTTTGACACTAGCAAAGCATCCGAATTGCTTTCGACTCATGATGTTTCTTGCCCTAATTTTAAGGATTATGTAAAAACGTTGGTGAAATTTGTCGAAAAACATCCGAAACTTTAAGAAAATTTACAACATAGCAAAGCATATTTTCGCCGACTTAAAACATCTTACCTAAAGATTTTAGGAGAAAATATGTTTTCATTTCGTAATAATTTTCTATTTTTCGCAGTTTTTTTATTTGTTTTTTCGGCAAATCTTTTTGCTCAAACGCCCACCCCAACACCGCCCGATGACAAACCGATAAATGTTTATACCGAAGAGATCAAACTCAACATTGCTGCGTTTGATTTAGAAGGGAATTTTGCTAATGCTCTCAAAAAAGAAGATGTGGTCATCAGCGAAGACGGACGGCTTCATCAGGCAAATATCATTCAGCATATTCCCGCTAAAGTATTGATCTTACTGGATACAGGTGGCGAAAGCCGGGTAGCTAAAGACTTTAAAACGACTAAAAATACTGCCAAAAGTTTGATTGATGCTTTGCAAAAAGATGATCAGGTTGCGCTGATGCAATACAACGATAAGGTTGAAATCATTTCCGAATGGACAAGCGATAAGGCGTTACTTAACGATATTTTAGACAAAAGAATGAGCTTTGGAACGCGCTCGCGTTTTACTGATGCGCTTCGTCTGGCAACCAATTTTTTGAACAAAGTTGATACGGAAAATCGACATTTGGTTCTAATTACAGATGGATTGGATAGTGTCAGCAGTCAGGAAGAAAAAATGGCGGCAATCAAAACTTTAACCTCGGAAAATATCAATGTTCACGTTTTCAGCTACACCGGACTTGAACAGCAGGTTGTAGCAGAAAGACGTAAATCCATTCGCGGCGGCGGAAAAACCGCAATTAATTTACCTCCCGGCGCAGATAATCCGAGCGTTGTGAAAGGAGTTCCGATTGCCACAATTAACACTGACCGCGCAATGGTTAAAAAGAACGAAGAACGTGGGGAATCTCTCAAAAGAAGTGAAAAGGATTTGATTCAATTATCGGATGATACGAACGGAATTTTTTATTTACCTGATTCTCCAGAGGAAATGATCGAAAAAACCGGGCATCTGGCAAAAAATATTGACTCGCAATATGTTGTAACCTACACGCCTAAACGCCCGCTTAATGAATCACCGAACGACGAAGTGCGAACCATCGAAGTTACTTCCAAACGAGACGGCGTTATCATTCAAGCCAAACGCAAAATTTTAGTGATGAAAAATAGCCAATTATGAGAAAACTTATTATTTGTGATAGTTAATAAAGAAAGCATAGAATCTCAGTTGTTACAATTTTGTAATAACTGAGATTTTAATATACTACTTATTTAACCTTATCACTCAAGAGAACCTCAATAAATTCTTTGATTTATAAACTTCCCAATTTGACTGAAAACGTTCTTTCCAAAGTTTTTATTCTGGCACATTTCTTGCAGAGAAATAACATTTAGCGATGATTTAGTGAAAAATTTCACATTTGCTGACAAAAATGTCAGAAAATAAAGAAATATCCTACAAATTTGTCGTATTTTCTAAAGAAACGGAGAAAATCATAATGGATAATAAAAAATGTCCGTCATGTGGCAGTGATATGGGAATAGGCGCATCAACCGAAGAAAATGTAAAGGTTTTGTATGAATGCTGGTGCGGCAGAGATGTAGTTGAGTTTTATTCAGAGGAAGAATTACCGAAAATTGTTATTGAAGCACCCCAACCAACTGCTGTATCAGTTACAGTCTAGTTTAAATTAAAACAAACTGTTTTGTAGCGGATCAATAACCTGGTATAAATAAAAAAAGGCGAAAATAAAAGCTCTTGAGCAATTTTTGTAAAGGCACAAGAACTTTTATTGTGGTAATTCTTTTATTTATTTTTCAGTTTAATGTGTTGCCCCCATTGAATTATTTTTCAGCACCCTATCAGCGGCAATTAACTCTTTTTCCTTCTTTGTTTCGGGGATCTGACTTACGTTTGTTTCGCCTTTAACTAAGATTTTTGAGAGAAAATACTGATCGCCAACCTGACGAAAAACAAGTTCGGAACTTGACGGTTCCTCATTAACACTGGTTCCGATCGTGTCGAAAATGGCATTTTCTTTGCCGTCCACGCTTGTTAATTCCAGAAAGTAACCCGGATCCATTTGATTTTCCAAAGGTTTAAATATGTATTCTCCTGCGGGATAAGTTTTATCTTTTATGACAAAAGAATGTGAGATTTTGAATTTCAGAACCGTTCCAGTGCTCATCTGGGCGTAGCTTGCGGTTAAACCTCCGATTACCAATATCGAAAATACAACTAAAGTTTTTGTTAAATATTTGACCATTGCGTTAACTCCTTGTTATTTATAAATTTCCGAAGCCTTTTCTGACTTCAATTTATTAATGCGCAAAATATGTGCCAATTAGGGAAAGTTATAAGAATCAATGATTTACGTTTTTTTACAGGAGCAGAAAGGTAAAACTAAGCGAGGCAATTTTGTTTGTCAGAGCAATCTTGCCACAATTGTAAAGTAAAGAAATGTAAAGACTTAGCTTGTTTTATGATTAGAGAGTGTGTTAGTTGTTATCCGGCTTATAAAACCGCGATTTAAACCCGATGGAGGCATATTTCGGTATGAATAACAAATTTATTTTTTATATTGCTTTTCTATCGCATCAATTTTCCCGACGCGTTTTTTATGACGATCTTCGGAAATTTCGCTTGAGAGCCACGCTTGAACGATTTCCTTAACTTCGGCAAGTTTATTTTGTCCGCTGCCGAGCGTTAAAACATTTGCGCCATTGTGTTCGCGTGAATTTTTGGCAAGTGCGACATTGTAACAAGCCGCCGCCCGCACGTTCGGAACTTTGTTGGCGGTCATTGCCGAGCCGATTCCGGCACCGTCAATTATAATTCCGACATCACAATTTCGATTGGAAACCGCAACGGCTACGGCGTGTGCAAAGTCTGGATAATCAACCGCATCCTTTGAATTTGTGCCGAAATCACGCACGTTCAAACCCAATCCGTGGAGAAATTTCTTCAGTTCCTCTTTCATTTCAAAGCCGCCGTGGTCGCATCCGATGGCAACGCTTCGCAGCTTGATCGAACCGCGTTGCGAGGTTTTTCGGATCAGTTCGATCCCTTTTTCCCGAACCAGATCATTTGCCAAAGGAGTTAATTTTGCATTTTCCGCAATCCGGATTTTCGCCCCGTTTTCCAGTCCGCGCAAATCATCTTCGGTAATCAGATTCTTTGCCGATTCATCGCGGTCAAATTCTTTCTTTGCTTCATTTCGCAGCGAATTAACGACGAAATGTTCAATCGTTGATTCATCTTTTTTAGCTTCCAGCGGTGCGTTTTTTAAGGCTTCTTTGACCAATGCCTTGACCCGTTCACGAGTTTCGTTTTCCATAGCAAAATTTTTCAGGTTGGCAATTTTGAAGTTTAACCCGATTGTGTAAAAATAGCACAAATTAAACCTAAAAACTATGTCCACAGAATTTACTAATCCGAATTTAGAAATAATGTTCACTGCCGAGGAGATTTCGGCTCGAATCAAAGAATTAGGGGCGCAAATTACGGCTGAATACAAGGATAAAGACCTTGTTTTAGTCGGAGTTTTAAAAGGCTCGGTTCTTTTTATGGCAGATCTGATGCGTGAAATTGATTTGAATCTGAAAATTGATTTTATGGCGGTTTCGAGTTACAAAGACGGCACCGTTTCCAGCGGCGATGTTGAAATTCTCAAAGATTTAACCAATCCGATTCGCGGAAAAGACGTAATTATTGTCGAAGACATAGTTGATACCGGTTTGACGCTTTTTCGTTTGACTGAAATTCTTGGTTCGCGCGGGGCGAACTCTTTGAAAATTGCCACGCTTTTGGATAAGCCTGAACCTCGCATCAAGAAAGACCTAAAAATTGATTACAAAGGTTTTACTATTCCAAACAGGTTTGTGGTCGGGTATGGTCTGGACGCGGCGGGGCGTTGGCGAAATCTTCCGTTTATTGGCGTTGTGATAGATCCATCGAAAATTTAATAAAAAAACACTTATAAAAGTAAGTAGTCGAGCAAAATAAATTTTCGACCAAGGCAGAAACGCGACTGTTAAGGAGCGTGTTCAACGCCAATCATCGAAATTACCAACTTGAGACACACTTCCTAACGGGCGTGTTTCTGCCTGTTTTAACCAAACTTTCGTTTTATTTGCACGGTTATTTATGATTTCAATTTCCTTCCAATCTTGAGAAAAAAGTAAGGAATTGTTATTCTATTTTTACAACGACCAAAATTGTAGTTGAGTGATTTTTTATGAAGATTTCGGCACAAGAAGAATATGGGTTGCGTTGCCTGGTGCAATTGGCAAACCTGGGTGAGAACGAAAGTTTAACGCTTCCGCAAATTGCAGAACTCGAAGGAATTTCGGTTGCCAATGCGGGAAAATTAATGTGGCTTTTGAACAAAGCCGGTTTTGTTTCGGCAACTCGCGGCACGAAGGGCGGCTACAGTCTTTCGCGTTCGGCTGACGAAATTTATTTGAGCGAAGTCATCAAAGTTCTGGAAGAAGACGAGATCAGCGGACACTGCGAAAGTTACAAAGGCGTTAAAGATTCGTGTGTGCATAAAGGCGATTGCGGAATCCGTTCGGTCATTGTCGGACTTCACGAAGTTGTTCAGCACGCGCTTTCACAAATTACTTTGGCACAGCTTATCGGCTCGGAACAGTCGGTAGATAATACTTTTCACCAAATTAAGGGCATTAATTGGGATTTTACAAAAAAGGGTGCAATCGCAAGGAATTAAAGTTTTTAGGTAATCAACCGCAACCTTGAAATATTAAAAGCGTAAGACAGATTTGAGTTTCTGCCTTACGCTTTTTTGTATATAAAACATAACTTTAATTACAAGTCGTATCGTCAAGCAGAATTTCGCCTTGAATCCATTCATTCCCGACTTTGGCTTTGACGACGATAATTCCTTGATGCATATCGGGGATAGTCCAGGAAATCGGAGTTCCTTTTTTCAGCTTGATGTCCTTATTGGTCGCCTCGACATAAAGATTGGCATTATCGGTCTTAACCTGGCAATCTGCTTTGGGTTCTGCTCCTCCGTCTTTATCTTTACTCGCGGAATCGGTTGTTTTTGTGGTGTTGGCTGATTCACGTTTGTATGGAACTGGACCAAGTTCCTTTATATCGAGCGTCATTTCGTCACCTTTAATCGTTACTTTAGCGGGAAGTTTCTGACCTTTGAAGTCAACTTCGATCTCCTTGTCATTGAGCCAGGTGTATTTGTAAACGTCTTCCTGTTTGTCATTGTCAAATTTGGTCATTTCATCTTTGGTGATGACCATTTTGATTTTTGCACTACCCGATTCCCCTTGAATCCAAGTGCCGAGGATTTCGTCTTTGATTGATTTTGCCACTGTGGTATTCGAGTTAGCCGAATTAGTATTGGCAGTATTCGAGTTAGCCGTGTTCGTGTTGGCTGAGTTGCTGTTTGTCGCTTTATTGGTGTTCGCGGTTGTGTTGCTGTTGACTGCGTTATTGCTTTGCCCGCAACCGAACATCAAAAGGCAAATGGTTAAAGTTAATGCGATAAAAAGTTTATTTTTCATTTTGTTTTCTCCTGTTAATTTTGTGTTTGGCAGACAAATAATCTTGAATCAGCAATTTTTACTGATTTGCGCCTCCCGCCTGTTATTGATATGTGGCGAATCCGACTCCTATTGCACTTAGCCTTTCCTTATCATCAGAGTGTTTGTTGATTGAGCCGCAAAAGCCGATTACAGCTTCGCCACTGTTTGCCTTGAAAGAAAAAGGGGTTTTACTTTGTTCAAATGCCTCGCTTCCATAAGGTCCGAATGATTTCCCGTTTTTAGTCTTAAACGAAAGCGACAGTATTTGCGTTGCGTAATACCAACTCCCATAGTCTCCTGAAACTTCGGTTATATAATCTCCGGGATCAATGCAAATGGTAGTTTTCCCGCCACCGTCGCCGCCGTGAGAAACTTCAGAATCTTCGTAATATACCGTGAGATCGTCCACAATATCCCCGCTTCGGATGACTAGCTTTATTACCGGATTTATATTCTCGACTTTAGTCGGAATGTCATCAAAAGGTGTTCCTTTGCCGCCCACTATCTCTGTTTTACGCAAATTGCTCCATTGGGTGAAATTGGTGCTGATAATTACGGCGGAGATATTAGCGAGATTGAAATCCATTGGAATAATTCCGAGACGACCGCTTTTAGAGGCAATATGATCAACCAATCTAGGGTTGACGTAATCTGCCACCGTTATGGGTGAGTTAAGTGGGTGAGAGAAAGACAAAGACGCACTCGTGAAATTAATGAATAGTTTATCAAAATCACTTGTTCTGGCTTTGTTGAGGCTGTCTTTCACCTTCGACCATTTTTCTTTTGACGGAGCTTGATACTCATCTTGTATTGTCAGTTGAGATGAATTCCAATCTAATCCAACCGGAGAAGTATCTGGAGCAAACCGTCTCAGAAGAATGATTTTTCCGCGAACTTCCTTGAGGTTCGGTATGCGATTTTCTAAAAACCAACTGCTTCGCTTAGGATTGATATATGTCTCAAATTGTTTTTGAAAACTATCGGTTGGATTTTCTCCGCCACCCTCGTCTCTAACGGACATAATTATGGTTTCACTCTGATTTTTATCCAGAAAGGCATAACACTTATCAAGCACGTCTTGAAAGTTTAGACCTAAGAACACCATGTTATGAAAGATCGAAAAATGACTTTCGGAATGGCGGCAGCGAATATCTAAAAATCGCACGCCTGCATTCAGTTGTCCCGTTAGATCGCTTGTTTGCGTTACTATATTGCTATTAATAATAGCTACTAAAGCACCTCCGCTACTTGCTACAGCAGCTCCAACGCCCCCCGGAACAAGACCCCCATTAGAAGTGGGATACCTCGAGTAATTATAAGTGCAACTGTCGTGTGTGCCGGGAATAGAAAGCGCAGCCAGTGATTTGCTATCGTCTAATTGACCCATCCAGTTACTGAGCGTGAAAGTATCGAAAAATATCCATTTGAACTTTGACTGATATTTATCTGCGGTCAATGCGTTTGGACTCGCTTCCACAATGTGGTCCTCGCCAGACAAATCCGTATCATCCGCGAAAGCCGCACCATATTCCCGATTTTCTACGGCATAAAAACGCCCTGTCTTTGTTATCAACCATTTAAATTTATTCAATAATAAGTCTTTGCCCGACGCATTTGGTTTGCATTCGACCATATGGTCATTGCCTTGCTTATCACCTTTAGCCGCGAACATATACCCGTGTTTGGCGTTTTTTATGTAGTAATAACCATTACCCGCATCTGAGATTTCCCATAAAAACTTTAAATCTTTAGTTATTAGACCCGCACAATCACTTTGTCTTGCTTCTACAACGTGATCCCCGTCTTTTATGAAGTCATCTGCTGCAAAAATATAATTATATTTGCAATTTGCTATTAAAAATTTACCATTAAACATTTATATCTCCTTTCCAGTTTCTAATCCTAAAAAATTAAAATCGTGTTGCCTCGTTTGTTCATAGATTTGCATCAATTTTTCACCACTGCTTCGTCTTAACTCTGATTGAGGCTAATTTCCATTCTTTGTCCTCTGGATTAAACACCATCTCGAATTTAATTGGTTTTGACTCGTGTAAATTTAAAGCTCGCACTAGGGTCTTTCCAATCTAATGTGTCACCATTTTCAATTTTCATTGTCGCATTCCACTTCCTGTTTGCCTTAACAGAGTTAATTTCAACTGTCTTTTCGTCCAAAACGCGATATGAACCATTGTCGGTAAAATTACCACTGACCTCATATTTGTCTTCGGTGAATGTCACAGTTAATTTGTTATCAGTCCACTTTCCTTCAAGATTATTCTTAAAAACCTTAGCTTCTTCGGTTAGGGGAACTTCCTCTTTCTTTGCGGTAGCGGTATTGCTCGCTTGAGTGTTGGTATTGGCGGCAGAATTTGTCGGTGATGCCGATGTATTGGCGTTAGCGTTGCTGTTTGCCGTCACGTTGCTGTTAGTGTTTGTGTTGGTGGTTGCGTTTGTATTCGCCGTCGTGTTGCTGTTCGATGCGGTGTTAGTGTTCGTTGCCTTGTTGCTGTTGATCGCATCATTGACCTGCTGACAGCCGGACAGCGAAATGATAAATAAACCGAGAATCATCATAAAACTGATGATGTTGATGTTGGAACTTTTGGTTCGTAATGTTTTGTTCATAATTTTAATTTTTAACTTTCGTTAATTTCTCCTGTTATTTTCTCCACCCGAATTCAGGCTAAATCATCAATCCGCCTGTTTCCGCTTCGGTAAATTTTCCTGTGTTTGTTTTGGTCAATGGATTATCTTAATTACAAGTCGTATCGTCCAGAGGAGTCTCGCCTTTGATCCATTCATTCCCGACTTTGGCTTTGACGACGATAATTCCTTGTCCCATCGGAAGTCCAAGGTCTGAAATCGGAGTTTCTTTTTTCAACTTCATCTCTTTATCGGTTGCCGAAGACAAATAAACCGAATTGAATACGCCACATCCGTTTCGACAATATTGCTTTTTACTGTCGCCAACCGTTACCTTGGATCAAATATCTCTTCGGATTCCCGTATTTTTTATCCTAACCGTCAGAGCAAACATCTGATCACATCATCGCACGTTCCACCACTTTGAACTCTTAAGACCAGCTTAGCTTCCGTCTTGACCTCCGATCGTAAAGGTTATCGTGTATTCCGCGCTAGGATTGGTTGCAGATGAGCTGAGATCTACGGTAACTGTCCATTTTCCAGTTTTATCTAATTGTTTTTCTGTGTTTCCTTCTTCATTTTCCGTTTCTAACACTCCATCCGGGTTCACGATCTTATAAACCGCATATGGAGCGGTTCCCGCCCCATTCGATTCGAATTGAATGTTGAAGATTTGCCCGGCTTTTGCATCAAGCGTATATTTATGCTGCCCATTTTTACCACTCATTTGGCATTTGAAAGTTTGACCAGAAGTGCCTTTCTTGAAATTCACCGCATTTGTAGGTTGACAGCCCTTTGTGATCGCGGAGTCATTTGTTTTAACAGTTTCCGTTGCTTTAACAGTTTCCGTCTTATTCGTATTTTCTGCTTTAACGGGATTACTTTCCTTCGATGATTTTTGTTTTAATTCCAACTCTTTTTCTTTGAGAGCCAACTCTTTTTCCTTTAACTCCAATTCCTTTGAATTGCCAGTTCCAAAATAACCTAATTGTTTTAATTTATCAGCTCCCAAAAATCCTACTACAGAAAGCAACAACAGGATTATCAAAACGGTGAATACCAGTTTCCATTTCGGAGACCCCTTCGATCCGTTTTCCTTTAATCCCAGCTCTTTTTCTTTGAGAGCCAACTCCCTTTCCTTTAACTCTAATTCCTTTTCATTGGACATTACTATCTCCTTGATTTCTTGAAATCGCGCATTGAATTTGCAGCACGGTGTAGTCCTTAACTTTAATTCTCATCAATAAATCTATTTAAGACCCACCCTTTTTGACCATTTTCCAACTGGACGTTTTTCATAGTGTAAGACTCCCCCTCCCAAACTACGAGGTTGTCGGATACTCCGATGACATAAACTTTTTGACCTTTTTTGAGTAAAGCGACTTTCTTGGCGGTAAGACTCGGTTGAGAACGCGCGACGACATCACTCGCATTGATGATGGCAACGGTCGCACCGCTCGGTGGTTCGACCTTTTTCAGAGGTTTCGGCGTTTCAGTTTTTTCCGATTTTTCTTTCTTATTGGAATCATCTGCTTTCGGATTTTTGTTGGTTAATTCCAGCTCTTTTTCCTTAAGAGCCAGCTCCTTTTCCTTTAACTCCAGTTCCTTTGCTTTGTCAGTTCCCAACCCACCGCAACCCGCCAAAGCAAGCAACGACAGAATTATTAAAATCGTCAGTTTTTGTCTCATTGTTTTTTTCCTCTTTTTATTGCTTTCAGCGGCTCTCAAATGTCGGATTTCAGAACCGGTGAAATAAAAATTATGAACCTGATGTTCAAATGTCGGGGAGCAAAGTTGTCTTGGTCAAAATTTGGTTTCGCCGCGTTTATTTTTTTGTGTAAGTCCCGTCAGCCGACACACCCATCCCAAATCCACAATCTTGATCAGTGCCTAATTGTTTGACAATCAACTTTCCGCCCGTGAATTTCATCGTGAATTTGCATTTTTCAAAGTCCTTCGGGGAAAAAGTAGCGTCTATTCCATTGATATTTGCTACACCTTCAGCCTGACCTGCGTTGGTGGTTCTTTCGTTGAATATCGAAAAGTTTACATTTAATTTTCCGCCGCCAATCGCCTTAATTTTTATCCAACTCTCCCCTTTACTCCAAGTTCCGTTGACCTGCTCTGCGGTTACGATGGTTGGGTTTGTCTTTTCCTCTTTTTTTGTCGTTTCTGCTTTATTGGAACTACTTTCCGATTTTCCGGCTTTTTCAGCATCACTCGATTTTCCGGCTTTATCGGAATTACCGTCTGTTGATGATTTTTTGCTTAATTCCAGCTCTTTTTCTTTAAGAGCCAACTCCTTTTCCTTTAGCTCCAATTCCTTTGATTTGTCGGATCCCGACAGGTTGCAGCCTGTCAAAGCAAGCAATGACAGAATTATCAAAATGGTCAATTTTTGTTTCATATTTTTTCCTTAATCTCCTCTAATTTTTTCTCAGAATCACAATCTAAAACTGCTGCTAACGAATTTAGGCAAATCATCAATGCTCCTGCTTCCGCTTCGGTAAAATGCGCCGCACCCGTTTCGACAATTTGGAAAATCCGGCTTTGCTTGATGCCCAACAAAACGGCAGCCTGCGCGATTGGCAGCATTGCTTCTCCGCATTCCGCACAAATCGTTTGTTTCACCGAAGGCGTTTGGTGAATGACGAAACGCCGTTTGGTAACCGTCAATTTTTCAAAATTTCGTTTGATTTCCATATTGCTTTTTATCGAAAATAAATTTCTTCATCGGCGATGTGAGCAAATCTAAGATTTTTGGAAAAAAAAGTCTGGATTTTTTTTGGATTTTTTTTGGATTTTTTTTGGATTGTGGTAGAATCTCGGCACTTCCCCGTTTACAAATATGGGTAATCCAAAAAAAACAAATGAAATCTACCGATTTGGTATGTTTAGCTTGGACGCGGCGGAACGCCGTTTATGGCGCGAAGACGAGCGGATACAACTGACTCCGAAACAATTTGATTTGCTTTTTTATTTTGTCGAAAACGCCGGACATGTAGCGAAAAAGAACGAGCTGCTCGACGCGGTTTGGGCGGATACTTATATTGAGGAAAACACACTGGCGCGAAATATTTCGTGGCTTAGACAACTGCTCGGAGATGGGGCGGACGGCGAACCGATCATCGAAACCGTGCCGAAACTGGGCTATCGCTTTACGGCGGAAGTTACACGACCAAACGAAAACCTGCTCATCGTCGAAGAAGAAACCGTTCAATACACTCGTGGCGAGGAAATTATCACGATTAATGACGATTTTGGGGAAAGAAGGGGGGAATGGGAAAAGAGGAGAAAGGGAGAAAGAAAAATAAATTCATTTCCCCAACTCCTTATCTCCCCATCTCCCCGTCTTTTTCTCATTGTTTTCGGAATTATCGCGCTCGTCGGAGGCGGATATTTTCTTTACCGGAACAAAGAAAAATCTGGCAAATCACCTACTCGGTCAAGAACTGCTGCCGCACCAAACCCAACAAGACAACAAATCAATATCGGCTCGATTGTCCATTTGCAGAATCGTTATCCCAATGACGGTTCGTATCTTGATGCGTGGGGAGATGTTTGGAGCAAGCCCGAATTTGAAAAAGTCCCGACCGAAACAATGTTCGTTTCAACTCATAAAAAAAACAACCGCGATAACGGTTCAGGCAGTTGGGAAATTGTTTCTGCTGACGGAAAAAGCAGCGGCGAAACATTGGCTGTCGGTGACCGCATTCATTTGAAAAATATGTATCCGAACGCAGGCTATTTGGACTCTTGCGGTTGGGTTGAGCATCTGCCGATTTTTGATAAATTTTTAGATCAAACGGGAGCGGTTTTTACCACTAGGTCACAGAACCGTGACAATGGAACTGGCGTTTGGATCATCAGATCTGCCAACGGGGAAGACGGAACTCCGGTTTTCGAAGGAGACAGCATTGCCATCGAAAGCAGTTATTTTATCAATGACAAGGGAATAAATCGGGTTTCGGGTTTTCTAAACGTGACCGGTAAAGTGAAAGACATTCCTTCATTTAATGATTATGACGGTTTTAAGTTGGTCTTCACTCAAAGCATTTCCTACAACCAATCTGTCCCTGATATTTGGACCATCACCATCAGTAAAGCTGTTTTAGAATAAAGATTTATACCAATTTTGCTAATAACTTCTAATCTTGACACAAAAGTAATGATTTGAGATGCTTAATCTTACAGGATTTATAAACGATTGAAAGCAGTGTAAAATAAAACAAACGCGAGAATCTGCCGGTAAATTCCGGTAAATCGCATTACTGATTTCAACTATTTAATTTTATGTCATCGCAAGCAACATTAGAACATCTGGCAAATCGTGAATATAAATACGGTTTTGTCACGGACATCGAAACAGAAACCATTCCGAAAGGTTTAACCGAAGATACGATCAGATTAATCTCATCCAAGAAAAACGAACCCGAATGGATGCTCGAATTTCGCCTCAAAGCATTTCGTCAATGGTTAAAGATGACCGAGCCGAATTATTGGGCAAATTTCGTTTATCCGAATATAAATTTCCAAGATATTACCTATTACGCCGCGCCGAAACAAAAGGCTAAAAAGCAATCTTTGGAAGAAGTTGATCCCGAATTATTAAAGACTTTTGAAAAACTCGGAATTCCCTTAACCGAACAAAAAATGCTGGCAAACGTGGCAGTTGACGCTGTTTTTGACTCGGTTTCAGTTGCCACAACCTACAAAGAAAAACTCAAAAAAGCGGGCGTAATTTTTATGCCGTTTTCCGAAGCTTTGATCGAACATCCCGACCTAATCAAAAAATATCTCGGCTCGGTCGTTCCGGTCGGTGATAATTTCTATGCCGCACTGAATTCGGCAGTTTTCTCGGACGGTTCATTCGTTTTTATTCCAAAAGGTGTTCGCTGCCCGATGGAATTATCAACCTATTTCCGCATCAATACGCAGGAATCAGGACAGTTTGAAAGAACACTAATTGTTGCAGAAGAAGGTGCTTACGTTGCATATAACGAGGGTTGCACCGCGCCTCAATTCGACACAAATCAGCTTCACGCAGCAGTTGTTGAACTCGTTGCACTCGACAACGCCGAAATCAAATATTCGACCGTCCAAAACTGGTATGCTGGCGACGAAAACGGCAAAGGCGGAATTTATAATTTCGTGACCAAACGCGGAGCGTGTCGCGGCGTTAATTCAAAAATTTCGTGGACGCAGGTTGAAACGGGAAGCTCGATTACCTGGAAATATCCGTCCGTAATTTTGCAGGGCGATAATTCCATCGGCGAATTTTACAGCGTCGCTCTGACCAACAACGCCCAAATTGCAGACACGGGAACTAAGATGATTCACCTCGGCAAAAACACCAAATCAACCATCGTTTCCAAAGGAATTTCCGCCGGAAAGTCGAATAATTCGTATCGCGGTCTGGTCAAAGTGATGCCGAAAGCAACGGGAGCGAGAAACTACACGCAATGCGATTCGATGCTCATCGGCGGCAAATGCGAGGCGAACACTTTTCCGTATATCGAAGTCCAAAACAACACCGCCCGCGTCGAACACGAAGCAACTACTTCTAAAATTTCGGAAGAACAACTTTTCTATCTCCAACAACGCGGAATTTCCCAAGAAGACGCTATTTCATTGATTATCAACGGTTTCTGCAAAGAAGTCTTCCGCGAACTGCCGATGGAATATGCGGTTGAAGCTCAGAAATTGTTGGGATTGAAATTAGAAGGTAGCGTTGGTTAATACAAGGCAAAAGTAAAAATGTAAAAGGCAAAATTGTGAAGTCTTTTGAAGTGTTGATTATTTTTAGTTTGCTTTTTCTAATTGGCTGTGGCAACTCTGAGAAAAAAGGTGTTGCTCAAAACATAACAAATCTAGAAAATTCACAGAGTAACCAAAATAATGTCTCAACAAATCTGGAAACGAAATTCGGATATGTTCCTGATGAAAAAACTGCGATTGAAATTGCCTTAAAAGTTTGGATTCCGATTTATGGAAAAGAAACCATCGCAAATGAAAAGCCCTATCATGCAATTTTGAAAAATGGCGTTTGGACAGTTTCAGGCTCGTTGCCCGAAGATTGGGATGGAGGCGTTGCATCGGTTCAAATCACCCAAAAAGATGGTAAAATCCTAAAGATAATTCACGGAAAATAAAATGGAGAAATTAGATTGAACAAAATACAACCAACTAACATTCCCGTCCCCAAAGGACATTATTCGCCAGCCGTTGAGCATAACGGCTTAATTTTTGTTTCCGGTCAACTGCCTTGGAATTACGAAACGGGTGAAGTCGAAACAGGAGATATTGAAAAACAAACCGAACTTGCTCTGCGAAATGTCGAAAATATTCTGCATGCGGCAAACAGCGATTTGAACCACGTTTTGAGTATGACGATTTACGTATCGGAAATGGAACTTTGGGACAAAGTGAACGAAGTTTACAAACGAATTTTGGGCGAACACAAACCTTCACGGGCGATTGTTCCGGTTAAAGACCTTCATTTTGGAACGAAAATCGAAATTCAGGCAATCGCCACGGTGAAAAGCTGAATGAACTATGTTTTGCCGCCAATTTTGATAGTTTTCGGATTAGTGCTTTATCAGGTTTCGCAAAAATCGGCTGATCAAAACGCTAATCCTTTTATTGTCATTGTTCTCGCTTATTTATTTGGGATTTTGGCTTTGATCGGCGGTTTCTTTTTATTTCCCAGACAGGACGAAACGGCGTTGTTGCCGATGATTAAAACTGTCAGTTGGACAGCTTTAGGAATCGGATTAGGCGCGGCGATTATCGAGATTGGCTTTTTGCTGGCGTATCGGGCGGGCTGGAATCTGAGCATTTTACCGCTTTCCGTTACAACACTTTCGACAATTTTGCTTATCATTATTGGGCTTTTCGCCTTTCGTGAAAATTTATCAATCGAAAAAATTATTGGAATTCTGCTCTGTTTGAGCGGTCTGATTTTGATTACTTTAAGAAAATGAAATTAACAATTTACCAGGTTGACGCATTTGCAAAAGAAATTTTTAAGGGAAATCCGGCGGCGATTTGTCCGCTTGATGAATGGCTGGAAACGGATTTGATGCAGAAAATTGCACTCGAAAATAATTTGAGCGAGACGGCATTTTTTGTCAAAAAAGATGATCATTACGAAATTCGCTGGTTCACGCCGGGTTCGGAAATTGACCTGTGTGGACACGCGACGGTGGCGAGTGCGTATGTGATTTTTGAAGTTCTAAAACTCGAAGAAAAATTAATCAAATTTCATTCGCACAAAAGCGGTGAATTGTCGGTTGAAAAAAATGGTGATGTTTTGACTTTGGATTTTCCTTCCCGTCCTGTTTCTCCTGCCGAAGCTCCCGCCGGATTGATTGAAGCAATCGGCAAAACCCCAAAAGAAATTTTCAAGGCGCGAGATTACTTTTTAGTTTACGAAAATGAGCAGGAAATTTTAGATATTAATCCAGATTTTACGGCACTTCTCAAAGTTAATGCACACGGTTTTATCGTGACCGCCAAAGGTGATTCGTCCGATTTTGTTTCCCGCTTTTTCGCGCCCGAAGTCGGTGTTTTTGAAGACCCTGTGACCGGCTCAGCTCATTGCAATCTAATTCCATTTTGGGCGGAAAGATTAGGCAAAACCGAATTATTTGCCCGCCAAATTTCGGCTCGCGGCGGAGAACTTTTTTGTGAATTGCGCGGTGACCGAGTGAAAATCGGCGGCAATGCGGTTTTATATTTGAAGGGAGAAATTTACGTTTAATATTTTTGCCACCGAGGACACAGAGGTCACGGAGAGTTTTCCAATTATTTTTCTTTCTCAGAGTTCTCTGTGAACTCTGTGGCTAAATCAAAATTATGAAAGTTGCAATTGTTATTTTCGATAAATTTACCGACGTTGATTTGTGGTTAATGTGGGATTTGCTTAATCGCGTCCGCATTGAAGATTGGGAAGTCAGGATTTTAGGTGAAAAAGAGTTTCACCTTTCCACCACCAATATCGAAGTCAAAACACACGGCAAACTCGAAGAAGCCAACAAAGCAGACGCGGTTTTATTCATCAGCGGTTACGGCACGCGTGACAGAATTGCGGACGAAAACTGGGTCGGCAAATTCAAATTAAATCCTGAAAAGCAAATTATCGGTTCAATTTGTTCGGGCGCGTTAATTTTGGCAAAACTCGGACTTTTGAATGGGAAAACCGCCACAACTTATCCGACCACTAAAACGGCTTTGGAAAGTTTTGGGATTGAAGTTGTCGAAAAACCTTTTATTGCACACGGCAATATCGGAACGGCAGGCGGTTGTCTGGCGCAACAATATTTGATCGGTTGGGTGATTGAAAATCTGGTTAATAAAGATTGGGCGGATTTGGTTATCAAAGCAGTTCAGCCAGTTGGTGAAGGTTTATTTTTCGATGATGCACCGAATTTAGCCAAACTTTATGCCGCGCCAACTAAGGCAAAAACTGTTTGATTTGAACAAAATCTAAATAAAATTCGGAAAACTTGAAAAAAAAATCAAGATTTGTGCCAAAAGCCCAAGGTCTGACAAGATTTTGGGCTTAACTATTTGATATAATGTGGCAATGAAAAACGGAATTTGCCCGAAATGTAACGGAAAAGAAGTTCATCTTTACACTAATACGGGAGCCGAGCTTTCGATAAATCTTAGTTTTTTAGGCTCGGCAAGCGTGGTTTATTACATTTGCACCGACTGCGGCTATGTCGAACTTTTTGTCGAAGACAAGAGCAAATTACCGAAAATTGCGGAGAAATATCCGAGAGTGAAAATTAGTTAGATTAATGAAAATCAGAAGCCCGCAACAAAAGAAAGCATTAAGTTATGCGAAAGACAGACGAAATTCCTATGGTGAATCAGATAAGGGAGCACGGAAATCTATTTGTCGTCATAAAACCTTGCCTACTCGGGCTTACAGACATAAAATCTCACAATTTTTGAAAATAAACGAAACGAATTTAGAAGTTGTCGAAGATAAAGTTAAATCCGTGAAACGGAAGAAATGGAAAAAATGCCCGGATATTTCTCTTAAAGAATGGATAGAAAACAGATTTGAATATCGCAGAAGAATGTTTAGAGCAAGATTAATAAGACAAAATAAGATTGAAGTTAAGTAAAATATGTTATTAGAAATCAAAGATTTACACGCAGGAATCGAAGGAAAAGAAATCTTAAAAGGCTTGAACTTGACGGTCAACAAAGGCGAAGTTCACGCGATCATGGGACCGAACGGTTCGGGCAAATCAACCCTGTCAAAGGTTTTGGCAGGTCATCCGAGCTATGAAGTTTTAAGCGGCGAGGTCATTTACCAAGGCAAAAATTTGCTGGAATTAGAGCCGGACGAACGGGCGAGAGAAGGCGTTTTTCTTGCTTTTCAATATCCCGTCGAAGTTCCCGGCGTTTCAAATTCGCAGTTTTTGCGTCTTGCATATAACGAAAAAATGAAGCACCTCGGCGAAGAAGAGCTTGATCCGCTTGAGTTTAACGATTATTTGAAGGAAAAAGCTAAAATCGTTGAAATGGATTCATCATTTTTCAAACGCTCGGTCAACGAAGGTTTTTCGGGCGGCGAAAAGAAACGCAACGAAATTTTGCAGATGGCGGTTTTAGAGCCGAAATTGGCGATTTTGGACGAAACCGATTCGGGTTTGGACATTGACGCTTTAAGAATCGTTGCCGAAGGTGTTAATAAACTTCGTTCGTCTGAAAACGGAATCATTCTCGTTACGCACTACCAACGGCTTCTGGATTACATCGTGCCTGATTTTGTTCACGTTCTCGCAGGCGGAAAAATCGTTAAGGAAGGCGGCAAAGAATTGGCATTGGAACTGGAAGAAAAAGGTTACGATTGGGTAAAAGCGGCGAATAAATAAAAATGAACGAAGAATTTCCGAAAAACTTACTGCGCGATGTTTATTGGAGTTTCGGCGGAAAAGTCTTTGAAAATCAGGCGGAATTCAGCGAAAAAGTTCGCCAGTATCAGATTGACATCAAGGAAAAAGACGATTGGCAACCGGAAAAAGTGGTTTTGGAATCAAGTGCAATCAACCTGATTTACGAGTTTTGGGAAGACGACGACGAGATTGAAAAAGTCGTCGAAATTAATGCCGATAACGGCGAATCTTTTACGGCAGGCGAATTGCTTTTCAAAATTCACAATCTGGTCGTAGATGATTTGCGCGGGATGGACAGACATTTTTTTGAAGGATTAAGCCTTGATAAACCGCCGACCTTTTGGCTGAACTTGGGAAGCTGATGCAGGAATTTTGGTCAATCAGTTACCTTTTTTCGCCTTTATTGATCGGCTTGACGGCGCACGGTTTTGCCATTAAATTTGGTTGGTTTTCGGCTCTGGTCAAACCGATTGATAACGAAAAAACTTTTCGCGGGAAAAGGATTTTCGGCGATAACAAAACCTATCGCGGAATTTTGATGACGGCAATAGGAACTGCTTTAGGGTTTGGAATTCAGATGTTTTTGCATCGTTTTGAAATCTTTCGGCAAATTGAATTGCTTGATTATCAATCTGTCAGAGTTATTTCGATAGGATTTTTTATCGGTGCGGCGGCGATGTTGAGCGAATTGCCGAACAGTTTTATCAAACGTCAAATTGACATTGCTCCGGGCGCAACTACAAACGGAATTTGGAATTTGTTCTTTTATATTTTTGACCAGATTGATTATTTAATTGGTGTTTGGATCGTGCTGACTTTTTATGTTGAGGTCACTTTCCAACGCATTATTTTTTCGGTAGTTTTCTTGTTTTTCAGCCATCAGATAATTTCACTTTTGGGTTATTGGCTCGGAATGCGAAAAACAGCCAGATAATTTTAGATTTTATGGTTTCACAACAATTAGTTACAGAAGATATTTATAGCAATACATTTAGCGAAATTTTAGAGCAGACAAAAGATGCTGAGTTGAAAGAATTGCGGCAAAAAGCGTTCGATTATTTTACCGAAAACGGTTTTCCGACGGTTAAGAATGAAGAGTGGAAATATACAAACGTCAGTGGTCAGTGGTCAGTGGTCAATGGTCAGATTGTCCAAAGTCCAAAGTCCGAAGTCCAAAGCCCGAAAGTGGCTGGATTAGCTCAACATTTTCAGTTTGACCGTAACGGCTTTACGGCGTTAAATCTTGCTTTTGCAGATTTTACTGTCGTTACAATTCCGAAAGAAACTTCACTTAACAAACCGATTGAATTGAATTTTAATGCCAATGAAGACACAGCCAATTTTCCGCACATCATCATCATTGCCGAGGCGGGAAGCAAAGCGACGATTATCGAAAATTACGAATCCGAAGGCAAAAGTTTTACTAATACCGCGATTCAGATTTTCCTTGAACCAAATGCAAATTTGACACATTACCGAGTCCAAAAAGAATCGCCCGAAGCGTTTCACGTTGGCACAACCGAAGTCGAACTATCAAGCGGAAGTCTTTATAATTCAACAAATGTAAACTTAGGCGGAGCGATTTCACGTCACGATGTTCACCTCAAATTTACAGCGGAAGGCGGTGAAGCATACATTGATGGATTGTATATGCTGAACGGAAATCAGCATCACGACACGCATTCTTCAATTGACCACGCCTTGCCGAATTGTGTTTCGCATCAGACCTACAAAGGCGTTTTGAACGACAAATCACGCGGAGTTTTCAACGGCAAAGTCTTTGTCCGCGAGAACGCACACGGCACGGACGCACAGCAATCAAACAAAAATCTTTTGCTTTCCAATGACGCGAGAGTTGATACCAAACCGCAGCTCGAAATTTTCAACGATGACGTGAAATGTTCCCACGGCGCAACCGTCGGACAACTCGAAGACGAAGAATTATTTTATCTTTTGAGTCGCGGAATTTCGGAGAATTTAGCAAAAAATCTTTTAACCTACGGTTTTGCGGAGGAAATCATCAACAAAATTGAGATCGAAGAGATTAAAAAAGATTTGGATGCGATGGTTTTGAATCGTTTGGACGTGAATTTGGAAGTTTAATTGGAATTAATATGACAGCAGTAAAACAAATGAGCAATTTTGATGTAAATAAAATTCGTGAAGATTTTCCCGTTTTAACACAGACGGTGAATGGCAAACCCCTTGTTTATTTGGACAATGCGGCTTCTTCGCAAGTGTCGAATCTCGTCATTGAGCGTGGTTCAAAATACCTGGCGGAAGAGCATTCCAACGTTCATCGCGGCGTTCATTATCTTTCTCAGTTAGCGACCAACGAATACGAAAAAGCGCGTGAAAACGTCCGCAAATTTATCAACGCCAAAGAATCTAAAGAATGTATTTTCGTTCGCGGCTGCACCGAGGGAATCAATCTGGTTGCCAATAGTTACGGGCGAAAATTCATCAATGAAGGCGATGAAATCATCATTTCTGCGATGGAGCATCATTCAAACATCGTTCCTTGGCAAATGATTGCCGAAGAGCGCGGCGCAAAGATCCGCGTCATTCCGATCAACGAAAATGGTGAACTCGTTTTGGATGAATACGAAAATCTTTTGAACGAACGCACTAAAATCGTGGCAGTTGCTCACGTTTCAAATTCGCTCGGAACGGTTAATCCGATCAAAGAAATGATTGCAACAGCCCATAAATTCGGTGTTCCCGTCTGCATTGACGGAGCGCAAGCCGTCCCGCATTTGCGCGTGGATGTTCAGGATTTGGATGCGGATTTTTACGCTTTTTCGGGACATAAAATGTTTGCTCCAACCGGCAGCGGCGTAATTTACGGCAAAAAGGAATGGCTCGACAAAATGCCTCCGTATCAAGGCGGCGGTTCGATGATTCGCGTCGTGACATTTGAAAAAACGACCTACGCCGGATTGCCCGAAAAATTTGAAGCTGGAACTCCGGCAATCGCTTCGCAAATCGGACTCGGCGCGGCGATTGATTATTTGAATTCGATTGATTTAGATGCCGCTTTTGCCTACGAACACGAATTGCTCGAATACGCCACCGAAAAATTATCAAACATCGAAGGCGTGAAAATCATCGGCACAGCGAAAGAAAAAGCGTCGGTTTTATCATTTACGATTGAAAACGTCCATCCGCACGACATCGGCACAATCCTTGACCAACAAGGCATCGCCGTTCGAGCCGGACATCATTGCGCCCAACCTGTGATGAAATTTTTCGATGTTCCCGCGACTGCCCGTGCGAGTTTCGCTTTTTATAATACGAAAGAGGAAGTTGATAAATTAGCTGAAGCAGTGCAAAAGGTCATCGAGGTTTTTGCATAATGAATTGGAAATTAATTTTACCAGTATTCATATTTATTTTTGTTGTAGCTTTAGGGATATTTTATGTTTGGTATAACAGACCAAACGATGAGGTTGTTAAGAAAGATTTTTTAGCAAAAAATCCAACTTTTGAGGTTAAATCTCTTTATGTAGGTGAAGGTAATTCTGATTTTGCCGAATATCATATCAACTATAAAAAGCCGAATGATGAGAAGGTTTACGAATTTATAACAACTTATCAAAAGTGTGATGATAATGAGTGGAGAATTGATTGTCATACCAAATAAAATCTAAAATCGAACTATGCCCGCAAAAGATATTTATCATGACACAGTTAAACGAGCCTTAATCAAAGACGGCTGGACGATTACCAAAGAAAATATGAGTTTTCCTTGGGGCGGAACTCAAACTTATGTTGACATTCTTGCGGAAGAAGTTTTTGTCGCGGAAAAAGAAGGTCGGAAAATTGCAGTTGAGGTTAAGAGTTTTATCGGAAAATCAAATTTGAGCGAACTTGAAAAAGCACTCGGTCAATTTATCATTTATCGTTTTGCGATGAGGAAAAAAGAACCCGACCGACAACTATTTTTAGCGGTTGAAAAAGAAATTTACAATGAGTTTTTTCTCAATGCCGATGTGTTAGAATTAGTTGAAAGTGAAGATTTGAGAATCTTGATTTTCGATAAAGTAAAAGAGGTCATTGTGCGATGGATAAACTAGAAAATTATCGGGATATTGTCGAAAAGATTATTAGCGAACACGCAGCAATTCCATATTATTACGGCGACATTGAACGCCGCACAATGTTTGACCGCAAAAATGATTCATATCTGCTTTACATTGTTGGTTGGAGTGATGGAAGACGCTATCACGGAATCAATATTCACGTTGACATTATCAATGAAAAATTTTATATCCAGCACGACGGAACAGAAGACGGAATCGCTACGGAATTAGAGCAAGCGGGTGTGCCAAAAAGTGATATTGTTCTTGCCTTTCACGCGCCTGAATTACGAAAACATACTGAATATGCAGTTGTGTAAATTAGCCGAAGTGGTAAACAAGGTGTTTGAGGTTTTTGCGTGAGATTATGAGAAAAAATTGCAATGTATTATTGCTGATAAGTTTAACTCTCATTTGCTCAAAAATATCTTTTGGGCAATTAGTTTCGGAGGAGTATTGCAAGAAGGTTGAAAATATTATTGCCACACCGTTCAATCCCGCCTATTGGTATCATAATATTGCCTTTTCGGATGAGTGTTCATTTGAGTTCGATATTGATAAAGAAGGTGGTGTTGGAATTTCATTTAGTCTTGAAAAAAGTAAAACTCCGAAACTGGCGAAGAAATCTTTACACTCAGATATTGAACTGTATGAATACTCGAAATACAAAGTTACGAAAGAAGGTGAAATTATTTTTCTAGAACGCAAGCCAAAAAAAATCAGTAAAAATGGTTTTTGGGATGAGGCTTTCGCTTATGAAAATAATTATCCGATGTTGTTGAGGAAAAAAAGAACATATATCTCTATTTTCTGCGATAAAGCGGAACTTTGTCTCCAAATTGAAAAGCGGTTACGAGAGGTTTCTGTGTTAGGAGAATTTTAGCTTGCCTTCAAAATTAAATCCAAAATCGAACTATGCCCGCCAAAGATATTTATCACGACACAGTTAAACGAGCCTTAATCAAAGACGGCTGGACGATTATGGCTTTAGTATTAATGTTATTTGTAGGATTGCTGTCTTTCGCTTGCCAAAATCAAACCATCTCAAATTCTACAAACCAAACAAATTCAACTAATTCCAACGCATCAACTCAACCAACTTCACAAATTACTGCACCGCAAACTGTAAAATTCACATCCGCCGAAAAGGTTGAGATCGTCGGCACATTTTACGAATCTCCGAAAGCAAATTCACCTGCTGTTTTACTTCTGCATCAATGGGGAAGCGACCGACATTCTTACGAGATGCTCGCCAAACGTCTGCAAGCAAAAGGTTTCGGAGTTTTGGCGATTGACGGACGAGGTTTTGGTGATTCAAACAAAGCAACTGATGGAAAAACCGTCGCTCCCGCACGCACAGACGAAGCCGTCAAAGCGATGAAAGCGGACGTTGATAATGCGTTTCAGTTTTTGGCGAAGCAGAAAAATGTTGATGCAAATAGAGTTGGAATCGTCGGAGCGTCTTACGGAAGCAGTTTGGCGATAATTTACAGTGCGGAAAATCCGAAAGTAAAAGCAGTTGCGTTGCTTTCGCCCGGACTAAATTATTTTGGAAATATGCCGACCGAATCTGCTGTTAAAAATTATAGTGATAGACCGCTTTTGTTAGTTGCGGCGGAAGATGATAAGGAATCTGCGGAAACGGTTAAGAAATTAAAAGAAGTTGACGCGAAAAGCGAAACGCAGATTTACGAAAAAGGCGGACATGGCACAGGACTTTTCGCGGCAAAAGTCGGTTTGGAAGATTTGCTTGAACAGTTTTTAATGAAAAGTCTGTAATTTCAGCTTTTAAGAAACTTCCTCCAATAATTTCAAAATTGATTCGTAATTCTCGCCCGAATTTTCCGAAAGAGCAATTTCGCAAGTCTTTCCGGTAGAATAATAACCATCGTATTTAGTTGAAATAACTTCGTTTAATTCATTTTTGGTCGCCGATTTAGTAAGTTGCGGATAATAAAAACCTCTGTCACCAGCCATTCCGCAGCAATTTGCAAAAACGGGAATGTCGGCTTGTTTGGCACAAGCTTCACCAATTTTTTTGAGCTTTCCGACCAATCCTAATTTTGTGGTTGAACAGGTCGGATGAAAAACGATTTTTTCTTTCGTGTTGGTAATTTTCAATTTCGGCAAAATGTAATCGGCGGCGAAATCAATAATGTCTAAAATCTGCAATTTATCGAATCGTTTCTGATTTTCCTCGGTCAAATAATTTCGGCTTGATTTGAGAGTTTGCGTGCAGCTTGTAACGTCCAAAACGATGGGAATTTTACCTTCATCTGAATCTTTCCAAAGCTTTTCCACGGTTGAATTTGCAGTAAAATGATAGGCATCCGTAAAACCTTTTGACGAAAAAATCTGACCACAACAAGTTCCTTTTGATTCGGTTAAAAGCGAAAATTTAACATCCGCTTTTTGGCAGACGGATTGGAACAAATCAACGATTTCGCCGCCCATCATTCGGGAAATACAGCTTGTAAAATAAATCACGGACGCATTTTTTGGCGAAGTTTTTGCGAGTTTCGGCGGTTTTGAAATGTAGTTTGACCACAACGGCATCACAGGTAAAAAAGAGGTCAAACTTCGCATAAAATTTTTGCCGAAAATCGAATTGAAAAGTTTTCCTGAACGCACGCCCAATTTGGCGGAATCTTCCAAAAGTCCGAAATTTTTTGCGGCTCGCAATGCCATTTTGTTTTGAAAAGCTGAATGATTTTCTGCCCGTAATCTTTTGACCAAATCACCCGTATTTATTCCAACGGGACAAGTTGTGGCGCACATTCCGTCAGTCGCGCAAGTTTCGAGACCGTCAAATTTATAGTCCTGCAAAAGTGCTTCGCGGGTTGCCGAATCGCCCGTATTTTCAAGCCGTTTCATTGCACGCCGAACTCCAATTCGCCTTCGCGGAGTCAGCGTGTAATCACGGCTCGGACAAACCGTTTCGCAAAATCCGCATTCGATACAGTTGTCAACTTCTGCTTCGACAATCGGCATTACTTTCAGATTATGAACGTGAGATTGAGCGTCTTCGGTAATGATTATTCCGGGATTGAGCAAATTTTCGGGATCAATGAGGTTTTTAAGCTTTCGCATAATCTCGTAAGCCGCACCGCCCCATTCTTTTTCGACGAACGCCGAAACCGCTCTGCCGGTGCTGTGTTCGCCTTTCAGAGAGCCGTCGTATTTGTTCAAAACCAAATCGAAAAGCTCATCATTAAATTTTTCGTAATGGTCAATATCTGTCTGTTTGGCATAGCTTTGCGAGACAACAAAATGCAGATTTCCGTCTTTGGCGTGACCAAAAATGATGCCGTTTTCGTAATTATATTTCTCAAACAAATTTTGCACATCAACAACCGCTTCGCCGAGCCTTTCGACCGGAAAAGTGAAGTCTTCCAAAAGTGCCGAAGTTCCTTTCGCCCGCATTCCCGCGACTGACGGATACATTCCTTTACGGATTTTCCACATCAAATCTTGTTCGGCGGGATTTCCGCTCAAATTTGGTTCGATTATCAAAGGCAATTTGGCGAAAACGGGCTTTGCTTTTTCGACTAATTCGGCTAAAGATTGGGCGGTTTCTTCTTGAAATTCAATTAAAATTGCTGAGGCTCGTTCGGGCAAAGTTTTCAGAAAATCGGGAACGCCGGGCATATTTTCGACTGAACGCAGCGAAGCTCTGTCCATAAATTCAAGTGCCGCCGCGCCTGTATTTTTTAGTTCAAAAATCGCGTTGCAAGCTGTTTCGGAATCGGCAAAGTAAAGCATTCCCGTCGCTTTGTGGGGCAAATCGGGAAGCGTTCGCAAAACAGCTTCGGCGATAAAAGCGAGCGTGCCTTCGCCGCCGATGAGAAGATGAGCCAAAATATCGAGCGGGTGTTCAAAATCAAGAAAAGCGTTCAGGCAATAACCGACCGTGTTTTTCTGCTGATATTTTTTGCGGATTTTTGCGACTAATTCGGAATTGGAGCGAACTTGCGTTTTTAAATCGTTAATTCCTTGGACAATTTCCTCCGCTTCGGTTTCAAATCGGGCGTAATCTTCCTTTTTTTCGGTATTAAAAACCAAGCCATTTGGCAAAACAAAAGTGAGATATTTCAAAGTGTGATACGAATTATTTTCCACACCGCAACACATTCCACTGGAATTATTCGACAAAATTCCGCCCATCATTGCGGCATTGATCGAAGCAGGATCGGGACCGATTTTGCGCCCGAATTTTTTTAGAGCCAGATTAACGTGTGCTCCGATTGCGCCCGGTTCAACTCGCACCGTTTCACCATTATTTTCGGGCGTAACCTTGCGCCAAAAATTGCTCAAATCCGCCAAAATTCCATCGGTCACGCCCTGTCCCGAAAGGCTCGTTCCGGCGGCGCGAAAAGTTAAATTGATTTTGTTTTGGTGGGAAAATCGAAAGAGTTTTTGCACTTCTTCAATTGTTTTTGGCTGCACAACCGCTTTTGGAATCAGATAAAAATGGCTCGCGTCGCTGGCATAAGCGTAGCGGTCAATCAGTCGGTTTTTAACACGCTCTTTTGGGAGAATTTCCAATAAAGATTTTTCTAATTGGCTCATTTTTTTGAGACAGATATTACACTTTTCAAAGATTATTTACCAATCTAATAAATTTTGTGTTCAATTAGATTCGAAACAAAATAAAGATAATCGCCGATTGCTCCCTCAGGATTACATAAACTTTCGCCAGCAAGTTGAAAGAAATCCTTATTTTCTTTATTCTTTTCACATCAAATAAAAAACGTTTCCAAGCCAGTCTTTTTTGCTTTCTGATAAATTCTATGACCATCAAATCTATCCGACCGCTGTTTCTATGCGTTTCTTTGGTTTTCTTTTCGTTTCTAAATGCTTTTGCCCAAACAAATACTTTGGTCAAGCTGGAGCGCGATCCGAATATTCCGATTGACGAGGAATACACCAAGAAAATTAATGAATACACAACTGAAAAATTCTTTAATTCGCCGTTGACCGATTATTTACCTGCGTCAAAAAATATTCCGACTCCAAAAGCCGTGCTGGGCGATGTCGCTGGTGCGCCGGGCAAATTACCATACGCCGAAGATGTTTATAAATATTTTCGGATGCTCGAAAAAGCCAGTCCCCGCGTCAAAGTTTATTCCATCGGCACTACGGAAGAAGGACGCGAGATGATTGCGGTGGCAGTTTCTTCCGAAGAAAATATCGCCAAAATTGAGGATAATCGGGCGAGACTGACCAAACTTGCCGATCCGCGCACGATTGGAATGAACGACGGTGAAGCGGAAAAATTGATCAATACATCCGTTCCGGTTTATTACATTACGGGGACAATTCACTCGACCGAAACGGGTTCGCCGACTGCTTTGATGGAACTTGCCTATCGTTTGGTAGTTGACGACAGCGCATATATCAAAAATGTCCGCAGTAATTTGATTACATTGATTACACCTGTTATCGAAGTTGACGGACGTAATCGGATGGTTGACGTTTACAATTGGCATCTGGCAAATCCGGGCAAAAACTGGCAGCCGTTGGTTTATTGGGGGCATTATGTCGCGCACGACAACAACCGCGATTCGATGTCTCTTTCCCTTAAATTAACTCAAAACGTTATTAAAAATTATATCTACTGGAAACCGCAGGTTTTGCACGATCTGCACGAATCCGTGCCGTATCTGTATGACAATACGGTCGGCGATCAGCCTTATAACGCTTGGGTTGATCCGATTTTAACGGACGAATGGCAGATTATCGGTTGGAATAACGTTTCGGAAATGACCAAATTCGGAATGCCCGGCGTTTTCACGCATGGAACTTTTGATACCTGGTCGCCGAGCTATTTGATGTTCATTGCGGCTTCGCACAACGGAATTTCAAGGCTCTACGAAACCTTCGGGAACGCCGGCGCAGATACGGTTGAGCGCACTCTTTCACCTTCGGATTACGCGCGGCGTTGGTATAAACAAAATCCGCCGCTGCCGAAAGCAATGTGGTCGCAGAGAAATAACAACAATTATCAGCAAACAGGCTTGCTTGTCTCGCTTGCCCATTTTGCGACCAACGGAAAATATTTTCTGCGTAACTTTTACATCAAGAGTAAAAACTCTATTTTGAAACCGAAAGTTTCGGGTCCCGCTGCGTATGTTTTTCCGGCTGATGATCCGCGTTTGGGCGGACAAGCTCAACTTTTAAGATTGATGCAGCAGCAAGGTTGCGAAATTCATAAAGCGACCGCACCTTTTTCGGTGACAATTCCGGCGAAAAAAGGCGGCAAAGCGGAAACAAAACAATTTCCGGCAGGCAGTTATATTTTGCGGATGGATCAGCCGTATAGCCGCATTGCCGATATGATGCTCGACTATCAATATTGGGCAACTAATGATCCGCAGACCGATATTTATGATGATACGGCGTGGACTTTTGGCGAGCTTGGCAATGTTCAAACCGTTCGCGTGACTGATGTTGGCGTGCTTTCCGCCCAGATGGAAAAAGTTAATGGCGATGTTAAAGCTCTGAGCGGAGTTTCGGGAAGCGGTTCGACCTTTATCGTCAATCACAATGCCGATAACGCCCTCGTTACCTTGCGTTATCAACTCAAAAACGCTTCGTTTGAAGCCGCCGAAGAACCTTTTGAAGCCGCCGGACAAAAATTCAATCGCGGTTCATTCATTATCAAAAATGTTTCGGCGGATGAATTAGGCAAAGTAATTAATGAGCTTGGAATCCGCGCAGTTGCCACCGATTCCGCTCCATCGGTCAAAACTCACACGGTTAAAGTTCCGCGTGTTGCGGTCATGCACACTTGGTTGACAACACAGGACGAAGGCTGGTGGCGTATTGAGTTCGACCGCCACAAAATTCCATACGATTACATCAGCACACAGGATGTTTCCAAAGATTCAAACTTGAACAGCAAGTATGATGTCATCGTTTTTGCTCCGGTCGGACGCGGAACTTCGGCAATTATTAACGGAATGCCGATGTATGGAAATCCGCTTCCCTGGAAGAAGACCGATCTCACGCCGAATCTGACCAACACTGACGAAACGGATGATATGCGTCCCGGACTCGGATTATCGGGCGTGCAAAATCTGCAAAACTTCGTCAAAAACGGTGGCTTGATGATTACAGCGACTGATACTTCCGAATTTGCCATCGAAACGAATTTGACACAGGGTGTAACCGCACAACAAGCCAGAGCGATGCGTTTACCCGGAACTGTTCTGCGTTCAAAAATGGTGGATAATGCCAGTCCGATTGCTTACGGTTACGGGGATGATTTAGCCATATTCGGACAAAGCGCACCGATCTTTAATATCAGCAATTTCACCAATGGCGGACGCGGACGCAGAGGCGGCGGTGAGCGTGTGACAGGACGCGGAACGGCTGAAGATGGTGATGTCGTGCAAAATCGAACTCCAGATGAGATCCCTGACAATCCGCGAGTAAATACCTGGGAAGCAGGTCCGGTGACAGCCGATCAATTACGAAATAATCCGTATGTTATTCCGCCTGCTCAAAGACCGCGTGTTGTTCTCCGTTGGGCGGATAATAATTCGTTGTTTGTTTCAGGTTTGCTCGAAGGCGGAAATGAAATTGCCCAACACGCGGCAGTCATTGACGTTCCGATGGATAAAGGTCACGTCGTTCTGTTCTCCAACAATCCGTTTTGGCGAGCGGAAACACAAGGCAGTTACTTTTTAGTGTTCAATGCGATCTTGAATTTTGATAATTTGAATGCGGGAAGGAAGCTGGCGGAAAAGTAAAATATTTGCCCGCGAAACACGCGAAATACACGAAAAATAAAACCAAGAAGAAATTAATATTTTCTTCATTTCGCGTCTTTTAGCGTATTTCGCGGGCAAATAAAAACTACTTCTTCACAACACTGATCGTAATTTCCGAAGGATATTGTTTCGAGTGATGAACCGCATTGTTGGCAATTACGCCTTTGGTTTCATCATAATTATTGCCGCCGGTATTCATATTTCTATCAAAGCGCGGGAAGTTACTGCTCGAAATTTCAATTCGGATGCGATGTCCCGGAGCAAAATAGTTGCTGGTATTCATCGGCTGGAATTTGAATTTATAAACCTTGTCTTTTTCCATCCAAACTAGCGGTTTATCGTAGCCATTGCGGTAACGCATCCGCTGAATCGTTTCGTCCAGATTATAAGCGCGTCCCAGTTCATCTACGTCAATCAATTTGACCGTAAAATCCGTGTCTTTCGCATCCGAAGAAACATAAAGGGAAACGTCAATCGAGCCTGTCAATTCGACTCCTTCCTTGAGCGGCTCAGTGCTGTAAACCAAAATATCGTTGCGCTGCTCCATTTTAGTTTGATCCCACGCACCACCTTGAACGGCATTTCCAGTGCAGCAGACGTTCCCGCCGTAGGATGGAACAGGATTCATCGGATCGTAAGTAAAGGAATCAGGCGAATCTTTTTCAGGCGGTTCCATTGTCAAAGCTCCGTCACCATTCAAAGAATTTGCCTTGCCGTTGCTTGAAAGATAAAACTTCACAGGTTTTGCTCCGGCAGGCGGGAAAGAATCGGCAGTTTGCCATTTATTACTTCCCATTGTGAAATAGCGAACCTTCGGCATTTTCAAAATATCGTTGTTCTCACCTTTCAGAAAATGATCGAACCATCCGTATGTCAGAGCATTGTAATCAAGCCGCGCATCGCCCATACTTCTTTCGCCGACCACCGTGTTTTCGGTAGCGCGAGTGTAACTGCAATGCAGAGTCGGGGCAATTACCAAATATTGTTTATCACCAATTGCCGGGTCAGCGGTTTTACGAACGTGATTATAAGCCGCCAGATTAGGACCAACTGAAACGTCATACCACGACATAAACCAGAATCCCGGAATATTGATCTTCATATTGTCGTGCCACAATCCGCCTTTATACCAAGCCGGATCGTTCGGTGTGCGTTTGACCATTGCCCCGCCGGTCGGAACCGGCATCGCGTCGGCAAAAATTCCTTTTGCTCCGCCCACCGCTTTGTGAATATCCATCATCGGCAAATGACGAAGTGCTTGTGACCAGTCAACCGATGGTGCTTGTTGGGCTAAATCAAAATATTTTGAAGCTTGAATCAGTTCTTCCTGCGTGGTATTCGGCGGAAACATCGGACGGACTTGATTTTGTTCGCCGTAGAGCCACGCGATAAACAGCATCTGAATTGCGCCGCCGCGATACCAATTTCCTTGTTCATAATACGGTCCGACACGCCCGATCCCTGCACCAAACCCTTGCACAATCATCGTCGTAAAAGCCGGATTGCCAAGCGAAGCAACGGCAGGCTGCCATTCCGCTGTCGAAGAGCAGCCAATCGTGCCGATCTTTTTGTTCGACCAATCCTGATTGGACATCCATTTCATCGCATCGTCTCCATCCGAAATCGGTGCGCCGAGAATGTCGTAATTTCCCTCCGAGAAAAAATGTCCGCGCTCGTTCATCACAACATAAGCGTAGCCACGTTTGACGGCTTCGAGAATCGTGGTCATATCACGCGGCGCACCCATCCGAACATCCCAAAAATTGAAATTATAAGGAGTGCGGGAAAATATGATCGGGTATTTTTTGGAAGTATCTTTCGGACGATAAATATCCGCCGCCATTCGTTTGCCGTCCCGCATCGGCACCATTACTTTGCGGTCAACGATTGCAATGTCATTTAATTGCTTTTCGATTTCAAACCTTTTGGCAACAGCCGCCGGATCAGGAGTCGGACGCGGCTGGGCGATTGCATTTGAAAGTAAAATTCCAAATACCACAAACGCTAAAATAATTTTCTTTAACATATTTTCTCCCTATTTTTTTTATTTGCCCGCGAAACACGCGAAATACACTAAAAATAAAACCAAGAAGAAATTAATATTTTCTTCATTTCGCTTCTTTTAGCGTATTTCGCGGGCAAAATCTTCTTACTCCATCACCCGTTTCAATTCCAAACGCTGAATCCCTTTTGCATTCATCGGCAAAACGCCCATTGTGGCAGGCTTATCGTCAACCGTCAGAATTTCTTCTTCTAAAGTATCGCCACGTAAACGCATTGTGGAAATCAGCAGAATATTGCCGTATTTGAACGGCGAAACGAGCGCATCGCCAATCAACTTCGCGGCTAATTTAATGCCGTCGCCTTCATCAACATACAAATCGTCCGCGCCTGTTCCACGACAGAGTTTGTAGTCTTTTATTCCTTTGACCGCGCCGCCTTCGGAATAGGTCGTTTTGAACATCGTGCAAGAATTATCCGTAGTTGGGAAAGAACCGATTTCTCTGGTTACTTCAACCACGGGAGCATCAGGTTTGGCAGGTAAATTTTTCAAAGTGCCTTTCCATTTTCCTTCCCATTTGGCGATTGGCGAGCTTGGTTCAGGTTTGATTTTCTTCACATATTTGTCATACCAAGCCAAATATCTTTCGTAGCGGTCGCGGACATAAGTCGGCAAAGTGATTCCGTGAAATGAATTTGGATAAACAATTAACTGCGTGTCAACGCCAAGACTTCGCAACGCTTGATACATTTGCTCGCTGCCCGAAATCGGCACGTTAAAATCTTTTTCGCCGCCCATAAAAAGTGTCGGAGTTTTAATGCGGTCAGCGTGTAAAAACGGGTAGGAAAGTTTTTGATAAGTTTCCCACGCTTTCGGATCCCACGGCGGTCCGATTTCGTTGTCGTATTGGATAATGTATTGATCTACGCCATAATACGAAACGGTAAAAGCCGTTCCTGCACCGCTGGTTGCGGCTTTGAAACGATTGTCGCTGGCAATCATATAATCGGTCAGAATTCCGCCGTAACTCCAGCCCCCAACGCCTAATTTGTCGGGATCAGCCACTCCCATTTTGACAACGTGGTCAACTCCAGCCTGTAAATCTTCGACCTCGTAATGTCCCCAATCGGCGGCAATCGCCCGTGAAAATTTCATTCCGCGTCCGGCACTTCCGCGATAATTGACGTTCAAAACTGCGTAGCCGTTGGCGGCAAAAAAGTGCCTTTCCGCGCTGAAAGAATTTTGGTCTTGGGAATTTGGTCCGCCGTGAATTCTCAACAAAAACGGAACTTTTGTGCCTTTCACATAGCCGACCGGATAAGTTAAAAGTCCGCCGACTTTTGTGCCGTCTTTGCTGGTGAAATCAACTTCTTCGGTTGGCGGCAAATTTAATTGTGCCAAAAGTTCGTCATTGTGATGCGTTAATTGGCGAAGCTTTCCACCCTCGAAAGCATAAACTTCATTCGGTTTTTCGTTATTTCCCGAAAGGACGACGACTTTTTCTTTCGATTGATTCCAGTTTGAAACAACAATCGGAGGATTCATCATTTTTTCGACATTTCCGCCAGCAAGATTTGTTCGCGCAGGATAGACCGAACGGTCATCCGTGACCAAAAATGTCATTGATTTTCCGTCTGCGCTGAAACGATGATTGGAAACTCCGCGATCAAGCTCTTCCGTAGCCTTGACTCGGCTTGGGGCGGAACTTCCATCCGAAGCAACCAACGTCAAATGCGACATATCGTAAGCCCCGAATTTCTTTTCGTCCGTTTCCATAAAAGCAATCGTTTTACCGTCGGGACTCCATTGCGGTCTGCCGGATTCGCCCAGACTGGTCAAAGGCGTAATTTGTTTTTCGACTGCTCCGGCTTTGGCTTCGGCAACAAAAATCTGTATAAAAGGATCGCGGTCAGTATCGGGATGACGGTTGCTGGTAAAAGCAATTTTACTGCCGTCGGGCGACCACGCAGGCGATGATTCATCGGTTTTTCCTTTGGTCAGACGCTCAAGTTTTTTCGACTCAATTTCGTAAAGATAAATGTAGCTTTTGCGACCTGTCGTTTGCAGATAACCTTGCACGTCTTGCTTGATTTTGTAGCGGTCAAGCACGATCGGTTTCGCCGGTTTAGCGTTTGCTCCGGCGGCTTGGTTAGCTTCGGCATCAGGGTCGGGATCGCCGATGACCATCGCAATCCGTTTTGAATCGGGCGACCATTCGTAGCCTTGCAAATTCCCTTTTATGTCGGTTAATTGACGAGCCTCGCCGCCGCTTAAATCCAAAATCCAAATCTGATTTCCTTTATTCGGTCCCGGACGCGACGAAGTAAACGTCAGATATTTTCCGTCAGGCGACCAGCGGGGACTGCTTTCACTTTCGGTGCTGTAAGTGACTTGACGAGTAATTTTGCCATCGTAACTGACGAGCCAAATATCGCTCGAAGATTTGTCAGCTTTTGCGTCTGTTTTTGAAACAACATACGCCACCCAATTTCCATCCGGCGAAAGCTGCGGATCGCCGACATTTTGAATTTTGAAAATATCGTCAATGGTAAAAGGGCGTTTGGTTTGTGCCGAAAAAGACACACTCAGAGCAAGCAGCAAAAGGGCTGAAATAGCAAGTTTCTTATGAAACATAGCGTTTGTTCCGATCGGAACATCCTCCTGATTTGAATTGTTGGATTAAGAACTGTTGGGAGAATATTAGCACGAACGATTGAGTGAAGAAAATCCGTTAGGTCTTAGAATTTATGACTTGAATATCTTGGCGAACTTTGCGTCATAAACTTTGCGTTCTTTGCGGTTCAAATAATTGACTTAACCGCAAAGGTCGCTATGATTTACGCCAAGAGCGCAAAGTTAGGATTTCACCATAAATTTTAAGATACGAATCAACCTTCCAAAATACTTGCCGAAACTATTTCCCTACTAATCTTTCAAAATTCCCTTTAGCTTCTTTGAAAATCTGCTCATTCTTTTGCGATTCGGCTAATTTGTAGGCTTTTTCGTAATTCTCTTTGGCGAGTTTTTTGTTGCCGATCCTTTCGTAAATAATTCCCAAAGCGTTATATGCGCCAGCCGAATTGGGATAACTGGCAATAGCTTTTTCCATTAATATAATCGCTTCCTCGTTTTGATTGGACTGTAAATATCTTCCCATAAACTGACCATACTTATTTTCAGGAATTAATATCTGATAACCGAATCGTTTGGTTAGGTTTTTATAATGACTTTCCAAATCCTCAAACGAAGCATTTTCGGGTGCGAGCCATCCTTTGAAGATCATTCGCAATCCGGTGTAGTAATGGATCAAAGTGCTTGACCCGTGAGTTTCGTCCTTGTATTCCTGAAAATCAAAATCGAAGTTTTTCGGATTATATTTTTTCAGCAGATCACGAAAAGCATTGGCATCGCCCAGAAAACCGGGTTCATTGGCAATCGCCATAAACATCGTTTTGTTCCACTCGCGTTTTTGTTTGAAAAGTTCTTCGGCGCGTTTAATTACTATTCGATTATCCCAATGTAAAGCGGGACTCGAAGCAAGATAAGCATTGAACAAATCGGGACGCGAAACGAAGGAATAAACAACCGTCAATCCGCCGAAACTGTGTCCCGCAAAAATCCGAAAAGGCTGTGTCCGATAGCCTTTATCAATCATCGGCACAACTTCCTTTTCGACAAACTGCATAAATTTTTCGCCGTTGCCGCGTTCGCCCGGAAATCCGTTGGCAGTCGGCGTTAGATCAAAATTGCGGTTCGTATTAGTAATTCCAACCAAAATCATTTGCGGAATTTCTCCCGCATTGGCTTGTTGTTCCAAAATCCCGACCATCATCGTCATTTGCGCCGAGCCCGCGTCAAGCATATACACGACCGGATATTTTTCGTCCGATTGCGTGTAATTTGACGGAACGTGGACTAAAAGCGTTCGTTCTTCGCCCATATTTTCGGATTTGAAAGTGTGGCGCAGATTGGTAAATCCCGAAACGGGTTGCGGTTCGTTTTGGGCAAAGGCGAAAAGGCTGAAATTTAAAACAAAAAACAGCAAAAACAGGAGTTTTTTCACGGGAATTACGGTTTCCTTTTGATATTGAAAATTGCAACTAAAGTTTTATCACAATTTACGAATTTTGCACGAAAAAAAACGGCAGCGGAAAGGCAAATCTGCCAAGCCGCTACCGATTTTTGTTCTCATTGAATAATTCCGATTATTTCAAAATATAAGGTTCAAGCAGCCGCAGCCACGCCCGTTCGGCTCGTTTATATTCGTTCGGACAGCGTTCGGCTCGTTCGATGGGCAACAATTTCGGTCCGACGAGATTGCCGTTTTTCTGCGGATCGCTGCCGTAAACGAGGCACATCATATCGTAAAATCTGGTTTTGCTGAACGAGTGCTCGTCCCAAAACATCAGGCTTGCTTTATTTTCGCTGCGGCTGGCAATTTCAAATTCAATCGCGGCATTTATTGCACTGTCTCTTCCTTCGGGCGAACCGTCAAGCAATAAAACCGTAGCAAGCTGATCAACCGCATCTTCTTCGCGTCCCGTTGCCGGCAAATCCCAAACATCAATCAAACAATGTCCAAGCTCGTGAAAAAAGGTTTGCACCAAAGTATCTTCGACCATTGCGTCAATCCGTTTTTGGTCTTTGGAAATGGTTTTGAATTCTGATTCAAACTGGTCGAGCAGTTCGTAACAAATCGTAATTTCCGTGGTTTCGGGATCATAAAAGGCATTAGCCTCTCCGCAAGTATCAAAATTTAGATAAACATTTCGCGGCAAGGCGATTAGTTGATTGAGAGATGTCGCAATTTCCTGCAGAACTGCTTGTTCATCAGCCGGCATTGCCTTTTTCGGATCTTTAGCTTTAGTTTTCGGCGAAAAACCGACTTTGAAATCGCCCTTATCCAGAGCATTTTTTACCGTTGTGCCTCCCGGTTGGGCATTGACGGACATTACAGAACATAAAAAAGTTAGAAAAAGGGGACAAAATATCAAGAATCTATTTTTTTTCATATTTTTCAGGTTTGATTTCAGCTCTCTGCGGACACAAAAAAACGTTTGTTAGTTTAATTTCAGGAGATACCAAGAAAGTAGATTAAAAACGAAAAAGTGTCAATAAATTTGTTTAAGCCTATCGGTAATCTAGCCAATCACGGTTTTCAAATCCATAAGTATTTTTCGTCAAATTCTATTTGATTCGCCCGTAACAATTTAATGAATTCTTCTTTGAATGAAATTTTGGCGTGATGTTGTTCTTGATTAATTGTTCTTGATTAATGATGTAATGTCTAACTTTTTCGATTTGTGATGCGCTGACGGTAAATGCACCATAACCGTTTTGCCACGAAAAATCCTTCATTTCGGGAAAAACTTTGTGCATCCAGCCCGTTGAATTCGCTTTCAAATCGCGCAAAATATTAGACAAAGAATTATCAGGACGGAGCTTTGCCAAAACGTGCAAATGGTCGTTCATTCCGCCTATTTCCAACAAAATTCCGCCTTTATTGCGAACGATTCCGCCGATATATTCATACAATCTCGGTTGTGTTTCCGCCCTTATCAGAGGTTCACGATTTTTGGTAGAAAAGACAATGTGGTAAATCAAATTTGTGTAAGATTGAGCCATGATTTTTAAGTTTTGGGGGGGGAATTGTTTGGATTTATGCAGGCTGGTTGAATTATGTCCGAATTGTCACAAATCGTCAAAAACTATATAAATATTTCCGCAGTTTTTAGCCGTCAACGACGGCGACAGCGTAAAGCCCAGTCCGTCAGGGCTGGGAACGTATCAACAAAAAAAATCCGAGCTATCAACGATAGCGACAGATAAATTCAGATTGTGTAATTCTGCCGCCCGTTTCACGGGCTTGGTTGGATGGGGAAATATTCCCCGCGCTCACGCACGGGGCTTTATGCTTGCGCCAACTGCGTTGGCTGAAATTCTGTGAAATTTACATAAATCTAATGCAAAAAAATGGATTATCTTATATTCTAAATTGCGCTATTATTCAATCGCTATGAAACGACTATCCCTAATCCTATTAACGCTAATATTCGTCTGTCCGACATTTGCCCAAACTGTTGATGAACTTGCCAATTACAACGAACCGCCGAGCCGTTTGCGGGGTGTGATTGAAAAGTTTGGCGAGGATGTCGGTATCTTGAGCCGGTTTTATTCCGCGCAGACTTCGCCTAATCGGGCGGCGCGTTTTCGTCAGCTTTACAGTGATTGGCTGGCATTGCTTGAACGTCAGGATTTCAGCAAGCTCAATCACGATGAACAGGTTGATTATCTGCTTTTTCAGAATTATCTGCGTCACGAACAAAAAGAGCTTGAGCGTGAGCAGAAACAGCTTGCGGAAATGGCTTCGCTGATTCCTTTTGCTAAAACTATCAGCGATTTGGAAGATTCCCGCCGCAAGCTCGAACCGCTTGATTCGGCAAAAACTGCCGCGCTTTTGAACGATTTAGCCAAAACGATTCAGCAAACGCAGCGAGATATTCAATCAGGCAAAATCCCCGCGCCGAAAAAGACGGTTGCCAATCGTGCCGCGCGCACAGTCGGGTCTTTGCGCCAGACTTTGCAGCGTTGGAATACTTTTTACACAGGCTACGATCCGCTTTTTTCCTGGTGGAATGCAGCTCCGTATAAAGAGGTTGATACCGCGCTTCAGAATCTCCAAACCTTTATAGCCGAAAGAGTTGTCGGCACGAGAGCCACAACAAGCGGAGGCGGTGGACAACAAGGCGGTTTTCCGGGCGGTGGTCGTCCGCCGGGTGGTGGAGGCGGCGCACAACAAGGCGCAGGAGTCCAAGCCAACGATCCGATCATCGGTGATCCAATCGGACGCGAGGCATTGATCGAAGAATTGGAATACGAAATGATTCCATACACGCCCGAAGAATTGGTCGAAATCGCCAACAAAGAATTTGCGTGGTGTGAAGTGGAAATGAAAAAGGCTTCGCGTGAATTGGGCTACGGCGATGATTGGAAAAAAGCTCTCGAAGCCGTTAAACAAAAATACGTCGAACCGGGCAAACAACCCGAATTGATTAAAAATCTCGCCTACCAAGCGATTGATTTTGTTGAGAAAAATGACCTTGTGACCGTTCCAAAAGTTGCCCGTGACGGTTGGCGAATGGAGATGATGACTCCCGAACGCCAATTAACCAGCCCGTTTTTCCTTGGCGGCGAAACTATTTTGGTTTCCTACCCGACGGATGGAATGACGCACGAGCAAAAAATGATGTCAATGCGCGGCAACAATCCGCATTTTTCACACGCCACGGTTCATCACGAACTAATTCCCGGACATCATTTGCAAGGATATATGACCAGCCGCTATCGTCCCTATCGTCAGCCGTTCAGCACTCCATTTTGGACGGAAGGCTGGTCGTTATACTGGGAATTTTTGTTATGGGATATGGGTTTTGACAAATCTCCTGAAGACAAGATCGGCGCACTTTTCTGGCGGATGCACCGCTGCGCGAGAATCATTTTCTCTTTAAGTTTTCATCTGGAAAAAATGACTCCGCAGGAATGTGTGGACTTTTTGGTTGATCGAGTCGGACACGAGCGCGACAACGCAACTGCTGAGGTTCGACGCTCATTTAACGGCGATTACGGTCCGCTTTACCAAATGGCTTATATGATGGGCGGTCTGCAATTTTACAATCTTCATCACGATCTGGTTGATTCTAAAAAAATGACCAACAAACAATTTCACGATGCGATTTTGAAAGAAGGTCGGATTCCCGTTGAGATGGTTCGGGCGATTTTGACGAATCAAAAATTGACCAAGGATTTCAAGACTAATTGGAGATTCTACGGGGGGTTACCGAAATAAACCAAAATAAACCGCAGAGACGCGGAGACGCAGAGCAAAGATTTTGAAGAATTTTGAAAATTATGAGAATGAAGTCTCTTTTACTCAAATAATTACTTTACAAACTTTGCGTCTCCGCGTCTCTGCGGTGAAAATCATTTTTAATGAACCCAATGATTGGTTTCTGCTTTTTCTTCCAACTCTTTTCTGGTTTCCGCAGGCATCGTCATTTGGTTTCCACCTTCAAAATAGAACGGTTTGCGTTTAACGTTACTACCAAACTCGTTCATCGTCGCAGCTTCGTAAACTCGACCGTTCAAAACCGTGTAGAGAACATATTCGCTGCGGCGTAAATCTTTCAGCACATCACCGTCAATCACGACCATATCAGCTAGCTTTCCGGCTTCGATACTGCCGATGTCTTTATCCAGTCCGAGGTATTCCGCGCCTTGAATTGTGCCGCTGCGGAGTGCTTGCCAAGGGGTAAATCCGCCTTGCTGCATACTCCAAAGTTCCCATTGCGAAGCGAGTCCTTCGCGCTGTCCGTGTGCGCCGATGTGGATGCCGACTCCTTTTTCCATCAGAGTTTTAGCGTATTTGGCAACCTCAAAATGATTGTATTGGTCGTCGGGCGCAGTCGGTCTGCGGATTGCTCGGCTGTCGAGAATTTCGTGCGGAACATAGCGAAGCAGACGAGGATTTTTCCAAACTTCGGTGCGGTCATACCAATATTCTTCGCCCATCAGTCCGCCGTAGGAAACGATAAAAGTTGGCGTATAACCGACTTTCGTTGCCGCCCAAAGCTGAGTCAGATCGCTGTAACCGCGAGCAATCGGAATCGAATGTTCAAGTCCGGTATGTCCGTCAATCACCATCGTAATATTCTGATGAAATTTGCCGCCGCCTTCGGGAACGACCATCATTCCAAGCTTTTTCGCTGCCGCAATGATTTGCTGACGTTGAGCGCGGGCGGGCTGATTGTAGCTTTTGACCGAAATTGCGCCGTTGTCTTTCATCCTTTGCAGATGAAATTCCGCGTCATCGTAATTATTGATAATTGCTTTTGCACTCGGCAATTCACCGCCGTAAAGAATTGTCCCGGTCGAGAAAATTCGCGGCGCAACGATCAATCCGGCACGCTGCATTTCGGCAGCGGAAAAGATTTCAGCCGTATCATTTGAAGGGTCGTGAATCGTCGTCACGCCAAAAGATAATTGGGAATACATAAACCAATTTTGGCGCGGAATGATCTGATTACTGCCTTGCGAACCGTGCGCGTGGGCATCAATCAAACCGGGAATGATCGTTTTTCCTTTACAATCAATGACGGTTGCGCCACTTGGAATCGTGACTTTTCCAACCTGTCCGACTTCGACAATCCGATTGTCTTTAATGATAACCACGCCGTTTTGAATCACTTCCTGCTGATTTTTGGCATCGCGCATCGTGACGACAGCTCCGCCGACTAAAGCCTTAACTCCGCTCGGTTTATCTGATTTTTGCGAGAAAGAAAGGTTAATTCCTTCACTAACGGGTTTTGGTAATTGCTGCGGTGCGCCTTCGACAAAATCGAATGCATCTTTCAAATTACGCTCATAAAAGATCGGTCCGTTATACCAACTGACTGATTTGCTGTCGGCACTCCAACTCAAAAATTCTCCGGCACGGCTCGAAATCTTTTTGACGGGCAAAGTTGTTGCCATTGGTCCGATAGTTTCGCGTTTTCCCGTGTCGGTGTAGGGCATCACATAAGCATTGAATTGATAAGTAAATGCCACCCATTTTTTATCGGGCGAAAGACGAAATTCGGTCACTTGGTCGGCTCCGTAAAGATGTTCCTGACGGTCTTCGCCGTTGAGATTAACGCTGACCAATTGCGATTCGGGATAATCCGTTCCGGGAACTCCGGTCGTGAAATAAACTCTCGAATTATCTCCGGCAAATTGCGGATCAGAACCGCTTTGAGAAACTCGTTTTTGCTCTCCTGTTGCCAAATTGGTGACATAAATTCCGGGTTCGTTTGAATATTTCGGGTCAAGCAAATATCCGCCCGTGAATTTGCGGTAAACAACCAATTTTCCGTCAGTTGAAAAGCTTGGCTCGATGTAATGTCCGGGCTTTTTCGTGATGGTTTTGCCTTCGCCGCCATCGGCTGAAACGATTTTGACAGTTCCTAAAGTTTGGTCGTTCCAGGTCGTGTAAACGATTGATTTTCCATCGTTTGAATAACGCGGATAATATTCGTCCTCGTTGTTTTGGTTTGTAATTCTGGTCGTGCTTCCCGAAGCAATATCACGTTTGTAGAGCTTGCCGAGCGATTGAAAAAGGATAGATTTTCCGTCCGGCGATTTTTGCGCCCAGCGTGTTTGCTTAACATTAAAATCATCCGGCGCAACATTGACCGGAAATCTGACCGAATCGGCAATTTTTAACTGCGCTTTGACGTGAACGGGAATTGTTTTAACAGATTTATCAGCAAGTGACAATTTGTGGAATTTTCCGCCTGTCCAAAAGACGATATTTTTCCCATCTGGAGTCCAATCAAAATAGGCGTAATAGCCTTCCGAACCGAAACCTTCCTGCATATCGCGTTCCATTTCGGTATAGATCGGCGTTTCGTCACCCGTTTCCAAATCTTTCAAAAAGAGCGCGGTTTTATTTTGAATTCGGCGCAGAAACGCAATAGTTTTTCCGTCCGGCGAAGGCGTGGCGACAATCGCGCCGCCAACTCCGTCAATCAAACCTTCTTCACGACCTTTTGCTAAATCGTAACGAACAATCGCAAAAATCGATTTGAGCGGATCGCGGTTGTAGCTGAAAGTAAATCCGGGCGTTGTGTCCTGCGTCCAATAGAGATATTTGCCGTCAGGTGAATAAACGGGATCGGCAATATTTTTTTGGTCGCGTCTGCCGTTGTTGCGCCGTTTGATAGCGATTCCCCCGCCGCCCGAACGGTGATACATCCAGATTTCACCCGCCGGAATACTGCGGCTCGACATAATTCCTTTAGTTGCTACGATGTATTCCCCATCGGGACTCCATTTCGGACTGTGAATGATGTTTTGTCTTTCTTTAGAAATCTGTTTCAGATTCGTGCCGTCAGTATTCATCGTCCAGATGTTAGAAATTCCGTCACGGTCTGAAATAAAAGCGATTTTTGTTCCGTCTGGACTTATTGCAGGCTGAATGTCCCACGATAAATCCTGCATCAGAGCCTTGGCTTCGCCGCCTTCGATGTCAACGACGTAAAGATCGCCGAGCATATCAAAGACAAACTTTTTGCCGTCTGGGGTAACATCCAGGCTCGACCAAGTTGTTTCATTAGTATCAATTGTAACTGTTTGAAGCGGATACGGCGGATTCAAAACATCCCATTTAGCAGTTTCCTGAGCGAAAGTAACGCCAACACAAACTACGATTAAATAAAAAAATGCGACAAGTCTTTTTTTCATAACTTTTCTGCGGGTAAAATCTAATTTTGGGGAATATGTAGCAAAATTACTATACGATAAAGAGGAAAAATCTACTAATTGAGAGGATAAAATGTCTGCCTTATAAAAAAATATTTGATTTAAGTATAGGGACAAATTTGAACATAGAATGTTTCAGCGGTCGGAACGCCGTGCTTCCAGCCGGCAAACGTTGGCAACAACGTCATTGAGTTAAATTTAAGTCAATTTTAGCTAAAACTTAAATGTTCGCGCTTTCGCACTCAATACCAGCTGGAAGCGTGGCGTTCCTTTTCTAAAAATATTTTGTCCACTTAATTGATCAATTTTGATTAAAGCAAAATTAAACAGTTATCTTTCCGGGAACGATTTCAGCCGCAAAATAGCCTTCTGATTTGATGGGAATTCCCGCCGCCCGCCGCAGCATCACAATTTGCCCAACGTGGGTCAGAGCGTCAGAGATTGGACCTTGAGTAATTTTTTCAATCGGTTGATTTAGCGTCTGATCCGAAGCCAAATAAGCATCAAACTCATTGACGGCAGAGAAAAATCTTTTCACCTCATCTTCCCAAGCCAGAGGCGCAGAATTTAAATAAACAAGTTCGCCTTTCATCAAAAACAATGAACCTTGCAGCAAATCTCCCAAATGTGCGAGGATTGCGCCGGGAGTGCGGATGGTTTGGTTGATTTTAAAATCGGCAAAATCTGACGGCACATCTGCAATTGCGACCTTCGCCCGAAAAGCCAAACTTGCTACCAAGTGTCGGAATAATTCTCTTTTTAAGTCCATTTTTATTTTTTCAAACTTTAAATCTTTGTATCAAAAATTGTCTTTTATGGGTGCTACAACAAATTCAATCGGAATCCGATTTTGTTTGGCAGAATTGCGAATCAGTTTGATCGCCTCGCGCAAGTGTTGGAGAAATTCGGCGGCGGTTTCCTGATGAAATCCGATGGAAAGATAAACATTTTTCTTCGGATTCTTTTTAAAATTTCGGGCATTGCTCTGAAAAACCTTGAGCATATCTTCACCGGTCATATAATCCGAAAGGCAGGAATTATTTGGATATTCAAGGATTTTCAAGCCCGACGAAGTTTTATAAATGTAAGGCTGACTGGTCGGCGTTGTTTTCATCCAAAGGTCTTTTACCATTTGATACAGCTTATATTTTCCCCATTCCGGCAACAAAAAATCGGCGGGAGTAGCTGATGAATCAAGCGTAAAACCCTCAGCCGCCAATGCGTCCAAAACATTATCGTCCGCCTGCCAGCCTCCGGCGCGAAAACTTTTGGGGCGGTTAAATCCTTCTTTGTTTAGGATTTCAATACTGTGAGCGATGATTTTTCGCAACTCGGCGTTGGTATATCCCGTTAACGCGATCTCCTGTCCGCAATCAATTTTGCAGTCGGCAATCGTGTAACCTTCCAACACAAAAGACGGGCTTGTCCGAAAAACTACTCCCGATGATTCGACCAGATTTTTCCAGGCGTGAATGTGAAGTCCTTGTTCATCTTTCGGTAGCAGAACGGATTTAATTGATTCGGTGATTTCACTCGCCTTTGCCTGATGTTTAGTGTAATAAGCGGCGTTGAGAAAATGCTGCAAAGGAATTTCGGGATAATCGCGCCGAAAATCTTTCATCGCCTGCAAATTCTGCTGCTGTAAATCATCGCCTTCCCAATCTACGCTGACGACAATTTTTACTTTGCCTTGTGAAAATGCGCTTGAGACCGAAAATAACAGAGCTAAAATGAAAATTAAAAATCTGAATTTCATAAGTGTTTTTGGAGAAATATGCACGAATTTTAACTTTCATTCAGCAAATAAACAATATTTTAAAGTTAGTTTGGGAGAAAAAACAGTTTGATAAGTCGGTGAAACCGACGACATTTTTGTAGTCCATAACGCCAGTTATGGGACAAAGTAAATAAATGTTTGGAGTTCTTGAAAAGAACGACATAGATTTATGCCGCCATTTTCAATGGCTCGCGCGGATTTTTGATCGCTTTCCTATTTTAAGCGTCCCATTCGGTAATGACTTTGCCATTGAGCGCGTATTGAACTTTTTTGATCGTTTTGAATTGCATCAAAGTTTTTTCAATCGGATTCATGACACGGTTCATCATTGAAATCGCGGATTGCAAATAACATTCAGCTTCGGGTTTGAAATTGACGGTTGCCACGCCTTTTTTGCTGACTGAAACGCCGATCAAATATGTGCCAAGCGGTTTCATTTTATTGCTTTGGCATTCATCACGTCCGGTAATAATATCCGAAGTCTCATAAACCGAGATCAATCCGCGTTTCTTTTCTTCGTCATTAACGCCTTTCAGCAATTCGCGTAAAGCGGCATCGGCGACTTTCGTAGTTTTTTTGACGGTTCGCTCGACGGCGATCAATTTGTCGTCGTCTTCATATTTGTCCGTCGGGAAAAAGATTTTAACCTGCATCGTCCCGCCCATTTGAGCCGAAACCAAAAGGCACATTCCGTTTAATAAAATTCCAAGTAATAGTGCTGATAATAATTTTTTCATAATGATTTCACCTTTCATTTTTTTCACTTTTTCAAGTGTTTTTCAGGTTGAATATTAAAATGAAAAGGTTTTCTTTGCACTACCTCTTTGGGTAGAAAAGTGAAGATACTTGTAATTTTTGAAGCGGTGTATTTTCTTTGTATTAAAACTCGTGATAAGATTTTCTTTACACTACTATAAGGATTTCTTGTAACTAAAAATGGATAAATTTTTAATTCGCGGAGGCAAAGCTCTGCGTGGGAAAATCGCTATCAGCGGCGCGAAAAATTCGGCGTTGCCGTGTTTGGCAGCAGCTCTTTTAACTCCCGAAACCGTTATTTTGCATAATGTTCCGTATGTTAAGGATTTGATCACGCAACGCCGTCTTTTAGAAGATTTAGGCGCAACGGTTTTAACTCCTGAACTCAGAACACATAAAATTACAGCTTCGAATATCGAAATTTTTGAGGCTCCATACGAACTGGTGAAAACGATGCGAGCCAGTGTTTTGGCTCTCGGACCGTTGTTGGCGCGTTTCGGTCAAGCAAAAGTTTCTTTGCCCGGCGGTTGTGCGATTGGAACTCGTCCGATTGATTTGCATCTGAAAGCATTTGAAAAACTCGGTGCAGTCGTTTCGCTCGAGGCGGGAAATGTTGTGGCGCGTGCACCCGAAGGCGGCTTGGTCGGCGCGGAAATTTATTTTGAAAAAGTAACCGTGACGGGAACGGAAAATGTAATGATGGCGGCAGTTCTAGCCAAAGGCAAAACGAAAATTTTCAACGCCGCCCGCGAACCGGAAATCGAAGATTTAGCCGAACTTTTGAACAAAATGGGCGCGAGAATCAAAGGTGCGGGAACGGAAACGATTGAGATCGAAGGTGTTGAAGGTCTAAACGGGGCGGAACACACAATTATTCCTGACCGTATCGAAACGGGAACTTTTATCATTGCCGCCGCGATTACCAACGGCGAAATTGAAATTACCGGATGCCGTCCCGATCACCTCCACGCAGTTATCGAAAAATTGCGTTCGGCGGGAGTCGAAATCGAAGAATTAAACCAAAGCACGCTTTTGGTTAAATGCTCCAAAAACGGATTAGTTGCCAAAGATGTCACAACTGAACCGCATCCCCTTTTCCCAACCGATATGCAGGCACAATATATGGCTCTGATGACCCAAGCCGAAGGCGTTTCCATCATCAACGAAACTATTTTTGAAAATCGGTTTATGCACGCTTCGGAATTGATTCGGATGGGCGCGAATATTCAGATTTCGGGAAATAAAGCGATTGTTCGCGGCAAAACCAATTTAGCGGGTGCGCCGGTTCAGGCTTCGGATTTACGCGCCTCGGCTTCGTTGGTTTTAGCCGGACTTTGTGCTTCGGGCGAAACTTTAATTGACCGTGTTTACCATATTGACCGCGGTTACGAAAATATTGTTAAAAAATTAAGTTCAGTCGGGGCGAAGATTGAAAGAATTACTGATAGTGTAGCAACTACGGCGTGAAAAGAGACATAGTTTAATTGTGCGGATTAGTTTGACTCAATTTGTTCGGTTTTTAACGGGTTTTTTGGTGTTGTGTCTGATTTGTTGCTGAGTATTAAATTTTTTCCGCGCCGCATTGAGTTTATCGCTGGCTATTTTGTTAATTTTTTTCAATTCATCGACTGCTTTGATATAATCAAGGGCATCTTCTTGCAGACTGTTATCCATCGCGTCTTGACACTCGCCTTTGGTTTTCCAAAATTTGTTGGCGCGGCATTTTTCCTTTTCTTTTGTCCAATATTCATTATGCTTTATATTATATCTGCGTAACCTTTCGTTAGCGGCTCTAAAAATCTCGCCTAGCGCAAGATGCTCAGTGTCCCATTCATCAGTATTACGAGGTTCTATTAGTAGCCTCATTGCATCCTTAAATTCGATAACAACATTTTCATACTGCATTTTGGACATAGAATCCTCGGACATTTCTCTTTGAGCAAAAATTTGCGTCTGTGCTGTTAAAAGAAAACCGAAAAAAATGGAACTCATTAAAACTGATTTTTTTAGCATAGACTTTCCTCTCAAATTTCAAAGATAATAAAAGACGATCTTTGTCGTTAATTTTGCCAAAAAGTATTAAATCAATCGCAAAATAGCTTATAATTTTGCAGAATCTTTCGCTTGTCTTCGTCAATAAAAATGGACAGAGCTTGGGCTTGGAAACTTAAAAGTATTTTATCAATTGAGCCGAAACCGATTTTTTAAGGAGGTTTTATTATGAATGAGGACAAAATAGGTAGCGTGGCAAAAAGGCTTAAAAACTAATTTACATTTGGCGGCGGGGTGCGCAGAGGATTCCAGATTCCTTCTCGCACTTCTTCAATTTGGCAAACGAAATCTCCATTCGGCATTTGTTGTTTGATCTCTGTTCCGATTACCTGAGACAAAAGATAAGGCTTTAAATCATTTGAAATATTTGAATTGCTGTAAAAAACTCTCTGATAACTTCCTTGATAATTGTTTTCGACCAAGCTTGAACCGACCGCAACTGTATGATCTACCAATACATTTGCTTGCAGATTCGGTAAATTTCCGGTGTGACAATCAAGTGCGGGTAAGAATAATTTTTCAGGATTCATCGGCTCATACCACCAAATCATCGGTAAAGCCTCTTTTAGCTCTTCATTGTTAAAGCAACACAAAGCAATCGTCCAATCGGGATACCATTCGGCATAAGCCTCAAATAATTCGGGATTTAATTGCGGACGCTTTTCCGTCGGAACTTGGTCAAGTGCATCGGGAATTGCGCGTGCGTCTTGTGCCAGAACAACCGCATAAATCCCTGCCGCTTCAAAGATTTGAACTAATGCTTGAGCACCAAAAGATCTTGTTTGGGGAAATAATAAGCCCTTAGGTGGCAATGGTTTAACCGCTTCGGCAATATCTTTTAGAACTTTCGGGCAATTTTCCGTGTCCAAAACATTTTCTTTTGACATCGTGCGCGGAACTGCCGGAAAAGGCAAAATCATTGCATTTCCTTTCGCTTTTGCGGTTGAGGAAAAGATGTTTTTAAATTTTTTCCAAAAACTGTTTGGAAGTGCGGCAAAACTACTGACATTATTTTGTGCTGTGTTTTGATAGCCGAGAACGTGGACGTTTTTCCCAGACGAATTTACAATTTCAGCCCCGTAAAGAATTGTGTTTGAAAAACGAACTTTAATATTTGGCGAAACGGAACAGCACATAAATCTTTAAACTCCTTTTCCGCCGATAATACTGTAATAAAAGTCCCGTTTCAACAAAATTATTTTATTGATTAAGCCCAATAATACCCATATAATTCAGTCCAAAGCAAAAAAAATGATGGGCTTCGTCAGTAAAAAACGGAGGAGCAATGTTTCAAGCAAATCAACAAATCGGCGGTTACACACTGATTAAACAAATCGGGCGCGGCGGCTTCGGCGAAGTTTGGCTGGCTGAACGAAGAACCGAAATTTTAACCACCAGAGTTGCTGTTAAACTCCCACACCGCGAACAAATTAATCTCGAAGCAATCCGTCAGGAAGCCCAATTATGGGCACAAGCCAGCGGTCACGCTAACGTCCTCCCGATCATCGAAGCCAATATTTATGACGGTCAAATCGTCATCGTCAGCGAATACGCGCCCGACGGCTCGCTCGAAGAAAAAATTCAACAAGATATTCCGATTAAACAAACTCTCGAAACAGTGATTGGAATTTTAAACGGTTTAGACTTTCTTCACGCTCGTCAAATTATTCACCGCGACATCAAACCCGCCAATATTTTACTGCAAGGCGAAACGCCGCGATTGGCGGATTTTGGGATTTCGAGAGTTATCAAAACCACTGTTCACAGCACTTCGATTGTTGGAACGCCGAAATATATGGCTCCCGAAGCCTTTGACGGCAAACGAACGGCACAAACCGATATTTGGTCTGTCGGCGTGATTTTGTATCAAATGCTGACGGGAAAATTGCCGTATCCGCAAGAGAATCCGACGGAATTGATGTGGGCAATTGTTTCTAAAGAAATTGAGCCGATACCCGAATCAATCCCGCCGGATTTGCGAAAAATTGTGCATCGGGCTTTAGCCAAAATCCCCGAAAATCGTTTCCAATCGGCACGCGAAATGCGCGAAGAAGTGCAGCGGGCGTTGCTCAATATTTCACATCCGACCTTTGCTCCAACTGAAGTTTTAGAGAAGCAACGGACTGATAATTACACGATTGAGGACAAATCAATCGTAGTCAATCCCCCTTTGGTTGAAACGCCTCAAATCATTCTCACCCCGACGTATTTGGTTGATAGAACAGCTAATCAAAATCAGCCGCAATCAAATATTCCGACTGAACACAATTCGATTTTGCCGACAGTTCCCTCGGCAGAGTCTCAATATCAGGAGCCCCCACCACAAACAGTTTTGCAATTGACGCAATTAACAAATCAGCAAAGACAAGGTTTTCATTGGGGATTTTATTTTCTGCCTTTGCTGATTGATTTAATAACTCGATTGATTACTTTTAATCTCAGTTATAGTCTAGCTAGAGGATTTGGTCTTTATTCAATTGATTTTTATAAAGGCGATGTGCAAAAGACTTACGATGTTGAGCTACCAATGGAAATTTTAGTTTATGGAATTCTCGGAGCAATATTTGGCTTAATATTTCCGCAGGGTAAATGGAAATGGGGAGTTTTACTAAACATCGGGTCTATCTGTGTATTGACACTAGGTGCGCCTACGCACTTAAAGACTCCTATTGTCAATTTATTGACTATTACAACTATTTCGGCTTGTCTTGCTTCTTATGCAGCTTCGTTAATGTCGCCACGAAAACCTGAAACTACTTTAATTGAACCTACTGAAGAATGGACAACATCACGGATTGTGCTTGGTATGTTTTATTTTGTTGCGCCGATAATCGGGATTTTAACCTATTTGACGTTCGGGGGAATTACAGAATTTATCTATTATCGAGTAAGGACTGGTTATGGTTGGAGCTATGAAGCTTTTTTAATATTTGATTTAATTTTAATTATTTTCTTTATAGTTTTAGTTTTTGGAACAGTCGGAGCATTGCTTGGTTATTTCTTTCCCCAACAGAAATGGAGATGGGGAATGTGGCTCAATCTTATAAATATCATTTGGATTGTGCGTTTATATCTGATTCGCTTTGAAAACGGATATTTTTCTACCGAGACTGCCGGGCTATTAGTTTTGGCTGAGCTAATTCGATTTTTATTTCTGTTTAGTGTTCCCTGCCTTACTTCATATTTAGGCTCTCGGCTGGCTACGCGGAATACTGAGAAAAGACTTTAATGAATCAAATCAATGGTAAATCATTTATTAGTTGAATGAAATGATTGGCTAGTGTGAAAACTAAATTTTGAGAATAAAATAATTAATTATTGAACATCTTTAGCTGATAAGACTTTTCACCCGCCGACAATTGTGATTTAATATTTGCTTCCGAATATGAGTGAAAATTGTATCTTTTGCAAAATTATTGCGGGTGAAATTCCGTCTAAAAAGGTTTATGAGGATGATGTTTGCGTAGCTTTTAATGATATAAGTCCGCAAGCTCCGACACATATTCTGGTGATTCCGCGTGAGCATTTTGCCTCATTGGACGAAGCCGAAACTAAACACAAAGAAACTTTGGGTCATCTTCTTTTGAGTGCGGCGGAAATTGCGCGTCAGAGCGGTTTTGCAAAAAATGGCTATCGGGTCGTTATCAATACCAATGATGATGGCGGACAAACGGTTTTTCATCTGCACGTTCACCTGTTGGGTGGGCGGCAATTTATCTTTCCCCCGGGTTAAAATTACAACAAACAAATTTGAGGATTTTTGCTTCTAAGGAATGTTTTGCCGACAAAAAAGGGCTGTTTTACGAATTTGTTTTCTAAAAGGGAAAGCGAAATGAGAAATATATTTATAATTTTATTTGCGATGACGATTGCCTTTTGGCAAATCGGCTGCACCAAAACATCAGATAATTCAAATACAAATACGGGTTCGCCAACGGCAACTCCTGCTAATACAACAAATAATTCAAATCAGAACGGAAATTTGGCTATTGTCAAAAAGGACGAGCCTGTTCCGACCTTTACGGATGCCGATACGGCACTTGCCGAAGGTAATAAATACTACGATAACAATGAAACGGAAAAGGCAATTGATGCCTTTAAACAAGCCGTTAAACTTAATCCTGATCTAGCAGAAGCCTATTTCAAACTTGGAGTAATTTATGCCTTGATTGAAAAAGAAAAGGAATCCCAAGTTGAAGTTAAAGTAAATGAGCCGACTCCGGCTAAAACTCCGGCGAAAAAAGGCAAAGAAGCAGTGGTTCAAAAAGATTCGGAAAAAGCCTTTGCAGAAGCAGTTAAGGCTTATAAGAAAATCATTGCCAAAAATCCGAAAGATGATGCCGCAATTTTTAATCTCGGACGTTCATATAACAAGATAAATGATGACAAAGAAGCTGAAAAGAATTTGCGGTTGGCGGTTAAACTTAAAACCGAAGACAGTCAGTATCAAACCGAGCTTGGCGCGATTTTGATCAAGCTTGCAAAATACGATGAAGCAGTCGGAGTTTTGAAAAAAGCACTTAATCTTGATGAAACCAACTCGCAGGCACAGGATTTGATGGAAAAAGCCGAAGCAGGTCAAAAACGCATCAATTTCGGCATTCCAAAAGATAAACCGAAAGTTGAAAAATCAGGTGCGAATACAAAAACTAAACCAACAGAAGAAAAAACAGGAGATAAGCCGGAGGAGAAAACACCTGTTCCTGCACCAAAAGAAGTGCCGACCAAAAAACCGTAAAATCTTTGATTGTTTTTTAGCCGATTCAAAAATTAGCAGAAAGTGTCTGATCTTCCATACATCGTAAACTACTTATACTTAGTTAAAAAGTCAGACGCTTTCTCGTGAAAATTGAGAATCAAAGACTGTTTTGGACAGTTGTAATCGTTCAGGTCTATAATCCTTTCTATACAAATTATCTGTCTTAAAAATTCTATGCAAATCAAACGATTTCTAATTATCGCGGTGTTTTCTGCTACCGTGATTTCAACGCTTAGCTGTCAGCGTTTCTCCAATCCGGCAGCCGATGTAAAAGATGCTCGTTATGTAGTTATTTCACAGGTCTATAATGAGATAATTTGGACGCTCGGCGCGCAGGATCATGTTGTTGGAGTTGATTATTCAAGCACGTTTCCCCCGGAAGTAAAGAAGGTTCAAACCGTAGGTTATCACCGGGCATTAAGTGCTGAGGGAATTCTTTCACTGAAGCCGACTGCGATTATTCACGATAACAATATTGGTCCGCCTCAAGTAGTTGAGCAATTGCAGGGCTTGAATATTCCGATGAAGACCTTTACTGCCAAAAATAATTCAATTGATGGAACTAAAGCACTCATCCGCGAAATGGGCAGCTATTTTCAAAAGGAGCAAAAAGCAGAAGAATTATGCAGCAAACTGGATTCACAGACAGCTGCTGCGTTGGAAAGTGTCAAAAAATATAACGACCATCCGAGAATTGCAATTATTCATTTCGGACGGGCATCGAATGTTTATCTGGTTGTCGGTAAAGGCGGTGACGGTGACGGAGGGGCTGCCAGCCAAATGATCGAATGGGCAGGCGGACAAATGGCAATCGAAGCTAAAGGAATGCAGCGGTTGACTTCGCCCGAAATTCTCGCCCAGGCAAACCCTGACATCATACTCGTTACCGATTTTGGCTATGACCGCCTCGGAGACGCAATGACTGAAATCAAGGCGTTGCCGGGGGTTGCAACTTCCAATGCCGCCAAAAACAATCGAATTTACCGGATAGAAGAGAATCTGCTGATGTATTTTGGTCCGCGAACCGGTGAGAATATTGAGAAAGTTGCCGCAGTAATTCATCAAAAATGATAAAACAACGTGAAACCCGATTGGGCGTTTCTTTACTGCTGGCTTTCGCGGCTTTGCTGGTGCTTGGCGCGTCCATTCGTTTTGGCGCAATAGATTTTTCTTTTACTGATATTGCCGAAGCAATCGCTTCAATTTTTCCCGGGCACCCTGAGCCAACTTTGAATCAGCGTATTTTTCTGGAACTGAGAGTTCCGCGAGCTATCCTTTGTTTATTGGTCGGGGCAAGTCTCGGTGTTGGCGGGACGCTAATGCAGGCATTGTTTCGCAACCCAATCGTCGAACCCGGATTGGTCGGGACTTCGAGCGGAGCGGCTTTCGGTTCGGCTCTTTTTTTCGTGCTCGGAAGTGTTCTCAGCCTTCCAACCGGCGTTTGGGCACTCCCGTTGGCTGCTTGTCTCGGAGGAATTCTTTCAACTTATCTGGTTTTCATTCTTGCCCGTTCAAGAGAAGACGGGCGCGCTTCAATTGTAATGCTGCTGCTGACAGGGTTGGCAATAAATGCACTTTTTATGAGTGCCATCGGATTTCTTTCTTACATTGCCCGTGATCCGCAAGCGCGTTCGATCACATTCTGGAATTTAGGCACACTTTCAGGTGCGAGCTGGACGGCGGTTCAAATTGTTGCCGTTTCGACAATCGGCGGTTTGTTTCTTGCGCTCCGTTATGCAAAACAGCTTAATGCCTTAATGATCGGCGAAGAAGAAGCGACTTATCTCGGAGTCAATGTGAAGCGTTTAAAGTGGATAATTCTTTCTATCAACGTCGTGATGGTTGCCGTTGCCACTGCATTTACAGGTGTCATTAGCTTTGTCGGCTTGATCGTTCCACACATTTTGCGAATGATCGGCGGGGCGGACAATCGTTATTTGATTATAGGAAGTGCATTGATGGGCGCCACGCTTTTGACTCTTGCCGATTTGGTTGCCCGACTTGCACTTCGTCCGGCGGAGCTTCCGATCGGGATTGTTACTTCTGCAGTTGGCGTGCCGATTTTCCTTTTATTACTGCGCCGAAGCCGTTACATTTTTTGAGGCAAAATTGATTATGCTGGAAGCCAAAAATATAACTTTTCAGATTGGTAATATAACGCTCATCTCAGGGTTTTCAGCCTCATTTGAACCCGGCAAACTGCACTTAATAATTGGTCCGAACGGTGCCGGTAAATCAACTATTATCAAAATCCTTTCACGTCTTTTGCGACCGCAAACCGGACAAATCGAATATGAAGGCGTTGACATATCTTCGGCAAGCGAATCCGACTTGGCGAAACGTCGCGCAGTTTTATCGCAAGCCATCGAAATTGCTTTTCCGTTGACGGTTCGTGAAGTGGTGATGATGGGACGCTATCCGCATTTTGGAGGACATCCGGGGCAGATTGATGAAAATATTGTTGACGAGTTGATGGATTTTTTTGAGGTGGCTGAGTTCAGTGACCGCAATTACCAGACTCTGAGCGGAGGCGAACGTCAGCGTGTCAATTTCGCCCGTGTTCTGTCGCAATTATGGCGTGAAAATTCAACTTTGAGTCATATTAATTCCGATACTACCCAGCGGTGCCGTTACTTATTTTTAGATGAGCCTCTGACGTTTCTCGATATTCGTCACCAGATCGGGTTTATGAAAAAAGTGCGTGAATTCGCGTGTGCTCATGATGTTGTGACAGTAGGCGTAGTTCACGATTTGAATCTCGCCGCCCGTTTTTCTGATCGAATTGTTTTGATAAATGATGGACACGTTGTGGCAAACGGCACTCCAACCGAAGTTTTGACAACAGACCGCATTATGGAGGTATTCGGAATTACGCCGACTTTTGTGCCAATAGAAAAATCAGCCATGCATCTTATCTTCGAGTGAAAGCAAACTTGTTTCTTAATTACACAAATGTTTTTCTTCTGTATCAACTTGACACTCACGACTCTTTTCAGCTAATAATAGTCTTGTCACGAAATTCTTTCCTAATTCTCTTCCTAATATCTTCAAAAGAAATGCCGCTACAAATAGAAATCGAAAGCACACCAACATTACCTATTGAACGCAAGATCAAAATGCACGAAGCCCGCGAAGGCATCATTGACCGTCTGGCGCGGGATCTGCCGACCAATATTGACCTTGAAAGATTTTTGAATGTTATTGTTTCGGAAATCGGAAGAATGATGGAGGCTGATCGGTGCGATCTATTGCAATTAACAGAAGGTAATGAGCTTAGGATCAGTCACGAATGGCGGGCATCCGAAGCCATTCCGCAAAGTGAAGGGACGACCATTCCGATTGATGCGGAAAAACTCGCGGAAAGATTTGATCTGACCAAGCCGATTCGCGTCAATGACACTTCGCAAACCAAAGACCCGACGGTTCGATTTTTTACCAAAGCTTTAGAAACCAAATCTCTTTTGGTTGTGCCGATTATTCTAGGCGGAAAAGTCTTTGGGTTAATAGGTTTGCACGATGTCCACGCGCCACGCGAATGGTTTGATGAAGAAGTCGCATTTCTTGAATCCATTGCCCAGCAAATTGCTGTCGGCTATCAATACACACGGCTTTATGTAACGCAGCAGCAGGAAACAAAAAGCACTAATGCACTGCTCGAAATTGCCAACACGCTTAATTCGCATTCGGATTTTCGGGAAGTTTCGAGCAAAGTTGTCGAACGGGCGATTGAGTTGGTCGGAGCGGATTACGGCGCACTTGGAGTGCTTGACCAAACCGGCGAGAAAATCAATTTAGTCGTGTTTAAAACTGCGCCGAATGCACCGCCCAATGCAATTTGGGGCTTGATCGAAGAACACGGCGGCTCGCTTGATATTGAACCGTTTCCAACTTTGAGCAACATTCTCCGCGAAGGAAAAACGCTTCGTTTGATTGATACACAACTTCCTTTTGCGGTGCGTTTGATTTTTAATACTCAACTTAATGGACGAGCTGCGTTGGTTGCGCCGGTTCAGGTTGGCGGACAATCCTTCGGGCTATTGGGATTTGTTTGGAGCAAAGAGCTTGAGAACGGCTTTGCTAATCACGAAATTGCTTTGGTTGAGGGAATCGCGCATCAAATCGGAACTGCACTTGAACGTGACCAGCTTTCGGCGGAAGTGATGCGCCTCAAAAGCGAACTTCATCAAAAACATCAAAGCGAAATTATCGGGCAAGCTCCAACCATTCGCCGCGCAATTGAACTTGGATTGAACGTGGCGGATACCAACACCACCGTTTTAATCCAAGGCGAAAGCGGAACGGGAAAAGAACTGCTTGCCAATTTGATCCATTATAATTCGGGACGCGAAAACAAACCGTATATCAAATTAAATTGCGGCGCAATTCCCGAAAGTCTTTTGGAATCAGAGCTTTTCGGTCATGAAAAAGGTGCCTTTACTGATGCCCGTTCGCAACGCAAAGGACGTTTTGAAGAAGCAGACGGCGGCACGCTTTTTTTAGATGAAATCGGTGAAATGCCGCTTTCCGCCCAGGTTAAATTGCTCCGCGTTTTGCAGGATGGTGAATTGACCAGAGTCGGCGGAAGCGAGGTCGTTAAAACTGATGTTCGGGTGGTTGCAGCAACCAATGTTGACCTCGAACAAGCCATCGAAGCAGGGAAGTTTCGCAAAGATTTATATTTTCGCCTTTCAGTTTTTCCGATCAGAATTCCGCCGCTGCGTGAACGTCCCGAAGATATTCATTTGCTCGTTTATCATTTTCTTGAACTTTACAAGCAAAAAACCGGACGATTTGTGTCGGGAATTTCTAAAGAGGCAATTCGCGCAATGGTCAATTACGAATGGCTCGGCAATGTTCGTGAGCTGGAAAATGCGATTGAACGGGCGGTAATTATTGCTTCGGGTCGCCAAATCGAGCTTGACGATTTGCCCGAAGCCATCAGCAAAAAAGCGTTTGAGTCCTACGCACAGGCGCGCCACGAACGCACCAAAGCCGCCATCGAAGGACGGGCAATTATTCTCGAAGTTGATTTTCCGGCAACTTTGGAAGAGATTGAAAAACAAGCAATCGAAATGTCTTTGGATTACACGGGAGGCGATAAATCCCGTGCAGCTAAGTTGCTAAATATCGGCAGAAAAACGCTTTATCGGAAATTAGATGAATATCAGCTCAAAAATCAAACCGGAAGTTAAAATATAATTTAACGCAATGTCGCAAAGTCCGCTAAGGCGCAAAGGAAGTGAAGTAAAAAGGAAAAATTAAGAGCATAAAGTATTTATTATTATCTTTGCGTCTTTGTTTCTTTGCGACTTTGCGTTAAAAAAGTATTTTTGGTCTTATTTTTTGAATAACGGAAAAACTTTTCCAAACATAAACTCTTTGATTTCCGTGTCAAAAGTGTCTGTCGTTACTTTCTCATTTCCGCCGACAGCCTGGTTAAATGTGTTATATGCAACCAGATACGCGCTTCGCGTGGTAGGATTGAGGTAAAGATGTGCGCTGAAATTATTTTGATGACCGCTGTGACCGATAAATCTTTGCCCGAAATTATCCTCGATAAAAAAGCATTTACCGATAAAATCTTTGCGGTTCTGCCCGTCTTTCGGTTCATCTAAAACGTCCATCACCGGCTGCCACATTTCTTCCAGACTTGAACGTTTTAAAATCACATCATATTCAGTCTGTTTTTTCGGATCGCCGATCAAAAAGTTGAGGTATTTGATCATATCGGGAAACGGGGAATTCAAACCGCCATTGGAAACGGTAATGCCGGTATCCATATCAAAACGTCCTTCGGTCATTTTTCCTTTTTTATCAATCTGGTAGCTGTGCGAACGATGTTTTAAAAGATGATACGGCGTAGTGTCGTAAAAACTGTGATACATTTCGAGCGGTTTCAGAACATTTTTGTCCATATAAACCTCGAAATCTTCGCCGGAAAGTCTTTCAATTACCTGTCCAAGATAAACAATTCCCGGATTTGAATAGCTGTATTTACTGCCGGGTTTGAAAAGAATTTCGGTGTAGGGAAGCATTGCGACAAGTTGCGACCAGTTTGTCGGTTCAGCCGGATGCCAGTCTTTGTCGCCGCCAAACGGGAATGTTCCGCCGCGAAAACCTGCAATGTGCGAAAGCAATTGAGCAATCGTGATTTCATCCATCGAACCAAACGGATTATGCACCATTCTGAGTTCGGGAACATATTTGGTAATCGGGTCTTCGAGTTTTAATTTGCCGCGATCACGCAATTGCATAATGGCAATTCCGGTTAAAGTTTTGGAAATCGAAGCCCAATGATAGATCGTATTCTCGTCCGTCTTGTAATTATTTGCCAGGTGAGACATTCCGTGAGTTTGAAAATCGACAACCTGATCGTCGTGGATAAAAACAAAACTCGTGCCGACAATTCCATATTTTTTTGCGCCTTCGTGATAGAAACTGTCAAATGTTTTGAGCGTTTCTTCAATTTTCTTTGTGTCTTGTCCAAAAGCTGTTGTCATAGTCAATAAAATCAAACAAATAATCGTCAAAAATTTCATAGCTGTTTTGTAAAAAGCACGAGAATTATAGATTTAAAATTAGCTTTGATTTCTTTTAATGTAAAATATCTGAAAGCAATTGAGCCATTTTCTTTTTTCTGAGTTAAAAACCGTATTTTTTATTAGTTTCTGCTGCTGCTGCTTGTAAAAGTTTGGCGTGTTTTTCCGGCAGATCAACTTCCTGTTCAAAATTCAGTCTGAAATGATTAGATAATCCGATTGGACTTTGCCGGTAAATCTGCTGATAAATGACAAGTGCGGCTAAATACGAACCAGCAAGATTAGGATGAAAATTGTCGGCGGAGTAAAGCTCGAATTTCGGATCGCGCCGCCAAACCTCTAGCCAAGCCTCGCCAGCAGGAATGAATAATCCGTCAACTTCTTTTGCCGCCGCTTTGTAGGTTGCGCTGACACCTGCAAAATCCTGCAAACGGTCAGCGGATGACCAAACCATATAAAAAGCGGGTTTGGCTCCGGCGTTTGCAATCGGTTCGGCATATTTTTTGGCATATTCAACTAAAACCTTGCGCCCGTCGGAAAAAGCCGAAGGACCTTGCTGCATCACCACAAAATCCCATTTTTCCTTTGCCAAAAGTTTCTGCACTTCGCCTTTGTTCCAATGATCTTCGAGACTGAAATTCGGATAAGCGACCATCTTATAAACCAATTTTGGCTGTTTAGCAGACCGCGCCAATCCTGCGACAATTTCGGGCAAATTGTTAGCGTAAGTCAGACTATTCCCCACGAAGAGAACACGCAGTTTATCTTTAGACTTGTCCTGAGCCGAAATATTTAAGGTAAAAACTAAGGCAATTAAGCAAAATAGAAATGACTTTTCCAGCTTTCTCATAATGAATCAATTTTGCTTTTTTCAATAGGAAAAATCTTGAAATCCAGATAAAAAATCATCAAATCCGGTTCAAAAATCTTAATTCTTCAAAGTCATCAGCTTAGCAAAGATTTCAATTCCGTCCCACAAGTTTTGCAGACGAATATTTTCGTTTTCAGCGTGTTGATTGTTGTCGTAATTGGCAATCGGAACGGTAATGGTCGGCACGTCCAGATTCTCGGTAATGATTGAAAGAGGGAGACTTCCGCCCAAAGTCGGCAGTTTGACGATTGGTTGGTCTGATGCTTCCTGAACGGCATTGATAACGCTGATCGAAATCGGCAAACTCATTTTGGTTCGCTGGGCGTTGTATCCGCCTTTCAAGTGCAGAAATTTAACAATCAAAGGATGTTGCAGGCGTTCGGCTTCGGTCGGTTCGCGGTCTATCACATAAAAGCCTTGTGAGCGAATATGTTCTTTTAATTTTTCGACCTGACGTTTGTAATCATTGCCTTTAACCAATCGAATATCCATTACGGCGTTGGCAGTTGAGGGAATAACGTTTCGGGCTAATGCGCCGACATCACCGCTTTTGAAACCGTCAATGTTGAGCGAAGGAAAGTTAAGTGCTTCCAGATAGCTTTTCGCCACGTTATCAGTTTTTGCCAACCCAAGCTGTCTTTTCAATTCTTCATCATATTGCGGCGCATCTTTGATGGCACGTTTTTCTTCTTCGCCCAACGGTTCGACATCATCGTTCCAGTTTTTGATGATGACTTTTCCTTCATCGTCTTTCATTGACGACAAAAGTTTTGCCAGAATCAGAGCGGGGTTAGGTGACCAGTTCCCATAGTGACCGCTGTGCAGCGGACGGATTGCGCCGTAAGTTGTAATGTCAACTGAAGTTACGCCGCGCACGCCGAAAACGACCTGTTTGCGCCCTGATTGATGGACGGGACCATCGCAAATAATCCAGGCATCGGATTTCAGCAAGTCTTTGTGTTTGGCAAGAATTTCGCCCAAATGGCTGGAACCGGCTTCTTCTTCGCCCTCAAAAAAGAATTTAATGTTGACAGTCGGCTGAATTTTGCTAGCGCGTAAAGCGTCAAACGCTTTCAAAATCGCAAAAACTCCGCCTTTGTCATCCGAAGCCGAGCGTCCATAAATCCGCCATTCGGGGTTAATCGTTTCGCCTGATTTTGGAAATGGAATCGTTTGTCCGCCTTTTTCCAGCGAGGCGGAACGCAAAACAGGCGACCAAGGTTCACTGCCAGTCCATTGTTTCGGATCGGTTGGCTGTCCGTCATAATGCGCGTAAAAAACGATTGTTTGTTTGGCATTCGGCGTAATCCATTCACCGTAAACCGCAGGCGGATTGGCTTCGTCCAAAGGAGGTAAAAGTTGCGGTTTAAGTCCGCGCTCTTTCATCAATCCCATCAAATAATCGGCATTACGCCGAATATTTTCACGGTCGGAAGCAACATTAGGAATTGAAAGAAGTTTGATAAAATCTTGCAAAAATTGAAACTCATTAGCGCGGCGATACTCACGAACGGCGGTTACTGTTGCATCAATTCCGAAACTGTGACAAACAAATAAAATTGTCAAAATAAAAGTTAAACTCAATCTTTTCATAATTAATTCAAAAAATTCACAGGGATAAAGGTGATAAGAGGAGATATTTTTTACTATTTTTTGAAGTATCCTTTTTTATCTCCACTATCCCTGTGAATTCAAAATTATTTCAGTTTTTGATAAACATACTTGGCTATTTGAATATCCTGAACTGCAACTCCGGTTAAATCTGCGACGGTTATTTGTTCATCCGTTTTTCTTTGAAAATCAGGATTGGAAACGACATTTCCAAGTTCAATAATGCTTTCTTTTGCAATATTTGCGTGTGATAGATCGCCGTGATCAACACATTGCGCGAGGCTGTCAGCCACTACAATATCCGCTAAATCAAAAATTTTTGCCTCAAGCTCCTGTTTCCCTTCTGCATCTGCACCAACAGCTGTGATGTGTGTTCCTTTTTTGATTTGGTCAGCGAAAATTAAAGGATTTTTGGCGGGTGTGGTCGTGACAATTAACTGACAATTTTCTGTAATATCAGAAATATTGGTTGTAGTTTCAATCTCAAAACCTTTTTCAGACATCTCCTGTTGATACTGATTTAATTTTTCATGATTTCTGCCCCAGACAATAACTTTTCGGCACTCCGTCGCTTCTTTTAACAACTCCAATTGCAAACGCGCCTGAATTCCGCAGCCGACAATTCCGATGCAATCAATCTTTTTCGGTGCCAGATATTTGGCGGCAACTGCTCCGGCGGCGGCGGTGCGAATGTCGGTCAAATAACCTTCGTCCAGTAAAACTGCGAGCAGTTCGCCTGTTTTTTGGCTGAAAACTAACATTAAACCGTTTGAGGATGGCAAACCGATTTTAGGATTTTCGTAAAATCCCGAAGCAATTTTGATGACGTAAAAATCATCATCGCGGATGTAGCCGTATTTGATGTGAACATCAGCATTTTCAAAACCCAGATAGCCGACCGGCGGAACGACCGTTTTGCCTTGCGAATAAAAAACAAAACCTTCGGCAATGATTTCAATGATTTCAGAAAAATTAATTACCTCTTTGATTTGGTCAAGATTATAAATTTTGGTCATAAGAAAAACTCACAGAGATACAGGGGATGAAATGGATATGTTTTTTAAATCTTTAAACCATCCCTAATTATTCCCTCCATCCCTGTGAATAATTTTTTGCAACTTCTCAAAACTGACATTGCCGCCGCACATTATCAAAGCCGAATTTTTACCGGCAAATTTCTCTTTTTCTTTCAAAAACGCCGCGATTGTCACACCTGCCGAACCTTCGACGATTTGGCGATGGTTTTCAATCACAAAACGCATTCCGTCGGCAATTTCCTGTTCGTTGACCAGAATAAAATCGTCAATGTATTTTTGGCAGATTTCAAAAGTTATCGAGTCTTCATCGAGTCCGCCTGCCGTTCCGTCGGAAAGCGTCGGAGATTCGGGAACATTGATGATCTTTCCGGCTTTCAGACATTCAAACATCACCGGCGCATTTTCGGGCAAACAACCGATAACCTTAATTTTTGGATTGATTTCTTTGATATATCCCGCGATTCCGCCAATCAAGCCACCGCCACCGACCGAAACCAGAACACAATCCAGATCGGGTAATTGGCGCAGTAATTCAACTCCGATTGTGCCTTGTCCGCCGATAACCTGTTCGTCATTGTAAGGCGAAATGTAAATTTGTCCCGTTTCTTCGGCAACTTTTCGCGCTTTGGTTTCGGCTTCGAGCGAATCTGCTCCGTAAAATTCAATCGGAACATTGAAAGACTTAATGGCATTAGCTTTAATTGCCGCCACATTTTTGGGCAAATAAATTGTGCCTTTTGCGCCAGTTTGCGTGAGTGCATTTGCCACACCTAAACCGTGATTTCCGGTTGAAGCCGTGACAATTCCCTGAGCTTTTTCAGTCTCGGAAAGCGATAAAACTTTGTTGAGCGAACCGCGAGCTTTGAATGAACCTGTTACTTGAAGATTTTCCAGTTTCAAAAAAGCTTTGCCATTGCTTTGATCGCTTAAACTCGGAGAATAATCGAGATAAGTTTCTCGAATGTAATTTCTGATGCGCTGTTCTGCGAGCAGAACTTCTGTTTTGACATTCATCATTTAAGCCGATTTTACTCGATTATCGGCTTAAATCAATCTTTGATTAACTATTTTGGGATTCCGGTCGAATGTTGAGCGACTATTTGCCATTTGCCGTTTTTCTTAACCAGAACCAAAGTTACTCTGTAATTTCCGGCAATGTCTTTTCCTCTATTTCGACCTTTGACAATGGTTCGGAAATTAGCTAAAGCAGTTTTTTCATAAAAATAAATTTTCAGCTCGTCTATGGCAAAAGAATCATAGACGACATCGCCTGTTCGCTGGTCATTCAACCTTTGCTCCCGGCTCAAAACTATTCCGCCCGGATTTGAGAAAAAATAATCTTCAGCCAAAATGCTTTCAAGTTTATCAATGTCATTATGTGCAAATCCGTCCGTAAATAGATCAATTACTTGCTTTACGGCTTTTTCATCAGATTTATTATTAACCGCCTTTTGAGCAAAAACTATAGAATTTGCAACTAAAATTGCTATTACCAGAATGACTTTTTTCATTCGTTCCTCCGTTTTTATGTGATTTTTTGTTCCTCCTTATTGATACAAATTAATTTCAACTTTATTCCCGTCTCGTTTTATTTCACTTTTTGCACCTTTCAGACTAAATTCGTCCGTTTCAACCGCTTCTTTAATTCCGTTTTCAAATTTTGCGGCATCTGTTGAAATAGCAAAAGCTACGGTCTTTGCGTCTTTATCTATCAAAACCGGAATCGCTTGTTTCATTTGCAAGACGACGCCTTTTTTGAAACGTATTCCGATTGGAACCATTTCATAAATCGCGGCGTTCTTGCCGACATTGGTCACGCCAAAAGGGGTGTAGCCGATTCCGAATTCATTGGTAACTGTGCCAAAGTTGATTTTAACGAGGGTGTTTTTTGTTTTTAGAATTGCGTCGAGTTTTTCCTGAATTTTCTGTTTTCCTTCCGTCTCAAATTTTATTTTGTTCTGCAAGGCTTGCTCGTAATTGTATTCAGATTTGGCTTTTTCGAGGTATTTTGCCTGCTCACCGGCGGAAAAATTCAGTGATTGTTTGAGCAGATCGGACAAGTAAATTTTGTCGTTGAAAATCGTTTCTTTCCAAGCTGGCATAATATCTTCGAGCATCAGAGCCTGTGCCGCGCCCAGATCGTAAAGTTTGAATCGAAGGGGTCCCGAACCGTATTTGTTGCCGAAACGGTCATCATCAACGGCAATGATTTTGACCATATTTTGCAGCACATTTTCAAACAATTTCGGCAATTCGCTTTGATAACCGTGAAATCCGTTGCGATACCACATTTCGCTGATTGGTGTGATATTTTCGCCGTCCTGCAAGAATTTGTATTCAACGTATTTGGCTAAACCTTCCTTAAATTCGTTGAGATTCTCATATTCAACCAAATCTTTTTCGAGCCGTGATTGCCGAAAGCTGCGAACCGCTGTAAATTCCTTGATCTTTTCCCGCCGCAAATTTTTATCTGTTGCCAGCAAAGCATCTTTGATGATATTTCCTTCCAGAACATATAGCGCATTATTGACCGGATCAAGCACCGGATAACGAGCGATTACACCTTCATCGGCGTTTTTTTTCGGGGCTTTGGTGTCCTGATAAACGTGAAAAGATTCGTGCAAAATCATCTGCATTTCATCGTATGGTGAAGAGATAAAATTCCAGTTTTTAAACCATTCATCTTTAGTTTTTTGGTCAGATGAATTGGCTATAAACTGCAATTGATTCCGCATTCTCGAAAAAGTATCGGCAACAACCAGAACGCGAATGCCTTCAATTTCGGTGGTCGTATTTTGGTCGTCCTGATCAAAAACCGTTTCTTTATCGCGGAAATAGATCGTTTCATTACCGAGCAGATTCACACCTTTCAAAATCTGATAACCTTTCGGCTGACGCGGAAAATTTATCAAAATTTCCTGCACACCGGGACGATAAAAAAGGATTGGAGTTTGCTCAAAATGCCAGTCTGGGTAAAGTTTTCCGCCTAGACTTTTGGTGATGTTGCGGCACTCTTTGACCGAAATCAACATCATTGGATCAATTTTTAGTTCGGTATTTTGCGAATAAATTTGAGTAGTAAAAAGGAGCAGTGAAGAAAACAACTGCCAAATTTTCAATCTGTAATTTTTTATCATTTATTTATTTTGCAAATAATTATTAGGTTCAATCAATTGCATATCGGGGCTGCTTTTGATTGCGTCGCGTAAATAAGCAATGTGACCTTGCCCGAAAATTACTAAAACTCTATCGTTCGGCGAATTAATGATCTGCGATAAATTAGTAAAAATACGAAAGTTACGCTGATACCAGGCTGCCAACACATCTGCGCCGACAAACTTTTCTTTACTCCGAACACGAGCCATTTGCAGATAAAAATCTTTGGTCTTTTCCTGAAAATCCGGTTCGTTTAATTCTGTCAGAGCTTCCCGAACCGTAAGCTGAGCCTGACGTTTTTGAATTACCTGAACTTCGCCGATTATTTGCTGAAAGAATTGGAGAAATTGCGTATTTTTAGTCTCCTGAGCCGCCTTCATTACTCCATCAATATCCATTCCAAGTTGATGGTCGGCTAAATAGACTTGTTGATGGTTAAAGCGTTTTGCCAAACGAAAACCGATCTGTTCGGTTTCATTGGCAGTTAATTTGTAATTATCTTTCAAATATTGCTGATAATTATCGAGAACTTTTATATTTTCCGGCTCTCTTTCAACTACGATTTTAGTCGGTTTAAATCTTGCCAGTAAATCCAGAACTTCGGCAATTTCTTTTTGCTTTTTATCCGAAAGATGGTCGGGAAAATCGCTTTTAACATAATCGGCGTTCGGATTGGCAAAATGATAAACTCCCAGAATCATTATCTGTGCCTTTTCCTGTTTTTGTTCCTGAGCTGTGACAAAAGTTGCAGAAATTAAAAATAAGACGAAAAGAAAAGTAGAAATCCGTTTTTTGTGCATAAATCCTTCCAATTCTTAATAAATCAAATTCAACAGCTGAATTACAGCTATGCGATTATTTATTTCTTTGAGATTCATAATTTTATCTTTAAAATACTAACATCTTTTAATTTTTCCTGTTCCGCGAATTTTCCGCCGTCGCCAAGCAAATTCCATTGGCTGTTTGCTACAAAATAAAATTGATTGCCATTCAAAACTCCCAATGTAATTTCGTCAAACAAAGGATTATTGGCTTCTAAAACCGAAAAGTTTTCTACCCTTTTCAAATCTTTCGACAAATTCAGTTTAATAATTCTTTGTGGATTTACGCCGTTTTGCGTAGCTATTAAACTATTTTGGTAAAAATAAAGTCCGTCAATTCCGAGCATCGTTGTATTTTCGGCGGGAATGATTTTGGTAATTTCTTTGGTAGCTAAATTGATCTTGAAAATGCCTTTTGAATAATCCGCCATCAGCATAAATTTTCCGTCAGGCGTAAAATCCAAACCTTGCGGAGAAGCAAAATTTGCACTTTCCGCAAAAGGTTCGATCTCGTCTTTGTCTTTGGTTCGGCGAATGACAAAAATCATCGGATTAATGGAATCTGTCGCGTAAACATCGCCATTCGGCGCAATCGCCAGATCGCCCAACCAATGCGCTTTCGGTTGATTGGGAATCAGATATTTTTTCAAAAGTTTTCCGCTTTTCAAGTCAAATTTGAAAATTCCGGTCATTCCGTTCTCTTCAGATTTCAAATCCGGCATTTGTTTATGAGCGGAACTCGCTGCCCATAAAATTTGGCGTTTATTGTCAATTTTAATCCCGAAAACGCTCCATAATCCGGCGTTTTTGTCGGCAAAAATGGTTGTTTTGCCGTCTGCGCCAACTTTCAAAATCTTTCGCTGAGCAACGCTGGCAAGATAAAAGTTTTTCGTTTTTGCATCATAAGCCGCACTTTCGGCAACTAAACCTTTTTCTTTAACCTCAAAAGCCTTTTGAGCATTGTTGGTTGGTTGTGCGTTTGCCTCAAACTTTTTGAGCAAGTTTTGAAAATCCGCATTGTTTTTGAGCGGAGCAAAATCGTCGTCGTTTTCAATCGAATAAACGAGTTTCATTGCGGCGAGCTTATTCAAACCGGCAATGGCTTCATTAGTTTTTCCGTTCAAAGTGTAGGCAATAGCCAGATTATAAGTGATACGCGGATGATTCGGATTAAGCGAATCTGCTTGTTTCTGATTTTCCAGAAAGGCGGGATAATCTTTGGCTTGATAAGCCTTGATTGCCAATCGCTCGTAGGTGCGTGAATCTTTGGGCGGTTCGCTCGGTTGAGCAAAGGTGAAAATCGGCAAAATCAGAGTTAAAAGAACGATTAAAATTGAATTTTTCAGCATTTATTTATTCCTCCCGAAAACTAATCCCTTGGCACGCCCATATCCATTATCAAACGCCAGTTTCCATCTTTCTGCTTTTTCCAAATGGTGACGTATTTTCCGGCTTCAATCACAGGCTTACCATTTTCGACATAGTCGTAAATGTATTTGCCCGTTTCATAAACAAGTTCGCCATCGAGCCAGGCGTTAAGAGTTGTGACGGAGACTTTAATATTTTTGATGTCTGTTCCAACGCCTTTCATCGCATTTTTGTAAAGTGCAAGCAGTTGTTCGTGACCTTTGACGATTTTGCCGCTACTGAGCAAAAGTTTTCCGTCTTCGGCAAAAAGTTCGACTACTTTTTCAGGATTTGCTTTTTCCCAAGCCTCGCACCATTGAGCATTACCTTTAGCGATTGCGTCTTTGGCTTCTGCTAAAACATCTGAATCATTATTTTGGGCAAAAGTTAAAATTGTTGTAGATAAAAGAATTATTGTAATAAAATAAAACTTCTTCATTTTTCTCCTTATCTGATAACTGCTTGTTTGAAAGCTGATTTTATTAAACCGTCAAAAGTTTCTTCAAAATAATCACCGTTTTCCTGATTGTCGCCCGCAAATTTTTTGCGCCACGCCGGAACATCAATTTTCTGACGGGCAATTTTTGCCGCATCTTCAATTTTTAAGTTCGGATTGCCAGTCGTTTCTTTTTTGATAAACGAATTAACTTCTGTGACCAAAGCAATTATTTGATTCAAATAGTTGTTATTGTGCAGAATTTCGCCGTGACCGGGAATGATGGATTGCAGATTTAATAAGCCGACTTTTTGCAATGTCGCGGGTAATTCTAACGGAAATCCGCCGAAGAAATACGGAACGGGATGCACCATCAAATCCCCAACGGAAGCAATTTTTTCTTTGGGTAAGTAAACAATCGTGTCTCCGGCTGTGTTTCCGCGTCCGAGAAATTTGATCTGGACTTCACGATTGCCGAGATTCAGGTTCAAATCTTCGGTAAATGAAATATTGATTGGAGTTAGTTTGATGTTTTGAAATTCTGCAACGACCTCATCCAATCCGACCAGACTGACTTCCAAATCTTTTCTCAAGGCATCAGACAGAGGAACTCCGTCATTGTCTTTTCCCGATTCAAGCATTTTTTTGAACCTTTCGCGCCGCGTTGGATAATTGGAAATCGCCATCGGATTATAATTTTCGATCATTCTTTGCGTTTCGGCGTGAGCGATTATCGTCAGGTTAGGAAAAGCGGCGGCATAAGTTCCGTTGCCGTTGTTATGGTCAAAATGCCAATGCGTATTGACCAGATATTTAACGGGTTTATCCGTCCATTGCTTGATTTGAGCAATATCTTCCTTTGCGCTGGAAGGCAAAAGACACGAATCTACGACCAAAACATCCTTGTCGCCGATAATGACGATGGTGTTTCCCTGCGGAAACGTATCCGGCGCGTCCCTGTGCGTAATGACATAAACTCCTTCGGTAACTTTAGTTGTTTTTCGCTCTTTGGAAGTAACCGATTGAGCCGACAAAATTGAAACGGCTAAAACAATAAAGGCAGATATTTGCCAAAATAATAACAATTTGTTCCTCATACTGAATTAACTAAATCGAACATAATGAAATCAAACAAATATACGGTTCTAACGCCGCTCCAAAATGATGAATGTGAAATTGATTTTGTTCCATCAAAAACTGAAAATAGCGAAATTCAACACAAGTTAGTCGCGCCGCTTCTTCAGGGACTAAAAAAGAAACTTCGCGGTTGCATTCACCGCACCAGCTCCGAATAAAATATCGCGGACGTTTGAGAACCCAGGTTTCGGTAGTTTCTATTTCCGCCTTGAAAAATGTTTTGCTCATAAAAAAGTTTATTTCTTAAACTGCCAAACCTGAGTTGCCAAAATTTCGTTTGACTTTTAAGATAAGGTGAAACCGTCCTACTCAAATCGGTTTTCAGAGGGCTAATCTGGAATAACTACGAATCAACTGACAGTTCACCTTACAAAACCCAATTTAGTTGATTAAGGCTGAGGAGTCTTAAAAAACGCATCAAATTGGCATCAAATTTCTATCAAAGTATTAAGAGAGTTGGTTTATGAACGGTCAAAATAAAGTTTCTTACAGTTTCGGCGAATATTTATTGGAAGTTAAAGAGCGGCGGCTTTGGAAGGAAAGTGAGGTTATTCCGTTGACTCATAAAGCCTTTGAAACACTCGTCATTTTAGTTTCCAATAAAGGTCGCGTGGTCGAAAAAGACTTTTTGCTCGATAAAGTTTGGGCGGATACTTTTGTCGGCGAAGGCACAGTTGCTCAAAACATTTTGACCTTGCGAAAAACGCTCGGAAATCTCTCAGACGGCAGACCTTTTATCGAAACAGTGCCGCGTGTCGGTTATCGTTTTGTCGGCGATGTCAAAGAGGTTGTAGCTGATGATGAGATCGTTATTCTCGAACACAAAGTTAAAACCGAGATCAAAACCGAACAGAGCGTTTCCGAAGAACAAGCAATTGCGGTTCGACAAACTCAGGCGACCAAAAGCCTTTTGAAAAACAAACTCTTTTTGGCAACTGCAACGGTTTTAGCTTTGGCAGGAGTCGGTTTAGCGGTTCGCTACGCCTTTTTTGCTGAAAAATTCTCTTTTTCAAAGTTCAACAAAATCGAGGTCAAAAAACTGACTTCCGAAGGAAATATCGTGCGCGCCGCCATTTCGCCTGACGGAAAATATTTGACTTTTGCCGCCAAACGCGACAACGGCGACCAGTCGATTTCGGTTAAACAAATCGAAAATTCAGCAATGGTCGAAATAATTCCGCCCGAAAAACAATCCGTGATTGGCGTAACTTTTTCGCCCGACGGAACGCAAATTTATTTTACAACTTATAAAAATCCGTCTTTGACCGGGCTTTCAATGGGACAAGTTTTTCGGGTTCCGATGCTTGGCGGAACGCCGCGCGAAATTTTAGCGGATGTGGACAGTCCTGTTTCGATCTCGCCCGATGGAAAACAACTTGCTTTCATTCGGTTTTTGTCAAACGAAAAACAATCGGCTTTGATGATCAGCAATATTGAGGGTAAAGATGAAAAAGTAATTGCCTCGCGCAATATGTCCGATTCTTTTTCCTCTGCGGGGTTAGGCTGGTCGCCCGATGGTAAAAAAATCGTCTGCGCCGGATATGTGACAGGTGAGATCGGCAGACAAATGGAACTTTTATCGGTTGATATTGCGACTGGCGAGCCAAAAACCTTGTCAAAGGAAAACTGGCACTGGATCGGGCAGATCGATTGGTTAAAAGACGGCAGCGGTATTGTTTTTCCGGGCTGGAATTCGCGTTCCGGCAATTCTACGGATGAAATTTGGATGGTTACAAATGACGGCGTTGCCAAACAAATTTCGGGCGGAATCAACGGAGTTTTTAGTCTAAATTTAGCTGCTGATTCAAACTCAATGGCAGCAATCAAAACTGATCGTTTGACCGATTTTTGGACGGCTTCTGCGCCTGATTTCAAACAAACGAATAAGATTTTACAGAACCGCGCCGAATTTAACCTTTCCACACCTGGAATTAATTGGACTCCCGATAAAAAGATCATTTTCGGCTCGACTTTTAACGGAAATCTGGATATTTGGAAAATGAACGCGGACGGCAGCGAACGGCAGCAATTGACCACTGATAAGGCAGCTGATTATGTTCCGGTTGTCTCAAATGACGGGCAAATTGTAGTTTTCGTTTCCAATCGTTCGGGACGCGAAAATCTGTGGCGAATGAATGCCGACGGCAATAAACAAGAACAGTTGACCAATGAGATCAATATTTCTTCGCCCAATATTTCGCCGGATAACAAATGGGTTTATTACATTTCACTTGATGAAAAAGTAAGTAAATATTTTCTGAAAAAAATCAGTCTGGAAACCAAAGAAGTGACACAAATTACTTCGCACCAAACCACTTTAGCCAGCCTTTCGCCGGACGGAAAATTTATTGCCTGTTATTTTCCCGAAATAAAGGGCGATGTTTTTAATGAATCCGCTATGAAACTTTCGATTTTTTCGGTCGAAGCCGGCAAGTTTATTAAACAATTCGATGCGCCGTTCAATCAAAACAGAGTCTCTCCGATTCAATGGAAAGGTAATCAAAGCATTTCTTATTTAACCAGCGTGAACAACAACACAAAACTCTGGGAACAGCCGATAAATAGTGACAAACCAAACGTTATTTTGGATTTGCCGCACACTTCTGTTTTTCGTTTTGCTTGGTCAAGTGACGGAAATAATTTGATCTATGAAAAAGGTGAAACCCTGAACGATGCAATTTTGATTAATTCAGCTAAGTAGAAAATAAACGCAGAAAAGCGGATTATCACAGATTTATATTAAATATCCGCGATAATCCGCCTCAATTGTGAAAATTAGGTTTTACGGTTTCTTCCCTTCGTTCCAGGTGGGTTTAAAGTTTGAATTTATCAGCCATTGAACGGGTTTAACCATCGAATTTATCGCGCTTGTCATATGCGTAAAATCAATCGTTTTAACTTCATCACTCGCCTGATGATAGTCCGTGTGCAATCCAAAACTTGAAACCGTATGTGCAATTATTCCTTGACGGGCAAGTGTAATGTTATCCGAACGCTGAAAGAAGTTTTGTTCAGGATGCGGATCTTGCACAAGTTTTGCGCCTTGTTTGGCGAGTTCGGGACCAAGGTTTGAGCGTTCATAGCCTGTCAGCCAAAGCTCATCCGGTTTAACTTTTGCATCGGGACGACCAATCATTTCAAATTCGAGATTGGCTATTAATTTTTCTTTTGGAAACGGTAGATTGTTGACAAAATAATTCGCTCCGAAACCTCCGGCTTCTTCGCTGCCGAAACAAACAAAATAAACCGTCCGTTTTGGCTTTTTGCCGTTTGCAAGTGTGCGGGCAAGCTCCAAAACTGCTACCGAACCGGAAGCATCGTCATCTGCGCCGTTATAAATTTTGTCATCGCCCGGTGCAGTTGGTCTAACTCCCAAATGATCCAGATGCGAAGTTAATAAAATTATTTCGCTTGACAGGGTTGGATCGCTGCCGGTAATTTTCCCCATCGCGTTCCAGGTATAGGTTTTCGGTCCTTGAGCAAATTGTGAATTGATTTCAATTTTTGCTCCATCGGCAACATTTGCCAAAGAACTCATCATTTCTTTTGAGATAAAGAAAAGATTCCCGCCGCGCCTCGAAAGCGAAAGTTTTCGTTCGGCAAGATTTGCCCATTGTTCTCCAAGCTCTTTGTTAGCAGCAATAAAGATAGCTTGTGCACCGCCCGAATAAATTGCCGCCAATCTTCCGCCGAATTCCTGAAACTTTGCATTTTCATCAGGAGTGATTAAAACAATCGCCCCTTTTTTAGGAGTTTCATCAAATTTAATCCGCTGCAATTCACCGCTGATTTGCATTTTGGAAACTTCAAAAGCAACAAAATCTTTGCCGAATTTGGCTGAATTGTTAAAATCTCCGCCTATTTTTACATCCTGCAATACGTTTCTGCCCGGAACTTCGACGGTTTGGACATAAGTTTGAGCACCTTGTGCATTTTTTTCGCCTGCGGGTTCCAGTCCAAATTGCATAAACTGCGAACCGATATATTCAGCGGCAATTCTCTCAAACATTGAGCCGCTGCCGCGTCCCTGCATCGCATCACCGGCTAAAAATTCCATCTGGGCGCGAACATTGCGCTCAGTAATGACATCTTTCTTTTGGGCAATTCCAAAACTTGCCAGAGCAAAAACTAAAAGAACCACAAAGGGGAATCGTTTCGGATAAAATTTTTTCATATTTTTAAGTTTTATCCATTTTGGCAGACCTTAAGAAAAACTCCAACCGAGCCTCTGATTTTTTACAAATTTTTACAATAGCTTTGACTAAATCTTCAAATAATAATGTGCTTTATTTTCCGGCACGGGCATTGACCAATCGAAAGGCTTGTTTTCGGACTGCTTCGGAAACATTACGGTTTTTGGAAATGGCGATCAGATCGCGCAATTGCAAGCGGGTTAAGATCGAAACCACATTGCCAATCGGAGTGCGCGGATTTTTTGCCAGAGTGTGCATGATCATATAATTTCGCGCCCAGGTTCGATTGATAGCGATTTGGCGGAGAACATCATCAGGAACAGTTCGCATCGCGGCAATTTTTTCGACTTCCTGTTCGGTTAGACGCGGATTTTGAATAACTGCCTGACACACAACACGGTTTGGATCACGGATCAGAATATTACGGGCTTCACGGTCGCCTTTCATTGCCAGTTTGACGCGATCTTTCATAGTCATTTTGAGAATGCGGCTAATGGCTGAAACTCTTTCGTTGGAAACATCGTCTTCTTCAAACCTGATTTCGCCGACGATCTTATTGACAATTGCTTCACGTTCTTCAGGCGATTCTTCGTAAAATTCCTCGATATATTCAAGCGAAAGCCACGAATCATCAATTTCAGAATCAGGAATTTCGATATGCTGGGCAATTAGCAATGCGTCTTCGTAACTGAGTTCCGATTGTCCGTCTAAAGTGTCGGCAAATTCAGATTTTTCAATAAACTCGGCAGCGGCTTCTTGTCCGCGTGCGCGAAGCTCGTTGGCAATTTGTTGTGCGCCGCGTTCTTTTTCAAAGAATTCGCGTTTGGTTTCGCTGGCTTTACGGTCAGCTTCAACGGTGCGAAAGTTATTGTTGAGAATTGCATCAATAATTGCCGGAACCCGAATCAAACGCTGTTGATTAAGCGTGATCAGTTCAAGCAATTCGCCATCCCGGGTTTGCCGGGCAATTTTAATAATCGCATTGTCAGGCGTATTCGGATTGATAATTACTCTTTGATAGATCTCTTTCGGGAGGTCAGATTTTTCGGCAAAATAGTTAAGAACTGCCGGAGCCGTTTCAGGCATTTCCAAAACACCGAGGAGTTTGATCGAGTCCTGATTTGATAGTGTTTTAGTAGCACTGGCGACCAATTCCGCATCATCACTTTTGGCTAAAAAGGCAAGTGCCTCCAATAAATCGGCTTGAGGTAAGGGTAACAAACCTTTAGCGGCGGCGAGACGAGCAGGCATCGGTGCGGAGCCTTCAACAATTGCTTTGACAACAGGGTTTTTTGAAGTAATTTCGATTGGCATAAAACTTTTGGAAATTAATGTTTAATAATGATTTATTGGGGTTTGATGATGCAAAATGGCGAGTCGTCATTCTTTGCGGAAATAATTATAGCATTAAATGGTTGAACAAGTGAATTAACTTCTTGACAGGCTTAAAACCTTAACTTAGTCTTTTAAATAGTGGAGATTCGCAGCTCTGCCCCGCAAAAATAAAGATTCCTTTTGAATTATCGAATCTAGCAATAAAATAATGATTAAAGAACAGCTTAAACAAAAAATTTCGGATAAAACCGCTTGTATTGGTGTAATTGGGCTTGGCTATGTCGGCTTGCCGTTGATTGTTGAATTTTGCCTTAAAGGATTTAAAGGCATCGGGTTTGAAGTTGATACCAAAAAAGCTGATGCAATTAACAAGGGCGATTCATATATCGTTGATGTTCCTTCGGAAAACGTCCAAAAATGTTTGGATTCGGAAAAATTAGAAGCAACTACCGATTTCAGTAAATTGAGCGATTGCGATGTCATCATCATTTGTGTTCCGACTCCGCTTCGTAAAACCAAAGACCCTGATATGTCGTATATTTTGGCTTCCGGTAGGGAAATCCAAAAATATATGCGAAAAGGGCAATTAGTTATTTTAGAATCAACTACTTATCCCGGCACAACCGATGAGGTTTTGCAGCCGATGTTTGAAGAAAAAGGTTTCAAACTTGATGAAGATTTCTTACTCGCATTTTCGCCCGAAAGAGTTGACCCGGGCAATCCGCAATTTTTAACCCACAACATCACCAAAGTTGTCGGCGGAGTCGGTAAGGATTCAACCGAAGTTGCCACCGAGCTTTATGCAAATATTGTCAATACCGTTCATCCCGTTTCATCGGCTCGCGTTGCCGAAGCCTGCAAACTCTGGGAAAACACTTTTCGCGCCATCAATATCGGGATGGCGAACGAAATGGCAAAAGTCTGTAATGCCTTAAATATTGACACTTGGGAAGTTGTCCGTGCCGCTGCGACGAAACCTTTCGGCTTTATGCCGTTCTATCCGGGACCGGGAATTGGCGGACATTGTATCCCGCTCGATCCGCATTATTTGAGTTGGAAAGCCCGTCAACACGGATTCGATTCACAATTTATTACACTTGCGGAGCAAATCAATTCGGGGATGCCTAAGTATGTCGCTGGTTTGGTGCGTGACGCTTTGAACGATCAGCAAAAAAGCGTCAAAGGCTCAAAGATCTTAATTCTCGGTGTAGCCTACAAAAAAGATATTGACGATATGCGCGAATCTCCTGCGCTTTCGGTGATTGACCTTTTGCGCTCGCGCGGGGCAAATGTTGTTTATCACGATGCTTTTGTGCCGGAAGTTACCTTTGACCACGCCTACACGATTGGCGATGGTGAACCGCTTTATAATCAAGAGTTTACCGATGAACTAATTTCTTCATCAGACTGCGTAGTTATTTGCACCGAGCATTCAGACGTAGATTACAAACGAGTTTGTGAGCTTGCTTCGGTCATTGTTGATACACGCAATGCTCTGAAAGAAGATTTGCGTGAGGAAAGTAAGGCAAAGATTGTTCGTTTGTAATTTCTAATCTTCAATTTTTAGATGAAAGCCGTTTCTGACTGATTCAAAACGGCTTTATTTTTTATCTTTATTGACCACAGAAATTGGTTTAAACTAATTTTGGTGAAAATATGAGCCAAGCCTTAGCTAAAAAAGAAACTTTGATGTCGGTTGCCGAATATTTGGCGTTTGAGGCAAAATCCAAACGCAAACACGAATATATGGACGGCGAAGTTTTTGCGATGGCTGGAGTTAAACGAAATCATAGCACTATCTCGCAAAATATAAGTCGGCGGATTGGAAATTTACTTGAAGAAAAACCTTGTGAAGTTCATGGCAGTGACATCAAAATTCGGATTCGGGAAGGACATTATGTTTATCCTGATGTCAGTGTGGTTTGTAATGAAATAAATTTTGATACTAACAATACAACTTTACTTAATCCGATAGTAATTTTTGAAGTTCTTTCCAAATCAACCGAAGCGCGTGATCGCGGAGATAAAGCCGAAGATTATTTCAAGCTTGAATCGTTGCAGAATTATGTAATGATTGCCCAAAATCGCGTTCGGGTTGAGCATTATTCAAGAATTGGCGCAGGAAAATGGACGTTTGAGGTTTTGGAAAATCTTGAAGATGTTCTCGTTTTAGATTCAATTGACTGCCAAATCCCACTCAAAAATATTTATGCAAAGGTTGAACTTAAACCTTTAAAACTCATCAAAAAGAAAAAGTAGTCCCCCAGAATACTTATGCTAAAAGTTCTGAATATTGTCGGCGCACGTCCGAATTTTATGAAAATTGCTCCGATCTACGCTGAAATGAAACGGCGCGAATCGGAGTTTTTGCCTTTGATCGTGCATACGGGACAGCATTATGATGCGGCGATGTCCGATTCGTTTTTTGTTGATTTGGGAATGCCGACACCGGATGTGCATTTAAACGTTGGTTCAGCCAGCCACGCGGTTCAGACTGCCAAAATTATGATGGAATTTGAACCGATCGTCTTGGGGCAGCAGCCGGATTGGGTTTTGGTGGTCGGCGATGTCAATTCCACGATTGCCTGTGCTTTGGTTTGTGCAAAGTTGGGAGTTAAAGTTGCCCACGTTGAGGCAGGTTTGCGCTCGCGTGACCGCACAATGCCCGAAGAAGTTAATCGGATCTTGACCGATGCAATTTCAGATTTGCTGCTGACTCCTTCGCCTGATGGGGACGAAAATTTAAAAGCCGAAGGAATTCCCGAAAGTAAGATCAAGCTGGTTGGTAACGTAATGATTGATTCGCTTTTGCGGAATTTGAAAATTGCCGAATCGTCTCAAGTTCGTGAAAATCTGGAAGTCGCCGGAAAAGATTATGCCGTTTTAACGCTTCATCGTCCGTCAAATGTTGATGAAAAAGAAGTTTTCAGCGGACTGCTCGAATCGCTTTTAGCGATTTCCGAAAGATTACCGATAGTTTTTCCCGCGCATCCTCGCACCCAAAGCAGAATTGAAGAATTCGGTTTTGCTGAAAAGGTTGCAAATTCAAATATTAAACTCATTGAACCGCTTGGTTATCTTGACTTTATGCGGCTTTACAGCGGTGCAAAATTAGTTTTGACCGATTCGGGCGGGCTTCAAGAGGAAACGACTGCGCTTGGAATTCCGTGTCTGACTTTGCGTGAGAACACCGAACGTCCGATCACGATTGAAATGGGAACGAATATTTTAGTCGGCACAAATCCCGAAAAGATCAAACAAACCGCTTTTGAAGTTTTAGCCGATACAAACTTTACTGCTCACGCAAAAATTCCGCCGCTGTGGGATGGCAAAACGGCGGAAAGGATTTGCGATGCGTTGTTAGTTTAAGGTCTGAAAGTTAAAAGTCGAAAGTCAAAGGTCAAAATCTTTTACTTTTTTATTCATTTCCGGTAAATGTTCCGTTGATATAGTTTTGATAAGGTCTGGAAGCAAGCAGAGAATTTCTTAATTCCTGCAAATTTTGTCCGTGCATAAACCCTGAATCTGCAATGTATTCAGCTAATTGACGGGCGATTCTGACAGGCTCAAAGGTAATAATATTTGGACTGATATTGCTCAAATAATAGTAATATCCCTGTGCAATATGTGCAGCGGCTTCATTATCTACCCACGGCAGAGTTGACCGGGTTAAATCAAACGAAGCGTGGACTGATTCGTGAACTACCAGCGATTCAAAAGCCACTTGAACACCGCCAGTAGGATTTAACTTAAATCTGCCTGATCTGCCCGCTATACTTGAATTTGGATTATAAGCAGCTCCTCCCGGAGGTGCGCCCTGGTCAGTTACTTCAAAACGATTATTTTGCAGCCCTTCAATGATTCTTTGGAATGTCGAATAATTGACTGTTACTGTTCCGCCCACTGACGAAGTAAAACTAAACGAAATTTGACGAGTTTTCTGATTTTGCAGAATGTTTATCATATCTTGTTCAAGCGGCATACTTTATCTCCTTTTAGCTTGGGGGCAGGTTTGGAAACTAGACGGGCAGGTTCAGCTACTTTTGCTGAGGTTTGTTGTGTAGAATGCAAAAATCTTTTGGTTCAGTTCCGTTTTTGAAGGTTTTCGCTTCTTTTTCGGGGCAATTGATGGTGGCACGCATTCCCGACATCGGACAGATCATAACGGTAATACTTTGAGTTACTTCAGTTTCTTCTTTAGCAGTATTTTTAGTTTTGGACTTTTCGGAAGAGGGCTGTTGCGCTTCTTCCCAAGTGGTAAAAGGTGTCGGAGTTGCTTCCGGTTTTGCGCTTTCTGCATTTGGATCAATTTCAGGTGTTGTATTAATCGGGAGCGTTCCGGCAATAAAGAGTTCTACCCGTTTAAATTCAAGCGGAACATTGCTCAAAAAAGTGTTGATCAGTTCTGGTGTTTCGGGCGTCGGAGTTGGTGAAGCCTCCGTATTTTTCTTCAAAACTTTTTGTTGAGCATTGATTGATTCAGCTTCTTTCGGGGCGAGTTCGCGCAGAACATTGCCGTTACGAGTATCAATTTCGGCTTGGTGGATTGAATCGGGCATTGTCCAATCGCCGTTCCATTCAGGATGTAAATTTAACGTTTGACGCATAAAATCCGCCCAAATCGGCAAAGCAGAATCTGCGCCTTTCATTCCTAATTCATCATCTTCATCAAATCCGACATAAACTACGCAAATCAATTCAGGTGTAAATCCGGCAAACCAACCATCACGCGAAGTTCCCGTTTTTCCGGCAAACCCGAATTTTCCCGGCACATTTTTGAAGCCCCAAGACTGTGCACTGACAGCAGTTCCGCGATTGATAACATCTTTCATAATGTCGTCCATAATGTAGGCAACATCGGATTTTAAGACGTTTTTCTTTTCCGTAACAGGTGCAATTACGGTCTTTCCTTCACCGGTGGTGATGCGGTTAATGGCAATCGGAGAAATTTTATCGCCCAAATTGGCAAAAACGGAGTAGGCGGTGGCAACTTGTAATGGTGTGGCTTCGGCAGTTCCGAGTGCCATTGACGGATACGCTTTTTCAACTCGCGGGAAACCTGCCTTGGTCGCAAAATTCATTACTTTTCCGATGTTGAGCTGCATTCCAAGATCAACCGTGATCGTATTTTTACTTTTGACCAAAGCATCGCGCAAAGTCATATCTTCATTGCTGAAAACATCGCCGTAATTATTTGGTGAGTAAGATTCGTTGTTAAAAGTAAAAGTCTTTTTCTCGTCTTTAAAAATTGTCGCAGCCGTAAAAACTCTGCCCGTATCATATGCGCTGTTGATAGCGGTCGCATAGACAAAAGGTTTGAAAACTGAACCGGGTTGACGCATCGCATCGGTTGCACGATTGAATTGGTTTTCCAGATAGTTGCGTCCGCCGACCATTGCTACGATTTCGCCTGTTTTCGGACGAATTGCAATTAAAGCGGCTTGCAAACTGCCTTTCGGTTTTTTGGGAAACGCTTTGTCCAATTTATCCAAACGATTGACCACGACATCATTGGCAATTTTCTGCAAATCGGGGTCAATCGTGGTGTAAACCCGTAAATGCTGTAAAGCTTCGGGATCATTGACCAATTTCGGCAACTGCTCGATCGCATATTGCGAAAAATACGGCATTCCCTGCAAATCTTTTTTGACCGAAATCTGATAAAGCGTTAATTTAGTTGCTTTTGCCTCGTCAAACTCTTTTTGTGAAATTTGGTTGGCTTCGAGCATTGATTCCAAAACCTGATTGCGCCGTTCGGTAGTTTTGTCAGGATTTTTGTAAGGATTGTAGCGATTCGGACTGCGGATAATTCCGGCGATCATCGCGGCTTCGGGCAACGTTAGTGCAGTAACATCTTTTCCGAAATAGACGTTTGCCGCTTCACCGACTCCATAGATCGAAACTCCGGCTTGTTGTCCGAGATAAATTTGATTGCAATAAAGTGTAAAAATCTCTTCTTTGCTCAAACGTGTTTCCAAAATTAGCGACATAAAAGCCTCTTTGGCTTTGCGTTCAAGCGTGTATTCGTCTGAAAGTAAAAGATTTTTGACCAATTGCTGAGTAATCGAAGACCCGCCTTGTCTGGCAACGGGCGAATTGTCATTGCCTTCGTATCTGCGCCAAAGTGCGCGCGCAATACCGCGAAAATTTACGCCGTAATGTTCAAAAAACGCTCGATCTTCGGTAGTGATGATTGCTTTTCTAAGGTTTTCGGGAACATCATTAAAACTGACAGCTTTGCGTCTGCCGTCACGTTCGGCAGTGATCGAACTTAAAATTTTCGGCTCAAGTTTAGCTTCTTTAACAACTTTTTTGGTATCAATATCGGTGATCTGGTCTATTGCTTTGCCGTCTTTGGTAAATTTTATTTCAAGCGTCGAGAAAATCTTTTTATCGTCGACTAAAGCGGTTTCGCCTGGTTCGATTTGAATCGCATTATCCTGGATTTTATAACGGCTGCGGTTTTCATCAGCCTGACTATTTTTCTCAATGTAGCCAGCGGTTTTAAGATATTCCTTCAAATCCTCTTTGGAGATTCCTTCACCGTCTTTAATGGTTTTTGGCGCAGAATAAACCCCGGCATTCTTAGTAAAGACTTCACCGCGCAGGAGCAGATCAACTCTTTCCGAATATTCATTCCAAAAATATCCGAAAGTCATTCCTGCACCTAACAAAAACAAAACAAACAGTAAAAGTGTGATCGGATTGAAAATTAAACGAAAAGTCCTACTGAAAAACCGTCGGATAAAACTCTTTTGCGGCGGAGTTTTCGCATCATCAACTTTGAGCCGATAACGCAGGCTTTTGTAAACTTTTTTATCTTCCGGTTTGGCTTTAATTCGATTTAACATCTTTTGGCGAGATTAATAAATATTTGGAGGGGAAATTTTTATGGCAAGTTGCCCATTTAAGATTTTATAAATTTTCCGTTTGCGCTGTCTAGCAAAAATTGTAAAATTGCACTGATTCAAATGAAGAATATCCCCTTATTTGCACAGATTCCAACTTTTGCCCGCCGCCGGTTAGCTTTTGCCGCGATTGCAATTGCGGTTGCGATTGCCTTTGGAACTACAGGATTTTACCTTATCGAAGGATTTTCTTTGCTTGACAGTATTTATCTTGCTACCGAAACCGTGACCACGGTTGGTTACGGCGATGTCTCGCCAAAAACTGTTCCGGGACGTATTTTCGCTATTTTTTTTATGCTGATTGGCGGCGGGACGGTTTTGTATGCTTTAACTTCTTTGGTGCAGGGAATTATTCAATCGGAATTCTTTTCAATTCTCAATAATCGTCGGAAAACAAAAGAGATGGAGAAATTAAACAATCATTTTATTGTCTGCGGTGCGGGAAGAGTCGGACGCAGAATCATTCGCAATCTGGAAAGTCAAAAAATGCCTTTCGTAGTTATCGAAAAAGACGAAAAAAAAGTTGCGGAATATATTGAAAAAGGCGATTTCGTTATTGTCGGTGATGCTACCAGCGAAGAAGTTTTGCGGCGGGCAAACGTGAATCGCGCCAAAGGTTTGGCAAGTTGTTTGGCTGATGATGCGGCAAACGTTTATGTAGTGCTGACCGCTCGCGGAATGAATGCCTATCTGCACATAGTTGCCCGCGCCGTCGAAGAAGAAGCTGAACCGAAATTGATTCGCGCCGGAGCGAGCCGTGTTGTTGCGCCGACCATTATTGGTAGTCAGACAATGGCTCGTGCATTGCTAAAGCCGGCTATTGCAGATTTTATGGATTCGATCGTGGCGGAAAATCTGGATTTGGCTTTTGAAGAAATTACGGTCGCCCAATCATCAAATTACGTCAATAAAAAACTAAAAAATACAAATATCCAAGCCGAATTGGATTTAGTGATTGTAGCGATTAGGCGCAAAGACGGCGAAATGATCTTTCATCCGATGGGTAATACCGAAATAAAAGAGGGTGATTTACTCATTGTCATTGGACGCGGTGAAAGTCTGCAAAAATTGACGGAATTGGCGAAATAAGGAACGGGCGCGAAAATTTCAAGCTAAGTCTGAATTAACCTTTGATTAAACTTTGCTACATCGTTCCCCGATGTTTGCCAGCAAGATGCTGGCGTTCCATTTATCTAAACTCCAAAACCTTCATCGAATTCGCATCAAATATCAGATTTTTTTCTTTCGGACGTTGGACAAAATTGATCGGCGTGATTTTATCGAATCCGGCAACTTTGGTAATTCCAACCTGAAAATTGGGTAAAGTCGTTTCGGCAATCAGCCAATTTTTCTTTTCCCATTCAAAATCCATTTTGTTATCGTTGGGAAAATTGCCTTGTTGAACTCCGACCGTGATGTGATGCGGACAGTAAAGCAAAATGTAATCTTCCCCGATTTGTTCGAGCAATGAAGCCAGCAAAATTGTTTTGTTGCTGCAATCGCCGTTTCTGGTCATCAAAATTTCATCGGGACGTTTTAAGGTTTCACCGCCGCCAAATGCTTCTACATAACTGTATTCGATTTCATTTGAAACAAAGTCAACCAATCGCTGAATTTTCTTTTCGCGGTTGTCTTCGACATCTTTCAAAAGGTCTTTGACCAATCGCTGCAAAGTCGGCTCATTTGGTTTTCCAACCATAATTCCGTGATTGGCAAACCACAAAGTTGGGTCAGATGAACGCTGAGTTGCATCAACGGCTATATTTCCGCCGTAAATTTGGGTGTTATCCAAAAAATCTTTTACTTCTCGCAGATTTAAAGTGTAATTAACTGTTTTGAATGGAAAATTTAACGGTTGGGTTGAATCAACTTTGAAATTTTTGAGACTGGTGCGGAAAAAATACGGAGTTTGGTCGCTGATCGCTACCGAGTAGCCGCCCATTTCGAGTTTTCCATCCTTTTCTTTTGCCCATTCGAGTTTATTTTTATCTACAAAAAACTTGTTGACAAACTCATCAAATTCTTCCTGACTGGAACGTGGATAAGTAAAATAGAGGTCTTCATTTACCCTTTCATATCTTTCCAAACGCCCTTTCCCTAAAAGCTGCGCCCGGAATTCATCGCCGGAAAATCTGGAATGAGACAACATATTTATCGCCGTATCACGATAATTTTCTTCGGCACGGACATCTCTGGCAGCTTGAACCCGTTCTTTGTTTGATTGGTAGGCAAAATAACCGATTATTCCGGCTATAATCAGCACAATTAAGCCAATAGCTAAAAAAATACGAGGTAACGGGCTGCGTTCTTTTTCTTCTTCAAATAAACTTCCCGATGACATAAAAATCTCCTGTAAGTGTTTTTGCAAGTATAATCTTTGATTGCTGTTAATAAATCAAGCGTTTAAGATTAAATTATGGTTTTGGGTTTTAGGTCTTGGGTCTTTGATGTTATTTTCCCCGGCAAATTTAATCTTTATTAGAAATGAATTACGAAGAAGGAGTAAATCAAAGACCAAAAGCCAAAGTCCAAAGACCGACAAAATAATTATGAAAGTTTTGGTAACAGGCGGAAGCGGTTTTCTGGGAACGCATATTCGCAATTTTTTCAATGCGGATGATTTTTCGCGCCGTTCAAATTTGGATATTTTGAATTTGCAGGACGTAGAAAAAGTCGAAGATTACGATGTAGTGATTCATCTGGCGGCTTTTTTGGACAAATCGCCCGAAAATTCCGAAGAATGTTTTCTAACCAATGTCGAAGGAACAGTAAATTTGCTTCGGAAAATGCGTGAAAATTCGGTATTTATTTTTGCTTCGACCAAAGATGTTTACGGTGTTTATGCCGATAATTTTGAAGAAGTTCCCGAAAGATGCCTGACCGATTATTGCGGGCAATCGCCGCTCGAGTGGTCAAAACTGATTGTCGAAAGATACGTTGAATATTACGGACATCAAAACAACTTTCGCACCTGCATCTTTCGTCTTTCCACTGTTTACGCGCCAAAAAGCGATGGTAATGAACCAAATTTTGTGACGCATTATCTAGATGCAATCAATGTCGGGGAACCAATTTTTCTCTTAGAAAAAGGCGAGCCGAAACGCGATTTTTTGCACGTTGAAGACTTCGCCCGCGCTTGCCAAGCCTTTATTGATTCCGATGTTACTCACGGACTTTATAACCTCGGCGGCGGCTACCAAAACTCTCTGACCTTGCGCGGACTAGTCGAAAAAATTGAGAAAATTGTCGGTGCAAATGCGGTAATTGACGATTCGGTTAAAACTCCGAGTCCCGTTCCGTTTAATTATGTTTCCGATATTTCAAAAATTGAGTTTGAATTGAAATGGAAACCGACAATTTCGATAGAAGAAGGATTACGGAAACTTCTTTAACGCAAAGGCGCAAAGTGGCATAAGGCGCAAAGGGATTTTTAAAGTTTTTTGCAAGATTTTATTCAAAAGCTATACGAATAATTGACAAAATTGGGTAAGAAAAAAAATTAAAGAAAAAACTTTGCGCCTTTGCATCTTCGAGTCTTTGCGTTAAAAATATTAACTCTGCCCTCAATCCAACCTAAACGGAGAAAATCCAAATGACAGAAAATGAGATCAGCAAAATCATTGTTGATTCAGCGATTGAAGTGCACAAAACTCTCGGCGGACCAGGTTTATTGGAAAGTGTTTATGAAGAATCTTTGGCTTGGGAATTGAAAGCAAAAGGATTACAGATCAAAAGACAAATGGAAGTCCCGATTAAATATAAAGGTAATCTTTTAGCGTCCCCCCTGAAACTTGATTTGCTGGTCAATGATCTTGTAATTGTTGAAGTAAAATCGGTTATCAATTATAACAGCATTTTCGAAGCACAAACTTTGACCTACCTCCGTTTAATGAATGTCAAACTTGGTTTAGTCATAAATTTTGGCGAAAAAAGAGTTGTTAATGGAGTTCATCGCGTAGTCAACGGTTTATAAAAAACTTTGCGCCTTTGCATCTTCGCGCCTTTGCGTTAAAAATTCTAATAGTGAAAATTATCGTGCGTGGAACAAATTGGATTGGCGATGCTGTGATGCAGATTCCTGCTTTGCGCAAGTTGCGCCGTGTTTTTCCCGATGCACAGATCACCCTTTGCACTCGTGCATGGGCGCAAGGAATTTTTCAGGACGCTGATTTTATTGATGATTTTTTGATTATTGAGCCCACAGAATCAATCTTTGAACAAGCAAAAAAATGGCGCAAAGGGAATTTTGATTTGGCAATTCTTTTCACAAATTCGTTCCAAACTGCACTGATTTCCAAGCTTGGCAAAACCAAAAAACGGTTCGGTTACGCCAACGAAGGACGCTCATTTCTGCTGACAAATTCAATTCAAAAACCAGCTTGGAAAGATGAAAAGCACGAAATTTATTACTATTTGAATTTAGTGGACGAGGTGGAAACTTTTTATTGTGGCAATCCAGAAATTAAGTCCGAACCGCAATTTGATTTAGCCGTTTCCGAAACACGGAAAAACGAAGCGCGAAAAATTTTAGCCGAAAATGGAATAGATTTGTCGAAAAAGCTGATTGCATTCTGTGCAGGCTCAACTAATTCCCGTGCTAAACGTTGGCAAAGTGAAAGTTATGCTAAATTGAACGACAAACTTCAAAGCGAATTAAATGCCAATGTAATTTTAATTGGAGATAAAAGTGAACTTGAGGTTTCGCTGGAAGTTATTGAAAAAGTAGAAATTGAGCCGATTGTTTTAACAGGCAAAACTTCGTTGGCGGAATCAACTGCGATTTTGAGTTTGTGTGATTTGCTGGTTTCAAACGATACTGGTCCGGCGCATATTTCGGCGGCTTTGGGAACCAAAACCATCGTTATTTTCGGTCCGACCAATCCAAAAACAACCTATCCGATTGGCTCGGAAATCATTCGCAGAGAAGTTGATTGTTCGCCCTGTATGCTGCGTGATTGCCCGATTGACCATCGTTGTATGACACGGATTTCAGCGGACGAAGTTTTTGAGAAATGTAAAGCAATTCTTGATTAAATATTGTTCAAACAAACGTTTTTGTTTATATTGGTAGTGGAGAAAAGTAGTTCAAATGTAAGAATAGCGGTCCCCAAAACCGCAGGTTATTGGTTAAAGTCCAGTCTTTTCTCCATAAATTTTCCGGGAAATTGTAGCTCAAAGGAAGAGTATCAGGCTGCTAGACTGAAGGCTGTCGGTTCGAGTCCGATCTTTTTCCCGACCAAAAGTTTTTATAAAAATGTCCAATACTGACTTTACGCAACAAGAATGGGAAGCCTGTCTCAAAGTTCTCAAAATCCTCAGTAAAAATCCCAATGCTTCGCCGGATACTGATCTATTCAAAGGGCTTGTCACCAAAATCCATAAACAGGCGCGAAAGGAAATCAGAAAAAATAACAAGACAAAGCTGGTGGAGGAAGATAAACAAGTCTTTTCTTCGACTGAAACTGTCAAAAATTTTCATCAGAAAACCCCGCCTTTTTCAGATCTTTCAAAGCGAAAACTCAATAAATCGGTTAATTGTTACGTTTGTAAAAAACGATTTGACGAAGTTCATTTTTTCTATCATCGGCTTTGTCCGGCTTGTGCGGATTTTAATTATTCAAAACGCGAGCAGTGTTTAGAAATGAAGGACAGAATAGTTTTGATAACCGGCGGACGCATCAAAGTCGGCTATCAAACTGCGCTCAAATTCTTACGCGACGGTGCGCGGGTAATTGTCACCACGCGCTTTCCTGTCAATGCTTTAGCGGAATATTCAAAGGAACCTGATTATCAAGAATGGCAGGATAAATTGAGCATTTACGGATTGGATTTGCGAAACATTTTTGCTTTGGAAAATTTTATAAATTATCTCAAACAGACTGAGCTATATCTTGATATTATCGTCAATAATGCGGCGCAAACGATTAAATATCCGAACGAATATTATCAACCATTATTAGAAAGAGAAAATGAGCTAAATCTTTTGCCTGCAACTCAACAAGAGAAAATTATTAAGAAGGTTGAAACTGAAATTATTTCCACCAACGGGCAGGAACTGGCAAAAAGTTTTGCCGAATATTTTCCGCCCGATAAAGTTGATATTTTCAATCAACCACTTGATCTGCGTCCGCATAATAGTTGGGTAATGAAATTAGACGAAGTTGAAATGCCTGAATTAATTGAAGTTAACCTGATTAATAATATTGCTCCGTTTATTTTGAACAGTAAGTTAAAGGATTTGCTTTGCCGTTCTCCATTTGAAAAGCGTTTTGTAATTAATGTCACATCTTCCGAGGGGCAATTCAGTTATCATGGAAAAACCGTGCATCATCCGCACACGAATATGACCAAAGCGGCTTTGAATATGATGACCCGCACTTCTGCCGAAGATTATGCTGAGTCAAATATTTTTATGAACAGTGTTGATGTCGGTTGGATGTCATCCGGCAAACCGTTTGAAAGACTAAATCAACTCTACGAAGAAGGTTTTACTCCGCCGCTGGATTTAATTGACGGTGCAGCAAGAATTTACGATTGCATCGGGCAGACTTTAAATAATGAGAAGTTTTACGGTAAATTGTTGAAAGACTATTGCGAAGCTGATTGGTAAATGTTTCGACAAGAAAGATGGAAAAACATAGCTCAAAGAAAAAAGCAGTTTTTATAGATCGTGACGGAACGCTGATTGAAGAAGTAAATTATCTCCATCGCGTTGAAGAATTACGTTTTTTTGATTACACTGACGAAGCCGTTAAGTCGCTGAAAGAACAAGGCTTTTTAGTTCTCGTTGCAACCAATCAAAGCGGAATCGGCAAAAAGTTTTACACCGAAGCCGATATGCACTCGGTTCACGAGGCAATTCAAAATCAATTGACCGAAAAAATTGATGCTTTTTATTTTTGTCCGCACCTTCCAAATGCCGGATGCAGCTGCCGCAAACCAAATCTGGGAATGATCGAAAAGGCGATGCAGGAATTTGATATCGATTTGGAAAATTCCTGGATGATCGGCGATAAAAACCTGGATGTGGAATTAGGAAATAACGCCAAAATCAAAACTGCTTTAGTTTTAACAGGTTATGGCGAAAAGCATTTGAAAAAATTTGAGTTGAAACCGACGATCATCGCCAATACTTTGATAGAAGCCGTCAACGAAATCCTGAAAAATTAAAAGAAATTCTCAATCTTTCAAAATAATCATAGACATTTTCTAAAAATTGCTTATATTGTCAGTCAAGAGGTTTTATGAAGAAGTTTTTACGAATTCTCTTGTGGCTCATTTCGCTTGGATGTCTTGCACTTTTTGTAATTTATCTTATCAATCTGCAAGTCTCAAGTTATTCCAAAGACAAGATTTACAAATCGGTCGAAGCAGCTCCAAACGAAAACCGAATTGCGATCGTTTTGGGCGCAAAGGTTTGGGATGGCGGCGTTCCGTCTTTTGTTTTGGAAGATAGAATCATCACCGCAGTTGAGCTTTACAAAGCCGGAAAGGTCAAAAAATTATTGATGTCAGGAGATAATCCGACCAAAGAATATGATGAACCGACTGCAATGAAAAATTACGCGATAAAACTCGGCGTTCCCGAAAATGACATCGCTTTGGATTTTGCGGGCAGGCGCACCTACGACACCTGTTATCGCGCCAAAGAGATTTTTGAAATCAAAAAAGCCATTATGGTTTCGCAGGAATTTCATCTGCCGCGTTCGATCTACCTCTGCCAAAATATCGGTGTTGATGCGGTTGGAATCATTTCCAATCGCCGTCCGTATGAAGGCGAAAATTATTGGGCTTTCCGCGAATTTTTCGGCGTGGCGAGTGCGTGGTTTGAGATGAATTTTATCCCGTTTGAACCGATCAAGGGTAACAAAGAACCGATTGAGCAATGAAATATGGAATTGTTTTATCGTGAAATTAATTCTTCCATAGATGTCTCACGACTGGTTTTCTCGTTTTGGGAATTTACCGTTAGTGCAGGAGATTTCCGGCAATTTCAACACGAAGTTTTTCCTGATGGATGCGTTTCGCTTTTTTATCATCGTAACGAAAAAATCGGGCTGAAAAGCTTGGCTCTGAACGGGCTTAATCTTGAATCAATAATTGCGCCGGTTTTTCCAAATGATATTTTCTGGGGAATGCGAATTTCACCCGCCGCCTGTGCCAAAATTTTACAAATTGATCCGGCAATCTTCAGAAAAGAAAGAATGTTGGAAGCCGATAAATTTCCGCATTTGACTACAGGACTTTTGGAAAAGCTGAACGATTGTCAAAGTTTTGAAGAAGCAATTGAGGTTTATGAAAAATGTTTGCAGGAGTTTAATAACCGGCAAGTTTTGTTTGATGAAAAAGTAGCGAAAGCCGTTGAATTAATTGAGCAAACAAATGGCGAAATAAAAATCGCCGAAATTGCAGAAACAGTAGGTTTGAGCCCTCGTCAACTTGAAAGGCGTTTCAAGTTTAGCTCAGGACTCTCGCCGAAACAGTTTGCACGAACGCGCAGATTTAGAGCTGCCGCCGTTGATCTGGTTGAAAATAATCAGCAAAACTGGGCAAATCGCGCCGCCGAAATTGGTTTTGCTGACCAAGCCCATTTGACTCGCGAATTTGTTTCCGTTACCAAACGCTCGCCAAATTCTTTTGCCAAAAAAGTAAAACGAATCAAACACGGAAATCTGGTCAAATAATTCTTTCGGATGTCGCAAATATTCAAGACTTAATCAATCAAATTGGTCATAATTGTAAACATTATGAAAACATTTTTATTGATCGCAGTTATTTTATTAACCACAGTTAGCGCAGCTTTTGCACAGGAAAATACAGTCGAAAAGCAGCGTGCCGAAGTTAAAAAACTTGAAAGTATGGTTGGACAATGGAAAGGTTCCGGTTGGATTCAACAAGGTCCGAACCGCGAAAATTTTACCGGAACGGAAATGGTGCAAAGGAAACTGGACGGTCTGGCGATTTTGATTGAAGGAAAATTTACCAATCCAGAAGGCAAAGTCATTCACGAGACTTTAGCCGTTTTATCTTTTGACCCGAAAGACTCGAAATACCGTTTCCGCACCTATCTGGCAAGCGGAATGGGTGGCGAGTTTGATTTTCAGGTGGTCGAAGGCGGTTACAAATGGGGTTTTCAAGTTCAAGGAGGCACAATTCGTTACACCATTAAAACCGATAATGATGCCTGGTTTGAAATTGGGGAATTTTCCCGGGATGGTCAAACCTGGATGAAGTTTTTTGAAATGAATCTCAACAAAGTTAAATAATAAGGAAAAAAGCCGTAACTGATTGATTTAACGCACGAATCTAATATAATTGTGCAAATTAAACGACTTAAGAGATAAAATTATAAAATGAAGATTTCTTCGCAGAGCAATGGTCTGACACAAATAAATAAGAATTTTATAATCTGCCAATAGTTTCAAAATCAATCAGTTCAATCTCAGGCGAAAGATAATTTTCTTTAATTGGTTCCTCTTTAACCAAATCCGTTGACAGATATTTTTTGTTGCTGTCGCAGAAAACTGTCGCCACAACTGCGTCTGCGCCGAGTTTATTTTGGGCAATCAACGCTCCTAAAAAGTTCGCGCCCGAAGAAATTCCAACCGCTAAACCTAAACTTGATGCCAGTTTTTGCGCCATCAAAATCGAATCACCATCGGAGACTGCAATAATTTCGTCAAGTTTTTTCAATTCGCAAAGGTCGGGAATGAATTCATCGGAAATCCCTTGAATGCGATGCTTGCCGACTTTGTAGCCGGTTGAAAGCGTTGGACTTTCTGACGGCTCAAGCGGATGAATTTTAACGTTTGGATTTTTTTCTTTCAGATAATTTCCGACTCCCATCACCGTTCCGCCCGTGCCGACTCCGGCGACAAATGCATCAGGAACGAGATTTAATTTTTCCAACTGATGCCAGATTTCTTTGCCTGTTCCATCGTAATGCGCTTTTGAGTTGGCGCAATTTGAGAACTGGTGTGGCAGAAAAATGTTTTCCTCTTCTTCAAAAAGTTTTTCGCACAACGCGATACTGCCCAAAAATCCGCCTTCTTCGTGTGAAACCAAAACTTCTTCTGCACCGAAACTTTTGATGATTGCCTTGCGCTCAAAACTCATCCAATCGGGCATATAGATTTTAACGGGATGTCCAAAAGCTTTACCGATGGCGGCAAATGCAATTCCGGTGTTGCCGCTGGTGGCTTCGACAATCGTGTCGCCTTCCTTGATGTCGCCGTTTTGGTAAGCATCGCGCAAAATGTGCAGAGCCATTCGGTCTTTGATGCTGCCGGTCAAATTCAAATGCTCGGCTTTGGCGTAAATCGTCCGTTTTTCGTCTTGAAATTTGAAATTGATAACGTAAATCGGTGTGTTGCCAACCAGATTTTCAACCTGTCGAAATTTTTGCTCAATGTTTGTTTTTAATGCTTGTCCAACCATAACATTTTAAATTTTATGCCTCTTTTTGTGATGAAAATATGATTTAAGTCACAATCAGATGACGGCTATTTTAGAATTGCTTAAAATATTTGTCTTGAATGAATCAAAGCCGCTTTGAAGTTTTCAAAGCCTGGAGACTTGATAATAAAATCTATCCGCAAAGCACCGCGCCTCCGTTGATATTGATAACCTCGCCCGTGATGTGGCGCGACCAATCGGAAGCAAGGAAAATTATCGAAAGCGCAATATCATCAGCAGTTGCCACGCGCTTCAAAGGAATGTTTTCCACAACCCTGTGGAAAAAACTTGCGTCAGAAAAAACTTCGCCGTTCAAAGCCGTATCAACCCAGCCCGGCGCGACACAATTAACGCGGATTGTCGGTGCAAGTTCGTTGGAAAGGGCTTTGGTAAAAGAAATTTGTCCGCCTTTGGAAGCGGCATAGTTTGAATATCCGGCTTCGCCGCGTTGTCCGGCGGTTGAGGAGACAATGACGATGTTGCCCGAATTTTGTTTTTTGAAAACTTCGGTTGCAGTCCGGCAAACCGTCCAAGTTCCTTTCAGATTTGCGTCCAAAACTTTGTCCCAAATTTCTTCGGACATTTCATTAATCGGTGCGCCTTCCCAGATTCCCGCGTTGGCGACGAGAATATCAACTTTGCCGAATTTTTCGACTGCTTCATCGGTCAAACGCTTAGCCTCAGCAAAATTTCCGACATCGGCTTTGACCGCAAATGCTTGCACACCAAAGCTTTGACACTCTTTGACCACTTCTTCGGCGGCATCTTCGGCTTGCAAATAGTTGACGACCACATTTGCGCCCGCTTCGGCTAAACGAATTGCCGTGGCTCGTCCGATTCCGCGACTTGCGCCTGTCACAATCGCAATTTTTCCTTTCAACAAATAGTTAGGTAATTTTTTATCTACAATCTTTTCGCTCATAAATTTTATTCACCGCAAAGGCGCGGAGACGCAGAGTTTTAGGCAAATACGCATTTAGAAACAGTTTTGGAATTATTAAAAAAAACATTAAATTCGTCTCTGCGTCTCCGCGTCTCTGCGGTTAAAATCTCTTTCAAAACTCTCGAAGTTTCTTTAATATCGCTCAAAAAGGCATCGTGTCCGTCATCGGAAACTATTTCAAAATATTCGGTTTCAACTCCGTTTCGTTTGAATCTTTTAGCTAAATTCCGCACATCGTCAGCCGGGAAAAGCCAATCGCTGGAAATCCCGACCAATGAAACTTTGGTAGAGATTTGTTGGATTTGTTCATCGGTTAAGTCGAATAAATCCATAGCTTTAGTGATTAGTTGATAGCTTTCGATCTCAAAACGGTGGTTAAAAGATTCGCCTTGATAATCGAGATAACCCGCAATATCAAAACGGTTTTCGTGTTTTTCTTTCGGATTTTCGCCGTTGCGGTTCGGTTTGCGTCCAAAGCGGTTATCAAATTGGCGTGGTGATTTGTATGTCACCATTGCAATTTGACGGGCGAGCTTGATGTCGTTCAAATAAATTGCTTGACGCTGCAAATGATTTAAAGCCAAACCCATTGCCGATAAAGGAGTTGCGGCGAGAGAAATAACTTTTTCGGTTAATTCGGGATAATCCGCAGCGAACTGCAAAGCCAACATTCCGCCGACTGAACCGCCAATAACTGCTTTGAATTTTTTGATGCCGAGATATTCAAACAAAAAGACATTTGAACGGACAATATCTCGCACGGTTACGAGTGGAAGTTCACTTTTTTTGTAACTCTTGCCCAGTTTTTTTAAGGACTTCGCACTCGTAGAGCCGTAACAAGAACCGAGATAATTGACACAGACAAAGGCGTATTCAGAAGTATCTAAAGCACATCCGTCACACATCACGCCATTCCACCAATCACCAATCCGCGAGCTTCCCGTTAAAGCGTGGAAAACTAAGACTGCATTGGATTTATCTTCATTCAGTTTGCCGTAAATCGTGCAGCGAAGTTGCAAAGAATCCAAAACTTCGCCGCTTTCCAATGTGAATGGTTCATTAAATTTGAAATCTATCTCGAACATATCAGTTGCAGTTGGCAGAAGCAGTTGCAGTCTGCTTTTTACTGCCATTCCGGTAGCCGGGACAGAAAACAGTTTTTACTGCCTCTGCCACTGCTAATGCCACTCTAGATTAAGCCTTTGCCGTATTTACATTCTCTTTTGAAATCGCTAAAGCCTGTTCAATATCTGCCAAAATATCCCGAATATCTTCGATGCCGACGCTCAAACGAATCAAATCGGGTGTGACACCGGTTGATGCTTGTTCTGCTTCGGTTAATTGCTGGTGTGTCGTCGAAGCGGGATGAATGACCAATGATTTTGCGTCACCGATATTGGCTAGTAAACTGAACAGTTTCAATGAATTGATAAACTTTTTACCTGCTTCGTAGCCGCCTTTGATGCCGAAAGTGACGATTGCGCCTTTGCCATTCGGGAGATATTTTTTAGCGCGTTCAAAATATTTGCTGGATTCCAAAGCGGGATAATTTACCCACGAAACGTCCGCGTGTTTCTCTAAAAACTTTGCTACTTCCAGAGCATTTTCGCTATGCCGTTCGAGGCGGAGGTGCAAAGTTTCTGTTCCTTGTAAAAGCTGCCACGATGAAAACGGTGAAAGTGCTGCACCTGTATCGCGCAATCCCTGAACACGGGCTTTGAGGATAAACGCCAGATTTCCAAAGGCTTCAGTAAAAGAAATCCCGTGATAACTCGGATCGGGATTGACGAAATCAGGAAAACGTCCAGAGGCTGCCCAATCAAAATTTCCGCCGTCAACGATAACTCCGCCAATTGTCGTGCCGTGTCCGCCGATAAATTTGGTAGCTGAGTGAACTACAATATCTGCACCGAATTTTATCGGATTTACCAGAGCAGGAGACGGAACTGTATTGTCAATAATTAACGGCAATCCGTGACGATGGGCAATCTCCGCAAGTTTTTCAATATCAACTACATCAAGTTTCGGATTACCGACCGTTTCGGTATAAATCGCTTTCGTTTTGTCATTGATCGCCGCTTCGATTCCGTCAAAATCTTCGGCATCAACGAAATGAAATTTGATCCCGAGTTTCGGCAAAGTGTAATGGAAAAGATTGTAAGTTCCTCCGTAAAGGGAAGTTGTCGAAATAATTTCGTCGCCTGCTGAAGCAATCGTTAAAATCGCTAAGGTTTCAGCCGCTTGTCCTGAGGCAGTTGCTAATGCGGCAACTCCGCCTTCAAGCGCGGCGATACGTTTTTCAAAAACATCCGTGGTCGGATTCATCAAACGCGTGTAAATATTGCCGAATTCTTTCAGGGCAAAAAGGTTCGCCGCGTGATCTGCGTTGTTAAATGCGTAGCTGGTAGTTTGATAAATGGGAACTGCCCGCGAATTTGTGGTTGGATCAATCTCTTGTCCGCCGTGTAGTGCCAAAGTGTTGAAATGATAATTGTTTTGTTCTGACATAAATTTTTTTCCTTTTCAGTCTCAAGTCTCTAAGTCTCAGGTCTCAAGTCGAATTACTCTAATGTCTCGACTTGCGACTTTTGAAACCTGCGACTTGAGACTTATTAAAATTCGGCAACTTTTGGACAAAAGAAAAAAGCCTTCGTGCTAAAGTTAGTTGCACGAAGACTTTTCTGTAAAATCTTTCGGTTATTGACGATTTCTCGCCGACCTTTAGCAGTTTTTATCGTGGAGCAAGTTGCCTTAAATCGCCACGTTTGTAAAATTTTCAAAACTTATAATCTTACAACTTTGATAAGCTGTGTTTTTTAAGCTAACAAATCATTTTGAGACTTGTCAACCCTAAATTTATTCTTTGTCTAAAATTTTTTTGACAATGTAGCCTAAAATGATAGTAAGCGGAAATGAACTCAGGAAGAAAATTCCGGTCATTTCAACGCCTGTAAAAGCTGTAATTAAAGCGAAAATTATTGAGATCAAAACAGAACCTGTCAGAATAGAAGCCGGAACCTTTAAGTAACTCAAGTCATTGGTTTTACCGATTCCAAACATTGTTAGAAAAGTTCCGACAATTCCTCCGACAATCAGTCCGGAGGCTAGTTCTGTCACTCCTGGATTAAACAGGATATAAAAGTAAATTACCATTCCGACAAAATGAATCGTCATCGCGCCGGGAATGTAGATAAAAATTAATTTTATTAGTGATAAAAAGTTGTCGAGAGAGTTTTCATTTTGAGAATTTGTGACTTTTTCAAGCGTAGTTTCATTCTGAAATACGGAAATCTGACGATTTTCAAAATCATCTTCAAAAAATGATTCAAAATTTTCTTCAAGTTTTACTTTTTTCATAAGTTTTCTTTTGGCTGGTCAAGCCACATCTTGACTAGATTGGGAACAATGAGGGCGATTGGGAAAAGACAGATGGCGTAGCGAAAATCGTTAGAAATTTGTCGAGCTAAAGTAAGCATATCTGTTGTAAACCCAATAATTATCCCTAATAAAACAGCAACTGAAATAATCGAAATAGGGATTGCAATATCAGATTTTTTCGTGAAACTGCTAAGTCCAAACCACGTTCCAAAAAATGAAAGCGTTTCTAGCGCGAAAATGAACAGAAGTTGAAGGAAAAATTGAAATCCAAGCAGAATGCCAAATCCTCTCGCATAAAACTCAACAATGGCTAAGGTAAATCCTAAAGTGATATAAAATAGTAAAAAAGCACTTGGCAAAAATAAAAATACTTGCTTGAAAATCTTCCAAATCAAAATGTATTTGTTTGAAAACAATTCATTCTCTTGAATAATCGAGTCGGCATTTGTGAAATTCAATGCGGTTTCATTGCTAACTTCTTCCTCATCAAAAAATGCGTTAAATCTTTGCTCAAATTTTTCTTCAATTTTCACTTTTTTCATAAAAATTGAGGTTCTTCGGGTTTATCAACCCAACTTTTGACCAAAATCGGGGCAATGTAGGCAAGCGGGATAAAATAAGGCACGACACTTCTCAAAAAATAATTGAATCCATAATCTCCAAAAATCAGACTACCAACAATTCCCAAAATTACGCCAATTGAAATAGTTGAAAGCGGAATCAAATAATGCTTTGGCTCGCGCAAACTGCCTAACCCGAAAACTGTCATCAGAGAAGTTAGCAAAAAAATCAGCAATGCTATAAAAAATCCTCGCCCGCCTCTGCCAACAGGACGTAGCAGAAAAAAAGCGGTAAAAGCAATGCTCATAAAAAATAGCAGGAAATTGGCGGGTAAAAAGAAGAAAATTTGCTTGAAAATTTTGAAGATTTTTTTAGAAGTTGTTGAAAAAGAAGAATTTTGCTCAATTTGAGAATTGTTTTCGTAATTTGTCAGGCTTAACGAATCATCATCTAATTTTTCATCATCAAAAAATGCTGCGAAGGCATTTTCCAATCTTTCTTTGAGTCTTACTTCTTTCATTTTGGCTAGCTGAGAAAATAAAATTTCGACCAAGATTATTTTACCTTTTTCGCTAACAGCAAGGCAATGTTTTTTTACCCGCACAGAACCGCGCCGCCGTTTATGTTCACGATCTCGCCTGTGATGTGACGCGACCAATCGGAAAGTAAAAAGCAAATGGAAAGCGCGATGTCGTCAGTCGTAGCAATTCGTTTGAGCGGAATCGAATTAATGACGCTTTGTTTATAATTTTCATCATCGAAAACCGGACGCACCATTGCCGTTTCGATCCAACCCGGAGCCACACAATTAACACGGATTTTCGGGGCAAGCTCAGTTGCCAGTGCTTTGGTAAAAGAGATTTGCCCGCCTTTGGAAGCGGCATAGTTTGAATAATTTGCTTCGCCGCGTTGTCCGGCAGTCGAGGAAACCAGCACGATTGCGCCGTGCTCCTGTTTTTTCATTGCCGGAACGCAAGCCTTGGTCATTGCCCAACCCGCTTTCAGGTTAGTGTTTATCACGCGATTCCAGACTTCTTCGGTCATTTCTTCAATCGGTGCGCCTTCCCAAATTCCGGCGTTCAAAACCAGCAAATCAATTCGTCCGAATTTTTCGAGAGCGGCTTTTGCCAGATTGTGAGCCGCGTTCCAATCAGATGTATCGCCTTGCACCGCAATTGCATCAACGCCGCGAAATTTACATTCTTTGACGACTTCTTCAGCTTCTTCGGCACGCGAAAGATAATTGATGACAACATTTGCGCCTGCTTCTGCCAAACGTAAGGCGGTTGAACGTCCGACTCCGCGCGATGCACCCGTTACGATGGCAGTTTTGCCTTGGAAAAGATTGGTTGGAAGTTTAATTTCGACAGGTTTTTCGCTCATAAAACTCCTTTGCCGATTCAAGTTTTACCGCTTGAATTTTGGCAAAGATTCAGATGAATTTTCTCAGAAATAGTTTGTTTAATTAAATATGCCCTATTTCCTTAAAATTGCAAAATTATCATTCATTATCAAAGATCAAATTTTAATTTTGGGTCAAGACTAGATAAGACCATTATCTTTAGTAATTTTCAGAAGTAAAGAGTAGAGATTTTCATTTCGATGATTGAAGCGAAATTCACACTCTTTCAAATGAAAATAGAAACTGTTTTTTGATAA
>JAIBCC010000053.1 GCA_019694395.1 Pyrinomonadaceae bacterium | reverse complement strand
GGTGTTTTCATCAAGCAAAAAGTAAGTCATTTTATAAAGTGTTTTTTCGCCGTCTTTAGTAATTGAAACTCCCTCAAAAACCATTGACTTTTCTTTGTAATTCCCCTCAAACCGAATTGGGATGCCGTCTGAGCCGATCCAGTATTGATGCCATTTTTGCGTTTTGGGATCAAAGAAATTGATGCTTTTTCCCGGAAGTTCAAGTGTGTTAATCCAATTTTCTAAAAGCCCGCAGCCACTGGCAATCGGAATAATTTGACTTTCACCTGCTTTTTGTCCCTGCGGATTAAAAACTGTCCACGAGCCAATCCAGAAATCAAATTGTTTTGCCTCTGCCATAAACATGCAAGGTTTTTGCTCTTTTTCGATAGTTAAGGAAATTTCTTTGTAACGCGGTTCATTTCGCAAGGATTCAAGGTCTGATTCCTGAATCAGATTAACCGTAGCTGAAGCCTTATTTTGGGCTGCTTTTTCCAGCCATTCAAGGGCTTTTTCCTTCTGATTCAATTTGGTATAGGCACAAGCGATTTTAACCATTGCCCACGAATTTTTGCTCATGGCAACATTTTTTTCCAAAGCATTAATTGCTAATTCATATTGTCCGAGCGAAAGTCTTGATTTGCCAAGCTGCAGCCAGGCTCGTCCGTTATTCGGCTCGCCGTCTATTATTTTTTGATATGCTTGCGCCGCTTCAGCCCATTTTTGTGACTCAAAAAGTTGATTAGCTGCAATCATTTGAGACGTGGGTTGCGCTTGGGAATAATTTGTAATGCTGCCTCCAATAATCAACAATAATATAACTTTTAATAAATTCTGAATTCTCATTTTGTATCTACTCCTTTTTACTTTTTAGGAGAAAATAACGGCAGTTGGTGAAATCAAGTTAAAGAGGATTGAATATTTAGAAAATAAACTAAATTCTTTTTCAACCAGTTTGGACGCAAATATTCTATCCGGGTCATTAAATAACTGGCTTTACACCTTCGCTATCTCCATTCCTAACCTAAAAACCTAAAATCGTTTGACAGGCAACAGTTTATTGAGTCAATTACAAAAAGTCTTGAAAATGACTTCAAAAGTTATTCAATTTTTTTTAAATTTTTTTTGAAGCGCAATACGTTGAAGGTTTATGGTCGTGCCAATAAATCCTTTATTAGCACAATATCGTTGACTTGCACGCCTTTTTCGTAGATTAATTTCTTACCATCAGGAGACAAAGCAAAACGGAAAATAGACTCGTCAGAATTTGTCATTTGCTTTGGTGAAGTTTCTATTAAATCCTGTCGCCAAATATTCAAAACTCCGTTCTTTTCTTTAGTGAGCAAAACGGTTTTACTGTCCGGTGTCCAAACTATGGATGGAGATAAGTCGGGTATAACTTGAATTTCCGTATCCGAAAATTGTTTAATTACCTTGCCGTCCTGAGCCGAAAGAATTGTTAATTGTAAGATTCTTGGTTGAGCCGCCGAAGGATAATAACAAACAATAGAATTTCCGTCAGGAGAAATTTGTGGTTTGTAGGTTTGGGTGGAATTAATTTGGATTGGCTCACCGCCGTCGATCGAAACTTTCCAAACAAAAGGGGTTAAACTATTTTCGGTAGAAGCAGAATAAAAAACCCATTTTCCGTCAGGCGAAATGCTGGGCGAAGTTACGTTTTTTGCATTGGAAAGTCGGAGCATTTCGCTTCCATCCGCCTTAGACCGCCAAACATCCAATTTTCCTTCGCGATTTGAAAGAAAGACCAAATATTTTCCGTCCGAGGAAAGTTGAGGCACAAATTCGGCACTTGGTTCAGAGGTAATTTGTTTTTGATCAGTGCCGTCCGTATCCATTGACCAAACATCAATGTTTCCGTTTTGCTCAGAAGAATAAAGAATTTTCCCATCAGAAGTCCAACTAATTCCCAAATTAAGTAAACTGGATTCGGCAAGTTTTTGGTTGATTTTTTTCCCTTGACCAGGATTTTCTATCGGTGCAGTCCACAAATTTGTCAGTAAATCCGATTTGATCGTAACTAATTGATTTGAATCTGCGGTTGATCCAAGACCAAAATAACCACTGATCCCGTTGGTAATTTGACGCGATTCACCGGACGGAAAAGAAACCAGCCAAATTTCGTCCGTCAAGGTTTGTGAATGCTCCCCATAAGCCGGAAAGATCACTCCGCTTCCATCTTTTAACCAGGTTGTTTGTCCGACCCAATTCCATTTTTTTTCCGTCAAAGACTTTTGTTCCCCGTTTTCAGCATTGACTACCAATGCTTCCATAAAAAATTGCCCATTTTTATTGGTCCGCACCGGACAGACGATTGATTTTCCGTCAGGCGACCACGACAATCCGTCGGTCATAAATCGTTCCCGAAATTGGCGGGTAGTCAATTTTCGTTCATTTTTGCCATCCGGATTAGCAATTATTAAAGCAGATTCATTCTCAGTAAAACTATTTCGGACAAAAACCATTTGCCTATAATCCGCCGAGAAAGCCACCGGACTATCAATATTTTCGGCTATTTGATTAGGAATACCACCCAGCATCGGAATTTTGGACAATGTTTTTTTAGCGGCAGTCGGCAATGATTCATTTTTGAGGTGTGAAACAAAATAAATGTAATCTTCATTTGGTGAAAAAGTAATGCCGATGATGCTGCTTCTGGTTGCAACCAATTTTATAAGGGTTTCTGTGGCAATTTGTTTGAGAAATAGTGTGTTTTCCTCGCCATTAGTTTCAACATAACTCAAATATTTTCCGCTCGGCGAAATTGCTACTCTTGCGATTTTTCCGTTGACCGTTAGTTTAGTTAGTTGAATTTTTTCAAATTGATGTGAAGCCATCGTTGAGGAATTCAATAAAAACTGCCACGCCCCAAAAATCCCGCCAATTGAGATCAATATTATTAAAATGGTAAAAGTTAATTTATTTTGACCGATTGTGGTTGAAATAAACTGTAAAAACGGATTAGAGGAATTTTTTCGATGAGAATCTATTGAGGTTTCCCTTTTTTCAACCCCCGGTGCTTCACCGTAAATTAACTTAGGTTCACGATTGGTTTCTTCATTGAGATGCCTTTCAGTTTGAACAATATCATTATTGGAAATTTCACTGACTTCGGCAATAAACCGATAGCCAAATCGCGGAACGGTTTCGATAATTTTTTTACCATTTGTTCCTTTTCCTAAAATTCGCCTTAAAGTCAAAATGTTTTGAGCTAAAGTAGCCTCGCTAATGAAAGTATCCGCCCAAACCCGATTTAACAGTGTCTCCTTTTCAACAATCTTGCCCCGGTTTTCCAATAAAACAATTAGAATATCAAAGGCTTTTGAGGTTATAGGAATAATTTCCGCTCCTTGTTTCAAAAGCCTTTCATCCACCTCAAGTTGAAACCCGTTGAATCTATAAAATCGGTTGGTTTTAACAATCATATTCGTTTCAAAAAAATTTGATATTAATTTTATGTAGTTTTTGAGATTTTGGGCAATAAATCACTTAAAATTGCCACGATGAGGCAAACTAAAAAGAAAGGCTGACACTGGCGATGTAGCTAAGATTTGGCTCGCCTCATTGTATTTGTTTTAGTATTTTAATACAAATTCTAAAACTTTCCCCATTAGAAAAAATCTGGGAAAAAGTTAGTCTAATTGATTTTTTACTAATTTATGGACTGTATTCGACGAATTCCTTGATTGATAAGCTGAAAACATTAAACTCAGGTGATTACAAATTTGGTTGGGTAGCACAGAATTTTTAAGTTTTTAGGCAATTGATAAAACAAAAAAAATTAAAGGCACAAAAATACCGGATTTGAGGAAAGGAATTGTAGAACAACCATTAGAAAATTTTAGTTAAGAAATAACAAAACTAAGGAGAACTTAATGAAAAAATTTGTGAATATTGTTGTAACGATGTTATTTACATCTCTTGCTTGCCTTTCAGTTTTTGCTCAAAATGAGTCTGCAAAAATTATCAATGGTGGAATTTTGAATGGTAAAGCAGTTAGCCTGAAAATACCTAATTTTCCAAAAGCGGCAAAAGAAGAGGGGGCAAGCGGCGAAGTTAAAGTTGAAGTCCTAATCGATGAAAAGGGCGAGGTTATCAGTGCCAAGGCAGTTTCAGGTAATGAGCTTCTCCGGAAAAATTCGGAAGAAGCCGCTTTAGCTTCAAAATTTTCCCCGACTAATCTGGTAGGAAACCCGGTAAAAGTAACAGGGATTGTGGTTTACAATTTCACCACTGGAGAGTCTTCAGCCTCAAATAATAAAGATGAAGTTTCAAAAAATAAAGACTTTATCTATTCCGGAATACTTAATAATAAGGCGTTAAGTTTACCTAAACCCGAATATCCAAGTGAGGCGAAAGCAGCAAAAACCGAAGGCACAGTTGTAGTTGAAGTAACCATTAATGAGGACGGAAAAGTAATTTCAGCAATGGGATTTTCAGATCACGAACTTTTACGAAAAGAAGCACTTAAGGCAGCTATTAAAGCAAAATTTTCCCCTTTTAATTTAGAGGGAAAACCGGTCAAGGTCAAAGGAATTCTAATTTACAACTTCGTTGCAAATTAAAAATTTTCCGGAATTAGTAAATTACAAAAGATACTTTTGGAAATCTGGTCGGAATAACGAAAAATTGACGGAATAAACTAAAAAAAAGTAAATAAGCCAGTAAAAAAACCAATTGGTTTAGCTTTACTGGCTTATATCTGAAAATAGAGTTCGTTTAACTGATAAACCTAATCAATTGGTCGGATTAGGTGCCGCAACAAAAGGTTTTCTTTCATAACGGGGCTTGACCGGATTAGTTGAAAGCTCCATAGCAGTCAAATAGATCCATTTGGCAATATTGGTCAACTTTTCGTAATTAATTTTGTCGGGTGTATCTGTTGCTTTGTGATAATCAAGATGTTCGCCCGTAAAGGTTTTAAGAGTCGGAATATTTCGATTATAAAAATTGGCAGTATCAGTTCTTAAAACGCGGTCTTCGTGATCGTCTTTCAAACGCAAGTTAACGTAAGCATTCGTCTCATACAGTAATTTATACAAATCTTCCGAATTAAATTTGACTGAACCGGTATAAACAGAAGTGGTATTATTTTCGGGCTTTTCGTTAAACCGTTTGTCTTCTTCATTTCGCCCTACCATATCTAAATTTAAGTAGGAAATTACTTTATCCAAGGGAAATGTCGGGAAATTCACATAATGTCTTGAACCGAGAACACCCATTTCTTCACCGCACCAAAGGGCAATGATAATCGAACGTTTCGGTTTAACCGGATTCTGCATCAAGGCTTTTGCGATCAGCATAACTGCCGTTGTGCCGGAACCGTCATCATCCGCACCATAAAAAATAGCGTTATTCCGAACTCCCAAATGATCAAGATGGGCAGCAATAAAAACGGCTTCATCTTTTAAAACCGGATCACTGCCTTCAATTTTTGCCACCACATTCATCGTTTCAAATAAATCTTTACTCGCAATTTTGGCTCGGAGTTTATAATCCTGATCACAGGTTTCAATTGTGGCTTGATTTGTTTCAGCTGCCAAATAATTTTTCGCCCCACATTTTTCTGCAATCTTATCGGCAACTGCTTCCACCATCCGCAAACCATTGAATTTATTGTCGGTTGGTAAAATAGGAACTTCCTTATTCCGCACAATAGGAGCAGAATTCATAGGAGTTCCGGCTTTAACCGGATTTACCATGGCTAAAGGATTTCCAAAAGCTGATTGCGGAGCAATTATTTTGATGAACAAATCACGATTGTTAGCCACTGAATCAGAGGACATGACCACAATTTTTCCTTTCAGAGCGTTCAAATCCAAGGCTGAAACATCTGCTCCTTTGGGGATACGAAGGAAAACAAATTGTGCTGTGGTTTCAAAATCGGCGGGAGCCCGAAAAATAACATCTTTGCCAAATTCAAAACGTAATGAGCCATCTGCACTTTCAAAAGCCGCAGTTTCGGGTAAAATCCGCACCTCACTTACATTAAATCGTTGCAGATAGGAATTTTCCGCTCCAGCCGGTTTAAGCCCTTGTTGACGAAAATAAGAAGCGGTAAAACCTGCTACCGCAGCAAAACCGGGTTGAGCAGGGGAACGCCCCAGAAAATCGGGTCCGGCGATGAATTCCAAAAGGTTTTTGGCTTCGTCAATCTTAATACTCTCAAAACCTTTGCGCCAATTGGCTGGAACCGGTTTGGCACCTTCATATTGGGCATTGACAAAAGTCACGGCAACTAATAAAAACAAAATTGCCGTCTGAATTTTAAGGGAAAAACGAAAAGTGTTGTTGAACATTTTGATTCTGTTTGAATTTAAAGCTTAATCTTTTACGGTATTTTTGGCAAAAAATTTTTGTTGTTTTTCTGATTTTTTTCGGTTTACACCCAAACTAAATTGTTATTGTTTGAATAGATTTTCAAGTAATCTTTCAAATGTTTTAGAACCTGTTTTTTACCAATCTAAATTCTCTTTGAAATCTTAAAAATTAAACAGGAATTAACTCATTTTTACCTCCCATTTTTCAATTTTTTATCATCAATTACCCTTAATTCGGATTAATTAATAAAAAAACATTCGCCTTTTCTCCTCGGTTTAATTCCCGTAACCTATTTGATAAAATTGAATTGACGTTAATTTATGCAAAATTATAGAATCAACACTCCGCATATTGTTTCAGAAGTTTTTGCGGACGAAGAAGCGGCGATAATTAATCTTAAAACCGGTAATTATTATAGCTTAAACAAAACGGCAACAGAAATTTGGTCACTAATTGAAAAAGGTTTTAGTTTTGATGAGATAATGCTTTTTTTTCAAAATAATTTCAAATTAGATGATTCTTTTCAAATAAATGAGATCAAACAATTTATTGAAAACCTGATTGATGAAGGTTTGATTTCTGCTTTCGATGAGCCGGCTTTAACACAAACCCAATCAGAAGATTCCCCAAGACTGAATCAAAAAGAATACGAACCACCTTTTATTGAATGTTATCCTGATATGCAGGAACTTTTGCTGCTTGACCCAATTCACGAAGTTGAGGAAACGAACTGGTTGGTAAATAAGACAAAATGACTTAAAGTCAAATTGTTTTATTTCAATTGGTTTTTTATTACTTTTAGATGATAAAAGCCAGAGTATGAGCGTCTTTTTAAAAATTTAATTGTTTAATTTTGCTATATGTTTAAATTTGATGCTCTTGAAGAAAAACGCCGGAATCGGATTAAACAAATGATCGAGATTTGTCACAAATATGTGGCAAGTTATATGATTATTTCGATCAAACCTCTGATTTTCCTTATCCAAATTGATTTAGATACAACCCGTTTTATTCGTGACCATAAATTTTTATTTGATTCGCTAAAAGACCAAAAGGCATATTTTATTTGTTCTACTGCATGGCATTACGAGCGTTCGGAAAACGTTCGTGAATTTACCAAACTCATCGAAAAACTGAAAATTGAATATCCGAATTTCACCCTTATTATTCTTTGCAATACAGTTCGGCAACGGGAATTATTTAGCGAAAATGGTTTTCTGGCAGTTTTTTGCAATAATAACTGCTTCATTGACGAAAATATTTTTTTACCGCTGCCCGATTCAAAAAAGAATATTGATGCAGTTTACGATGCAAGATTAGTTGGATGGAAACGGCATTATCTCGCCTCTGAAATTAAAAATTTGGGATTAATTTATTATGCAATCTCGTGGAACGAAGATAATTCTTATATGAATGAGATTTTTCGGGACTTTGCTTTTGCCAAATTCTTTAATCACACAGAAAACGGAGAATGCCGAAAATTATCTCCCGAAGAAATTAACGAAGCCTTGAATCAATGCCGGGTTGGATTATGTTTGTCTGCGGAAGAAGGGGCGATGTATGCTAGTATTCAATATCTTTTAGCCGGACTTCCCGTCGTGACTACGCCAAGTTTGGGCGGACGGGATTTGTTTTTTGATGATGAAATCTCTTTGACGGTTGAACCGACTCCAAAAGCAGTCAAAGCGGGTGTTGATGAGATAATAAAAAGAAATATCCAGCCGGATTTTATCCGAGAAAGGACACTAAAACGAATAAACGAGCATCGGCTGACCTTCATTTCCTTGGTTCAGAAAATTTATGAACAAGAAGGAGTAAATAAAGATTTTTCTCAGGAATGGAGCGGGCTTTTTCGTAATAAAATGCTGCGAAATTTGAATCATCTAGAAACAGTTGAAATCGTCAAATCCTATTTAGACTGATTTATTCTGCGCCGGTCAATTGATTTTTTTATAATTTTTATATAGTCATTAACTTTTGAACGGTGTTTGATTCCCAAGTTAGAATCGTGAATTCGCCGCCATAAAAATAATTCCGGTAATAGTTTCATCTGTAAATTAGCTTCTTTAGCCCGCAATAACCAATCCACAAATTCGCCGATTGTGTTTTCTTCGGGAAACATTCCAACCCGCAAAAAAGACTCGCGCTTAATTAGCATTGTAGTTTGTGTAAAACCCTTAAACAGATTTTCGACCGGAGCATTTGTTTGGAAAACTCTTTGTTCCCAATCTTTCTGCTTTACATTTTCGACCATTCCAAAAACGGCTTCAAGCGAATTATCCGCTTCAAATTCTTGCATTTGCAGTTCAAGTTTGTTTTTTGACCAAACATCGTCCGCATCAAGAAATGCCAGAAAATCCCCACGCGAAAGTGCAATACATTTGTTTCGGGCAACCCCTGCACCGTAATTTTTCTGATAATGGTATTGGACTTTTTCTCCAAACGACTCAATCACTTGACGCGTATTATCCGTCGAACCGTCATCAACCACAATTATTTCAAAGTCTTGATAAGTTTGCCGTAAAACACTTTCAATTGCCTCTGCAATATAATTTTCCGAATTATAAACCGGTATTAAAACACTAATCATTATTTATTAAGTTTGAAAGCATAAATGAGTCCCGAAATCGGCGTGATAAATCTGGAAATTATCAAAAAGCCATTTTTCAATAAAATATTTTCTAAGATTTCCGAACCCAAATCGTGCCACTCAATTATCACACCTTCAAAAAATTTTAGGCAATTTCCTTCGTCTAATTTTGTCAAAATTTCATACTCGCCGCCTTCGCAATCCAACTTTATAAACTTCTTATAATTTTTATCTGATTCCAAAAGCGGCTGCAATTCGCGGCAAATTTCTCTAATTTCCACCGAAATTGGAATCAAATTATCCAAATTCTTTAAGCTAGGACTTTTTAATCCTCGGCTGCCGCAATTTCCTTTTGCTTCAGGATGAAAATAGAAAGTTTCCATTTTATTTTCAGAACCGAGTCCAAAATTAAAACTATGGATTTTATGACTGTATTTTTGATTGAGAGCAAAGTTATATTGCCCTTGCTCAAAGGTTTCGGGGACAGGTTCATAACTATAGATTTTTTTGACAAAATCTTTTCGCGCAAAAAATAATGAGGCTAACCCGATATTCATTCCAACATCAAAAACTACGCATTCATCAGTCGTTTTCAAATCATAATCTCCGTCGTAAAAGACCTCGGTTAAAATGTGAAAATCTTCTAAAGTTTTGAGGTGAAAAGTTAGATCATTGAACCCGACCAAAATTCCTTCATCTGTTTCTTTGAGTGAGACATCAACGTATTTGGCTTTTAGTTTTCGGAAATACTCCAAACCTTTGAAAATCAGCTTTTGATGCTTTGAAACATCTTTATTTTGAATTTTTTGATCCATAAAAATTAGGCGGATTATTTTTTGCGAAACCTTTAAAAATAAACAGCTTTTTGCCCGCTTGCATTGTTATTTTTGATTTTCTAATATTGTTTTAAACAAGTGAAGTCAATAAATGATTTCAGTTTCCAAACTTTGTAGTTTTTTGTTCGGCTGTTAAATGATAAGAAAAAATCCGCCAAAACTTTTATCAAAATTAAAACCGGATTTATTGGAGCAATTTATCAAATTACAGCGGCAAAACATTGCCAGTTACTCAATCATTTCACTTGATCCGCCCATTTTTTATGTTGCCCGTTATTTGTCGGAAATTTCAAACTTTACCGACTCTTTTAAAATTCTTTTCGATTTTCTGAAACCGCGCAAAGCCTATTTTTTGTTTGCACACGATTCTCCTTTTTCGATCGAAGCCGCCAAATCAGTCGCCAAGCTCGAAGATGAACACCGCAGAATTTATGAGAACTTTGAGTTTATTCATTTGTGTAATTACGAAACACAAATAGAACTTTTTGAAAGTTTGGGACTCAAAACTATTTTTTGCAATCATAATGCGATGGTTGATGAAAATATTTTTAAGCCTTTGCCATTTGTCAAAAAAGAGTTTGATGCAGTTTATGACGCACGATTACAACCCTTTAAGCGGCATTATTTGGCGGCTCAGGTCAAAAGTATCGGTTTGATCTATTATTCGGTTCCCACCAAAGATGAGGCGGATTATTTCAAAGAAATCAAGGAAACTTTTCAACACGCCGTTTTCTTTAATCATTTGGAAAATGGAATTTATCATACTTTGACCGCCGAAAAAGTAAACGATTGTTTAAATAAATGCTGCGTCGGTTTGTGTCTTTCGGACGGAGACGGAGCGCAATATTCAAGCATTCAATATTTGTTAGCCGGACTTCCGGTGGTTGAAACAGAAAGTTTTGGCGGACGCGATGTCTTTTTTGATAAAGAGTTCACTGTCAGAGTTTTACCCAACAAGGAAGCCGTAGCGAAAGGTGTGCAGGAAATGATCGCGCGAAATACTTCACCCGCAGATATTCGACAAAAAACACTGGAAAAAATGCAACTTCATCGCCAAAATTTTATCTCTTTGATCCAAAATATTTATGAAATTGAAGGAATTAAGCGGAATTTTGCGGCTGAATGGAATAAAATATTCTTTAACCGCTTAGTTCGTAATCAGCATCACGTTGACACCATAGAATTACTGAAAAGATTTGATTAAAATGGAAAAAGAACCAAAGTTACAGTCCAGCCTGAAAACAAACAAATCAATTGATATTAAAACCCACGAAAAATTCCTTAAAATTGCCGGTAAATTCTCTGGAATGTATTCTGTTGTTTCTGCAAATCCATTGATTTTCTATGTTGCCCGCAGCCGCAATCCGGTTTCAGCTTTTAGAGATTCTTACCAGTTTCTTTTTGAAAATCTTAGGGGTAAAAGAGCCTATTTTCTGTGCGTTTGGTATTATCACATTGAAGAACCGCGACACATTGAAGTTGTTAAACAGCTTGAAAATGAACTTTTAAGACAATATCCAAACCTGAAATTTTTTCATTTATGCAATACTTTGCGGCAAACAGAAGTTTTTCAGCAATTTGAATTAAACGCCATATTTTGCAATCAAAACTGTCTGATAGATGAAAGGATTTTCAAGCCTCTACCAAATATTGGGAAAAAATATGATGCCGTTTATGATGCACGGTTTCTTAAGATCAAAAGGCATTATTTGGCTTCAGAAATAAACAACTTAGCCCTAATCTATGCCCAAAATTATTTAGAAGATTTCGATGCCGATTTTATAAGAGAAACACAAAAACTCTTATCTCACGCTCATTCGTTTAACCATTCCAAATCCGGCAAATATCAGATTTTGGAATCAGCCGATATAAATCAATATCTTAATGAATGCAGAATCGGTCTGTGTTTATCGCCCGTTGAAGGCGCGATGTATGCGAGCGGGCAATATTTGCTGAGCGGATTGCCGGTTGTTTCTACTGAAAGTCTCGGCGGACGCGATGTGTTTTTTGATGAGCGTTACACAAATATCGTTGAAGCAACTCCAAAAGCCGTCAAACAAGGGGTTGAAGAATTAATAAACCGCAATCTTTCAACGGAATTTGTCCGGCAATCCACAATTGAAAAAATGGATGTCCATCGGCAAAGATTTATTTCATTAGTGCAAAATATTTATGATGAAGAGGGAGTGAAAAGAAATTTTCGAGACGAGTGGGACAAAATATTTTTTGATAAAATGGTCAAAAGTCAAAGTCATTTAGCCACCCTTAAAATGTTAAAAGCAGAATAAACTGCTTCTACTCAACATTTATCAAAAAGTAAAGTAAAGATTTTTAATGTTTGATTTTTCAAAAGATTTAAAATTTAGTGAAGAGAAAATTGACGAGATTTTTCAGCAATTTCTCTTTTCATTTTCTGATGCTGCAAAAACTTTTGGCGAGCCTGCTGATTTCTATTTTCAGACTGCAAATCAAATAATTCATTTAAAATTTGCGGGAAAAAATCTCGCACAGTCTTTAACCCGCGCCCTTTTGCATCTGCAAACCGAACCAACTTCCAAACCGGATTTTACAATTTGCATTTGGGATTCAAAATCTACCCAAAAAAACTTGCCGCCTTTTCTCGATCAGTTCAATCAATTCGTCAATTCTCATCAAAATTCAGGTTTGAAGGCGACTCGCGGAGATATTCCGATTTTGACCAATCAAAAAATCAGAACCGCGTTAATGGGAAATTCAGCTTTGACGATGGCAAATTTTCAACAAAGAATCTGTGTTCATTGGATTTCGGATGAAGCAAAAATCCCATATTTTGATATTGGTGCGCCGTTACGACTCCCGTTTACTTTTATGTTTGGCAATGCTTCGCGGCAGCTTTTGCACGGCGGAGCAGTCGGTAATGAGGATGGCGGCGTTTTTCTTGGAGGAATTGGCGGTTCCGGAAAATCTACTACGGCTTTGAATTGTCTGAATTCGCCTTTGAAATACGCCAGCGACGATTATGTTTTGGTTGATTTGGAGCCAAAACCCATTGCTTGCAGCCTTTACAATACGGCAAAACTAAAAACTCTGAATGATTTAGAGCGTTTTCCAGATTTTCGGGCGCATCTCAGTAATGAAGAAGGAGTCAAAAATAATCGGGAAAAACCGATGATTTTCCTTAATGAACATTTTCCTCAAAAACTGATGGTTAAAATTCCGTTGAGAGCAATCGTTTTTCCTAAGTTTACCGCAGGTGCAAAAATTAATTATCAAACTATGCCGAAGCAACGCGCCTTTCGTGAGATTGCTACTTCCACGATTCGGCAAACTCCAAATGACGACCAGACGGCACTTGGAATGATTGGAAAATTTATTAAAGAATTGCCGTGTTATGAGTTGATTTTTGGTGAAAATCAAAGTGATTTACCCAAATACATTGCCGAAATAATTGCGCGGAACAGTTGATTGGATCGATGAAAAATGATGTTGGAAAAAAGTTACTGCGGGAGATGCGCGAAATTGTTACTGCAAAAGGTAAATCGGCGGATGCCAATTCACAAATTTACCAATCCGGGCTGAATCATTTTGTCAACGAAGATTTTGAACAGGCGGTGATGATTTTTCACCAAATCATAAAACTAAATCCTGATTTTGCTTTTTCACATTATTATTTGGGTCGTTCGCTGAGACGAATCGAAAAATATCAGGAGGCAATCGCCGCTTTTGAACAGTCAATTAAGTTAAATCCTTTGCACGCGCCTTCCTATGCGTATCTGGGCGATGTCTTTTTGCGGAAAAATAATTTTGTTAAAGCCGAAGAAAATTTTCGTCAGGCGTTAAATCTTCAATTCGATAATTTAACGGCTTTGAGCGGATTAGCAAATTTATTTAAAAAGACGAATCAAGATTTTAATGAGATAACAGATTTGTTAAAAAATGCGTATTTTCAAGGCGGAAAAAATCCGCTTATTTTAATGGAGTTGTTGTCAATTCAATCATTCGAGACAAAATTTTATCTTCAAATTGGTGATGAGCAACTGGCTCAAAAATCTTATTATCGGGCGGTGTTTTTTTATCGTCTCGCTTTGCATAAAGAGCCTGAAAATAAAATAATTCGAGCGAAAATCGAGGAAACTCTGAGTCATCTGAAAGGTTAAAAAATCAGAGTGACAAAGTTTTTTGGAACTCATCCCATTCGTCCGAAAAAAGAAGTTTGTGGGCATTAAATGTAACTTTTCCCTGATCGGCTGCAAATCTTTCAAAACTGTAAAACCAATCCATCAAAAGCCCTTCTTGAGAAAATTTGGCAAATTCGCGTGAGTCCAGCAAATATCTTTTCATTTCCGTTAAATCCCCAGCGAGAAAACAATCATAAGCTAACCAAATCAGACTGTGATAACGAATTTCACTCTCAATTTGACGAATTGAAACAGGTAAATCCGAACGAAGAAAAAGTTTTTCAAACACTTTCTTTATTCCATCATTTTGGCAACGGATTTGATTAGTTGCATTCGCCGGATGTTTGCGGTAAGCCACAGTAATTTCTTTGAGCCATTCTGCCTGACAATTTGCCAAAAGCAATCTAAAAACCAAATCTACATCTTCTGCATTAGTTAAAGATTTGTCAAAACCATCTATTTCTAACAATTTCGAGCGTCGGACAAACATTGCGCTTGGCAAAACCGCCACCGTTCGGATCAAATGAAATAGATTAATTTGGGGAACTTCCAGCCAAAGCGGACGGTCGGCGATTTTATTCAAATTTTCGTCAGTAATTCGCCAACCGCTCATCACTAAATCACAATCTTTTTCCTTGATTAGTGCCAATTGTTTCTCAAGTTTTGTCGGCTCAATAAAAATATCGTCAGCATCCAGAAAGGCAACGAATTCTCCTATTGATTCACGAATTCCGAAATTCCGGGCAGCCGACACGCCGGATTTTTTCTGTTTCAGGAGCCGAACCGGAGAGCTATATTTTTCGACCAGAGAAACAGTTTGATCGGTCGAGGCATCATCAATGACAATTATTTCAAGCGGCGGCAATGTTTGCCTGAAAATGCTTTCAATTGCTTGCCCAATAAATTTTGCAGCGTTGTAAGCGGGAATTATAATACTGATTTTAGATTTTTCAGATTCCATTTGGAATTGGCTCTTAAACTATTGTCTTTAAATATTCTTTTTCAACTTGGTGCGTCTTGCCATCCATTTTTAAAATACCTTTTTCCAGCCAAATGGTTCTTTCGCAAAGTTGCCGCAATTTTTCCAATTCGTGGGAAACAAACAGCAAAGTTGTTCCTTTATGTTTTAATTCAGTGATTTTTTCCAAACAGCGAGTTTGAAATTCTGCATCACCAACAGCTAATACTTCGTCAAGCAAAAGTATTTCCGGTTCATAATTTGCAGCAATTGAAAACGACAATCTGACTTGCATTCCTGAGGAAAAATGTTTAACCTGCGTATCCAAAAATTGCTCAATTCCGGCAAAGGAAACAATTTCGTCGAATTTACACCGAATTTCTTTCATTGACATTCCAAGCATTGAGCCGACTAAATAAATATTTTCCCGTCCGGTCAAATCCTGATTAAATCCTCCGCCAACCTCGATTAATGCGCCGATTTTACCAAAAATTAAAACCTCTCCTTTTGAGGGAAAAGTAATTCGCGACAGAATTTTAAGCAAAGTTGATTTTCCCGAACCATTCGCACCGATGATTCCGACACTTTCTCCTTGATCAACGGCAAAATTTATGTCCCGAAGCGCATAAAATTGTTGATTTCCGAGTTTATTTTTGTGTCCTAAAATCTTACCAATTTTGTTCGTGATTGCTTCCCGAACAGTTACAGTTACAAACCCCGGTGTTTCATAACGATAGATTTTAGAGAGATTTTCAACTTTCAGTATCAACATTTTTTACAAATAATCTGCGATATGTTTTTCCATTTTGACAAAAATCACCATCGAAAAAAAAGAAATAATTATCGTTATTAACACAGTCCTTCCAATTTCATCCCACGCCGGAGATTCACCCTGCAAAACTGCGCGAAATGAACTGACAATTGCGGTCAGCGGATTTAGCTTGAGAATCCATAACCATTTTTCGCTAATGGCTTCGGGAGGATAAATAACCGGAGTAAGAAACAAAAGCATTTGCAGAAAATAGGGCATAATATTGCGGATGTCGCGGTAAATTATACTCAATGAAGCAAATAAAGTTCCGACAGCCAACGCCAGCCAGATAACCAAAAGTAATAAAAACGGAATCCAGAGGAAAGTTAGATGAAAGCATTTTCCCGAAAAAACCATAACAAGTAACAGCATCCCGCAACCTATTACAAAATCAGGAATTCCGGCTAAAACTAAAGATAAAGGCAACATAAAACGTGGAAAATAAACTTTACCAAGCAAATAAGTTTGCGAAGCCAGCGAATTTCCGGCGAGTGTCACTGCATTTGAAAAATAAGTCCAGACTACAAGTCCGGCATAAACGAAAAAAGGATATGAAAATTTTTCGTTTGGTTGGGAAAAGTATTTGTAAAAAACAAAACTAAAAACCAACATGGGTGCCAACGGCTGAAGAATCGTCCAAAAAACTCCAAGCACCGTTTGCCGATATTTGAGGCGGATACTTTTTAAGATGAGCAGCCACAATAAACCTTTTCTTTTCCAAATTTCGGGCAATTCGAGGTCATACCATTTTTTTCGCGGCGTCAGACGGTAAAGAGGCTTTCGGACAGAAGATTTTTCGGGCAATGAAAAAGGGTTGGTTGTATCCATCAAAGAAATTTCGGCGGTTTATTTGGTTTGCAAAAGTCTGATGCCCGATTTGACGGCATGTTTCAGTAAAACTTTGTTTGATTTAATTTTCCATCTTTTGGCTATAAACTCAAAAAAATTAGGTTTTATTCCGAATTCCCTTTCGGATTCTATATACATTTGATAGCTGTTTTTTAAATTTTGAATTTTTTGTTTAAAAATAAAAAACCGTCCTGTTTTTTTACTTCGCCGTAGATTCGTTAATAATTGCGGCGGAATTTTTACATCAAAATTATTGTCTAATTCTTCCAACCTTTGCATTAACTGAAACACCAATCCACGTTTTTGAGCCAGCAAAATCAACTTTTTAAAATCAATTTTTTGCGCCATAAATAGTTCAGAAATAATAAGTTTACAGCGATGATTTTCTTCTCCCAAAACTAAAAATTCGTTTTCACAAAGATTTAAAATTTGTTCTTCCGCGCAAATGATTGGCTGCAAAGTTTCCCCAATCAAAATTAAATCTGCATTTTTCAAATGTGTCGAAAACTCTGTCGCATTTAACCATAAAATTTCTATATTCAGGGATTTGCTGCACTTAAAATATGTCCGTTCAAATTCTTCCCTATCAATTTCCCAATTATTTTTGTTCAGTATTTGAACGAATTCTTTTTTATGTTTATTGGGAGCAGCAATTGAAAAATTTTGTAGAGAATAAATCCCTGTGTCGTTATAAATTTCGATCAGACGAATCGATTCGTCGGCAATGAGAAATTTAATATTTGCCGTTTTCAAAGCCGTAAATAGTCCATTCAGAGAATTTAGCAAAAGCTGATTTTCCGTCCAAGTTCGGCGGTAAGCTCCCTTTATTCTTAATTTTAGGCGGCTTTCAAAACTTTTCGGTAATTTTAAGTAAACTGCGGATAAAAGTTTAAAGGACGGAAAATCCAAATCATCAAAAACTATCTGCCTTTCCCATTCAACAAAAGAATTAATTGAATTTTTACCATCCGACAAAATAGATTTGAGCAATAAATTACTCAGTTTTTTATTGGTGTTAATTTCTTGATTTTTAAAATCCATTCTTAAGCTTTCGG
>JAIBCC010000095.1 GCA_019694395.1 Pyrinomonadaceae bacterium | reverse complement strand
AGCTGGATTTTAATTAAAAATGTTCGACAAGGCGCAAAAGAAATTGATCTTTGGGCAGATAGTTCAACCGAAAATAATAAAGTTCCTTTAGAATTGATTTTGCAGGATAATCCCAAACGCGAATATCCCTTCAAACTTGTTACAGGCGATCAAAATTTAGATGCCTTGCTTAATGATAGAAATTACCAAATTTCTTCTGAAGGCGATGTTAATATAAACGGAAGTGATTCCAAACAGGTTGATTTTACTTTGAAAAATGGTGATGTAGAGGTTACAAAATCCTTTACATTTCACGCTGACAGTTATTTGACAGATTTGAAAGTTACGGCTAAACGTGGCGGTCAACCTATTGCAGATATTAAACTTTTAATTGGTTCGGCTATTGGTGATCAGGGAATCAAATTTCACGACTACTATCATATCGAACCCGAAGCCGTTGCCTATGCAAACAACACCATTGAACGTCACACAGCCATTTCGCTTTTCCCTAAAAAAGACGTTAATGACGGAAGTTTAACCATTTCCGGTGATATTGATTGGGCTGGCGTTGGGGATACTTATTTTGCAATGGCGGCAATTCCGGCAACCAAAACCAATGGTTTGGAATATCGCGGAACTAAAATTACCAAAGATGTTGAGCCGCATTACACCGGACTTTGGTCTTGGATTACGCGCAATCCGACTACCAGAGTTGATGTTCATCAAGTTTCTGCGCTTGTTCCAATAAATGCTGACGGCTCAGCCACAAAAATTTATACCGGCTCTAAAGATTATTTCACTTTGCGTGACTATGAAACCAGAGTTGATGATGCAGTTGGACGAGTTACAAACATTGGAGATTTAATCAATTATAGTTGGTATTCGTGGCTTCGTTGGATTCAACGTCCGGTTGCTAAGTTTTTGCTGATTTGTTTGAATGCAATTTACAGTGTGGTTGGCAATTACGGAATCGCAATTATTGTTTTCACCTTTATTTTCTATTCAATTTTCTTCCCGATTCGTTGGTTTCAATCTAAACAGTTCAAAAAAGCTCAAGCCAACGCTCCGAAAATGAAGGAAATTCAGGATAAAATCAAAGCCTTGCAAGGAAAAGGCGTTCCGCTTGATGATCCTCGGATGCGTGAATTGCAAATGGACCAATTAAAATTAACCAAAGATGCGATTCCGATCATGGGATGTTTGCCGATGCTGCTTCAAATCCCTTTGTTTGTAGCACTTTATACCGCTGTTACTATTGGTATTGATTTTCGTCAAGCCGCCTTCTTATGGTTGCCTGACCTTGCTGGAAGCGATCCTTATCACATTTTAGAGTTCCTTTTTGCCGGTTCGATGGCAGGTTCGATGATATTTACTCCGACTGCTCCGGCTGTGACCGATGAACAAAAAACGCAGCAAAAGATGATGACCTATTTAATGCCGGGAATGTTACTCTTTATGATGTGGGGAACTTCAGCAGGTTTGTTGCTTTATTGGTTCTTCGGAAATATTGTCAGCTTTATCCAACAATTTATCATAAATCGAATGAATAAAGCTGCGGAAGTTCCTGCGAAAACAATTTAAGAGGTTTTATGAGTGAAGTGCAAGAAAAATCAACTCAATTTCTCACAGAACTTTTCGGCGATATGCGTTTTGATCTAAACGTTATGGCTAAAAAGACTGATGAAGGTTATCTTTTCGATCTAAAAGGCAACGATGCGCCATTCTTGCTTAATGAAAGCGGCGAAATGCTTGATGCGCTTGAAACAATTCTCTTTCAAATTTATGGAAAAGAAATTGACAGAACCGAACGTTTTATTTGTGATGCCGATGGATTTCGTCAAACCCGCAAAGCTGAACTCCAGGCAATGGCGCGGTTCGCCGCCGGTCACGTCCGTAAAAACGGCAAACCTTTTACTTTCGGAAAATTAAACGGAACAGAACGCCGAGTGATTCATCTTACTTTGCAAGCCGAGGATGACCTAATAACTGAATCAGTTGGTGAAGGAAGGGAAAGACGTTTGCAAGTTCGGCTCAAATAATTAAAGCAGTATTAGATAGACAGGATTAGCAGGAATTCCAAAACCTGTTTATCCTGTTAATTTTTTATGAGTGAAACCATCATTGCATTAGCCACACCTCTTGGACGAAGCGGAATCGGCGTAATTCGCTTGAGCGGTGCAGATTCTCTTAAAATTGCCCGAAAACTCGTCAAGGAAGAAAACTTTAATCCCAAGCCTCGATTTTCCACCTTAAAAAAAATCTACGAAATTGAAACAGGTGAGTTGATTGATGAAACAATCATTACCTATTTTCAATCACCGCAATCATTTACCGGCGAAGATGTCATCGAAATCGCTCCGCACGGCTCACCCGTTATTTTGCGCCAAATCATCGATAATTGCTTAAAACTTGATGCGCGAATGGCAGAAGCGGGCGAATTTTCGCTTCGGGCGTTAATGAATGGTCGAATGAATTTGAGCCAAGCCGAAGCGATTCGTGATTTGATTGATGCTCAAACCATTGCCTCTGCCCGTCAATCAATTCGTCAACTTCGGGGCGAATTTTCCAATCAACTGCAACCGTTAAAAGATAAATTGCTGAATGTGATCGTAGTTTTAGAATCTACACTCGAATTTGTCGAAGACGATTTGCCAGATTATCAAAATGAACAAATTAAACAAAACCTATTTGAAATTGCCCTTGAATTGGACAAATTAGCCTCAACCTTTCGGGCAGGGAAACTATTGCGGGAAGGTTTGAAAGTTGCTTTTGTTGGTCGTCCCAATGTCGGTAAATCAAGTATTTTCAATACTTTGCTCGGACACGAAAGAGCCATTGTCACCGATATTGCCGGAACAACCCGCGATTCTTTGCACGAAAAACTTGTCATCAAAAACATTCCAATTTCTCTTATAGACACTGCCGGATTGCGCGAAACCACTGATACAGTTGAAAGCATTGGAGTTGAGCGGACTAAACAAACTTTAGCAGATGCCGATTTGGTTGTTGTTGTTTTAGATTCCTCGCAGGAGTTTTCTGAGGAAGATCATGAAATTTTAGATTCAGTTCAAGATTTGAATCATATCATTGTTGAAAATAAACAAGATATTGCAGATTCAAAATTTAAAATTCCAAATTCAAAATTGGTAAAACTTTCCGCCAAAACCGGGGAAGGAATCGAAGATTTAGAAAATGCGATTGTTTCACCCTTTCAAGCAGAAGAAACAAATTCAAGTGGTTTTCTCATTACCGACGCACGGCATCACGATTTGCTCAGGCGGGCAAAAGACGACCTTGAAAATTCAATAATTTTGCTTGACCAAAAAATGAGCGAGGAAATTGTTTTAATTGGACTCCACAACGCCATTCGCTATCTTGGCGAAATTACCGGCGAAACTACAACTGAAGATATGCTGACTCGAATTTTCTCAACTTTTTGTATCGGCAAGTAA
>JAIBCC010000094.1 GCA_019694395.1 Pyrinomonadaceae bacterium | reverse complement strand
CAAATTAAAGTTATCGGACAGCAGGGAAATCTCGTTCCCGTCAGCGAACTCACGGAAGTTCAGGAAGTAAAGAGCGATAAATCTATTTATCACAAAAATTTAATGCCCGTCGTTTACGTTACGGCGGACGTGGCGGGCGTGGTTGAAAGTCCTGTTTATGCGATTTTGGGATTGAACGATAAAATCGCTGAATTAAAACTTCCCGAAGGCTACGAGCTTGAAAGATACGTTGCCTCGCAGCCGTTCCTGACCAATAAATACGCGATGAAATGGGACGGCGAATGGCATATCACCTACGAAGTTTTCCGCGATATGGGTATCGCATTCGCGGCGGTGATGGTTTTGATTTACATCCTGGTCGTCGGCTGGTTTCAATCGTTCAAAACGCCGCTCACGATTATGGCGGCGATTCCTTTTTCGCTCGTCGGAATCTTGCCCGCACACGCTTTGATGGGCGCGTTTTTTACCGCGACTTCGATGATCGGGTTTATCGCCGGAGCAGGAATTGTTGTGCGAAATTCGATTATATTAGTTGATTTTGTCGAACTGAGAATGCAGCACGGAATGTCGCTCGTTGATGCAGTGGTTGATGCCGGTGCAGTGCGTTTTCGTCCAATGTTATTGACTGCTGCCGCTGTAATTGTCGGTTCTGCCGTGATGCTCGCCGATCCGATTTTTCAAGGTTTGGCGATTTCTTTGATGGCTGGCGAAGTCGCTTCGCTGTTGCTTTCAAGAATGGCAGTTCCGGTTCTGTTTTATTTAAGCGAACGCAAAAAACATCCTGAAACCGCCGTGAAATTGAATGAAAAAACAGTTCTCGTTCCGACAGATTTCAGCCCACAATCAGCTATTGCACTCAAATTTGCCGACAAAATCGCCAATGTTTTCGGTGCAAAATTGAGAGTTCTGAACGCTCACGAACCTGATTTGCCGCCTTATTTTACTCAATCTCAATTGGAAGAAATTGCTGTGGAAGAACAACAGATAGAAGACGAAAATGTTTTGCAAATCAAAGGTTTCGTCAAAGAAAATCTTGATACGGAAAGCAATGTTGATCCGATTTTTGTCGATGATTCACCTGTTTCGGCAATTTTAGAAGAAGCCGAAAAAGCCGACACGATTTTAATTGCTCTCGGCACACACGGCAGAAAAGGAGTTGAAAAACTGAAATTCGGCTCCGTTGCCGAGACGATTTTGCGTGAGAGCGAAGCTCCTGTTTTAACCATTAATCCAAATGTTAGATTGGCTGAAAATGTTGAAATTAAACGAGTGATTTGTCTTTTCGATTCGTCTGAAAAATCAGAAAACATTACAGAATATGCCCAGAGGCTTTCCAAATCTTTCAATGCGGAGTTATCAGTTGTGGAAATCAATAAAAAAGGGAAGTCGCTTAAAAAAATATTCAGTGAAATTAGTGTTGGAGATTTGCTGATAGTTAAGCGGAACTATCATCTTTTTACTGAAGAAAGTCTTGGCGAAAGCACGGCAGAGTTGATCCGAAATGCACCGTGTCCCGTCATTACGATTCCGGAAAATTTACTAAACAGACACTAATAGGACAAATTAGTCCTTTTAATATTTGTATAGATTGATTATCAGCAAAACTTTTGCTATCTTTATAACAGATTAGGCATATAGTTATTTCGAGCCTGTTTGAAAACTGCAAATTACTTTCCAATAAGCCAAACAAATCAATTTGTATTCATACTTTTGAAAATACAGAAAGTTTTTGCAAAAGATTTATTTTAATTAAGTTATCTTTGTGAAATTTTTCTCAAAGGAGGTCTGATGTATTTATTTTTTCTGCCAAATGTTGATCCGATTCCGTTACCCGCGCCGGTTTGGTTATTCAAGGTTTTGCATATTGTAACCTTAATGCTCCATTTCGTAGCGGTGCAGCTGATTCTCGGAGGTTTGACCATCGGCACACTTTGGAATTTTTTTGGTAAAGAGGATTCGCCTATGCGTGAAGCCTCAAATTCGATTGTCAAAAAACTTCCGACCGTGATGACCTACGTTATCAATTTCGGCGTGCCGCCGCTTTTATTCGCACAAGTGCTTTATGGTCAGGCACTTTATACCAGCAGTGTAGTTATCGGTGCCTATTGGATTGCCGTTATATTTCTGCTAATTGCCGGATATTATTTGCTTTACCGCGCTGCCGACCGCGCTAACGAGAACAAATCGTGGTGGTGGCTAGGAATTATTTCTTTGATTTTACTGGCGTATGTTGCCCGGATCTATTCGACGAATATGACGTTGATGTTGCGACCGGAAGAATGGCTTTCGCTTTATCAGCAAAGCAGCGGAGCGGGAACGATAATGCCGAAAGGTGATCCGACCACGCTTCCCCGATTTTTGTTTATGACGGTTGGTTCACTCGGACTTGCCGGAATTTCGACCACGCTTTTGGGATTGTTTTTTAATCATACCGAAAAGGTCAAAGATTATATGGTTAGAGTCGGTGCAGCTTTAGCAACTGTTTTTCTGGTTCTTCAAATGTTGTTTGGGTATTGGGTTTATGCGGCTCAACCCGAAATCGTCAAAGAGGGTTTGATGAATTCACCCGTCGGTTTTTACGGAATGATAATCTGGGGAATTTTCTCGGTTGCCGCGCTTTTGACAAGCGTTTTGACTTTTGTTTCAAGATCAGCTGCCAAAATTACGGCTTCGGTTGCCGGTCTTTCGGGGATTTTGATGACAGCAGGTGCAGTTTTAGCACGTGATGCGATTCGTGATTTGTCGTTATTGGCAAAAAACTTTGATGTTTGGAACAGAAATGTCGTTGCGAACTGGTCGGTGGTCAGCATCTTTCTGGTTCTGTTTGTGGCGGCTTTGATCCTGATCGCTTTTCTATTGATTGCCGTAAATCGCTCGATGAAGGAGGTCAAACAAAATGCTTAACGAGGAAATTATCAAAAACATAATTGAGCCGGACGAAAATGACGAAAAAGATGTTTTAACCCGTCGTGAATTTTTTTGGCTCGGTTCGGCAGCGGTCGGCGCAATTTATTTAGGTGCAATCGGTTATCCGGTTTATGAATATCTTTCAACTCCGGCGCAACGCTCGGCAGAAGCCGCGGCGGTTACCCAAACAAGTTTGGATAATGCGGCAAATTTGCCGAAAAATTCGGCGATGATGTTCAAATTCGGAGCAAAGCCGGCGATGTTGATTCATCACGAAGACGGAAACTGGAGCGCGTTTAATGCGGTCTGCACGCATTTAGGCTGCACGGTCAAATACGAACCTGAACAAAGCCGGATTTATTGTGCCTGTCACGGCGGAACTTATGATCCGAATACTGGTGCAAATATTGGTGGTCCGCCGCCCAAACCTTTGACCAAATTTAATGTGGAGGTGAAAGATGCAAGCATCATTATCTCAAGAGTCTAAAACTCGTTCCCAAGCCGTTTACGAATGGGTGGATGACCGGCTCGGCGTGAGGGAAATTGTTGAAATCGCTAAACATAAGACCGTTCC
>JAIBCC010000031.1 GCA_019694395.1 Pyrinomonadaceae bacterium | reverse complement strand
AAGTATAAACAGGTCTAAATCTTTTATTGTGATAATTGATTTCCATTGGACTTTTTCATTTTGTTAAAAAAGATAAACTTTATCGTCACCAACTGTGTATTCGAGGATATTGCTTAATTTTTCGCCGATTTTAACTATAACTTTTCCATCAATTGTGAAACCTTGGCAACTAAAAACGGTCATTGTTTTAGTTGTTTCGTTGTAAATTACTTTCTCTGCGCCGGTAAATTCAAATTTCTTTGATTGAAAATCTACGTTTCCGCTCAGTTGCATCTCTTTTGTTTTGTCGTTATGAAAAGATTTTGTGGCAATAAAAGTGAATTCATCTTCAACCGATTTGACGTAGGCAATTTCAATTGGTTGATCGAAATCTGTTTGTCCAAAAGAAATTCGCGGACAAGTAAAAATACACAACCCTAAAATAATTAACAATAAATTTTTCATAAGTTTTTCCTCCAAAAAAAATGAATAAAATTTGAGATTATTCCGCTAATTTTTCAATCGTTCTTTCGTTCAAATAAAATCGCGTTTTTTCTTTAGAGCTTGCTCCGATTCGGTGATAAAACTTTATCGCTCGTTCATTAAAATCAGGTGTATGCCATTGGATTTGCTGAATATTTTGCTCTTTGGCAAATCTGGCAATTTCTTTAATCAACTGTTCGCCGATACCAAAACTTCTCGCGTGTGGACGCAGGAAAAGGCAATCCATATAAACGTAATAATCAGCATCCCAAGTCGAAAATTCGGGCATAAAGGTCGTGTAGCCCAAAATTTCGCCCGTTTCGTTTTCAGCCACCAAACAAAAAACAGGCGGATCATCAGAAAACAAAAATCTTGATAATTTTTCAGCTTTTCCCGTTGCAGAAAAATCGGCTTTTTCAAACTCGGCGTGTTCCGCACAGAGTTTGATTATTTCATCTATATCTTTTGGTCTGGCACTTCTGATTTGGTAATTCATCTTTAAAATTCGCCGTTTAGTTGTTGATTCAAATATCCGGCAAAATCAGGATTTTCGGCTTTTTTCAAAATATATTTGATCCACATATTTCGCTCAAAATCAATAATTTCCAATTCCCAAACACAAGCCATTCCGCCTTTCTGAGGTGTTTCTTCAAACTCATTTGCATCATCAAAACTTGTGTAAAACGTAACGCTTTGAAGCATATTTTCGCCAATCCACCAATTAAACAGAGTCCAAACTCCGTCGCGTCCTTCGTGAACGATTAAAAAAGCGATTTTATAGGTTTCCAAACCCAATAAGTTCGTCTTTTCCAACCATTTCGGAAGGTTTTTAATTGCGTTTGCTAAAACTTTATCTGCACCGAATTTATTTTTGAAAGTAATTGAGTAAACTTTGATATGCCAATTATTTACAGTTTCAAGGTGATGCAATTCGATCTTTCTCGGTTTGTAACTATTCATTAACAAACAAATTAAAATTAAAATTATCGGAAAAATAGAATAAATTTAACGTGACTGGATAATTTGGCGGAATTTTTTTGGTGTAATGCCGTGAAAATCTTTGAAGCAGCGAATAAAGTGGCTTTGGTCGGCAAAACCGCACATTAGGGCAATTTCGGTTAATGAAAGTTTTTTGTTTCTCAATAAGTTCAGAGACTTTTCGATGCGGATTTTGCGAATGTATTCACTAAAATTGCAGCTAAAATATCTCGAAAAATCACGCGATAAATGCACCCAATGAACATCTAGCTCATTGGATAATTCCTGCAAATTCAAAGGCTGGTCAAAATTGTCATTGAGAATTTCGTTGATTTTTTTTACCCAGCGCGGTTTGACGGAAGAATAAGAGCTTTCGATTCCGCACATCGTTTCGAGAATCTGCAAAAGAAGCGCGTCAACGGTCAAATTTGAGACATCATCAGAAAGTTTCGACTCTTTGTAAACATTATAAAATGACAATTTAATCGCCGGATTTTGAACAATTACACTTCTTGGCAATCTTTCCAGATTAACTTCAAATTTTCTGCACCAATCCTGACTTAGTTCGATCTGAAATCCTCGTGTCAGAACATCTGTCTTGGAATTATAATGCGGCTCCTGGCAATTATGAAATAACAATGAATCTGTTCCGCATTCCAATGTTTCGCGCTTGTTGCTGTCGCAGCAGGCTCCCATTGTTGTCAACGAAAAATAAGGATTTTCGTGATAATGCCAATCTATAAATTTGTAATCGTATTCGGTTTCAGTCGCGGTAATTCCATCAAACACAATAGATTGATAAGTATCGCCGCGAAATTGTCCGGTTTGTAGATAATTCATTTGCCTACAAACATTTTACGATAAATATTCGCTGAATTCTACAAAATCTATTATTTTTTCGTTTTGAATTTTACTACATATTCTTGCAGCGGATAACCGTCTTTCGAGATAAATGCGTTCCCTGTCATTACAAATTCGTAGTTGGTGTCAGGTTTCAGTTTGACCTTCAAAGTATATTTGGTTGCTTCATCATTGTAAAAACCAATAGTTTTATCAATTTCGGGCATACCCGCGTTGCCCAGACTTCCCAAATTTATCGAAACGCCTTTTCCACGCAAAGGTTTATCGAAAACGAACGTAATTTCTTTAAGGTTGAAATCAACATTTTGGGATTCGTTAGTAAATTCGGCGATTTTGACAATTTTCGGCTGGCGGCTTTCAAACATTTTGACTTTGTAATCAATTCGTTTCGGCAACTCGTAAAAATAAGCCTCAATGATTGGCATGAACGAACGGAAAGTTGGGTAAATTTTACGGGAATTTTCGTAAGTTCCCATTAATGTTACGAGGTCTGGCATCCAGTAAAAACCGCGATTACTTTCAAAATCAGTTAATTTGAATCCAGTAGATTCAGCATCCGATTCCGAGAAATTCTTTATCTTGATCGGATTGTCAAAAAGATAGCGGATGACGGCGGCTCGCACCAATGATTCCTGCACGGTCGTTTCCCAACTTCCATAAGCCAATTTTCGCATTTGGTCTTTAACCAACGGAAAAACTTTTTCGCCCGACTGCACGAAAACATCTTTTTTGCTGTCAACCAGATGATTGATGAACGAATGATTGAATTCGTGAATGATAGTCGGCAGAGCCTCTTCGGAAAAAGACGGCAAGCCATCTTTTTCGACCGCCCAGGTTCCCATTACCGAAAAAAGTTCTTCTTTTCCGTTCGGCAAAATTACTTTCGGACCAAAATTTCCGCCGCCGTTGAGCAAGCCGATGTAAAGATTGAACGAGCCTTTCGGGATTTCGCCGTAGAATTTTTGATACCAGTTAAAATTAACTTTATCAAGCAGTTGCTGAAATCTTTTTTCTGCTGTCCGATACATTTCGGCGTGCGATTTGAAAAACTTTTCACACTCGGCATCCTTGTAAAACTGCTGGAGCAGTTTGGCAAATTTTTCAGCGTCCGCCTTGCCCCATCGTTTGTCGGGGACATCTGTGGTAAAGGGAACACGGGGCGTTAAAAGCGGCGTTGGATTCAGACGGACTGCCAAATTCGGCACAGCGTCGAAACCAATACCATTTTTTTCACGAACCTCTCTGGCAAACCGGATTATGGCGTGATCTTTAAATTTGGCAAAATGTTTGTCAACATCCTCCGCATAGATTTTAAAATCATTGTTGACATACTCTTCATATTCCGCAAGTCTGGCTACAATTGAAGTTAGCTCAATACGCTCATCTACTTTTGCAGTTACCCGAAACTGCGAACTTTTAGATGTTTGGGCATTAATTCCGAAAAATGAAAAAACTAAAATAATTCCAAGTAAAAATATTTTCATAAAAAAAACTCCTTATCAAAATAAAAGGATAAAGGAGTTTCCTGAAAAAAAATTGAACGAATTAAACCTTTTATTGTAAAAGTTTTCGGAGCTTGGCTGGCGTTATTCCGAAATCATTTCCAAGCGTTCGCGTCAAATGCGCCTGATCGGAAAATCCGGCTTCGACCGCGATTTGAGCCAGATTGTATTTGCCTGAAATTAAAAGAGATTGAACCTTTTGAAATTGCATTTTTCTAATGTAATTGCCAACGCTTGAGCCGTAAAAATGTTGAAATTTGCGGGCAAAATAAACCGGATGAACTCCGGCTTCGACGGCAAGCTGATTGAGTCTGATCCCGTCTGAATAAGTTGCTTCAATTCGTTCTTTTGCCCGTCTTAACCAAAAAGGAGGATGTGATTTTGGCAAATCTTTTTTAGGTAAAAGTGCGGCAAGTAATTCGTGAACGTCATTTTCGATTTCATCGTTTTTTGACAAAAGCGATTGCCCGATCTGTAAAAAATGGCGAACTGAATCTGAGCCTTTCAGCCAATACCACCCTTCATTTATCAACGACTGATTTTTTAGTTCAGTAATAAATTGCGGCGTGAGCGAAAGGCGAATTACGCGCACGCCATCAGGACAAAAATGGTCGGTATGACGCACTTCCGGCGATTTAATTCCCACATCAAAAGCGTTTATCAAAGTATCTTCGCAACGGACTTGCTCACGCACGTTTCCGCGCAACACCATTGCTAAAATAAATTCGTCGTGACTATGCCAATTTTGCCGCAGCTCGGTTTGGTAATCCGAAAGTGAGGCGGAAAATTTATCCGAAGCGATAATTTGGTGTTGCGTGGTTGCCGCAGTTTTCATAGCAGTAGATATTGCCAAACTTTTTATTGAAAACCAAATCCGATGCTGAACATAAAGTTTCGGTTTCCGCTCATACTGCGAGCTCCGTTGACAATGAAAAACGAATCGCTCGAAGCACCCGACAAAACTTTCAAAAAGTTCGGCGATGACATATTTCCAATTGGATTTCCGTGATTGACCACATTGAAAATATTGTTCATCCGCACATTGATATAAATCGTTTGCTTGGGCGGTTTTTTATTGGCTTTATCTTCATTAAAACCAAATGATTTTCCGAGTCCCATATCAAAGGTAAAGGTTGATTGTCCTCTGCCCAAATTCAAAGGGATCAACTTATCTGTAGCAGACGGATTTGGATCAAGAACCCCGTAAGGCGTTGTAATCAAACCTTTTTTGGTCAAGTCTGTCGCAAAAGCCGGACGTTCTAAATAAAATCCGTCGCCATTGGTATCGCGTCCGGTGATGATGTTAAACCGAGTTCCGGTCGCAATATCAAAGTTTCCGTTGAGCGAAATTTTATACGGTAATTTACTAAAGAAAAAATATCCGTTGACGCGATGAACTCCGTCATTGTTCGTTGGTCCGTATTCCTGACTAAAATCGTATGGATTATTCGGCGAGCTGCTTCCGGCAACGGTATTGTTTTTACTTTTAGTATATGAATATGTAATTCCGCCCCACGCAATCTTTTCAGGTAAATTGATTGAAACCGCAAATCTGGTATTTTCGCCTTTTCCTTCGGAAATCGTTTCGTATATGTTGCCGACATTTCCAAACGGACGAGTTCCGCTGTTTTGCACCAAAGGATTAAAAGTTCCAGCCAAAGGCGCATTTATATTTCGGGTCAAAGATTGACGGTAATTTTTGAAATAGCTAAGCGTGAAATTCGCCGAAAATCCTGCCGGAAGTTTTTTTGAAGCAGTTAAACTTACCAAATTTTGCTTCGGCGTTTCCAAATCATCCGAAATAAATCTTTGACTGCGCGGCAGGGCAAATTGCTGTAATTGACTGACCGAAATTGCATTGGGGAAAGCATCAAGAATAGTCGGATCGGTAATTAAATATTGCGATCTGTCGCCTGTTACCTGTTTAACCGCCAAAAAATTATTGACATCGAATCGGCGATAAAACATTCCTACTCCAAGGCTGATTCTGGGCGGAATCCAGAGCGGATTTTTCTTTTTTGGGTTTGATTTCGGCGACCAGATTAAGCCGAATCGCGGAGAAAAATTGAGATTACTGTCAATATTGGTCTGATTTTCGTAGCGCACGCCGAAACTTGCCGCTAGAGTTTCATTGATCTTATAAGAATTTTGCAGATAAAAAGCGACATCGTATTGATGAACCTTAACATTCGGATCACCGCCCGAAATCGTAAATTGGTTTGCGCCGCCGCCCAAAGTTCTGATTTGCGCCGAAGAATAACCTAATTGTTTGAATAATAAGGTGCGGCGGTAGCTTTCCAAACTGTCAATCTGTGCAGTGACCACATTCCCGTTGGAATCCAAAACCGGATTATTATTTGAGTCCAAAACCGGAGCGATTCTGCCGCTGAATGTATAGGTTCCGCCAAAATTTGCGGTTGAATTTTGTGAAATGAAATTCCCGCGAACTCTCCAGCCAAATCCCAATCCGTATTTGTTATGCTGCCAGGTCGTGTCATTTCCGCCTTCAAACGAAAGCGATTTATTGCGGCGGTCATTTTGCGATCCGCCGCCGAAAAATGCCTCTAAAACATTGATGCCAACCGCATTATTTCCGCCAAAGCTATTGTTATCCGAATAATTTATCGAAAATCTGCTCTGAATGACCAGATTTTCATTCGCCAAAAAAGTCTCAGAAATCCGGAAATTATGAAATTGATTTTTTGATTGATTCTCGCGTGAGGCAAGCGAAAATCCGCCCACGTTTTGACCTTTCGCGCTACTGAGAAAGTTTGAATAGTTGACAGTAATTTTGTGTTTCTTTGCCGGATCGTAAGTCATATTAAAGAAAATATTTTGGTCACGGGCTGGCGCGGCAAAAGTTTCCTTTAAGTCAACCGGCTGCAATGCCGAATTAAGAACTTTAGCATTGATCGAAGTGCTGGAATTGTTTTGTCCCATCCCTGCGAACATAAAAAATGAGGCTTTCTTAGTGATCGGACCTGATAAATTCGTGCTGAATGAACGGATCTGCATCGGAAGTTTTTTTCCGATAAAAGCATCTGTCGCATTCAGACGCGAATCAGCAAAGGCAAAATTTCCGCCGCCGCTGAATTTATCCATCTTTGAACTGGTAAAAAACTCAATACCGCCGCCGCTCGGACCTTCATACTGCGCTGAAAAAACATTTTGATTGATGCGGATTTGCTGAATGGCGGCTTTGGGCGGAATTTTTCCGCCTTCCTGACCATCAACCGTAATCGGCATCTGTTCTCCGGTCGCCGTTTCGCCTGCCAGACTTCGCAGCATTTTCTCCAATTCGTTCGGGTCTTCAGGAAGTTTTTTAATTTGGTCTTCGGTAATAACTTTGGTTGCGCCGAAGCTGTCGGTTTCAACTCCTTCGTTACCGCCAATGGTGACATCGGTTTCAATCGTCAAAATTTCAAGTGTAACTTCAATTGATTGAGTCTCGCCTTTTTTGATTTTGACAGGTTCGCCTTTATAGTCATTAAAACCTTTGGCAACAACATTTATCCTGTATTCGCCCTCGCCCAGTTTTTTGAAATGGACTGCTCCGGCTTTGTTGGATTTTAGAAAATAGACCTGCTGATTTTCTTTGACCAAAGAAACTTCGGCATCGGGAATTACTTCGCCAAGCTGGTTTTTGATGATTAAACTCAAACCTGTATCCTGAGTTTGAGCATTCGTAAAATGAACGAAAAATAAAATAATTAAAAAAAAGTGCAGTATAATCCGGTAAGAATTCATTAGAAGACCTCTCTTGTTTAGGTTTTAGAAAAGGGGGGAAAGCTAAGGTTAAAAGTCAAAAGCTAAAATACAGCAAATACCTTTTTATTTCAACTATTTAAATGCTTTCCACATAGGTTATTTCCTTCAAAAGTTAAAAAGTTACAAATTATGGTTGATTAAATCTTCGATTTTCGTCGTATCAAATTCTCCCGAATAAATGACCTTGCCGTCTTTACCGATCAAAACAATCGTCGGATAAAACCAGACACCGTATTGTTTAGCGATGGCTTCGCCTTGATAAATAATCGGATATTCGGGATTTAATTTTTCCTTAAAAAACTGAAGCTGGTTATCTGAATCGGCAATATTGACGGCTAAAATTTGCAGATTTTTATCTTTGTATTTTTGTTGCAAATCACTCAGTTTCGGAACCGCTGCCTGACAATATCCGCAATGAAAAATCCAGAATTCAAGCAGGACAATTTTGCCTTTGTAGTCATTCAGCGAAACTGTTTTATTTGTGCCAAACTTGGGCAATCTAATTTCATAAGCCGCTTCACCTATTTTTATCAATCGGTCTTCCGGCTTTTTGGCGTATTGGTAATCTTTTAGATAAGTCGAGTAATACCAACTATTTTCAGCAGGTGAAGCAGATGCTACAACTATTTCGGAAAGATTTGTTTTGATGAAATCTGTCTGATTCAATTTTTGTAAGACTTCTGTCGGTAATAAACTTTCCTTATCAATTTTAATAGAAAAAATATGTTTATTTTTCAGTTCTGCCATTGAGATCTTTCCAAGCTTATCAAATGCCATATTTTCTAATTCAAACTCAATCACAAAATCAGCCGGCGTTTCACTTAATGACTTTTTTATCGCATTGTTTTTAATTAGTTGCGGAAATAATTGTTTGAAAGTAATCGGAGTGTTTCCTAAAAAAGAGCTGGCAATTAAATCACTTTCCGAAGGCTTATTATTTACTTCTATGGTTTTTGCTTTTTTATCCAAAGTAAAAAGCTGAGAACCGTTAAAGACCATCAGATAATTGTCTGCGCTGAACTGATACTTCGCTTTAGGAAGGTTGTCATCGGTTGTAAAATCAATAAAAGAATCTGCTTCTGATTTTGCCAAATAGCCTTCTGAAGCATAATTCAATTCGCGGGTGAATTTATATTTGATCGTTTTTAAGGACAATAGTTTTTCCGAAACTTTTTGTAAAACGGTTTCGGCATTTTGCCCGACCACAAGAAAAGTAGATGAAAGAAATAATAAAATTAAAATCACAGTTTTCCGAATCATTGTCTTCACCTTTAAAAAAATCAGTAGGGTTGCAAAAAACAATAGCTGTTTAATCAGGAGTCAAAGCTATACATTTGCCTTTGAAACCCTACTGAACTTGGCTTGATTTCCATCAGTTTTTATTGAAACTTAATATCAATCAAAAAATATGTCGGGATTTTGTATTTAATTCCGAATTCTTCAGGATTAACTCCTGATTGAGCGACCTCGCAATACGCGCCTGAACCGTCCGGTTTCATATAAGGCATCATATAGGTCATTATGTAAACTCTTTCGTTGACAGGAACTGAAGTTTCGTTGGTAGCACCGAGAAAATTTTTCATCACGAATCCCTTGTAGGTTTCGCCGATTTTAAATTCTTTTTCGTTGGAAAAACGTTCAAACTGAAACTGAAATTTTGCGGTATTTTCTGAGGTTCTCTTGCTTAAAACCTGAAAACTGAATGTATTGTTTTTAATTCTACCGAGGTCGCCAAGTTCGGTTGAATCAAGTGCGACTTGTTCTTTTGCGAGTTTCCCATTGGTAAATTCTTTGATGGAAATAACGAAAAACTTACCTTTCAAGTCCTCACCTGCAAATGAGATTTTATCAAAATCAATTCCTTCAAATCGTAAAATGCTTAAAATATCAGGACTGTCGTATTTATAACTGAATTTCATTTTTATATCCGATTCAGTGGCAAAAATATTGGAATTGAATAAAAACAAAGCAATTAAAAATAAAAGTAGTTTTTTCATTATGATTTCTCCTCAGTATGTTTGCATTTAACAAAAAGTTACCCTGAGAGTTGGCGTGTGGAAAATGCCAACTCATTGAAAAACAGGGTGTTAGAGTTTTTACTTGATTAAATCTTCAAGAAACTTGAGAACTTCAGGACTATTGTTGTTTCGGAGAGCGCGAATTGCTTCCAGACGCATTTTGTCGGACTTGTCATTTTTAGCAATATCAAGCAATTTGTTGGTAGCTTTTGAGTTCTGCGGAAGATTGCCAAATGAATAAATGATTGATACTTTGAAGTTATCATCTGCCCCGGCATCATACATTTGAGCCAACATCTCAACTATTCCATCTTTATTTGACCATCCGACAAATCTTTGCAAACTCGCAAATGCCAGAGTTTTGAGTTCAAGGTCTTTTTCGTTGCGGAAAATCTCTGTCAGTTTGTTAAAGCGAAGTTCTCTGACAGGGTTGGTGTTTTGTGTTTTAGAAGAAGTATTTGTCGGGCGTGGGGCAACTGCGGCGGTTTCTGCTTCAACCTTTGCTTTTTGCGTATCAGAAATAGTTCTTTGCTGATTAAATCCTCCAACCGTGGTTAAAGTATATGGATGCAGATCGCTATATAAACTGTAAGTTGAACCCCCTAAACCATTGATAATGGACTTTTTCAGGTCTTTACTTGATTCGTTTGAATATAATTGTGCCAGATAATTGACAGATGCTTCGTCATTCATAGAAGCAATTGTATAAATTATTTCGGCGCGGACTTTGGCACTCGACTCGCTTTGATAGCTTTTAGCTAAAGTATCACGCAGCATTGGATTAAGTTCTGTCACAACAGTAGTCGGAGTCGGAGTGGCAATCGTAGCTTCCAGTAATCCGTTTGATGAATTGAAAGCCGGAGTCCGGCTAAACCCAAAACGAGAGCCTCGTAAAGTGCGGAGAATTTGAATTTTTAAGTTTTCACTGGCTTTTGAACCTGAACCGAGAATATTACCTAAGGTTTCAATTCCTTTTTTAGGATCAGCTGCAATCAGACTTTGAAAAGCGGCAAGTTTTATCTCATCTTCGCGGTCAAGCGGAGTTTGTTGAGCAATATTATAAGTTCCGGCAACTGCTGTTTCATATGCAGTTCCTGACGTAGTATAGACCGAGCCGCTTTGTCCTGAGCCAACCGAAGTTACAAAAGGTCTTGCGGCTCTGACTTGATAACTTAACACGCGTGCATCATCAGCCCAATCGGAGTTTGGAAAATTTTTCAGCAGCCGCTCAATCGCAACAGCCGACTCTTTATACATTTTTTGTTTGTTGTAACAGAAAGCCAGCCAATAAAGTGCGGCATCAACCTGTTTGTTATCAGGACAATCACAGGCAATTTCATTAAATTTGGCAGCAGCTTTTGCCCATTCTTCCTTGTCCATCAGATCGCGTCCTTCGCGGAAAATACGATCAAATTTTTCATCACCGCTGTTGATGATTTTGATTGAATGGCGTTTTTCACGTTCGGCAACATCGTTGATAAAGACTTTCAGTCCTTTGGCTTCGATTTGCGATTTTTGTTTGATGATTGACGGATCGGTTTTGCTTCCGTTGAGCCAAACAGTTGTGTCTTGTGCATTTCCAAAACAACTGGTGACAGCGATTAAAATAATGATGTAAATAAGTTTATTCATTTGTATAACTCCTTTATGATGCGTAATTTATAATTAAAATCCTTGTAAACTGGCGATTATATTTTGATTTTTTACTCTCTCTTTAATTTGTAAAATTTGTTCGGGCGACGAGTCTAAATCCAGATTGGCGATGTCTAAAAGATACGGCTCTACCTTGCTTAACATATCTTCGGCGAACATTGTTCCGTAAACTCCCGCTTTCTGACGCAGGGCAAAATTGTTCTGCAATAATTTGCGGGCTTGTTGTTTTTCGTAAGAAACATCGTAAACTTCGCTGCCTTCGATCATCCGGGCATTGCGGAAAGAGCGGAGCAATAACTCGACTTTTTCCAGTTGTTTTGCCGTTTCGATCTCAAAAGCCCGGATTTCTGCAATTTCCTGATTTTCTTGATTCGGTTTATTGGCTGGCGGCACAATTTTTACCTTATTTTGAATCGGATGTTTAATTGCAGTCGGTTTAGGATTTGATTCAATTACCGGTCTAACATTTTCTTTGTCGTTGTTTTTCTTTTCGTCAGGGGCAGCAAGCGGACCCGGACTATTAATAATTGACGGTTGAAAACTCGGCAAACCCGTCGGCATAGTTACAGCAATAACTTTTTCAAGACTTTGTTTTTCTTTGACAAGATTTAGCAAAGTAAATCCAACCGCAAAAACGCTGATAATAGTGGCAGCCACTAATGCCGGATTAAAACGCAAAAAGGCGAAAATATTTAGAATAAAGCTTTTGTAAGCCGCCCAAATTGTCGGTTTTTCAGCTTCAAGTCTGGTTTGAAACTTAGCCAACATATCCGCCGGCGGCTCAACTTCAAATAAATAATGTGAATAGATTGCTTTTTCGCGCTCCAATAATTCAAATTTTGCGGTGCAGTTTTCACAATCAACGAGATGTAAACTAACCCTGTCGGCAGTCTGTTCGTCGAGTTCGTTTTCGACCAAATCGTCAATTAATGCTGCATAATTTTCACAATTCATTTTTCCACCTCCAAATACGGCTGGAGCATTGTTCGCATTTTAGCTTTCGCTCTGAAAAGATCGGTTTTCAATTTTGGAATTGCATCACCGGTTATCTCGGCAATTTCGTTATAACTGAGCTGCTGAATTTCTTTCAAAATAAAGACTGCCCGTTTATCTTCGTCCAGATTTGCCAGAGCCAAACCTATCCGGGAATTTAATTCCTTATTCAAAAACCTTTCATCGGGCGCAGGATTTTTGTAATCAACCAAATCAAGTGTTTCGACTTCTTCGTCGCTTTGTTTACCTTCTTTTTTCCGCGAACGGAACGATTTATACACTGTGTTTTTGGCGATACTGCACAGCCAGGTTTTGAGAGCAGCTTCTTCACGAAGCGAATGCAGATTTTTATATGCGCCCAAAAAAGTTTCCTGCGTCAGTTCTTCTGCCAGCGCGTGATCGCCGAGCATCGCGTAGATAAATTTGTAGATAAAGCGGTGATGCTGCTCAAAAATCACGCCAAACGCTTCTTTGTCGCCACTCTGTGCCTGAACAACTATTTCGTCCATTAAATTTTTGGTTTCTGCACTTGCGTGATAGAGCATTGAAATATCCATACGCTTTCAACTCTCGAAAAAATCAGGTTACTCGTTTGATTAGTTCCTAAATTTTTGAAAAGGATTCAGCTTTTTTTGAAAAGATAAATTTTATACGATTTTTGTGAGTAAAAGTTTTGCAACGAATGAATGAGGAAAGAGAAAATCAGTAGATGAAACGATAATTGGCAATTCCTGAATTACTCGTTAAAGTTCGTTCTACTGATTTTATTTTTGACTGCTTTTTTAAACTCAGCTGATTTTTATTTTGCTAATTTCAAAGCCGTTTCAATCGCTGAATCTTTGCCAGCCAACAGATCTTTGCGGGTTAATTTGACTTCGACATCAGGAGTTACTCCGCGACCTTCCAGAACTTTGCCGTCAGGCGTTTTGTAATCGCCGATAGCGTATTGCAAAGCTCCGCCATTTGGCAAGATTGCCATGGTCGAAGGCAAGACCGCACCAGCCGAATTTTGTCCAATAACGGTGGCGCGTTTATTCGACTGCAAACCCGCCGCCAAAATTTCTGCCGAACTTCCGGATAATTCGTCAATCAAAATAAAAACTTTTCCGCTGAAAGATTTATCATTGCCTTCGTATTCAAATTGTTGTTTGTCATAACGATATTGCGAAACTCCGAGCGAACGTTTTTCTTTGTCGAGCATTCCTGCCAATGCTGTTGTGTGATTGCCGACTCCGCCGGGATTTCCGCGAAGATCTACGATCAATGCTTTTTTATTTTTCATTGCAGCAACTGCTTGAGCAAATTTATTCGGCAAATCACCGATAAAAATATTAAATTTGATGTAGCCGACATCGGTATTAAGGTCTTTCGATTCAAAATCTAAATCACGGGCGTTACCGAAATTTTGGCGACCAATTTCAAGAGTTTTTTCAGTTTCATTTTCGTCAACGATTGTTACGGAAACTTTTTTGTCTATTTCGCCTGAAAGTTTCCCGGTTACCGCACGCACCGCAATGATTTCGTCCCGCAATTGAAAACCGCCTTTTTCCTTCTGTTTTTGCAGAATTGCTTCAATCGTTTCGCCATCAACCTTTTTAATCAAATAGCCTTTTTTAATACCGGCTTGTGCAGCGGGGGAATTTTCGCGGACTGCGGTGACAACTATTTTGGATTTATTGAGCAGTCGCAAGGTGACACCAATACTCCCCGTTTTTGCCATTTCCTGCATTTGTTCGTGCGACTGTCCGTTAACCGCAATTTGGTTGGCAGGGATAATTTTGATATGTGATTGTTTTAATTCGCCGACCATTCTGTTGAGCAAATCGGTCAAATTTTGATTGGTTTTGACATTGGCGAGTTGCGGTTCGTATTTGGTTTTGACTGCATTCCAATCTACACCGTTAAAAGTCCGGTCAAAATGTGAATCGTTGATGGTTTGCCAAACTTTGTCGAGCGTTTCTTTTTTGATGTTATCGGGAACAATCGCTTCAGGATTTTTTCTGTCCCATTCAACTTTGGTGGGAGCTTTCAGTGCATCATCAATATTTTTAGTCAGATTTTGCACGATTCCGCTTTGATAACCGAACTGGGAAAATTTGATCTTTCCATCGCGGTCAATAACGATGTGAGTGGGAAACGCATTAGTTTTGTAAGCATCAATGATGTTTTGAGAATCAGCGACAATTTTGTAATCGAACTGTTTTTTCTTCAAAAATTCAGTTATTTGGTCTTTTGAATTGTGGGTAATTGCTAAAAATTCAACCTCATTTCCCTGATATTTTTTGACCATTTCGTTGAGTTCAGGCATTTCTTTGATACATGGCGCACATTCGACAAACCAAAAATTCAAGACCACGACTTTTCCTTTTAACGCACTAAGCTGAACCGAAGAATTATCCAACAATTTTCCCGTGAAATCGGTTGCAATTGCGCCGACAGAAGTTTCGTTACTGCCTTTGACCAATCGCATCCCGACCATTTTGCCGTTTTCAATTTCAGGTTGAATCGTATAATTACCGCTGTTTTTGCGTTGTAAAAATTCGGCTTGAGTTAATTTGCTGCCGTTTTCATCTTTGAAAACCGAATTTGAATCAGCCTTAATCATCATTGGCTGTTTCAGGGCTTCTTCGGGCGATTTGGCATCTATTTTCTCAGCAGTTTTTTTGTCATCATCAGTATATTCAAAGATTTTAGAATCAATTTCGATGTTATGTCGGATGCTTAACGTTTTTTGAGTAACCGTTATGCCTTGACTGAGAGTTGTTGTTTGCGAGAAAGCCGCTAAAATATCGCCGACTTTACGATAATCACCAATTATGGTTGTTTGGGAAAGATGATTTCCTGAAACATCACCTTTCGTTTCGGTTCGGGCTAAAAGATAGGTTTGCGTGTCAAAGTAGCTTTTTACGGTGACGTTATTATCTGTGTTTTGCAATACAAAATACTCTTTGCCGTCAATCGTTTCGTTTGGAAGCTTGCGAACATTTTTGGGATCAATTTTGACATTTAACCCTCTATTTTCCCGATAGCCTCGAAAACTCATATTTTTATCCCACCAACGTGTGCCGTCAAACCCTGATTCTTGTTTGCCTTCGATCCCTCCCTCGGTCACAGCATAACGTTTTTTGGTTACTTTATCTTCGATGACTGTCTGTTTCTTTTTAGTTCCCATCATCTCGATTTCAGAAATGGTTTCAACCGTTTTAATCTTGCCCAGATTTTCCTTTCCGCCAAGAGCCGTTTGGTATTTTTCATAAATTTCTGCGCCTTGTTTTTCTGCATCATCTTGGGCAAAAACGTTGAGCGCGAAAATAGTTGCAATCAATAAAAATAAATACAATTTGGTTTTCAACATAAATTTTTCTCCTTGATTTTTAAACACACTTCTACTAACTCAAAGCCTTTTCAACTTTGATAAAACATCTCTTAATTTCTATTTCTTGATTTGAATCAAAGATTCAATCTTTCCGCCGCCAAATTCAATTTCAACATCCGAATTCGGGCGATAATCGGGGTCGTATAAAACCCACAAATTCCACTTTCCGCCATGAAACATAAGCGGCATCACTGATTTGATCTCATATTTATCGCCATTCATTTCAAACGAAATCTTAGTAATGTCAATCACTCCGGTTTTTTGAAAATTAAAGCCTTCGTGCGGAACAGGCGAAAGGATAAAACGACCTTTACCTTTCAAGTAAAAATAAATATTTCCCCCCATCACCGATTTCTTTTCTGCCATTTGTTTGCCGTTGACGTTTAGGCTGGCATTTGTGATCTGCATCGTAATTTCGTCAAGCGTAAAATCTTTGGGTGCGGCAGTTGTCTCTGACGAATAGATCAGCGTAACTGCCGGTTTTTCATGCGTAATTTCCGTGGTTGGAAAATTAGATAGGTTCGGAATAATTACTTGATTTGATGGACTATTTTGAGTCGGCGCACCTTGAATTATTTTGATTCGATCTGCAATCTTTTCCTTTGTTTTCGGGTTTTCCATCAGATCAACCGATAAAGTATCGCCTTCGTCAATTTGCAACGGCTGAGGGAATTTCGGCAGAGTTTTTCGGTCGGAGTTTTGGACGAATAAAATAATTGAGAGCGGCTTAAAAGTTAGCGTAAATTTGCCTTTTTCTTCTTTTTTTACTTCCAAATCGTAGCCAAAATGCGATTTATTTTCGCCATCAACAAAAACCCGATGCACAACATTGGTATTACTCATCGGAGAAAGAACATTGATTACCCGCACTTTTCCGCTTGATTTCTCTACCATTGGCGAAGCAATTTTGTTTTCAAAAATTACGGTGGTGCCATCGGGAAAAACGGCATCTTTGTTTTGTCCGTCGGCGATTAAAGCGAATAAGATCAAACAGATGAAAATGTATAAAACCTTATTTTTCATTCGTTTCTCCCTTTTTCACAATCCGCGGGGCAATTTCGCCAAGCGGCTGAAAATCCTTTAGATCAAATTGTGTTGAAACTGCGGAGTCAGAAATATTTTTCGGCAAATTATTAGCAAAATAAGTTCCATTTTTTCGTTCGAGAGTGCGATAAACCGTTCGCGTAATGATTTTTTCAGTTGGAAATCCGACAGTTTTGGTAACGGGAACTTCGACATATTTGAGGACCTCTCTGGGAACTTCTTTTTCGACAATTTGCGGTGGCGATGAAACAATTATCTCCCTTGGCGGTGCGGTCATTCTTCCGATTAGAAATGCTAAACCTGTTAAAAAGCAAAGGGTTAAAAGCGCGTAAATCGGTTTGGGAGCGAAAAATAAAGCAAAAATTGCTGACCAATTCCAAGTGGCTTTTTGCTTATGATGCTGACGAAATGCCGCCATTACGCGAACATCCAATTGTTTAGCAGGAGATGCGGGCAATTCTTTTTTGAGCAAACTGCTGACGAAATCCAATTCGGCAAATTCGGCGCGGCACGGCTCACAGCCATTCAAGTGCCGAGCGATTTCTCTACTCAAATCCCTGTCAGTTTGTTCATCTAAAAAAGTCTCTAAATGTTCTTTTACCTCAACGCAATTCATTGCATTTCTCCTTTTTTTTTAAGTAAGGCGCGAGTTTATCCGCCAAATTTTTTCTTGCACGATGCAGCCGAACTTTAACCAAATTCAAATCGGTTTCGGTAATTTTGGCAATTTCTTCGTAGGAAAATTCCTGTAACTCTCGCAAAATAATTACTTCGCGCTGCGCTTCGGGCAAATCCGTCACACACACATTGACATAGTCCGAAAGCTCCGATTCGAGCAAAATTTCCAACGGACTCAAGTTCGTCTCGTCTTTGGTTTCGATAAACTCGTCAAATTCGCCGAAATCCTCACGCAAACTTTGTTTTTTTCGTAAATGATGCAAAACCAGATTTCGTGTCACTCCGCACAAAAACGGATGCAGCGAACCGCGTGAAGAATCAAATTTATGCGGGTTTTCAATTAGGAAAATAAAAGTTTCTTGTGTAATATCTTCTGCCATCGTTTCGTCCATTAACATCCGAAAAGCAAATCCGTAAATCGAATCCCTCAGGCGTGTGTAAATCTCGGCGAAGGCAATTTCGTCTCCACGCAAGGCTTGGTCAATAAGTTTTGTTTCGATATTTCGATTCAATTTTTTCGGTTCACTTCTTTCTAAATTATTATTTCCATTTGAGGAGGAAAAGGTTACAAAAGTTTTTTAAAAAATATAAGCCGCCTCAAGTGGAAGTTTGAAGCGACCTTAGATTTCCCAAATATTTGGGACTGCTATTTTTTCTTAAGTTCCCCTAAAGCGATTTCCAGAACCGAATCTTTGCCTTCGATAAAATCCGAGATTTTCGGTTTTGCTAAAATATCGGGAATGACTCCTACACCAACAAAAGCCGTTCCATCAGCAAAGGTATCGTGTTTGCTGCAAATCCGAGCCGAACCGCCGCCGGGGAGGGAAATTACTAAGGGTTGTCCGGTGCTGCCGTTTGAAGCTTCGCCGATAATTAATCCGCGTTTTAATGGCTTAAAAGCAACCAAGAAATCTTCGGCGGCAGAACCTGTTCGCGGGCTGGTCAAAACAATGATCGGCTTACGGTAAACTTTTGTTCCTTCGCCACGATAACCAATCAATACTTTTTCAGAAATTTCTGCTGCTTCTGCGCTATATTTCTCCTGCGGTTTCGCCCAGGCACGAAAAGCGGGGCGATAATCTCTGGTGAACCAACTCGAAGTTTTGAAAGGCTTATCGGTCAAAAAAGCTAAAATCCTGTATCCGATCCCGCTGCTCCCGCCGCCGTTTTCCCGTAAATCTAAAATCAAGGCATCAGATTTTTCGATTTTTGGATAATTATCGGCAAAAAGTTGGTCTGCATGGGCAGAATCATTCATTGTATGGACTCTGACCAGAGCAATATTTCCTTCAAGCATTTTCATTTCAAAAGGCGGACGCGGCGTTACCAATTTGTTTCTTTCGGAAATGCTCAAACGCGGCAGTGTCTTCACAAATGAATTTCCGTCAGAGCTTTTGATCTTTAACTCGACAGATTTGTTAATTGCTCCATTCAGTAGATAAAACTGATAAACGGTTGAATCGAAGGCTTGCGAAGTTGATTCACCAACGTAAGGCGAGACATTTTCTTCCGCGTATTTTTTGACCGGAATTCCGTCAATTTCGAGGATTTCCTGCCCAACTTTCAATCCTTCGGTTTTGAGGCTTTCATCCAAAATGTAAGTGATAATTATTCGATCTTCGACCAATCGGGTAGCAATTGCAGGTTTGCCGAAAATCTCGTCGTTCAATTCGGACGGAACGAAAACATTGGTGTGTCCGTCTTTCAATTTTGCACAAAACATTTGCAAAACTTTGTAATATTCTAAAGTTGATTTGGTCGCCAAAACTTTCGGGATGAATTCCAAAAAGGTTTTGTCCCAATCTAATTCGGGAACAAGTTGGAAATTGACGAAATTATATTTTGCCTCAGACCAAAACTTAGACAAACCAGCCATTTTTTCTTGGTCGGAAATGTTTGTTTGATAAGGAGTTTTTAACGCTGGACTTTCCCAAAACTCGTATTTGCTCCAGAAATTCAGTTCGTGAGCAACTATTTGGGTATGACACATTGCTTCGCCTAATTGAATGATGAAATCGTATTTTTTGCCCGCTTCAACCTCAAAACTGATCTTATCAACATCGGTGATGAAGGAAATTCTTTTAGTTTTTCCTTTTTCAACGGAAATATCATAAATGTCCGGGTTAGCTTCGGGGGAGAGCGTCCAGCTATTTCGGTATTTCACAATTTCGTCTTCCTGAACGCTGATTGCACTGACGTTGGATTTGATGATTGGAAGTTTATCCTGTGCATTTGCGGCAATTATAAACAATATTGAAATAAGAAAAAGTTTAATGCATTTCATTTTTTCTCCTCTTCTTTTTCAGCAATTTCGTAATCGCCCTTTTCGTTTTTCTTTTTAACCGTCCAGTTCGGCGCAAGTTCTATTTCGTAATATTTACCCGTTATCTTGTTGCCTTCGATTTTGAAAGGTGTTGGAAAAACAAAAGTATAAGTTCTTCCGTTAAGGGTTCGTAATACTCCCGCTGTTTCATCATCAGTTGGAAGTATTTTGAAATCACCGAAGTTTCTCTTACCTTCGGGAATAACGCGACCAGAGATGACTTTGAATACTGTGCCGATGCCGGGTATAATCGTTGCCGAATCCATTGCTGAGGTTTGAGCGTAATATTCATCCTTGAGCGTTACCGAAAGAGTTGGGTTTTCGATAAATTCTTTCTTCAAGATGGCAATCAGTCTCTCCATCTTTTCTTTTCTGGCAAATTCCTGCTGATGAATTTCGGCAAAATTGTTCCGTAAATTTGCCGCCGTAATGTCCTTATTTTTTATTTTCAACCGCCGTTTGAGATAGTTTTTCTCATAAATATCCGAAAAGTTATAAACGACTTTGAGACCCTTTTTCCAATCAATTTTCAAGTGGTCTAAAATCAATGCGTAACTAAATCCGGTTGCGTAGGCATACCGTCGGACAAAAGTTTTCTCCTGTTCCGCAATGTCTATTTCGACAACGGCTCTTTGGTATTTGTTTTGAACATTACCCATCGGATAAGGTGCTAAAACAAAACCTGTGTAATTGGCTAATCCTTCGTGTGTTTCGAGTTCGGTGTCTTTTGCCAGAAATTCTTTATATTTTGTTTGCCGAAGTTTTCGAAAAATCATTGCATCATTAAGAAACATCAGAGTCTCTTTGAGGTCTTGATTTTGGTTGATCGAATTCAAACAATTTCTCAAAGACTGAAACTCAAGCCGCAACAATTCGCGGGCATCATAATTGTCTAAATAGGCAATTTCTTCACCATTCAAATCACGATTTTTAAATTGCAAAATGTGAAACAACTCGTGAATGAAAGTTTGCGGACTGGCAAATAAATCATTGGTTTTGATTGTTGCGTAAAATTTGCCTTTGTAAGGCTGCCGCGAATTTGAATATCCAATCGTATTTGGCGGTAAAGTCAGATAATAAATGCCTGAATTATCGGTTTTGCTGTCAGGAAAAGGACTCAGACTATAAACTGTATTATCAATGTCTATAACCAAATAATCATCGCTCCAAATGCTTTCGCCCCAGAGCTTGCCAGCGTCTTGTTCGAGGATTGCTTTTGCTTTCAATAATTCCGCTTTAACTCTTCCCTTATTTCTTTCGGGCAAAGTTCTGATGTTTTCTTTTACCCCATCAATCAGCGTCTGCCATTGGGGTTCGTTGTGTAAGCTGACTAAATCACTGTCGTTACTAATGTTATTGAGATTAAAGTAGAATTTATCGAAGACGGCTATCTTCAAAAGTTCGAGAGCCTTTTGTTTTTCGTTATTCAAAGCATAAATGCACGCCCCGTTATAAAAAGTATTTGAATTTGTAAATTTTGCAGAGTATTCCGGATAAAGTTTATCAAACTCGGCGGCAGCATTTTTATAATCTTTTTGGTTATAAAAATTTATGGCTCTTTGATAGGTTGCATTAATTTCCTGAGAACTTAATTGCCCAAAAATATTTGATGTAAACAATAGAAATAAAAGAAGTAAAATAATCTTTTGGCAAAATTGCATCTTGATAACTCCCATAATCCTACAAGGATAGTTCAAAGTTTTTCCGTAAAATAGAACAAAAATAGCCAATTAATAATTTTCCAAAAATTTTCTAGTTTTTTTTGACATAAGCAATTCTTATCAAAAGTCAGGACAGTTAAATCCCTCAAAAAAATAATTTCAGGCACACACTCCACCAATTCCCGGTATCGCCTCGCAATTATTAGAAGCACATTCTTGACTAGTCCGGCAACGATTTCCGGGCGTAACCGTGCCGCATTGAACGCAAATAGGTGAATTAGGAGCACCAAATCCGCAACAACCGCCCGAACATTGACAAAGTGATCTGCAAAAGGTTCCCGGTGCGGCTGCTTGAAAAGCAACACAGACAGCCGTTGTTGTTGAAATTGAACCACAACAACCGCTTGTGCAGGGAATTACACCGCTTGAACACGGACAACCATTGGGAAGCGGATTTGTTGAACAATTGTTACCGGATTGAGCCTGAGCGGATGTAGGAGCAATCAGAGAAGTGATTATCGGCAAAGTCACTAAAGAAGCAAAACCAACTTTTTTAATTATTTCCCGTCGCGTTTCCCCCTCAAAAAAATCGGAAATATCCGTTTCAATCAGGTTTTCTTTCTTTAATCTCCAAAGGGCTAACCAAACGAATCTGTCACCCACCTGCACATTAAGTTTTTTACTTGCTTCCTGCGCGATTTCAGAAATCGTCCTTTCGCCTGCCGAGAGTTGCCAAATCAAAGCTGATGTTTCGTTTAAACTCAAAGCTTTATTAATTTCCAGATCATAGATCAAAATTTCTTTTCCTAAATCTTGGACTACTATGTTGTTTTTTCGCGCAATTGGGGTAACTGTTGACATTTTTTCGCTCCTTCACATTGATAAATTGTTTTCTTCGATCTTAATCAGATATTTTTGCGGTGGATTTTGGCGAATTTTTCTTTTTGGGACTTAGTTCAAAGATTTCTGAATCTACTTCGATATTTTGTTTTACGGACAGAACTTTTTTGGTGGATGTTCCCCAATAATTATTTGTAACCTCCAAAAAAGGAATAAGAATCTCCCCAACTTTTTGGTAGTTTGAATATTGTATTTTTGTCTCGGTTGGCTGACCGTTGATGATTGTTTCCGAACTTATCCGGTAAGTTAATAAAAACGTCGTCGAATCATAATATTCTGTGGTTTCAGCCGGCAAATCCGATACGGTTACTTGGATTACCAGATACTCTTTTCCGTCTATTTTTTCGTTTGGTAATTTGATGCGTTTGAGATTGTTATCAACCGAAATCGGCAGATTATAATAGCCGTAAGATTCATCGCTTCTTATCCAAATGTTGCTTCCGTCAGAGCCAATTTCTCTTTTTCGTCCGTTTATTTCTTCAAGGTTATAGCTTTTTTTATTTGCTTTATCTTCAATAACAGTCAGCTTTCCTTTGCTGCCGTATTTTTCAATTTCAAAAATTGTTTCGCTTGTTTTTACCTTTTCAAGATTTTCGGTTCCGCCGATCGCCGCCTGATATTTTTCGTAGATTTCTTTGCCTGCTTTTTCGGCTTCAGTTTGAGAAAATACGAAATTTACGCTCAGTAAAATAATAGTTACTACCAGAATATTTTTTGCAATAAAATTTAATTTACTCATTTCTTGCTCCTTATTTAATCGTTTTCGATATCCACTCAGCCGTTAATCTGCCGATTTCCGCGTTGTAATTTTCATTGGCAAACTGTCCGTATTTTCCGGTTGAAAAAAGTTCGGTAACTTGATGATATGAATCAACTTTGGCAAAACCGTGTTCGGCTTTCGGGATTAAAAGAAACTCTCCGTTTCCGGCGTGATTTTCGTTGACGACTTTGACAGTAATCCGTCAAAAGTTTTTTGGGCTTTTACCGTTTCAAATTTCCATTTCAATAATCTTTACTTATCTTTTAAGAATTGGAGCGAATCTCTTCGCTGGTATAAATCAAAAAATAACGAGCCGTTAGGATTAGTCTTAAACTCAATAATGATGCCCGATTCTTTGTGTGCAAAGGAGTTCTCGGAAATCGGTTCGCAAATAAAAGAGTCCTGACCGTTGGCTTGGGAAATCAAATTTTCCTTACCTTTTTTAATGGGGATGGTCATTTTTCGCTATCTGCATATAGATTTCATCAACCACCAGATTCGGTTCACTATCCGAATTATTGCTCATCACGGTAATACCAAGTTTTAGCTGAGGATAAATGGTGCAATAGGTGCGAAAACCGCCTGTTCCCCCGCTATGACTGACTTTTTGAAAACCTGACGGAGTTGTGTAAAGTATCCAACCTAACCCCATCCGAAAAGTTGTAGCCGGACTTTGCCATTGAAGTTTTTGTGCCATTTGAACAGCTTTATTTTTCGCTAAGATGTTCCACTGAGCATATTTAAGCAAGTCATTTGTCGTTGATCGCAACGCTCCTGCTCCTTTGACTCCGGGCAAATTCCAGGGCGGAGCTACTTTGTCTTTGTTGTGTCCGCGCACAAAACGCTTGGTTTCGGCTTCGGAAAGATTTATTTTTGTTTCCTTCATTTTGGCAGGTTTATTGATAAATTTTTCTACTAATTTTTCATAACTCAACCCATAAACTTTTTCGAGAATATTTCCCAACAATCCGACTGCGGAATTTGAATATGCCACGTTTTCACCCGGTTTTCGCTCAAGTTTGACGCGGTGCATTTCCTCCAAAAGTTGTTCACGCGAGAAATTTGCCCAAGGATCGCCGCTATCAGATTTTTCCACACTATCCGGAGCAGATGGAATTCCCGACGTGTGTGTAGAAAGGTCTTTGATCGTGATCGATTGACCTTGAAATTCCAAATTCGGGAAGCTGCCGTCTAAATATTTGCGAATATCGTCGTCGAGTTTAACCTTTTTATCCAAAACAGCTTGGGCAAGCAAAATCCCCGTAAATGTTTTGGTAATCGAACCGATTTCGTAAAAAGAATCGGCAGTTGGTAATTGCCCATTGCTCTTTTCCGTTTCGCCGTAGTTATAAGTGTAAAATTTTCCGTCTTTGACCACACCGATTGATAACCCGACAGTTTTCAGATCTCTCAGATAATTTTGTGCGGCTTTATCTACGATTAAATCCATCGGATTTTTCAACGGATTATCGGAGATTACAGGTTTTTCTCGCTTCGGTTGAATTCCGCTCAAACCAAAAGAGTAAAATTCCTTGGCGGACTTCACGCCCAAAGAAAGCTGCAAGCTGATTTTTTTCTCAAAATCCAGACGGAAATATCTAACTTCGCCAAAATCTTCCATCAATTCCGAAGCTGTAATTTTACCCTTCTGAGAAAATTGATTTTTCAGAAAATTGGTAAAGCCTTCTTCAGGAAAGTCAGACTTGGAATTATCGGCAACCATTGCATGAATCGCTTTGAAATTGGCTTCATTAAAATTGGTAACAAATGCTTCTTTCAATTCGATAGCTGCTTTCAAATCGGCAACCTGAGCTCGAACCGGAAAGGAGGCAAATGCACAAAAGACGAATAGAATTAGAACGAATATTTTTGTTTTCATAGTCAAAATTTAGCGGTAAAATTTTCGAGAAACTACTCAAAACAGTTTTTGAACACAATAGCTTACGAATTTTCTCAAAATTGATTTGAAATCTATTTCATAACTTTATTCATCCACTCCGTTGTTAATCTACCGATTTCCGCGTTGTAATTCTCGTTAGCATACTGTCCATATTTTCCGGTCGAAAAGAGTTCGGTAACTTGGCGATATGAATCAACTTTGGCGAAACCGTGTTCGGCTTTGGGAATTAAAAGAAACTCACCGTTTCCGGCGTGATTTTCGTTGACGACTTTGACAATTTCTTCGGCGGCTTGCGAATTTAAGGCTTGCACGTCAAATTCGCCGTAAATTGCTAAAACTTTGCTTTCAACCCTGCTCCACGCTTCGATCATTCGGGTCTTGTTCATCGTTTGCCAGAATTTATAATGCCGTCCCGAAAAGTAATCGCCGGAATTATTTAATTCGTTGTTTGGTGCTTCAAGAATTTCTTTGAATCTAGGATTTTGTTTGAGTTCAGCCGGACTTTTACCGAGTTCGAGCCATTCGTAATAAAGCGGAAGCAGCTCTCTGGCAATTTTTTCGGCTTCGACATTTGAACCGCCAAAATAGATGGTTTGGACGCGGTGAAGCTCAACAAAATATTCAAACCAGGATCGAACGCCGGTTCCATAAACTAAAATTCCGCGAGGTTGATAAGTTTCGGCGAGTAACGGCGCAACAATTCCGCCGAGCGAATGTCCGAAGAGAAAAACATTTGATCTATCAACATAATCGTAGTTCAAAAGTTTTTTGTAAGCGGCAATATTGACTGCCATTTCTTCGGCAAAATCAATATCCTGACAATTTTTTGAGGTGCGGCTGTCGCCAATGTTCGGACGCTCGACCCGATAGACAACAAAACCGCTTTTAACCCAATCATCTATCAGTTTTTTCAAAGGATTAGTCGAATTTGGTGGAAACTCCTGCGAGCTGCACGGGTAGCCTTGCAGAAAAAATATAGTCGGCAATTTGCCCGTTTTGTTTTTGGGAACGTGAATTATTGAACGCAAGGTTCCAAGTTCATAATCAACTTCATCCAAAATAACCTCGCCATAATCCGAAGTTTCTTTTGGTCGTGCTTTTGCCGCACCTTTTTTGGTCAGTTTTTGCCCATTCGAGAGAAAAGTTATTTCAACCGCGTCGCCTGTTTTCAAAGATTGAGCCGAGGCAATCAATTCTTGCGAAGTGCCGATTGTTTTTTGGTTGATGGTCAGCAAAATATCGCCGACTTTTATTCCAAGTTCGGCAAAAGTTCCGCTTGGCACAACCGCAACAATTTGCAAACCATCGCCAATTTTTAGATTATTTGCTTTGGCTATCTCCTCGCTCAAAGGTTGGGCTGACACACCAAGCATTACTTTGCGCGGGAGCTTTTGCCCCTGAGCAAGTGTAAAAAAACACAGAATAAAACCAATAAAAATAGAATTAAATAATCTCATAAACTGAATAAAATTAGAGGATTCAGCTTAAAAGACTATAGATTTTGAAATCTGAGAAATAGAATAAAAGTAACCTTTAATGAAGACGGCAAACTTTCACTCTTTTATTGATAGAAAATAAGTTACAACTCTATAAAAGCTATAATTTTTTAAATTGTTTCGGTAGAAAGCCGGTCATCCTTTTAAAATCTCTGATGAAATGGCTCTGGTCGGCAAAATTACATTCGTGGGCGATCTCGGTGAGCGAAAATTTTGAACTTTTGATGAGTGAGAGGGACTTGGCAACCTTTAGTTGTCGGCGATATTCGCCCAAACTACAGGCAAAATATTTGGGAAAATACCGCGAAATTGTTTTGGGATGAACATTGGCGGCAAAAGCTAAATCATTGAGTGCAAGCTCTTTGTTCCAATTATCGTTGAGCAATTGATGAACTTTATTTATCCAATTCGGACGCTTGGTTTTGACTTCATATTTTTCATCGATCAAATTAAACAAAAGCATTTCAGATGAACAGTTCGTAAATTCATCATTAATGGCTAATTCCTTGTAAATCTTTAAGATCGTAAAATTAGAATTCAGATTTTTTTCAAGAGCGATTCTCAATTTTGCTTCCGTGATGGAATTTCGTTGAAAAAAGTCCGGTTCAAAGGTAAGGCTGATGTATTTGGTCGGAAAAACTTTATTGATAGTTTGATGCGGTTCGCCTGAATGAAAAAACATCAATTCTCCCGAAAGTCTATCTTTCTCAAGGCTTTTCCGTTTATCCAAAACACCACCGTTGACAAGCATAGTCAAATGAGGCTCATCGTGATAATGAAGAACCTCACTGGCACCAAGATCAATCTGATTGGAAATATAAATCTTGCCGTCAAGGCGCGGAAAATCAAAAACATCAAAGTAATTAGCTTTGGTTTTTGTTTTTTCTATCAACGAAAAATCTTCGATCGACAACGCTGAATCCATATACGAAATATAAACTTATTACGCAAAGTATTCTGATTTTGTTTTTGAAATTAAAAAAAATCTAAAAAATGGGAGAGATAAAATCTAAAACAAAATAAATCTATTTTTTCATTACCTTGGCTAATTCTTTCAATGCCACTTCCAAAACAGCGTCTTTATTTTCAACAAAATCCGAGACTTTTGGAACTGCCAAAACATCAGGGACAACGCCGACTCCGACAAATTTAGTTCCGTCAGGAAACAAATCGTGTTTTGAACAAATCCGTGCCATCCCGCCGCCCGGAAGTGAGATAACCAAAGGCTGTCCGGTGCTGCCGCCGCTTGGTTCTCCAATAATCAGACCGCGTTTCAAAGGTTTGAAAGCAACCAGAAAATCTTCCGCCGCCGAAAAAGTGCGTGGACTGGACAAAACGATCAAAGGTTTCAAAAACGGCTCAATATTTTCACCGCGCATTCTTTTGATTGCTTCTAAAGTGTATTCAAAAGCATTTTCATCACCAAAGGATTTTTCAGGTCTGCCCCACGGACGAAAAGCCGGATGATATTCGCGGGTGAACCATTTTGATTGCTTGAAAGACTGATTAACCAAAAAAGACAGAATATGATAACCGATTCCCGAACTGCCGCCGCCGTTGTTGCGTAGATCCAAAATCAAAGCATCCGCTTTAGAAATTTCGGCAAATTTATCGGCAAACATCTGGTCGGCTTTTTCTTCATCAACCATTGTATTGACTTTGACCAAAGCGATATTTCCCGCCAGCATTTCCATTTCAAACGCCGGACGCGGTTTCACCATTTTGTTTAATTCCGTGCCGGAAATTCTCGGCAAAGTCTTTTTGAAAAGATTGCCTTTGAAATCTTTAAGCGTTAATTCAACAGGTTTCGCCAATGCGCCGAGCAGTAAATTGTATTCGTAAACTCTGGTGTCGAGCGATTGCGGAGTTGACTCTCCAACGTAGGGCAAAACTTTTTCTTCGGCATATTTTTTAACGGGCAGACCGTCAATCTCGACAACTTCCTGTCCGAGCTGTAAGCCTTCGTTTTTTAATTTTTCATCTAAAATGCGTGCGATGATAACTTTATCTTCAACTAAACGGGTGCGAATCGCAGGGCGTTGCGAAACTTCGTCAATCAACGCCGCCGGAAACCAAACGTTGGTGTGTCCGTCTTTGAGTTTGGAACAGAACATCTGCAAAACCTGATAATATTCGAGCGTTGATTTGGTCGCTAAAACTTTCGGGATAAATTCGAGATAGGTTTTATCCCAATCCAAATCGGGAACTAACGGAAAATTAATGAAATTATATTTTGCCTCAGACCAGAATTTTGACAATCCGGCAATTTTTTCTTCATCGGAAAGGTTTGGTTTATAAGGAGTTTTCAGCGACGGGCTTTCCCAAAACTCCTTGTCATTCCAGAAAAAAAGTTCATTGGCTTTGATCTGTGTATAGCACATCGTTTCGCCTTTTTGGATGATAAAATCGTAAGTTTTTCCCGCTTCGACATCAAAACTTATCTTGTCGAGATCAGTGATAAAGGTAACTTTCTTTTTCCCACCTTTTTTGACTGTTGTGTCGTAAATATCAGGCTTGGCTTCGGGCGCAAGCGTCCAGTTATCTTTTTTGAAAACATCACCGTCCTGAATGCTGATGACATTAGAATTTGATTTAATGATTGGCAATTTGTCCTGGGCATTCGCCGCGAAAACAAACAAAATTAAAGCGATTGATAATTTAATGAATCTCATATTTGCTCCATAATATCGGTAGATAGAGTAAGCATAAAATAAATCTACACAACAAAATAGAACAAAATTAGCCTATAAATTTCTAAAATTTTTGGGCAAAAATCCGGTCAGTTTTTTGAAATTACGAGTGAAATGGCTCTGGTCGGCGAATCCGCATTGGAGAGCGATTTCGGTCAGGGAAAGTTGTGAGTTTTTTATCAGCGAAATGCTTTTTTCTATTTTCACTTTCCGCATATATTCGCCTAACGTGCAGGAAAAGTATTTGGTGAAATGTTTGGAAATAGTGACGGGATGAACTTTCAAGTTTGTTGCTAAATCGTCTAAATTCAAAGTTTCCATCCAACGGTCGTTTAAAAGTTCGGACAATTTTGTGATCCATTCGGGCTTTTTCAGTCTGTTTGAACTTTTAGTTTGATCGAGCATACTGAGGAACAAAATTTTGATGGAAGAATTGGTCAGAGAATCATTTACCAGCAGTTCGCTGTGAATTTTCAGCATCAAAAGTTTGGCATCCAGATTTTTATTGACGGATAAATTTAGTAAAGTTTCCGAAATTTCGTATTGCCGCAGAAATTTTTCTTCCAGATCAAGGTTGACGCATTTGGAAGGAAAAACTTTGATGATCGATTGATGCGGCTCTTCGGCGTGGTAAAATCTGAGGTCGCAAGCATTTCTTTCGTAGCTGCTGCGGCTTCTTTTTTCTACGCCGCCGCCGTGTAACATAAAGCAAATAGTCGGATTATCGTGCGAATGAACACAGTCGTTGATGATGCCTTTTTGATAAGAAGTCGTTCCAGCCGTTAATCCTTCAAAATAGCGGTTGTCAGTGATTTCGCTTGAAAATTGTGCCGTTTTGTTTTCCATTTTGTGATTATTTTTTGTTTGTTTTCTGTTCGTGTTTATAGACAATTGTTTGAATATCGCCAAAACTGTCATCACGCAAATTACAAAAAGCGAGCGAGCCTGTTTTTGTTTTCGGATTGAATTTTATAAACGAATAAACTCCTATATTTCCGCCCAAATGATAATATTCACCGTCTTTATTAATTGACCAAAAAATTGACATATTCTCTTTGTTGTTTAAAGATTCTGCATCCAACTTTGGCAAATATTTAGCGTTCATCTGCGGTTCAAAAAGCATTTTGTAAGTCTTGTTATTTAGCAATTTACCTTTTCCGTCAGAGCCTTTTATCATCTCGATCAAATACTTTGCCAAATCGCTGATGTTGGTTTTTAGTCCGCTGACCGGATAGTTGGTCATATAATATTGCGGATATTCCGCCGCTCCGGTTGGCTTTTTTTCGTCATTTTGGACATAAATTTTTGAAACCAATTTCGGATTTAGGTCGGCAAAATTCCAAGCCGTATTTTTCATTCCCAAAGGCTCGAAAATATATTTCTTAGTAAAAGCCGCAAATGACATTCCCGATTTTTCCTCGACAATTCGGGCGGCAATCGAAGAAGCTAAATTTGAATATTGAAAATGTGTGCCGGGTTCTTTTTTCAAAAAACTGTCTTCGCTATACCATTTCGCTTTGGGCTGAGTGTATTTGCGAATATTCTCGTCCAATGAGATTTTTTTACTCATTTTGTGCCAATCTACATTTGGTTGCAGATATGCAGGAACTTTGGTTGAATCGTTGTCATTTTCCAAAACCACATCAGCCTCACCAACCGAATAAGGTTCAAAAGAATCAATGATCGAAGAAGTATGTGTGACCAGATGCCGAACCGTAATCGGCGCATTTGGATAATGAGGATTAACGATTTTGTAGGGCAAAATAGAATTTATCGGAGCGTCCAAATCAAGTTTTCCTTGCTCCACCAATTTCATAAACGAAAGTGCCACGAAAGTTTTGGAAACGGACGCAATCCAATTGATAGTTAAAGGTGTAAACGCTTTATTTTCTTTGATATTAGCTAATCCGAATCCCTTTGAATACAAAACGCCGTTTTCATTAACGATCGAAACCGCAAATCCGGGAATCAGGCTTGTCTTTCTAAATTCATTTAATTCTTTAGTTAAATTGTCAGCAATTTTGACTTGAGCATTTGAAATAATAGCCAAGAGGAGGAGGGTAATGAATGATTTAAATAATTGCATAACCTTTAGAAAAAATAACTTCTGCTCTCTCAATAAAATAGGATGAATTCTGCTAAATAGAATTTAAATAGACTGTTTATTAAAGACTTTTTAAAAAACAAAAATGTTAGCAATCCTTGAAGAGAAAACACCAAAGAACTGGATTTTGTGACAATATTTTGAGCAAACGAACTCTCAAAACAACTAAAAATCGTCCAAATTAAAAAGATTTTTTAGTTTTACTGCATCCCCGTTTGAACATTTTCTCCGAAATGAGCGATAATAAGCGTTTTTGAATAGGGTCACATCTTTAACATAGAGAAACAACAGAAAGAGGTAAATTAAACGCCAATTTGGGCTGCCTCTTATAAATACTAAAGCTTAATGTTTTAGAGATTTAACAAAATAATTTTTTAACAAAACAGGTGAGTTTTTAATGGAATCTACAATTCTTTATCTAATTCCGGCATTAGGAATTTTTGGATTAGCAGTAATGTTTTTCAAATCTTCATGGGTCAGCAAACAGCCGACCGGTGAAGCAAATATGACTGAGCTGGCATCTTACATTGCGGAAGGTGCAATGGCTTTCTTAAAGGCAGAATGGAGAATTCTGGCTGTTTTTGCGCTGATTGCGGCAATTTTGCTTGGCTGGTCGGGAACGCTGGTTGATACTTCTTCTCCCGTGATTGCGATTTCATTCTTGATTGGCGCGGTCTTTAGCGCGACTGCCGGTTATTTTGGAATGAACATTGCGACCAAAGCCAATGTCAGAACAACTCAAGCCGCCAGAACAAGTTTGAAAAACGCGCTTCAAGTAGCTTTCACCGGCGGAACCGTGATGGGACTTGGAGTTGCCGGACTCGCTGTTTTAGGACTAGGCTCACTTTTTATCCTTTTCTACAGACTTTATGTAGAGAGCGTTGGCGGAACGGCAAACGGCGTAGAAATGGAAAAAGCCATCGAAGTTTTGGCAGGTTTTTCATTGGGAGCAGAATCAATCGCGCTTTTTGCCCGCGTCGGCGGCGGAATTTATACCAAAGCAGCTGACGTAGGCGCAGATTTGGTTGGAAAAGTCGAAGCCGGAATTCCCGAAGACGATGCCAGAAACCCTGCCACCATCGCTGATAACGTGGGCGATAACGTCGGCGACGTTGCCGGAATGGGAGCCGACCTTTTCGGTTCGTATGTGGCAACAATTTTGGCAACAATGGTTCTCGGACGCGAAATTGCTGTGACCGATAAATTTGCCGGACTTTCTCCGATTCTGTTGCCGATGCTGATCGCCGGTTTAGGAATTATCTTTTCAATTATCGGTTGTTCGTTAGTTAGGATTGCCGACGATAAAGGGAATGTTCAAAGAGCGTTGAATATCGGTAACTGGGCATCAGTCATCATTACGACAATTGCTTGTTATTTCGTTGTGATGTGGATGCTGCCTGAAAAGTTGAGTTTGAGAGGACACGATTTTACCAACACAGGAGTTTTCTTGGCGATTTTGGTTGGTTCGATTGTCGGTGCTTTGATGAGTATCGTGACCGAATTTTATACCGCAATGGGCAAACGCCCGGTCAATTCGATTGTTCGTCAGTCTGATACCGGTGCGGCAACCAACATCATCGGCGGACTTTCGGTCGGGATGGAATCTACGCTTGTCCCAACTCTCATTTTGGCATCAGGAATTTACTTATCGCATTATTTTGCCGGACTTTACGGAGTGGCAATTGCCGCCGCCGGAATGATGGCAACAACCGCGATGCAGCTGGCGATTGACGCTTTCGGACCTATTGCTGATAACGCAGGCGGAATCGCCGAAATGAGCGAATTACCGAAAGAAGTTCGCGGCAGAACCGATATTTTGGATGCGGTTGGAAACACAACTGCGGCAACCGGAAAAGGTTTTGCGATTGCTTCGGCGGCTTTGACTGCATTGGCATTGTTTGCGGCGTTTGTCGGTTTGGCAGGAATTGATTCGATTGATATTTACAAAGCAAATGTGTTAGCCGGATTATTCGTCGGCGGAATGATTCCGTTCATCTTTTCCTCGTTGGCAATCGCGGCAGTTGGTCGCGCGGCAATGGCGATGGTAACGGAAGTCAGACGGCAATTCCGCGAAATTCCGGGCATTATGGAACGCGAAGCCAAGCCGGAATACGATAAATGTGTCGCTATTTCTACTCAGGCATCTTTGAAAGAAATGATGCTTCCCGGCGCGATTGCTTTGATTACACCGATCATTGTCGGATTTGCTTTCGGTCCCGAAGTTCTCGGCGGTTTGCTGGCAGGTGTCACTGTTTCGGGCGTTCTTTTGGGAATGTTCCAGAACAATGCCGGCGGCGCGTGGGACAATGCGAAAAAATCTTTTGAAGCAGGTGTCGAAATCAACGGCAAAATGGAATACAAAGGCTCAGACGCGCACAAGGCATCAGTCACAGGCGATACGGTCGGTGATCCTTTCAAAGATACTTCAGGTCCTTCGATGAACATTCTGATCAAATTGATGAGTATCGTGGCATTGATTATTGCTCCGCATATTTCGGTTCACAAGGGTTCACATAAAACCGAATTGACTCCGAAAACCACGATTGAGCAAACTGTCAAAGCTCCGGTTGAAAAAGGAATGTAAATTCAACAAAGAGTTAGATTAAAAAGAGCCTCAAAATTCGGGGCTTTTTTTACTTTAAAAAAGTGATGTAAGACACAGAAATTTAAGCTATCATAGATTTAAATTTAATTAGGTAAGGAGGTAATTGTTTTGACACTAGACATTAACGAACAAGAAAAAGAAATCTTATTGGAGATATTGAGATCGGGGCATTTATCGCTGCTTGACGAATTGCACCACACCGAAAATTACGATTATAAACAGATGCTGAAAGAAAGAGACGAACTTTTAAAGAATCTTCGATCACGAATTGAAGAAACAGCCTCTGAAAATATTTAGAATTTCTTAGCAATTAAAACCAGCCGTGAACAAACGCTAATTGACGCGAATATGATTCGTGAAGATTTGTAAAAGTTTGCGGCGTATTTTCTATTATTTTTGAATTTTTAAAAAGTTGATTATCATCCCGTTATTTTTCAATTTCCTGCTTCAGCCAAGCCTTGGCAATATTCCAATCATTGCGAACGGTTGCTCTTGAAAAACTTAGAATTTCCGCTGTTTCGTCGAGGCTCAAGCCGCTGAAATATCGCAATTCAACAACTCGCGCCTGTCTCGGACTCAGTTCTTCCAAACGATTTAAAGCTTCATCCAAAGCAATTAAATCAACCGATTTTTCACGTTCGGAAATTTGTAAGGCTTTTTCCAAAGGTAACTTTTCTGCACTCCCGCCGCGTTTTTCACGATTTCTTTCCCGTGCGTGATCTACCAAGATCCGCCTCATTGAAGTTGCCGCCAATGCGAAGAAATGCGTTCTATTTTGCCATTGAATTTGATTGTGACCTAAAAGTTTGAGGTAGGCTTTGTGAATCAGGGCAGTCGTTTGCAGTGTGTGTCCCTGACGTTCGTTTCGTAAATAACGCGAATTGGCGGCGTAATTCGTTGTAAACCAACGGCATTAGTTGATTAAAAGCCTGTTGATTTCCTTAGCTCCAATCCTGCAAAAGTCGGGTAATTTGCTCTGCATCCTGCACGAAAAAATAATATCACAAATTTTTGAGGTTATTTCTCTACCTTTTGATTGATTTGTTGCAGTAATTTTTGAAACTCCGGTTCGCCTCGCAAGCCGTCCCACTGCGGATCGGCAGCAATATACATAAGTTTGATCGCTTTTTCCTCTTCAGCTTTAAACAGCCATTCCAGAGCTTGTTTTTTATCGCCGAGCGAAGCATACAAAGCAGCAAAAGACATTGGCGAAACATATCCTTTTTTAGTTCTTTCCTGTAATCGCTCAAGTCTTTTTTCCAAAACTGCCCGATAACCGCCGCCGGCAAAGATCGTCCGCTGTTCATCTGCCTCTTCGCGTCTGTTGGTAACAATTAGAATTTTTTCCGAGTAGTTTTCGGCTTCGGCAAATTGCCCTTTTTGTTCATATATTTTGACCAGATAACTGAGTGCATCGGTATAGTTCGGGTTTAATTCGAGCGACTTATTCAAAACTTCAATGGCTTTATCAGGTTGGCGGGCAAAATAATAAGAACACCCCAGATCACCAACAATATAGGGCGTTAGCGGATCAAGTTCAACGGCTCTTTGTGCTTCACGGATGGCTTCTTCGGCGTTGCCACTCAGCGAAAGGAAATTTGCGTAGTAATCGTGAATCAAAGCACTATTCGGATTGAGCCGGAGTGCGTGAAGCAACGATTCGCGTGCGCCTTCCACATCGCGTTCGTAGAAGAATTTAATCATTCCGAGAGTGGCGTGGGCTTCAGGGAAAGCCGGGTCAATTTCGAGTGCTTTGAGTGTGGCTTCTTTTGCTTTGAAATAAGTTTCTTGAGACGGCTTTGATAACCCCATTGCCCCGTAAGAGTCACCCAGACCGACATACGCCAATGCAAAATTTCGGTCTAATTCAACTGCCTGCTGAAAATAACCCGCGGCTTTTTGCCAATTTTCCTGCGTCCATTGATACCAATGAAGCCGACCTTGGAGATAAAGGCGATAGGCTTCCGGGTTTTGAGTGGAGTTTTTGGCAATTAGTTTTCGCTCTTCACCTGTCAATTCAAGCGCGAGTGCGGTTGTTATTTTTTCGGAAATCGAATCTTGCAGTCGTTGAATATCAGTTAAATTTTCATCAAAACTTTCCGCCCAAAAGATACTTCCGTCACTCGTTTTGATGAGCTGCGCGGTAACTTTGATCCGGTCGTTTTGCCGCTGCACCCAACCTTCCAAAACCGCGTCAACGCCGAGTTCTTTTCCGGCTTGAACGGGCGAAACCTCAGAATTACGAAACTTGAGAATTGAGCTGGTCGGGCGAAAGGCTACTTTTTTGATACTGCTCAATTTGGTGATCAAAGTATCCGCCATTCCAAGTTTGAGATAGTCATCGGTCGGTTCGGAGGCAAGCGACTTAAACGGCAAGACTGCGACAGACTTAACCGTCGGCGTGCGATAAAACAAAAAATAAAAGCCGGCGGCAATTCCAACCAATAGAATTACTGCCAAAGTCGGCACAAAAAACTTTGAGCGGTTATTTTTTCCTGCCGAAATTTGTTTCGAGTTTTGAACTGCGGCAACAGGAGGCAAATCGTCGGTTATCTGAATTTCTTCGACAATTTCAGTGCGGGTTGTTTCGCTGATCGTGATTTCGCCTTTACTGCTTTCATTTTGTTTGACGGGAAAAATAAAACGATAGCCTTTTCGCGGAATTGTCTGGATAAATTTGTTTCCGTTTGTTCCCTCGCCGAGCGATTTTCTGAGCAGTGCAATATGATGTGTGAGGTTCGATTCTTCAACAAACGTGTCTTTCCAAACCAAACTCATCAAATCATCTTTCGACAAAACCTCTCCCGCATTCTCGATAAGAACCGCTAAAAGTTCGCACGTTTTGGGCGGCAAGTTGACGATTTCACCGTTGTTTGTCTGCGTCAAAATTTGATTTTCCGTGTCAAATGTAAATTCACCAAACGCCAAAATTTGTTGTCGTGCGCCCGTCTTTATTGATTCTGATTCAAATTCGGAAATCATTGGGAAAAAATTCGGAAACTATACAAGACCATTTCAGCGGATTTTTTTTATAACAAATCTGCGCCGAATTTTTGGCGATTATAACACGAATGAAAATTGAACGCCGAATAAAATTTATCCGCGAAACCGAGCGCAAAATCACTTTTTCGGTTAACCGTGAGCCGCTTCGTTTTTTTTGTGGTGCGTGTGATGCGTCAGCCGAAATGCTTTCAATTAACGAGGCAGTAAAGCGAACGGCAAAAATCTGGCGCGAGATTGTTGATTCGATTGAAAACGGTGATCTGCATTCAACTGAAACCGAAGCGGGCGAGATTTACGTTTGCGCCGCATCGCTTTCAGCCATATTTGAAAGGAAAAAATAATCGCCCAAAATTTTTAACACTTTGGGCAAAAAACATCGCCTTAATGATTGAGGCAGTTAAAAAATTTTGAAATAAGGAGAAAAAATAATGAATAAACAAAATAAATCTATAACTCGAGTAAGCAAAATCTTAATTTTCGCAGTTTTTATGTTTGGAATATCAGCATTAAACACCTTCGGGCAAGGAAATCCATACATAAATCCGTGTGTAGTTGGAACATATATAAATCAACAACAAGTAGATGCAAACGCAGAGAAATGTATTCCGGCAAAGCAATCTTTGAATTCTGCCGCGCCAATTGTAATTGGCAAAAGTCCTGATGATACAGAAATGAAATATTGGCTTTACCTGGTAACACATAGTGCAAAATATGGATCTAAATTCAACGAAGGTTTGAAACTTTCAGACGCTGTAAATTTTCTTAAAGATCAATTCAGTGCTTCCTCCCTCACGGAAGAACGGGCAAAAATCATCAATAGGGCTTATCAAGAAGTTTATGGACGCGATTCAAAAGCGACTGAACAAGCCTCTTGGGAAACACAGATCAAAGCACAAACCGCTTGGTATGCAACGATTGTCACTAGCGAAATTCAAAAATTAAATCAAGATCAAACCGAACGTAATGCAATGCTAAACCGTGCCTATCAAAAATCAATGGGCAGAGACGCAAATGAGACGGATTTGAAATATTGGTTGCCACGAACCGAACATTATCGGCAAATTGTTGATGCCACTCGCTCTTGGCTGTATTCGGAAAAAGGCACAAAAGATTTAGTGGAAACTATTTCGCGTGCGCTGTTGAAGAAAAAAGGCGGAAATCGTGCAACAGATGAGTCAATAAAAAGTGCAATGACGAAATTTACGCCCGACAAGAAAATTTACGCCGAAATGATTCAAGGACTTTAGATTTGAAAAAAATATGAAAAAGCTGATTTTAATTTCCGTGCTTTTGCTGATGGTGCAATTTGGAAGCTACACGCAAGATGGCGACATTGATGATTACATCCAAGGTGTCCCCGCCGGAATTAAAAATCCATGGTGAAAAGCTGAAAATTCGCTCAGTTAAAACCCGGATGAGATTTTAATTCAAACCAATAAAATTCAAAGAAAGGAGCAAAATGATGAAAAGAACAATCAACAAAAATGTAATAATCACCGTATTTGTTTGCGGTTTAGGGTTTTTATTTGGTGCGTTGCAAAACGTCTCCGCGCAGTTTATTCCACCCGGCTCGTATCAGAAAACTTGTATTGAAATTAAATTGGACGGAGCGAATTTAAAGGCTTCGTGCGCTGAAAAATCGAAGTCAGGCGGAATAGGCGGTTCTGAATTTTCTGCACCGGTGAATACTGCCTTAGAAAATGTTTATGAATGCGACGGGGACATCTCAAATGACAACGGCAATTTAAAATGCAATCGTAATCGAAACTCATTATTGAATAAACAAGCCCAAACCGCTTTTACTTTGGCTTCAATGCAGGTTTTTGGACGTTTTTCACAGGGCGAACCAACCGGAATCGAAATGTATGCGTGGATTTACCGAATGTTTAAGGATTACGGAATGGCGAAAAACTTTTACGAAGGAACAAAACAGGCTGATGCGGAAAAGGTCTATAAACTTTGGTTGACCCAATCAAAAGCCGCAAATCTGCGGAAAGAAATCATTGACAGAGCCTTTTATCTGGCAACTGGTGGCAATCCCACTCCGACACAGTTTGCCTTTTGGGACGCAAAGATTAAAAGCGGTGAGTCCTGGTATGCGACCATCCACGAAACTCTCAAACAAGAAATGAACAAAAATCAGGCTAGCCGGAAATTGATGATTCAAACCGCTTATGTCACAGCTTTTGGGAGAATGCCGAATGATAACGATTTGAAATACTGGATGGGGCGCGATGAAAATTTCGGTTCTCTTGTCGAAAAGAGCCGCAACTGGATTTATTCTTCGGGTGGCGCGGCGGATTTGGTCTTTGCCGTCAAGAGTGTTTTAGAGTTCAACCTGAAAAGAAAACCAAACGACGACGAAGTTAAAAATGCCGTCAGCGAATACACCAAAAAGCGTTTGATCTTTATGGAAATGCGCGGCGTGATGCCGAAGATTTATTACTAAAAGAAGAATTGAAAAAAGATAAATCTGTATGACATTCGCATCCAACATTTTTTTAATTTTTTTCGCGGTTTTCGGCGGTCTGTTCGCCGTTACAACGATTATTTTAGTCTGGCGTGTAGTTTGGGCAATGCGAAATCCGAAAAAGTTTGAGGAGTTTCAACTTCGTCAGGCTGCTTATCGGCAATTGAGAATCAATAAATACCATCAAACCGAATTTGCCCGAATTGCGGCGGGCAAACCTTCTTGGACAGGAAGATTTTTCGGCGCGGTTTTTACCTTGACAGGAGTGGCGATAAGCGTTTTATCAATTTGGCAAATTTACAACAAAGGATTGAGTTTTTCGCTTTCTCAAAACTTCTCCGGCACGTTAATTTGTTTCAGTCTTGGTGGGTATTTTTTCTATGTTTCACGCCGTCGAAAACCACAAAAATAATTGAAGGTAAAAATTTATGGAACTAAAAAACTTATCCATCGCCATCTTGCTTTTCTCTTTGATCGGAACAGCAAACGCCCAAATTTTCAGAATGCCTGATGCCGCCGCGCAGACGCTTTACAATGCTTGGCGGACGAAAAGTAGAACAAAAGCCAAAAGCGCTGCGGTTAAAAGTGCGGTTGAAAAACTGTTCAGCGTGCGTCCGCGTGTGATGAAATTCAAAGGCTGCTCCAAACGCGAAGAAGGCGATTTTGAATGTATCTACGAGGACGCAAAAAATGATGTAACTGTGGCGATGCTGATTGAAAATACAGGACGCACCTATATTGTTAAATCGCTGAGTTTTTCGAGCGAAAGTTAATAAAGTGAATGGCTATTAATTCAACCCGAAAAAAACTTGAACTCGAAAACATTTTGGCTTTATTCGGATGAGTGAATCAAACGAAACCCAAGTTACCAAACCTTTTAACCAAGAGTCAAAGCGTTGGGGAAAGATGAATAAAACCTTTGAAGCGGCATCTGCGTCGACAGGAAAAGAACGTAAAAAAAATCTTGAAAAAATCCTGCGGTGCCGATGCGGAATTGCGTCAGGAAATTAAAAGATTGTTGGATTCGTTTGAGATTGCAGAATCATTTTTATGCAGGGAGATATTTTTCTCATTCATCTACCATTTTTCTTAATAACCATGCAGTTTAGGTATTGCTTGTCTCACGCTTCGGTTTGCTGACAATGTTTACGGCTAATTTTGTTTACACACTGAATACCGCGATGATGACTACCGATCTATCGGCTTGGTATGCCAAAACGATGATTCTTAGTTTTTTAACGATAATTTTTCTGCTCGGTTACGGCTTCAAAATCTCAATCACTAATCAGCCTTTATTTGGTGGAAGAACTGATTAAGCTGGGAATAGTTTGCCAATAAAGACAAAATTGGATACTTCAAATTACTCGCATTGAACTTTCCGAAACTATTACTTAAACTGATTCGTAATTAGCAAGCAGTCTAAATCTTTATCAAAAGGAAAGTTTTATATGTTCAAAGCCCGTTTTGCTTTAAAGCGGAAGGCATTTGTCTTTCTGTCTTTAATACTTCTTTTAATTTCTTCTATTTCCGCTTTTCCCCAAACTAATCCGTTAAAAAATTTGCAGTATCGTCAAATCGGACCATTTCGCGGTGGGCGCGTCGGCGCAGTTGCGGGAAGTGCGGCACAACCAAATGTTTATTATTTCGGCTCGGTCGGCGGCGGAGTTTTCAAAACTACTGACGGCGGAAATAATTGGTCTCCTGTGACTGATGATTTCGTCAAAACAGGTTCGGTTGGTGCAATAGACGTTTCGCAATCCGATCCGAATATAGTTTATGTCGGAATGGGCGAAGAAACTCTGCGCGGAAATGTTTCGCACGGTGACGGAGTTTATAAAACCGTTGACGGCGGAAAGACTTGGAAATTCATTGGTTTAGGCGACACACGCCAAATCGGACGTATCCGTGTTCACCCGAAAAATCCTGATATTGCTTATGTTGCGGCAATCGGACATATTTGGGCGAGTAATGAAGAACGCGGCGTTTTTCGCACCACTGACGGTGGAAAAACGTGGAAAAAAATTCTTTTCCGAGATAAAGATACGGGCGCAAATGATATTATTCTCGACCCAAACAATCCGAATGTAATTTATGCAAGTTTCTGGCAATTCCGACGCACGCCTTACGGATTTGATTCGGGCGGTCCGGGAAGCGGTTTGTTCAAATCTGAAGACGGCGGTGATACCTGGAAAGAGATCAGTAAAAATCGAGGCTTTCCGACAGGGCTTTTAGGCAAAATAGGAATCACTGTTTCACCTGTTGACGGCAATCGTTTGTGGGCGATGGTCGAATCCAGACAAAGCGGACTTTATCGTTCTGATGATGCAGGTGAGACTTGGCAAATGGTCAGCAATAATCCGCAAGTTACTCAGCGTCCTTGGTATTATTTCCGCGTTTATGCCGACCCGCAACAACTTGATACGGTTTATGTTCTGAACGTCGGATTTTTCAAATCAATTGACGGTGGAAGAACTTTAAGTTCAGTTGGAACACCGCACAGCGACAATCACGATTTATGGATTGCTCCGAACGACAATAAACGGATGATCGAAGGAAATGACGGCGGCGCAAATGTTTCGACTGACGGCGGACAAAATTGGACTGAACAAGATCAGGCAACCGCCCAATTTTATCGGGTAATAACCGACAACGATTTTCCATATAATATTTACGGCGCACAGCAGGATAATTCTACCGTCAAAATCCCCTCGCGGACGGCGGATGGTATTATTAACGAAAGTCATTGGTATGACGTTGGCGGCGGTGAATCGGGTTGGATTGCTCCGCATCCCGAAAATTCCGACATTATTTTTGCCGGAAGCTACGGCGGACTTTTGACGCGGTATGACCATAAAACAAAACAATTGCGCGATGTCAACGCCTATCCCGATAATCCGATGGGTTCAGGTGCAGAAGGCACAAAATACCGTTTCCAATGGAATTTCCCGATTCTTTTTTCGCCGCATAAAACCAATGGTAAATATGCACTTTACGCCGCCGCACAGGTTCTTTTCCGTTCCTTTGACGAAGGACAGTCTTGGGAAGCAATTTCCCCGGATTTAACCCGTAATGACAAATCTAAACAAGGTCCTTCGGGCGGAAATATCAGTCACGACAGCACCAGCGTTGAGTATTACGATACAATTTTCACCGTTGCCGAGTCGCCGATAACTCAAGGAGTAATTTGGACTGGAAGCGACGACGGACTCGTTCAAGTCACCCGCGACAACGGCAAAACCTGGGAAAATGTCACGCCAAAAGATATGCCCGAATGGTTGCAGATCAATTCGATTGAGGCTTCGCCGAATGATCCTGCGACAGCCTATTTTGCCGCCACGGGCTACAAATCAGATAATTACAAACCTTACATTTACAAAACCAGCGATTACGGCAAAACGTGGAAGAAAATCGTGACGGGAATTGCCGATGATGCTTTTACGCGAGTCGTCCGTGAAGACCCGAACCGCAAAGGGATGCTCTACGCCGGAACGGAAACGGGAATGTATTATTCAAGCAATGACGGCGAAAGCTGGCAATCGCTTCGGTTGAATTTGCCTGTTACGCCAATTACCGATCTAACTATTCAAAAACGCGAAAAAGATTTGGTCGTGGCAACGCAAGGTCGTTCTTTTTACGTTTTGGACAACCTGCCGATTTTGTATCAAATTGCCGATGCAGAAAAGGCGAACGCATTTCTTTTCAAACCCGAAGACGCTTATCGAACCGCAGGCGGGGGCGGATTTTTCCAACTTCCCGCAGGTGCTCCAATCGGGGCAAATCCTCCGAGCGGAGCGGTTATCAATTACTATTTGAAAGAAAAACCGAAACAGGATATTTCGATTGAATTTCTCGATGAAAAAGGGGCATCCGTTCGTAAATTCAGCTCAAATGTTCCGCGTGAAGGCGCACCGACTCCGCCGCCAGCACCCGGACAAGCACCCGTTCCGATGGAAATCGGATTAAATCGTTTTATTTGGAATTTCCGTTTGCCAAACGCGACCGGATTGCCCGGATTGATCATGTGGGGCGGCAGTTTGAACGGTCCGAAAGTTGTTCCCGGAAATTATCAGGTTCGTTTTTCGGTTGACGGTAAAGTTGTTGCGACTGAGCCTTTTACAATTAAAGCCGATCCGCGTCTTTCCACGACCCAAGCCGAGTTTCAAAAACAATTCGATTTTCTCTCGAAAACAAGAGCGAAATTGTCCGAAACGCACGAAGCGATTTTGGAAATCCGCGATATTCGCACTCAGCTTGAAACTTTGTCGGCTCGGCTCAAACCCGACCAAAAGGATTTGAAAGACAAAGCTGCCGACATCATTAAAAAAGTTACGGCTGTCGAAGAAGAATTGATTCAAACCAAAATCAAATCTTCGCAGGATGCTCTGAATTTCCCGATCAAGTTGAATAATAAACTCGCGGCTTTAGGCTCTTCGGTTGACAGTGCAGATTTTCCGCCAACCAATCAGGCATACATTGTTTACGACGATTTGGTTGGAAGGATTGACGCACAACTGGCAATTTTGGCGAAAGTCAAAGCGGAAGACATCACAGCGTTTAATAAAATGTTTTCGGAAAAACAATTGCCTGCGATTGTGACGAGGAATAAATAATTTGTTGCCCGCGAAACACGCGAAACACACGAAAAAATGGTTTTCTTTTTCGCGTCTTTTAGCGTATTTCGCGGGCAAATCCATTTGGAGAGACTATGAAACTGACAAAACTTTTGACGGCTTTTGTAATTACATTTGTTTTATTTGCCAATGCTTTCGGGCAAGATTCCAAAAAATTAACGCTGGATTTATTTTTGGATTGGGAATACGTTGTCAATCCGCAAATTTCGCCCGATGGTTCGCAGATCGTTTACACACGGCGTTGGACAGATAAGATCAATGACCGTTTTGAAAACGAAATCTGGATTATGAATTCGGACGGTTCGCGCAATCGTTTTTTGTTGAAAGGCGGTTCGCCTGTTTGGTCGCCCGATGGCAAGCGCATCGCCTACATCGCACCCGGACAACCGCAGGGGGCGCAAATTTTTGTCAAATGGATGGACACGGTTGACGAAGGAACTCAGTTGACGCGGCTTGACCGTTCGCCTTCAAATATTGCGTGGTCGCCCGATGGAAAACATATCGCGTTTAATATGCTTGTCCCAGCTAGACCCGCGCTCAGAGTCAACATACCGCGTCCCGAAGGTGCAAAATGGATCGAGCCGCCGCGTGTGATTGACCGTTTGAATTATCGCTCGGACGGCGCAGGTTACACACCTGAAGGTTTTACGCATATTTTTGTCATTTCCGATGCGGGTGGAGTTCCGCGACAATTGACCGACGGCGATTACAATCACAACGCGCCCGAATGGATGCCCGATTCCCAATCAATTGTGTTCAGCGGCGTGCGAAAACCCGATGCCGAATACATTCGTTTTGGTCAGGAAATTTATTCAGTTAATCTCAAAACCAATCAAATCAAACAATTAACCGACCGTGACGGACAAGATAATCAGCCGACAGTTTCACCGAACGGAAAATATATCGCTTATCTTGGCTCGGACAGAAACAACGACACTTACAATGTTTCAAAGCTTTATTTAATGGATGCAGACGGTAGCAATAAAAAGGTTTTGACCGAAACATTTGACCGCACACCGTTCGGGTTGATGTGGGCGGAAGACAACAGCGGAATCTATTTTGCAACCGAAGATAAAGGCACAAATAATCTTTGTTTTTCAAGTATTTCCGGCGGCGCACCAAAACAAATCACGACGGGAAATCATCAGCTTTTGCCGTCAAATATGAGTTCCAATGGAACAGTGACAGGCGTTTTATCCGATGCCAAAGAGCCGGGTGATGTGGTTGTTTTCAATCTCAAAAATCCCGTTCCGAAAAAGATTACCGATGTCAACGGCGATTTGCTTGAAGGGCGAAAATTGGGCGAACAGGAAGAAATTTGGTATGACTCGGTTGGCGGAATGAAAGTGCAGGGTTGGATCGTCAAACCGCCCGATTTTGACCCGAATAAAAAATATCCGTTAATGCTCTATATTCACGGCGGACCGCATTCAATGTATGGAGTCGGATTTAACTTTGAATTTCAAAATCACGCCGCCGAAGGTTATGTCGTTCTTTACACAAATCCACGCGGTTCAACAGGTTACGGCAAAGCATTCGGCAATGCCATCAACAATAATTATCCGGGACAGGATTATGACGATTTAATGAACGGCGTGGATGCAGTCATAAAACGCGGCTACATTGATGAGAAAAATCTGTTCGTGACAGGTGGTTCAGGCGGTGGCGTTTTGACTTCCTGGATTGTCGGACACACCAACCGTTTTGCCGCGGCAGTGACGCAAAAACCCGTCATCAATTGGTATTCGTTTGTCGGCACGACTGATGGTGCGGATTGGTATTACAATTTCAAAAAACTGCCGTGGGAAGACCCTTCGGAACATATTCAACGCTCGCCGCTAACCTACGTTGGCAACGTTAAAACTCCGACAATGGTTTTGGCTGGCGATATTGATTTGAGAGTTCCGCTTGAACAGCCTGAACAATATTTTCGGGCTTTGAAACTGTTGAAAGTTCCGACCGCAATGGTTCGCTTGGCGGATGAATATCACGGTTACAACGCTGCCGGATTGCGTCATCCTTCAAATCGTTTGTCGCAAATTTCATATTTGCGGCTGTGGTTTGATAAATATAAGCGAAAATAGGGAAAATTGCCTGCAAATAGCCGAATTTTACAATTAATAGATTTGTGTTAATTCGTGTTATTCACGGGCAATCTTTCTTTTTCTCTTCACCCAAATCGGCAAGATAAAAAGATATATTCCTGTCAGCCACAAAATCAGCAAAATAATTCCCGATGGCAAAAATATCCATAATTTAACGTAATCGTGAAAAAAAGAGCCATCGTGAATTGATTCGATAATGTCTGAACGGCGATAGGCAGTCTGCAAAATTTCTCCTGTTTCAGCATCAATCTGGATTTCCCAATGGTTTTTGGCGAAGACTTTGAGCATTCCGCGTGAAGGGCGAACATCAAGCCGATTAATGTCGTCCCAGTCCTTGATTTCGGCTTCGGGAATAGTTTTAGAAATCTCCAGAATCTGAGGCATAGAAAGTTTTGCAGTCTTGCTTTTTCCTTTTTGCTCGGAAGGCTGAACCCATGTGAATTGTTTTTTTACCTGTAAAAGAAGTCCGCTGCAAATTACAATTAGAGCCGGAATTGCCACGCCAATAGATAGCCAATAGTGGATCTTGCGGTTTAATAAATTAAATTTCACAATTTATTTTGTAGCTTAAGATAATGACTTTGGTCAATTTTACGGTAAAATTTTGCTATGGAAACAATAAAAGTCCGTTCACATCAACGCGAAGAAATGATCGAGATCACCCGCGAAGTAAACAATCTTTTGCCCGAAACAGGCGAAGGGATTTGTGTGCTTTTCACTCAGCACACGACTTGCGGATTAACTATAAATGAGAATGCCGATCCTGATGTCAAGCACGATATGTTATTGTTCCTGCGAGAGTTGATCCCGCAATATTACAAAGGTTTTCGTCATTTTGAACATAATTCCGATGCACATATCAAATCTTCGCTGATGGGTTCAAGCGTGACTGTTCCTTTCTCAAACGGCAAATTATTGCTCGGAACCTGGCAGGGAATTTATCTCTGCGAATTTGATGGAGCGCGGGAACGGAAAGTCTTGATGAGCTGTTCAATTTCATCAAAAGAATAACCGCGAAAAGGCACAAAAAACACAAAGTGAAAAGTGTTTCTACATTTTGTTAATTTTGTGCATTTTCACAGCAATTTTTATTGTTTAGCTTTCATTGCTTCGGCAATAAAGTTTTGCACTTCATCCGAAAAAGGCTTTTTCCATTCCGTTTGCCAATTCTTTTCATCAGCATACATTTTGTTCAAACCTTTTTGAATTTCGGGATTTCCGCCGGTAAATTCAGTGATTAAATTTTGCCAACGGTTTGCAAGTGCTTGCGCTTTTTCATCATTTGGCGAAATGCCTTCTTTTATTGCCGTTTCGATGTCGGCGACCAAATCGCTCCAATCGCGCGTTACTCTTTCCTGTAATTCGGGCGACCACAGATTTTTGCGTTCTTCAACAGCTTTTTGCCCTTCTGCCGAATAATATTTTTTAGTCCAATCAAAATTTTGTTCCATATTCATCACCTCAATAATTTTTTGAAAACTCTCAAGATCAGCTATTTTGCTTTGGTCAAAAGTCTCTTGCGCTTTTGCAATTGCTTCGATTATTTGGGTTAAACGAAAACGCTGAGCTTCGAGCAAAGTGCGCTGCATTTTCAAGGTTTGAGCCAAATCAAATGACTGATTCCCCAGAATTTCCTTAATTTGTATGAGCGAAAATCCGATAAATTTGAGCGTTGAAATTTGCTGTAAACGGGCAAATTCTGCTTCACCGTAAACACGAAAACCTTTTGCAGTTCGACGGTTCGGTTTGAGCAAACCAATGCGGTCGTAATGATGCAAAGTCCGCGCCGTGACTCCCGCTTGTTTGGCAAATTCGTTAGTCTGCCACAATTTTTCGCCTGAACTTCTCATAAAAAAATCCTCACACAAATTAAGAGCCTACGCTATGACGTAACGTCAGACGCAAGCCCTTTTTGATTGAACTGAAAAATTATTTATCGTGTTACCTTCAAAGTTGCTCTATATTGAAAACGGTTAATTCTGACATTTGTCCTTAAATATGGAGTTAAATTGGTAAAGTCAATTTGATAATTTCTAAAATTTATAACGGAATTATTTCCGTTTAAGTTAAGGTCAAATGTTTGCCATCGTCCAAAATCTTTACGGACTTTAATTCTGATTTTAGCATTTCCGGCAGAAATACATTGAACGTCTTGCGGACATCTGGAGTCATTCAGCACAGAAACAAATTGAATAGTTAAATCACGATTAAAAAGATTTGTTTGTCTGCCAACTTGGAGCGTAACTTGTGTAGCTGTATGAGCTTGAACTGATTGTAAAGCCGCAAAACTAAAAACTAAAAGTAAGCCAATGAGTATTTTTGTTTTCATATTTCTCCTCCTTTTCGATCAGCAAAATTCAGCTGACTAATAGTATGGATGAAAACTTTACTTATCGGTTTGCAAATAAAAAGTTAGATTTTGACTAAGGTGTCAACCATTTGGTTTCCAATTCACCTTTTTCATTCCAGACAAAAAGGGAGCGGCGATGACCTTTAACATCCAATTCCATACAGTCAATCGAATCAATAGTCGAAGAAATAACGACAAAGTTTTTGCGTCCGGCTTCGGATTCTTCTTTGGTTGGTTTGCGGTCAATTAAATTTTCCGGCAATCCGCAGGTCGGTTTTTCGCTTGCTTGTGAAGGAGCTTCGCCAACATAGCAGCGGCGCGAAAAAAGCCCGGTTGCGTTCCATTGCTCGTCAGCTAATTCGTCAGAAGAGTGAATTGTTGCGATGCCTTCAATCCGGACTTGAAAGTTTTCAGCTGGATGATAAAAAAGCCACGAAACATTTGGATTAGATTTAATTTCTGCAATTTTAGGTGAACCGAGATGCGCGTGAAAAGCCAATCTGCGCGGATTTTTTCGCCAAAAACGCCGTAAAATAACGGTGCGAATTGCGGGTTTATTACCGGCAACGGTGGCAAAAACAACCTGGTGAAAAGGATGGTCGCGATCAATTACACCAAGGTCGAGGTGTTTCCAAATCTTCTTTAAAATTTCACCGTGTGATGTGGATTTTTCCCAAATACTTTTTTCGGTCATAAAGAAATTTATCCAAAGATTAACACAGATAGACTCGGATTTCATACTAATTTTATCTCAGTCTATCTGTGTTTTTAAGGATAATTTTTATGCTTTTATCTTTCCAATGATCGCCGTAGCAAAATCAGAAGTTTTCGCCGTTCCGCCTAAATCCCTGGTGCGAATTTCGCCTTCGGTATAAACCTCCATCATTGCATTTTCGATGCGTTTTGCGGCTTCAAATTCGCCGATGTGACGGAGCATCATCAAACCTGACATCATAATCGCCGTGGGATTGGCAATCCCCTGTCCGGCGATGTCGGGAGCAGAACCGTGAACCGCTTCAAAAACTGCGCCTTGTTCGCCGATATTTGCACCGGGAGCGAGTCCGAGACCGCCAATCAATCCTGCACAAAGATCGGAAACAATATCGCCGTAGAGGTTTTCCAGAACCATTACTTCAAACTGCTCGGGACGCATTACCAATTGCATACAGGCATTATCAATGATCTTATCGTCAGCCGGAATTTCAGGAAATCCTTTTGCCACGTTGTAGAAACATTCGAGGAAAAGCCCGTCCGAAAGTTTCATAATGTTCGCTTTGTGCATTGCCGTTACTTTCTTGCGTTCGTGTGATTTGGCATATTCAAAAGCATATTTGGCAATGCGGGTTGAGGCTTTTTCGGTAATGATTTTGATTGATTCAACCACGCCCGGAACGACAACGTGTTCTAATCCGGCATATAAATCTTCGGTATTTTCACGGATAATGACCAGATCAAGTTCGGGATAGCGACAAGGAATATTCGGTAAAGCCTTGATCGGACGCACGTTAGCGTAAAGGTCAAGAGCTTTTCGCAAACCAACATTGACGCTGGTAAATCCTTTACCGATGGGAGTGGCAAGTGGTCCTTTCAAAGCGACTTTGTTCTTTTTGATTGATTCAATAGTTGCTTCGGGAATCGTGGTGCCGTATTTTTCTAAGGCTTGTGCACCGATAATATGCGTTTCCCATTCAATTTCAACCCCTGATGCTTCGATGACTCTGACAGTGGCGGCAACGATTTCTGGTCCGATTCCATCGCCGGGAATAAGTGTAATTGTGTGTTTCATAAAAATTTTTTCTAAATTAGTTGTTAATAACTTTGAAATGTTAAACTTTACTTAATTTACAATGATTTTTTTTGAGTAGCAATGAATAAAGTTTTAATAATCGGCGGCGGGGTAATCGGTTTAAGCATTGCCCGCGAGCTGAAGAAAAAAGGAATCAGCGACATCACAATTTTGGAACGCGGCGCAGTTGGCAAAGAAGCCTCGTTTGCGGCGGGCGGGATGCTCGCACCTTATTCCGAAACAAACAAATTTGACGATTTTTTTCATTTTTGCGAAGAAAGTTTGCATCTGTATCCGAATTTCAGCGAAAAATTGTTTGAAGAAACAGGCGTTGATATTGAACTTGATAAAGCCGGAACGCTGCTTTTAGCCTTTAATGAACAGGATATTTCGGAAATCAATCATCGCTACGAATGGCAAAAGAAAGCAGGTTTAGCCGTTGAAAAACTTTCGGCGACGGATGTTCATAAACTTGAACCATTTGTCTCGCCCGATGTTTTGGCGGGTTTATTTTTTCCGAACGATTGGCAGGTCGAAAACCGGAAATTAGTAGAGGCTCTGCACAAATTTTGCGAACTAAATGAAATCAAAGTAATTGAAAATACCGAAATTTCTAAACTGTTGACCGAAAATGGAAAAGTCATTGGCGCAGAATCCAAAACAGATAAATTCTTTGCCGACAAGGTAATTTTAGCAACAGGAGCGTGGACTTCGCTCATCCAAACCGAGGTTGTTTCATTGCCGAAAGTTAAGCCGATTCGCGGTCAAATGATCGAATTCAGAACCGCTAAACGGCTATTTTCAAAAGTTATTTACAGCACCAGCGGTTATTTGATTCCGCGTCAGAACGGAAGAATTTTAATCGGAGCAACCAGCGAGGATGCCGGTTTTGACCGTAATTTGACCGAGATCGGAACAGAGATTTTACGGTCAGTTGCATTGGAAATTGCGCCGAGCCTGATGAATTTGGAAATTAGTGAAAAATGGCTCGGATTTCGACCTTTTGCGGCGGATGGCTTGCCAATTTTAGGAGAAATTGCGGAAAATCTTTTTATCGCTACGGCGCATTACCGCAATGGAATTTTACTTGCGCCGATAACAGCCGAAATTTTAGCGGAAAGAGTTGTAAATAAAACGAATTCGCGGTATTTTGAAACATTTAGTCACAAACGCTTTCAGGCAAAGGTCGTCAGATAAAAATCTTTTATTGCAATTTTGTGTTATGCGAAGTTTCATAATTACATACCTAATAATTTTGCTTCTTGCCGGTAATCTTTTTTCGCAAGCTGCCCGCGTTACATCCGAAGAAACAAAACAAGCAATTGCAACAGTTTCCGATGAATTGAGTGCAGAAAAAATGTATTCGGAAGCCAATGATTACGCCAAAGCAAAATTTGACGAATTCAATCAGAAAAAGGTCGCTTTTAACGAAGCACTTCGGGTCAAAACGCTTCAGGAACAGAAACAGCTTGCCGCCAAATATGCGGCAATGCTTTCTGCCAGAACGAGTTTAAGCGGCGAAGATTTTTATTTTTTAGGAATGCTGCACTGGTTGGCGGAAAATTTTGACGGTTCGTTTGAATCGCTGAAAAAATATTTAAGCGAAGCAAATCTCAATTCCGAAAAAGCGCAAATGTCGCGCGGAATCGTGACGCTTGTTGCCTCGCGCAAAAAGAATTTTTCCGAAGCCGAAAAATATTTAGCTGATTATTTGAGCAATAAACCCGTAAAATTACGCGAACGCAGTCAAATGGAAAATGATCTGGCAAATGCGTATTTTGAGGCAAAAAATTACGCACTTGCCGCCCCGCACGCCGAAGAGGCATATCGAGCCGCCAAAGATTCTTTGCCCGATCAACCTTCTAAAGCGCGGGCATTGCTGGAAATTACAGACAGAGGGCGCAATCTTTACGAAATTTATCGGGAAAGCGGCGATTCGGCAAAGGTTGAGGCAACGCTCGAAGATTTGAAAAAAGTTGCGATCTCGACCAAATCAACCAGCATTTATTATTACGCTTTGGATAGTGAAATCAAGCATTTAATTGAAACCAAACGCCGTCAGAAAGCGTTAGAAATGGCGGATAATTTGAAAAAGTTCATTGAAAGAGATTTCACCGATCAGCCTTTGCAGGAAGATTTATTACGCCGTTTCAAAAAACGCGATGTTCATTACAAATTATTGGGAGAACCTGCACCGGAATTGGTTGAAATCAACACCTGGCTGCCGTTTGAAACTAAGAGTTTGGCATCTTTGCGCGGAAAGGTTATTATAATGGACTTTTGGGCAACCTGGTGCGGACCTTGCTTCGAGGCATTTCCATACTTGACAGAAATCTATAAAAATCAAGGTCAGGATGTCGAAGTTCTTGGTATCACAAGACTTTACGGAACTGCCGAAGGCGCAGAAGCAGATGCTAAAACAGAGGTCGAGTATCTGAAAAAATTTAAGGAAAAAGAAAACTTGCCATATAGCTTTGTTGTATCGCAAAATAATACCAATCAAATAGTTTATGGAGCAGGTGCAATTCCAACGGCGGTTATCATTGACCGCAAAGGAATTGTTCGGTATATCGAAACCGGTTCAAATCCGACAAGGGGAGAAGAAATTCAAACGATAGTAAATAAACTTTTGGCAGAAAAATAGAAAGTAAAAAGTTAAAAGTAAAAAGTGGAAAATTGGCTAATTACTTCAAATTATCAAGACAAAATGACTTTAGACTTTAGACTTTGGACTTTAGACTTTAGAGAAAGTGCAAAATTTATCCATTACAAAAAATAAGAAGTCCAAAGATAAGACGCAGACATTTTATGACCGCATCGCCGATGTTCACAATCTGGCGATGAAGGTCAACGGTTATCGTGATTCTGCGGCTAAATATTTCCGTTCACTCAAGCTGGATGTGCGCCCTGATTCATTGGTTTTAGATGCCGGATGCGGAACAGGTTTAGCCACGCTGGCATTTTACAGCGCAGGTTATCGTCCATTAGAAACCTTTGCGCTTGATCTATCTTTCAAATCTTTAGAAGTCGCCAAAGAACAGTTTGAACGGGACAAGATTTCAGCCGTTAAAAATGTTCAGACATTACAGGGAAATCTGCTTTCGATGCCGTTTGAAGACGGAAAATTTGATATTGTTCTCACTTGCGGAGCGTTAGAATATGTGCCGTTAGATCAAGGAATTAATGAACTGGCGCGGGTGCTCAAAAAAGACGGAATTTTGGTTTTAATTCCGGTGCGGCAGTCTCTGGTCGGCTCAATGTTAGAGGTTTTATACAACTTCAAAATCCATTCCATCGAAGAAGTCAAAAAAGCTGCGGCTCATCATTTCAAAATGGTCGGCAATCACAAATTCCCGATAACCGAACCAATCGGGTGGTCAAAAACAAGCTTCCTTTTGCAAAAGAAATAATGCACAAAAACGGTAATTCTCCTTTAATCATTGCACATCGGGGGGCATCTGCCGTTGCACCCGAAAACACTCTCGCGGCATTCCAAAAAGCAATCCAAGAAGGTGCGGATGGTTTGGAATTTGATGTCCGAATCGCCAAAGACGGAGTGCCGATCGTTTTTCACGATGCAACTCTCAGACGAACGGCGCAAAAAAAAATCGGTGTCACACATTTTACTGCCGAAGAATTAAGCCGGATTGATGTCGGAAGCTGGTTTAACCTCAAAAATCCAAAAAAGGCTGATGCAAGTTTTTCCAACGAAATGATTCCGAGTTTGGAAAAATTCCTTGAGTTTTTAGGCGATTATCAGGGTTTGCTGTATCTGGAATTGAAATGTAAAGATTCGGAAATTGCGACCTTGGTTAAAAATGTTACGGAAATCGTTAGAAAATCGAAGTTATTTCCAAAAATCATAATCAAAAGTTTCAAACTCGAAGCGATTGCCGAAACTAAAAAATTGCTTCCCGAAGTTCGCACGGCAGCACTTTTTGCGCCTGAAATAATGACGCTGCTGAAAAAACAAACCCGTTTGATCGAAAAAGCAAAAGATTGTTTAGCAGACGAACTTTCCTTGCATTTTTCACTTGCTACCCAAAAAATTGTTGCCGAAGCCGAAAAGGAAGGAATGCCAACGATCATCTGGACGGCAGACCATCCGGTTTGGGTTAAACGAGCCTCGGAAATCGGTTTGAAGGCGATTATTACCAACAATCCTGCACGGCTTTTAGCCAAACGCCACGAATTTTTTAATAAAACTTCGATTTTGATTTGAGTTTGTTTAAGTTTGGTGAGGCTGCTTCTGTCATACGAGGTTATGATGGTGCTATCTCAAGTTTTCCTGATAGCTTAAGATTTTTGTATAACTCCACTTTGTAGATATTTCAAAGAACAGAAATTACAAAAAATTTTAACCTTCTGTTTCGCCAAGTGCCATTGAATAAAGAATCCCCAAAATCCGCTCAATATCTTCTCTGACATCAAACGAAACTGTTTCTATTTTGGCTAAATTATCTTCCAAAACTAGAAATCGCCAAACGTCACCTGTCGTAACACAGCCATAAATTTTAGCAATGGGTTTGCCGTTTTTTTCATTAAAGATTCTAGCCGCAATCATTTCGGCAATACATTGGCTAATTCCTTTTTTGAAATCATCTTGTTTGGCTTCAACCGCAATCACCACCGGGGCTTCTAATTCTCTTTGAAAACTGGAGCGGGAAACCAAAAAATCACACCAGCCAATCAGTCCGAGTTTGCGGTCAACATTAAATTCGACTCCTGAAAAAATGCTAACCTTGCCATGTCCTTGCACAAATAATTCGGCGAAGACGGGAGCAATGATAAATTCAGAGCGAGCTTTTTCCGTAGATTGATTAAGGGCAAAATTTAAATTCTGCTTCAGATTGGCGAGTAATAAATCGCTTGCTTTATGGGGTTTAATTTGGGTAAATATTCCATCCACAAATTCTTGGTCAACACCAAATTTATTCTTTAAATCTAAGGCGGAAAAACTTGAATAAGCCATTATTTGGAACTCCAATAGAATTATTTTCTGTCAGAATAATAACACAAATTTAAGCAGATTGATTATTACGAAAGACGCTCTCCGAATCCGGCACTCGATTTCATTGAACGAGCCGCGAATGCTTTGGAAGTTTCAGTCGCCGAACTCTTGGGCAGTGAGCCGAACACGCCGAAGGCGAAGCCCGGACCGACTTCTCAATTACAAAGAAAGTTTGAGCAAGTGAAGTTATTACCGCGAGAAAAACAGAAGTTTGTTTTGCAGTTTTTGGATACCGTTCTCAATTCCAATCAGCAAAAGGTGTAAAAAAAAGACAGCCCCGCAAAGGCTGTCTTGTAATGGGATTTTGCATAAAACTACTATTACAATATTAATTATCTGTGATAACAACAGTTTTAATGTTTGGATTTTTTAACACTGGATTGTATCTAAAGAACTTACGATTTCCTTGCCTAAAAAATGTAGCCCAATGATAATCATCAGCATCTTTGGAGGCTGGTTGTTCAGAAATTCCAGTTCCTTCACAATCATTAGGAATTGGTATTTTCTCCCAATTTGTCTCTACTGTAATGTCTAATGAATTTGGGAGCGGATATTTTTTTGACAAATGAGTGAAGAGCAACTTTAAGTTATCTTCAGAAAAAGCTTTCTCATCAAGAAAGACAATAACCTCACGAGACCGCTCGTTAATTTTTCGTTCTTTAGAAGTTTTATTCCAAACAACTAAATAATGAAATTTTATCTCATCATTGCAATTATCTTCTGCTCTTGAATTGCTTTGCCCTATTGCAATTTGGATTAACAATAGAAAAAATATTAGCATCAAAACTTTACTCATTAATTCCCCCCTTGTTGGGTTGCGCGTCTATGTTGCTCTGAACTTAATTCTGCCGGATTACATTTATTATTAAAATACCGACTTACTGCGTCTGACCAACTTTCTTGGAAGCCTCCAATCCCATGTTGCCTCTCAAGCCCTATTTTTCTGGCTAGAGCCTCATCTAAATCAGTATTTTTCCCTTGGGGAAGGGTTTTGGGAAATGCTAAGTGTGTAACTTCGTGAAGTTTAAGGTAAGTATCTTGATTAAGATTTGTATTTGAACTTCTGTAATAAATGCCTGTTTTATTTTTTCCACCTCTTGCAGCAAAAGCATCTCCCCCTTGAGAATCAAAATACTGTCCGACAGTTTGCCCTTTTTGTCCATAATGAAAGTATTGTGAGGCTGGTTTATTTTGTATTTTATCTACATCGTATAAACGAGCTGTTTTCATTAATTTTTGAACATTTTTCCAAACTCCAATGGCTTTTAAAGTATTAATACAGTCTTGTGGAATTCCGTTTTGAGAATTCTGATCTGAACCATTTCCGCCACCACTACCGTCACCACCACCACTATCATCGTAAATAGTTGTGCATTGCCAACTTGAATAGTGAATTTCTCCTTTAGAATCAATCCACCATTGACGGGTGCATTCTTGGATTCTTAGTAAGCCATCGGGGTCTGTAAAGTCAATTGGATTGTTTTGAACATATCCAAATAGATTTAAGGATTGCGGGTCGTCTAAAGAACCCGAACCCATTCCAATCGGATCAACCTGTGTAAACCGTCCCTGCCCACTCGAATAACTCCTATTCACCGCATAATCCAGACTTGCCGCATTACTCCTATCATACGAGGTAAACCGCTGATTCATCTCAACAATTCCCTAATTCCTGCCTCCAACTGTAAATCACGTCCTTCGAGCAAGGTTTGGCGGGTTAATCTGACTTCAACATTTGGTTCAATTCCTTTACCTTCAATCAAAATTCCGCTTGGACTGCGGTAATCTGCAACCGCGTGCAAAAAGTTTGCGCCGGACGGTAATCTTTCGACATTGGCGGGCAAAACTGCTCCGGCTGTGCGTTCTCCGATAAGCGTTGCGCGTCCTAAATCCTTCATTCCGGCGGCAAAAATTTCACTGGTCGAGCCGGTTCCGCAATTAGTTAAAATGACGACCTTTCCGCTGTAAATTTCGTCTTGCGGTAAAACCCAAAAGTCTCCTTCACCGTTGCGGCGTTTGGTTTTTCCAAAAGAAACCCGTTCACTGAACATCGTTCCGCCGACATTATTAACCAAGTTTCCTTGTCCGCCGGCATTATTTCGGAGATCGATAATAATTCCTCTGGCATCGCGCATTGAGCGAATGGCTGCCTGAACCCGGTCGGCTTGTTTCGGAATCCAGACGTTGAAACTGATGTAAGCAATTTTATTTTCCAGCCATTTAGCTTCAAAAAGCGGTTTGAATGGAGGAATTCCCTCGGCAACTTTGAGGATTTCACCTTTGTAAGCAGTGCGCGTCAGATTCAAAGTTTTAGCTGTATTTTTCTTGTCTAAAACTTCAATTTTAACCGACGTTTCCGGTTTTCCGCATAAGGCTCTGGTCAAAACTCTTTCCCGAAAGGCTTGTTTGACCCCATCGGCAAATTTGCGCGGTGCAAGAGTGTTTTCCAAAGATAAAAGTAATTCCGGTAAAGTTCTATCGTCAATTTTAGTGATTTCAAACCCCATTTTGATTCCGGCTTTATCAGCAGGAGAATTGGCTTCAACCCGATTGATAACGGCGTGATCGTCCAACAGCCGCAAATCAACTCCGATTACCCCCTCATTGCATTTTGATAATTCGGCTTCGCTGTCTTTGGTGTAAATGCTGAAATGAGACTGGTTTAACTCGCCGATCATTTGATTCAGAATATTATAAAATTCAGAATCGCTATTGGCTGACATCGCTTGCGGACGATAACTTTCGCCGACTTTTTTCCAATCAACTCCATTAAAATTAGTATCAAAATGACTTTCGTTGACGATGCTCCACACGCGGTCAAAAGTTCTTTGACGCACCTGAAGCGCACTATCATCAAGCGTTGCGACTTGTCCGAAAGCAATTAAGTTACAGAAGATAAATAAAATAACGAATAAAACTTTTTTGAATTGCATAGTTTTTCTATTTTGAAATGTCTTTTCTTGTTTGTTAATACGCAGTTTTTTATTTGAAGTTTCCGCGTTTGCCTAAGTTGCCTGAACTACCATAAAATTACGACAATTATTAGAAAAATTTTTCGGAGAATTAAATGAAATTATATGACAATGTTTTGGGCTTAATCGGCAATACGCCGTTGGTCAGAATCAACAATATTACAAAAAAACTCGGGATCAAAGCGAAAGTTTATGCCAAAATGGAAAGTCTTAATCCGGGCTATTCCGTCAAAGACCGCATCGGAGTTTCGATGATCAATGATGCGGAAGAAAAAGGGATTTTGAAAAAAGGCGGCACAATTATCGAAGCAACTTCGGGAAATACGGGAATCGGTTTGGCTTTAACGGCAGCGGTTCGCGGTTACAAATGTATTTTTGTGATGACGGATAAAGTTTCCACCGAAAAACGCCGTTATTTGAAAGCCATTGGAGCAGATGTGGTTATTTGTTCAGCGGCGGCAAAATACGGCTCACCTGAGCATTACGTTGCAACCGCCAAACGAATTGCCGAAGAAACTCCAAATTCTTTTTATCCCGATCAATACAATCATCCGTTCAATCCGATGGCGCATTATCGCACCACCGGACCTGAAATTTGGAATGATACGGACGGTAAAATCACGCATTTTGTCGCCTCGATCGGAACGGGCGGCACGATTTCGGGAACTGCACGTTATTTGAAAGAAAAAAATCCGAACATCAAAGTTATCGGTGCTGATCCTTACGGTTCGATTTTCAAGACCTACAAAGAAACCGGACAAGTTCCCGAAGCTACGCCGTATTTAGTTGAAGGAATCGGGCAAAATATCGTGGTTGGCAATGCAGATATGAAGGTGATTGATGAAGTTATCAACATTACCGACCGGGAATCTTTTGAAATGTCGCGCCAGCTTGGAAAACAGGAAGGAATTTTCTGCGGCGGTTCAACCGGAACTATTTTCGCCGGTGCTTTGCGCGTGGCTAAAGATTTGGACGAAAATGCTTTAGTAGTTTTCATCGTTTGCGATACGGGTGAACATTATTTGACCAAACATCATTCGGACGAATGGATGAAGGAAAAATTAATGCTCGAACCGCAAAAAATTACTGCAAGTTTAATTACTGAAACTAAATCGCAAAAATCGCCGCAAAATCTCGTCTTTGTATCGCCGACTGAAACTGTCAGTGCGGCTCTGGAATTGATGAACAGCTCCGGCGTGACTCAAATTCCGGTTTTAGAAGACTATAGGTCGGTTGGTTCTTTGCGCGAAAGTCACGTTCTGGCTAAACTTTTGGCAAACCGTGATTTAATGAATTCTCTCGTGAGCGAGGTGATGGAAGAAAGTTTTCCGGTTGTTGATGTGGATACGAGTTTGGAGAAAATTAAACGTCGTTTGCAAAAATCTCCGGCAGTTTTGGTTGAAGATTTTAAGAGAATTACAGGGATTATCACGCGCTCGGATGTGTTAGAATTTCCTAATTAAGTAAGTCTCACGTTTCAAGTCTCAGAAGTCTCAAGTCAATTTTGACAGACCTGGGACTTGAGACCTGAGACCTGAGACCTGAGAAATATGGAAAAAATCACGCTCAAGATAAATGGTGAAACAGATTTTGAAGTTACCAGTCCGTTAGTGATGATTGGGCGTGGTTCTGACAATGCTATTGCTTTTCCTGAGGATACCAATGTTTCACGGTATCACGCCCGCATTGAACAGCGCGAGGACGGTTTTTGGCTGATTGATCAGGGAAGCAGCAACGGCACGACTTTGAACGGAACCCCGGTTGAAGGCGAAATGCTTTTGCAGGATGGCGACACGATCTTATTTGGCGGAACAAGCCAATTAGGAGTGACAATTGATGACGGAAAACCGGCGGAGGAAGAAGAAGATGCAGATGAATCACCTGAATCAAGTTCTGCTACCGCACCTGCTCCCGAAGAAGCTGCCAAAAGCAATAAAACACTATATCTGACAGCGGGTGGTATTGTCGGGTTAGCCGTTGTTTTTATTGCTGTGGCGGGCATTGTTTATTGGGCGAGATCGTCTTCTACGTGCGATGCAACTGCCAGAATCGTTAGCCCTGACAGCGGCGAAACCATTTCTGCGGCAGTTGATGTTGAGGTTAAAGTCACAAATCCGCAATGTGTTCAAAAAGCCGTCTTTTATGTTGGTGAAAAAGAATTTGCCAGCTCAAATTCCGAACCGTTTACAGTTTCGCTTGATCCAAAGAATTTGCCGGATGATTTATCGGATGGCGATCTGTATGGCTTAAAGGTTGTTCTGATTGACAAAAGCGGAGCAAGAATTTCGCAATCCAATGAAATTGCTTTGGCTTTTGAAACGCTGGAGCAAAAGCCCGGAAAAACAGAAGTTACAGAGGCTAATACTCAAACTTCGCCAATCCCCCAAGTTACGCAAAATCCCAAAGTTGGTGTGATTGATACACAAACGATGGTCACTAATTTGCTTAAACAATTTTCGGGCGGCTCAAAATATAAACTTGATCAGGAATTTTTGGTTGAGGTCAACAAAAAAACATCGGAATATGTTTCCGAAGGTTATTTTGCGAGAGCCACGCCATACAAAGATACGATCAATGTCGGATATGTTATCGAGCAAAATTTGGACGCTCCGCTCGGGTATGTTTTGGCAATGAGCCGCAGTAAATTTAATCCGGGTAAACAGTCTGACGGTGAAGGATTGTGGCGAATTTCAAAAGAAGTTTTAGAACAAAACGGATTTAATCTGGCGGAAGTCTGTGGAACTGAATCTTTGAGCGATCCAAAGCAAAAATGCTCGACCAAAGTTTCTGCGCTTTACCTTAAATCATTGGTTCTGAACGTTTTTGAAGGCGATGTCATTTACAGCGTGTCGGCGATTGGAATGCCGCCGAATGATGCCGCTGCGTTCAAAGCAACTTTGCCTGCTAACCGCGAAGATTTTTGGAAAGTGATAAAATCTGCGAAACAGCGCGAGGAAATCGTGAGATTTTTTGCCGCAGGAATCGTAGCGGAAAATCCGCAAAGATTTGGTCTGAAAAAAGACCGTCCGATTTCGGAATTGTATAAGATTACGATAGGCAATTAGGTCGAAAGTCGAAGGTCAAATGATTGTTCTGAGACATTGGACATTGGACTTTATGACTTTTGACAAAGAAAGAAATGGAAGTAATTTTACAATGTTCAACGGTTGACGGCTCGGAGGAAATCAAACTTGCCGATAATAGCCAGGTCTCATTCGGACGTGGGAGCGAAGCAGATCACCGTTTTGCGGATGATGGTTTATCTCGTCTGCACTCAACTGTTTATCGGGAAGGTAATAATATTTGGGTAACTGACGAAGGTTCAACCAACGGAACTTTTGTCAATGGTGAGCAGGTAAGCGGACGCGGAACGCCTTTGCAAGACGGAGACCGTATCAAAATTGGAAACTACACCAGTATCAGAGTTAAGTTTGTGCAGACAGAAAAAGCTCAAACTCAAGCTCAAGAAATCAGCAAACCGACAAAAACCGTTTCTTCTGCTAAACCTTCAATGACAGTTGGGGTTTCGAGCCTCTTGCCGATTGCGATTATTACTTTTGGAATTTTATTGATCGGAGTTTCGGCACTTTTTGTCGGCTATATGGTGATTAACAGCGGCAGCGGGACTGTGGTTTCTAAACCGACTCCTGAAGAGGAAGAAGACCCGATTGAAACTCCCGAAGAAAATAAATCAGGCGGAATAACCACTCCAACTCCGAAATTGGGAACTTCAACACCGACCAATTCCGGCGGAAATAATAATACAAATTTGACGAATTCGCCGGAGGCTCCAAAAACTCCGCAAACGCCCATCGTCCCAAGCGGTAAAAAATATTTGGATATGTCCGACGCTGAACGTCGGCAATATATCGAATCCAGAGCGCAAAAAGTTGCGGCACTTATCGGTAATCATTCAAGCGAGGCAATTCCGGCATTGGCGATTGACCGTATCAAAAGTTTTTTGGATGCCTACGCCAAACGAGCCAATGTCGCGCGGATGCAGGGATGCAAATTCGGCGATAATCTTCAGGCAACTTACGAAAGAGCCAGTAAAAATGCGCCTTTCATTATTCGGGCATTTAATCAGCAGGGAATTGATCCGCAAATCGGAATGTATTTGGCAATGATCGAATCCGAGCATTGCGTTTGCTTGCAAAGCCCGACCGGACCGCTTGGAATGTATCAATTTACTTATTTGACTGCCAAAGCACATTTTGGGGATTCGGCTTCAATTGTCAAAGGCGCAAGCCCTTCAAATCCCGATGACCGCTGCAAACCCGAACCGGCGGCGAATGCGGCGGCAAGCTATATGAAATTTTTAACGGGCAGATACGGAACAGGACCCTCAAGTTTTCCGTTAGCCATCGGCAGTTACAACAGCGGCGAAGGCGGTTTGAGCAGCAATTTGAAAACCGCCCTGGAATCAAACGAAGGTTTGCCGAGAGATTTTTGGTCGTTGATTGCAAACAGCGAAAAACTTTCCAAACAGTTCCAAGCGGAAAATTTCAAATACGTTCCGAAATTCTTTGCCGCCGCAATTGTTGGAGAAAATCCGGCTGATTTTGGACTGACTTTGCAGCCGCTTTCCACTTATACGAAATGAGTTAGAGGAAGTTTTGAAAGTTAGGGAGGTTTTGAAAGTTTAGAAACTTATTTTATCTAAACAAACTTCTTTCCGTTTGCTTTCACAACTTTCTAAACTTCATAAACTGTCAACTTATGCCACAAGAGCTTTGGTTAAATTTTACGGATGAAAAAGGTGAAGCCAAACGGGTGTTGGTCGAGGGCGAAAGGTTTTCTATTGGCAGAACTCCCGACAATGACTTGCAAATTGCGCTTGGCAACCTGTCGCGCCAACACGCTAAGATCGAACGTTTTGCGGATGTTTTCATTGTTTCCGATGCCGGTTCCAGCAATGGAACTTTTTTGAATGACGAAAGAGTCGAAAATCCGGTTGCGCTTAAAGACGGCGACAATTTAAATCTTGGCGGCGGCGTTGATATTAAAGTTGAGTTAGCTTCCGATAAACCAAACAATCAGCCGCCACCCGCCGATGACGAGGATGAAGATGAGGAAGATATTGAGCCAGCCGCCGCGAGCGCATCAGCCGCAAACGGTTCTGCATCAAGCGGAGGCAGTTCATTTCCAATCGGGCTTTTATTGTTGATTCCACTTTTGGGCGGATTTTTTTTGCTGGTAATTGTTGGAGTTTTGTTGATCGCTAATCGTAATTCGGGACCGGAAGTTGCGGAAAACGGAAGTAATAAAGGCTTTGTTTACAGCAAAAATAAAGACGAAGAAGATGATCCGCCGGCTAATGAAAAAACGCCTGAAAAAACGGAAACGCCAATTAATAATTCAAGCACGCCGATTACCAATTCAAACTCTGCAACCCCTTCAAACGGTGGTAGTTCGCCGCAGTCAACAGTAGAGCCGACTTCGACTCAACCACCTTCGGGCGACACACAAAAAGTTGAGGTTAATTCGACAATGTTTTTGCGCCGGATTGCCAAAAGTGATTCAAAGATCTTTTTGCCGACTAAAAATGTTCCGACGCTGAATAGTAAAATTAACCAGCTCAAAGGTTCAAGCGCATTAGCCGAAAATCTGAGAAATGCCAAAAAATCAGCCGCACAAATTCAAAAAATGGCGCAGGACAATAGTTTTACACCCGAATTTTTGGCAATTGCCGCCATTACCAAACTTGGCAGTCAAAGCGGTGATGTTGTTGCCACGGCTCAGGGAATGGTTGGAGCTTTAAGCGGATTAAGAGTTCCAGTTGGTAATGAACTCGCAAATGACAGCCTTTTAATGATCGCGGCATACGAACAGGGGGTTGCCGGACAATACCTGACAATGCGGGATTTGTTGGCGCGGGAATGTATTCCTAAAAATAATCCGGGGGTCAGTTGCCGCGAAATCCGCACGATTTGGTTTCTCAAAGAAAACGGAAAAATCAGCGATTCGCAGTTTGAATTTGCTTTACGATTCCTTGCGATTGGAACAATTGCTCAAAACCCGAAAGATTTTGGCGTGCAGGCGGACCCTATTAACTTAAACTAAATTGCCGGTTGCCTAAATTTCAACATTAAACTTCAATTTGTTATACTCAAAAAAATATGGCAATTAGTCCTGAATTACTCGAAATCTTAGTTTGTCCTAAATGTAAGACAAAAGTTGAATTAAAGGCGGATGGAAAAGGCTTGAAATGCACCAATCCCGAATGCGCCTTGGTTTATCCGATTCGTGAAAATATTCCCGTAATGTTGGTTGAGGAAGCCGTCGTTGAAAAATAATGAGATTGATTGGCAGAACGTCAAACGAGTCCTGATTGTCCGCTTGCGTTCAATCGGTGATACGGTTCTTTCAACTCCTTCGCTTATTGCCTTACGCCGTTTTTTGCCCGATGCCCGGATAGATATTCTGCTCGAAGACTGGGTTGCGCCCGTTTTAGAAAATTTTGAGGCGATTGATAATGTTTTGACCGTTGGAAAAACGAGTAAATCACGTTTCAAAACAATGTGGCAGCTTCGTCAAAATAAATATGATGTTGCATTTAATTTTCACGGTGGAACGACTGCAACTTTTTTTGTTCTTGCAAGCGGCGCACGTCATCGGGTTGGTTTTGAAACTTATCAATATTCGTTTCTCTATAATCATTTACTGTCATCTTCGGCGGATTTTTGGCAGCAGGAAAAAACACATTCTGCTGAGCAGCAACTTGCACTTTTAGGTTTTGTCGGAGTTCCCGTTGATGACCGACCAAAATCATCATTAACAATCAGTGAAAATTCATCATTCATAGTTCATCATTCATCCTTTCCTTTTGCCTTGTTTCATCCGGTGGCAGCGTTCCCGACAAAACAATGGGCAACCGAAAATTTTGCCGAAATTGCAGAGTTTTTGGTTAATAAAGGATTACAGATCGTTGCTGTTGGAACCAAAAAAGAGCGTGGAATTTTAGAGAAATTACAGAAAATTTCGCCGGTTTCAATCCAAACTTACGATAGTCTAACCTTGCCGCAGATTACTAATTTGGCTTCACGCGCCAAAATTTTTGTCGGCAATGATTCGGGCATCGCACATATTGCGGCGGCAGTAAAAACTCCGAGTGTGGTAGTTTTCGGCTCATCAAATCGTGCTCATTGGAGTCCGTGGACGGACGCACCGCACGAAATGGTTTTTGAAGAATTTGCCTGTCAGCCTTGTCCGGGTTATGTGTGCGAGGAATTTGGCGAACCAAAATGTATTTTGAGCGTAAAAGTAGAAAATGTCGAAAATGCGATTGAACGGGTTTTAAAAGTAAAAAGCAAAAGGTAAAAAGTTGAATTGTAATATTACTCAACTAATTTTACCTTTTGCCTTTTTATTTGAAAGTTAGTTTTTAGCGAACTTTTTCTTCGGCTTTGTCTGAGGCGTTTTTAGATTTTTCCCACTCTTCCTTAGTGTCGTAAAAATTGACTTCAAAACTGGTTAAACTTTTTACCGGAATCCCTTCAAATTCATTAGGGGCATCTTCAAATTTAATAATTGCTCCGATGCCGATTACTTCTGAACCAAGTTCTTTAACTAATTCAACTGTTTCTTTAATGGCATTTCCCGAACGCAAAATATCATCAACGATAATTGCCGGATGCACATCGCCTTCGCCGATATATTGACGGAATTGGCGTTTACCTTCTTCGCGTTCCGCCCAATAAATTTGTTCTGCGCCGAGTGCTTCGCGCACTCCAAAAGCAACTACAATTCCGCCGGGACTAGGGCTAATGATCGAAACTTTCGGCAAACGGCTCGAAATGGATTTTTCCATCCGAAACATCCGGCTTAAACCGACTGACATAACTCTGGCGTTGTCATAATAGCGAAACGCCAACGGCATTTGAAAATAGTGTGAAGCGTGTTTTCCGTTAGGGTAAACAAAATGTCCTTTGCGATATGCGCCTGTTTCGCGCAGAATTCTCATTACTGAATCCGACGATGGAACTAAATTAACCATTGATTTTCTCCTTTTTGACCTTTGATTTATGACCTTTGATCTTTGATTTTTCTTTACTATATAAATTTGAACTTTTATTATATCTTATCAAACTCTTAACGATATTTCAGAGCAACTCGAAAAGACTTCAAAGATCAAAAATCGAAAATCAAAGATCATCACTTATTTTGCTCAATTTTCTACTAATTTGTTTTTTTTGACAAAGCCTTGCGGACAATTTCTTCCTGCAGTTCGGTCATTTCTTTTGGCAGATTGTCAAGCGGAAACCACTTAACCTCTTTGATCTCAAGGCTTTTTACTTTTGCTTCGCCTTTTCCGGTGGCAACAAAAATGGCTTCGATATGTCGGTAAATCGTTCGCACCCAAACCAGCTGCAAATTTTCTAATTCCAAACCTGTTTCTTCAAAAACTTCGCGTCTGACCGCATCGTCAAGCTGTTCCGAAGGATTAATAAAACCGCCGGGAATTCCCCATCCATTCGCCGTCGGACGCAAAAGATGATCGAGCAATAAAACTTCGCCTTTTTCGTTTAAGACAACTGCACCCGCCGAAACGGTAAATTTTCTCTGTGTTGCCCGAACTGCGCGGTATCTGAGGTATTTAGGAAACTTATTCCAAATTTTACTGATAATATTTTTCCACACAAAAAGATTTTAACCTTAAAGTAATGAAAAGTCTCAAGTCTCAAGTCCAAAGTCTCAAGTCAGTTTGATTAATTTGTTCAGATTTAGAATTTGACTTGCAGTATAATCAAATAAATGATGAAAAGTTTCAAAACTGGTGAAATTTATTCGTGGGATGAGGTTTCCGAAATTCACAAAAGCCGTAACGGAATATATCAGCGGGACGGCAAACTTGTTTCACTGCTGACCGATTTCGGCAAAATAAATCCGTGTTATCCAGATTGGACAAGCGAAACTGCCGATGAAATTTTTTACACGGGTGCAGGCAGGCGCGGCGATCAAAAACTTGATATTTGGAACAAAGCAATGCTAGCGGCAATAGATTCTAAAGATAAATTTCCGCTTTTTTGTAAATTAAAAGTCAATCAATGGAAGTTTATGGGCTTTTGGCAAATTACCAAAGGCGAATATATTTTTGACGATATTCGGGAAAGAATGGTCTGGAAATTCCGTCTGAAAAAGAAGCTGTCTGCAAGCTAAAAGAAAATTCACGTTCAAATATTCGTGAATAAAAAACGAACCAAACTGATTTTTACAATTCTGGAAATCGAAGATTTTATCCGTGAATATTGGTCAGATATTCTTTCAATCGGATTGGCAATCTTGAGCATTGTTTTGATGCTTTTGGAGTTTTGGGGAATAATAAAACTTTGATATAAAAGGCAAAAACGCGACTGTGAAGAAGCGTGCCGGCAAATTTTAGTTAAAATGTTAGAAATCAGAAAAGCTAAAGAAACAGATAAAGAAGCCGTCTGGGAAATTATCCAAGCCATAATTTCAACCGGCGACACTTACGTTTTTGCGCCCGATTCGCCAAAAGAAAAAATGCTTGAGTATTGGTTTGGCGCAGACAAGGAAACCTATGTTGCAGTTTTAGATAATCAAATTCTCGGTTCATTTTATCTCAAAGCCAATCAACCCGATCTAGGTTCTCACATTGCCAACGCTGGTTACATGGTTTCGCCCAATGCTAAAGGAAAGGGAATCGGACGCAAAATGGCGGAATTTTCTTTGCCCGAAGCTAAACGGCTCGGATTCAAAGCGATTCAATTTAATTTTGTCGTCAAATCAAATGAAATTGCCGTCAAATTATGGCTTTCATTAGGCTTTGAAATCATCGGCGAAATTCCTGAAGCCTTTCAGCATCAGGATTTAGGTTTGGTGAATGCGCTGATTATGTATCGAAAACTGTAGATTTTGGTAACAAAATTAATTTTATTTCCCATAGATGACTGGCTGTTCATTATCTTCTTTTAGAAATCTCCTCAAAATTATCAAGTGCTGTTTGGGCATTTTTCAAGAGGATAATTAGGATATTTTCACCATATGGAAAAGGATAGTCTTTTATTGGAGGAGCCTCTCCGCAATCTTCCCAACCGAATTTTGTTAGTTCTTTGGTTCTGAATAGAAATGTCTTAGCCAAGGAAAATGCAAAATCATTTTCAACTTGAAACTGCAATCTAGCAATGTCATATAATTCCTTAAGTCCCATCTTACGATATTCAGGATGAATTACTAGACGTGAAGAATACAAAAAAGGACGTTTATCAGGAAGATCAATGTTTGCAAACTGTTCAGGATGTGGCAGATCTTCCAAATTGTGAATGATATTTACTCTTTCAGCGGCAATAATTTCATTTTTTTCGTTGTATGAAACTTTGTGAATAGCCGATTGATCAAATTTGTCAAACAAACCATTTGGGTAAGTTTTTCTATTTATGTTGACGGGAGAAGGTGATTTCTCCCACGCATATACACGGAGGTCAAAAATTTCTTGGAGGCGAGATTTATCAGTTAAGACTTCGGGTTCAGTGAATGTTTTCATCGGATTAAATAATGGTAGTATTGTTTAATTCGTTAAGGTGTTTTTAGTCTTCAATAGCTATCCAACTGAAACCAACATCTCTGATGGCGTTTTCTTTACCCCAAGATTTGATGAGAAGTGTAAAGCCATCTTTTGAAGGATTTTCCACATGCAAAGCAATACTAGCTCTTTCTTCATGGGGACCAACAGGTTTTCCTGTCTCAATACTTAATCCAAAAATTCCAAGTGTGATTTTAGGTAAACTTCTAAATTCATTTTTCTTAAACTTAATTTCCTCTCTATGAAAATAATTAGGCACTCCTCCAATAACTTCGGTATTCCAATTTAGTTGTTGCTTAGGATTGGGCGGATCAGGCTTTTTTGCTCTCCAATCGTGACCAATATCAATTCTTAGACCTACTTTTTCATCTTTTGCACTCATAATTAGAATTCTCCTTAAAATTGATTGTTAAAACTTTTAGTAACGAATCCGAAAATAATCTAAATAAAAAAACTTGAAAATACGCAAACTTGCGTATATTTTAATTACACGCTCTATTTTAAAATTCTTTAATCTATTTGGCTCAAATAGATACGAAATATTTGGATGGTTTTTCTCAATGAATAATCTTACTCATAGTGAGTATCAAAAGATTCTCAAAGCAGTTGAAATATTGAATTCAGACGTTGACCCGAAAAGCTTGCCGAAACGGATGCTGCATTCGGTTAATTATGCGGTTTCAAGTGATATTACGGCGTTTGAAATGTGTAATCAGGTAGGTGAGTATCAAGGGGTTTTAATTTATGAACCAATGAATGCCATTAGTCCGCAGGAATTGGAAATTTACGGGAACTATATGCATGAACACCCGATTTACGGCGAAATTATTTTCAATCGCCGTTTCAATGCCATTGCTATCTCCGATTTTGTGCCGGACAATAAATTTACCCGCACGGGAATTTATAATGAATACTATCGTCGGGTTGGAATCGACCGGCAAATTTCCGTTACGATGGACATTAATCCAGATTGTTTAGTTGTTTGCACTTTGAGCCGTGACGGGCGAGATTTTGACGAAATAGAGAAGGCAGTGTTAAATCTAATGTCTCCGCATTTTACATCAGCCGTTCGCAATACAAACTCATTTGAACGGTTACAATCATCTGAAGAAAATTGGCAATCAGTCGCCGAATCAATGGGAAGGGCAATAATTATTCTTGATTCGGAAATGATTATAAAATATTTAAGTGATTATTCTGCCCAACTTTTAGAAAAATATTTTCCCAAAGATAAACTCAAAATCAATAATTTCCCCCACTTTTTTTATCGTTGGATTGCTAAAAGCCTTGAAGAAACAAATAAAACCAAAGAATTTCGATTACCTCCAAAACCATTAACGTTAACCGCGAACGGCGAAAGATTATTGGTTCAATTTACCTACAATACCTCGTCAAATCTGATTAACCTTTTTCTTAGTGAAGAAAAAGACTTATCGGTTGAAGATTTAACTTTTTTGGGGTTAACTAAAAGAGAAACTGAAATTTTATATTGGATTGCCTGCGGAAAAAGTAATCCTGAAATCGCAATTTTGTGTAACATCAGTGTTCGCACTGTTCACAAACACGTTGAGCATATTTACATCAAACTTGGAATTGAAACTCGAACCGCCGCTATTTTAAGAGTTAAAGAAATAATTCAATAATAGATTAAAAGGCTTTCAACATAAGGATTTAGGTTTGGTAAATGCGCTGATATATGTATCGAAAGTTAGTTTAATTTTTCGCTCTTTCCTCTTCGATTGCTTCAACCCATAGTTTTAATGTCAAATCTTCGCGGTTTGGGTTACCTAAAATCGGACGCAATTCCGTTTCATAACGTGCTTTCAAAATCTCCAAATCAAACGGGATAGTTGCGGCAAGATATTTGACATCATCGCGGTCACGCTGAATGTTTCGCTCAATTTTAGCCAAAGCAATGTCATACGGGTCTAAAGCAAAGAAACTAATATATTTAAAGGTGTCCTGAAATACTTCTGTAAGTCGTTCATCATAATTTTCGGGAAGTTGAGCAACACCAACCCAATCAAGATAAACTTTGTGCTTTTGATGAAGAATCGAACCTTCTCCCGCAATTTCAAATAAAAAATCGGATTGGCTTTTCGGATTAACCGAAATCACATCAACATCTGCGGTAGTTCGCGCGAGTCCGTAAATTTGGGTAATAACAAATCCGCCGAGACATTCAAGCTCAATCTTTTCAGATACTTGTTCATCAATTTCTAGAAAAAATGAGAGCCAAGGCTCTGGAATTTTTTTATTACGCATAATTCAAATGTTTAATCTCAAGATCAGTCAAAAGCCGCCAAAATTTAGCTTCTTTGGAACGATTATTTTTGAGCCATTTCTTTTCAACTTCGGTTATCGAATTGTGACAAAGACTTTCTTCTCGCAATAATCTTGACTTGGCAAGTTCCAATTTCTTTTCGCGCAAAAGGTTTAATGTATCGTAATCCTTAGATTTTATCGCAAGATTTTCTGCCAAATTAACAACAAAACCAAGCCGATTTTGCAAATCGTTGATTTTGGCAATTTTAATGACAGTTTGCCAATCCATTTGTGGAAAATTAAAGACTATCCAAGGTAATGCTTCAACAACCCGAATTTCCAAATTGTCAGATTTTAAGGCAGATAACAGAACTTCGGCAGGATTCTTTTTCTGTTTGGATTTGAGGTAAGCAAAAGGCGGATATCCAAGCGAACCAAGTTGTTTTGCTAAAACATCATTTTGAGCAGGAATCAGATTATCCAAACTTATTTCAAACGGTAAAACTTCTGCCGATAAGCCAAGAACTTTGATAGCTTTTCGCGCTATCTGTTTGCTGATCGGGCGTTTACCCGTTTCCAACAGGGATAAATAAGTTTGCGAAATGCCAAGTTTTTTGGCGGTCTCAATTTGTTCCCAACCTCGCTCTTTTCTGGATTCCAATATTTTTTGCTCAAGCGTCATATTACAACACCTGTAATATAATATCATTAGTTTTGAGAATTGGTGAAGTGTTTTTTGAAAAAACAGTTTAACGAATGCGTTGATTATGTATCGAAAACTTTAATTTTTTACAAAACAATTTATAATGCTCTAAAACTAAATAGGACAAACAGATGAGCGAAAACTTCCACTACGACGTATTCCTAAGCCATAGTTCCAAAGATAAAGCCATTGTGCATGAATTGGCGGAACGCTTGCGTGCGGATGGCGTGCGGGTTTGGTTTGATGATGGTAGTGCAACTCAAACTGAAATCTCAAACGCTTTAGAGCAATCCCGCATTCTTCTCTTGGCGATTTCTGCCAATGCCTCCGAATCCGATTGGGTTGAATTTGAACATCAGACCGTTTTATTCAACGACCCGACCAACAAACAACGCCGTTTTATTCCGCTCAAGATTGATGATTCCGAAAGCAAATTTCACCTCAAAAAATTTGCCTATATTGATTGGCGAAACCATGATGAAGAGGAATATCAACGTCTTTTGTCTGTCATCTTTGAAGGGGAAGATAAAATCGAACCTCCCAAAACTCAAAGAGAATTAGACATGAAAATTAAAACTGTCAGAATTCTCAAGGGGCATCAAAAAGCAATAAATTCAGACACTGTTTCAAGTGATGGGAAATTTATTGTCTCAGGTTCATCTGATGAAACTATGCGGATTTGGGACTTAGCGACAGGTCAATGTCTGAAAACTCTTGTAGGTCATTCAGATTCCGTTTTGGCAGTTGCAGTTTCAAGTGATGGGAAATTTATTGTCTCAGGTTCATCTGATGAAACTGTGCGGATTTGGGACTTAGCGACAGGTCAATGTCTGAAAACTCTTGTAGGTCATTCAGATTCCGTTTGGGGAGTTGCAGTTTCAAGTGATGGGAAATTTATTGTCTCAGGTTCATCTGATGAAACTGTGCGGATTTGGGACTTAGCGACAGGTCAATGTCTGAAAACTCTTGTAGGTCATTCAGATTCCGTTTGGGGA
>JAIBCC010000093.1 GCA_019694395.1 Pyrinomonadaceae bacterium | reverse complement strand
AATACTACTTCAAATAATAATGGCGAATTTTCTTTGGAGTGCGTCGAAGATGGAGATTATTCATTATTAATTTCAAAAGATGGAATGACACCGATTGAAAAGAAAGTTACGCTGAGTCGGGAAATCAAAAATGATACTGAAATTGTTTTACAAGCTAAAGAAGTTAATGAAACTGTAACTGTCAATATCGAACCTGCTTTTGTTTCAACCACTTCGGAAACTGCTACAAAAACTTCAACGCCTTTGCGTGATATTCCGCAATCGATTGAAATTATTAATCGCCAATTGCTTGACGCTCAAGCGGTTACATCTTTGAAAGATGCTTTGTTCAATGTGAGTGCTGTTTCCGTAGCACAAGGCGAAGGACGGCGCGACCAATTTTTTATTCGCGGATTTTCGGCGGTTGGCGACCAGTTTATTGATGGAATTCGGGATGATGCGCAATATTACCGTGATTTGTCGAACATTGAACAAATCGAAGTCGTCAAAGGTCCCAGTTCGGTTCTTTTCGGGCGAGGCTCTTCCGGAGGAATTATCAACCGCACCACCAAAAAAGCGAATGTTTTTGAGCGAGTTGGCGGCGCAGAAACGAGTTTTGGCAGTTATGGATTCAAACGCGGAAGTCTAGATTTTGGTCAACCGATTATAAAAGAAACATTAGGTTTCCGTTTGATCGGGGCGTTTCAGCAAACAGGAAGTTTTCGACAATTTTACGAGCAAAAGAACTACATTTTTGCGCCGTCGTTAGCTTGGAAACCAACTGCGAAAACCGATGTAATTTTTCAATTTGAATATTTGAATGATGAAAGAAATCCTGATCGCGGTGTTCCGTCTTTTCGAGGTCGTCCGCTAAATGTTCCAATTGCAACAAATTATGGTTATCCCGAATTGGACAATATCCGCAATCGCGTTTCTTCACAGGCGATTCGGGTTGAGCATCAATTGACGCAGCTTTGGACAATTCGTAATTATTTTCGCCGCATTGGAACAGCTACGGATTTTTACAATACGCCGCCGAATGGTGTTTGTTTAATGAATGCGGCGGGAACTTCTTGTTCAACTACAATTGCCTCAAATATTTCCGAAACTGAAAGCCGTTTACGAGTTACCAGACAGCAATATAATGGAAGAAACCGACAAACTAATTATTTTAATCAAACTGAAGCGGTTGGTTTTGTCAACACTTTTGGCATTCAACACAATCTTTTGGCGGGAATCGAAATTGGTCAGCAAAATAAAGACAGTTTGGTGTTTCGCAATTCAACTGCTGCGCCTGTTAGTTTCTTAAATCCAATTTTAACCAAACCTGTAAATACAGGCATTGCAACAACTAATAATAATTTTAAAGCTGATGTTTTCGCCGTTTATTTTCAAGACCAAATTGCTTTTACCAAAAATTGGAAGGCTTTAGTAGGAATTCGTTACGATAATTTCAAGCAAACTTTGGATGATTTTCTGCCGAATTCAACCGATTTAACCCGCACAGATAAAAATTTTAGTCCACGAGCCGGATTGGTTTACCAGCCGAATGAATGGCTTTCTTTTTATGGAAGCTATTCGCGTTCATTTCAACCATCTGGCGAAAATCTTTCCTTGGCGGTCAATAATTCAGAGTTAAAGCCTGAGTTAACAAGGAATTACGAAGCAGGTGTCAAAGCCACGATTCAGCCTTGGCGATTGAATACAACACTTTCAATTTTTCGTTTGAACCGCAACAACATCAAAACGACTGATCCATTAAATTCAGCAAAATTGATTTTGGTTGGCGAACAAAGAACAGATGGAATCGAATTGACCTTTGTCGGTGCGCCGCTTCACAACCTTGATTTTATTTTCGGATATTCATTACTTGACGGGGAAATATTGAGATCCAACACGATTTCCAGCGGTGTTTTATTGCAAGGAAAAGTTGCCCAATTGACTCCCAGAAATTCCGGTAATTTGTGGCTTAATTATCAATTACCAAAAGGTTTTCGTCTCGGGTTCGGCGGCTACGCACGGGCAAAATCTTTTACTTCTGCCAACAATTTAGTAACTTTACCAGGATATGCCCGACTTGATGCGTCCTTTGGTTGGCGAAGTGAGCAACATTATGAAATTTCGTTCAATTTGAAAAATATTGCCAATAGGAAGTATTATGAAACCTCAAACGGCGACAATAATATTATGCCCGGTCCACCGATCAACGGCTCTGTTTCATTACGTTATCGTTGGTAAAATTAAATAAATCCACGAAGGAACACGAAGAACGCACGAAGTAAAAATTGATTTCAAATTTTAATTTATTGAAAACCGCATTTTGTTAGATAAAAAATAAATCTTCGTGTAACTTTCGTTAACCTTCGTGGATAACTGCTTTAAAATGAAAAATTTTCGCAAAATAATCTTTTGGATTCATTTGATATTAGGTGTAGTTTCGGGAATTTCGATTTTCGTGATGTGCGTGACAGGTGCTTTATTGGCGTTTCAATCAAACATTTTGGATTACGCCGAAAGCAATATGCGGTATGTTGATTCACAGAATCGGCAAAGGCTTTCGGTCAACGAAATTTTGGGCAAAGTTGCTGAAGCCAAACCTGATGCAAAAGCTTCGGGAATTACGATAAATGCTGATCCGAATTCCTCCGCCACGATTGCGCTAGGACGCGACGGAAACTTTTTCGTTAATCCATACACCGGCGAAATTCTGGGTGACGGGGCAAAAGGTTGGCGCAGTTTTTTCAGATTCAATGAAGATTTGCATCGCTGGTTAGCAATGTCTGGCGATGGTCGAGCCGTTGGAAAAGCAATTAATGATGCCTGTAATTTTGCCTTTTTCTTTTTGGCAGTGACGGGAATTTATATTTGGTTTCCGCGAAAGTTGCAATGGTCGCATTTTAAGCCTGTGCTTTGGTTTAAGCGAGGTTTGGGTGGAAAAGCGCGGGATTTTAACTGGCATAATACGATTGGTTTTTGGACTTCGACCGTTTTGATTATTTTGACTTTAACCGGAATTGTAATGTCGTATCAATGGGCGAACGGTTTGGTTTATAAATTGACGGGTAACGAACTGCCGACACAAAATCAACCTACTCCGCCGCAAGGTCAGCAAAATCAATCAACAGCAATACCCGAAAATCTCAATCAAATTTGGCAAAAAGCGGAAGGCAGAGGGAGTTGGAAATCAATCAATTTGCGTTTACCGATTACTAACGATTCAATGATTTTTACGATTGACGAAGGGATTTATGCCAACAAATTCGGGCGTTCGACTTTAACAATTGATGCCAAAAGCGGAGAGATTGCCAAATGGGAATCCTACGGCGAGCAAAATTCAGGCAGACAATTACGTTCATGGATTCGGTTTACCCACACGGGCGAAAGTTTCGGATTTATTGGTCAATTTATTGCTTTTCTGGCTTGTGTCGGCGGCGCGTTTTTAGTTTTTACGCATTATGAAAGAGTCGCCTGTGATAACTTGTTAGGCTTGAACTTTGGTTCAGAATAACAAGCTAAGGAGAGAGGTTATGACTCAGTATTATGTTGGTTTCGATGTTCATCAAAAAACAA
>JAIBCC010000001.1 GCA_019694395.1 Pyrinomonadaceae bacterium | reverse complement strand
CTAAACGAATGCTATCAGCAAAAGCAAGATAAATCAACAAAAATTTTCTTCAAGGCTTTCATTTTGAAAAAAAGATTATGATTGCTAATCCGCTTCAAATTAAAACCAACGGACTTGGACGCAGAACGAGCCAAGCCCCGGAACGTGTAGATTTTTCCAAAATTAAAACCGCTGTCCGAATCCCGAATCTGATCGAAGTTCAGCGCGAATCTTATAACCGATTTCTGCAAATGGATTTGTTGCCCGAAGAGCGCGACACCATCGGGTTGCAGTCGGTTTTCGGTTCGATTTTCCCCGTCTCAGATTTTCGCGGAACGGCGATGCTCGAGTTTGTTGAGTATCAAATCGGAAACTGGCAATGTAAATGCGGACTTTTAGAAGGTCTCGAACATTTGCGGGCAAACTGTAAAGATTGCGGTGCAAAAATTAAAGTAGATCCGTTCAATCCCGCCGAAGTTCTTTGTAATAACTGCGGAACGTTTAACGCCGTTCGTCCGAAACTTTGCTCAAACTGCGGTGAACCGGTTGGTTTGAAACACAAACACGATCAACAGGAATGTCAGGAACGCGGAATGAGTTATAGTGTTCCGCTCAAAGTTAAAATCCGTCTGACGGTTTATGACAAAGATACGGAAACAGGAGTTTCGAGCATCCGCGACATTAAAGAAGAAGATGTTTTCTTTGGTGAAATTCCATTGATGACCGATAACGGAACTTTTATCATCAACGGAACTGAACGAGTTATTGTTTCTCAGCTGCATCGTTCACCCGGCGTTTTCTTCAAAAATGAAAAAGACGTTTTCATCGCTAAAGTAATTCCTTATCGCGGTTCGTGGATCGAATTTGAATACGACCAAAAAAACATCCTGCACGCTCGTCTCGGCAAACGTAAAATCTTGGCGACTGTCTTTTTGCGTGCGCTTGGCTTGTGGCTCAAACCGCAAGTTGATATGCGAACAGTGCTGAATGACAACCTTTTGGAAGAAATCATCAAAAATTCCAACTTTACCAATGCGGATATTTTGAATGAATTTTACACAACTGATGAAGTTCGTCTCGAAAAAGGCAAAGTATTCGTCAAAGTTAAAGAGGAAGGCGGAACAAATTTGGTCGGAATGCGTGCCGAGAACGAAATCAAAGGAAAAGATGAAGCAATCGTTCGTGCCGGAAAGAAAATTGCAAGTTCTGCAATTAAAGAATTACGCAAATTGGGTATTGCAGAAGTAGAAGTAGGACAAAATGATTTTGAAGGTGCACACGCTTTAGACGATATTGTTAACACCGAAACAGGCGAAGTCATTTTAGAATCGGGTAACGAAATTACTTCTGCCAAGTTGCAGCAGGTCATCGAAGAAGGGGTAGAAAATTTCAAGGTTTTCTTTCCTGAAAAAGATGCAATTGGAAGTATTATTGCACAAACGCTAAAGAAAGATGCAATCAGCAAACCGGTTGATGCACTTTTGGAAATTTACCGCAAAATGCGTCCCGGTGATCCGCCGACCGTTCCGACCGCTTACAAATTGTTGGAAGGAATGTTTTTTGATGCTCGCCGTTTTGATTTGTCACGAGTCGGACGTTTGAAATTCAATATCAAAATGGGCAGACCGGAACGCGACAGAATTGCCGATCCGCTCCTTTCAGCCCACGATTTTACCGAAGTTGTCAGTTATCTGTTGCGGATGAAAAAAGAAAGAGAAGAGTTCAAACAAGACGATATTGATCATTTGGGAAATCGTCGGGTTCGGGCTGTTGGTGAGCTCCTCGAAAATCAATTCCGCATCGGTTTGGAAAGAATGGAACGCGCAATCAAAGAAAAAATGTCTATTCAGCAAGATATGTTTTCGACGATGCCGCGCGATTTGGTCAATGCCAAACCTGTAACTGCTGCCGTTCGTGAATTCTTTGGTTCATCGCAGCTTTCGCAGTTTATGGATCAAACCAATCCGCTTTCGGAAATTACTCACAAACGCCGTCTTTCGGCACTCGGACCAGGCGGTTTGAGCCGTGAACGCGCCGGGTTTGAAGTCCGCGACGTTCACCCGACTCACTATGGTCGTATTTGTCCGATTGAAACGCCTGAAGGTCCGAACATTGGTTTGATCTCGTCGCTTTCGTGTTTTGCGCGGATCAATGAATTCGGTTTTATCGAATCACCGTATCGTAAAGTAATTGATGGTCGGGTAGTTGAGTTCGTCAAAATTCATAATGGGGGTGACACGGGATTCAAACCAAAAGAGCACGTTCCGCTTGAAGATGTCGAAGCTGCCAACGCCGCTTTGAAAGACGGACAAAAGAAAGCCGAATTTGAACCGTATCCGTTCTATTTGACCGCTTGGGAAGAAGATAAATACATCATCGGACAAGCTAATATCGAACTGGATGAAAATGGTTACATCGTCAATGAAAGAAACGCCGTTCGGATCGCCGGAGAATTTACTACCGCAGAACGCGATGTGATTCAATATTTGGATGTTTCCCCAAAACAACTCGTTTCCGTTGCAGCATCGCTCGTTCCTTTCCTGGAAAATGATGACGCTAACCGTGCTTTGATGGGATCGAACATGCAACGCCAATCAGTTCCGCTACTTCGTGCCGAAGCTCCGTTTGTCGGAACCGGAATGGAACGGGTTGCGGCTCGTGATTCGGGTGCGGTTGTTGTTGCCAAACGTGACGGCGTAGTTGATTACGTTGATTCGGAACGCATTATCGTCAAAGCTGACCACAATGTTGACGGCACGATTTCGCGTGAGGTAACTGCCGATATTTATTCATTGGTTAAATTCAAACGCTCTAACCAAAACACTTGTATCAACCAACGGGCAATCGTTCAGGTTGGTGAACGAGTTAAAAAAGGTCAAGTCATTGCTGACGGACCTTGCACCGATAAGGGCGAACTCGCACTCGGACGAAACGTGATGGTCGCGTTTATGCCTTGGCGCGGTTACAACTTTGAGGATGCGATTTTGGTTTCGGAACGACTCGTGAAAGAAGATTATTACACTTCAATTCACATCGAAGAACTTGAAATTGAAGCCCGCGACACCAAATTGGGACCTGAAGAAATTACCCGCGATATTCCGAACGTCGGTGAAAATATGCTCCGCGATTTGGACGATTCGGGAATTATCCGCATCGGCGCACACGTTAAACCGGGTTCGATTCTGGTCGGAAAAGTTACGCCGAAAGGTGAAACACAACTGACCGCCGAAGAAAAATTGTTACGCGCAATTTTCGGTGAAAAAGCCGGTGATGTTAAAGACGCTTCATTGACTGCACCTCCGGGAATTGACGGAACTGTAGTTGACGTTCAGGTTTTCACCCGCAAAGGTCAGGAAAAAGACGGACGTTCTTTGGACATCGAAGCCAATGAAGAAGACAACTTGCGTCGTGACCTCGAAGACGAAATTCGTATTTTGAGCGAACAACGTGATGAACGTATTTACGAACTTTTCGATGGTCGCAAATTAGCCAAAGATTTGGTTGATGACAACGAAGTTCTGATTCAAAAAGGTGAAACCATCACCCGCGAAATGCTGAAAGGCATTCCGACCAAATATTTGAGAAGAGCCGAAGTTGCAGCGGGCGGTGCAGATATTCTGGCGGAAATCAAAGAATACGAACAACGCACCGAACGTCAAATCAATATTTTGAGCGACATTTATGAGGAAAAAATCACCAAATTGAAACAAGGTGATGAGCTTCCTCCGGGAGTTATCAAACTCGTCAAAGTCTTTATCGCCATGAAACGTAAACTTTCAGTCGGCGATAAGATGGCTGGTCGTCACGGTAATAAAGGGGTTATCGCCCGTATTCTGCCGGAAGAAGATATGCCGTATTTGCCGGACGGAACTCCGGTTGAAATTGTTCTTAATCCGTTAGGCGTGCCTTCGCGGATGAACGTCGGACAAATTTTGGAAACGCACCTTGGCTGGGCGGCAAAAATGCTTGGCTTCCATTTTGCGACACCTGTTTTTGACGGGGCAAGCGAAAAAGAAATCAAGAAATATATCGGACAAGCCAATGACCGCGCAGACGAACTTGATTTGCCGAATATGGTCGGACCTTCCGGTAAAACTAGACTTTATGATGGTTTGACGGGTGAACAGTTCGAGCAAAAAGTAACGGTTGGTTACATTTATATGCTCAAACTTTCACACTTGGTTGACGATAAGATTCACGCCCGTTCAATCGGACCATACTCCTTGATTACCCAACAACCGCTCGGTGGTAAAGCCCAATTCGGCGGACAAAGATTTGGGGAAATGGAAGTTTGGGCATTGGAAGCCTACGGCGCGGCGCACATTCTGCAAGAACTTTTGACCTGTAAATCTGACGATGTGGCAGGACGCTCGAAGATTTATGAAGCTATTGTCAAAGGCGAAGCCAATTTTGAAGCAGGAATTCCTGAATCATTTAACGTTTTAGTGCGTGAACTTCAATCATTGTGTCTCGATGTTGAGTTAATCGACGAAGAAAACATTGATAAAGAAGAACTTGCAGCAGGTATTGGCGACGTTTTAAGCGTTGGAGTGGGATTAGAATAAGTCCAAAGTCAAAAGTCTCAGAGTCTCAAGTCCGTATTTACTGACTTGAGACTTGGGACTTGAGACCTGAGACTTACTGGAGAAAATGATGTTTCAAAGACAGGAAAACAAAACACAATTAACACCGAATTTTGAAGCGATTCGTATTAGTTTGGCTTCACCGGAAAAAATTCGTTCGTGGTCACACGGCGAAGTAACAAAGCCTGAAACAATCAATTACCGCACCTTTAAGCCTGAACGCGACGGGCTTTTCTGCGCTCGCATTTTCGGTCCCGTTTCGGACTGGGAATGTCTCTGCGGAAAATACAAAAGAATGAAGCATCGCGGCGTGATTTGCGACAAATGCGGTGTCGAAGTTACTCAATCAAAAGTGCGCCGTGAACGGCTTGGACATATCGAACTTGCCAGCCCGTGTTCGCACGTTTGGTTTTTCAAAGGTTTGCCGTCACGCATCGGACACCTTTTGGATATTTCTCTGCGCGACCTCGAAAAAATTCTTTATTTTGAATTATACATTGTGGTTGACGAAGGCGATGTGCCGGGACTCAAAGAAAAAGATTTGCTGACCGATGAGCGTTACCGCGAATTGATGCGCGATTATCCGTATCAATTTGTTGCCAAAATGGGCGCAGAAGCGATCAAAGAACTTTTGATGAAAGTTGACGTTGCCGATCTGGTGAGCGAGCTTCGTCAAAAAATGCGCGAAGAAACTTCACAGCAAAAGAAACTGAAATATTCCAAACGGCTGAAAGTTGCGAATTCATTTTTGAAGTCAAACAACAATCCCGAATGGATGATCTTGGACGTGATTCCGGTCATTCCGCCCGAACTTCGCCCGTTAGTGCCATTGGATGGGGGACGTTTTGCGACTTCGGATTTGAATGATTTGTATCGCCGCGTTATCAACCGCAACAATCGTTTGAAAAAACTGATCGAATTGCGTGCACCGGAAGTCATTGTCCGCAACGAAAAACGGATGCTCCAGGAAGCCGTTGACGCACTGTTTGATAACGGTCGTCGCGGTCGTGTTCTGCGCGGAGCAAATAATCGTCCGTTGAAATCACTTTCAGGAACTTTGAAAGGAAAACAAGGTCGTTTCCGTCAAAACTTGCTCGGAAAACGTGTTGACTATTCTGGACGTTCGGTAATCGTAGTCGGTCCCGAACTCAAATTGCATCAATGCGGTTTGCCGAAGAAAATGGCTCTCGAATTGTTCAAGCCGTTTATCTACAATAAATTAGAAAAAGACGGACACGCCGCAACCATTAAACAAGCCCGTGAAATGGTTGAACGTCAGGAAGCTGTGGTTTGGGATATTTTGGAAGAAGTTATTAAACAACACCCTGTGCTTTTGAACCGTGCTCCGACGCTTCACCGTCTTGGTATCCAAGCCTTTGAACCGGTTTTGGTGGAAGGAAAAGCTATTAAAATTCACCCGTTGGTCTGCACCGCTTTCAACGCGGACTTTGACGGTGACCAAATGGCTGTTCACATTCCGCTTTCACCTGAGGCACAGATTGAAGCCAGCGTTTTGATGCTTGCGTCAAACAACTTGCTTTCACCTGCATCAGGACAACCGATTGCGGTTCCTTCGCAAGATATTATTTTGGGCTGCTATTATTTGACTCGCGGACGTGACGGTTTGAAAGGTGAGGGTAAAGCCTTTAATTCAACCGAAGAAGTTTTGTTGGCGTTGGATGCAAGGTTTGTCGAAACACAGACCAAAATTAAATTGCGTTTGAAAGGCGATTTTATTGATTTAACGACCGAACATAACTCGCAAGATGTAATGCGGGCAAATGTCCAAAAGGACGTTAATCGAATTGTTGATACCACGGTTGGACGTGTAATTTTCAACGAACGTCTGTTGCGTGACGGCTTGCCGTATGTCAACGGAATGTTGAAGAAAAAAGGTTTGCAATCACTCGTTAATTTCTGTCACATCCGGCTTGGACACGATCAAACCGTTGCTTTGCTTGATGACTTGAAAACGATGGGATTCCTTTATGCGACCAAAGCAGGTATGTCGGTCGGTATTGACGATATGGTCACTCCGGCAAGCAAAAAAGACATTATTGCAGCGGCACGCAAAGAAGTTGATAAATTCCAAAAACAACACGAAGAAGGCGCAATGACCGAACTTGAACGCACTAACAAAGTGACGGCTATTTGGTCAGACGTGACCGACCGTGTTGCTAAGGAAATGTTCAAGGCGATGGACGAGCGTGAAAAAGAACGCAACGAATTGAATCCGATTCTCGTGATGGCAGATTCCGGGGCGCGGGGTTCCGAAGCGCAAATTCGTCAGTTGGCAGGGATGCGTGGTTTGATGGCTAAACCGAACGGAGAAATCATCGAAACTCCGATTGAAGCTAACTTCCGCGAAGGCTTGAACGTGTTGCAATACTTTATTTCAACCCACGGGGCGCGAAAAGGTTTGGCTGATACGGCTTTGAAAACTGCTGACTCAGGTTACTTAACCCGCCGTTTGGTTGACGTGGCTCAGGATGTGATTATCTCCGAAGATGATTGCGGAACGCTCAAAGGAATTTGGGCAGAAGCCATCGTTCGAAATGGGGAAGAAGTCGAATCATTGCGCGACCGTATCGTTGGTCGAACTTCGCTTGACGACATCATTGATCCGGTTGATGGAACTGTAATTGTTGAATCAAATATGGAAATCAATGAAGATTTGGCAAATAAAGTTCAAATGTCAGGGCTGCAAGGCGTGCGGATTCGTTCCGTGTTGACCTGTGAATCACGGCGCGGGGTTTGCATTAAATGCTACGGACGTAATTTGGCGATGGGACAAACCGTAGAAATTGGTGAAGCCGTAGGAGTTATCGCGGCGCAATCAATCGGTGAACCGGGAACGCAGTTGACGATGAGAACCTTCCACGTTGGGGGAACGGCTCGTTTGGAACAAGAAACCAAACACGTTGCCGCCATGGACGGTAAAGTTAAATACATCGAATTACCGACCATCGTTAACCGTAAAGGCGAAATTATCGCTTCTAAACGTCAGGGTGAGCTCGCGCTCGTAGATGATCGCGGACGGGAAGTTGCCCGTTACCAAATTGTTTACGGGGCACATATTCAGGTCAAAGACGGTGCATCGGTCAAAGAAGATGACGTTTTGGCAACTTGGGATCCGTTCACTTTTGCGATTTTGTCCGAGGTTTCAGGAACGATCAAATATCAGGACTTGAAAGAAGGCAAAACCGTTGACGAAGAAGTTGATAAGGTTTCAGGACAAAAACGTCTGGTGGTTAAAGACTCGGATGAAAAACATCAACCGCGTCTTGAAGTCCGCGACAGCAGCAATAAGTTGTTAAAAACTTATCAAATGCCGATTCGCGCAAACTTGGAAGTTACTGACGGACAAGAAGTTGAAGCCGGTGATACGATTGCCAAGATTCCGCGTGAAACGACCAAAACAAAAGACATCGTGGGCGGTTTGCCGCGCGTTGTCGAATTGTTTGAGGCACGTCGTCCGGGCGAAACTGCGGTTATGTCGGAAATCAACGGTATCGTTAAATTCGGTCCGATCTCTAAAGGTAAACGTAAACTTATCATCATTGGCGATGACGGTGCAGAACGTGAATACGATATTCCGCGCGGAACGCATATCAACGTTCAGGAAGGCGACCGGGTTAAATCGGGTGAACCTTTGATGGACGGTCCTTTGAATCCGCACGATATTTTGCGCGTTCTTGGAACCGAAGCGTTACAGGAATATTTAGTGGACGAAGTTCAGGAAGTTTATCGTCTGCAAGGGGTTAACATTAATGACAAGCACATCGAAGTAATTGTTCGTCAAATGCTTCGTTGGGTTCGCATCAAAGATGTGGGTGACACCGATTTCTTGCTCGAAGAACAAGTTGATCGTTTCCGTTACGAAGACGAAAACCGTCGGGTTCTGGAAATTGACGGACAACCGGCGAGCGCTGAACCGATGCTTTTGGGTATTACAAAAGCTTCGCTTTCAACAGATTCGTTCATTTCTGCGGCATCATTCCAGGAAACGACCCGCGTTTTAACCGAAGCGGCAATTTCCGGACGGGTTGACTACTTGCGAGGTCTGAAAGAAAACGTCATTATGGGACGTTTGATTCCAGCCGGAACAGGTATGAAATTCTACCGCAATGTCGAAGTAGATTACGATCCGACCGTTAATCAGAAAGAAGAACGTGAGGACGATTTTATTCCGATCATTACCGGCGGAATGGAAATGCCTGATGCTTCGTTGGATATTCCCGGAGTTGATAGTGATTTGGATGGATTTTCAATTGAAGAAGTTGATGACGAAACATACATGGATGAAACTGAAGAGGTTTACGATATGGAAGTCGGCGATGAATTAGGCGATGATTTTGACGATGATGATTTTTAATCGTTAAAATCAAGGCAAATTATGAGAAGGCTGAGAGAGAAATCTTTCAGCCTTTTTTATTTAAGAAGTAAATAGCCTAAAGCTCAGGGTTTAGATTTAATTAAATTGTTTCAATAAATTTAGCTTTCGTGTAAAATTCCTCTGAAACTAAATTCGTTTTCAAAAGCCCCTTTTATGAAACTTCCGAGTAAGAGAAATTTGTTCATCTTTCTTACTTTTTTGTTGGTAATTTCAATAATCAGACCAACAAATGCCGAAAGCCCGTCTTACAAAATTTTTACTACAGAACAAGGACTAGCGCATGATTCGATACGAAAAATCGTGAGGGATTCACATGGTTTTTTATGGTTCTGCACATCTGAGGGACTCTCAAGATTTGACGGCACACGTTTTACCAATTTTACGCAAGAACAAGGTTTACCGCACCGCCGGGTGAATGATTTTCTTGAATTAAAAGACGGAACGTATTTGGTCGGGACAAGTGATGGTTTGGTCGTTTTTAACCCAAACGGCAAGCCTTATCGTTGGAATATTTTAGAATCAAGGCTTGAAAAAAACTCTGACGAACCGCCGATGTTTCAAAATTTTATCCCTCAAACCGACAGTCCTTACCGCAAAAATGTCTATAGTCTTGCTCAGGATGCCGACGGCACAATTTGGGTTGGGATGCAGATCGGTCTTTACCGGGTGACGAAAAAAGATAACGAATTACAGTTTGAAGAGTTCGCAGTCGATAAAAATGCAGAAGTAAGCATCCATCACCTGATTTCTTATTCAAAAGGCGGATTGATAGTAGTAGGGGATGGTTTATATCATATTTTTCAAGATAAAGTTCAAAAGATTTCCGACAAAGGTGGATATTGTGCAATCGAAGACCGCGATGGAAGAATTTTAGTGAGTGCCGGGATTACCATAGATGGATTGCGAATCTTTGAATTTGACGGAGAGCATTTCCTTCAAACGCAAAGTTACAATAAAAAAGACGGATTAGTCGCCAACACAAATATTCATTCAGTCTTTCAAACGGCTGACGGTAGAATTTTCCTGGGGGGCGACAATCAAGGTGTTTTGGGATTGGTCGAATTTCTCCCTAATGCCAAAGCAGGCGAATCAAAATTCCGTTCTTTGAGTAATGACAGTGTTTTAGCACTAAGCGAAGATTACGCCGGAAATTTATGGGTGGGAACGGAAAAAAAGGGTGCTTGGCAGTTTGCGCGGAGTGGTTTCGTTCGCTTTGGGGAAAAAGAAGGAATTAATGAATCCGCCGACATCAGTTCAATTTTTACCAACCGTGATGGCGAGATTTTTTTAACAGTTCAACCAAACAAATTATTGCATCTGACCGAGAACGGAAAATTTGAAAACATCCTTTCGACAAACCAAACGGCACGAAGTTGGGGATGGAACTTTCTTGATTTTGAGGCACACGACGGCGAGTGGTGGATTCCATCCATGGCGGGTTTGATTCGTTTTCCAAAAGTGCAAAACCTCACTGATTTAGCGCAAACTAAGCCAAAACGTATTTACAAAAAAACGGACGGACTTTGGACTGACGAGGCTTTTGAACTTTTTGAAGATTCTCGCGGTGATATTTGGATTTCAACCTGTTGTTATTCGGCAACACTATCACGTTGGGAACGCCAAACTGACAAAATTTATTCCTACTCAATGGAAACTGACGGATTACCGAATGCCAACGGCGCGATTTCTTTCGCTGAAGATTCAAACGGAAACATCTGGCTGGGGCATTTCTTCGGGAAATTGGTTCGTTACCGCAACGGAAAATTTGAAACTTTTGGTGCTAAAGATGGTTTGGCGGAAAGTCAGATCGGTGACCTTTTACTTGATTCAAACAGGCGTTTATGGATAGCGACCAGTGGATACGGTCTTTTCAGGATTGACGACACAAATGCCGAAAAACCGGTTTTTACAAGTATTTCAACGCGAGAGGGACTTTCAAGTAATCAGATAATGTGCCTTGCCCAAGATCGTTTCGGGCGTATTTATGCGGGAACGGGACATGGGATAAACCGAATAGAACAGAACAGTATTAGCAAAATCTTTTCGCAATCAGACGGTCTTCCAGGCAATTTTGTTACTCGTTGTGCATCGGATGTCAAAGGCAATTTGTGGTTCGTATCACAAAATATTTTGCTGCGATTCTCTCCGGAACTTGAAAAAAACGAACTTTCTCCTTCTGTTTTTATTGATAAATTCTCGGTCAACGGCGTGCCGCAAAAAATCTCCGCGTTGGGCGAAACTGAAATTTATTTGTCTGATTTATCTTCAAATCAAAACCAAATCGAAATTGATTTTTTTGCCCTGACTTTCGGAGCCGGAGAAAATATTCGTTACCAATATCGGCTTGATAATCAGGATTGGAGCAATCCGAATCAGCAACAGACTTTGAATTTGGATTTGGGAACAGGACAACATTTTTTTGAGGTTCGGGCGGTTCGTTCCGATGGCGCGACCAGCGAAAAATCTGCCACGGTTTCTTTCAAAATCCTGCCGCCGATTTATCTGCGTTGGTGGTTTATTACAATTTGCCTGATTTTATTGGTTGGAATCATCTTTTCATTTGACAGATATCGGATTTCAAATTTGCGGGCGATCAATGAGGCTTTGACTGAGACAAACCGGGCTGAGGAAAGTTTAAGAAAAGCTAAGGAAGAACGATTGGCGGAATTAGAAAAAGTTAGAAACAGAATTGCGACTGATTTGCACGATGACATCGGGGCGAGCTTGACTCAAATTGCTATTTTATCGGAAGTTGCTCTAGCGCAAAGCAAAGGAAACGGAGCGAGTGAATCATTAACCAGAATAACCGATGTTTCCAACGAATTAGTCGGGACGATGAGTGATATTGTGTGGTCTATCAATCCGTCTAAAGATCATTTATCCGATCTAACCCAAAGAATGAGAAGGTTTGCCAGTGATTCCTTATCTGCAAAAGCCATTACTTTTCATTTTAATTTTTCCGAAGCCGATAAAGATATAGTGGTCAATTCCAATATCAGGCGCGAAATATTTTTGATTTTTAAGGAATCGATCAATAATATCGTCAAACATTCAAAGGCTAAAAAAGTTGAAATCAAGCTGGGTTTCAAAGATAAATATATAATTTTGCAGATTCAAGACAATGGGAAAGGTTTTGAAATGCAGCCTTCGTTTAAGGATAGCCTTTCTTCAATTCAAATGGGCGGAAACGGAATTTTGAGTATGCAAAAACGAGCAGAAGAAATGAATGGAGAATTTGAAGTTCTTTCAGAAATCGGTAAAGGCACAACTGTCAATTTAAGATTACCGATGGAACATAGCTCAGTAGTTTGAGATGAAATCTAGTAAATTACAAAACTCAATTACGATTCTAATCGTCCTGGCGATTTTGTTTCTTTTGCCTGTTTGGATTAGAGCAGAGCATTTACCGGTCAAAATCTACACTTCGGCAGATGGTTTGGGCAGTAGTTTTGTTGATTTTCTTTACCGTGATTCGCGCGGTTTTATGTGGTTTTGCACCCGCGACGGTCTTTCGCGTTTTGATGGTGCAAGATTCGTCAATTATCAAATCGGCGACAAAGATTCGCCGCCGGGAATTGAAGGCATTTATGAATCGAAATCAGGCTATTATTGGATTACAACAACTCGCGGAACATACCGTTTTAATCCAAATGATGCAAAACAGATTGATTCGACTTCATCACGTTTAAATGCCGAATTTGTCGGACCGAATCGGGGACAGTTTTTGGAAGACAGCAAAGGAAATTTTTGGTTTACAACATTTGGACTCTCGTTGATTCACGAAAAAGAAGGAAAAGCCGAATTTGAAAAATACGACCTGAATTTACCTCCTGACATAAGTTCTAAAATAGGAATCGGAGAGATTATCGAAGCAATTGACGGTTCAATTTGGCTCAAGGCAAACAACGGAATAATTCGGATGCTTCCTGATAAACGCACGGTTTTTTATCCGTTTGAAAAGATTTTAAATAATGGCAACACCTCTTTAATGACTGATAAAAAAGGGAACATTTGGTTTTGTAGAAATAATGTTTTATTGGTTATCAAGCCGGAACCGATTGAAACTTTTGCCAATGCTCCACAGACAACTTTCAGACAACTTCAACCGACTTCAGTTATTGAGCTTAAACCGGAAGGAAATTACCGGCTTCCGCAAAAAGACGGGGAAATCTTTCAATTTATCAGTTTGGAAAATAATCGGTTTATTGAAAAGTCTTACTCAAAAAAAGCCTTTGAAACTTCGGATGGGAACGTTTGGATTTCCGCTGAAAATAACTTACTGGAATTTGCCAATGGAACTCTTCATTTGCACAGTGATAAAGAGGGGCTTCCGGTAGTAATGTCACGCATGGAAGAAGACGCAGCAGGGAATTTGTGGATCGGTGGTTATTCGGGTTTGGCGAGAATTGACCGTCACGGAATTGTTAGTTATGCGGCAGATGACGGTGCAAATTCTGCACGATTTTTCGCAATCAATCAGGATAAAAACGGAACTCTCTATTTTGCCGCCCACGATTATTATATCAATCGCTTTGATGGAAATAAATTAACTCCGATTCGTCCACAAATTCCGTTGGAACTAAATTTCCTTTGGACTTCACGTTACGCATTTCTTGATTCAAAAAATAATTGGTGGTTTTTAACGGGAAATAAGCTGTTTTATTTCGATAAGGTTACTGATTTCCCGGAGCTGAAAAATAAGCAGCCTGCCCGGGTTTTCTCACAAGCAGACGGGTTAAGATCAGATGGTATCTTTCAGATTTTTGAGGATTCAGGGGGAAATATTTGGGTTTCTACGCGAGAGGACTCGGAAGGTGAAGGGACCGGAACCTCACGAATGAAAAAAGGAGAAGATAAGTTTTATTCATTTTCAGAAGCTGACGGATTACCAAAAGCCAAATCTTTTTCCGCAGCAGTTGAAGATTTAGGCGGCAATATTTGGTTCAGTTTTTATACCGGCGGAGTTGGAAGATTTAACGGGGAAAAGTTTGAAGTTTGGGGTAATGAAAAAGGTTTCCCAGGCGGTGCAATGCCTGATATTTATTTAGATAAACAAGGGAAGGTGTGGATTGCTTCGGCAATTGACGGTCTTTATCGGGTTGATGATACCTCGGCAAAAAATCCCGAGTTTGTTCACTTGACCACCGCTGACGGATTATCCAGCAACAATATTCGGACAATTACAGGAGATCATTACGGCAGAATTTATCTTGGGACAGCACGCGGAGTTGATCGGCTTTCACCCGAAACAGGTTACATCAAACATTATTCGGTGAATGACGGTTTGGCGGCTGATTTTATCGTTGATTCCTATTGCGACCAAAAAGGTGATCTGTGGTTTGCGACCAATAGCGGAATGTCACGGCTGACACCTTTGCCGGATGAAAAAAATCTGGCTCCGCGAATCCTTTTGGACGGTTTGCGGATTGCAGGTGAAAAACAACCGGTTTCACAAATCGGCAGCACCGAGATTGAAAAAGGGGAGCTTTCCGCCAATCAAAATAATCTCCAGATTGACTTTTTTGGGTTAGATTTTCGCGCCGGAGAAACCCTGCGTTACCAATACAAATTTGACGGAATTAATACGGATTGGAGCGCACCGACAGATCAGAGAACGGTTAATCTGGCTAATCTCTCATCTGGCAACTACCGATTTTTGGTGCGGGCAATCAATTCAGAAGGCGTAGTGAGCGAAAATCCGGCAGTGCTTTCTTTCAAAATCCTGCCGCCGATTTATCTACGATGGTGGTTTATTACGGGCGGAATTTTATTACTGGGATTGTTCATTTTTTCATTCTATCGGTATCGTTTTGCTAATTTAAGAGCCATTAATCAGGCTCTAACCGAAGCGAAAAAAGCTGAAGAAAGATTGAGTCACTCCCGAGCCGAACGAATCGTTGAGCTTGAGCGAGTGCGTTCACGAATTGCAACGGATCTGCATGATGATATTGGCGCGAGCTTGACTCAAATTGCTATTTTATCGGAAGTAGCTTTGGCGCAAAGCAAAGGAAACGGAGCGAGTGAATCATTAACCAGAATAACCGATGTTTCCAACGAATTGGTCGGGACGATGAGTGATATTGTGTGGTCTATCAATCCGTCTAAAGATCATTTATCCGATCTAACCCAAAGAATGAGAAGGTTTGCCAGTGATTCATTATCCGCCAAAGGCATTACTTTTCATTTCAATACTGCGGAAATTGATCAGCAAATCGAAGTGAAATCGAACTTACGCCGTGAGGTATTCTTGATTTTCAAAGAATCAATCAATAACATCGTTAAGCACTCAAACGCCAAACACGTTGAAATAACTTTGGAAATTTCTGATGAAGATTTAATGTTGAAAATTACAGATGACGGCAAGGGGTTTAATTCCGAAAAAGCGTATGAAAACAGTCTTTCTTCGATTTCAATGGGTAGGAACGGAATTTTGAGTATGCAAAAACGGGCAGAAGAAATGAATGGGGTGCTTCAAGTTATCTCCGGAACTGGAAAAGGAACGACAATTGAATTGAAATTACCGATGCAGATGTGGCAAACACAGACTCCTAACCGATAATTTTTTAGATGGCTACCCAAGCGGGTGGCGATTTAAAAACACTTATGTTTTAGTATTAAAGAAAATGGAAACTGTAAAATCCAACATTATTAAAACCGCCATCGTCGAAGATATGCGGGACATTCGCGAAGGATTGGTCACGCTGATAAATTTTACCGATGGTTTTACCTGCACCGGAAGTTATCGCTCGATGGAGGATGCCATTCCGCAAATCAAACATAGTATTCCTGACGTTTTGCTTTCGGACATTGGATTGCCCGGAATGAGCGGCATCGAAGGAATTCAAATCCTCAAAGAAAAATATCCGCAAATGACGATTTTAATGCTCACCGTTTATGACGATGACGAGCGGATTTTTGATGCAATTTGTGCGGGAGCAAGCGGTTATCTTCTGAAAAGAACTTCGCCCGCCAAAATTCTGGAAAATATTCGTGAAGCTGTTTCCGGCGGCGCACCAATGTCGCCCGAAGTTGCAATGCGTGTCATTAAACTTTTCCGTGAAGTTCGTCCGCCCGAAAAAGTTGAATACGATCTGACTCCGCACGAAACAAGGCTTTTGAAGCTTTTGGTCGAAGGGCACAATTACACTACTGCCGCCGAAGAATTAAAGGTTAGTTACAACACCATCAAATTCCATATGCGTCATATTTACGACAAATTACAGGTTCACTCAAAATCCGAAGCCGTAGCAAAAGCTCTGCAAAACAGACTAGTTTGATTTTTGAACCCTGATGTTGCCCTTTTGAGGACAACTTCAACTGCAACTGCCAACTTTTTCATCCCTTTTTTTACTACCCAAACGGGTATTTAAAAGCCTGAGTTTTCCTGTTAAATTTTACAATGTCCGGGTGGACCGACGAGTTTACGGAGGATTTGTTGGTGATGATTTACAAAACAACGGAAGAAATTATTGAGATCGTAAAAGCATTTGAGGGACGTAGAATATTAAAACCTGATTGGTCGCATTGTAAACATTTGACCATTGGACTTTATTATTGTCTGCGTTTTCCCTTCGGAAAAGCTATAAATCTGATGCGTGACGGATTGATTCATCAGGACAAAAACTATGGCATTTCAAATCCGATCACAAGCGGTTATCACGAAACATTAACAATGTTTTGGATGCTGACGACCAAACAATTTATTGAAACGAGTAAAAGTTACAATTTAGCAGATCAAGCCAATGAATTGGTTTCTATCTACAAAGACGAAAAAATTCCGCTGCAATATTACAGCCGGGAACTCCTGAATTCTCGTGCCGCCCGATTGCAGCATATTCCGCCTGATTTGGATAGATTTTACCTGTTTGTGAACTCTGCCCGGTTAGCTTCGCGCGGAGGAGTGACGGCAAGGCTCAAATAAAATGTTATTTCGAATTTTATCTACCTATTTGGGTAGTGACCTTTGACTAATAAATTTCATAGTATTTATACACGCCGAAAGTTATATCGGTAAATTTATTTTATATTTTTTATTTATATGAACATTTATACCACAGATAAAGAAGTAAATTTATTAGTCAAAGCGTTTGAAGAACGCACGCTATTAAAATCCGATTGGACACACGCCGCACATTTGATAGTCGGATTATATTATTGTTTTCATCATCCGTTCGGCGTGGCGAAAAATTTGATGTGTGACGGAATTTATTGGCTTAATGATTCCCATGAAACTCAAAATACGGAATCAAGCGGCTATCACGAAACGATTACTGTTTTTTGGTTGGAAATGATTGCTAAATTTTTGAAAGAAAATCAGGAAGAAAAAAGTTTAGCAGTTTTAGCCAACAAATTAATTACTGAGTTTAGCGATTCCAAATTACCTTTGAAGTATTACAGCAAAGAACTCTTGTTTTCACCCGAGGCAAGAGCTCATTATGTTGCACCTGATTTAGTCAAAGAACCTCTCTTCATTTTTTCTACTCCGATGTTTGCTTTATAGATTGCGGGAAAGCAAATGCTGAATCCCTTGAGGTTGTCTTTTTGACAGCCTTTTTTTTTAATAAAAATATGGAAATAAAATACAAATCATATTTCAAAAACGAAGCAGAAGATAAAAAATGGTTCGAGAATTGGGTAGCCGAATTAGAAAAATCCAACGGCAAAAAATACGAATCGTTCCAAATTCAAACAGTTTTAGGCAAAACTCAGATTTATGGGCTGAATACCGATGACAAAAACTTAGAGCCTTTAGTGATTTTCCCTGGAGCACGCACAACTTCATTAATTTGGGATTTTGATAATAATTTGAAGCATTTAGGCAGAAAATACCGCATTTATCTGATAGAAACAAACGGTTTGCCGAATTTGAGCGACGGCAATACACCGGACATTAAATCATTTGGCTATGGAGAATGGGCAAGTGAGGTTTTTGAAAAACTAAATTTGCCAAAGTCTTACGTTTTAGGTGCATCTTTTGGCGGATTGATCTGTATGAAATTGAGTTTATTTGCTCCCGAAAAAATTAAAGCCGCATTTTTGCTAAATCCGGGGTGTCTGCAATCATTTTCGCTATCACCAAAAAACCTTTATTACAATTTACTGCCGATTTTTTTTCCCAATCGAAAAAACATCACAAAATTTTTAGATGCGGCGGTTTTTTGCAAACCAAATCATCAGTTAAGCGAAAATTGTGAAAAACTATTGGTTGATTACGAATTATTTGCGATCAAAAAATATAAAGACAACACCCAAAAACCATACGATATGGGCGAAGAACTGCGAAAAGTAACAGCCGAAACTTATTTGCTTTTAGGCGATAAGGATTTGCTTTTTCCCTACCAAAATTCGATAAAAAATGCGAAAGAAAAGATAAAATCTCTGAAAGAGGTAATTGTCTTTGAAAATGTCGGACACGGCATCGAAACCTACGGAGATGCCTTGATAAAAGTTAAAGAAATAATTGAAAGTTACGGATAACTAATGTGCTGCCATTTGTAAAAAGAGTGCATCAGTGGCAATTTTTTTGTTCAGATTAACCGTGAAATTTTCCTGCAAAACCTCAATTTCCTTAAGCCATTTGCTCAGTCGAGTTTTATCGGCATTTTGCGATAATCTTTTTAATTGAGGAATTAAGTCTGCATTGACTATTTTTTCGGAATTTTCGTCAAAACACAAAGTCCAGACATCGTGAATCAAAGTTTGAAAAATCTCCAAATATTCGCCGTAAAATTCTTTGTTTTTGGCATCATTTAATTCTTCGGCTGTTCGCAAAAGAATTGCACGATTTTGATTGGCGATCAGACTTTCTAAAGTTTTGAGCATTATTTCGCGCCTTTCACGAAATTTTCCTAAATCTAAATCCAACGCCCGCCCAATGCTTCCGTCAGTAATTTTTGAAAGCAAACGTGCGTCATCAGGCGCGAATTTTTTTGTTTGCAATAAATGATCTTCAATTTCGTTAGGGAAAATCGGAGCAAAATGAACAGTTTGACAACGCGAACGAATCGTCTGTAAAAGCGAATTTGGGCGCGAAGTAATCAGAAAAATATGGGAAGTTTGAGCCGGTTCTTCCAAAGTTTTTAACAAGGCATTAGAGGCGGCATCGTTCATTTTGTCGGCTTCATCAATGATAAAAAATCGTGCTCTGGCTTCGTAAGGACGAAAGTTCGATTCGGTTTCGACTGCCCGGATTGCATCGATTAAAATATTGTTTTTATAGGCGGTAACAATTCCAATATCAGGATGCTCGCTGAAAAAGACTTTCTTAAATTCATCGTTTTTATCGGCATTGGTTGGAATGGAAAATTTATCAGCCCGCAGACACGCCGCGCAAGTATCGCAAGCCTCGCCATTGTTAGGTTTTTGACAGACAAAGGCTTTTGCTAGTTCTAAAGCAAAGAGTTTTTTCCCAACTCCGTTTTTTCCGGTAAAAAGCAGAGAGTTTGGCAATCTTTCAGCCCGCAACAACCGTTGAAAGATAGTTTTAATTTGAGCATTTCCGACCAGTTTATTGAACATAAATAACAGGAATTGTTGCAAGTTTATTAAGTTATTCAGGTTTCTGCAAATTGGAAAACTTAAAATCAACGCCTCGAACAATGCAAGAATCGGGCTGATAATCGTTCAATTTCTAGTAAAACTATTAGGAGAAATTTCAACTGTGATGAATTCGGTTCTGAAAACTAAAATTTTAGCTATTTTTCTATTTGGTTTGGTTTCAATACTTCAACCGCAGATTATTTCGGGCATTTCACTCACTGGAACTAATTTAACCCAACTTAGAAAATCTTTGAATGAAGTTATCAAGGAGGATTTTGAATGGGTAAAAGATTATGAAAATAAACGCTCTATTGCTCGCGGAGGCGGAACTTATTGGCTTGTTCACTTAAAACCAAAACGAAGCGGTCATTATGCCCTAAAATATAGTTTCAGATTTACTCACAAATTTTCCTATCCCGAAGAAGGCGAAAATGAACTTTTGATCAGAGTCGGAGAGAAAAATTGTCATCGTTATAATGTTGATAATTTGGGGCTTGGTAATGTTTGTCTGGGCGACACAATAATTGTTCCAATTCAGATTAATGACAGAACAGGGCATCAATTTAGTCTGAAGAGCACATATCAGGATGGAGAAAATATCGGCAAAACAGAATCCCTCTGGACACCGCAATTTACAGAAACAGAGCAGGTGATCAATCAATTAGACAAAAATTTGAAATATTTGGGAACTGTGCGTAATGTCATGCCTCATCGAAACTATGGTGCACAGACCATCACTTATACGGCGTATTTTGAGGCAAAAGAAGTTGGAAGATTTAATTTATCAGTCACGACCATCACTGATCAAGAAAAGATTGCAGACACCTCAAAAATGAATCCGCTGGATGCTTTGCCAATAATCATAATTAATTCAGGCACACCAGTCACCGCCATTGTTCATCGGCAAAATACAATTAATTATGGTGATAATAAAAGATTTTCGGGGCATTCCGGAAATCAATTTTTGACTAAAGTCCTAATCCTTCAGCCCGGAGATGTTTTTAGCATAAATTATTCAAGTTTTGTCGAAGGAGAAGTTTCGGAAAAAGAGTTCGGATTGCCGAAAAATAGATTTGAAACTGTGTCCAATCGCAAATTAATAATGTATAAATTACCTTTTGCAGTGGATAAAGAGTGGAGTTATAACGATTGGATAATCAACTATTTGCCAAAAGAGTTTTAAGTCAAAAAGTCTATTTTTTTAAATATTCAGTCAAAATTTCCAATGCTTTGGCGTGAACCTCTTCAACTGAAAGCATTGCATCGATTACCCGAAAACGTCTTGGCTCTTTGTCAATGATTTCAAGATATGCCTGACGCACCCGATCATAAAACTCCGAATTTTCCTTGTCCATACGATTTTTTAATTCGCCCATTGCATCACGTTTGTTAGTTCTTTGTAATCCAATGCTGACAGGTAAATCGAAAAAAAGAGTTAAATCGGGTTTCAGTCCTCCGGTAGCAAGCTGAATGACCTGTTTAATAGTTTTAGCATCAAACCCCCGTCCTGCGCCCTGATAAGCTGTAGTTGCATCAGCATAACGGTCAGAAAGCACAATTTTTCCTTCAGCTAAAGCCGGTTTGATCAAAAACTCGACGTGTTGCGCACGGTCAGCCGCAAAAAGGAGAAGTTCTGCCATGGGAGCAACATTTTCTTCGGTTTCGAGAAATGCTTCGCGCAAACGGCGACCAAGCGGAGTTCCGCCGGGTTGATGAGTAGTTAAAACATTAAATCCGCGAAAACGCAAATCATCGGCAAGCAAACGCAATTGCGTTGACTTGCCGCTTCCGTCAATTCCTTCAAAAGTAATGAATTTTCCGCGCAATTTTATTTAATCTGAGTTAGGTCTCTTCCGCTCTATCGAAATGGTTGAAATTGCGTGCTTAAACACTAAAAAGTCCTGTCCGCTCACATCCAACAGAACTGAAAATTTATCAAAACTTTTAATTCTGCCGCTAAGAGTGGAGCCGTGGAGCAGATGAATAATAATCGCTTGTTTTTCTCGTCGCGCCGTGTTCAAAAAAGCGTCTTGTATATTTTGGGCAGAAGATTTTTCCATTGCAGTTACTCGTTTATTTTCTTAAATTTAAAAGCCCGAATTCATTATATCAGATTTAATTTTGCTGACAAGGAAAATTTAACAAACTATTGTAAATCCAATAGTTTCCATAGTTTTCTTTGTGTCTTTGTATCATCTCCGAACCCTTCGAGCCAAGTCACGTTTGCCTCGCGGCGAAACCAAGTCAGTTGACGTTTAGCATAATGCCGAACATCCAATTGGGTTTGCTCAATCGCACTTTCGAGCGTTCTTTCTCCTCGCAAATACTCACAAACCCGACGATAACCGTGTGCGCCAAGCGCGTTTGTATCATCTTTTACGCCCTTTTCACGTAAAAGTTTCACCTCTTCGACTAAACCATTGGCAAAATGTTTTTCCGCACGCTGATTTATTCTTTCATAAAGCAAATCCCGATTCGGATTCAGCACAAAAATCTTGATTCTTTCGGCAAATTCGGGAGGTTCGGCGCGATTCGGCTGCAAATCCGAAAGACGAGTTCCGGTTTGAAAAAAAACTTCGAGTGCCCGCATCGTTCGCACATAATCACGCGGGAAAAGTTTTTGGGCAGAAACTTCATCAACTTTTTGTAAAATTTTGTGCAGATGTTCTGCCCCTTTTTTTTCTTTAATTTGCTTTAGTTTTTCGCGCAGTTTTTCGTCAGTCTTCGGACTTTCAAAAAACGGCTGACGCAATGTGCGAAGGTAAAAACCTGTTCCGCCGACTAAAATCGGAATATTTCCGCGCGATTCAATTTCAATGATTTTTTTACTTGCGTCCTGTGCCCAATCTGCCGCCGTATAATTGATTTCGGGTGAAACATAATCAATCAAATGATGCGGGATTCCGCGCATTTCATCTCTGGTAATTTTGGCAGTTGCTACCCAAATTTCTTTGTAAATCTGCACCGAATCGCAATTGATAATCTCAGCATTTCCAAGTTTTAAGGCAAGTTCCAGACTGATCTCAGTTTTGCCCGAAGCCGTCGGTCCAACGATTGAATAAATTGGTTTTTGGGATTCAAAAGGCACAGAAAAAGGTTATCACAAAGATTAACTTGAATAAATGGCAAGTCGAATCAGCGAAATAAGCAAGATTACGCCGAGCAAAATTAGTGAGCCGATGATTTGATTTCGGGAAAATTTCATTTTAATAACTTCTCGGTAAATCAATTCCCGAATAGTAATGTTTCAAAATCTGGTCGTATTTGTAGCCTTGTTTTGCCAAACCAAATGCCCCGTATTGACACATTCCGATTCCGTGTCCCCAACCTTTGCCGGTGAAATTATAAGCAACTGCATGACCGTTTGAATCATAGCGTTTGTTCATGACAAAAAGCTGTTCTTTCAAACGTAAAGCCGAGCGGATTTTGCCGCCGACCAGCGAAAATGTGCCGTTTGAACCAATGATCTCAAGTTCAATGGCGCGGCGCGAAAATCCTTTGCGTTTGATGTTGACATCGTAAAGCGTTCCGATTCCGCGAACATAACGCGAAAGCCGCGATTGCACTGCCGAAGACGAGAGATTGGTTGTCCACATCGTGAACGGCGAAGTTCTTTCAGGCGTAGCGGTTTGAGTGCTGGGTTTGACTTCCAAATAAGTTACCTCACCCGCAAAATTGGTTTGAAAATAAACCGTTTCGCCGCCAATCAGCGCGGTTTCTTTGACTTGATAATAGGTGTCGCCGAATTGACGGAAAAGGAAAACATCGGGGCGCAGAACCATTTGTTTTTCGCCTTTGCCTGATCTCAAAACCAATCTGCCGTCAACCGTCGTTTTTGCTATTCCGTTCTGCATCGCCGGAAGCCATTTCTTTTTAGCGTAGATCGAATAAATCAAACGAATTAGACGACTTCTCGACATTTTTTCGTCCGGGCGAAAAGTTGCATCTGAATAAAGCGAAAGCCATCCGTCACGGAACAGAACTGCCAAATTTGCGCGTTGTTCGGTTGGGATTTTATCCGCATCGGCAAAGGAAAGCTGGTATGCAATATCCGCTTCGCTCAAAAGCGTGTCGTTGGATTCGGGCGAATAATTCATCGAAGCTAAAATGCGGGCAAACTCAATATTTTTTATCGAATTATTTTGAATTTGCGAATAGGGTTTAGCAAACTTGCCGGCTAATTGATTAAGCCAGTTGGTTATTTCTGCGTTTGTCGGTGAGCTTTGGAACCAATCATCTGAAAAACGATTTCCGTTGATGACAAATCCGTTCGCGGCAAACTGCGAAATAATACGGACTAGTTCTAAATAATTATCGTCTTTGATGTTAGCCGGCTCACGATTTGATCTGACCAGCATCGGTTCAAAATATTTGTGACCTTCAAAGGCACATTCGACACCTTTCAAATACGGCGCATCAAAATCGGTGTAAATGTTTTTGACATCTTCGGTGCGTCCGCCGCAAGTTGAGGTATACATTGCCCGAATCGGTTTTCCATCGTAAAGCGCAATGATTCCGCGAGTTTCAGCCGCGGCTTGATTTCCCATAATAGTTTCCGAACCGTAGCCGTTATAAACCTGCGATTGAGTGGTCGGGAAAACGTCAAAACCTTCGGCGGCAAATTGTCCGATTTTACTGACTGCGTAGGTTCTGGCGGCAACGGCTTGGGCTTTTTGCGCTTCCAAGGCGGGAAATCCAAGCTCATTCGGAACGACTCCGCGCACATAATCTTCCAATTTTATGACGTTTATTACACTCAAAGTTCCGCGTCCGTTGACGAATAATTCCAATTTTCCCCGATACGCCCGACCATTGAAACGAACCGGAATATTACGCTCATTGGTTGAGCTGATGGTGACAGGTTTGAGCGAATTAAAACTTGCAAGTTTTCCGCCGTTGACGATAACTTCACGCAAATTTGGATTCAAAAGATCGCCGGTTGGTTGAACCGAACCTGTGCTACTTCCTTGATTTGCGGGATTTGAAAGAATTAAACTGCGAACCTGGGATTTTGAATCAGAGTTAATTTGTTTAGAAAGTGCCAGCGCATCCTGCGAAGGCTGCTCATATTTTTCAGTGACGATTTCCACATCTTCAAATCCTTTTTCCGCCAAAAAATCTTTATAAGTGCTGGCTTCTTCGAGCGAATCTTTAGGCTGACCGATCCGAACGCGATAGGTATTTCCGGTTTTTGCGTCAATATTAACAATCGCCGTTTCGTTAATGGCTTCCTTAACCTCCTTGGCAAGCTGATCCGCTTCATCTTTAGTCGCAATAGCCGGAATTTCAAAATAATAACGCTCAAAAACCGGCGGACGATAAGCACGAGCAGAAACCGTGACTTTAGCAATTCCAAGGAATTTTGGCTGTTCGTCAGGCGAAACCGAAATTAGCTGACTGTCCGAAGTTGTAATCGAAACCGAACGAGCATTAGTAGTCAAAGCCACCCGAATCGTTGGTTCTTCGATAAAAAGATAATTGGCAAAAATGTTTGTAAAAGAAAAAAGGACAAGAAAAACTAACAAAAAACTGCGGAAATTCATTGTCCAAGTATACCAAATGAAAAATTGAAACCACAAACAAAAATAGATTGAAGCTAAAACAACGATGATTTTCTGCCTCAATCTATTTTAATTGTAAAACCTAAGTTACTTTTCTAAAGCATTAAAAATAAACGGAAACGTTCCCCAACTTTGTCCGCGATGCTGTGGGCGAAAAGCAAATAAAATTATCTTGCCTTTGCCGTAGGTTGCTTGAGCTAAAGCGGTTTTTCCGCTTAAATATTTCTCGCCTAAAAGCCAGCCTGACATCAAAGTATCTTTTTCGGAATACTTGGCAACGCTTTTAACTTTACCTTTGTCCGTGATTTCAAAGGCGGAACTGTTGGTAAAATAAGCTGCTGTATCTCTTCGCAAGCCTTTTGCCAACGGATTTGAAGTATCAACTTCTAACTGCAAAATCGAACCTGGACAATAAAAATCTTTGCGCGACAGTCCTTTCAAAACATTTTTCATCGGCAAACCGAATTTATTGATGACCAATTCGCACGATGCGTCGAAACAAATTAAAGTTCCGCCGTTTTCAACATATTTTTTCAGATTTTCAATTCCTTTTTCACCGATTCCTCCGGCAATTTCTTCGGGATAACGGTCTTTATTCAAACCATTCGTGATTTCGCGTTCGCTGTCCGAAGGCAAAATTATCGCTTCGTAATTAAGGTTGCCGCCTTTTATGTCAGCGTCACGAACGGATGTGTAGGGAATTTGAAAATTGTCAAACACAAGCCGCGTCCAGCCTTCATCCATCGAACTAGACCAACTTTTATACAATCCAAGTTTGGCTTGGTTTTTAATTGGATTAGCGATTTTGGCAAAAGATTCTTTGTTAGGTTGCAGATTCAATTGTTGCCGAACTTCATTGATATTGGTTATTTTCTGCAAATTACGTTCATTATCTTTTTCTGCAATTCCTGTTACCGCCAAAGATTCCACGCCCATTTGCAAAGGCAAAGTCCAACCTGCCACATCGTAGGGAACTTCCGCTTCGCCATTAGCGTTGAGCCGATGCGGATAAACTTGCCGTTCAAAAAGCGTCTTCACATTGTTGCGTTGTGATTGATTCAGAAAGATTAGAAAACTGCCCAACGGATGTTCATGAGTGGTTTTATCTGCCAAAGTTAAATGTAATTCTTTGGTCATTTTATAAACTTCGATGCCTTGCAACATCAAAATTTCCAGCATCCGCGAAATATTTTCTTCATTCGGTTGTCCGGCAGGAATTAAATAAGCCAGCGGGTGATCTGAATAACCTTCGCCGCTAATTGCTCGTGAATTCAAATTATAAAAATTTTGCAAATATCTGGGGCGATATTTTGCCGAAAGAGAAAGTAAAGCCCTTGAAGCGATAAGCTCAATGTTTTGAATGTCTTTTGGTCGCCAAAGTCCACCTTCCCAAGCATCTGGAAAATTGGTAGCAGTTTGCAAAGGATTTGCCAAACCACGCACACCGCGACCTTTTTCCAATCTTTCTTTGGCGATATTAACCGGAGTCATTAAATCGGCACTTGCCGCTTCGGTCAAAATTCCGATGGAATTATGAAAATACGGCGCAGTCCGAAAACCACCGTGCCACCAGGTATCGTAGGTCGAATTTGTTGCCACGCCGGAAATTCCTGCGGCTTGCAGATCTGCCGCCATTTTATAGCCGATCAAACCGACTTCGCGTAAAACCGAAGGCGGAATATTAGGGTTTGACGGATCAAAAAACGGCGGAACGATAAAGCGCGAACCGTCTTGTCCCTGTTGATGAACATCATAAACAACTTGCGGAAACCATTCCTGCCAAAAGAGTTTGGTGATTGCCTGAGTTTCTTTGAGATTGAGCATAAACCAATCGCGGTTATCATCGTGTCCGGCGTAATGGTGATAAAGTTCCGGCGGCGAAGTTCCTTCGGATTTTGTTCCCAAAGTCTTTTTATACCAATCGGCAACGATCTGAATTCCGTCAGGATTGGAAGAGGGAATTAACAGCAAAATTGTGTTGTTTAGAATTTCCAAAGTTTCAGCATCCGTGGCTGTTGCCAGCTGATATGCCAAAGCCATTGACATTTGCGAAGCAACAATTTCGGTTGAATGTATCGAACAGGAAATCGTAACAATTGTTTTTCCATTAGCTATTAAACTTTGTGCCTCATTGGGCTTCAAATCTCGCGGATTTGCCAATCTTTGACTGATTTGTTTGTATTTGGCAAGATTTTGTAAATTTTGCGGTGCGCTGATATAAGCAACAATCATTGGTTTGCCAAGCGTTGTTTCGCCAAATTTTTGCACTGTCACACGGGGACTTGCCTTATCCAATTTGCTAAAATAATCGGTAATTTGTGTCCAATCGGCGATTTTCCTATCATCAGCAGGTTCAAAACCAAGAACTGATTTTGGCGATGGAACGCTTTGGGCAAAAATATTTGCCGACAAAAAAAACACAAAAATTAATCCAATAAAATTCAAAGAAGACTTTGAACTTTGGACTTTAGACTTTAGACTTTGAAGAATATGTCCGAACATTTAATAACTAAACCTTTTGCGGAATTGATAGAACGTAATGAAAAAATTGTTTTTTCTAGTAACGATGTTATCACAGAATCACGGTTAATCGGCAAACTCAGATACATTTGGTGTTGGATTGTAGTCAGTTTTTTAGTGTTGGTTTTTGTGCCGATTTTGATTGCAATTTACCGTTTTAAGAAAAACCGCGAGGGCTATTTTAACTGGTGTGATTGGGGCGGACGGGTTTGGATGAAATCCGCCGGAGCCGAGATCATCGTTAAAGGCAAGGAAAATCTGAAAGAGGATGAATCTTACGTTTTTATCTCAAATCATCGTTCTTATCTAGATACGGCTGCGCTTTATTGTTATTCAGGCAAACGGATGGGATTGGTCGGAAAAAAAGAACTCCTGAAAGTTCCGATTTTCGGTTATGGAATGGGAATAGCCAATATTATTGCGATTGATCGCGGCAACCCGAAAAAAGCCATCGAATCAATGCAAAAAGCCCGCAAAGTGATGGATGACGGTTATTCATTCGGAGTTTTTGCCGAGGGCGGACGCGCCTATCCCCATGAACTTTTCCCTTTCAAAAAAGGTGCTTTTCATTTGGCTTTGCAAACCGGGGCACCGATAATCCCGGTTGCCATCAAAAATACGGATTGGATGATGGGGAAAAAACGCGGTGTGGCTTATGCCGGAACGATTGAAATGGTTTTGCTCCCCCCGATTGAAACAAAGGATTTAGAAACAAAAGACTTGATGGATTTATTGAAAAAAGTGCGGGAAATGATTGCGGAAGAGTTAAGTTTGGGAAGTTGTGAAAGTTAAGAAAGTTTAGGAAGTGATTTTCTTCCTAAACTTCCCAAATTTCCTTAACTTACTAAACTATTCCGGTTTTTTCGGAGTCGGGGTTGGAGTTGGTTTAGCTTTTGGATCATCATCATCCAAAATGATGACATCCGAACGTCCCTGACGATAATCGGTATATTTTACGCGCATTTTTATTCTTAAAACTGAACCATCGTCAAAAACTAATTCGCCATCCTTTCCTGTTGTCAGTGCGTATGAAGGAAACCAATATTTGCCGTCCACATTTTCGCGCCAAGTTTCAACTATTGCAAATTTATTAATTTTTGTCTCAGGAACAGCTTTTCCTTTTGATTTAACAATTTGTATATCTTGGTCATCTACCCAAATTCTGCCAACAAACATTCGCTGACTAGATTTTTTCGGGTCGGGAATTACTTTTGGTGAAATATCAAAAACATAAAGGTTAAGTTCATCAATTTTCTCTTTACCCAAGTAGTTGAAGTTATATTGATTGATAGATTCAGGTTCAATAGTAAAAGGATTGACTCCGCCCAAATCTTCAAAGTCTTCAGGAGTCATTATATCGCCTATTGTGGAAATTGGGGCAAAAAGAACTTTTTCAAATCTTTCACCATTTTCCTTAATGCTCATAAAAGAATCACGTCTCAATTCGCCGGTTATTTGTCCACCTAACCCAACAGTTTGAACAACTACATAGCGGTTGAAAATGTAATTTTTTAGAGCTTCGCGGAATTCACTTTCTTTGTGAGCAAAAGTTTTTATGATTTTATCAATTTCAGCCTGGCTCAAATCATGTCTGACAATATTACTGGTAGTTTGAGCAAAGATATTGGTCAAACCTAAGCACAAAACAAACGAAAAAATAATAATTTTCTGCAATTTACTCATTTCTAATCCTTAAAATCAAAACTAAACAATAGATGCACGAAATCTAAATAAAGTTTATCAAATTTAGAGAAAAAGGAAATGAAAAGGTAAATCAAATCGAAAAAAGCAGATAAACCTTGAGTCAGTAGAGCGATTCCAAATTTGGTCAAAGTTTACCTGCCTTTGACTTGCTTACTTAGGTTTTCCGTTGGTTGCAAAACATTTTCGGCAAGTTTCTAATTAGCAATAGATCTTTCAAATTCTGCTCCGCGAGCATCATAAAAAACTTCAATCAAAATTTTGTAACGCGGAAGGTTTGGATTTTTATCAATCTCGTCGAGCAGCATTTTTAGAAATTGGGATTGTGCAAATTGTTTTTGCTGCTCCGGTAAATTCTGGATTTGTTGATAGATCTCTAAAAGTTTTACATAATTTGTTCCGGCATTTACATCAGATTTCCATTGCGAAATCAGTTCCTGAGTAAATATTTTTCGCTGATCTTTGTTAAATGCGCCTTTAAGCCCAAACTCAAAAACTTCGATAATTTGATTTGCCAATGGAACAGTCAGCGACGGATTTCCTTTAACTAAAAAATCCTCTTTCTTTTGTCCAAAAATAAATAATGATGACGAAAGAATTACAGTCAAAATAAAAATGAGTTGTCTAAATTTCATAATTTCTCCTTCGGGTAAAAGTAAAATCGTGGAAATATTGAAAAAACTAGCCGCCGATAATAACCGTCGCTTCGCCTTTGGCAATTGAATTTGGCGGACCAAGTGCTTCGAGAATCGAATCCCCCATTCGACAAGCCGGAAGATTATTGATCATTACTGTTGCCGAACCGTTTATGACCACTCCCGGACCGTGCGGCGGAACGGGAGAAGGGACAGCGCAAGTATGAATGTCCGCACCCATTGCTGCAGAAGTTATCGCACTTGTCATCGAAGATAAAACGGCTGATTTGGTAGCCTGTTCGGCTGCTAAAGCAGCAGGTGCACCGGGAGTTCCGGCGGCGGCAGTTGTCGCAGCGACAGCGGTCTGAACTGCGGTATCAGCGGCGGTTTTAGCCGCTTGCAATGCGGCAACTGCGGCTAAAGGCATTCCCCGCCAAGCAGGAAGAAATCCGATAATGACGTTTGCACTACCCGGTCCCGGGGACAAAATCGGCGGCAACGGATGAACGACGTTATCGGTAGTGCGGGCGGCTGGTCCGGTCGGCATAAATTATTTTCCTCCTGTGGCAGCCGCCGCGTTTGCCGGAGCAGTGGCAAAACTGTTGTCGTATTCCCAGGGAACACCGATTTCATCGTAAATTTTCTTTAATTCGGCAGGGTTTTCGGCGACTCGATAATTGCCGTCAGCATCTACAACCAGATATTTTTCATCATCGCCAAACTGTCTGCCGAGCTTGTAATCTTGTCCGGCTTTCATTTGTGCGCCGCCTTTTCCGCCTGCGTTCATATCATCGGCTTTGACCAAAATGGGTTTGCCGTCTGCGCCTTTGACAACATTTCCGTGTTCATCAACTTTGACACGGAAATCGCCTTCGGCACCGTGTTGAAAAGGTCTTTGAGAGGAAGGAATATCGCCGACCACATCCTTATTCATATCAGCAATTACATCAACCCCATCGTCAGGATTGGAAAATTCATTGACATAAACCGATTCCATTTCCTGAGTTTCGGGATTTTCCATCAGAACGCGGCTCTGAACGCTCTGCACATCATAGTCGCCATAGAATACATTGCCGTTTTTATCGAGCAGAACGTCTGTTTTTTCATCAAATCTGTAGCCGTGATCTAATAAATAGTTCATATTTTCGCGCTCCCAATCTTTCATCGGTTCTTTGGGGCGGACTACCAAACCTCTGATTTCTTCGGCGTAATCCTTACCCTTAGCGGTTTTTAGTTTGACTTCCAAAGGTTTGGGTAAATGTCCCGCTTTACCTTGAAATTTGAGCGCATCGGTATTGCTGGCACGCACAACCACCATTCGTTCGCTTTTTTGACAATGAGCCGCCAGTTTTTCTATATGCTCGGGTTTCATACCGACTTTTTCGGCAAGTGCGCTAAGCTCTTTTCCAGTGGCACGGATAAATTTTTCGCGTAATTGTTTGGCTCCATTACGGGCGCGAGTGACACCTTTCATCACAAAATCCGAAACATCGTCCAGCGTATTTTTGAGATGAGTAAAAATCTGGTCAATGACCTTTTGCACCATTTCGGGAACGCGGCGGTAAACTTGCGAGATACTTTCTAGCATTCGATCAATCATTTTTTCGGCTTTACCAAATGCCAAATGTCGCAGATTTTCAAGCTTTGCTTTCATTGATTCGAGAATCTTGAAAATCTTTGCCGCCGCATCCTGCCCATGACCGTGAATTTTAGATAGGAGTTCGCGTAAAAATTTGATGACGTTGCCTTCACCAACCGAGTTCAAAAGTTTTATCAGTTTAGCCAGTGGAAGTTTTTTCAATCCCCTTTTGGCGGCGGCAAATAATTCTTTAACCACACCTTTTATCAGCGAACCGAGTTCCGGAATTGCCCCGATCAAGGAGAGAACCAAGCCAAACCAGGGCGCAAATTCGTCGTATTGTTTGCGCCAGGTGAGCCGATGCAGATTAGCGATAATGTCGCGCACATCGCCAATTTGGTCAACAACGGGAATCATTGTGACGACTGTTCCAAAAGCAATTTGTCCCATGCTTTGGTCATCGGCAAAATCACCTTCCAAGGCAACGCCAACCCATTTTGCTACCGAAATAATGGTGCCGTTTTCTTCTTTAACTTCAACGCTTTCAGCGGTCAAATTGTGAGGTTTGGGTTTGAAACCAGGAAAAAGTTCAAAATCTTTCGGGTCAGAAGTAAACAAAAACTTGACGTTGGAAACGGAGTCAGGCAAGCCTTCGACCCGGGCAAAACCCATATTATTGAGACATCCTGAAGCCAAACTTTGATTGGTTTGTGCATCAAAAACCTGATACGATGCGCCGCTGACAGCCCGACTACTGTTATATTTGTAAACAAGTTCGATCCAGTTTTTATTAGGACAGGACTGCACCGGTTTGACAGGTTGTTGTTGTTCGGCACGGCTCGCTTTTTTTATATTTCCGGCTATGACGGCGGCTTTTCCACTCATATTTTTTCTCCTTCGACAACGGGCAAATTCCAAACTTTTTCATCATAATTGGCTTCGACTTGTTCCCAATCTTCATCGGTCATTATTTCAAGAAAACTTTCAAACTTTTCATCATCAATTGTTTCTGTTTGCTGAAGGAAGCTTTCCGCCTTCGGATATTCAAAAAAATTCGGTGCAGTCAAAAACATCAAAACAACAAATGAAAGGAGAGTTGATTTCCACGAAATCCCGAAGTTTTGAGCGTGTTTAATGCCTGAACGAACTGCTTGGAACAGAAAATCATTGGAAATTTCCGCCACTTTGAATTTCTTTTGCAGCAGATAAACTTCCGAATCGGGGTGATTCTTGCGCAAATATTCGGCTGTGCGCTGCACAAAAGCCTCTTCCGCGTCCGGTTGGAAAATTCTGATTTGTTCGGAACTGATTTTTAACATCTGCTACACCTCCGTTGTATTTAACTTTCCATTTTCGACTTCAAACCGCATAAATTTTGACTCGTTAATTTCTGCAAAATAGCTGGAAACTCCTGCAAACAGGGCATTTAAATTTGTTCTGTCACAAGTTGGTAAAAATTTTGTCAGCACACGCGGATCGTAAAAACGAAAAAGCATCGGATTTCCGTGGTCGTCATAAACGGTCAAAAATTTGCGGAAATGTTTGCGAACTTCGGTCAAAGAATGTCGGCTGCGGGTAAAAATTCCAAAATGTTTTCCCTCCATTTCCTGATCCAAAAGCCAATCGGTAAAAGCGTCTGAAGGCGAAAGTTCGATTAAATACGGAGCAACTTCGGCAATGTCCGGGGCAATTTCTCCGCGATAAAGACAAACTGCCCGCGCTCGTTTTTCGTAAACCCGGAAGGGTAAATCTTCAACTGATGCACCATCCAAAACAGCATAAGACTTGGGAGATTCTTCAAATAGATATTTTTCCAATTTCTCTCTCATAACTATTTTTTCCTATTACAAACTTCACAGAACGGTGAACCTTCCTTGGCAGCTTTTTTCAAAACCATAGCAGCTTGACTATATTTTTGCGGCTTAACCGGTGGCGGAAGCGTTGGCTTTTTAACCCTTTCTCCTGCCTTGGCTTTGTCAGCTTCTTTGGCATCTTTGGGGGGATCAGGATTCGCGCCTGAGCCTGATCCCGCCGCGCCGCCGCTGTTGAGCATAATCATTGTCGCTTTGATATAAATTCCGGTTGAGTTGATATTGATAAAGTTACTGCCAACCTGAAGGGTAAGATTCGTTCCTGTTTCAATTACCAAATTAGTTCCCGATTTCAAATGGATTTCGTTTCGGGCATCAACCGCAAATTTTGCACCGACTTGGATGTCTTCGTCCGAACCGACTTTAAGCGAAACTGAACCTTTGACCTCTTCGTTGCGGTCGCCGCCGACCTTTAAGTGTTTGTCCTTTTCGACTTTCTCGAACTGCTCATTTTTAACAATCAAATGACGGTCGTGTCCGATGAATTCAAAAGAATCGTTTTTGACCCGGACATCCATATTTTTTTCGGCGTGGATAAAAAACTGCTCTTCGCCTTTTTTGTCCTCAAAACGAAGCTCATTAAACCCGCCTCCGCCTGTGGTTGAATCGGTTTTGATACCGGATTTGGTTTTTTCTTCCGGCAAATTGTAAGGCGGCATTGTTTCGGGATTATAAACAGTTCCGGTGATAATAGGTTGATCGGGATCACCTTCGATGAAATCCACAATTACTTCCATTCCGACTCGCGGAATAAACATTGAGCCCCATTTTTTTCCCGCCCAAAGCTGTCCGACGCGAATCCAACACGAGCTTCCTTCGTTGTATTTGCCTTCACGATCCCAGTGAAATTGAACCTTGACCCGTCCGTATTTGTCGGTAAAAATCTCTTCGCCTGCGGGACCGACCACGGTTGCTGTTTGCGAACCGCGAACCAATGGCTTCGGTGTTATGCGTTGGGGGCGAAACGGAGCCTGACCTGCGCCGTAAGTGATGCAGTCAAATTGGTTATTGTAGGCTTGCTCAACGACTTCATCATTTTGATAAGCCGGAGTTTGCACCGCTTCGTGTGTAATGTTGGTCAGAACATAGCAACTATTGTTAGCAGAGACCGGATGATTTTTCAGATCAAAACGAAAACCCACAGTTAAATTGGAACAATCGCTGATGCCATTCGCAATCTTGTTTTGCACGTCAATTTCTTCCATCCGGACCTGAACAGTGCGTTGACGATCATCAAAAATCTTTTGCAATTTGTCGCCCTGCTCGCCGCCGCCCGCTGCAATTCCGTCAAGTTTTCGTGCATATCCGGCGGGGAATTCGTAAACTTCGAGTTCTTTATTTCCGTTCAAAAAAAGTGAAGGCTGTTCGGCACTTAATTTGTTGGTTGGGAGCTGAAAATTATAATCCCACAACCGCACCTTGCCGGTTCGCCATTTGTTGTGCCAACGCCATTTGCGAACTGCACTGCCAACTCCTTCATCTCCCACAAAGGATTCGTCGTGATATTCAATTGCCGATTTTGAAGGACAAAAAAGATGTGACTGCGGCGTGTCGGCAATGACCAATTGATGCGTTTTTTCGGAATGTTTGAAGTAATAATAGATTCCTTCTTCTTCCATCAAACGCGAGATGAAAGCAAAATCGGTTTCCTGATATTGGACGCAATAATTTCGCGGTTCGTAATTATGTTGAAGTTCAAAAGCGCAATCAAACCAGTTCAGTAGCTTTCGCAAAATATCGGGAACGGAAATGTTTTGGAAAATGCGGCTTTGCAGATTTTGCGTCAGCATCCAGATATGAGGAACGATTCGCGCCTGATAAACGGAATAGAAATTATCTCGTCCACCTTGCTCAAATTCGTTGATGATGCCGCAAAAATACCGGCTGACTCCATCATTTTGTTCGATCCGGATCGTGACGGGTTTGCCCAAAATCCTTTCGGGATTGATAAATGTTGGCTCGTAACCCGCTTCGCCTTCGTCGTGCCACAGTTCAAGCTCACCTTCAAAAAGTCTTGAAAGACCTTCGGTAAACGTCATTCGTTGTAAGAGCAAAAAATCTTCGCCCAACGGTGTTGCAATTTTCAATAATCTTTCGTTCTGCGTAGTCTTCATCTTTTTACTTCAAAGCGAAAAATTCGCCCAATCGGTAACGCGGAAAATAATTGAAAATTCATTCACTAAAAATGAGATTTTTTTTAAGATTTTTTTGCTGAAAATAAAAAAGTTGTGTTCAGTGGGTGCAATTTGCTGAAGTGTAAGGGTTTATGAGTTGGAGAAGTAAAAGAAAAAAGAGGTGAAATTTCACCTCTTTTGAAAAGAAAAATTGGATTTTCTAAATTTAGCCGACAAATTCTATGTCAACTTTGTTTTTTATGATTCCTTTTTCGTAGCCTTCCTGCAAAAATCTTCGCACGCCCTCGCGTCCGCGTTCGCCGTAATCCAGAGTCAAATTATTGACCCACATTGCGACAAAACGGTCGGCTAATTCTGGAGACATATCTCGCGCAAACTGCATCGCGTAGGCAAGTGCATCTTCGCGGTTATTAAGTGAAAATTCAATGCTTTGCTTCAAATATTTAGAAACTTCTTTCATTAAATCTTCGCCCAGACTTCGTTTGATGACATTTCCGCCCATCGGTAACGGCAAACCGGTTTTTTCAAACCACCATTCGCCCAAATCCAGAACTTTATCTAAACCGATTTCTTTGTAGAAAAGCTGTCCTTCGTGAATCAGAAGTCCGGCATCAACCCGACCGCGTTTTACTTCGTCAATGATTTCATCAAAAGGAACTACAACGTGATCAAAATCCTGATTATAAAGCCTTAAAGCTAAATATGCGCTGGTCATTTCACCAGGCACAGCGATTTTCATTTTGCCGATGTCTTCAGCCGAACGAGGTTCGCGCGTGACTACGATCGGACCGTATTTGTCGCCGATGCTCGCGCCGTGCGGTAAAAGCGCGTATTTGTCCGAAACGTAGGCGTAAGCGTGAAAGCTGATGGCTGTCACATCATAAACTTCGTTTTTTGCATCCTCATTGAGCGATTGAATATCCTTCAAGGTATGCTCAAACTTCAATTTTCCGGTATCAATTTTGTTGGTAGCTAAACCGTAAAACATAAATGCGTCGTCTGAATCAGGAGAATGAGCGACGCTGATGGTTCTTACTTCTGTTGATGCTGTTATCATAAATTAAAGCTGTCCAAAATAAATATTGGTGTCGTATAAAATTTCTATTGTATCGTTTTTTTGAAATCGAGTAAAAAGCTGTTTTAATTCTTTTTCCATCTCTCCGAAACGTGTATCTTCCGCCGAAGGCATATATGACGAAGATAAAACTCTGCCTTTTAGTCCACTAAAATCAAGCGTTTGTGAATTGAGAAAAGTTTTTTTTCGGAAAGGTTTTTCGAAAAAGTCGGCAATTTTGTCCTCCGAAACATTTTCGTGCCGAACCTGTTTATAATCACTTCCGAATTTGATTAAAAAACTCTCATACTCACGCAAAAACTCATTTGAGTTAAGTTGACGCTCATTCCAAATCAGGGCTGTAAAACCATTGTCTCGAAGTATTCGACGGAACTCTATTCGGGTTTTTGCCTTATCGAACCAATGAAATGCCTGAGCCGCGATGATAATGTCAACCGAATTATCCTCAAGCGTAGTATTTTCGGCAGTTCCGTTGATTGAATGAAATTTGAGAAAATTCTGCAAAAAAACTCCGGAAGCCTCACGCATCGGCTGATTAGGTTCAATTCCGAAAACTTCGTTGCCGTTTTCTAAAAAGATTTTGGCAGAGATTCCGGTTCCTGAGCCAATATCGGCAATGATTGAAGCTGTTTGCAGATTCATTTCATCCCGAAAGACCTGCAAAACTTCGGATGGATAGCTCGGACGAAATTTGACGTAATTTTCGACTCGATTGGAAAATCTTTCGGTTGAGCTTTGCATAAAGTTTTAATCTCCGGCTAAAAAGAAGGTCATTGTCCATTTGCCGCGTCTTCTTTCAAATCCCGCGCGATAATCAATTGCGCTGCGGACGAATTCAGGTTTCACAAAGCCTTTTTTCCCGCCTAAAGTCTCGATTTTCAGCCATAAAAACTCATCTTTGTTAGTTTTAGACTTTACCGAATTTTCGTAGTCGGTTTTGACGATGTTATATGACAGGCTGGCAACAACCGGTGCATCTTTATCAGGTTTGGAGCGCAAATTGACGTTATTGCCGAAAATCGCCTGATGCTCAAATTCATCAACACCGTCGGGGAAATTTGTAAAAAGATAAGGAGCATAAAACATTCCCTTGTTTTCTTTGTCAAAAGTTCCGCCGTGAGTTAAAACGATGAGCAGTTCCTTCCACAATTCAGAGTTTCGGTTATAAATTTTCCATTGTTTTTTGAACTCATTAATTCCGTCATTGCCGCCGAAACCGTTTTTTATGCTTTTATCAACCACGCTCAATAAATATTTAACATCGTGTTTTTGGACAGCCTCAATCAATTTAGTGCGAAATTCCAAAAACGTTTTATCTTTGTCAGCTTCGTCTACCGGCGTGACGAATTTTTCCTGTGCTGCGATTGGAATTATGAACAGTAACAAAACTAATAAAATCTTCAACTTTAACATTTTTCTTACTCCTTACTCCCAAACCCTGACTCCTCAACTTCTTCCCCCGTCCATTGCGTTTTTTTATCGTGCGGAATATCGAATTGGTCTAAAATCCGGTAACACAAATGATTTACCAGCTCATCAATCGTTTTGGGACGATGATAAAATCCGGGGCTGGCAGGTAAAATTCGTGCGCCGGCATGTGTGAGCTTGAGCATATTTTCCAAATGAATTGCATTATACGGAGTTTCACGCGGGACGATCACAAGTTTTCGTCCTTCCTTTAAGGTGACATCTGCCGCCCGATGAATTAAATTCGTTCCCGCGCCCGAAGCGATTGAGCCGATTGTTCCCATCGAACACGGAACAATAATCATTCCCGCCTGTTTATATGAACCCGAAGACGGTTTTGCCGCAAAATTATCCAAACGCCAAAAACGGATGATCTTTGAATCTTTCGGCAACCCTAACCATTCATTAATAATTTCAGTGTTTGCCGACTTTAGATTTGCCCCCATTTCTACCTGAGCAACAATTGCCGCTGTTCCCGACATTATTAAATTAATTTGTGAAACCACGCCGCTTTCCGCTAAAAGTTGTAAAGTCCGATGTGCATAAATGGTGCCTGATGCACCGGTGATTGCCAATGTCAATTCCATACAATTTTTGTTACTTGATTCTAACATTTTTAGGAATATTTTTGTTTGCCAATCATTCAAAATCGTTCACCCGGTCAAATTGACCGAAATTAAATCGTTCAATTTGGAATAAAACCGAACAGTAAAAGGATAAAATAGGTTGAATTTGGCTGTTTTTGAGATAGAAAAGGTTTGGCACGGTGATTGCTAAATAAGAAAGCGAGGCTTACTGAAGGATTAAGCACGATGAGAATATTACTACAAAGCGAAGTTTTACTAAATTTAGTTAGCCATCAGGCGGTTGGTTGGACTCTGGTAAAAGTATATTCGCTTTGTGGTTATATTCGAGTGTTTATATAACAGTTTCGAGAAATTTAGGCTTTTCTCTTCGGACAACGAATTCGGGATTTCGTTGTCTTTTTTTTGTTTTAAATTTAGCTTAAACTATTTTGATGAACGAAAAACAAATCGAAGAGATACTGCGTTCTCATTTAGACGGAACACTCTCAACTGAACAAGCAACACAAAATCTTAAAAATCTATCTTATGAAGACATTGGCTTTGCGCGGGTAGATCACGCGCGGGCAACTCGCCAGGGTTTTCCTGAAGTCATTTTCGGAGCAGGAAAAACCAGAGAACAAATCATCGGAATTTTTGAAAAACTGATGGCGCGTTCGCCAAATGTTTTAATTACGCGGACGGATGTTAACACTTTTGGCGAAATTCGCAACATATATACCGAAGCCGAATGGCATGAGTCAGCCAAACTCATTCGGGTTTTAAGAGATAAAACCGAGCTAGGAATTGGTGAAATCGCCGTTGTTACCGCTGGAACCAGTGACATTCCGGTTGCCGAGGAAGCTGCTTTAACTGCGGAAGCTATGGGAAACAGGGTTAAAAGGATTTGGGACGCAGGCGTTGCCGGAATTCACCGGATCTTAGCCGAACGTGAGATGCTGCAAAATTGCCGTGTTGTCGTGGTGGTTGCCGGAATGGAGGGAGCATTGCCGTCCGTAGTGGGCGGTTTGGTCAAAGTTCCGGTGATCGCAGTTCCCACCAGTATCGGTTACGGAGCAAGTTTTAATGGCTTAGCCGCACTTTTAGGGATGCTGAATTCTTGCTCTTCAAACGTAACAGTGGTAAATATTGACAACGGTTTTGGGGCAGGGTTCGTATCAAGTTTGATAAATCGAAAATGGCAGGAATGAGAAGTTAAAAAAATACAAGTTGAAAAGGCAAAAACAGTCAAATTTATGAAATCGAAAATAACCCTGATCTTTTTACTCATTTTTATTTTCCCCCTCAACTTTTTTGCTCAGGCAGAACCAAAGCAAAGCAAAAATCCCGTTATTGTGATCCCCGGAATAATGGGTTCAAAACTTGTCAATAAAAAGACGAATGAACCGGTCTGGGTCAGGTTCAAAGAGTCCAAGGATGATAATTTGGCTTTGCCGATTTCATCTGATCTGGCAGATAATAAAGATGACATAATTGCCACAGATATTGTTGAATCCATTAAACTTGTCAGATTTTTGCCCGGAATTTCCGTTTATGAAGATTTACTGAATTATCTGGATAAAAAAGTAGGTTATAAACGTGGAAATTGGGATGAACCAACCGAGGACGGAGATTCCAATACTTACTACGTTTTTGCTTACGATTGGCGGCGAGACAATGTTGAAACCGCACATCTTCTAATTCAAAAAATTGAAAAACTCAAAACCAAACTCAAACGACCTGATCTGAAATTTGATGTCTTAGCTCATTCGATGGGCGGATTGGTGGCACGTTATGCGGCGATGTATGGGAGTGCAGATTTGCACGAAAAACCAAATCCGACTTGGGTTGGGGCAAAACATTTTGCCAGTATTTTTATGCTCGGAACACCCAACGAAGGTTCAATGGAGGCTTTAGATGCGCTCAACAACGGTTCATCAATCAATATTCCGCTCGGGGGCAGATATTACCCGTCATTTTTCAGCCGCGAAGTTGGTTTTACACTGCCTGCTCTTTTTGAATTATTGCCGCATGGAGCTGCGGCAAAATTTTACGATGAAAATTTAAAGCCTTTTGACGTAGATATTTACGATCCAAAAACCTGGAAAAGATATGGCTGGTCTTTAACCTCGGATGAAGCATATATGGAAAGGCTGAGCAAATCAAAGAAAGCGCAAGCCGAGAAATACTTGGAAACAGTTTTATTACGCGCTAAACGCTTTCACGCTGCGCTGGATGTTAAAACCAAAGTTCCCGAAACACTAAATTTTTACCTTTTCGGAAGTGATTGCAAAACTACGCTTGATGGTGCAATCGTTTTTTTTGATTTAGAAAGTGGCAACTGGCGGACTTTAACCAGAGGCGAAGGATTCAAAAATGTCAGAGGCGAAAAGGTTTCGGATAAACTTGTCAAACAAACGATTTACACCAAAGGTGATGGAACCGTTTCGCTTCGTTCTCTGTTGGCGGAAACCATTTCCGATATTAACGGGCAAAATATCTTTGCGATAAAACCTTATTCTGCGTCTCCGGTCATTGTTTGCGAAATGCACTCATCCATTCCCAACAATAAAACCTTAATGGAAAACTTCACCGGCATTTTAATGACTAAAAATGGAAATAAATTGCTGGAGAATTAGGAATTACAAAGGTTTAGGTTGATTTAATCTCTGCCAAACTGGAGGTAAATTGAGCTAAGCCAGAAAAACTACTCGCCACCAATTCTGACGGAAAACGACATCTTAAACGTTCGTCTTCAAAAACTCTGCCGCCCAGAACAATCGGGATTTTCAGTTTGGCGATTTTCGAATGAAATTCTTTGTAATCACGCGAAAGACGGTCAATATCGGTCAAAATCGTGGCAGAGATACAAATTAAATCGGGCGAATGATGCAAAACTTCATCGGCAAAAGAATAAAGCGGGGTGTTTGCACCGAAATTCAAAACTTCCCACCCTTCGGATTCCATTGTCATTTGGGCTAAATGCGTCGAAAGTTCGTGAAAATCCCCTTCAATGGCACAGCACATTGCAACCTTACCATTATTAACGGCAATCGGCACAACATTTCGTAACTTATGCACTGCATTGAGCGTTGAGCGGGTTGCCAGGTGTTCCTGAGCAACGGTTATTTCTCCACGCATCCAAAGCTCGCCGACATTTCGCATTGCTTCAGTAATCGTTGTATCAAAGATTTGTGGCAGAAATTGACCGTGCAGAAAATCATTTATCAAAATGTTTGTTGCTTCTTCTTCACGTCCGGCAAGCAGGGCATGAAAAAATAAAGAGGCAGAACTTCCTTCCTCAAGATCAACAAAATTTGAGTAACTTCGTTTGGCACGGCGGCGTGTGACAGCAGTTTGAGCCGACTCATCTCCGTGACAAACTTTAATCCCTAAATTGCTTTCCTGCTGGAATCGTGCAACTTCTTCGGCACGAAAACGGCGATGTCCGCCACTGGTTCGCTCAGATTTGAGCAATCCTGAATCCTGCCAACGCTTAACCGTTGCATCACTCACGCGACACAAACGGGCTACTTGTTTGGTGGTTAAAAACTTTACGTTTGTCATTACTAAAAAAAACAATCTAAATTTTACATAAAACGCTCGAATCGCACAACTCAAAAATTTAATTCAGAGAAAAATCATCATTTTTATTTAATTTGCTTGACAACTAATTTTGGTAATAGTAATATCAAAATCGCACAAAACGCTCATTTAGGTTTGAGTAAGACACACAAGAACGAGCCAGGGTAGTTAAAGAACAAGGTGGGTAAAAATCGTTGTCCCTGAAAAGGCGGCGATTTTTTTTTGCAAAATTGGCGGGAAACTCCTAACCATTAATCAGAATCTGAACTTCAGATAATGATTATGAATAAAGAACTAAAGAAATTAATTTTAGGGATTATCGTTTTATTGCTATCGATTAGCAATTTCGCTCAAGACGACCTCAAGAAAGCTTTAACTGAAAATAAAACCGGAAAAGATCCGATTATCGTGATCCCCGGAGTGATGGGAACAAAATTAAAGAATAAAGTTAATGGCAAAGAAGTCTGGGTAAAATTTGACGAAGCTAAAGAAGACGATTTGAAATTACCGATCTCCCTGGTTTTAACCTCTAATCGGGACAACATTGTGGCGGGCGAAATCGTTGACAAGATAAAGATTTCCAGATTCTTACCGGGAGTTTCTATTTATAGTCCATTATTGAATTATTTAGAAAAAGATGCGGGTTATAAAAAAGGTGATTTGGACAATCCGACAATTGGCGGCGACAAGGATACATATTACATTTTTACTTACGACTGGCGGCGTGGAAATAGCGAGTCTGCCCAACTTTTGATAAAAAAAATCGAAAGACTCAAAGCTAAATTAAGGAAACCTAACCTAAAATTTGATATTTTGGCGCATTCGATGGGAGGTTTGATTGCGCGCTATGCGGCGATGTATGGTTTGGCTGATCTAAATGATAATCCAAAACCTACTTGGTCAGGTGCAAAACATTTCTCCAAAATTATTACAATCGGAACCCCAAATGAAGGCGCGATGAATTCACTTGAAGCTTTTTATTATGGTTATACGATTGATACTTTAGTTGGCAGATACGGAATAAAAAGTCTAAATCGGGAGGCGATTTTTACCAGTCCGGCGGCTTATCAATTGCTTCCGCACGGGAATACGGCAAAGTTTTACGATGAAAATTTACAGCCGATAAAAATTGATATTTACGATCCTGAAAATTGGAAGAAATATGGTTGGACAATTTTGTCAGACGAAAAAATAATGGAAAACTATTCGCCTAAGATGCGAAATCAGGCGGAGAAATTTTTAAAAGTAGTATTGCAGAGAGCTAAACTTTTTCATGCTGCACTTGATGTTAAAACAACTATTCCGAAGAGCTTAGGAATTTATGCTTTTGGCAGTCAATGTAAAGACACTTTGGATGGCGCGATCGTTTATTTTGATAAAGAAGAAAACAAATGGAAGACGATTTTAAGAAGCGATTCCTTTAAAAAATCGGACGGGGAAAAGGTTGAAAGCAAATTGGTCAAGCAAACGATTTTCAGTCCCGGAGACGGAACAGTTCCGTTACATTCTTTATTGGGGGAAAATGTTACAGCTATAAACGGAACTATTTTACAGTCAATTGACAGCATTTTGCCTGAACCGTTAATAGTTTGCGAATCACACACGGCAATTCCAAACAGTAAAAAAGTTCAGGAAGTTTTTACCAGTCTTTTTACGGGACAGCCAGTTCCAAAGACGAATTAAGTTAAAAAATAAGACCTGAATTAATTTATAGTTAGTGACATAACAAATTAGAGAAAAAATGAATAAAGTTTAGAAAGTTTAGGAAGTTTGGGAAGTTTAGGAAGGAGGAACAGGTTTTTACTTCCTAAACTTCCCAAACTTCCTAAACTAAACTGAATTTCCAACAAGTTTTGTCACACACTTTAATCTACAATAACTTATGGAGAAACAGATTTTTCTGCTGAATCTATTTTCAGTTATTTTTCTGACGGGCGTAATTTGGCTGGTTCAATTAGTTCAATATCCTCACTTTTCGCAAATCGGCGCGGAAAGTTTTCCGAAATTTCACGCATCGCATAGTTTTTGGATTGCGCCCGTTGTTGCCCCACCGATGATTATTGAGCTGATTACTTCAATATTTTTAATTATTTATCCCTTAAACAATGAAGATTCCAAATTATTTTGGGCGGGATTGATCCTAACTTTGCTGGTTTGGCTCTCGACCTTTTTTTTACAGGTTCCAATGCACGAAAAACTCTCGCAAGGGTTTGATGCCGAAGCACAAAAATTTTTAGTCAATTCGAACTGGATTCGCACGATTGCCTGGTCATTGCACAGTTTTTTGCTCATTTATTTGGTCTGGAAAAATCTGAAATGATTTGTTTCTCAACTCCGTTCAACTATGATAATCTGTGATTTCAAAAGATTATGAAAATAGCAATCGGAGCAGATCACGCAGGCTACGAAGTCAAAGAAAAAATCAAGAAACAGCTTGAGGAAATGAATCTTGAAGTTGAAGATTTAGGCACAAACTCGACCGAATCGGTTGATTACCCTGATTTTGGCGCAGCCGTCGGCAGGGAAGTCGCGTCAGGAAAAGCCGATGAAGGAATCGTCGTTTGCGGTTCGGGAATCGGAATTGCCATCGCCGCCAATAAGGTTCACGGAATTCGCGCTGCTCAGGCATGGAACGAAGAAACCGCCCGTTTAGCCCGCGAACACAACAATGCCAACGTTTTATCAATCGGTGCAAGAGTTTTACCCGAAAACGAAATCCCAAAAATCGTCAAAGCGTGGTTCGATGCCAAATTCCAAGGTGGACGGCACGAAGGACGGATTGAGAAAATAAGTGAATTGGAGAAGGAGTGACACCGAGACGGGGTGAAAAGGTGACAGTGGCAAAAAGGAAAACTAATTCATTAATGTCTCTGAAAGAGAAGATATTAAATATGTTGCTTTCAGCGATTTAGAGTTTTCAAAAATTAAAAGTTGATTTGGTTACGAGAAAGGGTCGAAAAACATAAGGAGTAAATATTATGTTTGAAGGATTTTGGATTAACTTAAATTTGATTTTTTGGGGTTTGGGCTTATTAGTATTTTATCTTTTAGTAGAATACTTTAATAAAAAGAGCAGTTTAGGAAAAAAAGTTTGTGGAGTAATTGCCTTAGTTGTAATTTTTTATTGGACAACCAATGTTCCATATGTTGACTCGCATTATTCTCTAAATGAATCCAAACCAGACACTTCGATAGAATCAAACGAAATAAAACACATTCAGAATCACGAAGACCGAATTGCAAATTTAGAAAGAGAACTTAAAGAAACAAAAGACAACATCAAAAAATTGAGAGAGCACTATTCTTTGTTTTGGCAGTTTATAATGTATGGCTCAATTTATTTTATTTTTAGGAAAATACTTGGGATTGTAGGGAAGACAAACCAAAGTCAAACAGACTAATAACACAAAACTATGAGCAATTTTTGGACAGCAAATTTAGCGGAAGCAGACAGCCTTGTGGCTGAAGCAATTAACAACGAAACACTTAGACAATCAAACGGTTTGGAACTGATCGCTTCGGAAAATTTCGTCAGCGAAGCGGTTTTACAAGCGATGGGTTCGGTTTTTACCAACAAATACGCCGAAGGTTATCCTGCCAAACGCTATTACGGCGGTTGTGAGTTTGCCGATGTGGTGGAAAATCTGGCGATTGATCGCGCTAAACAAATTTTCGGAGCCGAACACGCCAACGTTCAGCCGCATTCGGGCGCACAGGCAAATATGGCGGTTGAAATGGCGGCACTTGAACACGGCGACACGATTTTGGGGATGAATCTTTCACACGGCGGACATTTAACGCATGGGCATCCGCTTAATTTTTCAGGCTTGAATTACAAAGTTTTTGATTACGGTGTCAGCAAGGAAACCGAGCAAATTGATTACGACGAACTCCAACGCATTGCGGAAGAATGTCGTCCGAAAGTTCTGATTTGCGGAGCTTCGGCTTATCCGCGCACGATTGATTTTGCCCGGATCGGTGAAATTGCCAAAAGCGTCGGCGCAAAAGTAATGGCGGATATTGCTCATATTGCTGGACTTGTCGCCGTTGGTTTGCATCCTTCGCCCGTTCCGCATTGTGAATTTGTGACAACCACAACTCATAAAACATTGCGCGGACCTCGCGGCGGACTGATTTTATGCCGCGAAGAATTTGCTGCAGATGTCAATCGTCGGGTTTTCCCGGGAGTTCAGGGCGGTCCGCTCGTTCATATCATCGCCGGAAAAGCTGTTGCCTTTGGCGAAGTCTTACAGCCGAGCTTCAAAGAATATCAACAGCAAATTTTGGATAATGCACAGGTTTTGGCGAAAACTCTGCAAGCAGAAGGTTTACGCATTATTTCCGGCGGAACGGATAACCATTTAATGTTGGTCGATGTTTACTTGGACGGCAAGGGAATTACCGGCAAAGAAGCCGAGAAAGCACTTGACGAAGTTCATATCACCGTCAATAAAAACACGATTCCCTTTGATCAGAATAAACCGTTTGTCACTAGCGGAATTCGTCTCGGAACACCTGCGTTGACCACTCGCGGAATGAAAGAAACCGAAATGGAAGCTATCGGCAAAATGATTGCTGCAATTATTCATGAACCGAATTCGGAAGAAGTAAAAACGAAAGTTAAAAAAGGAGTTGCAGAAATTGCTGCCAAATTTCCGATGTATCAAAATCGCTTGAAGGAGAAGGCAATTACAGCGGAATAAAATTTAGGAGGACTTTTTGCGATGTCCGAAGATGATAAACCGATTTTCCCGCGTCCGATTGATAAGGACGATGAACTTTATCAGGAAATCAGGCAAAAACTTGAAAAAGCTGAGTCTGAGCAGAAAAATCTTTGCTCAAATTGTCAAACAGCTAACTCTCCTAATTCAAAATTCTGTCGGGTTTGCGGAAAGGAGCTAACTTCTGATGCTCCTTTCCCGAATCCCGAAACTACCACCGAATTTACCACTGATGAAATCCATACAACGATGTATGGACCTCCGCCAACTGAACTGGAAAAAGAAAAATTTGAACCTCCGCCGGCGATTATGTATGGTCCCCCGCCTGTTTTGGAAATCACGCGGGAATTTCCAATTACCGAACCGAACATTCAAATAGACGAAAAAGATATTATCGCAAAAGAAAAGAAAGAAAATATTTTGCTCGCGGGTTTGGATTACGAAGAATGGAAAGGCAGAATTCCGTGGCTGATTATCGGCGGAATTATTGGTTTTCTGATTGCTTCGGTGATTATTCTGACACTTGTTTTGTTAATTGTTGCCATCCGTTGAAATTTAAGGAGGATTGAAAATGCCTGAAAATGAAAAACCGATTTTCCCCCGTTCAGCCGATAACGGAACAGGAAAACAAAACTTGCTTGAAGAAACTAAACAAAAACTTGAGCAAACCGAAAATAAAGAAAACTTCCAATTTCCACCAATTCAAAATAATTCCGAACCAATTTATCACGTTCGTCCTGCTTATGGACCACCGCCAATTTCGCTTTTTAATTATAAAATTTGGGTGATATTGGGCGGATTGCTTTTACTTGGTAGTTTTGCTCTCTACTTTTTATTTTTCCGCCGATAATTATGCGAAAGCGACAATCCCGTGCCATTTGGGAAATAACTTTGCGATGCAATTTATCCTGTTTGCATTGCGGTTCGCGGGCGGATAAAGCCAGAAATCACGAACTTTCAACCGGCGAGGCTTTGGATTTAGTTCGCCAATTAGCCGAAGTCGGGATTGACGAAGTTGCTCTAATTGGCGGTGAGGCATTTTTACGGCGCGATTGGCTGGAAATTGCGGCTGAAATCACAAAGCACCGAATGCTTTGCACAATGACCACGGGCGGTTACGGCATTTCCGAAAGACTTGCCAAAGAGATGAAAAAGGCGGGAATCGCCCAATGTTCTGTTTCGATTGACGGAATGGAGCAAACGCACGACTATTTGCGCGGACGCAAAGGCTCATGGCAATCGGCTTTTCAAACGCTTGAGAATCTTAATCAAATCGGCATCGTTTCAACTTGCAATACTCAAATCAATCGTCTTTCCGCGCCGGAACTTTTTCAAATTTACGAAACAATTCGCGCCGCCAAAATCAAAGCGTGGCAGATTCAATTGACCGTGCCGATGGGAAACGCCGCCGATAATTGGGAAATTTTGCTGCAGCCTTACGAATTATTAGACCTTTATCCGCGTTTGGCAGAACTCGCGGCGCAAGCCAAAAAAGATAAAATCGGGCTTCTTCCGGGCAATAATATCGGTTACTACGGACCTTTTGAAAGACTTTTGCGGGGCGGTAAAACGTGGAGTTTTTGGAACGGATGCAGTGCGGGATTAAACACTTTGGGAATTGAAGCCGACGGCGTGATCAAAGGTTGTCCGTCTTTACCAACAGACGTTTATACCGGAGGAAATATTCGGGAAAAATCTTTGCGCGAAATCGTTTTAACTACAAATGAATTAAATTTTAACCAAGATGGGGGAACAGATCATTTGTGGGGTTTTTGCCAAACTTGTGAATTTGCCAAAATCTGTCGCGGAGGTTGTTCGTGGACGGCGCACACTTTTTTCGGCAGGCGCGGAAATAATCCGTATTGCCATCATCGTGCCTTGGTTCAACTGCAAAGAGGGAAGCGCGAAAGATTTGTGCTTAAGCAAAAAGCAGCTGGAATTCCGTTTGATTACGGAGAATTTGAATTAATTGAAGAGAAAATCTAGCCGCAAACAAAGACAAAAAAACACGAAAAATCTTTCTTTCGATCTTTCGTGAAGTTTCGTATTCGTTCGTGGCTCAAACCTTTTTATTCGCCGTTTATTTCGTCAATAAATTCCAGTTGTTCCAAAACTTGTTTAGCCTCTTCGTTTTCATATTCAAAGGCTTGCTGTTCTATAGCATTTCGCACGATTTCTTCATAAATCGGATCGTCGATCATTTGCACTAATTTTTGAGTCGGAAAAGTTGCCAGCGTCTCAAATCCAAGCGCGCGGATAGCCGAATTTTCGGTTTGACGGATAATTTCACAGATTTCTCCAACTGAAAATCGGCTCGATAAAGTATCAGTCAAGGTGTCGATCTTTTTGTAGTCTTTACGTTTTAAGGCACGTTCGGCAAGAAGAATAAAAACTTCTGCCGATTCGGTTTGATTTTCTAAAACTTTAGCCACAGTATCCGCTAAATGTTTGATCTCTGTGTATTTTTCCGTATCCTTTTTGATTTCGGCGGTATTGATTTGTTCCTCCAGAACAGAGAGCAAACTACTTAGTTCCCAATCTGATTGAAGGTCGTAAGAAAACTTCGGCTTTAGTGAATTGATGTTAGTTTGCATTGCGCCGACTAACATTTTTTTTGTCATTGGTCGCAAGCCTTCCCAAACACTTTCGACTCGCGCACCAAAATCTTTAATAGTCATTCCTTTCAAATTACAAGCGGTTCTTTAATTGAACACTGCTTTGAAAGATAAAGTTTAACACTTAGTTGAAAAACTTAAAAGTTGTATTTGAATTTGTCTTTTATTAAGTCAGGCGAGACATGGAAATATCTCCCTTTTTCAATTTGAATTAAAAGTTTGCTTGATTCTATTAATAAAAAAAGAAACTATCTTTCAAAATATAAAACTTAAAATAAAATTTGTATGGCAATAGATTATTTATGCTAAATTAGGGATTACCCCAAACTGGAATATGTCCCGAATTACCATTTCAAGATTTATTTCATTCTGTTTTCGTTACGGAGTGACAATTCTGTTAGTTGGTTTAGCACTTGGCGTCACGCTGATAATGTGGACAGTTATCAGGTCTTTTGCTTCTCCGCTCTTTCTCTTTGCCATTGTAGTCGTTGCCTGGAAATTCGGGTTGCGGGCAGGTGTATTTGCCACGGTGCTTTCAGGAATAGCAATTGATTATTTCTTTATCACTCCGGAATATCAGCTCAGTGGTCATTGGGATGACATTTTAAGACTTTTCATTTTTGCGGTTGAAGGTTATGCCTTATGCTGGCTGATTACCTGGCGGACAAATGCCGCCGAACAGATCAGGGAATCTCGTGAACAGTTGTTGGCACTTTCTCTCAGACAAAATGCTTTGCGCGAAGAGGAGCGGAAAAAAATTGCCTTAGAAATTCACGATGAACTTGGGCAGTCGCTGACCGGTCTGAAAATGGAGATGCATTTGCTTAATCAACAAATCAAGAGAGAAAAAAAACAGTCCCAATTAGTTGAAACAAGCCAAAAGCTCGAAGACCTTTTACAAACGGTTGACAGCACTATTTTAACCGTCCGGCGTATTGCGACCGAACTTCGTCCTCCGATTTTGGATGATTTAGGATTAATTGCAGCAATCGAATGGCAGACGCAGGAGTTTCAAAAAAGAACCGAAATTACCTGCGTATTTTCGGCAAATGTTGATAATGTCGAGATCAATAATGATTTTTCAACCGCTGTTTTTCGTATTTTTCAAGAGACTTTGACCAATATTATTCGTCACGCTGAAGCCCGCACGGTTTCTGTTATTCTCAAGAAGTTGAACCAAAAATTGATTCTACGGGTTGAGGATGATGGAGTTGGAATTAGTTTTGATAAAATACGGAGCAATCCCTCACTGGGGATTTTGGGAATGAAAGAGCGGGCGAGAATTATTGGCGGTGAGCTAGAGATTTTTAATGGATCGGAAGTAGGGACGGTTGTTTTATTGACTGCCCCGATTGTTTAGTTAAATATTGAATCAATGATAAAAATTCTGATTGCAGATGATCACGCAGTTGTCAGGCAAGGAATAAAAAACATAGTTGAATCCGGCAACGATATGCAAGTAATAGGTGAAGCCTCCAATGGTGCCGAGTTACTTAATTTTGTTAAATCCCAAATGCCGGATGTCGTCATTCTTGATCTTTCGATGCCGGGAAGAAACGGGCTGGAAATTCTAAAGGATATAAAGCGGCAATTTCCATCCTTATCTGTGATTATTTTGAGCATGCATCCCGAAGATCAATATGCGGTCAGAGCGTTTAGAGCGGGAGCCTCCGGTTATATGACTAAAGAATCAGCTCCGTCGGAATTGGTAAAAGCAATTAAAATAGCCAATCAAGGGGGAAAATATATAAGCCCTTTAGCTGCCGCACTCCTGGCAAGTTATGTTGAAATAAAAAGCGTGGACGAACAACATAAATTGCTTTCTGACCGTGAGTATGAAGTTTTTATCCTTTTGGCAGAGGGGCAAACGGTTGGGGAAATTGCGGTTGGATTAAATCTAAGTGTTAAAACCATCAGCACTTATCGAACCCGCATCTTAGAAAAAATGAGAATGACGACTAATGCCGAATTAGCCAGATATGCCCGAAACTTTAATCTTATTTAAGTAGTCGAGCAAAATAAATTTGATATTTTCAACTAAGGCGGAAACGCGACTGTCAAGGAGCGTGTTCAACTTTGCCATTTCAGATGACAAACTTGAGACACACTTGCTGATGCGCGTGTTTCTGCCTTTTTCGTGAAAACTTTAGTTTTATTTTGCACGGTTACTTAAGTCGAAATAGAACTATAAAACTAAATTCTTTTGTCGGCATTTGTCTGACAACAATTCTGCGAACATTCTGATAAAAAAAAAGGACAATCTCTAATATTCAAAACCTCAAAGTTTGTTGCATAATCAGTAGCAAGCAATCTCAGGATAAAACTTAATGAATTATGATTAAATTTTTATCTTTTTGCCTGAAAGGGTGAGATTACTTTTTCCAATCGACTCCTAAGTAAGTTAGTTATTCTTGAGAAAGGGTAGGCAAAAATTGCTTACCCTTTTATTATTCCGCTTGGTTTAATTTTCTATTTAGAAACTAAAAAGAGTATTTTTGTCCGGTAAGACTCAATACTCTTAAAGTCAAAACGAAATTTTTATTACATTAAACATAAATCCGAATTTGCTCGCAGTCTTACCACATTTCTGATAATAAAACATTGAATGCGGTTTTAAAATTTAATGATTACTTAATTGAAATCAGCCCGTAATTGTTGCACTGACAACATTGCTCCACGCACCCGCTTCGCCTTTGCTGTTCACCCAGCGCAAAAGATAATGCGCCTGTTTACCGACATTTTCGGGTTTGTGAACCGCCAAATAGGGTGTAGCAGTATCCGTGGCAAGATAGCGGTAATCTTCTTCGTTCAGAGTCGGCTCGCCGCCGATCTTAACCCAGACCTCCGCCCCTTTGACTCCGGCTGGCTTGGCTTTACCGGGCAAAACATTATCGTAGAAATTAACCGTATGGCGCAGAGGATGACTGGTGTCAACTTCGACAATCGGGCGTGAACTCGGAACTGAAGCGGGAGTTCGGGTAGTTGATCTGATCGTAATTCGTAAATCGGCGCGATGTGTATCAGTCACATTTGGCGATTTTTGAATTCTCTGGATTAAACTGCGGGTTTTTCCCTCAATCATTTTACGGTCGTCATTTTTTTTCTGAGCCGAGGTAGATGCTTTTATTTTGTCCGCTGCACTCTGGCTATACGAGGCGACAAAAGTATCTTTTCCGGTCTTTAGATCGGCGAACTCCTCTGCCGTCAATCCGTAAAACTCTTCGTTTCCGTCAATTTTACCGATAAAGTTAAAAAGAAATTCGATGAAACTTTGATCATCGCTAGGAATATAATCATCCGGCATTTTTTTCCCTCCAAAAGGTGTGTTAAGAGTTAAGGTTTTGAGATTGTTTCGTGGGGCATCTGGGGGGAAATAACGAAAACAAACCCGTGAAAATAAACGGTTACGGGGAAACCGTCTGAGCGTTAATTTGTTTGCCTGAATGTCCGTCCGACAAAATCCGATCTCCGAAAAGGGAAATTTGGTCTCCGAAAATGCGTGATTAACTTCCCAAACGGCTCAACTGATCTTAGAAATGTCCGAATTAGTTTCCGAAACCAGAAATTTAATCTTAATCTTCCGAAAATTAGTCTTAAATCTATCAGGATTAATCTCGCCAACAGCAAAATTAGTTTCCGAAACGCAAAATCTAAGACTGATTTTTGCCCCCGGGAAACTAATTGAGGTCTGACGGAACTGCGAATTATCAAGCTAAACACTACTCTTTTAAGTTGTTTACGTAGAAATGTCAAGAAAAAAGCGGGAATCTAAGATGTAACCAAGAATTCTTTCAAAATTAAGCCGGACTAATTTCTCAAAAGGTTCACGAACTTCAGGCTGTGATTCACCCGAACAAAACAGCAAACTGATGGATGTGGGACAAATTCGCCAAATATCGCAGCTCAGTTTAATGTTTTTGAGCCGCCTAATATTAAATTTGCTTTTAGATTTTGGGAAAAAAACTAAGATATAATACTAAAAATAAATATGAGTGAATTATCCAGATTTGGGATTAGTGTCGAAAAAGGTTTATTAAAAAGTTTTGATAAACTTATTAATCAGCAGGGCTACGCGAATCGCTCGGAAGCCTTTCGTGATTTGATGCGTGATGCGTTGGTTAAATCGCAATTGGAAAATGAAACCGAAACAGGCAACGTAATTGGCAGTCTGACCTTGGTTTATGACCATCACGCCAGCGACCTCAATGACAAAATGAACGATTTGCAGCATCGTCATTATCATTTGGTGGTGTCGGTAACTCATGTTCATATCAGTCACGACGATTGTCTGGAAGTAATTGTTTTGCGCGGCGAGGTTCAGGAAATCAAGACTTTAGCCAACAGTTTATTAAGTCTGAAAGGAGTTAAACACGGTCAGCTTTTCGTGACTTTGCCATCAACCGAAATTGTCAAACCGAAAACCAATTCTGCAAATAATTTGAACAACATAGAAAAATAAAAAACATAAAAGATAAATAATGAAGGCTTTGTATTTTTTATTTTCATAAAGTTCAAATCCTATTTAATTTTGACAGATAAAAAGAAACTGTTAATTACTCTTGAATTATGTCTTTTGAAACTTAATTATCCCTTTTCGAATCCTGATTAGTTCGATCAAAACTCTATTCTTTTCATTCCAAAAGTCCATGGCGCAAAACGTTGGTATTGGTATCAATTTTTTTATTATAAAAATAATAAATCTAAATCGTGTTACGAATTTTTATTTCGTGCGAAGAGGTGTTAGAATCTTAATTTAAGAAAATAATATTTTGTCCAGAATAATTTTATGAAAAGCACTGCATTTGTTAAAATTTCCGTCTTGATTCTTGCCTTTTTCAGTTTCAATACCTTTGCCCAAAATGTTTCAAACAGTCGTATTTTTTCGGGCGTTGTCGTCACCCCACAATTTGAATTAGTTCCGGGAGTATCCATCGAAGTTAAAACCTCCAATGGCAATTTACAGACTGTTACTAATGCGGAAGGAAGCTTTTCTTTGCAGATTCCAAATGAAAATATTAGTGTCCGCTTTTACGGGAAATCTTTTAATCAGGTGACGCGAACCTTTACGCCGGAAGAAACTTTAACCGGATTACAGATCAAAATCACCTATCTGGTTTCAGCCGTTAATGAAAGCGTGACCATCCAGGCGGAATCCACCACGCCCGAAGCCGAACAACGAAATGACACGGTTTATAAAAATAATTTGTTCGGGCGTGATGATCAGGTGATTCAAACTCTCAATGCGGGAATCAATGCCGGACAACACGAGGGCGGCGGAAAATCATTGGAGATTCGCCGTTTCGGGTTTAATCTCGATCACGGCGGAGTCAATGGCGGCGTAAAAATTCTGGTTGATAATTTTCAACAGAACCAGGGAACTCAGGGGCATGGACAGGGGTATCTGGGAAATTTGAAATCTTTAACGCCCGAACTTGTGCAGGATGTTTCGATCATCAACGGTCCTTTTTCATCGGCTTACGGAGATTTCTCAGGTTTAGGCGTGGTTCAGATACGTTTGAAAGAATCATTGCCGAACCAATTGACGGCACGGATTCAGGGCGGTTCATTCAATACCTTTCGCACCTTTTTAGCTTTTAGTCCAAACATCAAAAATGTCTCTACTTTTATTGCTTATGAAGGCTCATCCTCGGAAGGACCTTTTAAAAATCCGCTTAAATACAGGCGGGATAATTTCACCGGGAATTTCACTTACAAAGTAAATGAAAATGAGGCATTCGGATTTAAGTTCAACGGCGGACGGAATAACTTTTTCTCGTCGGGTCAGATTCCGCTGGATGAAGTTATTGCCGGAAGGTTAGACCGTTTTGGCTTTCTTGACGCGGACAACGGGGGCAGGGTCAAGCTTGGAACATTCGGAACTTATTATCGAAAAGAATGGTCGTCAGGGAGAACTTTGCGGGCAGATGCTTTTGTCGGGCGGTCGCTTTTTGATCTGTTTTCAAATTTTACGTTTTTTGCGCTTGATCCCGTTTACGGCGATGAGATTCAACAGCACGATTCACGCTTGCAGGAAGGTGGAAATGTTCAATTTTTGAATCCATATAAAATCGGTAATCGTCAGGCACTTTTAACCGTTGGCGGAAATCTGCATTTTAATCAGATCAATGTTGGACTTTATCCCTCGGTCGGCAGAACTCCGAACCGCAAATTTTTGCCGGGAAATATTGATAACGCAGACGTTCTTTACACTTCTGCCAGAGCAAATATTGCAAATTATGCCGGATATATTCAAAACGGAATTGATCTTGCCAACGGGCATTTACATTTAGAAGTTGGGCTGCGTTGGGATTATTTCAGTTTCATAGTAGATGGATTTGAGCAAAGTGATACGTTCAGTTTTCTGAAAGGTAAAGAAGGCGCGTATAAGTTTCAGCCGAAAGCCGGCATTGTTTATTCTCCTTTTGAAAAATTCCCGATCAGTTTTTACGGTAATTACGGTCGCGGGATTTCCAGTCAGGATGCGCGGGGGATTATTCGCAATCCCGACAGTCCCAAAATCTCCACCACGGATTTTTATCAAACGGGTGCGGCTTTTAATTCCGCAAAATTTTCAATTGCGCCGAGCTTCTTTTTCATAGACCGTTCAAACGAGCAAGTTTATATTCCCGATGACGGTTCGGTCGAATTTGCAGGACGTTCGCGTTCCTATGGTTTTGAGGTCAAAACCTCAACCCGCATCAACCGCTATTTAAGTTTTAACGGCGGATTGACACAGGTTATAAAAGCCTTTTATCCGGGGGACTTTACTATTTCGGGTGAGCGTATTATGGTTGACAGTGCGCCGCATACAGTTGCCAACGGAAGCATTATTTTAACCGAACTTTACGGCTTTAATTCGTCTCTTAATTGGCGGCATATTTCCAATTACGGGCTTGACGGCGAAGATGATTCTATCCGCGCCGCCGGAAACGATGTGGTTGATTTCAATCTCAATAAACGCCTGAAGAAATGGATTGATCTTAACTTTTCGATTGATAATCTGCTTAACAAAAAATATTACGAGACGCAGAATTATTTTGAATCAAGGATTTGTCCGACCTGTGCGATTGAATCCAGAATTCATGCCACTCCCGGATATTCGAGGGCTTTTAACATTGGAGTTACCTTTAGATTTTGGGGAAAAAACTAAACTAAATGAATCAAAATCGGGAGCGATTTTGGAGTAGCTGTATTTTTAATCGGATAAGTTGCAACGCTCCCAAACAAATATCTTTTGTTTCTCCAAATAACTTAACCCAGAGTGATATGTTCCTCAGTAACCGCAAACTCCTGTTTTTTCCTATCTCCAACCAGTAAATTAAAAATCAGAAAAGCAGAAATTCCGCAGATGCCGATTTGAACGGTCATCGGGAGCGAAGTTCCGTTGTTAAAGTAGCTGACCAACGAAGATGAGATTGCCGCTAAGCCGTATTGTAAAGTTCCGATCAGGGCGGAGGCGGAACCGGCATTTTCGGTCTGTTCGGAAAGTGCGCCGGCTGTCGCATTCGGAAAAATCATTCCTAAACTGGCGATATAGAGGAAGATCGGGATGACCACGCCCCAAAATCCGAAGTTTAAGAATCCTGCCAGAATCAAAAGCAAACTAAAAATTGCCGTAACAGAAAGGCAAAGGCGGAGAATTTTGGTCGGATTGATCGAGCCGACCATTTTTCCGTTAATTTGCGAAAGCGCGATCAAGCCCAGCGCGTTTGAGCCGAAGATCCAGCCGTAATTTTCCGCCGGGACTTTGAATAATTCGATGAACACAAAAGGCGAGCCGGTGATATACGCGAACATTCCCGCCTGCGCTAATCCTCCCGCCAGCGTAAAGCCTAAAAATTCTTTGTTTTTGAAGATCCTGAGATAAATTCCTAATGTTTTACTGATCCGGACGTTAGGATTCGGCTCTTTTGTTTCGGGTAAAAACTTATAAACTGCGCCTAAACAAATTGCGCTGATAACCGAAACTACCGCAAATATCGCGTGCCAGCCGAAAAATAAAGCTACGTATCCGCCGACCAAAGGCGCAAGGATCGGGGCAACTCCCATCACTAACATCAGGAGCGAAAAAACTCTCGCCGATTCGCTGTGATCGAACAGATCCCGCACCGTCGCCCGCGCGATGACGATTCCGCCGCACGCGCCTAAAGCCTGAAAAAAGCGCAGGATGATCAAAGTTTCGACATTCGGCGCAAAAGAACACATCAGCGAAGCCAGACAATAAATAATTAAACCGACATAAAGCGGTATTTTTCGCCCGAACCTGTCAGTTGCCGTTCCGTAGAGCAATTGTCCGAAAGCCAATCCAATGAAAAATGTCGTCAGCGATAATTCTACTTTAGAGACGGCAACACCGAAATCTTCGGCTATCTGCGGAAAAGACGGCAGATACATATCAATCGAAAGCGGTGCAAAAGCCGTCAATGAGGCAAGAATCACGACCAATAAAGCCAAAGGCTTTGATTTCGGCGCAACTTTTTGTTTTTCGTGGGAATCTGCCATTCAGTTAAAATCTAATCAAGCAAATAATAAATTAAACAAATTAATTGTGGAAAAACACCACCACAAGATAATTATTGAAGTGAATATTAACTTAGTGTAGTTTATTGCCTAATGAAAGACCATTTCAAACAAAACATAATCGTTACAGGAATTCTTCTCATTTTCATTTCCTTTTTGATTGGACTTGGTTGGTATTTTTATCGAACTACCAATTTTGGACTTGGGTTTAGCAAAGTAAAAATTGGTGATACAAAAGCAAAAGTCTTAAGTTTGATGGGAAACGAATCTATAAATAAGCCTTGCAACTCTGAGATACGTCAAAAGTATCGGGATAAAGATTGTTTTGAAATCAACGGTTATTACTCAATCTCTGAATATTGGGCAATTGCTTTCGACGACAAGGGAAATGTAGTAGAAAAGTATCGCTGGACTTTTGACGACGGATACGGAAAGCCAAATGAAATTGATATGTTATTTTGAAAGTTTGACCGATTTTTACTAATCAAACTTTCGCCGTGTGGCTTTAGCTCTCGCAATATCTTTACTTGAAAGACCAACTTTCTTCTTTTTCCTCGGTCTTTTCGGTTTCAGCGTCCGAGAATGTTTTTCGAGTTTCGGCTTATCGGACTTTTCGACAGTTGGAGTAACTTTAGGCTTACTGAAAGGTGTAATGAGTTCCTTAATTTCCCTGGCGGTTAATTCACGATGAGCGGCAATCGGCATTTTTTCTTCGCGGATGTTGCCGATGGCGATGCGGCGCAGCTTGACCACGCTGTGACCAACGGAATCGAACATTTTACGGATTTGCTGATTATGTCCTTCGTGGAGCGTGACCTCATACCAAGCGTTGTTATTGGTCGGGGCGAGAGTTTTTATCTCGCAGGGAGAAGTTTTGAAACCGTCTTCCAGTAAAACTCCGCGCCGTAATTTATTGACAGCATTTTCGTTAGGCAAGCCTTTCACTTTAACTTCATAGACTTTAGCAACTTTTTTTGAGTTCGCTACTTTTTGAGTAAATTCGCCGTCATTGGTCAGAATAATTAATCCTTCGGATTGAAAATCAAGCCGTCCGACGGGATGAAGTTTGCCGTAGCCTTTGACCAGATCAGTGACGAGTTTTCTGCCTTCGGGATCAGACACGGATGATAAAAAGCCTTTTGGTTTATTGACCAACAGATAAACATTTTTGCGATGTTCGATCTTGGTATTGATAAGTTTGCCGTTGACTTTGATATGGTCGGTTTCGGGGTCAGCTTTTGCGCCAAGCTCGGCTGTTTCACCATTAATAGTGACAAGTCCGCTTTTAATTAATTCCTCAGCTTGCCGCCTCGACGCGATGCCTGCCTGAGCAATGAGTTTTTGTAATCTTTCCTGCATAAACGATTATTCTAGCTTATTTCTTCCTCGCTTTCATCTTCCGAGTCGAAAATCAATTGACAAGCGGGAAGCTGTTTACCCATAAAGATATTGGCTTTCATTGCAAAATCCTGCTTAAATCGTTCATCGTGGCTCGGCAGCGAAGAGATTTTGATTGTTTCATCGTCGGTTAATTTCATTCCCAGAGACCAAATTAAATCGCCTTCACCATCTCTTTCTTCGATCAAGTAAAATTGTTCTATTTCCTCAAAATCAAATTCAGAATACTGTCTGCCGAACAATCCGTATTGAACGATGGAAACGAAATCTTCGCGCCGATTGATGACAACTCTGGTAACAGGTGCGCGATAAATCAGCCAAATTCCGGTGATAAAGGCGATCGAACCCATCAAAAAAGTTATAGTCACCGTCCAAAAAGATTGACCGTCATAATTTGTAAAACCGCCCCACGAACCATAGACGAAAAGCCCGCCGATCACAGCAAAGAACAACCCGAAAAACCATAAACAACCCGGAGTTTCCCGAATAATCATTTCGTTTTCTGTTTGGCTGATTTGCATAAAAAATTAGGTTAGGCAGATAAATTTAACATAATTTTATTCATAACACCTCGGTAGAGACGCGATGCATCGCGTCTCTACGTCTGCTGTCAATGTCCTATAATTTATCAATCACGACCAAACGCTCCACCAATGAAAATAATTTATTTCAGTTTCCAAAAAATCCTCCGCAAACTTGGGGGAAATTTCCCAATTATTTATCCGATTGTGAAAATTTTCCGCAGATATTTCTCTAAAAACTAATATTTCTTCAAGTTTTAAGCTGATTTTTGTTTGGAATATAAATTGCAATTTATTCAACGAATTTTCTGTAAATTCAGTTAGGTCATCTAAGTTTTACGCCAAAAAAGCAAATTTCCAATGAAGGCGTATCACGAGGGAATTTATAACGATTTTCTTAAAGCATTTATGTAGATTACCACCAAATTCCTTCGCGGCTAAGCCTTCTCTAACACTAAAGTAGGAGGTTTTATGGAGAAAAATATTCCGACTATCCGTCAGGCAATGGAAGCCAAAGGATATTCGCGCCGCGATTTTTTGCTGTTTTGCGGGTTGGCGACCGCTGCTGCCGGACTTGAACTGTCAGGTTTGGCTCAGGTTGTCCAAGCCTTTGAAACAAAAGCCCGTCCCCCGGTTGTCTGGCTGCATTTTCAGGAATGCACCTGTTGCAGTGAATCATTTATTCGCTCAACGCATCCGATTGTTGCCGACATAATATTTGATACGCTTTCGCTCGATTACACCGAAACCTTACTCGCCGCCGCCGGAGCTCAAGCCGAAAAATGCCGCGACGATACGATCAAAAATAATCAGGGAAAATACATTTTGCTGGTCGAAGGTTCAATTCCGTTAGGAAACGAAGGCTATTGTATGATCGGCGGCAAATCTGCCGAACAGATTCTGAAAGAAGCGGCAGCAGGTGCAGCGGCAGTTATTGCCTGGGGAAGCTGTGCCTCAACGGGTTGTGTTCAGGCTGCCAGTCCAAATCCGACCACCGCCACCCCGATCAAAAAAATCATTAATAAACCGGTCATCAATGTTCCCGGATGTCCTCCGATTGCCGAGGTGATGACGGGAATTGTGACTCATATCTTACTTTTCGGCAAAATGCCCGAACTCGATTCGCAAGGTCGCCCGAAAGAATTTTATTCGCGCCGCGTTCACGATACCTGTTATCGCCGTCCGTATTACGATGCCGGATTATTTGTCGAAGCGTGGGACGACGAAGCGGCTCGGAAAGGTTATTGTCTTTATAAAATGGGCTGCAAAGGTCCGACGACATACAACGCTTGTTCAGTTACAAAATGGAACGGCAATCTGAGCTATCCGATTCAATCGGGACACGGCTGTATCGGCTGCAGCGAAGCCGGATTTTGGGATAACGGACCGTTTTATCAGCATCTTGGCGCATTTCCGGGATTTGGTATCGAATCAACTGCCGACACCATCGGGGTTACTGCGGCGGCTGTCACTGCCGGCGGAATTGCTTTACATGCACTTACTTCCAATCTTCGCAAACGAAAATTGATCGAGAAAAATAAGGAAGAATCGGTTGTTGTTGCGCCGATTTCAGAGGAAACCGATAAAAAAGAAGTAGTCGAAACAGAAAAAGGAGGTGACGAAGATGGCAAGAGTAGTAGTTGATCCCGTAACCAGAATCGAAGGTCATTTGCGGATCGAAGCCGTTGTCGAAGGCGGAAAGATCAAGGACGCATTTAGTTCGGGAACGATGGTGCGCGGAATTGAAAAAATTCTCAAAGGACGCGATCCCCGTGATGCCTGGGCTTTTGTCGAAAGAGTTTGCGGAGTCTGCACCACCGTTCACGCACTCGCCAGTGTTCGCGCCGTTGAAGACGCGATCAAGATCAGCGTTCCGAAAAATGCCGAATTGGTTCGCAATATAATGTTCTGCACCCAATACGTTCACGACCACGTTGTTCATTTTTACCATCTCCACGCACTGGATTGGGTTGATGTGGTTTCCGCACTTTCGGCTGACCCGCAGGCGACGTCCGATTTAGCCAAATCAATTTCCAATTACCCGAAAAGCTCGCCGGGATATTTTTCCGATCTGCAAAAACGTTTGAAGGCTTTTGTGGACAGTGGGCAGCTCGGAATTTTTGCCAACGGCTATTGGGGACATCCGGCTTTCAAATTGCCGAAAGAAGCTAATTTGTTAGCGGTGGCGCATTATCTCGAAGCCCTCGAATGGCAGAAAGAAATCGTCAAAATCCACGCCATTTTCGGAGGCAAAAATCCGCATCCGAACTATCTGGTCGGCGGCGTTCCTTGTTCGTTCAATCTGGAAGAAGTAAATGCCATCAATACCGAAAAATTAAATCTGGTCGGCAAACTTATCAAAGATGCGATGAACTTTGTCGAACAGGTTTACATCCCCGATTTGATGGCGATCGCCGGATTTTACAAAGATTGGGCAGCTATCGGCGGTGGTTTGTCGAATTATTTGGCTTACGGCGATTTGCCGACGCAAGGTTACGGCAACATCGAAAGTTTCAAATTCCCGCGCGGAGCAATTCTTAATCGTGATTTGTCGAAAGTTTATGAAGTCAACGGCAAAGACGAAAACGAAATCAAGGAATATATCGCCCATAGCTGGTATAAATATTCGGTTGGCGATGAACAGGGGTTGCATCCTTGGAAAGGCGAAACCGAATTTAACTTTACCGGACCAAAGCCGCCATTTGACCAATTGAATGTCGAAAGCAAATATTCGTGGCTCAAAACTCCGCGCTGGAAAGATAACCCGATGGAAGTCGGACCGCTGGCGCGAATGTTGGTCGGTTATGGACGCGGCAGTCAGGAAATCAAGGAAGTAGTTGACGAAGCTTTGAAAAAACTTGACGTTCCGGTTACTGCACTATTTTCAACACTTGGCAGGACGGCGGCACGCGGATTAGAAACTCGTTTGACAGTTCGTTGGCTGAAAGGATTTTATGACGACCTCATTAATAATTTGAAGAGTGGGGAAGTCAGCACTTTTACCCGCGAAAAATGGGAGCCGACAACGTGGGCAACTGAATGCGAAGGAGTTGGTTTGACCGAAGCTCCACGCGGCGCACTGGCGCATTGGATTCGCATCAAAGAACGCAAAATTGATAACTATCAGCTTGTCGTTCCAAGCACCTGGAATGCCAGCCCGCGCGATTTCAAAGGTCAGCGTTCTTCTTATGAAGAAGCCTTGATCGGAACTCCGGTTGCCAAGGACGGTGAGCCTTTGGAAATCATTCGGACGATCCATTCGTTTGATCCGTGTCTGGCTTGTGCCGTGCATCTTTATGATCCTGATGGAAATATCGTTCATCAGATCACGGTCGAGTAAGGAGGTGAATATGGCAGCTGAAATTCAAACAATTCCATATCGCAGAGTTTATGTTTGGGAATTGCCGGTTAGGATTTACCATTGGCTTAATGCATTAAGTATCGTGGTTTTAATAATTACGGGTTATCTGATCGGTAATCCGCAGGCGATTTTTAATGCCAACGAAGCCTATCAGCAATATTGGTTCGGATGGGTGCGGTTTCTGCATTTTACTTTTTCTTACATTATCCTTTTCAATTTTGTTTTCAGAATTTACTGGGGATTTGTGGGAAACAGATATGCCAGATGGGATAGATTTGTGCCGCACCGATGGAGCCAGTTAAGAGATCTTTGGGAAACTATCAAAACTGATATTATCCAGACCAAAGTTCACGGCAGAAGCATCATCGGACACAATATGCTGGCGGGAGTTTCTTATTTTGTTCTTTTTCACATTTTTCTACTTCAAACGATCACGGGATTTGCGCTTTATTCAAGTATGAGTAATTCGTTTTTCCCGAGACTTTTTGCCTGGGCAGTTCCGCTTTTTGGCGGCGATGCGTGGGTGCGGCAATGGCATCACCTGTTTATGTGGTTCTTTGTGGTTTTTACGATTGTCCACGTTTATCTGGTGTTTTACCACGATTATTTTGAAGGCAAAGGAACGACCTCTTCGATAATCGGCGGCTGGAAATTTGAGCGCGATGACGACATCAAAAACAGATAAGAACAAAGTGCTAATTCTTGGAATCGGCAATACTTTGATGGGCGATGAAGGCATTGGCGTTCACGTTGTTAATTCGCTGGAGAAAACTGCCCTGCCCGATGGAGTTGAGCTTCTGGATGGCGGAACAGGCAGTTTTCTTCTGCTTGAGCCGATGCAGTCGGCGGAAAAAGTTGTTTTGATTGATGCCACCATAGACGGGGCAAAGCCAGGAACAATCCGCCGTCTGTGTCCCAAATATTCCAAAGATTATCCGCGCACTCTAACGGCGCACGATATTGGATTAAAAGATTTAATTGATGCGTTTTATCTGATGGGTGACACTCCTGATGTCACCCTGTTCGCAGTTTCAATTGAGGATTTACAGGATTTGACCACGGAAATGTCGCCGGAATTGGATTTGGCAATTCCGCAAGTAGCAAAGATGGTTTTGGAAGAAATTCGGTTAGTCATTTGATCTTCGACTTTTGATCTGTGTTTTCTGGTCAAAATTGATCTGTGTTTTCAAAACCTTTATATTCAACATCAGTTTGGAAAAGCCATTGAAAATGGCGGCATAATTTTATGTCGTTCTTTTCAAGAACTTCAAACATCTCTTTTATTTGCCCCATATCTGTGGCGATATGGGCTACAAATATTTAGTCGGCTTCACCGACTTAAAACCTTTTCGTTGAATCTGAATCACCAATTAGATCAGCTAAAATTCTGAAATAAAAAATCAAAGATCAAAATTCATTTTCGTAAAAACTCATTTGCTTTCATTGCAACATCATATGCTTTTCCCTTCCATAATTCGGTTATATCGCTGGATAAAAAAATCCGCTGACCTGATTTGAGATTAAAATAGAGTTTGAGGGATTCACGATTGTCTTCGTCTTCTTCCGATTTTACCCGGAATCCGCCGTCCAATGCGTCAAAACCGTAACGATTAATTCTTTTGCCTAAAATTCCCAACTTTTCAATTCTTACGGATTTTTCACGACGATTAACCTTGGTAGTTATCAGAGGGAAAAAATAAAGCATAACCAAACTGCCAATCGGCATAAACAGTAAAGCAAATGAAATGGTCAAAATATTTAAAGCACTTTCCTTTAGAATTTCAGAAATTCTTGAGGAATCAGTCAAATAAGGTAAAAGCAAATAAATTCCCAATCCCAAAAATGAAAAAGCAATTGACCATATAACAAGGGGAATTCCTCTGATTGTTAATTCATCTCCGTCCTCGTTCATTAACCACATTAATTTATTCCTCCTCTAAATTTTGGATTACCCTCTTGATTTCCCAAATCAATCATTCAAAAGTTGAGGACATTATCAACAAAAAAGCATTATTGTTGTATAAAGGCTGTTATTTGTTGTATTTGACGGTCTTGAAAACCTTTGTCAGTTTCATTTTGGGTTGGAATTCTTAACTTTTGTCCGTTAACTAATACAAGATAATTTTCGTAGTATTCGGTATTTTCATTAGAAAATCGTTCACGGGAAATATTATAGATTTCATTGAAAAAATACTCGTTTTTTTGTTTATTGAATAAACCTTTTTCCGTATAAAAAATCTTTTTGTTTGCAAAATCAAAGATCATTGAAGTATCTTTTTTAATCGCCATAAAACAACCAAAAAGAAAAATTAAAAGACCAAAAATTAAAGAAATGATGGTTATTATCATTCTTGATTCGGTTTCCGCCGTTCCGAAAAAATTTGGCACAAACCAAGAAATCATAATTATAAAAAAACCGATTGGCAAAAGAATAACACCCGTAGCCCTGACTCCTGTTTTTTTCTCAATAAAAACTAATTTATCAGAGTTCATAAGCCGCTAGTTAGATCTTCAAAATCCTCAATACTTGGCAATTCAGTTAAATCCTTCAATCCAAACTGAATCAGAAAATCTTTTGAAGTTCCGTATTGCATCGGTTTGCCGACGGTTTCTTTGCGACCTTTGTTGACGATAAGTTTTTTATCCAAAAGGGTTTTGATCGCCGAAGCCGATTGCACCCCGCGAATTTCTAAAATTTCGGGAACGGTGACAGGTTGTTTGTAGGCAATCACAGCAAGTGTTTCCAGTGCAGCAAGCGAAAGTTTGGCAGACGGACGGGTTTTCAAAAATTTGCGAACTTCGTCGTGGAGCTCGGTTTTGGTAGCGATTTGCCAGCCGCCCGCGATTTCACGGAGCATCAAACCGCTTTTGCGTTCCTGATATTCTTGTGCGAGCTCTTCGATTGCAGACTGCACAAATTCCGAATCTTCCTCTAAAACATTTGCCAAATCTTTGGCAGAAATCGGCTCATCTGTCACAAAAATCAAGGCTTCCAAAATTGTAATCAGTTCTTCGATACTGCGTGGTTGCTTTTCTTCAATTTCAGTCATTATGAAAATTTGTTATGTAATTTGTAGGGGCAGGTCTTGTGCCTGCCCAATCAGCCGAACGGCTGAAATTTTACATTGATTTTTATGTAGCTTATGTTCAATAAAAATGTTCGCTACGCTCATTGGGCAGGCACAAGACCTGCCCCTACATTAACCTTTTGTCAAAATAATTTCCCCGAAAATATTTTCCTGCAATAATTTAACGGCTTCAGTGCGGACAATTTCCAGAATCGCCATAAAGGCTAAGACCAATTCTTTTTTTGAACGTGTATGATTGAAAAATTCGGTCACGTTAAAAGTTTTGCTTTGTTTTAGGCGCAGTTTTATATTGCTAAGCATTTCGGACAAGGACATTTCTTCGCGCTCGATTTCCATCTGAATTTCTTCTTTTCGGCGTGACAGAATCTTTTGGAAAACATTGAGCAAATCAAAAACTCCGACATTTATTTCCGAATTGTTCTCGTCCGTTTCGATTTTCCCGCGCGGAAAAATTGATTGTTCAACCGTTGATTTTTCCCAAAGCATTTGGGCGGCATTTTTGAATTTTTCGTATTCGACTAAACGATTGACTAATTCTTTAAGCGGATCATCTGCGTCTTCGTCATTTTCTTCAACAATCTCGCGCGGAAGCAACATTTTCGATTTGATTTCTATCAAAGTTGCCGCCATGACCAAAAAATCTCCGGCAACGGAAATATCGAGTTTTTCCATCAGGCGAATGACGCGCAAATACTCATCGGTAATTTTGGCAATCGGAATTTCAAAAATATTTGCTTGCTCCTGCCGGATAAGATAGAGCAAAAGATCGAGCGGTCCCGCGAATTCTCCGATTTTGAGTTTTAATTCCTCATCGTTTCGTTCGGCGATAATTTGCGGCTGTTCTTTGAAAAAGTCGAAAACTAATTGTTCGGGTTGTGATTCCATTGAAAGAAAGTATTTTAACGCAAAGTCGCAAAGAGGCAAAGAGGCAAAGGATTTCAAGGAAAAAGTAGAAAGTAAAATGGTAAAAAACGAGGAAAAATCTTTGCGCCGTTGCGTTAAAAATCAAGAATTCCTTAGATAAATTATGTAATCGTTGGCAATCGGTTCAAAGCCTTCTTCGCGCAAAATTGTGTTGATTTGTCCGCGATGACTCATCGAATGAAATAAAACGTGGGTCAGCATTTCTCGGTAAGTATTGCGATGCGAAATTCCTTCGCTGGTTTTGTAAGATGTTGAAATATCAAGTCCTTCGTCATCAAAACCTTTTAACAAATTGAAATAGCTTTCTGCGTTTTCCATCGCAATTTGTTTGCATTCCTCGTGTGTGAGTTTTTGCCAAAAATCAAATCCGGTTGAATCTTTTCCGTAAAGTCTTTCAAAATATTCTTTTTCGGTTATCAAAATATGAGCCGTCAATTGCAAGGCTTTTTCAGAATTAGATGGACGCAACGCATTCAAAACGCGACGGTTTGCCCAATCGTTGAAATAAAAAAGTTCACGCAGATGTTCGATAGTATCCATATTTTTTTAGATTCGTTTACACATCAAAATATCGGGCTTTCCAAATCCATTCGCATCTGGAACAATACCTGTAATTTCGTAACCCAATTTTTGATAGAACTCAAAAGGATGTCGTTTTAAATTTTTTATGTTCGCTATTTTCTCTAAAGCATTCGGATAAAGTTCGATTCCGCCGAGACTTGTTTGATTGGCTTCATCGTCTGTTCCAAGCTGAATTGTTAATCCGCCGCGCCGCTTAACTTGTGCTTCCAAATCTTTAACCAACGCCGTTCCGATTCCTTTTCCCTGCAAATCCGCCCGCACGACCAAGGGATGAAGTTCCCAGACAAAAGCATAAGAAAAAATTCCGCCAATCCAGCCAAGAACATTTTCGCTTTCATCAACTGCCGCCCGACTGATTCGATCTTCCGCCAGAGAATCTCTGACTTCCTCAATCGCTTCGTTCAAATCGCCCCAAGGTTGAACGCCGAAAGTTGTAAAACCATCAAGCAAACAATCCGCAACCTTTCGGATAAAATTCTCATTGTTTGGAACGTCAATGATCTGCATTTTATAATTCGATTCGCATTATCGGCAAAATTCTTTCCTGTTCTATGATTTCAGATTTGCTTTCGCCGATTTTTATCGCGCCTTGTTTTTGATAAAACCCTCGGCATTTGGGTCTGATTCGATCTCCATTGATGTTGCACCAAATGATTTGGCTTTTTCAATCGCATCTGCCATCAAAATTTTACCGATCCCTCCGCCAATATTTTCGGGAGAAATCCATAAATGTTCGAGTTGAACTTTGTCGTTTTCAACAATTAAAGCGTAAAATCCTAAAACTTTTCCGTCCGATTCAGCCAAATAAACCTCGTTTTTCTCAATAAATTCGGGCGTAATTGTTAAAGCATCTTTCCAAATTTTGAGCCAGTTTTCGGGATAATTCCAGTAGGATTTGGCGGCAAAAGCAATTTGTGAAAGAGTTTCAGCATCTTCAAATTTGGCTTGTCTGATTTTCATTTAATCAAAATTCCAATACTTTATTAATCGTCCGCCAATTTCGCGCAGTTGCGGAAACTTTCAGCTTTTTACCGATATAATCTTTTCCCATCAAGCTATCTAAAACGCTGATTTTCAGCAAACAAAAAATCTCACGGTCCCGGACAAAATATTTTTCATTTTCATTATTGTTTGAAATTAATAACTCACGTTTTTCGTCAGGCATTTCTTCATCCAAAAAGAAAACGTGCAAATCTTTGTCGTTCTCAAATTGTCCGTCAAATGGATTATTTTTAACAATATTTTTTATCTCATCAGTTGAACGAACCATCGTTTTGATACTCAGCCCAAACTCTTTTTCGATAGCTTTTTCAATTTGCTGAGTGAGTCTTTTGTTATCTGATTCGAAAGTCTCAAAAATAATATTTCCGCTTTTGATGTAAGTTTTGACGTTTTCAAAACCTTCTGCGGAAAGGATTTCGCGCAAGGTTTCCATTTTGATCTTATTTTTGCCGCCGACGTTTATTCCGCGTAAAAAAGCTACATATTTCATCCGAAATTTTTCCTCATTCTGATACAAATTATATCTTCGTTTTCGCCGATTGGAACTTTTACTTCTTCGTCACCGACATAACCGCGAACCTGATAAAGTTTGACTCCCGGCAAAGTTGCCATCATTTCGGCTGATGTAAATCCGTGTGCTTTGGCTTCGTTTTCGCAAGCCTCTAAGATCATTGTTCCGATTCCTTGTCGCGCAAAATCAGGATGAATAAAAAAGGCGCGAATCTTTGCCGGATCGGTTTTGGGATTGAGCAAATTTGAATCGCGGCTTTGTTCGTAACGGCTTGCACCGTAGAGAGTTTTGCGTTTGCTCCAGCCGCCGCAACCAACAATTCTTTCATCCTTATTGACAACGACAAAATAAGTTTCATCCTCAATTAATTGGTTGTCAACGCCGAAAACTGTTTGAATTGATAGCTCAATTTGTTTTTCGTTGTAATCATCACGGCTCAAACCTCTAACCGATTCGGCAATTAAATCGCCAATTTCTGTTCGGTCTTCAAGAGACGCTTTTCTGATTACAAAGCTCATTTTTTAGCATCGTTCGGTAAACTATATGTAACTTTACCTTCAGCATCAAGAAAATCAAGTTTTGAGTTTCCTTCAGCAGTCACAGACATTTTAATCCGCGCTTTTCCTTTAGCATCGTAAAGCGTTACTTCGGATTCCTTATCGGCATTTTTGCCAACGTAAACGCGAGTCGGCGAAAAATTTTCCTCGTCAATTTTTTTCAAGGCTGCTGTTTTTGCTTCTCCATCCGGCATTTTTTTTGCTTCTTCGCGTTTGGTAATAATTTCATCTATAGGAATTTCCGGTCTGTCCCAAACTTGCAAACCGGCACGATATTTACCTGAATGGTCGTTGTAAACTAATGCCATTGCCTGGGATTGTTTATATTTATCGAAAGAAAGTCCGTGATATGTACCGTATTTTCCGCCACCAACTACTGCACCGAAAACTAAACCACCATTTTCATCGCCAAATTCATTATAAAAAATCATTCCGGCAGGGCGCGACTCTTTCCAGCTTTTTCCATTCACAATCGGATCGGGCATCCGTTCATTGTTGGCAATTACCATCAATAATTTGCCATCCTTTTGTCGCACATTTAATCGCTCAACATCAATTTCGGTAAATTTCTCTCTTGATCTTGTCCAAGCTGAAAAAGCTAAAACGCCAAAAATTAATAATGAAACAACGGCGTAAATTTCCAAATAACGAAGTCTTTTTTCAATTTTATTCATAATCATTCCTTATTTTGAAAACACCAAGGACGGAACTTTTATGACACCATTTTTACGAAACTGAGAAATTTAACTCTGCTTCCAATTTATTTTAACAAAGTAAAGATCGCCTTTTTTATTAGTGATATTTTCTAAAATAGTGAAGCCGTTTTTTTGATAAAATTCGAGCGGTGAAAGATATTTTTCGCCGTTGGTTTTAAGGAAATTATCGTCAGGAACAACCCAGCCGTTGAGTTCGTTTTCGTGCTGTTTGACCTCATTCAAAAGTCTCGTGCCGTAACCTTTTTTCTGTTCGCTGCCATCAACAATAATCGAAAACCAACGCTCGCCTTCCCGGTTGAAAGAAACTAACCACGCTTTCAGATTTTCACCGTCATCAAACAGCAAAAAATGTTTGTGTTGAGTGATTCTGTCCAAAAACGCTTCAAATCCTGCAACATCTTCATACTTTATTTGCTCAGGATATTCCGCATTCCAAAGCCGCGTGATGATTTCTTTTTGTTCTTGGGATAAAGTTGGTTTGATTTCAATTCTCATAATTTAAAGCCTGAAAAACTGCTTTCATATCATTACGATAAAATCCCGCACAATTGATGCAATTAAATTCTACTACTCTAAAACCCTCTTCAATAATGCAAATGTCTGCCACCACATTATTGTTTGGCAGCCAACCTTCAGCGATTGTTTTTGCAAAGTTGATTGCTTCTTGGGGAACTTCTTTAGACGGATTCAATCGCCCATTAGATTTGTAGCGGCAAATGGAAACTACTTTTCGATTAACGATAAAGGTTCGATATTCGGCATCAATAAATCTCGGCTGAGAAATGATAACTTCATCAGTTAAATTTAATTGTCCGATTTTAGAACTTCCGCCGACTAATCCCGATTTTAATAAATCTTGCAGTTCTTCAAACTGATAAACTTGACCATTAAAAAGTTTAAGGTCTCCGATCGGACGAACAAATAATTCCGATTCCTTTAATTTCAATAATTCTTCAACACTGATGATTTGATTATTCAGCATCGGAACTTTATTTTGTAAAGCTTTCCGATAATCGTTTTCCGAATTGAAATAAACTCCTTTGAAACCTAATTCAAAGCATTTTTTTACTAATTCGGTTGAGCCGTAAGGAATATAATCAACACCTTTTAGTTCTTCGTTAGAGGTCAAAGAATGTTCAAAAGGAACAATTCCGATATATTGATAATTCAAACCTTCAAGACATTCTGACAAATAATCCAATTCCTCTGAGGTGAAAATATTGTTTTGAATTAAGAATTTCATCACTAATCAATCGTTGCAATTACTTTTAATTCAATCGCAATTGGAGTCGGCAAACAGTTGATTTCAACCGTCGTCCGACAAGGCAGATTGTCTTTGAAATATTCGGCGTAAATTTTGTTATAAGTCTGAAAATCGTCTTTCATATTGGTCAAAAAAACCGTTACATCAACGATTTTATCCCAACTCGATCCGGCATCTTCCAAAATATAACGCACGTTTTGAAAGACCGAACGGCATTGAGTTTCGATGTCGTAAGACAAAATATTTCCGTTTTCGTCCAATTCTACTCCCGGAATTTTCTTTGTTCCTCGCTCACGCGGTCCAACGCCCGAAAGAAACAAAAGATTGCCGACTTTGCGTGCGTGCGGGTAAAGCCCGACGGGTTCGGGGGCTTTGGATGAACTGATAATATTTTCTGTATTTTCACTCATAAATTTTTCGTAAAACAGGTCGCCAATGCGGTTTGGATAAAATATCTGTGTTATCGCTGATTTGGTCAATACTGCCGATAAGTTCTTTTTCAATCAGGCTTTTAACTTGCGAATCACTAATTTTTCGGCAAATTGCTGCGGCAAAATTTCCGTGTAGGTGAATTACCTTAAAAGGACGACCAAAAAAGTCGTCTGCTTTTGCGGTAAGCGGTTCAGTGATTTGAAGTTGGTTGTGCATTTCGGCAACAAATTCATAAGCTTTGACAAGATGCTTTTCACGATCCTGCCACGTTTGCGCCGATAAAACTTGCTTAAAAATCGGTGTTAAATATTCGGCGCATTTTAAGTGCGAAAAAGCTGTTCCGAACCACTTGGGATAAGGCGCAAACTCTTTTTCCATCAAAAAACAAAGCCGCATTAAATCACGAACTAGGCGAGAGGCGATAAGTGCCGAGCCGATTTCGTCCCCGACCATTCCCGCGCGTCCCATCAAATGTTCTTCCTGACCGATTCGGTTCCAACCAGATGCAAGCAGATAAAACCAAACATCCTGCGGGTAATAATCAAATCTTTGGACTGTTTCCCTTAACCCGATTTCATCGTGATAGATCGCACCTGCCCGAATTGTCCGCAATTTTTGTTCGGGAAAAGTCAGCCAATCAATTGGTTCAATCGTTTGGTTAATATCAAAATTAAGATAATCCCGAAAGAAATCCCGAATCGTAAACATTTGGACGCGATGATTAACCAAACCGCTTTCAATTTCCAATGGAATCAGCGAATTATCTTCTTTGCTGATTAGAACAAAATTGGTCGAATGTCCGTGAATTTTGTAAGGAAGTTTTTGTTTAAGAACTTCGTTGATTTCATTTTGAAATTCAGCAAGGTCTTTTTCCGCCAAAAAAATCATCAGACGCGCTCCCCAATAATGATCGGTGGACATTTCCGTGTCAAAACCTAAAATCTCCGAACCGTGTCCGGTCAACGCCGCCGCGTATTTCAGCGAAGGAAAATCCGCGTCGAGAATCGGCTTGACGGCTTCAACGAAAAATAAACGGCTTAATTCGAGTCCTTGAATGAATTTCGGCATAACTCATTTTAATCTATTTTATATCTTCTTTTGTTTTGAATATCGCTATTTTCTTTAAGCGTTGGAAATTTGTTAATTAGTTTTTTTTCAAGTCTAAGGGCATTTGGAGTTTCGTTGGATTTGCAAGTTTTTACCAAATATTCTTGACTTGAAAACAAGCTCATCCCAACACAGATTTTCGATTTATCTTTTAATGATTTAAATGTCATTTCATCCATCGTAATAAAAATACGAAGCGAATTTCCTCTTGTAACATCAAATATTTTTCCGTCAATCACTGCGTATGGTTCGCAACAATTCAAAACTTCGAGGTTGAAATCGCCAACCAATTCAATTTCAACCAAAGTTTTTTTGTTAACGAATTGCATTCTGGTTTTCTCGTTATAATCTTCAAAGGACAAAATTATTTTCCTAATCGCCAAAATTCTATTTTTGTTCAAGATTTCTTTCGATTTTTCTTGGGCAAAACTTACTGAGATCAAGGCAATTAGAAAAATAAATGCAGTAGAAAATTTTAAGATTTTTTGATTTTTTCGCATAATACAATGAACGAACTAAAACAAAAAACTTGCGAAAAATGAAAGCCGCATTTTTTCTGCTTTGCTTCAAAAGTTCTGCACAAAAATCATCTTGATAACTTCAATTAAAAATAAACGACGTAACTCTAAACCTTTGATAGATTCAAGGATAAAGAGGAATTTATTGTAAACTGACTTTTACTTTAGAATAAAACTGCAAATGAAAGAAAACACTGTAGAATCAACAACATTTGGAAAAGCCTTTAATTCCAACGATTGGAAACCGATTCGTAATTGTCCGGGCAGATTTTTATTGGCTGGCGGACGTTCGGAAATACTTATCGAAAATCTTTCGGAAAGTAAAAATCCTATCGTTGAAATCGAAACAGAAGTTGTTCCCGACAAGGTTTTAACTATCGAATTTGAAGATGGAGGTGGAATAATTTCCTATGTAAAAGATGACGGAAAATTTATTCACACTTTGAATACGAAAGACGGTTTTAAGCGCAAAATTGACCAATTTAAAAGATGAGTAAGTCTTATCATTTAGGCGTTGTTTTTTGAACAATCTCATTTGAAAAGAAAGGTTTTGAAATTGGAATCTTCGAGGGAAAATCTTTTACCTCAAGGTATTTCTCAAAAACACTTATTACCCCGTAAAAATATTTGTTAGAAATTGGAACCTTATTTAGATTTTTAGGATATTTGAAATCTATTGAATTTGATATTGCGTCAATCCAATACAAATCCGCGAGGCTTACCTCAAACTCAAGTGACTCATCTTTTTTGAGAAATTTAGATTTGATTTTGACTGATGAGACAAAATTTTCGCCATGAGTGCTACAGAATTGATACCTTACCTTTGGACATTTTGATAAATAAAAAGCGAGTCCATTTAATTTCGATGTGTCTAAAATCTGTTCAGATTTATTTGTAATTGAAATTTTTGCAATTATGTTTTTGTCTTTTGCCCAAAAGATGTTTTGGTTTAGGGAAATATCAAAATCAAATTTGAGTTCTTGAGCAAAGCAATTTCCAAATAAAAACAAAATTATTGATAAAGCAATAGTATATGTTTTGAGATTCATTTTGACTCCTTTTTCTCTAAAAGAATGTGCGTTGCGCCTAAATCTTGAAATCTTTGATAAAGTTTTTTGGACTTTTATTATTCCAAAGGATCAACTCCTAAACCTGCTTTTTCCGTCAACTCTAATCTTCCTTTTACATTTCGAGAGCCATTAAAAGGATCATTGGAAATCAAAACATTACCGTCCAAATCGCAATAATCAAGTAACGGCGAAAGCTGTGCGGCGGCGGAAATTCCAACGGCGGTTTCGATCATACAACCCATCATCACTTTCATTTTCAAGGCTTTAGCCGTGTGAATCATTTTTACGGCTTCGCGGATTCCGCCGGATTTCATCAGTTTGATATTGATTCCGTCAAAGGCTTCGGCAAGTTTGGGAACGTCTTCGAGATGCAAAACGCTTTCGTCTGCAATGAGGGGAATTTCCGAATGATCGCGCAGAAATTTTATGTCTTCAAACTGCGCGGCAGGCATTGGTTGTTCGATAAAAACGACATTTTTATCTTTCAGCCAATGAACTGATTCGATTGCTTTTTCGCGTGTTTTCCAACCTTCATTCGCGTCCACATAGAGCGGTTTGTCGGTAATTTCACGAATCGCTTCAATCATTTCGCGGTCGTTTTCCAAACCGACTTTTATTTTCAGAATCGGAAAATCTTCAGCTTCACGCACTTTTTGCCGGACGATTTCTTTTACATCAATCGCAATCGTAAATGAGGAAAGCGGGGCATTTTTCGGATTCAAGCCCCACATTTTCCAAAGCGGAATTTTTAACTTTTTGCCAACCCAATCGTGCAGAGCAATATCAACTGCACATTTCGCCGAATTATTACCAACCTCAATTCCATCAACGTATTGCAAGATTTCGTCAAGCGCAAAAGGAGAATCAAATTGTTCAATGTCAATTTTTGAAAAGAAATTGTTGAGCGTTTCGACGTCCTCATCGTAACGAATATTCGGCGATGCTTCGCCGTAAGCGATAATTCCATCGTGATCAAGCGTTAAAATCACGACCGGAACATAATTTCGCGCGTTTCTAGCAATCCGAAAAGTGTGTTTAAGTTGTAAATCGTATCTTTTCCAGGAGAGTTTCATTGTTTTAGATTGAGTGATTTTTCGGGGGAGTTATTTGATAATTTCCAACGCTTTTTCCAAAGCGGAATCCCGGTCTTTTAGAATATCTTCAAAAGTCAGCGGAATTTCAAAATCAGGTTTAACTCCTTTTCCTTCGAGGCGAAAGCCTTTGGGAGAAAGGTAATCACGAAAAGCAATTGAAACTCTGAAATCATCCGGTAAATTATACTCTAAACTGTTAAGAACAAATCCTTTGGTGGGTGTGCCGATAATTTGACCGCGACCCGTTTCCTTGATTATTTGGGCAAAAATTTCCGAGCCGCTAAAACTTTCATCGTCAATCAAAACTGCTAATTTTCCTTTGAATGCTTTTTCTTTTTTGCCTTTCACTTCAGCTTGTTTTGTTTTGCCGCTGCGTTCGATAAATGTGCCAAATTCAATATCCTCTGAATAAAATTGGCTCAAACATTTTTTTACTTCATCAACGTAGCCGCCGTGATTTCCTCTTAAATCAATAATTATTCCGTTTACCGAATTTAATTTGTTTAATTTAAGCTGAAGCCATTTTCCCATATCTTTGGTAAAACCTTCAAATTTGATATAACTAATGTTTTCAGTTAATTGGCGGCTAACTAGACCGAATCTTTTGATCGTCCAATCCGCTGTCAAATTTAAGTGATATTCTTTTTTCTGTGCATCAAGAAAGTGAAAATCCATTTTCTTTCCTTCAAAAATCTCACCAAATTTGAAGTTTTTTTCGGAAACGGATTTACCGTCTGCGCTGATTAATTCCCACCCGATTTTTACTTTTTCTGCCAGAGCCGATGAAGCGGGAATAATTTCTGTCACAATGGATTTACCGTCAATAGATTTGAAATTAAATCCGTAACTTAATTGCAAAACTTCGGTTTGTGGATCAAAGTTGGTCAGAATTTTTTTCTCAATTCTTTTTTTGCTGACAGTTTGCCAAACGTCTAAATGTGAGGTGTTTAATTCGCTTAGCATTTGTTTGAGAATTGAAAGCAGTTCGCTTTTATTTGCAGATTTTTCGGCTTTGGGGCGATAGATTTCACGCATTTTGAGCCAATCCACGCCATTAAATTCGGGATCAAAATATTTGGTGTTGACTTTTTCCCAAAGGGCATCAAAAACCAATAAATTTTGAGCTAAATTTGTTTCCGGCTTGATTAGCGGAGCCTCAATTTGTTGGGCTTTAACAAAAATAAAAGTTGAAACAAACAGTGGCAGACAAATCAAGATTCGGAAAAGAAATACTTTGCCGAAAATGATTTTCATAATTTCAGTCCACCATTTTAGCCTAAATGAGATATTTTGATAAGAATTTTTTTAAGGTTTCGCTTAATCTTTGAGAATTAAAGAGTTTCCGAAAATGAATTTTAGTTTTTCGATCAATAATTGATAGTTTTCATCGTCGGTTTCAAAATCAACTTTAACTCCATCACACTGCAAATTTTCTTTGCCGTTGTCGTCCAATTCAACTTCTATCGAGTCACGCCAAAGATTAATCTTTTCAACGCCGCCGTATTCGCCGTAGGATTGGTCGTCACGCTCAATGTGATAATTTCCATCCTCAATATCCAGACTCAGTTGAATCATTAAATAATTTTCTTCGGCATAAAACCCTACAAATAAAACATTTAGATCATTTACTTCAATCTCAACCGCTTCAGCTTCAAAATGTATAATCATTTTTAAAGTTAACTCCTTTTATTAGTGGTCAGTGAAAAGTTGACAGTTATCAAATACTTTCTGACCACTGACAACTAATTTCTGACCACCGGTTTAATAATCAACTGCGTAATCTTTGGCAAAAGGTTCTCCGCTCCAAGCTTTTAACTGCGTCCATTTGGTAAAAGGATCAGCCCAGAATTTATGAGTCGGCGGTAATCCTAATGGCAAAAACGCCAAAGAAGTGATATACATACTGCCCGTGTTTGAATAAACATCAGTAATTCCGCTTTGTTGATTACCGATTAATCCGAGTGTTAGCCAACCTTCTTTGGTAAAAGTATTTGGTGTAAACATTCGTTTCATTACCGCCGATAAAGCACAACGCACCTGTGCGGGCGAAATATCTTTCGGGAGGGCATCGTCCAACGCCAATTTTACTAATGGCTGAAATGCTCCAACGCGATAGGTTGAGGAGCGTCCGAAAACCGGATAAGTTCCTTCGGGCGAAATATAACGTTCCTGAAATGAAGCGTAACGCTGCATCCGTTTGTAAGCTGTATCGTATAAAGCCTTATCTTTTCTGCCTTTTGCGACATTCACTTTCAGAACTTCGACCAGCATTGGATGAATAACATAGCCGTTGTAATGGTCAAAGTGAAATTTATCTCCATCACTATACCAACCGTCGCCCACATACCATTTGTTGATGGTTTCAATCGCCGGATCAATTCTTTTGGCATCAATTTCTTCGTCAATGCTCAAAAGAAAACTTTCAATCGTGGCGGCAAAAAGAATCCAGTTATTGTTAAAAGGCTGAATTTGCCGGATCGTTTTGAATTCGTGAATGATGCGCGATTTTGTTTCATTATCCAAGGGGTTCCATAACACTTCCGGCGCAGTCAGCAAGGCTTGAGCAATATATGCCGCATCAACCAGAGGTTGACGTTGTTTACTGTCTCCCCAATACAGATAATCAGGACTTTTCGGATTAAATCCGTGTGCCAGACTTTGCTGAATTTGCAAACGCCATTTTGCTCTGATTTTACTTTCAGCCGAACTGTCATCAGGCAGAGAAACCGCCGGAGCCATTCCTGCAATCAAGCGACCAAAGGCTTCCATATACGATACACGACCATCCCGCTTGTCCCAGGTCGGCGAATATTCGACCTTCATATTTTTCTGCAATTCCCCTTTGCTCATATTGGACAAAACAGGATTGGCGATTTTGTCCAAAAGCTGAACCCAATATGCCCGATCATCGGCGGGTTTTGGAGAATTCGCTTCGTTTGATTCGCTTAAAACAACATTTGGCGAAAGTCCGGCAACCAGTCCGATTGCCGAAGCTTTTTTCAGAAAGTTTCGTCTTTTCATTAAAATTTTGCCTTTTTACTTTTTACTTACGCTCACCATCATAAACAGCAGTAGCGCATTCAATAAATAGATCCAGATAATAATCACGAATTTCTTCCGGTGAGAGCTGTCTGTTTTCTTTTTCGGCAATAAATTTCATTAACTCAAAAGCGACTTCTTCACCTGTTTCGATACGAATTGGTTGTGTTTCCTGGCTCATAGATACTCCTTGAATATTTCTTTAAGAATCAAAATACAACAATTTTTTGATTGGTGGTAGGGATAAATTCAAACCTGAAAGTCTTTTAGTTCTTTCTAACCGGCGCAGTAGAATCTCTGACAATTAATTGCGGTTCGGCAGTTAGGATTGAAGGAATTTCATCGTTTTGCGTTTTTTTATCTAATCGTTTGAGCAGTGTTTGAGCCGCGAGCTTGCCCATTTCAAAAAGAGGCTGACGAATTGTAGTTAATGCCGGATTGTGAAAAGCGGCAGCGTAAACGTCATCAAAACCTAAGATTGAAACATCTTCGGGAACACGCAAACCGACTTCCTGAACTGCCCGAATTGCTCCAATTGCGGAAATATCATTAAAAGCAAAAAGGGCGGTGAAAGGTTTGTTTTTAGACAGAATTTTTTTAGTTGCTACATAACCGATCTCAGGAGAAGGAATGTCACCCTCGAGTTGGGCAATTAAATCATTTTCCAATTTGATTCCGCGTCTGTAGGCTGCTTCATTGATGGTTTCCCAACGAATTTCGGTATCGGAACTAAAATCTTGTCCTTTGATAAAGGCGATTTTTCGATGACCGAGGGTAAATAGGTGTCCCATTCCAAGTTCGGCGGCGTGTTGATGATTCAAGATAACATTTGTGACACCGGGAATCTCATCGTGACCCGAAACTGTCACCACAGGCACTTCAGATTGAAAACGAATCGGAGTGTCAACTGCAATTATTCCCTCAACTTGCCTTTCGATCAGCATTTGCGGATTATGCTTGAGCAAATCATCACGATGCAAATGACTGGCTGTAATGTAAAAATATCCCTCTTTGGAAAGAGCGGCTTCAATTCCGTTTAAAACCATCGCCGAGTAACCGTCACTAAGTTCGGGAACCATTACACCAAAGGTAAAACTTCGTTGTGCGCGCAGAGACCGGGCAAAATAATTTGGGCGATAATTGAATTTTTCCGCTGCTTCAAAAATACGGTCTTTAGTTTCCTGCGGAATCGAACTGGCACCGGGTTTATTATTCAGCACCAAAGATAGTGCGGTAATGGATAAGCCGAGATGGGCAGCTAATTCTTTTAAGCTGATAGCACGTTGATGTCCATTAGGCTCATTGTTTTGGGATTTTTCCTTTGGCACGAAAACGAGTTTCTCATAACAACTAAAATTGATGCAAGAGTAATTAAAAATATTTAGGAATTAAATCTTTTCATAAAGGGGATGAAAACTATTCTTGACAGTGTAATTTTTAGATGCTAAAGTTTTTGTTACTAAAACGATTTACTAAAACGATTTAGCTTAATAAAACAGGGAAAATCTTTAGTTTTCCAACTCCCGTCATTATAATCAACTATTAGAAAATTAACTTGGAGGTTTCCAAATGTGTAGAGTTTTTACCACAATATTTCATGTTTTTGTTTGTGGAGTATTTATTTTAGGATTGAGTCTGGTTGCTTTTGGGCAATTGGGATCAGGTTTGCAGGGAACTGTAACAGACCAGAATGGAGCTATTATTCCCGGCGCAAATGTTAAATTAACCAACACTGAAACTAATCAAAGTGTTGAAACGACTGCCAACGAATCCGGGCTGTATCGTTTTACGGGATTGAAACAGGGAACTTATAACGTCCTTGTTACGCAAAACGGATTTAAGAAAAAATTAGTTGAAAAAGTAACAGTTGGAGCAGAAACCATTGCCGGTTTGGATGTCAAACTCGAAACAGGTGAAATTTCTGCACAAGTTACGGTTAGTGGTAGTGACGCTCCTGCACTTGAAACCGAAAGTCCTAATCTTGGAAAAAATATTACTAATAAAGAAGTTTTGCAATTGCCCCAAGTAGGACGTGATCCGTATCAATTAGCACGGCTTGCACCGGGTGTATTTGGCGACGGAGCCAGATCAGCTACCGGGGGCGCAAATAAAATCGGTAATAACGGTTCAGGTCCCGGCGGTTCAAGCAACGGTATTTTTGCGGTTGAAAACCAAACCCAAATTTCTGCTAACGGACAACGCGTAACTTCAAACAGTTACGAAATTGACGGCGTTAGCGTCAACAGCCAAACCTGGGGCGGAGCGGCAGTTATTACTCCAACTCAGGAAAGCGTTTCCGAAGTTCAAGTTACATCTTCGACCTATTCAGCCGAAGACGGACGCAACAGCGGTGCACAAGTCAAAGTTATTACCAAATATGGAACAAACAAATGGTCAGGCAGTTCATTTTTCAAGATTAATGATCCGAGTTTGAATGCCTTTAACCGTTTTCGGGGAGTGCAAGGCGTTTCAGGTTTGACCGGATTAAATCCGACCCGGGTTGGTGACAAACTTAAAACATACGGCGGCAGCTTTGGCGGACCGATTGCTAAAGATAAATTGTTTTTCTTCTTTGCTTATGAAGGAAACCGTAGTCAATCAAGCAGTGTCACAACCGGAGGCTTTGTTGAAACAGCAGCATATCGCGCAGCTTTGGCAAATTTACGCGGAGGCACGCTATCCGCTAAGATGCTTGCCAATGGCGCAACTCCGAGAATTGCACAGGTTTTGACTCCTAATTGCAGTTTAATTACCGGATATACTGTTAATCCAGTGAATCAACCTCCAAATTGTGTAGTGGTTGGCGATGGATTAGACATTGGTTCAATTACCGGAACTTACGGAACTTATGTTCTTGATTCTAGTAATACAACTGGCGGCGGATTGGATGGAATTGCTGATTTGCAATATGTAACGCTGAACAACTTCAGCAGATTCAGAGGCAATCAATTTACAGGTAGAATTGACTATCAATTGACTGAAAAAGATAAACTTACCTTTACTTCAAATTTCACGCCACTCAGGTCATACGGTTATAACACCGCCGCTCAGTCTCGTCCGCAAGCGGATCTCAATTCAAACAGATTAACCTATTTAATTGGTGGTATTTATCAACGCACAATTTCCAGTTCTTTAGTTAATGAGTTTCGTTTTAATTACACCAAATGGGGATTTAATGAAATTGATTCAAATCCTGATACTGATTGGGGTATTCCACGGGTTGAGATTGAAGCAATTTGGGGAGACCGTTTGCGCTTTGGCGCGCCGCGTGCTGATACAACTCCAGGCGATTTTAACCAAAAGCAAATGGATTTTCGTGATACTTTAACCAATATCGTAGGAAACCATACATTTTTATTTGGAGCTCAATACCGGAAAGAGTTGAATAGTTCCGCTTCACCCGGCGGCGGTCGTCCGCTTTATTCATTTACCAGAATGTGGAATTTTGCCAATGGAACTCCTGTTTTTGAAGCAATTAATGCGGATGCGACCGGAACTCCGAAAGCAAATGATATTCCTTTTAACACTTCAAACATTGGATTGTTTGTTCAGGATAACTGGAAATTCCGACCAAATCTGACCTTAAATCTTGGGTTGCGTTGGGAATATTTATCTCCGATCACAGCCGGAGGCGACAGCGTTTTAGGACGTTTCGTTTTAGGTTCGGTTGGCTTAAATGACGGCAGAATCGAAACCGTGAAGCAGTTTTCCAATAAAGATTTGAATAACTTTGCTCCGCAGCTTGGATTTGCTTGGAATCCGAAATGGTTTGACGGAAAAGCTGTCGTTCGCGGCGGGTTTGGAATTGGTTACGACCGTTTAGGGGCTGCTTTGTTAGGAAATGCCCGTTTTGCTCCGCCAAACGCTGCCCGATATAGTGTTTGCTGCGGTAACAGCGGAAATGCGGGAAATACCGGGGCAGGCGGAACAATTCAGTTTGTTTCAAGTTCAAACGGAACAATTTACGGTTATCCGCAAAATAATACGATTGGCGGCGGATTTGCTGCAAACGGCGGTCCGAATAAAGGAACGGTAGAGGTTTATAGCGGACCGGCGAATATGCCGAATGCGTATATCTATCGTTATTCGCTCGAAGGTCAATACGAATTACCTTGGCAATTCGTAGCATCGCTTGGTTATCAGGGTAGTGCCGGGCATCGTTTTGTCAGAATTTTGCCGTTGCACATTTTCTATCCGCAAAACACGGCAACACTAAAACCTGTTTATTATGCCAGCCCGGATGGTAACAGTATTTACAATGCGATGAATGCCGGGTTAAGAAAACGGTTCAGCAAAGACTTTGATTTGAACGTTAATTATCGTTTCAGCAAAGGAATTGATACCGTTTCACTCGAAGCTCCCTGCGGCTGCACCAATCAAACTTATCCGTTTGATAATTCAACCGAAAGAGGTCCTTCGGATTTTGACGTAACTCATTATGTAGTTGTTTCAGGAACTTGGGAACCGTCTTGGTGGAAAGGACAGCATAATGTCGGCGGAGACCTCTTTAGCGGTTGGTCGTTCAGCCCGATTATTACCTGGCGCGGTGGGTTCCCGTGGACCCCAACAGAAGGCGGAAGTCTTTCAGTTTCTACTCAAAGCTCTTCGGTTGGAGTAATTCGTCCGCGTTCATATTACGGAACTGCTCCGTTGGATAACACCAATGATGTCTTTTTGACAACCGGAATGTTTCCAAACAACATTATCCGTAATTCTGCCGGGAACGTAGTTAACTGTAATGATCCGGTCAATATTCCGTTAGGTTGCAGCAATTACTTTTTAACCACCAGAAACGGAACGACTTATCAGGGTAATCCTCCGGGAATCGGACGTAATGTGTTCCGGGGACCGAGATATTTTTCAACTGATCTATCAATTGCCAAAAATATCAAACTTCCAAACGTCGGATTTTTGGGTGAAGCCGCAAACATCAATTTACGGTTTAACTTCTTTAATCTTTTCAATACTTTAAACCTCGCTCCGTTCACCGCGCAAAGCAACAGCACACGGGTTGATAATGTTCAATTCGGTTATGCGACAGCAGCGTTAGCAGGCAGAGTGGGCGAATTCCAAATTAGACTTAGTTTCTAATTTGATAAAAATAATTGGCGCGGCTGAAAGTGATTTTAACCGCGTCAATTTTCTCTCAAATGGCAGCTTTTTTCAGTTTTACCCCCAAAAATGAAATTAATGAAAAATTTAAGCTTCCCCGGTTTTTATTTAGTATTAGCCTTTCTTTTACTGCTTTTTTTAAACACTCAAACGACATTTGCCAAAGATGCTCCGTTATGGGTAATGACCTTTAATATCAGATATAACGAGCCAAGGGACGGTATTAACGCCTGGACAAACCGAAAAACAAAAGTAGCTGATGTCATTAGATTCCACCAAACCGATTTAGTCGGAGTTCAGGAAGCGCAATTCAACCAATTACAGGACTTAGAAAATCTTTTGCCTGATTTTGCCTGGTGCGGAGTTGGACGCGAAGGGGAAAATAAAGGCGAATATTCTGCAATTCTGTATCGTAAATCACGTTTCAAATTATTAGAAACACATACCTTTTGGCTTTCGGAAAATCCCGACAAAGTTGGCGGAAAAGGTTGGGATGCAGATTATCCGCGGATCGTCACTTGGGCAAAATTCAAAGATAACCAAACGAAAAAGATTTTCTACCAATTCAACACGCATTTTGATCATATCGGAGCAAAAGCACGCTTTGAAAGCTCCAAACTTTTATTAAAACAGATTCCAAAAATCGCGGGAAAGTCACTTTTTGTCGTGACCGGAGATTTTAACGCGCAGGAAGATACTAATGTTTACCGGATTTTGACCGGAAAAGAGGAAGCCGGAAATTTTAAATTAATTGATGCGCGATACATTTCGCAAAACGGTCACTTTGGTGGAAATTCAAGTTTTAACGCATTCAAGGAATTAGAGCCGAATCGAAAAATTGACTACATTTTCGTTGGCGAAACTACAAAAGTTTTAGAACACGGCATTTTGTCAGACCGTTGGGACGGACTATGGGCATCCGATCATTTGCCTGTTTTGGCTGAGATTATTTTTTAAGGAGTTAATTCACAGGGATAAAGGAGATAAAAGGAATTGGAAAGAATAGCTCAATAATCCCTGACTATCTCCTCAATCCCTGTGAATTAAAAAAAATGAAAACTTTGGTGGTTAAAATTTTGGTGATGGTAATTTTGTCGCAAATTTGCTTTATTTGTGTCAATGCTCAAAATTTGCCTCGCATCAGTCAAAAGTTAAATGATAACTGGAGTTTTTGGTTTGATGAATCAAAAGACAAAATCCAAAAAATAACGATTCCGCATACCTGGAACGATAAAGATACTTTTGACGATGAGCCGGGCTACCGACGCGGTGTCAGTTGGTATCAGCATGACTTAAAAATTGATTCTAACCTCAAAAATAAACGCCTTTTTCTATATTTTGAAGCGGTCAATCAAACTGCCGAAATTTTTATAAACAATAAACCTTTAGGCAAACATATCGGCGGTTATACTGCTTTCGTTTTTGATATTTCCGATGCGGTTGATTTCAATAAATCCAATGAGGTTCTGGTTAAAGTTGATAACACACTTTTGAAAGATATTCCGCCGCTGGACGCCGATTTTAATATGTATGGCGGTATTTACCGTAATGTTTGGCTGATTGTGATGGACGAAGTTCACTTGAAAATGACAGATTTTGCCTCGTCAGGAGTGCGAATTGAAACGCCTCAGGTTTCCGAAGGTTCGGCAACGGTTAAAGTCTTGGGAGCGTTTGTTAATGAAAGTGAAAAAAACAGACAAATTGAAGTTACCAACACGATCTTTGACAAACAGAATAGACAAGTAAGTGTAAATAATTCAGTAATTACCGTTAATCCAAAAAGCGAAGCAAATTTTGAACAAACTTCTAAACAAATTTACAAGCCGAAACTTTGGTCACCCGATAACCCGAATCTTTATCAGGTTAAAACGACAATCAAAGAAAACGGAAAAGTTTTGGATGAAATTACGCAGTCGCTTGGTTTCAGATGGTTCAAGTTTGATGCTGAACAAGGCTTTTTCTTAAACGGAAAACCTTTGAAATTACGCGGGACAAATAAGCATCAGGATTACATCGGCTTGGGAAATGCCGTTCCCGAAATTCTGCAAGTCCGTGATTTGGAAATTATCAAGGAAAACGGCTTTAATTTTCTTCGACTCGCGCATTATCCGCAGAGCAAAGCGGTTTTGGATGCGGCGGATCGGCTGGGCTTGTTAATTTGGGAAGAGATTCCTTTGGTTAATCTGATTACGATTTCCGAAGACTTTAATCAAAATGCAAGAAATATGCTGAAGGAAATGATTCACCAGCATCACAATCATCCCTCAATAATCTTGTGGGGATTTATGAACGAAATTTTCTTGCGTTCACCGAAAACCGAGGCGGACATTACGGAAACGGTCAAACTTGCTCGCGATTTAAATAAAATTTGTAAAGCCGAGGATTCGTCACGTTGGACGACAATTGCGTTTGACGGCGGAAATACCGAGCGTTATTACACTTCGGGATTGGCGGAAGTAACGGATGTGGTTGGCTGGAATCTTTATTTCGGTTGGTATAGCGGCAAGTTTGAGGATTTTGGCAAATTTATGGACGATCAGCATAAACGCTTGCCGAATCGTCCCTTAATTATCAGCGAATACGGTGCGAATGCAGACTTAAGAGTTCATTCCCTTGCGCCAAAAAGATTTGATTCCTCGGTGGAATGGCAACGGATGTATCACGAATCTTATTTGCCACAAATCAATGAGCGACCGTTTATCGCAGGAAGTGCGATCTGGAGCCAATTCAATTTCGGTTCGGAATTTCGGGGTGAAACTCTGCCGCACATCAATCAAAAAGGAATGTTCACCTACGACCGTCAGCCGAAAGACATTTCGTTTTATTACAAAGCAAATCTTTCAAAAAATCCGGTTTTGCACCTTGCCACACGGGATTGGCAAAAACGCAGCGGAAATCCTAAACAAGCGATTGAAGTTTATTCAAATTTGAAAAAGGTCGAGCTGTTTCAAAACGGAAACTCGCTGGGTGAAAAAGAAGTTGATGCAAATAGAAAAGCGGTTTGGGAAGTTCAATTCAAAGACGGGCAGAATTTATTTTATGCAATGGGATTGGACGGTAAAAGAAAAATGGAGGATTCGGCAAATGTTTTTTATTTCAATCCAAATAATTTTGCCGAAATTGCTGTAAATGTTGGTTCAAATACCGAGTTTTTAGACGAAAACAAAATAATTTGGCAAGCCGATCAGCCTTATCAAAAAGGTAGCTGGGGATTTATCGGAAACGATACAAAAACTACTGACACTTTGCGAAATATCTTGAAAACGGAAGACGAACCTGTTTTTCAAACGATGCGCGAAGGCGTTCAAACTTATAAATTCGATGTTCCTGACGGCAGTTACGAAATTGAACTGCGGTTTACCGAACCAAAATTTAAGGAAATCGGACAACGGACTTTCGATGTGAAGATCAACGGCGAAACGAAAATTAAAAATCTGGATTTAGTTAAAGAAATGGGAATGTTTACTGCATTTACCAAAAAAAATCAAGTAAATGCCAAAAATAATCAGGGAATCGAAATCAGTTTTACAGCACAAAAAGAACAGCCGATTTTAAGCGGATTGCTTATCCGGCGTTTGTGAAAATTAGAATGAGGAATTGTAACGCCAAGAACGCAAAGTGTTTTTTGTATTTCTTAGCGAAACTTAGCGAAAACTTAGCGAAACTTTGCGTTACTTGCTTTCAAAATCAAGGGAAATTAATCAAATGAAAAAAGTATATTCCATTTTGTTGCTTTTAGTTTTTTGGGTTGGGATCATTAGCGTTCCGGCACAAAAAAATGTTGGAAAAACTTCAACTAAAGATGCTCAAATCGAAGCGAAAGTCAATGCTCTGCTTGCCAAAATGACGTTGGCGGAAAAACTCGGACAGCTTCAACAGCTTGACGGCGATTGGGGAACCGGTGAAGCGCGTCCCGAACAACTCGAACTAGCCCGCAAAGGCTTGCTTGGCTCAACACTTAACGTGCGCGGATTCAAAGGCGCAAATGATTTGCAAAAAGCCGCGATGGAATCCCGTTTGAAAATTCCTGTTTTATTGGGTTTTGATGTTATTCACGGCTATCGCACCCAATTTCCCGTGCCGTTAGGCGAATCGGCAAGTTGGGATTTGGAAGCGATTGAACGAGCCGCGCATATTGCCGCCAAAGAAGCTAAATCAACCGGATTGCATTGGACTTTTGCGCCGATGGTGGACATTGCGCGTGATCCGCGTTGGGGGCGCGTGGTCGAAGGCGCGGGCGAAGATACTTTTTTAGGTTCAAAAATCGCTTTTGCCCGTGTTCGCGGTTTTCAAGGCGATGATATGAGTGCAGACGATAGAGTTATGGCGTGCGCCAAGCATTTTGTTGGATACGGTGCTGCCGAAGGCGGACGTGATTACAACACGACTGATATGTCTGAACAGCGTTTGCGCGACATTTATCTGCCTCCTTTCAAAGCGGCGGTTGATGCCGGAGTCGGTTCGTTTATGACTTCGTTCAACTCGCTTAACGGAGTTCCTTCAACCGCTAATCCGTTTCTTTGGAAAACTTTAGTAGAAAAAGAATGGAAATCAAACGCTCTGGTTGTGACGGATTACAACGCGACCAAAGAATTGGTTAATCACGCTATTGCTGCTGATGAAGCAGAAGCCGCGATGAAAACTTTGAACGCTGGGGTTGACCTCGAAATGGTTTCTAAAGCCATCAACCAAAACGGCGAAAAACTTCTGAAAGAGGGCAAAATCACGATGGCAACGATTGACGATGCTGTTCGTAGTGTTCTCCGTGCAAAATTCCGCGTTGGGGCATTTGATTTCAAACCGATTGACGAAGCCAAACAAAAAGCCTCGATTTTAACTGATGAAAATCGAAAAGCCGCCCGCGAAATTGCCGGAAAATCAATGGTTTTGTTGAAAAACGACAACAATACTTTGCCGATTTCAAAATCAGTAAAAAGCCTTGCCGTTATCGGATTTCTCGCCAACGATAAACGAAATATGCTTGGAAACTGGACGGCAGATGCTAAACCTGAAGATGCTGTGACCCTGATGGAAGGTCTGAAAAACAAACTTGGCAGCAGCGTAAAATTAAATTATGCAATGGGTTGTGAATTGAAATGCACAGACACCAAAGGTTTTGATGAAGCCGTCAAAGCCGCCAAAAACAGTGATTTCGTTATAATCACGGCTGGCGAAGATGCCGATTGGAGCGCAGAAGCCGCTTCGCGTTCCGACATTTCTTTGCCGGCAGGTCAAACCGAACTTATCAAAGCCATTCACTCCACCGGAAAGCCTTATGCAGTCGTTTTGATGAACGGCAGACCTTTGACCATAAATTGGGAAGCAGAAAATTCTCCGGCGATTTTGGAAACGTGGTTTTCGGGAACGGAAGCCGGAAACGCGATTGCCGATGTTTTGTTTGGCGACGTTAATCCGAGCGGAAAACTTCCGATAACTTTTCCACGCTCAGGCGGACAAATTCCGCTTTATTACAACGCTTTGCCAACCGGCAGACCTTTTGCCGAAAAAGATAAATACACCAGCAAGTATTTGGATATTCCGAATACTCCTTTATTTCCTTTCGGTTACGGTTTGAGCTACACTACTTTCAAACTATCGAATATGCAACTGAGCCAAACCAGAATCGGCAAAAACGGAACAATTACGGTTTCGGTTGATTTGGAAAACACAGGCAAACGCGACGGCGCGGAAGTCGTCCAGGTCTATATCCGCGATATGGATGCCAGTATGTCACGCCCCGTCAAAGAACTGAAAGGCTTCCAAAAAGTTTTCTTAAAAGCCGGAGAAAAACGTAAAATCGAAATCCCGATCAAAGTTTCGGATTTAGGATTTTATAATGCTCAGATGCAGTATGTCGTTGAAGAAGGACAATTTAGAGTGATGGTCGGAACAGATTCGCAAAATATCAAAGACGAAATGAGCGAATTTTTCACAGTTGTAAAATAATATTTTCTGTCCACAGATAAACACAGATAGACACAGATTTTTTAAAGCAAGATGATTAGACTTTTTACAATATCAACAAGACAAATCCATACAATTAAGTTTTTATCCGTGTTTATCTGTGTCCATCTGTGGATAATTGCTTCCGTTTTTTCTCAAGAAAAAGGCAAAGATGCTGATTGGGAAAGTGCCGGAAAGCAGGGAATCGGAACGGCTTTAAGTTTGAATTCAAAAGTCTGGTTCACTCTGCAAGGTGGTTCGCTGACCGAAGTTTTTTATCCGACTGCTGATAAAGCAAATGTTCAATGGCTGCAATTTGTAGTGGTTAATCAGAAAACGAAAAAGGTTGAAACGGAAAGAGATGATGCAGTTCATCAAATCAAAACTTTGCGTCCTGATTCATTGAGTTTTCAACAAATAAATACTTCTAAAAAAGGTCAGTGGACAATCTTAAAAACTTATACAGTTGACCCAAACAGTAACACAATCTTAATTCGAGTCCGTTTGTTGGCAAAAAACAAAGATTTCCAACTTTATGTTTATTACAATCCGTCATTAAACAATAGCGGGATGGGCGATACTGCCTGGAATCAAGGCAAAATGTTCTCATCAACCGATGGTGAGGTGGCTTCTGCTTTGTTTTCCTCAAACCCTTTAAGCGAAATTTCCAATGATATTTACGGAGTGAATGACGGCATTGAGCAACTCCGCACGACAGGTAAAATTACTGTGCCAAGAGTCAAAGCAACAGACGGAAATGTAACCCAAATTGCTAAGATAAGTTTAGACCCCAATGGCGGCGTTACTTTTGCTTTAAGTTTTGGCAAGACACCGGATGAAGTTTTTCAGACAGCGCAAAATGCCTTGGACAAAGGTTTTGACAAAATTAACGCCCAATATCAAAAAGGTTGGAGTGATTACGTCAAAACTTTGCCGAAAATTGATCCAAAATATCAGAAACAATTCAACTATTCCGCGATGGTTTTACGCGCAATGGAGGACAAAACCTTTCGCGGCGGCAATGTGGCTTCTTTGAGCAAACCCTGGATTCCGACGGGCGATGCCAACGGACCCTATGTGGCAGGGTATCATCTGGTTTGGTCGCGGGATTTGTATCAGGTGGTGACGGCTTACATTGCTTTGGGCGATAAAGACTCGGCAAATCGGGCGTTGGATTATCTTTTTACCAAGCAACAGCAAAAAGACGGAAGTTATCCGCAAATGACTTGGTTGGACGGCAGAATCGTCGGCGATAGTCTGCAAATGGATGAAGTTGCGTATCCGTTGATTTTAGCGTATCAGCTTGGACGCAATGACAAAGAGACTTACGAAAAACATATCAAACCAACCGCCGATTTTATTGTCAAAACAGGACCAACTACCAAACAAGACCGTTGGGAAGAAAAGCCCGGATATTCACCCGCCACCATTGCCGCCGAAATTGCCGGATTAGTTTGCGCTGCTGACATTGCCCAAAAGAACGGTGATGAAAATTCAGCGAAAATTTGGCTCGAAAAAGCCGATAATTGGAAACAAAACGTTGACAAATGGACGGCAACAACCACAGGAAAATATGGCGACGGCAATTATTATCTGCGTTTGACCAAAAACGGAACGCCTGATGCGGGTGATAAAATCGAACTCAACAACGGCGCAGGAACTTGGGCTGAAAACGAAATCGTTGACGCAGGATTTTTGGAACTTGTCCGACTTGGAATCAAATCGCCAAATGATCCGTTAATCGTTAAATCTTTGAAGGTTATTGATGAAGTTTTGAAAGTTAAAACTCCAAACGGCGAAGGCTTTTATCGTTACACACACGATGGTTACGGCGAATACGAAGACGGGCGAAATTGGAATTACGATAGAACCTGGACGGGCAAAGGACATCTTTGGGCATTGTTGACGGGCGAACGTGGACAGTATGAATTGGCATTAGCGAACGAATATTATCGGAAACATGCAAATTCTCAGGGATTTTATCCGGCTCATTGGGTTGTCTATAAAAGATTAGATGCGATGCAAAAATTTGCCAACGATGGAATGATGATTCCTGAACAGATTTGGGATAAACCGAACGGAGTTTTCCCGTTTGGCGAAGGTGCAAGGTCGGCAACTCCTTTGGCGTGGTCAATGGCGCAATTTATTCGTTTAGCAATTAATTTGAAAGCCGGAAAAAATCTTGATACGCCCGAAGTTGTGGCAAGAAGATATGGAAATTTGAAGTAACTGGAACGCCGTGCTTCCAGCCGGCATTGAGCGCAGAGCGCGAACAGTTTCTTTGATATGTCAAGACACAAATATGCAACGAGTTTTACGTCCTTTCGGACGTATGCCGCCAAGATGGACGGCGTTCCGTCAGGTGAAATTTTTAGAAATGAAATTTTCAAAATATTTATCATTTTTCATACTTATAACGGCGATTCTTTTCGCGCAAGCCGCTGTTTTTTCTCAAACCAAATCGGGAGCAGAATTTACCAAATTCAAAATTTCCAAAGAGGATGATGCTTTTCTTGAAGACCTTTCCAAGCGTTCATTTATGTTCTTTTGGGAAAATGCCGATCCGAAAACAGGATTAATGCTTGATCGGGCTAAAACCGATGGTTCAGGAATGCCGAAAGGTCATCCAAGTTATAACATTGCGAGTTCAGCGGCAACAGGTTTTGCCTTAACTTCTTATTGTATTGCCGCAGATAGAAAATGGATTACCACAGAAGAAGCGAAAACAAGAACCCGAAACACGCTTGATTATTATGCCAATCGCTCTTTTCACAAAAACGGCTGGTTTTATCATTGGTTGGATCGTGAAACAGGGGAAAGGCGTTGGAATAGTGAAATTTCTTCGATTGATACTGCTTTGTTGTTAGGCGGAATTTTGAGCGTCCGTCAATGTTTTGCCAATGATAAAGAAATTGTTGACCTGGCGACGCAAATTTATAACAGAATTGATTTTCAATGGATGCTCGACGGTGATAAATATTTGCTTTCGCACGGTTGGAAGCCCGAAACAGGTTTTTTGAAACATCGTTGGCACGATTACAGCGAAAGTTCAAGTTTATATTTGCTGGCAATTGGTTCACCGACCAAACCGATCTCACCGCAAAGCTGGTATAAATGGGAACGTCAAAGGGTAGATTACGCGGGCTACAAATATATTTCCGCCAAAGCTCCGATCTTTGTTCATCAATATTCACAAGGTTGGTTTGATTTCCGCAACAAACGTGAACGAAACAAAGGCTTTAGCACGGATTATCACCAAAATTCGGTCATTGCGACACGAGCGCATAAGGCTTGTAATCTAAGTTTGAAAGATAAGTTTCCCGGCTATTCGGAGAACGTTTGGGGAATTACGGCAATGGACAGCTCAAAAGGCTATGTTGTTTGGGATTGTCCGCCTGCCGCGCCTGAGATTGACGGAACGGTTGCGCCCTATACTGCGGCGGCTTCAATGATGTTCACACCCGACATTGCCTTGTCTGCTCTGAAAGAAATGAAAGCGAAATACGGCGATAAAATTTACGGACGCTACGGTTTTGCCGATGCTTTTAATCCAAACACGGGTTGGGTAGATTCCGAAGTTCTTGGTATTGATGTTGGAATTCAGCTTATCGGCATCGAAAATTTCCGCAGCGGCAATGTCTGGAAATGGTTTATGGCAAACGCTGAGGCAAAAAACGCCTTGAAATTAGCAAAAATTAAGTGAAAAAAAATTTAGGAAAGACGAATAGCCTTGGCTAAAATAAGATTTGATTAAATTTAGTTTTGCAGGTATCATTGTTCAGACTGCAAACAAAGTTCCAAAAAATTAGAGGAGTATAACGAATGAAAAAGATTAAAGGTTTTTTTCTGCTGAATTTAGCTTTTGCTCTTTTTATGTTTTCTGCTTGTGTTCAAACACCGAACGATCAGGCAAATAAAACAACTGAAGCAAATAAAACCACAACCGGCAACAACGGAAAAATCAAAATCGGTTTTTCGATGGCTACGGTTAAAGAAGAACGTTGGCAGCGTGACCGCGATGCTTTCAAAGCACATTGCGATAAAATGGGGGTTGATTGTGAACTGACATTTGCAGATAACAAGCCCGACAAACAACTCAGTGATGTCGAACAATTATTGACCAATGGAATTCAGGTTTTGGTAATTGCTCCACAGGATGCCGTCCAAGCCGCTCAAATGGTGGAAAAAGCCAAAGCCAAGGGTGTTCCCGTAATCAGTTATGACCGTTTGATCAATTCTGACAAGATCGACGTTTACATCTCGCACCAAGTTCCGGTCATTGGACGCAAAATTGCCGAATATGCATTACAAAAAGTTCCAAAAGGAAATTATGTAATGGTTTACGGTGCATCAACCGACAACAACGCACACATTATGAAAAAAGAACAGCTTGCTGTTCTCCAACCTGCAATTGATAAAGGCGACATTAAAATCGTTGCCGATCAGCATATTACCGATTGGAAGCCAGAAGAAGCGCTTAAATTCGCTGAAAATGCTTTGACGCAAAATCAGGATAAAATTGACGCTTTTGTAGTTTCAAATGACGGAATGGCGGGCGGCGTCATTTCATCTTTGGAAAAGAAAGGTTTGACCGGAAAAATATTAGTTACCGGACAAGATGCCGAAATTGCCGCTCTTCAACGTATTGCCGAAGGAAAACAAACGATGACCGTTTACAAACCGATCATTCCGTTGGCAAGTGCCGCAGTTGAAGCCGCCATCAAACTGGCGAAAAAAGAGCCTTTAGCAGATGCCAAAGACTTTACTACTAAAATTGGGGATAAAGACTTAACCGTTAAGGCGATCTTACTCGAAGTTACAGTTGTTGATAAAGACAATTTGCTGACGACAGTTATCAAAGACGGCTATGTCAAATTTGATGACGTTTATAAAAATGTTCCGGCTGACCAAAGACCTAAACAATAATTGAGTGATCAGTAATCAGTAGTCGGTGGACAGAAACAATCCAACTGACTACTGATTACTAACCACTGACCACATAAATATGAATCCAATTCTTGAAATGCGTGCAATTACAAAAGAATTCCCCGGAGTCAAGGCTTTGGATGGAGTTACTTTTGACCTTTACGAAGGTGAATTTCATTCGTTGGTTGGTGAAAACGGGGCGGGAAAATCAACCTTGATGAAAACGCTTTCAGGTGTTTATCCTTACGGAACTTATGGCGGAGATATTGTAATTGATGGCGAAATCCGACAGTTCAAAACCATCCGGGACTCAGAACACGCTGGCGTTGCCATCATCTTTCAGGAACTTTCTCTGGTTAAGGAATTAACGGTCGGAGAAAATATCTTCCTGGGACGTGAACCGAGTAAATTCGGTATTATAAACTGGTCTGAACTTTATCAAAAAGCGGCTAAATTATTGCAGGATTTGAACCTTCCGATTGATCCGCGCACGCCTGTCGGTAATCTCGGTATCGGTCAGCAGCAGCTCGTCGAAATCGCCAAAGCTCTTTCCCAAAGCGCAAAAATTCTGGTTTTGGATGAACCGACCGCCGCTTTAACTGAATCGGAAGTTGAAACACTTTTTGAAATTTTACGAAAATTGAAAAGTCGCGGTGTTGGAATGATCTATATTTCGCACAAGCTCGATGAAGTTTTTGAAATGAGCGACCGAATCACAGTTTTGCGTGACGGTAAAACGGTTGGAACTCAGAATGCCGGAGATTTAACCAAAGATAAAGTGATTGCTCTGATGGTGGGACGGGAGGTTGGTGATATTTTCCCAAAAACTTCGCACGAATTCGGCGACACTGCATTGGAAGTGCGGAATTTGAACGCCTTTGACCTTGATAATCCCGATAAAAAATTAGTAGATAACGTTTCATTTTCAGTCAAAAAAGGCGAAGTTTTAGGCATTTCCGGATTAATGGGAGCAGGTCGAAGCGAGCTTTTAATGTCAATTTTCGGTGCCTGGCAAGGTAAATCAACAGGGGAAGTTTTGGTCGAAGGCAAACAGGTTTCGATAAATTCTCCTTCTGAAGCCATTAAAAACGGTATTGGTTTTGTGACTGAGGACCGCAAACGTTTCGGATTATTGCTGGAACAACCGATTCGGGACAATATGACCTTAGCCGGATTAAAGAAGATTTCCGGCGCATTTGTGACCCATCTTTCAAAGGAAACCGTAGCCGCCAGAGGCGCAATGCAATCGCTCAAGGTCAAAGCAAATTCACCCTTGACGGTGGCAGGAACCCTTTCAGGAGGAAATCAGCAAAAAGTAGTTTTGGGAAAATGGCTTTTGACCAACCCCAAAGTTCTGTTTTTGGATGAACCGACACGCGGAATTGATGTTGGCGCAAAGCAGGAAATTTATTCTGAAATCAACAAACTGGCTAAGGAAGGTTTGGCGATTGTAATGGTTTCGTCGGAATTACCCGAGGTTTTAGGCTTGTCTGACAGAGTTTTGGTCTTGCACGAAGGTAAATTAACCGGAGAATTCTCTAAAAATGAAGCTACTCCAGAGAAGGTAATGGCAGCAGCAACGGGGAATCATTAAAAGAAAAATATGAGTGAAAAAGTAGAAAAAAGCGGATTTAAGATTGAAACTTCGGCACTTCGTTCTTACACGATGCTCGGAGCCTTAATTCTGATTTGGCTGTTCTTTCATTGGCAAACCGGCGGAACTTTTTTGTCGTCGGGGAATTTGTCGAATTTGATGCTCCAAACGTCTGTCACTGGGATTTTGGCAGTCGGGATGTTGATGCTGATCATTGCCGGTCAAATTGATTTGTCTGTTGGTTCTGTTCTGGCATTAGCCGGCGGTGTGGCGGCAATTGCTTTGACCAATTGGGGTTACGGCTTACCAATTGCAATTATTTTAGCTATTGCGGTTGGAGTTTTCATCGGTTTAATTCACGGAACGTTGAATGCTTACGGAAAAATTCCGGCGTTTATCGTAACTTTGGGCGGATTATTGGCGTGGCGGGGAGCTATCAAAGGTGTTTCCCGCAGCGAAACAGTTTCGGTTGCCGATCCGACCTTTAAAATGTTTGGTCAAGGTAATTTAACCATTGGAAGCGGCTGGTTTTTGGCAGGAATTGCCATTTTAGCCTTGTTATTTTTGGCTTATCAACGGGCTAAATCGCAAAAGGAATACGGTTTAGGCGAAGCAGACTATAAAGCAGAGTTGCTCAAATCCATTTTGCCGATTCTCGGAATTATCGGTTTTACTTTTGCGATGAACTCCTCGAACGGAATTCCCCTTCCGGTCTTAATTTTTGCCATCGTTGCAATCTTTGGGGCTTTTATCACCAATTCAACTACATTCGGTCGCTATTTGTATGCAATCGGTGGAAATACGGATGCTGCCAGACTTTCAGGTATTGATACAAAGTTAAATATTCTGAAGGTTTATATGTTGTTGGGAGTTTTGACGGGAATTGCCGCAATTGTTTTTACTGCGAGACAGGGAAGTGCAACCCCTGATGCCGGAACTTTGAAAGAACTTGAAGCAATCGCCGCTTGTGTGATCGGAGGTGCTTCGCTGATGGGAGGACGCGGAACGGTTTTCGGAGCCTGTCTCGGTGCCTTGATTATGGCAAGTTTGGATAACGGAATGTCGCTTTTAAATATCAGAGATTTTGTGCAGGAAATTGTCAAAGGGACAATTCTGGTAGCGGCAGTCGGTGTTGATATGATTGGACGCAAGTCTTGAGCTTTCGATGTTTATCGAAAAATTTGTGCTATAACTAAACCTAATTGTGTGTCAATTTATCTCTGTAGTTTGAGATAATCTTACAACTTCAAAATGAGCAATCAAATTGTTTTAGCCTGTGATTTGGGTGGAACCAATTTACGCATGGCTGCGATTGATGATGAAGGTCATATCCTTTATCGAACAAAACGAGATACCCCTAAAGCCGATAGAGCCGATGAAATTATTCGGGCATTAGTGGAATCAGCCGAAGAGTGTCGTGAAAATGTTAAAAAACTAGGCAGTGTTTCGGCAATTGCAATTGCTGCGCCGGCAACTGTCAGTTCAGAGAAAGGCATTATTCTAAAGGCTCCAAATGTTCCATCTCTGGATGGATTTCGGATGGTGGCGGCATTAGAAAATGAGCTTAATATCCGAGCCATTTTGGAAAATGACGCTAATGCGGCGGCAGTCGGCGAAAATTGGATGGGAGCTTCAAAAGGGTTCCAAAGTTCAATTTGTGTTACCCTTGGAACCGGAGTTGGCGGTGGAATCATCATCAATGGGCAGATTTTAGGTGGAATTGACGGAACTGCCGGAGAGATCGGGCATATTTGTGTGGAGCCGTTTGGTGCGCCATGCGGCTGCGGCAGTCGCGGATGTGTCGAACAATATTCATCAGCCACTGCAATTGTCCGGCAAACTCAGGAACTGGCTTCGCAATATCCAAAATCGGATCTGCATCATAAAACCCGTTTGACCTCAAAAGATGTATATGATGCCGGTTTGCAGGGGGATGAGCTTGCCTTGGAAGTTTTTCGTCGGCAAGGGTTTTATTTGGGGATTGCCTTGGGCGGTTTGATAAATGTTTTGAATCCTGAAGCTATTGTGATCGGCGGCGGGGCGGCTGCAGGTTGGGATTTGTTTTTTCCGCATTTACAAGAGCAAATAGAAGCAAGAGCTTATCGTGAACCGCGCTTACGAGCCAAACTTGTCAGAGCTACGCTGGGAGATGATGCGGGCATCTTGGGAGCAGCAAAATTAGCTTTTGATAAATTAGGAGTTGAAAAAAAATTAAAATTCAATTCAAATATCTAAGTTATGGATGCTTATCATGAAGTTTTAGTCAAACTTTTAGATGTTACTGAAGGCAAAGATTCAAGATCGGTTGATTTGAAAGATTTGGTCAAAAAGTTGGGATTGCACGGCAATTACTCAAGTATTTACGAAAGGTTGAATCAAGAGGGTTGGGTTGCCGAAGACCGCAAAGCCGATTTTGTGCGAATCACCCATTGGGGAATTGCCGAGGCGAAAAAAGCTGTTCAAAAGCAAGGCGGTTTAGCAGAAAAACCAACCTCGCCAAATGCTGCCAAATGTGCAAGTAATGCCAGAGAATTTGCGGCACTTTTGGACAATTTTGCCAATAATGCAACCAAGGAAAATTTAACCAAACTGGAAAATAAATTCTCTGAGCTTGAGACATCTTTCAATCTTTCCAAAAAGGACGCACGATAAAGGCTTGTATCCGTCTGCGTAATCGTGTATGATAATCGTTTCCTACAACGTGTGGGACGTTCTAGGTGGGTTCGCGCCCACTTTTTATTTTGGTATAAATTTGATGGATAAACAGCTTCTAACTGCAAAAATTAATGAAATTGCTGCCAAGGTGACGGATAAACACAATCTGGAACTGGTCAGAGCAGAAGTTGTCGGTTCGGTAAAAAATCCGATTCTCCGCATTTTTATAGACAAGCCAAAAGGGATTTCACACGAAGATTGTGCTGCAATCAGTTTCGGAATCAGCGCAATTTTGGATAAATCCGATTTTATTTCGCCGGATTATATGTTGGAAGTTTCTTCACCCGGATTGGAAAGAGAACTTTACAGCCTGAAAGATTTTGAGAAATTTGTCGGAAATCTGGCGAAAGTGAAAACAAAGACTGCCATCAACGGGCAAAAGAATTTCAGCGGTCGAATAAAGGCCATCGATGGTGCTGAAGTAATTTTTTCCGATAAAACGAATGGTGAAGTCAGATTTAATTATGAATCAGTTGCCAAAGCAAATTTGGAAATTGACATCGAAGAAGAATTTAAGAGAAACGGAAAAGGGACAACGGAAAACGAAAAATAAACTTTGTAAAATTTCCAATTTCCATTTTGCCTTTTCCAATAACAAGTTATGACATCAATTGGGCAAAGTATCGAAGCATTATGCACAGAACACGGTTTAGACCGTGACATGGTGATTGAAGCGATGAAAGACGCAGTTAAGGCGGCTGCTCGCAAACAATTCAAATCACAAGACAAAACCGGAGAAAGTATTCAAGTTGATTGGAATGATGAAGACGGAGTAATCGAAATTTCCGCCCAAAAAGAAGTGGTCGAAGAAGTAGAAAATCCATCGGCAGAACTTTCTTTGGAAGAAGCTCAGGAGCTTGCCGGAGATGAGATCGAAATCGGGGATACGCTTTTACTTCCGCTGCCGACCGAAGATTTAGGACGAATTGCCGCCCAAACTGCTAAACAAATTTTGGTGCAAAAAGTGCGGGAAGCGGTGCGCGAGAAGGTTTATGAAGAATATATCGACCGCAAAGGTGAATTGATTAACGGAACGGTTAAACGATTTGAACGCGGTGATATGATTATTGATCTGGGTAATAATCTGGAGGCGTTATTGCCTAAAAATGAACAGGTTCGCAGCGAAAACTGGAATCAAGGGGAAAGAATCCGGGTTGTGATTTCGGACATTACTAAAGACCCGAAAGGTCCTCAAATCAGAGTTTCACGTGCCTCGGCAGAACTTTTGAAAAGACTTTTTGAAATGGAAGTTCCCGAAATCTATGATGATACGGTGGTAATCAAATCTGCGGTTCGCGAACCCGGCGACAGAGCAAAGATCGCAGTTGCATCTAATGAAAAAGACGTTGATCCGGTTGGCGCGTGCGTCGGAATGAAAGGTTCGCGGGTTCAATCTATCATTAAAGAATTGCGCGGCGAAAAAATTGACATTATTGAATGGTCGGATGAACCTTCGGTTTTTGCAGCAAACGCTTTGAGTCCGGCTAAAGTTAGCCAGGTGCGCATTACCGACATTAATCGCCGCAAGATGGAAGTTATTGTAACCGAAGACCAGCTTTCATTGGCAATCGGTAAACGCGGTCAAAACGTCAGATTAGCAACTCGTTTAGTCGGTTGGGATATTGACATTAAGAACGAAGCCGATTTGAGAAAAGAAATTGCTCAGCAAATGGGCAAAATGATGGCTTCAGGAAAAGCCGTTGCTGTTTCGCAGTTAGAAGGTGTTTCTGACTCGCAAGCAGAAGATTTGAAAGAAAAAGGCATTACAGATGTTGAAACTTTAGCCACCACTTCGATTGACGATTTGGTTGATTTTCTTGACATCAGTTTTGACGAAGCCGAAAAAATTCTGGCTTCGGCAAATGCTGTAGTTGAAGCGAAGAACAATTTATCCTCAGATGATTCCTCTGAGGTTGCCAGTTCTGCAAATGAATAGGCAGAATTTGAAAATTATCCGCAGATGAACACAGATGGACACAGATATTAATTGATTTGCAACATTTGGTTTATCAATTATTAAAACATACGTGTTTATCTGTGTATTATCTGGACAAAGTGGTTTTGTCCTTGGTTTTAACTTAAGACAAAAAGGGAAATATATATCCGTGATTGGCAAAACAGTTCGTATTTACGACTTAGCAAAAGAATTAAAACAAGACACTAAACGCGTCATGGAGGAGCTGCGCCGTGAAGGAGCAGACGTGAGCGTTCCGTCGAACTCTGTTAGTAAGGAGTTGGCGGAAAAAATTCGGAATAAATATTTCCCGAAAAAAGAAACCGCACCTGCCAGAGCTATTAAGGTCATCAAAAAAGAAAAACCGACTGCCACGCCGGAAACTGAAGCTCCGCCGATAGAGGAGCCAATTGAAGTTGTTCCGCCGCCAAAAGTTGAAGTTGAAAGACCGATTGAATTAAAGAAAGAGGAAAAAGTTATTCCACCTGTTACTGCCCCAGCTGTTGCAAAAGAGGAAGCACCAAAAACTGTTGTGCGTCCGATTAAATTAAAACGTCCGCTAAATGAGCCTGCTCTTCAGGTGCAAACTCCTGTAGTTGAGCCGCCAATAGAAGAAGTCATTGATGAGGTTCCTGAAACTCCAGTTGAAGTAATTGAAGAAATTTCGCCTGTAGTTGAAGAAGTTGAAGTTCCTGAAGTCGAAACTCCCGAAGTTGAAATTCCGGAAATTGAAGTTCCGGTTGTTGAAACACCTGAAGTTGAAACTCCGGTAGCGGAAACGCCTGTTGTTGAAGCCCCGAAAACTGAAGTAGTTAAGCCAAAAGTTTTCAATCCAACCGGAACTAAAGTCAAAGTTTTGACCTTAACTAAAGAGGCTTTACAAAAAGGAATAAAACAGGGCGAAAGAATTGTTACCGAGCAGCCGGCTGTTCAAAAAATTGAGCGTGTTCAACAGCCTGAGCGCGGACGCGACCGGGATCGTAACAAGAAAGATTTTCGGAAAGACGATCGCAGCGGAGTCGGGAAACGTCCTGAATTTCGCGGCACTGAGGGCGAAACAGCAACCCCTCAAACTGTTTACACTCCGCCGGCGGATTCCCGCAAAAAATTTGGACGATCAACGGGCAAAAAAGGACCGGAACGCAAGCACGAAAAACAAGGCGGCGGACGTTTTGACGAAAAAGAAATTGTCGCACCACGTTACCGATCAATTGAAGAACGGGTGCTTGACCAAGTTGGCAGCGTTACAAATTCTGATTTGAAACAGGCTCGTTTGGTTGAAGGCGCAACCGTTCGTGATTTTGCGGAAAAACTTGGAATTGTGCCAAAAGATGTGGTGCAATTACTGATTAAGCGAGGCATTTTTGCTACTCTCAATCAACCCATCGGTGAAAAAATCGCCGCCGAATTGGGCAAAACTTTTGGCTATGCCGTTACCTTTGTGCCGTTTGAAGAAATGGTGGTTGAGCAGGAATTTGAACAACTTATCGCCTCCGATGCCGATGATGTCGAATTGCCGCGTGCTCCGGTGGTGACTGTAATGGGGCACGTTGACCACGGTAAAACATCTTTGCTTGATGCAATTCGTTCTGCAAATGTTGCCGAAGGCGAAGCTGGCGGAATCACTCAACATATTGGTGCCTATTCGGTCTTTGTTCCGAATCCTGATAATCCAACCGAAAAACGCCGCGTAGTTTTTCTTGACACACCGGGTCACGAAGCGTTTACGATGATGCGGGCACGTGGTGCAAAAGCCACCGACGTAGTAATTTTGGTGGTCGCGGCGGATGACGGTGTAATGCCGCAAACCATTGAAGCCATCGAGCATTCAAAAGCTGCTGGGGTGCCGATTATTGTTGCCATTAACAAAGTAGATAAACCCGATGCGAATCCTGATAAAGTAAAACAAGGATTGGCAACACACGGTTTACAACCGGTAGATTGGGGCGGTGACATCGAAATGATTCCCGTTTCAGCGAAAAAACGGCAAAATCTGGATCTTTTGCTTGAAACAGTTCTGCTTCAAGCCGACATTATGGATTTGAAAGCAAGTCCGACCCGCCGTGCTTCAGGAGTAGTTTTAGAAGCCAAATTGGATAAAGGTCGCGGTTCCGTTGCAACTGTTTTGGTTCAACAGGGAACCTTAAAAGTTGGTGATCCGTTCATTGTTGGTCAGGTTCACGGAAAAGTCCGCGCCATGTTTAGTGATCGAGGTGAAACGGTCAACGAAGCACCTCCGGCAACTCCGGTTGAAGTTCTTGGTTTACAAGGTGTGCCGCAAGCCGGTGATACATTCCAGGTCGTAGCCGACCTTGATCAAGCAGTTTCAATCGCCGGACAACGGCAGATGCAGGCGCGTCAACGGGCAATGCTCAAAACAACCAAACGCGGTTTGGAATCGCTCGGACAAGCCGAATTCAAGGAGCTTTTGGTTATTCTCAAAGCAGACGTTCAAGGCTCAGTCGAAGTTTTGCGTGCAACTTTGGAAAAACTTTCAACCGAGAAAGTCAAAGTTCGTGTTATTCGCGCCGGAGTCGGAGCAATTGCCGAGTCGGATGTTTTGCTAGCTTCGGCAACCCAAGCCAGTGATACTTCAACAGCTGTCGTCATCATTGGTTTCAATGTTCGTCCCGAAACCAGAGCTGCCGAAGTCGCCAAACAGGAAGAAGTTGATATTCGTTTGCATTCAATCATTTACAAAGTTGAAGAAGAAATCAAAGCGGCGATGATCGGAATGCTTGATGCGATTGAAAAAGAAACGATCCTTGGTAAGGCACTTGTTCAAGATACTTTCAAAGTTACCAAAGTCGGCACAGTGGCGGGCTGTCGGGTGCTTGAGGGTGTCATCAAACGCCAGGCTAAAGCACGTCTTATCCGCGACGGAGTTGTTATTTGGACAGGCGATATTGATTCGCTCAAACGGTTCAAAGAGGATGCGAATGAAGTCAGACAAGGGTTTGAGTGCGGGATTGGTTTAGTTAATTTCAACGATATTAAGGTTGATGACGAAATCGAAGCCTTTGTCATCGAAAAAGTTGCAGCCACAGAGTTGTAAGTTTCGGAAGTTCGGGAAGTTTCGGAAGTTCGGGAAGGAAAATTTACTTCCCAAACTTTCTTAACTTTCAAAACTTCATAAACTCAAAAAATGCGAAGACCTGAAAGATTAGCACAAAGTTTACGAGAAGAAATTACGGAAATTGTAGGGTATGAATTGGAAGATCCCAGATTGGAAACAGTGACCGTAACCGATGTTCGTGTATCTGAAGATTTAAGAGATGCAAAAGTTTATGTGCTGATCGAAGGAAATGAGCAGGAAATCAAAGAAGCAATGAAAGCTCTGCAGCATGCAGAAAAATATGTGAGGTCGCAAGTGGCGATGAATCTAAACATTCATCATGCTCCACACATTCATTTTGCGCGTGATACTGTTGAGGAAAAAGCAGGGCGAATTGACAAAATTTTGGAAGAATTAAAAGACAATGGAGAATTGGTAGTGGAGAATTGATAGTATTTCCCGCAAACTATCCGCTATTCACTATTCGCTGTTGGGATGTTAAGTCAAGTTGTAGAACTTATTGAAAATAAACAGTTTTTTGGAATTACCACGCACGTCCGACCGGACGGAGACGGAATTGGTTCTTCTTTAGGACTTTGCTGGTTGTTACGTTCATTAGGCAAAACCGCTGAGGTAATTGTTAGTGATGGAATTCCTCCTTCCTATACAACCCTTCCCGGAGCTGATGAAATTCGTCACACCAAAGAAATTGACCGCGAATATGATGCAGTTTTCGTCATAGAATGTTCCGACATTGACCGCCCCGAAATAGTAAATTTAGACAAACAATTTACAGTAAATATTGACCATCACTCGACTTGTGAACATTTCGGGACGATCAACTGGATTGATTCAACTGCTTCTGCGGTTGGTGAAATGATTTACAATCTGTGCAAAGCAATCGGCGGACGCATTACTAAAGAAATTGCCGAGTGCGTTTATTTGGCATTGGTTGCCGATACAGGTTCTTTTCATTATCCGAATACTACTGACAGAACTTTGAAGGTTGCTTCGGAATTAGTAAAAGTCGGAGTCAAACCGGCGAAAATCTCTGAAGCCGTTTATAACAATTACACTTGGGGACGCATCGAATTGATGCGGGAAGTTTTGAACACGGTTCGCCGTGATTATACCGGAAAAGTCGCATTTTTGCGCCAAACTCTGGCAATGAAACAGTTCTCCGGCGCAGTGGAAGGCGATAACGCTAACTTTGTGAATATTCCACTAAGTGCCAAAGAAATCGAAGCAGTTTGTTATATGCGCGAAGTCGGCTGCAATTCATTTCGGGTCAGTTTACGAAGTAAAGGCGAAATTAATGTAGCTAAAATCGCAGAAAAATTCGGCGGCGGCGGACATAAAAACGCTGCTGGTCTATCAATCAAAGGCGATTGGGATGAGCTTGAAAGAGAAATTGTTAATTGTTTGACCGAAGCAGTTGAAAAGGTTCATTCAAACGAAATGGAATTAAGTTTTGCCTAAAAATATTTATTTGAACAAGGTGGGAAGTTATGTCAAGCGAAACAAAAGAAAAGAGATACAAATGGCGGCGTGAGGATTATAAAGAAAATACTCACGGTCTTTTAATGGTCAACACGGGCAATGGCAAAGGCAAAACCACAGCCGCGTTAGGTGTTTTGGTGCGGGCTGCCGGACGAGAAATGAATTGCTGTTTGATTCAGTTTATGAAGTCCAAAAATGACCGCTACGGTGAACACGAATCTCTCGAAAAACTCGGTGTCGAAGTTCATACGATGGGTGACGGTTTCACCTGGGACACCAAAAACCCCGAACAGGACATTAAAACCAGTGAAGAAACCTGGGCTTTATGCGTCGAGAAAATGCGTAGCGAAGAATATGATTTACTGGTTTTCGATGAGCTGGTTTATGTGCTTGATTATAAATTCCTTGATCTACAAAAAGTTTTAGCTGAAATCAAAGATATCCGTGAAAAGCAACCGCATTTACATATCATAATGACCGGCAGAAATGCTCCTCAGGAATTGATCGAAGCCGCAGAACTAGTAACGGAAATGACCGAAATTAAACATCCATTTTACGCCGGAATTTACGCGCAACAAGGGATTGAGTTCTAATAGAACATCCGCAAAAAAAGCACTAAATGCACAAAATTTTGTTGAACTTTTTACCATTCAACAGCCTTCTTTTTTGTGTGTTTTGTGCCTCTTGCGGCTATTTCTTATTTCACAAATTTGGTTGTAACTTCCAAAAATTCGAATATTTGCGAATTCCAGAAAATCCAATCGTGTTTGCCGGGTAATTCACGGTATTCGTGCGGAATTTTCTTTTCCGAAAGCACCAGTGCAAAATCCCGGTTTGGCTGAATTAACCCGTCTTCTGTGCCGCAATCAAGATAGATAAAAGGCAGGTTTTTAATCTTTTCGGCTGAAGCTTCACGGGCAATTTTGTAAATGTCATTATCTTTGCGGGTTTGACTGTTTTCCTCGCCGTAAACGCTCATTATTGAATCGGTTAAAGCTTTCCATCCGTTGCCCAGAGTTTTTGCCGACCAGCTTGCCGCTAATAAAGCACCGCTAAAAGAGCCAACCAGAATAAACTTTTCGGGATATTTCAACCCAAACTTAATTGAGCCGTAACCACCCATTGATAATCCCGCAATAACGCGATTTTCACGATTTGATTTGGCATGGAACTTTTTTTCAATTTCGGGGATGAGTTCCTGCATAATGTAACTTTCGTATTTATCATTTGGTATGGAAATACTGTCCGAATACCAACCGTCATTTCCTTCGGGCATTACAATGATAAAATTATAGTTACGCGAAAAATCGTTAATTTTTGTTTTTGACTGCCAATTATCAAAATGTCCGGTCAATCCGTGCAATAAATAAAGGACAGGGTAGGAAGTTTTTTGATCTTTTGGATTGTAATTGGGAGGGAGAATCACGCGATAAGGCATCTCGCGTGACATCAATTTACTGTTAAGTTTGAAATCCTGAAAAGGAGCGGCTTTTTGAGCATTGGCAAAAATCGCAAGGCTCAAAAATAAAGCCAGCCCGAAGTTGAAAGTGATAAATTTTTTCATTGTTTAATTGAAAAGATTGCTAAACCAACCGCCCTCATCTTTTTTGATGATTTGGGCTAATTCGCCGGCATCGAGCCAAACACCTTGACACTTATTGCAGGCATCAATAGTAATGTTTTCGTAAACTGCCTCAACTAAATTACCGTCACATTTGGGACATTTAAGCGAAGTAACTTCGGCTTCTTCTGTCTCCATTTTGGCTTTCATTTTTGCAAGGAGTTCTTGTTCCTGACGACGAAAATATTCGTTCTCAAGTGCAGAACCGCGATCTTCTAAATCAATAGGCATAAATATCTCCTGGATTTTGTGAATTTCTATAATTAAAAAATAACAAAGAATTCAATAAGTTCCAAATTTGTCCTTTAAAAGGATTTGAAAACCGGAAATTAAATTCAGCCTAATTTTTCTTTTTTGGGACGTCCTTTGGCACTTTTGTGGAAGCTTCGATAATTTGATTGCAAAATTCGATTGAGCCGAGCACCAAACCTTGTTCCTTTTCCTCTTTGGTCTTATCCAGGAAAGTTTTGAATTGAGGAGTCCATTTTTGACAACCGTCAGCTAAAATATGGACGGCTTTTCCGAACAGCGGATTATTCATATCATGTTCGGCGGCATCATCAATTTTCATAATTGCTTCGTCCAAACTCTTTTGAATATCCCAAAAAAGTTCACCAAAAGTTCCCGTTCGCAGTTCGCCCCAATCGGAATCGTCTTTTTCTTTGGATTTTTTATTTTGAGTTTGAATATCGGCAGTTGCACCGTTCAGAGCTAATAAACGTCTGTCAATAATTTTGACCATTACTTTCATTCTGAGGTCAAGTTCCTGCGCTTCCCGGATGATCGCATCTTCTTTTTCGGTCAAGTTATCGCGTTTTTGCGCTGAAATATTTACTGTAAATAAAAAAAAGGAAAGCGCAAAGAGTAAAAGTGTTTGAATCTTAAAACTAATTTTCATTTTTTTTCGTTTCGGAAACAACCGTGTTGCTGAATAATGGTTCGACGGCTTTAGCTCGGGCTTCACGGACATCTTTCATTATTCTTCCGACATAATAAGCATATTTTTCCGGCATTTCGCGGCGGATGATTTCCAATCTGGGGATTTGTTTACGGAGATAAATTTCAAAATCCATAAAACGTTTGTCGATTTTATCGTTTCCAGTATCTCTTTGGATTAAAAATTTTAAGGTATTATCTAAAAGAGCTTGAAAACTGGCTAATTCATTGAGAGATTCTTTAAAACTTTCTTCGGTATTTAATTTTTCAGCTTTTAAGAGTCTGGCATCCATCAACCCAAGCGATACTTTGACACGTTTTTTTATATCATTTTCGGAATCAAGCATTTTTTGCTCGTCTTTGGAAATTAATCTAAGCGGCGGCGGCGCAACATCTGCGGGAGGTTCATCCTGAGTAGCTACTTGAGCACTGATTGACAGAGAAGCAATTACCTGAACAAAACAAATTGTTACAAGAATTGAAAAGAATTTTTTGCTGGTTAGTATTTCACTCATTTTTCCTCCCTTTTTTTACACCTTCACCATTTTTAATTTGTCGTTCTAAAATGGGTAATCGAAGATTTACCTTGTCAATTTCGAGTTGATTTTGTTGAGAATCAGCTACTTGCAAAAATCTTTGATAGTTTTCCTTAGCGTCCGTATATTCTGTCAGATTATCGTGTGAAATAGCAAGAAAATAATAGGCAACTGCTAAATTGGGCTTTTTATCAATCAACCATTGAAATTCCGTTTTTGCCGCCGCAAACTGTTTTAATTCAAAAAGCGAAGTAGCTAAATTAGCGTGAATTGTATAATTTTCCGGCTCAAAGGTTAATAATTTTTTGAGTAGATTGACCGCACTTTCAAATTGTTTTGCTTGAACTAAAGCCGCTCCAAAACCGATTGCGTGAGAAATATTATTTGGTTCGGCTTCAGCGGCACGACGGCAATAATCGAGCGATTTTGCTGGATTTTGACGCGTCAAAATACAAAGACGACCGAGCAAAGCCGCATTTTTAGGTTCACTTTCAATTTGTTTTTCTAAAGCCGGAATATCGGTTGAGCTATTTGAGATCAAGACATTTCGCAGTTTCAAAACTTCTTGATTCTGATTATCCAATGAATCAATTATCTTAAATGCTTCGTTAATGTTTCCGCTCTCGGCATAAGTTCGTGCCAACAAGAGATTTCCGTTTAATGAATTAGGATAAAATTTGACCAGATTTTGAGCATTTTGCAGGGCGGACGAATAATTTTTTTCGGAAAGTGCGATTTGGGTAAAATCGGTCAAAGCATAAAAGTTTTTCGGCTCAAGGTTGAGGGCACGCACCAGACTCGCTTTGGCAGAAACCTTGTCACCTAATTCTTTTTCAAGTGCGCCTCTTGCCGCCCAAACCGAGGCATCAGGATTTGGCAGACTGCTGATTTTGCTCAATAAATTTTTCAAAATATCTGCAGAGGCTTTTGTTTTTAATTTCAAATTGGTTAAGGAAAGGTAAGCGGAATGATTACCGGTATCAAGTTCAATGGTTTTGGTCAAAATCGTTTCAGCTTCATCAAATTTTCCCATCTGCACCAGAATTTCGCCCAAACTCGCCAACGGCAAAATCCAGTTTTCCCGTAATTCCAGTGCTCGGCGATAGGCTTTTTCAGCCTCGGTATCTCTTCCTAAAGATTGCAGAGCCGAGCCTTTTTGAAATTCGGCTTCGGGAAATTCGGGTGCAATTTTTAAGGCTTCTTCATAAAGTTTTAAAGCTGTTTTGAAATCGCCCTTTTCGTGTGCATCCTGACCCTGGTTGAAAAGCTGCACCGGATCTTTTTCATCCTCGGTTTGAGCAGAGACAGAAATATTTTGAGAAATAGTTACGGAAAAAACTAAAATCAGGAAAAAATAGCGATGAAAGAAAAGGGAAGTCATCGGTAATAAAACTGCCTTTGTCTGAAATTTATTCGGGGAATTAAAATTTACCATAATTTACTCAACATCGTCTATACTTATATTCCGATAGAAATCAGTTATATTTCTTAAAATCAAGGTTTGCGCGAACTTCTTGATTTAGGTTAGAATTTTAATCAACTTTAGGTCATCAGATATTTATCCAAAAAACCAAAAATGGCAACGCCAAAAAGTAGTAACACACGGGTGGCAACGCTCTCTGCCGAAGAAAAAGAACACAATTTACGCCGTTTGATGCGCGAAATGAAATCAGTGTTGGTTGCATATTCGGGGGGAGTGGATAGCAGTTATGTTGCTTTGATTGCAACTCAGGAACTTGGCGACAACGCGGTTTGTGCGATGGGAATTTCGCCCAGCGTTTCTCAACAGCAATTGCAGCAAGCTGAACAACTTGCCAAAGATTTCAAATTTAATTACTTTTCAATCCAAACCGAAGAACTCAATAATCCGAATTATCAAGCAAATCCATCAAACCGCTGTTATTTTTGCAAAAGTGAGCTTTACGGAAAATTAACCCCGTTGGCAATTGAAAAAGAATGCGGCTTTATTGTGGACGGTTCAAACTGGGACGATACCGGAGATTTTCGTCCCGGCAGGCAAGCCGCCACCGAAAATAAAGTTCGCAGTCCTTTAATTGAAGTAGAATTAACCAAAGCAGAAATCCGTGAATTAAGCAAAAAACACGAACTTCCCACCTGGGACAAACCGTCGAGTCCATGTTTATCTTCGCGGATTGCTTATGGCGTTCCTGTTTCAATCGAAAGATTAAGCAAAGTAGAGCGCGGGGAAGAATTTTTGCGGGGTTTGGGATTAAAAGAGTTTAGAGTTCGTAATCACGGAGAATTAGCGCGGATTGAGATTGCGCCTAATGAGTTTGAAAAGATTTTAAATAAAGAAATTACCGATTCAATGGCAGAAAAGTTTCGGAGTTTGGGTTTTAAATATGTGACTTTAGATTTGCACGGCTACCGAAGCGGTGCAATGAATGAGGTTTTATAATCAATTTTTCAAAAAAAATTAATACAAAAATATTTATTGGAGATATAACAAAATGATAAAAAATCCAATGGCAGACGAAATGCGTCGTTTTAAAGGAACGGATGAAAAAAATCCATTTGAAGCAATGAGCGAACGCTTTGACCGTGCCGCCCAATTATTAGGATTAGACCCGGATTTATATGCAGTGATGCGTGTTCCGAGTCGGGAAATCAAAGTTTACATTCCCGTTAGAATGGACACCGGGCATATTGAAGTGTTTGAAGGCTATCGGGTGCAGCACAACTTTGCACGTGGACCGGCAAAAGGTGGAATCCGTTATGCGCCGGATGTGACTTTAGATGAAGTTAAAGCTCTTTCCGCATGGATGACCTGGAAATGTGCGGTAGTCAATGTTCCTTTCGGTGGCGGAAAAGGCGGAATTATTTGTAACCCGCAACAAATGTCGTTGGGCGAATTAGAGCGTTTAACCCGTCGTTACACCGCTGAATTAATTGATTTTATTGGACCTGATAAAGACGTTCCGGCTCCAGATATGAACACCAACGAACAAACAATGGCGTGGATTATGGATACCTACTCAATGCACGCGCGCCATACTGTAACAGCGGTTGTCACCGGAAAACCTGTTCCAATTGGCGGTTCTTTAGGAAGACGTGAAGCTACCGGACGCGGTGTTATGTTCTGTGTAAATGAAGCAATTAAACGGTTTGAATTAACACCCGAAAAAACCACGGTGGTAGTCCAAGGTTCAGGTAATGTGGGCGGTATCGGTGCACAATTGATGCACGAAGCCGGTTATAAAGTCGTTGGAATTTCTGATGTTGGTGGCGGAATTTACAATAAAAACGGGATTGATATTCCGAAAGCTCTCGAATATCTGCAAAAAAACCGTTCTTTTGAAGGTTATACTGAAGCGGATCATGTGGGCAATTCCGAATTGTTGGAAATTGAATGTGATGTTCTAGCCCCCTGCGCCACTGAAAATCAGATCACTTCTGAAAATGCCGCTAAAATCAAATGTAAAATTTTAGCTGAAGGTGCAAACGGTCCAACCACACCTAAAGCTGATAAAATTTTGTATGATAACGGCGTTTTTGCAATTCCTGATATTTTGGCAAATGCCGGGGGCGTTACCGTTTCATATTTTGAATGGGTTCAAGACAGAATGGGTTACTTCTGGCGTGAAGACGAAGTAAATCAGCGTTTAGAAGAAAAAATGGTGGCAAGTTTCAATGAACTTTGTCATTATGCCGATAAGCATAGTGTTGATACGCGAACGGCTGCCTATATGTTGGCAATAGATCGGGTGGCTTATGACACTCGGATGCGTGGCATCTACGCATAGAAATTTTAAGTGTCAGCGGAAAGTATTGTCGAAAATGCTTGATTTTCAACTAAATATAGGTTATTGTCTTGGGAATGGAGTATTTTGTGTGAAAAATAGACTTTTTGACAATACTCCTTTATGAAAAAGTCATCTTAAAGTTATTGCTTTAAGGTCTGGCTTAAACTTTTGATTGGAATTATTTGTAAAATTTTAAGCTTAAATTTAAGAAATACTTCCAATTTTGCAATAATTGATGTAGTCTTAGTTATAGGAAAAGGTTGTTCGTATTTTCTTTTAACCAAAACTACAATTAAAAATTGAGAAAAAAATAATTATTTTCGCCGGAGGAAAGAGATGAGACTCGCGAAAAACGCGCTCATAATCGCGCTAGTTACGTTGGCAATGGTATTTGCCGTGTCAGCCCAAACGCTTAGATCACCAGATGATAATCGGAACCTTGCTCCAACTGTTGGATCAGGTGCTGCTGCTGGTGGAACGACGGGGCTGTTTACTGTCATTGATGGCTCAACTTTGAGAAAAGGTGAGTATTCTTTTAGCATTGCTTATAGCAATTTTGACCGCGACCCGGGCAATGTTGATTTAACTGAAGTTCCGATTAGCTTCAATATTGGTTTAAGCGATCATTTGGAATTGTTCTTTAATACCCAAGCATGGAAAGGAATTAAAGTTAACAATCCGCAAAATCTTTCAAGTTTTTATTTGCCGAATTCACAATTACCATTAGGCACACAGCCTGCGGCAATTGTTTTGGCTCCTGGAACAGGTGGTGCATTTTTTAACCGTGCAGTATTTCGTCCAGCCGGTATGCCGTTTGCGGCTTACCCATATACTGGATCTAGTGCTGGAAACTACGGTTTGCAATTCCCGCCATATTTTTCAGGACCTATCTTTGGTTTTGCAGCAAACACCTTGGCAACTTTAGGACCGCCAAGAGCAGGTGGTGCCGCTGATAACTTCCCGGGAGTTGGTTCTCCATATGGAAGTATTTTGCCGGGTATTGTTCTGACAACTACTACCATTACAGATAACGCCGGAAGAATCCCTGTAACTGTTACAGTTCCGCAAGTATTTTCTGCTGCACCGAGTTATTTACCTGATGCTCCGTTTATTAACCGCAGATATGGAACCAGTTCATTTACTACAATGACTGCAGGAGCCAAATGGCGCTTTACCGGACCAAATAATCCGTTTGGTATTGGTATTGTTCCTTTCTATCGTTGGTATCTTGATACAGCCAGTGATAATGCCGGATTTAATCAAATGCAACGTGGAGCAAGTCCCGGCGGCAACCGTGGGGATATTGGCTTGATTTTATTTGCTGATGCACGTGTAGCAAAATGGGCAAATGTATCAGGTAACCTTGGTTACATTAAAAACAGCAGTGTAAAAGGAAACTTCCCGACCGGAACATTTACCCTTTTAGATCGTCCTGATGAATTTCAATATGGTGTAGGTGTTGACTTCCCAGTGAATCAATACTTCCAACCGATTTTGGAATATCGTCAAACCATTTATACTGGCGGACGCACTCCAAATGCCTTTGAAAATGATCCGCTTGATGTTTTAGCTGGTGTTCGTATTTATCCAAAACGTTGGTTTGGATTTGGATTTGCTTATCGTTATCACGCTAATCAACAAGAAGCCGGTGATTCAGTATTTAATTCAAGTATCTTTAGGCAAGACCGCACTTCTAATTTACAGAATGTTGTGCCTTTGGTCTTTGGTGGTGCCGGACAAGATCCTAATCCAGTCTTAGTAACACTTCCAGCTGATACTTTTACGGGCAGCTTGACTTCATTCTTTAGAAATTCAACTGACCCGCATGGTTACATTGCACAGTTCTTTATCGGTCGCCGTAATGCTCGTGAATTACCGCCGGTTCAAAGACCGTTTGCTGATGTTACCGCAGTTAATTTGGATTCAGTTAAAGTTGTATTACCGTGCGCTCCGGGATTACGTTCAAAATCCGGCGGATGTAGCGATGACCAAACTGTAGCTGTTAAAACAGATGTCAACAATCCTGATAACAGCCCGTTAGTTTATCAATACTCTGTTTCAGGCGGACGTATCGTTGGTTCAGGTGCAAATGTTAACTGGGATCTGTCAGGTGTTAAACCAGGAACCTATACCATTACATCAGCAGTTGATAATGGTTGCGGATTCTGCGGTAAAACACAAACCAAAACGATCACCGTTGAAACTTGCTCAGACTGTATTCAACCTTGTTCTTGCCCGTCACTTTCAGTTTCAGGACCTTCAGGTCAAACACCAATTGGTGGAAGCATGACCTTTACTGCTAACTTGAGTGGTGGAACCCAAGACAGAGCTACTTACAGATGGACTGTTTCAAGCGGAACGATTACATCAGGTCAAGGAACATCGGCAATCACCGTTGCTACAACTGATGCAATGGCAGGTCAAACTGTTACTGCTACGGTTGAGGTTGGTGGACTTTGTGCAGATTGCACAGGAAATACCGGTTCAGCAAGTGGAGATATTGCAACTCCTCCACCGCCGAAACAAATTCAAAAGACTGACGAAATCGGTAATGCTAAACCAGATGACATCAAGAACAGAATTCAAAACCTGAACTTGACTGTCCAAGGTGAACCTAACTCAAGTGGTATCATTAGAGTATCTGGTCCAGCCAAGGATCGTGCAAAACAAATCACTGCTGTCAATAAAGCACTTGACTTCTTAGCAAGACAAGGACTTGACAAGACTCGTTACAGAGTTGTTGATGGCGGCGATGCACCGGCAGTTTCGATTGAATTCTACTTCGTTCCTGCGGGAGTAACAGCACCGTTCTAAAATAACTTGTATCTCTTTTGAGATATAACCAATTCCAAAGCAAATTAGATTCAAAAGAGTCTAATTTGCTTTGCATTTTTAAAATAAAAATATACAATGATTGCAGTTATGTAATTTTGCTCGGAGTTACATACAAAATTAACAAGCTAAAATAAAAGGAAGCGGAAACAAAGTTTCAGGTGAATTTTGTTATTATTTCGGATTTGTTAGTAAAACCACGTTAGGACTTCCCCCTACAAAGAAAAATTCGATTGGGCAACAATCTTGATTGGTCAAGGCATCTTAAGTCTGGTTGTTGGCTCATTCGGTTTCAAACCATTCGATTCTCGGAAATAAAGCTATGAAAACAAAGAAAAACTTGAAGATAATGATAATTGGATTATGGATTGTCATTATGACTGCAATAGGAGTATCTGCAAATGATTCGAACACTAATGAATCCAATCGTTTTAATGGTTGGGATCTGGTTGGACCGACCGGAGGTGATATTCGTGCAATTGCAATTGACCCAAGAGAAAAAAATCGCCTTTATGTAACAACTTTGGATAGTCAGGTTTATACCTCAGGAGATGCAGGAAAAACCTGGCGGTTTCTGGTAGCTTTCAACCGTCCTCAAACTGTGCTTGATAATATTATGGTTGATGTTGAGGATTCAAATCTGATCTATGTATCAGGTCATCACCATAAAATTCCGGGCGGATTTTATTATTCAAAAGATGCCGGAATGACCTGGAATGAAGCCAAAGATTTGAAAGATGAAGCAATTCACGGTTTAGCCCAATCAACTAAAAATCCGAATTTTATGGTGGCGGGATCAGTTGGCAAGGTTTTCTTTTCATATAATCGCGGAGTGGATTGGAAACGTGTAACAGATGATAAAGTTGGGTTTGCTGACTTGTTAGTTGATTCAGCAGCTATTGATCCGACAAATCCGAATATTGTTTATGTTGGAACCACCTGGCGGGCTTATAAATCAACTGATGGTGGGAAAACCTGGAATGTATCGGTAAAGGGAATGATTGATGACTCGGATATTTTTACTTTAGACATTGACCCCGACAATGCCAATCATATTATGGCTTCTGCTTGCAGCGGAATCTACGAATCTTTCAATGGCGGAGATTTGTGGGCAAAAATCCAAGGAATTCCTTCGCAATCACGCCGCACTAAATCTTTACTTCGTAATCCCGCTAAAAACGGGGCAATTTATGCCGGAACGACTGAAGGTTTTTGGTTATCTGCGGATAATGGCAAAACCTGGGCATTAACTACTCAAAGAGAATTAGAAATCAACAGCATTGCAGTTCATCCGTCTGAGCCAAACAAAATTTATATTGCCACCAACAATTATGGAATCATGGTTTCCAACGATGGCGGAAAGAATTTTGCCATTTCCAATGGGAATTTAACCAGCCGTTTTATGAACCAGATTGTCCCGGATGTTGAAAACCCCAGCCGTTTTTATGCCACGACTAATAATACGGCAACGGGGGGAGGATTTATCTTTATAAGTGATGACGGCGGAATGAGCTGGAGACCTTCGATTAAGAATTTATCTGTAATCAGAGTTTATCCGAATACACTTTTGCAGGACAAAACAAACCCTAACACAATTTATTTGGGGACAAATTTAGGTATCTTCCGTTCATTGGATAGGGGCATTTCTTGGGATCAAATTAAACCTCCAAAAACTACTCCTGTTAAAAAAACTGTAGCTAAGAAAACCACTAAATCAACTAAAGTTACTAAGCCGACAACACCGGCAGTGGCAACAGTCAAGAAAATCCCGGCAATTACTGATAAGGTAAATCAGCTTTACTATTCGAATGATGGTAAAAACGGAATTTATGCAGCAACTGATAAGGGACTCTTTCGAACTTATGATATGGCTACCGGCTGGGAAAAAGTTTCACTTGGTGACGGAATTGATGAACAGGTTTTTGCAGTTCATACAAATTCGCCAAACACAATTTGGGTGGGAACTGCCAGAACGGGCGTAGTTGTTTCAAAAGATGGAGGAACAAGTTGGCAAAGAATGACAGAAGTTCCTGATAGTTCACCGATTAGCACCATCAAAACCAATCCGCAGAATCCGGATTTAGTTTATGTCGGAACATTTCAGACTTTTTATATGTCACGAAATGGAGGACAAAGCTGGACTCGTCGCGGAGGAAATTTGCCAATCGGAAACTATAATAGTATTTTAATCAATCCGAATAATCCAAATGAGTTAATCGTGGCAAGCGCAATGGAAGGAAGAGGCGGAATTTATCAATCTCTGGATGGCGGAAATATGTGGAAACAAATTGATCCGAAAGACCTTAATCTGCCGAGCAGAAGAATTTGGACTATGGCATTTGATCCGAATAATCCGAATCGAATTTTAGTTGGAACCAATTCATCCGGTATTTATCGAATTGAAAGAGAATCAACTGCAAATACGGGCGAAGGAACTCGTCCGAGAGTTGCTTCAAATCCAAACTAAAATTTTACCCAATTTTCAAAATAGGGGCGGTGTAAAAAAAACATCGCTCTTTTTTTATTTGGAAATAAATCGCGGGAAATTTATAATTAATATGCTAGGAGAAAATTTGTGAATCAAGAAGCCGTTTGTCCCTGTCCATCTAATGCAGTTATCAAAACCGAAAGTCTTTCCTTTGGTAATATTCCGCAACAATCAAGACTTTTCGTTCAATATCAACAAGACCCTTTAAGTTTGCGGAAATTTTATCCAAATGCAATCGAATCGCACACTCAAATTTCGAAAAGAATTCCTGAAGTTTTAGAAAATTATAAAATTGATAGAAATACTTTGTGTGACGTTCTGCTCGATATGAACGGCGGTTGTTCGGGTTCGGAAAAAACACTCGAAAATATCAAACTTTTGCGTCAGCCTGATACAGTTGCAGTAGTTTCAGGACAACAAGCCGGACTTTTTACCGGACCGCTTTACACCATTTACAAAGCCCTTTCAGCTGTAAAACTAACCGAATGTTTACGCGGACGAGGCTTTAATGCCGTTCCGGTTTTTTGGATCGCTACTGAAGACCACGATTTTCTTGAAGTTTCAAATGCATTTGTAATAAACAAGCAAGGTAATTTAGCGGAGTTACGAAATGAGCCGAAGCGTTGTTACGAAAATTTGCCGGTTGGATATGTCAAACTCGATGATTCAATAAAGGAAACCATTGAGGAGCTTTTCAATGAATTACCACGCACTGAATTTACCGATGAGTTGCGCCAAATGGTTGAAAAAACTTGGGTTTCAGGTGTTGATTATGGCGGCGCTTTTGCCCGAATGCTGACCAAAATTATCGGGAAATACGGCATTATTTTGCTTTGCCCGTTGGATGAAAGATTGAAAAAAATGGCTGCGCCTGTTTATGTTAATGCAATCAAAAGATCTGATGAAATTGTTACGGCGCTCAGAAAAAGAAGCGAACAATTAGTGTCCGAAGGTTATCATGCACAGGTTTTAATCAACGAAGATTATTTCCCACTTTTTTATCAGGCAAAAAATCGAACTCGTCACGCGTTGAAAAAAACTCCTGAAGGGACATATAAAACTAAAGGAATTGAAGGAGAATTTACGTTGTCGGAATTGGCTGAGTTGGCTGAAAACGAACCGCACCGATTTTCGCCCAGCGTAGTTTTGCGCTCAGTCGTGCAAGATTATCTTTTACCGACGATTTGCTATTTCGGCGGTGCGGCGGAAATTGCGTATTTTGCCCAAAGCGGGGAAGTTTACCGAATTCTGGAACGTCCCGTGACAACAATTTTCCACCGTCAAAGTTTTTCAATCATTGAATCAAGACACGCTAAAACTCTGGAAAAATTCGGGTTAACTTTGCCTGATTTGTTTTTAGGCGAAGAAAAACTTTTGCCCAATATTGTCGAAAAATATCTAGCCGGCGATACAGCGCAGGTTTTTGCGGAAGTTGAGGAAAAAATCAATGCGGAGTTAAGCAAACTTGAGCAAAGTCTTTTTAAGGTTGATCAAACTTTAGGTGAAAATTCTATTCGCCGCCGTCAAAAAATTCTTCATCATTTAGGCACTATGAGAACTAAATTTCATCACGCACAGGTTAGAAAAGACGAGACTATCAAGCATCAGATCGAAACTCTTTTTACCGCACTTTTGCCGCATAAACATTTGCAGGAACGAACCCTGAATGTGGCAACTTTATTGAATAAATACGGAATTTATATGATTGATTGGATTTACGATTCAATTGATTTGGACGACAAAGGACATCGCATCATTTACTTGTAAAAAATGAATTCTGCAAATTCTGAAGGAACTGAAAAGTTCAAAAATCGCTTTTCCGATTCAGCCGAAGGACATTTTCGCCAAGTTCAAGGTTTGACGGTTTCATCAATCGGCATCGGAACTTATTTGGGAAATTGGGATGCGGCAACTGACGAAAATTACACAAATTCCATCGTTAAATTTGTCGAATCAGGTGGAAATGTAATTGATACGGCGGCAAATTACCGTTTTCAGCGAAGCGAGAGAAACATTGGTATTGCATTGAAAAAATTAGCCGAAAAAGGTTTTGGGCGCGAGGAGCTTTTGATTTGCACCAAAGGCGGATTTTTGCCGTTTGATAATCAGCCGCCAACCAATACTCAAAAATATTACGAAGAGACCTTTGTAAAGACGGAAATTGCAACCTTTGAAGATTTAGTGGCTAATTGTCATTGTATGACTCCAAAATATTTGCAATCGCAAATTGACCAAAGTTTGAAAAATATGGATTTGGATTGTTTGGATGTTTTTTACATTCACAATCCTGAAACGCAGCTTTCCGAAATCGACAAAATTGAATTTGAAGCACGTTTGGCAAATGCCTTTGAAAGATTAGAAGAAAATCGTTCTGCGGGAAAAATAAAATTTTATGGAGTCGCAACCTGGAACGGATTTCGTTTACAGCCGCACGAACAAAATTATCATTCATTGGAAAAGATTTGGAGAATCGCGGAAAAGATCGGCGGGGAAAATCACGGTTTCAGGTTTATCCAACTGCCGTTTAATTTAGCAATGCCGGAGGCGTTACTATCACAAAATCAGCAATTTAGCGGACAAGTTTTTTCAACCATCGAAGTCGCACAAAATCTTGGTGTTTCAGTAATGATCAGCGGTTCGATTTTACAGGGAAAACTTTCGGCAAATTTACCGCAAAATATTCGGGAGAAATTAGGAAATCTTGAAAGCGGTGCGATAACGGGTTTGCAATTTGTTCGTTCGACTCCCGGTGTAACAACTGCCTTGACCGGGATGAGCAAAACGGCACATGTTGAAGAAAATATGAAATTGACGAAAATTCCGGTTGCGACAACGGAACAATATGAGAGCCTTTTTTCGTAATAGGATTTGATGAATTTTTTATCGGGAATAATTTCAGCAGTTTTAAGTTTGGTAATTGCAGTAATTTTAGGCTTTTTTCTGCTAATTGCACTCAACGGATTTTCGGGAAAGGCGGGCGAATACGCCATTTATTTTTATGTGGTTTGGGGAATTGCGATTGCAATAATTCTCGGAATAGGTTCATTTTTAGCAGCCAAATATTTAGGAAAAACTTCCTGGCATAAAGCGTTTGTCGTGCTTTTACCAATTATAGTTTCTTTGATTTTAAGCGGAGTTGGAAACTTTATCGGAATGATTGTCGCAGGAATTATGGCAGATTCAATGTGGAAAAAATGAGGAAAAAAACAATAAAAACATACACGGAATTTTGGGATTTTTATGTTAGCGAACATAGTAATCCAATAAATCGGCTGCTGCATTTTGTTGGAACCACGTTGGCGCTGGTGCTTTTATTTTGGTTTTTAGTTAGCGGGACTTTTATTTTCATTCCGCTCTGTTTGGTGGTAGGATACGGTTTCGCGTGGGTCGGACATTTCTTGGTGGAAGGTAACAAACCAGCTACTTTTCAATATCCTTTGTGGTCGTTTATATCCGATTACAAAATGATCTTTTATATGTTGACCGGGAAAATGAATCGGGAAGTTGACCGTGTAACCACCAGTTTAAAGCGGTAATTTCAACTGATCAACGACTTTAATTCTTCAATCGAATCAGGCGCAATCAGTTGAAATCTCCTGATGTCTAAATTTTTGGGTAAAATTTGGGCGGTGGCAGAATCCGTAATTACAAATAAACAGGAATCTAAACCTTTTTTGAAATTACGTTTTCGCACATCCCGAAGAATAATGCTTTCCGCATCAACTCCAACCGCAATTAAAAATGTTTTTGACCAATCCAAAAATCTATCCCAGCCGGAAACAATCCCGATCAATTCCTCAGGTTTGGGTCTGGTTTTTCCTTGAATTTGAGCCTGAACCGAATTTATTTTCAAGGGATAAATCGGGGTGGTTGGGGGTAAAATCGGTTTAATTCGTTCAGCGTGTTTCGGTGTTGCGATCAAAATCGAATTATTAATAAAATTTGGTTTGGTTAATTCGTGGCTGGAAATTCCGAACATCGGAAAATGAATTTCGTGATTTAATTCCGAGAAAATAATTCGCTGCAAATATTCATCTTCTTCCGCAATAAAAATTCTGTCAAATTTCGGATTTTGCAGAAACTTATTCAATCCAGTTTCTATTTGGGTGTTTGAATAACCAAGCCGATGAACGCTTCGGAAAAACTGCGAAATCAACTTATCAAGTTCAGTTTCATTTTTGGCAATAACGGTTTGTAATTTCTCTTTTTCTAAGTTTTTGACGAAAACTCCGCTGCCTTGCCGTGACTCAACCCAACCGTTTTCTTCTAACCATTGATACGCAGTTGAAACGGTATTTTGATGGATTTTGAAACGCAAAGCGAGCTCGCGAACACTTGGGAGCTTATCGCCGGAAGTTAATTCTTCGCTCGAAATTGCCAACATTATTTGACGCGTAAGCTGCTCACGCAAAGGGATTTCCGAATTTTTTGAAAGCCAAAGTTTCATAATCATCAAAACTGAATTTTTTCTGAAATTAATTCCAAACTGCGATTATAACGATATGAAATATTAAAATGTCCATCGTCAAATTCTTCGTGAAGATGCGGAACGCCATATTTTTTGAGTCTTTCACAAAAAACCTTCGCCCCTATATCCAGTGCAAATTCATCCCGGATTCCCGCATCAATGTAAAGTAATTTTAATGATTTAAGATTCTCGGCGTAATTTTCAACTAAACGAACTGGATCGTTTTCAAGCCATTTTTGCCAAATTTCGTCGCGTAATTCTCCTGTTTCCAAATCGAACGGTAATTCAATTTCTGCACCGTTTGGCGAATAACAGGCACTCATCCCGATTATATTCAGCCCATCGAAATCATTTTTGGCTTTCTTTTCAGTTTCATCCCAAAACTTTTCAACCAGTTTTTTCGGATTTCCTTTGATGGCACGAAAAGCTTTGGGAAAATCGGGCAAATAGCACATTTCAAAATAACAATCGCCTGCCGTTGAACAAATCAGACCGAATCTCTCAGGGTGACGCATTCCGCAAATCAAAGCCCCGTAACCGCCCGAAGATTTTCCCATCACTGCACGGGAATTTCTGTCCGGAATGGTGCATAAATTTTCATCAATGAATTCAACTAATTCTTTGGTTAAATAATCTTCGTAATTTCCTGTGGCAGCTGAGTTTATATATTGTGAACCGCCGTATTGAGTAAAACAATCAGGCATTACAACTATCATTGATTTGCACAAACCTTCGTTTATTAATTTGTCCATTCTTTGGGCTAAATTTGGGGAAAAAGCATTATCATTGAGCAACATTTTTCCGCGTCCGGTAAAACCTGTCAGACAATAAACAACCGGAAAGCGTTTTTCACCGTCATAGTTAGGCGGAAGATAAACAAAAACTTCACGTTCATGGGCATCGCCGAGCGGATTGTTTTTTAGTATTTCGCTTGAATGGTTTAAGATTTTAACAGTTCCTTGTAACATATTTCTTGGAGATTATAACGAATTTTATGTTTTCAGGCGATTTAATAAACGTCAATCCTAATGCTCTGAATTCGACCATTGAATTTTTAACCGCAATGGTTACTCCGACTTTATTGATTTCAGCAACAGGTTCGTTAGTGCTTTCAACTTCGACCAGACTTGGGCGAGTAGTTGATCGTGTGCGCGAGCTTGAAAAGCGGCTGAGCGAATTGATTGTGGTGGAAGACAGATCAACCATTCCGCTCTATGAAAAAAGAATGGATACGATTATTAATTTGTTGGATAAAGTCACCAGCCGGGCAAGAATTTTACAGCGTGCGATGTCAATGTTTTACTATGGTCTCGGGTTTTTTATTCTGACCAGTGTGACTATTGCCGGAGCTGCTTTTTTTACGACTTACCGCTGGTTGCCGATCCCGATAGGCATAATTGGAATTGTTTTTTTATTTTGGGGAGCGGTGTTAATGTTGCTTGAGACACGAATGGCAACCGCGACGGTTAATGCCGAAATGGATTTTACCTGGGCATTGGCAAACAAAGTTGCGCCCAAGGAAATAATGGATAAATATATTTACGATGCAAAAGGAAATCTCAGACTACGCCCCCAAATACTTGCAACTCTTGAAGCGGAACGAACTGAAGACCCGAGTTGAAAAACTCGAAAAACTGCTTGAGTCCTGCACTATTTGTCCGAAAGATTGCGGAAACAATCGTTTGAATGATGAGATTGCGGCTTGTTATTCGGGTAGATTGCCGATCGTTTCAAGCTATACAGCACATTTTGGCGAAGAGCCCGCCTTGAGTGGGAGCAAAGGTGCAGGAAACATTTTTTTCGGAAATTGCAATCTGCGGTGTGTTTATTGTCAGAATTTTCAAATCTCGCAAACCTGGAAAACGCAAAAAAAGAACGAAATAACGCACGAAAGGCTGGCGGAGATGATGTTGGAATTGCAAAATAGAGGTTGTCACAACATCGGATTTGTTTCGCCGACGCATTTTGTTCCGCAAATGGCTCGCGGAATTCTTTTGGCGGCGCAGCAAGGCTTAAAACTTCCGATTATTTACAATACCAATGCTTATGATTCAGTGGAAGTTTTGAAATTACTGGACGGAATCATTGATATTTATTTGCCTGATTTGAAATATGCTGAAGACCAAGCGGGTTTTGAGTTTTCAAAAGTTCGCGGTTACGCACATCACGCGCGCGAGTCAATCAAAGAAATGTTTCGGCAAATGGGCGACAAATTGGTTTATGATGAAAACGGTTTGTTAAAACGCGGTTTGGTGATCCGTTTGTTAGTTTTGCCGAATGACATTGCCGGAATTGAAGAAAATCTGCAATGGATTAAAAACGAATTAAGTCCAAAAGTTGCAATAAGTTTAATGGCGCAATATTACGCCACCAACAAAGCCGCCACCGATTCGCGCTACATTTTACTTTCGCGCCGGATTTCAGAAAGGGAATGGTTTAATGCGGTTTCGTTGCTCGAAGATTTAGGCTTTGAAGAAGGCTTCTTGCAAGAATATGAATCGGCATCGTATTATTATCGTCCCGACTTTGAGGATAAAGATAAGCCTTTTAAGGATATACGAGATTTTCAATAGTAAGGAACTTATTGGCAGAATGAGCGTCTAAATAAAAAGTGAGCGATATGAAAAGAATTAGCTATTATTTGATTTTCTCCTCTCTTTTACTCATCACTTTATCTTACGGGTGCTTAGAATTTGGGGTAGAATACGACACGAAAAACAAGTTGTATCCAAATGAGGCTGATACTGGTTGCGTCGTATATTTGGACTCAAATGATGCGCCTAAATATTATGGTAAGCGTTGGAATTATCTTGGTGGAATAGCTGATTGTTTAGGCATTAGTTGTTTATTTGCGGCTTATTTGTCAAACAAAAATGATAAATCAAGATTAATTTTGGACTCCAAATAATTTAGAAAAGCCTTTTAAGGATATACGGGATTTTCAGTAAAGATGAAAACAATTGAAGCAGTTATTGAAAACTTTAATTTTGAAGGTGTTCCGCCTTGGAATGTTTCAACCTCTGATAATCCATTTATCAGACTTTACGGTGGAATCAGTGATGATGAGATTGGGGTAGTAATGCTTTTTGCATGCAGAATGTTAAGCGGGGAAATATTGAATGATAACAAATTTAGGACTTTAGAGGAATTTGTTAAAGATGAAGGATTTGTGCTGGAAGGCGGACTATTATTCAAGGAAAACGGTAAAATAAAAGTTGCTCCGGGTTGTTGTTGCGGACTTGAAAATTGGAATGAGTGGCTAGATGTTCCATTTGGCAAATGTGAAATTTGGACTGGACACGATCCTGAATCATTAATTGAATTGAATGATGGCAAAATAAAGATTTGGCAGGATCGAAGCCTCAAAAATGAAGTCGAATCAATTGAATTTACGGTTGATGAGTTAATCAAAGGGTTGAAAAATGTAAAGAAAGACTTAACGGATTTTCTTCATCGGCTTGGACAATGGACAAAATTTATTAAGCCGGGATTAGAAAATCAAGTAGTCAGCCATTTTGCAAAAAGTATGAACATAAAATAATGAGCGAAAAAGAGTTAATCGAATATATTCAGCAAAATCTCGAACATTCGCCGATGATTGATACCGAAACGGGCATCAAGGCGTTGAAAAAATTGGCTGAAATCGCTCAAAAAGAAAATATTGATTGGGCATTGGCTGGCGGAATTGCAATGCACCTTTACGGAAGTCCGCGAATGACAAAGGATGTTGATACAATCTCGGCAGGGTTTCTATCGCTTGAGGGGAAGCATCGGCTGAGTTTTGGCGGAATTAGTTACGAAGTAAAAGTCGGGAAAAAATTAGTGACGGTAGATTGGATTGTCAGAAGCGATGATTATGCCGAATATTATCGTCAAGCTTTAAAAGATGCCGTGATTTTGCCGAACGGTTTGAAAGTTTTAACTCCTGAATGGCTTGTCATTTTGAAAAGCATTGCAGGTAGGGCAAAAGACCGTGATGATGCCGTTTATCTTTTGCAAAGAAAAAAGACTGTCAAACGCGAAAAAATACGCGAACATGTCCTAAAAGTTGGCGGCGAAGAGGCTTGGAGATTTGCAAAATTACGTTTTCAGGAATTTTATGAAGTAGCTGACGGAAAAACTTCAACTCAGGAAAAATATTATATTGAAGAAGTAAAATAATTGATGACAGAACAGGATTTACAATTTATGCGCCGTGCAATTGAATTGGCGCAAAACGGATTAGATTCCAACGAGGGCGGACCTTTCGGCTGCATCGTAGTTAAAAATGGTGAAATTGTCGGCGAAGGAAATAATTGTGTGACCTCTACCAATGATCCGACGGCTCATGCAGAAGTTGTGGCAATCAGAAATGCCTGCCAAACATTGAACAGCTTCCAACTCGAAGATTGTGTGGTTTATACCAGCTGCGAGCCTTGTCCGATGTGTTTGGGGGCGATCTATTGGGCGCGACCAAAGCAGATTTTCTTTGCCTGCACGCGCGAAGATGCGGCAAATGTGGGTTTTGATGACGATTTTATTTACGAAGAGATTGTGCTTCCGATTGAACAAAGACGTATCAAAACAAATTTCCTTTTACGTGAAGAAGGATTAGTTGTTTTTGACAGTTGGGCTAAAAAAATAGATAAAACGGAATATTGAAAAGTCAAAAGTCAAAAGTCGAAATTTGACCTTTGACCTTTGACCTTTGACCTTTGAAGAATGACTAACTTTTTTAACAACTATTTTTTTATCTTTCTGGCAATTCTCGCCGGGATGATGATGCCGACTCAGGCGGCTATCAACAACAAATTGGCGGGTTATGTCGAAAGTCCGATTCTGGCGGCATTTATTTCGTTTGCGATCGGAACATTGGCGTTGTTCATTTATATTATAGCGACGGGAGTTCCCTTGGGAAATCTGGTAAATGCTCCAAATGCTCCGGTAATTGCGTGGATCGGGGGGATTTTAGGCGCATTCTTTGTGGCTTCAACCGTTATTCTGGTGCCTAGAATTGGGGTTGCGCTAACCTTTAGCTTAATAATTGCGGGACAAATGCTTATCACACTGGTAATTGACCACTTTGGCTGGCTTGGTGTGCCGGAAAAACCGATCAGTTTATTGAGAGTTTTGGGCGTTACCTTAATCACGATCGGGGTAGTATTAGTTAGGAAGTTTTGAATCCAATAAATGATTAAATTTATCCTTAACAATCAATCCATCGAAACTAATTTACCAAAAGGGACGACTGTGCTTGATTTTGTGCGTTATCACAAGAATTTGAAAGGCACTAAAATCGGTTGTCGTGAAGGTGATTGCGGAGCCTGCACGATTATGGTCGGCGAATTAACAGGTGATGCCGTTAAATATCGGACGATGACCTCTTGTTTGATGCCTTTAGCCAATGCCGAAGGCAAACATATCGTTACCGTTGAGGGTATTAACCCCGAAAATAACGAACTTACAGCGGTTCAACAGGCAATGGTCGATGAATCGGGAACTCAATGCGGGTTCTGCACGGTTGGATTTGTGATGTCCCTAACTAATTTTTGTCTTGATGAATCTCCAAAAGATAAAAACTCGGCAATTTCGGCAATAGACGGAAATATTTGCCGCTGCACAGGTTACAAATCAATTGAAAGAGCGTGTGAGAAAGTAAATAGTGGAAAGTGGGAAGTGGAAAGTGGAAAACTTGTTCCCAATTATTTCTCAGACATCAGAAAAAGATTAACAGTTCTCCAAAACGAGCAATCAAAAATCAAAAATCAAAAATCAAAAATCTTCGTCGGCGGTGGAACTGACCTTTATGTCCAAAAACACGAGGAAATGGTTTATGCCGAAGCTAATCACGTTTTGTTTGATGATGAATTACGAACCATTACCGAAACGGATGAATTGGTTGAGCTTGGTGCATCGGTTGTGGTGACGGATTTGCTGGAATCGCCGATCTTTAACCGATTGTTTCCGAATCTTTACCGGCATTTGAAACTTATTTCATCAACTCCGATTCGCAATATGGCGACTTTGGCGGGAAATTTTATCAATGCGTCGCCGATTGGGGATATGACGGCGTATTTTTTGGCGTTAGATGCGAACATTGAGTTCAATACGGGACGGATTTTACCGCTCAAAGACTTTTATTTGGGCTACAAACAGATGGACAGAAGTGAAGACGAATATATTCAAAAGATTCGTTTCCAAAAAGGCTTCACACATTTTAATTTTGAGAAAGTTTGTAAGCGCACCTATCTGGACATTGCTTCAGTTAATACGGCAATCAGTTTAAAAGTCACCGACAACGAGATCGAACACGCCCATGTTTCCTGCGGCGGAGTTTTTGCGACTCCGCTTTATTTGCGAAAGACTTCGGAGTTTTTGCAGGGAAAAGAAATCAGTGAAGAGACGATTGCCGCCGCTAACGAGATTCTGCAAAGTGAAATTGCACCGATCTCTGATGTGCGCGGAACGGCTGAATACAAACGTTTACTGGCAAAACAATTATTTAAGGCGCACTTTGTTGAATTATTTGGGGTTGGCTAGTTAAAGGATGAGAACTAATTCCGAATAAAAGCAGATAAAAACAGATCACTTAGGTCAAACAGGTTAAGAATAGCTAAAAAAAACATTATTGAGGTTTGAAACAGGCGGATGAAACGATTTCATCCCTCATCCTTCATCCCTCAAACCTTAAACTTATGGCAACAATCACTTTTTGGGGCGGAGTCGGTTCGGTAACAGGCTCAAAATACTTGCTTGAACACAACGGACGCAAAGTTTTGGTGGATTGCGGACTGTTTCAGGGGGAAAAAGAACTGCGTGAACGGAACTGGGCTGATCCGCCGTTCGATGCCACCTCAATTGATGCGGTAATTATCACACACGCTCACGTTGACCATACGGGATGGCTGCCGCGCCTTGTTAAACTCGGGTTCTCGGGCAAAGTAATCACTTCACGCGCCACGGGCGATTTAATGAAACTGCTGTTACCTGATTCCGCCAGACTGCAAGAAGAAGAAGCGGACTATCGCAACCGTCATAATTTGACTTCGCACACACCCGCACTTCCGCTTTACGATGAGGATGATGCCAAAGCCGCTCTAAAACTATTGCACACCGTCAAAAATAATGGTGAATTCGTTCAGATTTGCGAAGGATTCAGTGCAAGTTTTCGGGTTGCCGGACATATTTTGGGTGCAAGTCAGGTTTTAGTAACAATGGATGGAGCAAAAGCCGATGGAAGTGATGTCCGCTTCCTGTTTTCCGGGGATTTAGGGCATTATGACCAGCCGATCGTCAATGATCCCGCAGCACCGCCGAATTGTGATTATCTAATGTGTGAATCAACTTATGGAAATCGTCTGCACGGCGATGAATCCGCCGAAGATCAGTTTGTAAAAGTCATTCACGAAGCAATTAGACGCAAAGCTCCGATCCTGATCCCTGCTTTTGCGATCGGACGGACGCAAGAGATACTTTATATGATTCGTGAGCTGGAAGAGGAGAAAAGAATCCCTATCTTACCTGTCAGAGTTGATTCACCGATGGCTGCACAGGCTTCACAGATCTATAATCGCTTTTCCGAAGAGCATGACCGGGAATACACCTCTATTTTGATGCGAAAAAAGCATCCGCTGCGAACCGGATCAATGTTGACGGCTTCCTCGCGCGAAGAATCCAAGGAATTAAACAAGGAACACGGGACACGCATCATTATTTCCGCTTCCGGGATGATGACAGGCGGACGCGTTCTGCATCACGCCATGAGAATTTTGCCTGACGAGGATGCAACTTTGATCTTTGTCGGTTACCAAGCCGCCGGAACTACTGGACGCAGAATTCAGAATGGCGAAAAGGAAGTCAAAATTATGAAACAATGGATTCCGGTTAAGTGTCACATCGAAAAGATCGAAGGATTTTCTGCTCATGCCGACTGGAAAGCTGTTTTACGTTGGCTTTCGGGCTTGCATCAGGCTCCAACCACTATTTTTACGACACACGGCGAACCCGAGGCGGCTGAAGCGATGGCACAACATATCCGCGACGAGTTCGGATGGAAAGTAACCGTCCCGCAATACGGACAAACCATTGAATTATAAGGCTAATCCGGTCAAAATGAACGATTAAGCGGCTGCATAAGAAAAATTTAAACATTATTTAATTTCCTTAACATATTTTTATGGACAAAAGGTTAATACTTTTGTTAGGATAGCTTCATCCCCCAAAGAAACAGCCGTTTAGGGCGACCAAAAATCAATTTGTCCTAATAAATAATTTCCTACAAACGAACAAATAAGCTCGTTCTTCGGTTGTTCAACTGCCCCTACAATTAAATAAGTTAATCATAGGAGAAGTTTAGTAATGATGACTAAAGAAAATACTCGTTCATTTGGAAGAGCAGATATAAAATTGCCTGCAATACTTAAGGGACAGGAAACAAGCAGCAAAACATGGGAAGAACAAGCATTAATTTATAATATTTCAAGAAATAGTCTCGGTTTATTTCTGAATCAGGAATATAAAGTCGGTAGACTTGTATCAGTTACGGCAAAATTACCAAAAGAATTTGATTCAGGTTATAAAAACGGAGAAGAAACAACTATCTGGGGGATTATTCAGCACTGCACATTGATTGGAGTTAATAATCCGGCGGGTAAATATCATCTCGGAGTCGCTCTAATCGGGGATACTCCTCCAATAAGTTATGTCGCAAATCCTTTACAAAATTACCGCCTCTGTGGAGTTGATGAAAAAGGACTGTGGAAGGTTGAAGAAGCCGGTAAAGAGTTTATCGTTCGCAAATATCCCAGGTTTATTGTCAATATAGAGGTGTTTTTAGGGCAAATAGATGACCGTGGGCAAATGTTTGGCGGGGAAAGAGTTATTACAGATAATATTTCGGTGGGCGGAATCGCCTTATTTTCAAGTTTAGATCTTTCGGTTGGCGATTGTGTTAAGGTTGTAGCCGCTAAATATGATTTCTCAGGCTTGGCAGTTGTCAGAAATGTAACAAGTAAAAACAATCGCAAAGCGAAGGTTTGCTTAGAGTTTCTATCGGCGAGATTTCCGATTGATAAACTGGATACAATGAAACAGCAGATGAATGAAATGACGATGTAAATTAAGTAAAAAGCATTTCTACCGATTAATTTCCTATAAAAAATACTCCAAAACAGTCATTAACTGCTTGGAGTATTTTTGTTTGTGCTAAAAAAGAGAGAAATTACAGTAATTAACAAAGCCTAGCCAAAGAAAAAGATTGTAAACCCGGGTCTGATGGTGTAAGATTTTGGCATTCCAGGACATTACTGATTAATAAGGCTTATTCATAGATTTCCAATCCGCTATGAGGTGACTTTTAAGGCAATTCCCCTATGCTTGGGAGAAATAAATTATTGCAGAATCGTTATCGGATCGTTCGCCAATTGGGAAGCGGCGGGATGGGAGCGGTTTATGAAGCAATAGATGAAAGATTCGGTCAGCCAATTGCCCTTAAAGAAATTATCGCGGAGGTTGAATCTTCTTACCAACAGTCTCTGATCTCTAAAGCATTCGAAAGAGAAGCTAAATCGTTAGCAATAGCCCGCCACGAAGTCGTTCCATTCGTTCGTGATTATTTTACCGAAGAGGGAAGCCAGTTCTTAGTTATGGAATTGGTCGAAGGAGACGATCTGGCGGAAATGTTGAGAGCGCAAAACAGTCCGTTTCCGATTCCCGCACTATTGAATTGGATGGAACAACTGCTTGATGCGCTGGATTACCTGCATACGTTGAGTCCGCCCATCATTCATCGGGATATTAAGCCGCAGAATTTGAAGGTAAACTCAAGAAACAAGGTAAAATTGCTTGATTTTGGGATTGCGCGAAGCAGTGACAAGAGCTCAACGATGACTGCCCACACCTTTGTCGGTGCAACGCTGAACTATTCGCCGATAGAACAGATGCTGCGGGTTTTAGATGAGAATTTTCGTGATTACATTCTGCAAAAACATCAGGAAAAAGCGGAAAGAATCCTTAAACAGGATACCGATCCGAGAGTAGATATTTATGCACTGGGTGGAACCTTTTATCATCTGATGACGAATCGTGCCCCGATTGATGCAGTCAAGCGTTTACTCGCTATTTGGGATGGAAAAGGCGATCCGATAGAGGATCCGATGAGTTTAAATCCACAAATTCCGCCTATTCTTTCATATTGCGTTATGAAGGCGATGGAAGTTGACAGAAAGGATCGCTACGGCTCAGCAAGAGAGATGGCGGATGATTTCAAACGGGCGCAAAATGCTTTCAATCAAGCTCAATACGCATCACCCAAACCTACCGACTTGAGTTCCTTAATTACGCAGGTTGATACTTATCCCAGACCAAAAAAAGAGAGCGAAATATCACAACCGCCGACCGTCGAGACGTATTTGGTGAAACAAAACCCAATCAATCAGCCGTCAACTATACAACAATCGCCCGAACAGTCTGCACAGCCGGTTCAACCGATAACTCAGCCGTCAAATTTACAATCAAATACGTCTCCCGTGAACCTAACCGCGCCTGAAATTGAAAAAATACAACCTCAGACCGCAAATAGTCACTTAAAAACCGATAATCAAAGCTCCGCCAATAAAACACTTTGGAGGGCAGGTTTTCCGGAAGTTACCCAGACCAGTTGGATCAGTCAAAAACTGTTTATAGGCGGGGCGGCAATACTTTTAACCGTTATATTTTCGGCTGGCAGCTTATTTATTTACAGTAAATTCACTCAAAACGGAGTTGAATCCGAAGGTTTATCGACTTCACCCGCTAAATTAGCCGATCAACCCGTTGTTTTACCTGCAAATGAGCCTGTATATCTAAATCCGGGGCTTGAAAACAATCTAATAACTCAGGCAAAGGACTGTTACGAGAAAAAAAACTATCAATGCACGATTGATAACCTGTCAAATCTGATTAAATCAACGGGCAACAACGCCGTAGCCTTTAATAACCGAGGCGTGGCGTATTTTCTCAAAGGAAATTACAATCAGGCGGTAAATGATTACTCACAGGCGATAAAAATCAATCCGCAGAATCCCGTTTTCTATCATAATCGCTCCCTCGCCTATCAAAGATTGAATAATCAAAGAGCTGCTCAGACAGATGTTGATAAAGCCGCTTCATTAAATAAATAAACAGCAGAAAAAATGAATGAAGATTAGTTCTAGGCGATGTAAATCGTTTACAAACTCTATTACATTTACCAAAAACAATATTCGGTTAATAAAAAACAAACAACAGATGAGCAAAAACAAATAAAAATTGCGAAAAAACAGACTAAAGACAAAGAAAAACAATAAGCAATCGAATCAAAACAATATTCAGACGAATAAAAACAGTATTCAGACGAGTAAAATCTAAATTCAGACGAAAAAAAACAACTGTTAATCGAAGAAAAACAGTTGCAGGTTGAGTAACTTAGATTAGGTGTGAAGTAAAACAAACTTATTCGTAGCGCAAACACTCAATTGGGTCTAAACGCGCGGCTCTTAACGCCGGAAATACGCCGAAAACCAATCCAATCAAAACTGAAATCGTAAACGCCAGACCAATCGCCCAATATTCAATGATAGCAGGCAAGGAAGGCATCAGTAACATCAGTAATTTACTGATTAACAACGAAATCGAGATGCCGATAACTCCGCCAAAAGAGGTTAAAGCCATTGCCTCAAGCAAAAATTGGAGGACAATCGCACCTTTGGTGGCTCCGATGGCTTTGCGGATGCCTATTTCCTTAGTGCGTTCGGTCACAGACACTAACATGATGTTCATTACGCCGACTCCGCCGACCAATAACCCTAATAAGGAGATAGCAATGGCGGCTGCCCCGACTCCGCCGAGGATTCCGTCGAACTGTGCAATGAAATTGTCGGCAGTTTTAACATCAAAATCGTCCGGATCACCAAATTTAACGCCCCGACGCTGACGTAAGATGTTTTCAATGTCCTGCACGGCGTCCTTTAACTGACCTTCTTTGGCTTGAACTATATGTAAAACGGCATCACGGGTTGGTGCTTCCTTTCGTGCCGTGCGAAAAGGCATAAAAACCTTACGATCCTCTTCATTTTCCCCGAAGAATCCCGCCTTACGTTTTTCAATCACACCGATGATCTCCCAATTCGTTCCGTTCATCCGCACAAACTTACCAACCACATCATCTTTTTCGTCAGGAAAGAGTGCATCGACGGCATTGACACCAATGACGATAACTTTGCGGCGCTGTTGGTCATCAGCCTCCGACAGCCAGCGTCCTTGGCGCACAGAGAGGTTCGTGACCTCCGCATAGTTAGCCGTCACGCCGTCAGTTAATGCCCAACGATAATTTTTGCCCTCATAGACCATATTATCGTCAAACCCGCTGCCCCACGAGCCAATATTGACCGCCACCTGAGCTACATCTCTGACAGACGGACCCTGCGCTAAGACAGCATCGGCATCATCGGATGTCAGCGGTTTACGGTTGCGTTCATCCCGATTCGGCGGACCAAAACCGGTCGAAAGATGAAAAACATAGATATTATTCGTGCCGTATTCCTCAATGATGGATACAATTGATTGCCGCATCCCGTTCAGAATCGAAAAAACCACAATACCCGTTATCAAACCGATCACAATCCCCAAAATAGTCAGAAAAGACCGGAATTTATGCTCACGAATACTGTCAATTGCCATTATCAGGACTTCTTTTGGTAATGAAGTGTTTAAAGCCATATATATAAATCCTTTAATTCTTAGTTAAAGCCACAATAGGGTCTAAGCGGGCAGCTTTCCACGCCGGATATAGTCCTGCCAGAACTCCGATCAAGCTCGAAATACCAACAGACAAAGCCATATAGAAAAAGGTGATCGTCATCGTCATTTGGAGCAGCGCGCTGATTGCCTGAGTCGCTCCGGCTGCTAAAACCAGACCTAAAATGCCTCCGATCACGCAGAGCAGAGATGATTCGATCAAAAACTGAAGCATGATCTGCTTGCGGGTGGCACCGAGAGCTTTGCGTAATCCAACTTCAAAAGTTCTTTCGGTAACGGACACCAACATAATGTTCATTACCACAATACCGCCCACGACGAGAATAATCAGGGTAATTGGGATGACAACAGCCGCAATTGCACCCGTGAACTGATCCATCTGGCTGTTAAATTCATCTGTATTGACGATACTGAAGGTATCTTCTTCCGAACCTATAAGCTGCCGTTTGTTGCGTAACACGAGACGGGCATTTTCAATAGTTTCCTGTAAAACTTCTGCATTTAAGGCTTTTCCGTGAACCTGCAAACCACCCGTCCGATTAAAAATCTGGTTATGAACGCTGATGGGAATATAGACGTTTCGATCTAGCGGATTACCGAAGAATGAACCTTTCCTTTCTTCGACTCCAATGATGGTCAGCTGCACTCCGCGAACTCTGATAGTTTGACCAATCGGGTTTTTATCGGCGAAAAACTTATCCTGCACATCTGTTCCGATAACACAAACCTTTGCAGTCCGTTCTACTTCCGCATCACTGAAATATCTTCCCTGATCTATAACTTTATCGTTGATTTCGGGTGAGTTGCCGGTCGTTCCGCTGATTCTGACCGAGGGCATTTCGATTCCATCCTGATTCAAATCGGCTCCCGCACCCATTTCTGCGCCAATTGCCTCGCACATTTTGCAGTTATCACGGATGTATAGGTATTCTTCCCAGGTAACGTCTTTATTCCGGCGATTGCGTTTCTCAAATTCCTCGTCCGAGATTCTTCCCGTATTTGCCATCCGGGTCATCATAAAATGATTGGAGCCTAAAACTTTAGAAACCTTGTCAATCACGTAGGTTTTTAAGCCGCTGATCGAAGCACCGACGACAACAACGGCAGCGACACCGATAATAATCCCGATCAAAGTTAAAAAAGCACGCAATTTATGAGCAATAATCGAATCAAAAGCGATTTTAAAGGCATCATAATAGAAAGAAATTACCTGTTTCATAAAAATAGAAATAAACGAATAAATAGGAATGATGCAGTTCGTTATTTAGAACTAAAATTCATTACGGCAACATCCGTAAAAAAGTTCAAAAAAAGTCAATTTCGAGAAAAAAGATTGCTCGTGTTATACTCAAAAAGTTATATTCCATAAATTTATTATCATATTTCAAAGGAGTGAAATTTGAGCGTTTTAGTTAACAAAGACACGCGCCTGATTGTTCAGGGAATAACCGGAAAAGAAGGAACTTTTCATACTTTACAAATGATTGATTACGGCACGAACGTAGTCGGCGGAGTGACACCGGGAAAAGGCGGGACAACTCACGAAGGCGTTCCCGTTTTTAATACAGTTGCCGATGCGGTCAATGAAACCGGAGCCAATGCTTCGGTCATTTATGTTCCGCCCGCATTCGCCGCTGATGCGATCATGGAAGCCGCTGATGCCGGAATCCCTTTGGTTGTGGCGATTACCGAAGGCATTCCCGTAGCCGATATGGTTAAGGTCAGAGAATATCTCCGCGACAAAAATACTCGTGTTATCGGTCCGAATTGCCCCGGAATTATTACACCTGGCGAATGCAAGATTGGAATTATGCCTGGACATATTCATAAAAAAGGTTCAATCGGAATCGTTTCAAGAAGCGGAACCTTAACCTATGAAGCAGTCGGACAAACCGGCGCAATCGGTCTGGGACAATCAACCGCCATTGGCATCGGCGGCGATCCCATCATCGGCACTAACCATACAGACGCTTTAAAGCTTTTTGCTGACGACGATGAAACTGAAGGAATCATTTTAATTGGTGAAATTGGCGGAACTGCCGAAGAAGATGCAGCAAAATGGGCATTTGAAAGCGGTTTATCCAAACGTAAACCGATTGTTGCCTTTATTGCGGGACAAACTGCACCTCCCGGACGCAGAATGGGACACGCGGGCGCAATCATTTCAGGCGGAAAAGGAACTGCCGACGAAAAGATGAAAGCACTTGCCGAAGCGGGAATTCATGTTGTTAAATCGCCCGCAGATATTGGCGTAACGATGAAAGAAGTTTTAGGCAAATAATTAATTTCAAAAACGCACAAACGCTTTTATTTTGTTGAATTAGATTGGAAGTTAAGGCAAAATCTATTTGAACAGAATAAAGCGTTTTTTTATTGGAAAAAGCCAAGAACTTTTTCGCTCTTGCAACTTATTTTAATAATTTGCATCTTTATTTTAGTAAAACACTTAGCAATAAAATTAAATTCAAACCGATTTCTGCCCCGAAACTTTGAAAATAAAGGAGTATCACTATATGCGTAAATCATTGCGTTTACTTTTCTTATTACTCGTCAGTCTGGCAATTGTTGCACCGGCTCAAAACAATCTCAACCAACCGATTCCAACTGATCCAAATGTTAAAACCGGTAAATTATCTAACGGTTTAACCTATTACATCCGTAAAAACAGTAAGCCGGAGAAAAAAGTTGAATTGCGGTTAGTTCTCAACGCAGGTTCAATTTTAGAGAGAGACGACCAACAAGGCTATGCCCATTTTATGGAACATATGGCTTTTAACGGAACGAAAAATTTTAAGAAAAATGAACTTATCTCTTACCTTCAATCAATCGGTGTCGAATTCGGGGCAGATTTGAATGCTTATACAAGCTTTGATGAAACCGTTTACATCCTTCCAATTCCTGACGAAAAAAATGAAACTTTGGATAAAGGCTTGCTGGTTCTAAAAGATTGGGCTTCGGGAATTACGCTTGACCCTGAAGAAGTTAAAAAAGAGCAAGGCGTAGTTTTAGAAGAATTGCGGCTCGGCAAAGGGGCAGATGATCGCATGCAGGAAAAGTATTTTCCAAAACTTTTGTATGGTTCTCAATATGCAAAAAGACTTCCGATAGGTAAAAAAGAATTACTGGAAAACGTCAATTACAAAGCTCTGGTAGATTTTTATGAAGATTGGTATCGTCCAGATTTAATGGCGGTGATAGCAGTTGGGGATTTTGATCCGGCTCAAATGGAAGCGAAAATTAAAGCAACTTTCTCCGATATTAAAGCCAAAAGAAAAGCCAAACCCAGAACGGTATTTCCAGTTCCCGACCATAAGGAAACATTAGTTTCGATCGAATCGGATAAAGAAGCCAGCGGAACCTCCGTTGAATTTTATTTTAAGAAGCCGGAGGAAAAAGTTTTGACAAAATTCGATGCCCGCCAAGCATTAGTTAAATCTTTTTATAACGGAATGTTGGGGGCAAGATTTGATGAACTTCGGCAGTCACCCAAAGCTCCGTTCCAATTTGCCGGTTCCGGTTTTGGCGGTTTTATTCGGGGAAAATCGGCTTTTTCAATGTTCGGCAGCACTGTTCCCGATAAAATAAATCAAACAATTACGGCATTATTGAACGAAAATAAAAGAGTTAAGGATTTTGGCTTTACGTCTGCTGAACTCGAAAGGCAAAAAGCGCGTTATCTGGCAAGTTTGGAAAACTCTTATAAAGAAAGAGATAAAACACAGTCAGCAGTTTTCGTAGGAAGATTAGTCAATAGTTTTTTAACTCAGCAACCTGTTCCGGCAATTGACTTTACCTACGAATTTGGGAAACAGATTTTGCCGACCATCACCCTTGAAGAAATCAATGCTTTGGCAAAAAATACAACTTCCGAAGAAAACCGGGTCATCATCATTACCGGATTAGCGGATGGTAAAACCAAATACCCAACCGAACAGGAAGTCTTAAATTTAATCAAGGAAGCAGAAACAGCTAAATTAACACCATATACTGAAACGGTGGCAACCGAACCTTTGGTGGCAAATTTGCCGACTACACCAAAAGTAGTTTCGGAATCAAAAGATGAAAAATTCGGGTTGACTTACTGGACGCTTTCAAACGGTGTCAAAGTCGTTCTAAAACCAACCGATTTCAAAGCCGACGAAATTTTAATGCGCGGCTTTAGTCCCGGCGGATTTTCGTTAATTGATGATGAAAAATACAAAACCGGTAGCGGAATCAACCAACTTATTTCGGAAAGTGGACTTAAGAATTTATCCAGAATTGAACTGAACAAATTGTTATCCGGTAAACGCGCTGCTGCTTCCGTAAGTGTTGGTGATTTGTTTGAAACTGTTAACGGAGTTTCTTCGCCCAAAGATTTTGAAACAATGCTCCAATTGGCTTATTTGAAATTCACCAATGTCAATTTTGATAAAAATGTATTTGATTCAAATATTGCCAAACAAAAGATGTCAATTCCGATGCTGGCTTCTAATCCTGATTTTTACTTTTTGCAAGAGAGATTAAAAATCGAAAATAAGGACAATCCGAGATTTGTGAATCCATTTGATTCGGAAAGTATTGATAAATTAAATTTTGAAAATATGCAGGCAATTTACAAAGACAGATTTGCGGATGCTTCGGATTTCACCTTCATTTTTGTCGGGAATCTTGAACCGGAAAAGGTAAAATCGTTGATTAGTCAATATTTAGGTAATTTGCCGAGCATCAACCGTAAAGAAACCTGGAAGAATTTGCCAACCAAGACATTAGAAGGGAAATACGAAAAAGTCATTAATAAGGGAATCGAAGACAAGAGTCAGGTTTCGATCACATTTAGAGGCGATGCCGAGTTCAATTTAGTTGAAAACAGGCATTTATCAGCTTTGGGTGAACTTTTGACCATAAAATTGATCGAAATCTTACGCGAAGAAAAAGGCGGAGTTTATGGTGTGGGAGCTTCGGGCGGAATGTCTAAACTTCCGAAAGGACGATTCTTTTTCTCAATAGATTTTCCCTGTGGCTCAAAAAATGTTGATTCGCTAATTAAAGCCGCTTTGGACGAAGTTGTAAAAATCCAAAACGGGCAGATTGATGACAAAGACATTGCCAAAGTTAAAGAGGCAAGATTGATCAAAGCTAAGGAAAACTACAAAGAAAATTCCTATTGGGGTAGTTTGCTTTTCGGAAATCTATCCGAAGGGAATGAATTGATCGATTTAGCTGAAGCTGAAAATCGAATTAATTCCATCAATAAAGAGGATATACAAAAAGTTGCAAAAAAATATCTGAATCTGGATAAGAAAATTCAGTTTGTTTTGATGCCGGAAGACAAAAAGTAAAAAGTTAAAAGTAAAAAGGCAAAAGCGGCGACCAACCTTTGGTTTATACTTTTGCTTTTTTGTTATAAAACGTTGGAAAATTAAATAAATGAGGAGGATTTATGGCACGAGAAGACGAAACTTTTATCCATCGTTGGTTTGAAGAGGTCTGGAACAACAAAAATGAAGCGGCGATTGACGAAATGTTTGCCGAAGACGGAATCGCCAATGGTTTAAGCGATGCCGAAGGAAATCCGCTTCGTGGTCCTGAAGGTTTCAAACAACTTCATCGGGCTTTTTGTTCGGCTTATCCTGATTTGACGATCACAGTTGAGGATACGATTACTGAAGGCGACAGAATTGCGGCGCGTTGCACGGTTCGCGGAATGCACACGGGTGAAGGTTTAGGAGTTACGCCAACGAATCAGCAGATTGAATTTACAGGGCTAACGATTGTAAAATTAAAAGACGGCAAAATCATCGAAGCCTGGAATGAATTTGATTTTATGAAAATGTATTCTCAACTCGGTGCTTTGACGCTCAATCTGAAATGAAATTTTCGCACTCGTTCATTGTAAAACCCGAACATCTTGACGAACAAGATCATGTCAATAATGTCGTTTATGTGCAATGGATTCAAGATGTTGCAGTTGCTCATTGGCGAACGGCGGCAAGTCAGGAATCTCTTGAGAATTTTGTCTGGTTTTTGCTGCGTCACGAGATCGATTACAAACAGCAAGCCTTTGAAGGCGAAGAAATTACCGCGACCACCTGGGTGGGAACTGCAACCAAAGTGACTTGTGAACGATTTACCGAAATCAGACGCGGCGAAACTGTTCTGGTAAACGCTAAAAGTAATTGGTGTATGCTCAATTCCAAAACTAAAAAGCCAACGAAGATCAGCGAAGAGATTCGTGAACAGTTTGGGATGAGGTCGTTATGAAAATATTAAAATTATTGGCAATAGTTTTTGCTCTAAATATTTTTATAAATGCTCAAAATGCTGAATTAGAAGGTGTTGTAACTGATTCTAACGGAGGAGTAATCTCAAATACCAAAGTCATATTAACTGATGAAAATAATAACTCAATTACAAAAACAACAAACGAAGACGGAGGTTATTATTTTCGGACATCCAAAGGAAAGTATACACTTGAAATTATTCCGCCGAATGGTTTTGAAATCAGGAAGTTTATTAATTTTACAATCAACTCAAACAAAATGAATTTCAAAATTGCTTTGGAAGTTGATTTAACAAATTCTATGGTTACAGATATGGTTTGTCCTAAAAATTTGGATTGTTACTTAGTTTCAACTCAAAAGGTTGGTGATAGAAAACCCAAAATAATCGATTTTCAGAAAATCAATAAGCTAAAAAGGAAAACTAAATTAAAGTAGTTTTTGTTGAGGCAGTTATGAAAGTTTTGCAAGTTTTAACTTTAATTTTTGGATTAACAATTTTTGCTAATTCTCAAACTTCAATTCTAAGCGGCTCAGTTTATGATGCTTATGGCGCATTAATTATCGGTGCAAAAATAGTTGCAGTTAATGAGAGATTTGAAAAGTTTGAATCTTTTACTGATGATAAAGGTGAATATAAATTGAATTTGCCATTTAAGCGATATGATTCAACTGGCAATTTCAAAGTCTCAAAATATATATTAAAGGTTGAAGCAAAACATTTTGAGCCGTTTGAAATAAAAGATTTTAAGTTTGTGCCTTCTTATAAAGGTCAAATGAATTTAGATTTTGCTTTGGATATTCAACCGATTGTAGATGTTATTTCCGTTGAAAATCACAAAAAGCAGACAAATAAAACTAAAAGGAAAATAAATAACAATAAATAAATGAGTAATTTAACATTTGGAATTATCAAACCTGACGCAGTTCGCGCAGGTAAACAAGGTGCAATCATCCAAAAGATTTTGGATGCAGGATTCAACATTCGCGGAATGAAGTTAATTCATCAGACCGTTAAACAAGCCGAAGGTTTTTATGCCGTTCACAAAGAAAGACCATTCTTTGGCGAGCTGACCGAATTTATGTCGAGCGGACCGTGTGTTGTTCTGGCTTTGGAAAAAGAAGGTGCAGTCAAAGCGTGGCGCGATCTGATGGGCGCGACCAATCCCGCTGAAGCTGCCGAAGGAACTTTACGCAAAGAATTTGCGACTTCAATCGGGGAAAATGCCGTTCACGGTTCTGATTCGGAAGAAAATGCTGCAATTGAAATTGCCTATTTCTTTAGCAAACTTGAATTAGTTTAAGTAAGTGGTCAGTGGACGGTGGTTAGTGGGCTGTGAATAGTTAGATTTAACGAAAATTTGTTGAAAAATAACAATTTCTGTCCACTGACCACTTCCAACTGACTACTTTTTAACCGATAAAGGTTGCAAAATCCCTCGCGTTTGCCTAACATTCAATCAAGTTGTAAAAGTTCAAATAGAAGGACGTGAAAATAATGAAACGATGCCCAAGCTGTCAAAAGGTTTTTGAAGATGATAAAAAGTTTTGTCAAATTGATGGAACTCCGTTAATTGAGGTGGTTGAAGCTCCACCGGATGACCCATTCAAAACGGTAGTCGGAGGTTCGTCAATAACTTCTTCAAATATTACGGACGACAATATGAAGACTTTTGTCATCGGCTCGAAGGAAAAAGAGGAATTATTGAATATTCCCGAAGAATTCGATCCGATGAAGACAATGGTGGTATCAGATTCAATTAAACCGCCGCCGCCACCGATTATTAATGAACCGGTTGTGCCTGCCCCGGAAATACCAAAATTCAATGAGCCAAGTTTAAGTCCGCCTTCATTTGGAGATTTATCGGGAAGCGAACCTCCTAAAATGGAAGAACCACCGAAAGTGGAATCGCCGTTCTCAACCCCGGTCAATGAACCGCCGAAAATTGAGTCACCGTTTTCGCCTCCGGTCAATGAGGCACCTAAATTCGATCCGCCTGTGGCAAATCCATTTAATTTGCCGCCGGTTGATCCGCCGAAATTTGAATCAAATCCATTGCCAAGTGAAAGTTCGGTCAATGATTCTCCGTTTAATCAAGCACCGCCGCCGATTTCATCGCCGTTTGATCAACCGCCGCCACCACCGTTCAAAGAACCTGAGCCGATGTTTTCAAATGACCCGAAACCGATTTCGTCGCCGTTTGATCAGCCGTCAACTCCTTTTGGTCAGGCAAACGATCCGTTTGCGAATCAACAACAGGATTCAGCCTGGAGTCCGCCGCCGGTTCCGGTTCAAGGCTGGCAAGATCAGCCGGTTGGCTCAAATACACCTTTTCAGCCCCCCCCGGCAGGAACTGAAGGACAGAACAAAACGATGGCAACCGTGTCATTGGTGCTTGGAATTTTAAGTTGTCTTTGCTGTTTTTCAATTATTACCGGACCGTTAGCGATTATCTTCGGCTTTTTGGCAAAAGGTAATATTACCAAAGATCCGATGCAGTATGGCGGAGCTAATTTTGCAACGATAGGAATGATTACCGGTGCAGTGGGAACTTTAATTGCCATTGTTGCCATTATTTTGCAGTTAGTTGGAGCCTTTGCCGGCAGGTTTTAGTTTTTAATATTTACCAATCCCTTTTTCACTAATCAGGGATTGGTTTGGTATCATAATTTTATGTCAATCATTAGTGATGTTATCAATTCAACTAAAGCGGTAATTAAGGGGATGAAGATTACCATTTCCAAAATGCCGCAAAAGAAATGGACAGTTCAGTATCCTGATGTTCCCGTGACGGTTCAGCCGCGTTATCGCGGACAACATCTGCTGCACGTTGATGAAAACGGCAAAGAAAAATGTGTTGCCTGTTATCTTTGTGCGGCGGCTTGTCCGAGCGAGTGTATTTACATTGAGGCAACGGACGATGCGCGTCCATACGAAGAAAGAGTCGGGCGTGACGAACGCTACGCCAAAGTTTACAACATTGACTACGGTCGTTGTATTTTCTGCGGATTTTGCGTCGAAGCTTGTCCAAAGGATGCAATTACACACGGCTATAATTTTGAACTTTCGGTTTATAACCGCGCCGACTTGCTCAAAACCAAAGATGATTTGTTGATTACCAAACAAAAACAATCAAAGAATTATCGGGTTGCCCTTTCTGACGAAGATGTGGATTCAGAATATAAGGAAGTGGATAAAGTTGGAATTAAATTCAGGTTATAAGCAAATTCATTTAGGCAAAATGGAAAAGGTGAAGTTTTTGAAAGACTTCGCCTTTTTTATTGACCGAAATTAATAAAAGGCATAAGATTTTCGATGTGAGCGAAGTTGTTGCCAAAAACGAAAAAGAATCCCAAACCCCGCCTTGGTATTCCGATTTGTGGGTAGTTGCTCTCATTCTAAGTTTTCCAATCATAGTAATTTTAGGGTTTTGGCTTCGAAGTCCAATTTCTTTAGCCATAACTTGTTTGCTTACTTTGAACATTACTTATTGGTTAATGCCACAAGAGAAATTGATAAATTCAAGAATCAAAAACAAATATGCAAGATTCTTTCTCTTGAATCTTTTGTTTGTTATTTTTTTATTTATAAGATATTTGGGAGATTTATATTTAGATAATATTCCGCAAGCATTTGGTTTGACTTTTGGGATTTTCAACTTCTTTTTTCTTGTAGGCTTAATGTTCTATTGGATTACAAAATCCACAAATAAATGATTTTATTGTATAATCCTACCTCGTGGACGTTTCAAATCTTCCCCCGACAAAAAAAGGTCGAAATTATGAGATTCGCGGCATTGCCCTGCGTGATTTTGCCGGACTAAGGCGCGACGAAGATCGTCTGAATCCATTTGAATTAGCTCGTTATGCTAATCTTTTGGTCGCAACATACGAACAAATTGAGCCGTTTTTAACCGAAGAAACCAAACTTCATTTAATTGGTGACGGAAAAGATTCGTGGTCGGGCGGTGCGTGTTCACAGGCGTTGCCTGACGGAAGAAAATTGATAGTTCTTAATCCGACTCACGGTAAAAATCGGCAGAACGCAACCTTGATGGAAGAAATCTCACATGTTTTTTTAGGACATAAACCGAGCAAATTAGCCATTACAACTTATAATAAAGAGGGAAAACCGATTGCCCGTGAGTATCAGGCTGATGTCGAGGAAGAAGCCTATTCTGTCGGTGCAGCCGCGCTTGTTCCGTTTTCAGCCTTGCGTCGAATGATAAATCAAGGTAAAACTTCTAAAGAAATTGCGCGTCATTTCAACGTCAGCCGTGAATTGGTCGAATATCGGATGAAAGTTTCGCGGTTGTGGGATGACTATAAAACCAAGGTAATTAGCGGATAACTAATGACAGAACCAAATCAAAATGCGGCTTCAAGCCAAAAATTATCGGTTGTTGATAAACTGAGATTGCTGCTTGATATTACTCAGGCAATCAGCCGTTCCAATGATTTGGACGAAGTCTTGACCTTGGTAATGAACACCCTCGGTTCATTGCTGCCGTATTCTGCTGCCGGAATTTATTTGATTCATGCAGACGAAAAAGGGGAAAGTCCTTATGTTTTCAAATCCAGAACAATTCGCGGTTACGATATTAGTTTTGAATTGGTTGAACCGCGCTTGAAAATGGGCGAAGGCTTTATCGGCTCGGTTGCACAAAGCGGAAAACCGATAATTTGTGCCGATGTTTCTAAGGATTCGAGATATTTTGCCGCCCGACCGCAAACAAACTCCGAAATGGTTGCGCCGATCATTTCCAATGATAAGGTAATTGGTGTTTTTGACCTCGAAAGCGATGATTTTAACGCTTACAACGAAGATGATTTATCGGTTTTGACCTTACTTGCGGCTCAGGTTGCGATTATTATCGAAAAAGTTGAATTACTTAATGAGGCGGTTGAAAAGAAAAGATTACAGGCGCAATTAGAAGTCGCCAGACAAGTTCAGCTAACTCTTTTACCTGATAAAGATCCGAATCTGAAAGATTTTGATATAAGTGCGTATGTCTTTCCGACCGAGCAGGTTTCGGGTGATTATTACGATTGGGTCAGGATTTTCGATGATCAGATCGGGATTATCATTGCCGATGCGGCAGGAAAAGGCATTCCCGCAGCTCTTTTGGTCGCTTTTTTGCGTGCTTCGCTTCGCGCTTATGTTCAAACGGGGTATGCTTCGCACATTGCACTTTCAAAAGTAAATAATTTGTTGTGGGATTCGGTCGAATCTCATCAGTTCGTCACGGCACTTTACGGAATTCTGGACGCAACCAATAAAACTTTTGTTTATTCAAATGCCGGACATAATCCGCCGCTGATTGTTAAGCCCGATGGTGAATATAAATATGTTGAGTATGGTGATCTACCGCTCGGAATGTTTCGTTCAATGCGTTATCACCAACATTATATGCGACTGGAAAAAGGACAAATCTTAGTTCTTTACACCGATGGAATGACCGAAGCATCAAATGCTCAGGGCGAAGAATTCGGACGCGACAGATTAGCCCAACTCGTAATTAAAGGAAGTTCTTTACCCGCCAAAAAAATGATTGATTTTATCAGAAAAGGCGTTCAGGAATTTACCGATCGAAAGTTTTTGGACGATGACGGAACGCTTTTTATCATCAAACGTCTTTAAATAGAAAAAAAGCGAAAGGAAAATCCTCTCGCTCCTTCTTTTGCGTTATTCAGTTGTTGTTTTATTAATGCGTTGTTATAGAGCAGTGAATATTATCTCCGCCGGGAACCACCGGAGAACGATAATCACCATAATTTATTTTTTCGTTTTCAGTCGAAAACGCGTAAATATCAAAGCCGTAAGCATCTAAACAATCGGCTAACTCTAATGAATTGTCGAGATAAACGGCTTCAACATAACCTGATTCGCCACGGATTTCCAATAATCTTTCAATCATTTCAAGCGGCGCGAAACATTTTACGGGGTCTTTGTATGTAGCCATAAATTATTGCCTCTGTATAAAAATTGCCCACAAACTTTCAACGGGCAAACACTTAGATTACGGAAAATACGGAAAGGTTGTTTCGTGAATAATATGAATTTAAATTTTGATGAAATGTTAAAAGTTGCTATTGAAGAAGCCCGTCAAGGATTAGCCGAAGGCGGAATTCCGATTGGTGCCGCATTGTTTGATAAAGAGGGAAATTGCCTCGGACGCGGACATAACCGACGAGTGCAGGAATCTGATCCGAGCGTTCACGGCGAGACGGATGCTTTCCGTAAAGCCGGCAGACAAAGAAATTACCGCGATAAAATTATGGTTACAACTCTGGCTCCGTGTTGGTATTGTTCGGGTTTGGTTCGGCAATTTAATATCGGAACGGTTGTAGTTGGCGAATCAGTCAATTTTCAGGGCGGAATCGAATGGCTTAGAGAAAATGGCGTGGAAGTAATTGATTTGAACTCCAACGAATGTATCGAAATGCTCAAAAATTATACAAATGCCAATCCTGAAATTTGGAACGAAGACATCGGCGAAGAATAGATTTTTGTCATAAATCCATTTTGAGCGGTGTTTTTAAGGTATGAAGTTCATAATTTTAGCGTTAATTTTATTATCCCAAACTGTTTTTGCCCAAACACTTTCCGATTCTGACAGCACCCGAATTAGCGAAGCCTTTCATCTTGGAAATGAAATCAGCGAAAAAATTTGGAAGAATTGGAGTAAAGCCCCGTTCGCCATCCTTTTGATAACACCTGAAACCGAATTTTTAATCAACCATCCCAGTCCTTCAAAGGATTTTACCGAAACGGATAAAACCTTGAATGGTAAGGTTTTATGGCGAAAACGCAGTTTTAATCAAAATCTATTGGCGACCTTTCCGGCAGTTGGGGGAGTTTCAACCATTGTTGTCGGTCAAGCGGAAAATACTGCTTCCAAAACTTCAACTCCGTGGGCTGTAACGCTTTTACACGAACATTTTCATCAATTCCAAATGAGTCAGCCGAATTATTATGATGAGGTAAATGGGTTAAATTTATCTAACGGCGATAACAGCGGAATGTGGATGCTGAACTATCAATTTCCCTACAAAGATGAACGAGTGAAAGGGAAGTTTGAAGAATTGTGCAAAATTCTGGCGGATTTGATCGAGGCAAAAAAAGTCTCAAAAGAAAAACTAAACGAATATTTGAACGCCCGCAAAGATTTTCAGAATTTGCTTAAAGTCAATGATTACAGATATTTTTCTTTTCAAAGCTGGCAAGAAGGAGTTGCCCGTTACACCGAATATCAAATTGCCAAATCGGCATCTAAAAAATACAAACCCAATGCCGAATTTTCTGCACTCAAGGATTTTTCAACTTATCAAAACGTGGCAGATTCAATTTTTAAAAGAATTATTGATGAACTCAAAACCTTAAAACTTGATGAATTTCAACGAACGGCGTTCTATCCATTCGGTGCAGGTGAAGCCCTTTTGCTCGATAAGGTAAATCCAAAATGGAAAAGCAGATATAATACCGAAAGATTCTATTTAGAAAAATATTTTGAGAAAAATTGATCTCAACAGAAAGTTAAAAAGAATTGAATATTAAATGAAGTGTTAAAACCTCAAACTTACCTATTACTTTGAAACAAAGTTTTGAGAAAAATAAATATTCTTCGACCGAAACAGATTCTTTTTTTAAGGTAGAGGTTTTACTCATTCCTTTATTTTAACCAATTTTTGATTTTCAACAAAGCCTTTTGTTTTGCTAAACTTAACAAGTAATAATGATTGATTATCAAAAACTTCAAACTATTGCTTCTCAACATCCTTTTCCGCTTGTTTTTGCGACGATCAGCGGCGCACATCTTTACGGTTTTCCTTCACCCGATTCGGATTTTGATTTGCGTGGAGTTCACCTTTTGCCGATTCGTGAGGTGATTGGCTTAAATGTTGGGCAGGAAACAGTTCAAGTTGAAGAATTCAGAGACAATTTGGAATTGGATTTGGTCACGCACGATGCAAAAAAGTTTTTCGGTTTAATGCTCAAAAAAAACGGCTACGTTCTCGAACAGCTTTATTCGCCGTTAATCGTGCAAACATCGCCTGAACACGAAGAATTAAAGAAAATCGGAAAAAAATGTATTACCAAACATCACGCGCACCATTATTTCGGTTTTGCCCGAACCGAATGGAAATTGTTTGAAAAAGAAAATCCGCCTCGGGTTAAGCCGTTACTTTATATTTTTCGAGTTTTACTGACCGGAATTTACTTGATGCAGACGGGTGAAATCGAAGCTAATTTATTAAATCTAAACGAAGACTTCAAACTCACATATATTCCCGAACTAATTGAACAAAAAGTAAATGGAAAAGAAAAAGGCGTTTTGCCGGAAGCAAATTTAGAATTTTATCGTCGAGAATATGACCGTTTAGTTGTAGAATTAGGAAAAGCAATGGAAAAATCAAATTTACCAGAGAAACCATTTGCAAAGGATGATTTGAACGACTTACTAATTCGATTGAGGTTAAAAGAATTAAAATGACCAGATTAAGTGTAAACATTAACAAATATGCTCTTGTAAGAAATTCACGCGGCGGTAAAATGCCCGATTTGATCCAAATTGCTAAAGATTGCGAACGTTTCGGCGCACAGGGAATTACAGTTCATCCGCGTCAGGACGAACGTCACATCCGTTATTCGGATGTCCGACCTTTGAAAGAAATAGTCACCACCGAATTTAACATCGAAGGCTATCCCGATAAACGCTTTATGGAGATGGTTTTGGAGGTTCAGCCGCATCAATGCACCCTTGTTCCCGATGCTTCAAATCAGCTTACCTCCGATCACGGTTGGGATACGAATATGGAAAAATTATTCCTCACTGATATTGTCGGAAAATTACAGGAAAAGGGAATTCGTGTTTCGCTTTTTGTTGATGCTAAAGAAGATATGGTCTTAGGTGCAAAAGATGTCGGTGCAGACAGAATTGAACTTTACACCGGACCTTTTGCCGAAGAATTTCATACCTGCAAAGAAGAGGCGATTGAACCGCATCTTCGCGCTGCCAAAGTAGCTCACGAAATCGGTTTGGGAATCAATGCCGGACATGATTTGAACCTTGATAATTTAAAGTTTTACAAGTCCAGCATTGTAAATCTGGAAGAGGTTTCGATCGGTCACGCCATCATTTGTGATGCAATTTATTTTGGTTTGGAAACAACCATTCAAAAATATTTAGAGGAATTGAAATAAGGCTTAAATTACTCCGTGATAGCTTAGTTTCGACCAGATCCATTCGTGTGAGCCTGCGTCCCCGCTCATTCCACCTTCTGTTCCGGCAATTCCACCGTGAGAAGTGCCGAAATCACGGGTTTCGTAGTTTACACCTTCTTCGTAATAATTGCCGCAGGTGGGAAAAATTCTCGCCCAAATTCCTGTTTTGTTGGTGGCTCTGGCGCGGTAGCAATTAGAAACATTATTTGGAATCAGATTAAGAAAATCAGAGGTTGAACCGTCCTGATCAACCGGATCAAAGAGGAACATTGCATCAACATTTCGGGAAAATCCAGCGCGTTTTAAATCAAGTGCAACCTGGATGCAAGCGGCGGCTCCGCGACTCCAACCAATTAAAAAAATCGGTCCTTCAGCAACACGAATCAATTTAGTGGCATCGTCAGCCATTTTTCTAATATTTATCGGGCTTCCCGTCATCGAAATAGTTGCCGGTCCGGGAATATAGACTTTGGGAGATTGAACCGTTTCATTGTAAGCATTCCAAACATAATATTTACGATTATTTTCACCGGCGATTGTGGGGGAACTTCCTTCCATTGCGATTAGCATTTACTTTCTCCAAGTTATTAATTTTTCAAAGATTATACACCGAATCGGATAGGTAATTGCAAGACTTTTAAAAATAAAAATGAACGAGCGTTTGTTTATTTTGCGTAATGAAAAAATATGTTATCCTGTAATTTATTTTTGTTATTAAAATTCTAAATAAAGGAACTTATCAAAAAATATGAGAGATGCAGTTATTATCAGTGCAATGCGGACTCCAACAGGAAAATTTCAAGGACTTTTGAAAGGTTATAGTGCCCCGGAATTAGGCGCAATTGCTATCAAAGCGGCGATTGAAAAAGCAGGAATCAATAGCGAAGATGTTAACGAAGTCATTATGGGTTGTGTGGTGCAGGCAGGTATCGGACAAGCTCCGGCACGGCAGGCTGCCTTGAAAGCCGGACTTCCGCCGACTGTTTCAGCTTTGACAATAAATATGGTTTGCGGTTCGGGATTGCGGGCTGTTGCTCTTGCCGCTCAAGCCGTAATGTTGGGTGATGCTGAATTCGTTGTCGCGGGCGGAATGGAATCAATGTCGAATATTCCCTACGCAATGCCCGGTGCGCGGGATGGTTACAGAATGGGTAACCAAACCGTAACCGATTTAATGATTACTGATGGATTATGGTGTCCTTTTGAAAATTGGCATATGGGAAATACAGGCGAAGTTGTGGCAGAAAAACATCAAATCACCCGCGAAGCTCAGGACGAATTTGCTGCCGCTTCTCATCAAAAGGCTGCGGCTGCTCAACAAGCCGGAAAATTTGCCGATGAGATCGTGCCGATTTCAATTCCGCAGAAAAAGGGCGATCCGATTGTTTTGGATTATGACGAACCTGTTCGTGCCGATACAACCGCTGAAACTTTGGCAAAATTAAAACCTGCCTTCAAAAAAGACGGCGGAACTGTAACAGCCGGAAACGCTCCCGGTGTAAATGACGGTGCAAGTGCTTTAGTTATTACCTCTGCCGAAAAAGCCGCAGAATTGGGAATTGAACCTTTAGCCAGAATCGTTGCCCACGCAACTTCCGGTATTGAGCCGAAATTCATTATGCTTGCTCCGGTTCAAGGGGTGCAGAATGTTTTGAAAAAAGCCGGTTGGGAAATGTCCGAAGTTGATCTATTTGAATTAAATGAAGCATTTAGCGTTCAGGCGCTTGGCGTAATGAAAGAACTCGGAATGAACGGTGAAAACGTCAATGTCAACGGCGGTGCAGTTGCGCTTGGTCATGCTATCGGAAATTCAGGCGGACGAGTGTTAACCACACTTTTGCACGAATTGAAACGCAGCGGCAAGAAAAAAGGTGTTGCGGCACTTTGTCTTGGCGGCGGAAATTCCGTGGCAATGGCAGTTGAGCGATAGATAATAATGGTAGAATTTAGAAAAGAGATGCTATTTGAGTAAAAATAACATCTCTTTTTGTTATTTACTCGGTGCCTTCCTGAAATTGACAACAATTTGTCGGGTCACAAACGGCGGAACAAACAGTGCCTGGAATAAAACATGTGGGTGGAAAAGGTGAAAAGAGTGTTACACATTGAGCATCATTTGAACAACTAAGTGATGAATTAGCAGCACAAACCGGACCACTTGCGGCTTGAGATGATAATGGAGCAATTAAAGTCGTTATCACAGGTAACATTGCCATTGGTAAAGCATAATTCAATAACACTTTACGTCGAGAAATCCGGGATCCAAATTTTGTTTCATAACCTTCAATTAAATCCGCCTTTGCTAATTCATCTAGAGTTAGCGAGATAAAATCTTCATTAATTTTAAGATTAAAATTTCCTTGAAATGAGTTCATTAACTTTTGAACATCATTTTCCCCATCACAATTTTTCCAAACAAAAGCAGCACTTGAATTTAAACAAATTGCTTTGTTTGACTTAACATCATATACAAGAGTCTCATTTGACAGTTCTTGCACAACTATATTGGCAGTTTTGGCAATTGGTAGCATATTTTAAATAATTTGATTTGAAGTTAGGGGGGATTTTAATTTAACATAACAAACAATGTTTGGCAATGTAAGTCATCTTACAACCCTGCATTTGGTAAACATTTAAAATACTGCAACTTTTTATAATCAAAGTGCGTAAATTTTGTTATTAATGTGATTTACTTTTCACATGGTAGGATTAAAACAATGACGGCAAAAGAACATAATAGATTAGTTGGAATTTTCCTGATGATTCACGGTGGTTTACAGGCTTTGATAATGGGGTTAATTTCTTTGATTTATGGCGGAATTGGGTTGGCAATCCTAATTGGCGGCAAAAATCAAGATAAACCGGTTGGAGTATTTTTTATTGTAGCAATAGCTATGGTTGTTATTTTCTCTTCCATTTTTATACTTCCTCAAGTGCTTGGCGGTTGGAAAATGCTAAAGGAAAAGCCTAACGCCAAAATCTGGGGAATTATCGGAAGTATCGTTTCTTGTATGAGTTTTCCGTTAGGAACTGCCGCCGGAGTTTACGGACTTTGGTTTTTATTTGGCGAGGAAGGAAAGAAGTTTTATGACAATCAAGTGAGCCAAAATTATCTGGGCGGAGTAAATCAGGTCAATGATTTTCAAACTCAGGATTTTCAGCAGCAAAGAGAGCCGCATAGTTGGCGTTAAATAAATTAAAAGTTCAAAAATAGAAAGGCAAAAGTTGATTAAGAATCGCTTTTGCTTTTTTTGTTTTTTGAGTTTTTTAGGCTTAACCACTCTGTTTTCACCACTTGCATTTCAACTCAAAATAAAGGAATATTGACTCGATTTAACCAGCCTCCAAAATGAAATTCTTTCTAGGTGTTTTCTTTTGTTTAGTTGTTTTAAGCTGTCACTCCTTGACTGCTCAATATCATTTTGATTCATGGACAACCGATAACGGCTTACCTCAAAACGGTGTTCGTTCTATTTCCCAAACGCCTGACGGTTATCTCTGGTTCACTACTCTTGACGGATTGGTTCGTTTTGATGGAGTCCAATTTACTATCTTCAATAAAAGCAAATCTAAAGGAATCATTAACAATCGGTTTTGGGCGATGAGATCTTTTTCTGACGGAAGCATTTGGGCAGCAACCGAAGGAGGCGATCTAACTATTTATCGGGATGGAAAATTTACTTCGTATCCAGCCGAACAAGTGCCGGAGCAACTTATTTTGGGGTTTGAAAAAGATGAAAACGGTGAAGTTCTCATTAATGCAGATTCTTCCTTTTACTACCTTCGCAACGGAGAATTCGTTTTTGCCAAAAAAAGTGAAAATGACGGCACACAAAAAAAAATCAATTTTGGGCAATCAGGAACTCGCTGGGAAGTTTATCCGACTGAAACAAGACAAATCAAAAACGGTCAGACTAAAATTTATCAACTTCAAATCAAATATCTAAACTACTATTATCAAAGTGTTTACGAAGATAAAAAAGGCGGATTATGGATTACTGATAAGGGAAAACTATATTATCTGCAAAATGGTGAAATAACCGAATATAACGAAAAAGACGGAATCCCGCAGAATATTCAAGGACACAATTTTTGGGAAGAATCAGACGGAAGTTTATGGTTTGCGACAGGAGAATATAGTGCGGCGGGAGTTGGTTTAATCAGATTCAAAGACGGAAAATTCAGCCGTTTTGGAGTGGAACAAGGGCTTTCTAATGACCGCATTTTCTCTGTTTTCAAAGACCGTGAAGGCACAGTTTGGTTGGCAACCGATAAAGGTTTAAATCGTTTGCGAAGTCAGATTATGACGACTCTTTCGGCGAAGGACGGATTGGTAAACAATGAAGCCTATCCAATTCTAAAATCTCGTGACGGAAGCATTTATATCGGAACAGTCGGCGGTTTGAGCCGTTATCAGGACGGAAAATTCACTAACACCATCTTGCGCGATAACGGAGGCGGAGGGGTTCTGGCGATTCAATCGCTTTGGGAAGATGAAGAGGGACGTTTATGGATTGGAGTTGTTGGCGGACTTTTTGTTTTAAAAGCCGGAAAAGTTGAGGATTGGTCAAAAAAGTTTGAAAAAAGAGATACTGTTTACTCGATTTACTCTTTGAAAGATGGAACTGTTTTAATTGGAACCGAACATTTTGGTGTTTGGCAATACAAAGACGGGAAAATTACCGTGGCTTTTACAACCGCCGAAGGTTTGCCAAGTAATGACATTAAATTCATTCACGAAGATCGTAACGGGGATTTATGGTTCGGGACTTATGGCGGGTTGTCTATTCTTAAAGACGGAAAATTTACCAATTACACGACAAATGAGGGTTTACCGAGTAATTATCTTCGCTCAATGAAAGAAGATACAGACGGAACACTGTGGATTGGCTCTTACGATGGCGGTTTGTCGCGGTTCAGAGACGGTAAGTTTTTTAATTTCAATACGGAAAACGGACTTTTCAGCAATGGCGTTTTTGCCATCATGGAGGATAAAAACAGTAATTTTTGGATGAGTAGTAATCAGGGCATCTACCGCGTTGCAAAACAGCAATTAAATGATTTTGCGGATGGGAAAATCAATCATTACGAGTCTTTTGGCTACGGAAAAAACGATGGGATGTTAAATACCGAATGCAACGGCGGACGGCAGCCTTCGGCATTGATGGACAGCTCAGGCAAAATTTGGTTTCCAACGTTGGAAGGCATTGCAATTGTCAATCCTGACGCTTTGCAGACAAATCAAGTTCCGCCGCCGGTGCAAATTGAAAAAGTTGAAATTGACCGCGAAAATATTTGGACGGAAAATGCTTCCAATGATTCAAACTTTGCCGTTAAAATTAACCCGTCCGATATTCATCTTGATATAACTTACACTGCTCTCAGTTTGATTAAGTCCGATCAGATTCATTTTCGCTACAAACTGGAAGGTTTGGATGAAGATTGGCTGGACGGAGGAACGAAAAGAACCGTCAATTATACCCATTTACCTTCAGGAAGTTATACTTTCAAAGTCATTGCTTCCAATTCGGACGGAGTTTGGAATACTGAAGGAAAGTCTTTCAAAATAGTAGTTTACGCGCCTTTTTATAAAACGTGGTGGTTCTGGACATTAATGGTTTTACTCTTTTTGAGTGGTGCGTATTTAATTTACCGCTATCGAATCAACCAGTTACAAAAACTTAATCTGGCTCAGGAAAATTTTGCCCGACAACTGATCGAATCGCAGGAATCCGAACGTAAACGTATCGCACAGGAATTGCACGATAGTCTCGGACAAAATCTTTTGGTTATCAAAAATCGTGCTTTGCTTGGTTTAGCTGTTGAGGACAAAGACGAACAATTCAGCGAAATTCAGGATTCGGTTTCGGATGCGCTGGTCGAAGTTCGTTCGATTGCTTACAATTTGCGTCCGCTTCACATTGAGCGTTTAGGATTGACTTCAACGCTTGAAGAAATGATCGAAGATGTCGAAAAATCTTCAAATATCAGCATAAATTATGATATTGCACCAATTAACGGTTTATTCTCGCCGGAAAATGAAATCAATTTTTACCGGATTGTGCAGGAATCTTTGAATAATATTGTCAAGCATTCAAAAGCCGATAAAGCCAGCGTTGAGGTTTTTCGTGACGGAAATAAAATCACGTTGACAGTTAAAGATAACGGCAAAGGGTTTGAAACCGATAAGGTGAATGAAAAGAAGGGTTTAGGCTTAAATGGAATTGCTGAAAGAGCAAAAATTTTAGGCGGGAATTATTCGATTGATTCTGAACTTGAAAAGGGAACTACTGTTTTGGTGGAAATTGAGGCAAAATAAATTCGGAAATGAATAACTCGGAAATTAAAATCGTGATTGCGGATGATCATCCGATTTTTCAGCGTGGTTTACAACAAATTATTGAAACTGACCAAAATCTAAAGATAATGGCAGCGGTTAATGATGGTGAAGCTGCGTTGGAAAATATTCGGAGCTTAAAACCCCAGGTTGCCGTGTTGGATGTTGATATGCCGAAACGGGATGGTTTTGCGGTTTTGAAAGCCGTCAAAGAAGAAAATTTGTCGTGTAATGTGATTTTGTTGACGATGTTCAAAGAAGAGCGTTTTTTCAATGCGGCTCTGGATGCAGGTGTCAAAGGTTATGTTCTGAAAGATAGTGCAATTAGCGAAATTACTTCTGCTATCCACGCTGCCGCTCGAGGGGAAAATTTTATCAGCCCGGCACTTTCGACTTTGATGATGAATCGTCTGAATCGGGGAAATTCTTCGTTAAATTCGCCGCTTGATTCATTAACAACTTCTGAACGGCGGGTTCTAAAATTAGTTGCCGAAGCCAAAAGCAATCAGCAAATTGCGGACGAACTTTTTGTCAGTATCCGCACGGTTGAGCATCATCGTTCCAATATTTGCGCCAAGCTGAATCTCGAAGGCAAAAACGCTTTACTTACTTTTGCTTTGACAAATAAACAGGAAATTTAAAAATAGGCAGCAATAACGAGGAAATGAACCAAAATCAATTGCAAAATATCTCTCAATTTTTTACAATTTCCGCCTATCCTAAATGCAGTTTTTAACTTTTCAGTTTTTTCTTTTCTTTTTAGGGATTTTTGTAATTGCAGCCCTGCTAAAGGAAAACAAAAAGTATTATCGCCATTTCCTACTGGCGGTTAGTGCGGTTTTTTATCTGTTTTTCGGGATCAAGTTTTTTGTTATTTTGCTCGCAAATATTTGTGTTAATTACCTTTTATTAAAATATTCCGAAAAGTTAGGGAAGCGGGTTTTTATTCTCTCAATCATTTTAAATGTCGTTTTTTTAGCTGTTTTTAAATACTACAATTTTGGCATTGATACGCTTTTACAAGTCTTGAATTTCCTCAAAATTCCGGCGAATTTTCAAGTTCTACGTATTCTGATCCCGGTTGGAATTTCGTTTTACACTTTCCGAAACATTTCGCATCTGGTTGATTGTCACCGCAAAATCCTGCCTGTTCCAAGTTTTATTGATTACGCTAATTACATTGCTTTTTTCCCGCAAATTTTAAGCGGTCCCATTGCGCGGGCAAAGGAATTTTATGCCAATTTGAATGAACCGACGCTCTTTCAATATTCGCAAGGTCGAATTATTACGCTGATTTTGTCGGGTTTGCTCAAAAAATATGTCATTTCCAGCTATTTGTTCGATTATGCCTCGACTCCGTTCACTACGCCGATGAGCTATTCTTCGCTGGATTTAATTATGGCGGCTTTTGCTTATTCGGCAATGATCTTTGTTGATTTCAGCGGTTATTCGGATTTTGCAATTGCGATAAGTAATTTGCTTGGGTTTGATGTTTCGCCAAACTTTTTAAGTCCTTACAGATCAATAGGTTTGAAAGATTTTTGGAATCGCTGGCATATTTCTTTGTCGTCGTGGCTGAGAGATTATGTTTATATTCCGTTGGGTGGCAGCCGAAAAGGAACGAATCGAAAATATCTAAACATAATCCTGACAATGTTTATCAGCGGTTTGTGGCACGGCGCAGGCTTAAATTTTGTCGTTTGGGGATTATTGCACGGAATTGGAAGCGTGGTTTCGCATTTGTTGGAAGACAAAAATAAAAAGCAAACCATTTCAAATCTGAAATTTGAAGAATTGAACGCCCAATTTTGTCCGACTTGTGTGATCGAAAATAACCCTTTGGGAGTTCATACCAGCCGAATTCCCGGCGGATTGTTTGTAGATGTGGATGAAACCGAATTTAACCGCGAAGTTGAAAATTTACTGGAAAATATTGATAAAAATCACGGTTCAACCGAACCGAATGAGTCAAAATTACCTACAATCTCACAAGTTCTCGGCTGGCTGGCGACCTTTATTTTTGTAACTTTTGCCTGGATCTTCTTTACTTCATCTAGTTTGAGTAATGCGCTCAGTTTTATCGGTTCGATTTTTGTTTCAACGGTTACGGAACATAAAATCTTTAGTTTGCGGTTGCTGTTTGTTATCTTTATTGTTGTGTTATTTAACTTTATCGGTAATAAAACTTTCAAACTTTCAATCGGATTTTTTGATAAATTGCCGTTAATTTTGAGAATTCCGTTAGTTGCAGTTTTGACTTACGTTATTTTGCAGCTTGGACCGGAAACGATGCCGCCGTTTATTTATTTTAGTTTTTAGTTATGTTTAAAAAAGACCTTGAAATACTCGTTACCGCTCTCTGTGTTGTGGTTCTGCTTTTTTTCGCGGATTTCAATTCATTCACTAAAACTTTCAGCTCAATAAATTCAGATTTAGAAAATGCAAAGCAATCTGAATTTTACAAATCATATTCAAATTTCAAGGAATCTGAAAATTCTTTTTGGGCGGGCGTAAAAGGAACAAAAAGCAATGCGGGAGATGTTGCCAATGTATTAAATGAAACTCCCGTGACTGAAGCCCCACAACCTAAAGAACCTGAACAACCTCAAAAATTAACCGCTCCGTTAAAGTTTTTATTGGTCGGAGATTCGATGATGTTAGTCTGGTTTGGTCCTGCATTGGAGAATTCCTTGCTCAAATTTAATGGTGTCAGCGTTGTGCGCGAAGGAGTTTATTCGACGGGGCTAAACCGCATTGATTATTACGATTGGTTCACGAAAACCGATGAGCTGATCGCCAAAAACAAGCCCGATGTTTTGGTCATAATGTTCGGCGGAAATGACGGACAAGGAATGTTAGATAAAAACGGAAAGCCGCACGATTTCGGCACAGAAAGCTGGAAAGAAATTTATCATCAACGGGTCAATATTTATCTTTCCAGATTTTCGCCAAAGGTCAAAAAAATCTATTGGGTTGGTCATCCGATTACCGGAAACGAAAGTTTCTTGAACAAATTTCAAACGATGAACTCAATTTATCAATCCGAATGCGCCAAATTTTCCAACGCTGTTTTTATCAGCACTTGGGAAAGATTTTCGGTCAATGGAGAATACCGTCAAACAATTCCCGATGATGACGGTTTATGGCAAATTGCCAAATCCAGCGACGGCGTTCACGTTACCGAATTCGGCGGCAAAATTATGGCAAACTTTGTAATAAAAGAAATTTTGAAAGATGCCGATTTGAAATAAAAACTCAAACGTCGAAGGTCAAAAGTCAAAAGTCAAAAACCAAAAGCCATTTTATTTTAAGTATTTATATAAAATCCCCCACTCAAATCCGCAATCCGCAATCCCCAATCTAAAATCGAAAATGGGTAGTAGCACCTAGACAAAATAGGTAGTAGCTCCGATGTCTTTGTTTTTGATCTGCTGCAATATTTCAAACGAAATATATTTGATGTTTTTACGGCGGAGACAATCTGCCAAGCTTTCTCTAAGAAGCATCAATTAAAAAAGAAATAAAGAGGTTAGCAAAAGATGAAAAAAATGATGATGAAAAGTTTAGTGGTTTTGATGATGGTTGGAGCATTTGCTTTGGTTTCGTTGGCACAGAGCAACAGCAAAATAATTAAATTCCCAAGCGGGAAAAATACTGTGGTCGAAAAATTTACGCTTAATGGCGACGATGGAATCGCGTATATGCTGAAGAACCTAAAGCAATATAACTTAGTCAAGTTTTCAGTTGGAGGTTTATACACGAACGGCGTGGATGCACAAGGGTTAGAAATCAAACTGAGAAGAGCTGATAACTGGGACGATACCCTGGCAGAAGCCACACCTGGAGAAGATGTGGAGTATCAAGTTCAAAAAGGAGACGGAGATTATGAAATCGTTGTTATGAATCCCGGAAAACGTAAAGCAAATATTACTTTGAATCTGACTCTTAACGGCGAAAGTGCTGACAGCGATGTTTGTGCGGGTTGTGATAATCCAAATGATGCAGATGCGGAAAGACTCAAATTTGCCAAAGGTCAATCAGATGTTGATTTAGACATTCAGATTGAAGGCAGAGAAACCAAAAAATACGTTGCTTATGTTGCTAAAGGCTATATGACCTGCATTGTTCCGGCAACCAATCTCGGCACAGGCGTAACTATCAAAGTCAACGGAAAGGTTTTGAATCCGAATAACTCAACCTGCACCGCCCATTCAACCGCCGCCGGGGACCAAATCATAGAATTCATCAACAACGGCAACAAGGAGAAAGGGTTCTCCGTAACAGTCGGATTTCATCAACATTAGAGGACAATCTTAAAAAGTCAGGCAAATGATTATGAGAACAATTTTTATGCGAATTTTAGTGGTTCTGGTGATTATTGGTGTCGGTGCTTTGGTCACTTCAGCCCAAAGCACCAGCACTAAATTGGAAAAAAATAGGGCAGGTGTAACTTTTACTCTCAAGGCGGGAGAAACGAAATTTTGGAACACTGACGTAAAGAAAAATCAACCGATTTGCTTGTTGTTCATTGTTGATGTCAAAAATGTAGTTTTGACTTTTAATTCACAGGTTGTTGCCGCCAATGCAACGGATATGACCTGTTTTACGCCAAGCACAACAGCCGACGGCAATTACGAGATAAAACTTGTAAACAACGGAAATACTATTGCCAAAGGAACTTTTGAATTCAGAAAAGAAATTCAATATTAGGAAAAAAATATGAAAAAGACTTTGATTTTAGGTTTGATTACAATCGTATTTTCGATTACCGGCTGCACATTTAATGTTTCAACTGGAACAAATACGGCTACCCCCGCTACAACTCCGGCAAATACGACGGCTTCGCCAGCGACAGAAAATAAAACCAATTCTGCTCCGGCAAACAGTGGTTCAACTGAAGCGGCAGTTTCGATTGATACTTTCAGCGATTTTCCAGAAGAAGTTGACGGTTGTTCCTGCTATCTTTCGACAAGCGACGGCGATTTCAAGGCGAAGAAATATGTTTACATTGATAACCGCACCGATTTTGCACAAATGAAAATCAACGGCGCATTGGTCAAATTCAAACAATTGGAAGAAAAAGAAGTTTCTAAAAATCGTTGGGTTAAAAAATTTGACAACAAAGATTATGAATTAGAAGTTGATATTACCCAAAGCGGAACAATCGGTCCTTTTCCGCATAAAGGCACACTTAAATTAACCAAAAAAGGTGGTCAAACTATTACCAAAGAAGTCAACGGCGAATGCGGTTGCTAACTAAAAAACTGAGGAAAAACAATGAAAAAATATATCGTAACTTTTATCGTTGCCGCTTCGATGTCGGCTTGCACCTTTAACGTTTCAACCGGAACAAATAACGCTACAACCAATTCGGCTACCCCCGCCAATTCTGCTCCCACAGCAGAAAATAAATCTGCAAATACGTCAAATACGGCAACTGCTCCGAAAAAAGAAGAGGCTGACAACACTAAAAAAACTGAATCTGCTCCAAGTTCTGCAAATGGTGTCAGAGTTCAATTTGCCAAAGGTGAGACTTCGACAATGGTTACTAAAGACATCCCTGCCAAAGGTTCGGTTGATTTCCTGATCAATATGAAAAAAGGTCAAAAGATGGGTTTTACCGTTGGTTACGATTTCAACGACAACGATGTTAATGCTGCTCTTTATGAACCCGATACCAAAGATGTCACTTTGTCTTCAGGACCGAAAGAACCTCAGGAATTTGAAGTTAAAATGAACGGCGATCATCGGTTGACGGTCAATAATACGACCAATAAAAAAGTAACCATTACCCTTTATCTGGATGTCGAATAATTGGAGAAAAATAGTTTGAAGTAACGGAACGCCGTCCATCTTGGCGGCATTGAGCGCACGGCGCGAATGTTTATCTCAAAAACTCGAATCGTTCAGAGAAAATGACATCGTTTGCACGATGTTTGCCGGCTGGAAGCACGGCGTTCCGTCGTTTGAAAATACTTTAATTTATTTTTGTTGATGCACTCAATTTGAGAAAAATTATGAAAAAGATGATGATTAAAAGCGTTTTAGTGACACTTGGAATTTTATTGTTGGGAATCGTTTCATTTGCCCAAACTGCGAAACGGATTGATTTTGTCAAAGAAAAGTCGAATTCACTCGTTTGGGAAGAAAAGGTTGGCGCAAACAAGAGTAAATCTTTTGTTTTCCGCGCGAAAAAAGGTCAAAAGCTCAAATTGAGTTTTATTGACGATACCAACGAAGGCTCAATGGATTTGGGTAAAGTCTCGGTTGAACCGAATGGTGACGGTTTGGAAATGGACATCGAAGTTACCAAAGACTATACCTTTATCGTTTCAAATAACAGCAGTAAATCAACCAGTTTTCGCATTTTCATCTCGCTTGAAACTCCGAAGAGAAAGAAAAACTGAGGAAACTAAACCGTCAACAAACTTGAAATTGCAAATTCGCAAATGAAAAAGCCGATGCTCCAAAATTTATTAATAGTTGAAGATAACCCGTCAATGCGACGCTTAATAAAAAGCGTGGTCAAAGATTTGGCGGTTAATATTCACGAATGCGAAGATGGCGCAGAGGCTTTGGACGCTTACGAAACTCATCATCCCGAATGGATTTTGATGGATGTCGAGATGAAAGAAAAAGACGGTTTTACGGCAACCCGCGAAATTGTCGAAGCGCATCCCAATGCAAAAATTCTGATCTTAACCAAATATGGGACAGAACGGATGCGCGAAGAAGCACAAAAAGCCGGAGCCAGCGAATATGTTCTGAAAGAAAATCTTTTGACAATTAGGGAAATGCTTCACTAAACTCAATTAGCTAAACATCTGAATCAATTAAGGGCAAAAGTAAGAATTTCTAATTACTTTTGTCTTTTTTCTTTGTAAGTTGCCCGTTTGTTTTGTCGCAGGTTTTTCGCTAAATTTGAAATATCAGTTTTAATCAAAATTTTATCAAAGGAATTTATCAAAAATGAGTGAAATAATCGGAATAATTGGCGCAGGCACAATGGGTAACGGAATTGCTCAGACTGCCGCCGCATCGGGTTTTCAAGTCGTAATGTGCGACATCAAAGACGAATTTGTCCAACGCGGATTTGATACCATCAGCAAAAGTCTCGACCGTTTTATCAAAAAAGAAACGATGACCGTTGAGCAAAAAGAGGAAATTTTAGGCAGAATCAAAACCACTACAAATTTAGAAGATTTAAAGGATTGTTTCTTGGTCGTTGAAGCTGCGACCGAAAATTTCGACATCAAAAAACAACTTTTTGAAAAATTAGACGAAATTACCAACGCCGAATGTATTTTGGCTTCAAATACTTCTTCGATTTCGATTACCAAGATCGCCGCAGTCACCAAACGCCCTGACAAAGTTATTGGGATGCACTTTATGAATCCCGTTCCGCTGATGAAATTGGTCGAAGTTATTCGCGGAATTGCAACTTCTGACGAAACTTACCAAAAGGTTCACGAACTTTCGGAAAAAATGGGTAAAACCCCGCTTGATTGTCAGGATTTCCCGGGCTTTGTCGCCAACCGAATTTTGCTGCCGATGATAAATGAAGCAATTTATGCACTTTACGAGGGCGTTGCAACCAAAGAAAGCATTGACGGAATTATGAAGCTCGGAATGAATCATCCGATGGGACCGCTCACTTTGGCGGATTTTATCGGATTGGATGTTTGTCTCGCAATCTTGCGCGTGATGCACGAAGGTTTAGGCGATCCGAAATATCGTCCGTGTCCGTTGCTGGTCAAAATGGTAGATGCCGGATGGCTCGGACGCAAAACCGGCAAAGGTTTTTACGATTACGCATAAAAAGTTAAAACGTTTAAAAGTAAAAGAGTGAAAAAGTTTCGTTCAAATTATTGTAACTTTTTCACTTTTTTCTATTTGCACTTTTTAACTTTCTGCTGACATCTGTTATCTTGAACCTGTCATCTAATAATTTACTGCTTTCCCCAAGCGTAAAACTAAATTTTAGAAATCTTTAGAAGGAAAAATTATGCAAAAAATTTCGGCAATTTTGTTTATTTTTGTCGTTTTATTGGTGAGCCAAACTTTTGCACAGGTCAAAGTTGCGCCAATAAACTTCAAGGAAAGAAAATTAGCGAACGGAATGCGGATTGTAACTTACCAAGACAATTCCAGCCCGTCCGTGACAATTCAGGTTTGGTATGATGTCGGTTCAAAAAATGATCCGCTTAAACGCAACGGTTTCGCTCATTTGTTCGAGCATATTATGTTCAAATCCACTAAAAATATGAAAAGTGAGCAATTTGACAGAATGACCGAGGACGTTGGTGGTTGGAATAACGCTTCGACCAGCGATGATGTAACCAATTATTACGAAGTTGTGCCTTCAAATCATTTGGAAAGACTGATTTGGGCAGAAGCAGAAAGAATGTCGAATTTGACCGTTGATGAAGCAAATTTCAAATCAGAACGTGCTGTGGTGCAGGAAGAATTTCGTCAAAGCGTGTTGGCAAATCCATACGGTCAATTTTATGAATCCATTCAGAAAGAGTCGTTCAACGTTCACCCTTACAAACGGACAACTATCGGAACTTTGGAAGATTTAGATTCCGCCACTGTTCCCGATGTCCAAAATTTCCATAAAACTTACTATCGTCCCGACAATGCTTCGTTGATCGTTGTTGGAGATTTTGACCAAAAACAATTAGACAGTTGGATTGATAAATATTTCGGCAAAATTACCAAGCCAAATTCGACCATTCCAAGAGTTACCGAAGTCGAACCGGAGCGCACCAAAGAAAAACGGGTAACGGTTAAAGCCCCGAATGTGCCGCTTCCGGCAGTTGCTATTACCTACCTTGCACCGCCCGCCAAAGACAAAGACATTCCGGCACTGCAAGTAGCTTCGGCAATTTTGTCAGGTGGAGAAAGCTCAAGGCTATACAAAGAACTCGTTCGTAATCAACAAATTGCTCAGGATGCTTCGTTCGGTGTAGATACAAAAACCGATAAAGGTTTGATGTATTTCACCGCAACTCTAGCCAGCGGCAAAACCCCTGAAATGGCAGAAAAATCTTTATTGGCAGAATTGAAGAAAATTCAAAACGCGCCGGTTACCGCCTCCGAATTGGCAAAAGCTAAAAATGGGATTGTCGCCGGTAAGGTGCGTAGTTTAGAAACCAATGACGGAAAAGCTTTCCAAATTGGCTCAGCAATTATTTTGGTTGGAGATCCAAACGCCGTAAATACCGAATTAGGTGAAATCCAGGCAGTGACCATTGCTGACGTTCAAAGAGTAATGAAAAAATACTTTAACGACAACAACCGCGTAGTGATTTATTACGTTAACGATGACAAGGAGGGGAAATGAAAGTAAAAAGTAAAAAGTTAAAAGTAAAAAATATGAATTTTATCCAATGGGCATTTACCTTTTGCCTTTTACCTTTCTCCTTTGCGCTCGTGCAAGCGCAGGAGCAGCCGCCCGAACCAACTTCGCCGCGAGCTGTTAAAGTCCCCACCATTACTGAAGGAAAATTGCCAAATGGAATGAAGATTGTTGTCGTTCAAAGAAATGCCGTTCCATTGGTCACGGTAAATTTGCTGATAAACAGCGGCGCAAATATTGAAAGCAAAGATGGTTTGGCTGATATGACGGCATCACTTTTGACCAAAGGCACAAAAAACTGCTCAGCCACAGCAATTGCCGAACAAATGGAGTTTTTAGGCTCAAGTATTAATAGTGGCGCAGGTTGGAATTCAACTAACGTCAGTTTTACAGCTACCTCTGATAAGCTCGATAAAGCAATGGCGATAATGTCGGATGTTGTTTTGAATCCAACCTTTCCGGCGGATGAAATTAAACTTTATAAATCACAAACTATTGATGATTTGTCAGTTGAATTGAAACAGCCTGGTAGATTAGCAAATTACGTTGCCGCACGATACAGCTTTGGCGAACATTCAGTTGCCGGAACTCCCGAAACCATTGAAGCGATTACCCAAAAAGAAATTCAGGCAACTTATCGGGATGTTTATAAACCAAAATTGGCAACACTGATTTTTACAGGTGATATAAATTTGACTCAAGCAATTGCCATTGCCAAAAAATATTTCGGTTTATGGAAAAATCCGGTTGAACCAAATAAAACGATGCTGGGTCGTCCCGCCGTTGCAGAAAGTGCAAATATTCCTTTATTTAGGCGAATGTTAGTGGTTGATTTACCAAAGTCAGGACAAGCCGCAGTTATTTATACCAAAAAGGTAGAATTTGGTCGCAGTGCATCGGATTATTTTCCTGCCAGCGTTGCCAATTCTCTGTTAGGGGGAGGCTATTCGTCCCGTTTGAATCAGGAAATCCGCATTAAACGCGGTTTAAGTTACGGCGCGGGAAGCTCATTTGCCTGGCGTTCGGACAATGCAAATTTTTCCACTCGTTGTCAGACTAAAACCGTTTCAGCCGCAGAAGTTGCGGAACTGACAGTCAAAGAAATTCAGCGTTTAACGGGCGAATCTGCACCTGAAGTTGAACTTACTCCGAGAAAAAATGTGTTGAATGGAAATTTTGGGCGGATTTTTGAAACAAACGCCGGAATTTCAAATGCAATCAGCGAATTGTTGACCTTTGGTTTGCCAACCACTGAATTAAATTCGTTTATGTCAAACACGGAAAAAATTACGCCGCAACAGGTTAAAGAGTTTTCCGCAAATAATTTACGAGGCGGAGATATTATCATTGTGGGCGACTACAACGATTTCAAAGCAGATTTGGCAAAACGTTTTCCTAATCAGCAAATTGAAGTTATCAAAGCCGATGATTTGGATTTGAACAGCGAAACTTTGCGCAAGAAATAAGCTAGGTTTAATGTCGAAAGTCCAATGTCGAAAGTCTAATTGACCTTTGACATTGGACTTTTTGACTTTTAACTGCAATTATCTTGGAGCCGGTAAAGCAGGCATTTCACCTTGTTTAAATCTCGGTAAAAGCTCATCGCGCATTGCTAACACATAAACTGCTGCTGCGACTTCTATCGCATTCTTTTTGACATCATCTTCGATAATTCTTTCATAGGTATCAAGATTTGTATGCCAAGTGTGCGAGTTATATTCAATCGGATCTTGTCCAACCCCGATGCCGGGCAATCCGGCATTATTGAACGAAGTATTGTCCGAACCTCCAAGTCCGCGGCTCTTGGTGCTGGTTGCGCCAAATAAACCATAATCATCAAAAGGTTTAATGATTTCACGTAAAACTGCCGATGTTTCGGGCGGACCGAAAACTGACATTGCGCGTCCCCGTCCTGTTCCTGAGTCAATGTTGAAATAACCGCCGAATTTAGCATAATCAGCCGTTGGTGCTTCGGCTGAACCGAAATGTTTTTTGACGTAGGCTTGTGAACCTAAAAGCCCTTGTTCTTCGCCCGACCATAATGCAACACGGATGGTGCGGCGCGGTTTAACTCCCAAAGTTTTTAAGATTCTGGCAGCCTCCATCATAATTGCACAGCCAATCGCGTTGTCGGTTGCACCTGTTGCCGAATGCCACGAATCAAGGTGTCCGCCGAGCATAATGACTTCATCTTTTTTGTCGCTGCCCCAGATTTCACCAATTGTGTTATATGAAGTTTTTCCTTCGGGATAGGTTTTGTTGACAATGTTAAATTCTAACGAAACAGCGGTTCCATCACCCAAAATTCTGGCGATTCGTCCAAAATCTTCATTTCGCAACACAACTGTCGGAACATTTTTGGTCAAATCAAATGTTCTGTTATGGAATGCCCGAATTTGTCCGTGTTCGCGGGCTGCATCGTTAATCCGAACTGCCGCGCCATTATCAACCAAAAATTTATCTAATTGTTCGCCAACCTGAGCGGGAGGTAATGCACCCGGTTTGGGATTTTGCTGTTGTGGGGGCGGTTGATTTCCGAAAGGATTTTGAGGTGTATTATTCGGATCAACTTGTTTTCGGACATCATCATCATTCCGACGTTTTGCCGGCGGATTGATATTTACTGGAACGATGGCTGGTTTACCAATTAAAACCATTTTTTTTCTTACCTTTGCCGCATTTGCAGTAAAAAACGCAGTTAACTCTTCCTGAGTTGGTCGGTCTGGTAAGACTAAATTTACAGCTTGACCTGTCACAGTTCCTTTAGTGCTTGGAGTCCAAGCCAGAACTTCAAAAGTTAAACTATCTTTGACAGGAGCAATAATAAAACCTGATGAACGTTGATTTAGCCATCCTGGATGCCCAAAATCCCAGGGTTCAAGATGGGAATCATCGAAACCCCAATCTTTCATTTGTTTAGCAGCCCATTTTGCTGCATTTTCGTGATTGGGCGAACCTGTCAAACGTGGTCCATAGACATCCGTTAAAACGTGGAGTGTCTTCATAATTTGCGAATTTTCCATCCCCTCTTTCCGAATTTTGTCGTTAATATCGGGGGCTTGGGCATAAATTGTGGTTTGCAGAAATACACTCAGCAGAATAACGAGTGCAAACAGACTGATAATTTTAGAATTTTTCATAGTTTCTCGTTCAATAAAGATAGTTTTGGAAAGCGGACGGATAACCAATTGTAAAATCTGGTTTTGATTCTTCAAAATTCAAATAAATTTTTATCCGTTGTAGTGAAGTTAGTATAAATTGTCGGACAATTTTCAGCAAGTTGGATGTTCATTGCAAAATTTAACTACCCAAACGGGTGATTACACAAATTCTTTTCCTGCTTATATTTGAAAACGAGAAGTAATTATTTTTTTGAATACGAGGAAATTTATGAAATACAAATTATTAATTTTATTGGCAATTATCAGTCTGTTCACGGGTTGCAATTTGCTCAATCAACCGCAGTCAAATTCAAATAAACCTGCAAATAATTCAAACAATTCAAACAAACCAGCTGAAACTCCGGCTTCTACTCCGAAAGTTGAAACCAATCAAAATTCGACTACTAATGATGCGAAAAATGTTAGTGAAAATAAATCGGTTGATAATACGCCGAAAGGGAAACTGGACGACAAAATCAATCAAGCCAATTATGACAAGATCAATGATGGAATGAGTTTAAATGAAGTGGCTGCAATCTTTAGCGATGGCGGAATGCAAATTGCCGATATGACTGTCAATGGGAGACATAGCATTATGTTCATGTGGTCAACCGGTGATATGAAAAAGAAGATCAAAGTTACTTTTGAGAAAGATAAGGTCGTTGAAAAGGAAAAAGACGGGTTTTAAGATAAATTTTTTATTATTGAAAATTAAAGGGTAAAAAGGAGAAATTCCGATAGCCACAAAAAACACAAAAGCCACAAAAATACTACGCAAAATTTTTGTGAATTATGTGCTTTTTGTGGCTGATTCTATTTAATTTCCGTTTTCTTTTTCCGTATCTGTTTGATTTTTAGCCTCTTTCTCATCACCTAACGATATGCCGAAAATTCTTGGATTATTAATAAATTCAGCTAGTTTTTCGGGGCTAAAAGTGGCGCGGATTACCGCCGCATTATCACTATCGATCGTGACCAACATCATTTTGACATTTGAACCGTCTTCACGCAGATAAGCATAAACTTGCTGACCTTCACGGGAACGGACGCGAATAACCGGACTCCAATCGGGACTGAGAGAACTTCGCATTGCTGCTTGCATTTCTTCGTCGAGCGTGGCGCGGGAAAATTGAAGATTTTCAAAAAGAGTCAGATTAAAACTTTTAACTCCGGCGGGACGCACGACTTTGACTGCAAAGCGTGCCAGCCACATAAATCCAAAACGGACTTTTTTAGCTTGATATTTGGTTTGTAAATGCTTAACAACCTTATCAAAATCGTCATCTCTTGCCGAAACGGAAGGAGCAACAAAGGTCAAAGCTAAAAAAAGAAAAATTGCGGTTATAAAATATTTCTTCATAGTCTTTTTGGGGAAATTGACTTTGGATTTACGAAACAATCAAAAATTGCAAATCCAAAATCGAAATTCCCACTACTCCTTTTTTAATTTTCATTGTCCGGCTTTTTGCCTTTTTTGGTATTTGGAGAATCATTTTTTTCAGAGCTCGTTTCAACATCAATCTTCGGAATATTAAGTTTTCCGCTGATTTCGACCAAGGTATCAATATCAATCGGACCAATGACATTGACTACGCCGACACTTTTGGCTCCTGACAGAACAACCGCTACGCCGCTCATCACATCGCCCGTGAACATCGTAAAAATATCAATTTTTTGATTATCTTTTTTACTGCGGACATTGGCAATTTTTTCCCAACCCGGAGATTTTAATTGTGCACGAATTTCATCAATATCATTGGTGTCAAATTGATTTTCTTTATCAAAATTATACATTCTGACATAAATTCCGCGCAGTCCTTTAATCGCTTCTCCAACTGTTTTTGCGTCTTTGTCATTCAGCTTAACTAAAACCCGTTTCGCTAAATCAAGCAATTTTCCGTCAATGTTGACTTCGACGACATCCTGAGCTTTTTCTTCGAGCTTGTTTAGTTTCTCAAATTGAATCCGCGCCGGCTCCTGTGCGTTTGTTATTCCAACTGTGACCAATACAAAAAGCATTGGCAAAATGAATTTTAATTTATTTTTTATGTATGATTGCATTGTTTATTCCTCTTGAAATTATTTAAGTGATTTGGTGACAGCAGATGTTTCATCCGCACCGTTCACTTTGTCTTGAACTTCTTTAAATTTTGAACTCGTTATCGAAAGTGCCAACATTAATTGGTCGTAAGCATATTTTTCTTCGGCGGTCAGCACAACTTTTGGCTTAACTCTTTTCGTCTTAGTTTGGCGAGTTACAGGACTCGAAATTTTTTCCCGATAAGAAATCTGTGTAGGTTTTTCGACCAAATCTGGTATTTGTGGGACTTCTTTAAACTCGCGTTCTGGCACGAATTTGATTGGCTCAATCGTAAAATCTTTTGGAGTTTGATAAATTGTGGCTTGGAGTAATTCCTGTTTGTAAAAAACTTTTTGCCAAATGACTAAACCGCCTAACAATAAGGCAAGGCAAGCCGCAAAAGACAGCGCAAATCTTAGCGAAAAAAGCGAGAATTTAGGTTTGGCTGCTGCAACTTTTTTTGGCAAAAACGGCGCATTAGATTCTTGATAGCGAAAGACTTGCAGTGATTTTTCCAATTGCTCAATTTCTGCGTCTTCGCCTGTTTTGTCCCACAAATAATCGTTTTCTAAATTCATCTTAGCTTTCCCTTTTCCCTAAAACTACTTTGCAATTCCCAATTTTTCTTTCAGCATTTTCATTCCCCGATGTAAGTTTACCCGCACAGATTCGGGCGTTAATCCCGTTCTTTCGGCAATTTCGTTGCCCGTCATTCCTTCTACCAATCTTAAAATCAAAGTTTCCCGATATGTTTCCGAAAGACTGCGAATTATGGCTAAAATCTCGCGTGCTTCGTGTTGTGCGTTCGGATTATGGCTTAAATCTTCCGAAAGCTCCTCGGTCGGTTTTTTATACCGGTAATATTCATTCGCCCGATTTCGCGCGATCATTGCCAACCAGCCTCCAATTGCATTTTTATCCCGCAAAGAACTAATGTTTTTGTATGCCGCCAAAAAAACTTCCTGCACAATATCGTCAACTTCATCATACGGAACTCGCGCCAGCACAATTCCGTGAATCATTCGGGCATAAATTTTGTAAAGCTCGTCAAAAGCCTCTTGTTCACCCGCACAAATCCTTTCCACCAACCGGGCTTCGGGTTTCATTGGCGTTGAATCTTCGGCTTGGCGGCTGGCAAGAAAAAATGAATTGACGGTCATTTCGTTTTCTAACATTCAATCTTTTAAGAGATGAGCAATGAAATTATAAATGAAAATATGAAAAATTGATTTTTGATTTTTGATCTTTGACTTTTATTTTAATTATTGGACGTTATCAGTCCAAATAATCAAAGATCAAAGTTCAAAGGTCTAAATCCAAATCAGGTATGAATTAAGTTTATGAAACCGGTTCACTACTCATCTTTATTTTTTGGCTATTTTTGTGATGCCGTTTGTATAGACGAAGGAAAACGGAAAAGTGTTAGCAAGAAAAATAAATTATTTCATCATTGTTGCCAATGCAGCTAAAAAATTTGCTGATCCGTGCGCTAAAATTGCCAGTAAAATGCTCCGGGTTCTCAAAGTTATCCAACCAAAAATAAATCCGCCAATTCCTGTATGTAGAAAATAAATCGGCTCAAAATTGATCGAATAATCTTTTTCTAAACTTAATGCGTGGACAAACCCAAAAAGAATTGCAGTCAACCAAATCGCCGGATTGCCAAGAAAAACGATTTTTTCGCGCAATGCCGTCAAAAGCAGACCAAACAAAATTCCGCGAAACATTATTTCTTCGTCAATTCCGGGCATTGTTAATTGAAAAGCTAGTGTTTCCAAGCTAAATTCATCTTTTCCCGTAAAATAGGCAATTATCGTTACAATCAAAACTGAAATAATTGTTACGATTAACGCCCCCCTAAAATTTTCTTTGCTTTGTTGAAAGGTAAAAAAATTATTTTCACTGAAATATTTTCGGAAAACGAAGTAGCAAATAATTCCAAACAGGATTCCATAAATTTTCCCGTCCCAATTCCAATTTCCGCCGATAAAATTAAAAGTTTCGGAAAGTTTCGGCAAGACCAAAACAGTTTGGTAAACAACAAAAATAAGTCCAAAAAAGATTATCCTTAAAAAATTCTCTTTCGTTCTTTTTTCAAGTAAAAGAATTGCAAACGGGACTAAAATAATGATATGCAAAATAGCTTCAAATAAATTTCGAGTCATTTTTTTGGTTATGTTTATTGAATTTAATGAAATTAAAGACGAATGATTTAGAAGGTTTGTTAGCAAAGATCCGATAGATTTGAAAAAAAACTAAAAAACTTTGGCAAAAAAATAATTCTACTCGCGTCCACCATATAGCTATTTTGATTTTAAGAGAGAGAAGAGAAACTAAAAAGGTTTTCGTTTCCTGTTACGAAAACCCTCATTTTTATCCCCCTGGAAGCGTGTAGCGGTTTAGTCAGCCGCTACCGCATTTTTTTGTTTTCAATACCAACAAGGCAGAAACACGCGCGTCAGCAAGTGTGCCAACCGATTGCGGATTGTGAAATTCGGATTTTAGAGTGCTTTCTAAAAGAATCAGATTTGCCTCAAAACAAAATGAGTTGGATAATGTCTAAACAATGGACGGAAAACGCTTAATCGAAAAAATCAGACTCCGCAACATTCTTTCTTTCGGCGACAAAGGCGAAGAAATCGAACTCCAACCACTCAATGTGATTATCGGGCAAAATGCTTCGGGAAAATCGAATTTGATTGATGTTATAAAACTCTTGCGCTCGATACCTCAAGAAAAAGGAATGGCGAATTTTATTAGTCGAAGTGGAGGGATAGGCGAATGGATTTGGAAAGGAAATAGAAGTATAGAAACGGCAAGTATTACTTTACTTATTTCCGACATAAAAAATGTTGAATATAATATTGCTTTTAAACAACACCTTCAAAGATTATTTATTACGAGTGAGATTATAATTGATTTGCATGATGATTCAATTCTAAAAAGAAATGGAATTAAAGAAGATGAATCAATTTTAGCGGATACTTTACAAGATATATTTGAAGAGGGAGTTTTTACATTTAGAAATTATATAAGAAATAGGCTCTCCATTTTTTTGTTTTTTACTAATATACCAGCAAATCGTGGCTCGGAAATTAGAAAGCCCCAAGTTCCAGATATTCCAAATGATTTTCTTGTAGAAGATGCAAGCAATTTGGCGTTGGTTTTAAACGATTTAGAACATCAAGGCGACACAAAAGACAAAATTGTCGAAAATCTCAAAAAATTTTATCCACGAATCAAAGATTATTCAGTTAGAATTTTAGGTGGAACCGTTCAACTTTTTATCCGCGAAGAAGGATTAGAAAAGCCAATTTCAGCGATGCGTTTATCCGATGGAACTCTGCGTTATCTTTGCCTTTTAGCGATTCTTTGCCATCCCGAACCGCCGCCGTTGATTTGTATCGAAGAACCCGAAACAGGTTTGCATCCCGATATTTTGCCGACAATTGCGGAATTATTGAAAGAGGCTTCGGAACACACACAGTTAATCGTCACAACTCATTCGGATATTTTGGTTTCGGCACTTTCCGATGTTCCTGAAGCTGTTTTGGTTTGCGAAAAAGACGAAGACGGAACTCATTTCAAAAGATTAAACAAAGAGAATTTGAAAGATTGGTTAAATGAATATTCACTTGGCGAACTCTGGCTCAAAGGGGAAATTGGCGGAACAAGATGGTAGAAGGAATCAGAATTTACATCGAAGGCGACAAGAAAAGTAAAAACTCAAATATCTCACTTCGTGAAGGCTTCTCAACTTTTTTCAATGACTTACGCGAGCAGGCGCGAGAACGAGGAATTCGCTTTGATGTTATTCTGGGCGGAAGTTCGGCTGAAACCTTCAAAGATTTTCTGCTTGGCGTGAAATCTCATCCAAATAGTTTTGTGGCTTTTTTAATTGATACTGATGATGAAGTCAGCGAAGAAGATACTCCAAAATCATTTCTGCAAAAACATCAAAAAAGTAAAAATTGGAATTGGAAAAATGTTGAAGACAAACAATGCCAACTGATGGTGCAAATTATGGAAAGTTGGTTTTTAGCTGATGTCGAAACATTGAAAAGTTTTTACGGTCAAAAGTTTAATTTTAATGCCGTTCCTAAAACCAAGGATGTTGAAAAAGTTCCAAAAACAAATGTTGAAAACTCACTTGATAGTGCAACAAAGGATACTCAAAAAGGTATTTACAGCGAAAATAAACTCAAACACGGCGCAGAATTACTTACCAAAATTGACGCAATAAAAATCAGACAAAGAGCAAAACATTGCGCCAGAATTTTTCAAACTATCGAAAAAATAATTGATGGTCAATAACTTTTTGTAAACTTTTATCAAATTTAGAGATAATTGAGTAAAAGGTGTAAACTTTATTTATTCCAAAGCGTAAAAATATTACGTTTGAATTGCTTTCCCTTAAAACTTATAAAATTGATCGAAGAAACAGGAGTTTTAAGAAAATGAAGAAATATGGTCTTTTGCTGTCTATTTTATTGCTAAGTTTAGGAATTTACGCACAAAATATGAATGATATGAAACCGCCTGTGGCGAAAAAAGAACCGAAGGTTTTGAAAATCCACGGTTACGAGATTACTGATAATTATTTTTGGCTTCGTGACCGCAACGAAAACAAAAATCCCGAAGTCATCAAATATCTCGAAGACAACAACAAATTTACCGAAGCTGCAATGGCTTCAACCAATGATTTACAGAAAAAGCTTTATGACGAAATGATTGGTCGCATTAAACAAACTGATGAAAGTCTGCCGACCAAGATCGGAAATTACTGGTATTACAACAAAACTCAGGAAGGCAAAAATTATCCGGTTTATTGCCGTCGTAAAGGAAGTATGGAAGGTGCAGAAGAAGTTTTGCTCGACCAGAACGAAATGGCAAAAGACTACAAATTTTTTGCGATTGGCGAATTTAACGTCAGCGATGATGGAAATATTTTGATGTTTTCGACCGACACGACCGGCTATCGTCAATATACTCTGCAATTTAAAGATTTACGCACCGGACAAATTTTGCCGAATAAAATTGAGCGTGTCACCTCGGCAGATTGGGCAAATGATAACAATACGGTTTTTCTGGTGACCGAAGACGCAACTTCAAAACGCTCGGATATTTTGTGGAAACACAATGTTTCAGCCAACAAAACCGATAAAGTTTATGAAGAAAAAGACGTTCTTTTTAATATTGGGGTCGGTAAATCACGCGACAAAAAAGTCATTATGCTCGGAGCAGGTGCAAAAAACTCCAATGAATATCGTTGGATTCCCGCCGATAATCCAAATGCCGAATGGAAAGTAATCGTTCCGCGCGAAGAAGGTCACGAATATTCAGCCGATCACTACGGCGATTTATTTTACATTCGCACCAAGAAAAATGCCGAAAATTATCGAATCGTGACCGCACCGATGAATGACGCTTCGGAAAAAAACTGGAAAGAATTTGTTCCGCATAATCCGAATGTTTTGCTGGAAGGAATGGATTTTTTCAAAGGTAAAATGGTTGTTTCCGAAGTCGAAAACGGTCTGGAATACCTCAGAATCATTGATATGGACGGCAAAGAAAAACCGTATCGGATGGAAACTCCCGAATCGCTTTACACGATGGGATTGTCGGGCAACGCCGAATTCGATACGCCGACCATTCGTTATAACTATCAATCAATGGTTACGCCGTCTTCAACCTACGAATATGATTTCAAAATTAAAAAATCAAAACTTTTGAAACAGCAGGAAATTCCAAGTGGTTACGATAAAACCCAATACGAAACCCATCGTGCGTGGGCGGTTGCGCGTGATGGTGTGAAAGTTCCGCTTTCAATCGTAATGAAAAAAGGCACGAAAATGGACGGAAAAGCTCCGATGCTGCTTTATGGGTATGGAAGTTATGGAATTTCGATGACTCCGAGTTTTTCCATTACTCGTCTCAGTTTGCTTGATCGAGGGATGATTTACGTTATCGCACATATTCGCGGCGGTTCGGAACTTGGCGAAAAATGGCGGCAAGACGGACGGATGTTCAAGAAAATGAACACTTTCAACGATTTTGTTGATTCGGCTAAGTGGCTAATTGACAACAAATACACTTCCGCAGACCGTTTAGTAATTCAAGGCGGTTCGGCTGGCGGACTTTTGATGGGAGCAGTTGTTAATCAGGCTCCGCAGCTTTTCAAAGCGTCAATCGCCCAGGTTCCTTTCGTTGATGTAATGAACACGATGCTTGACGAAACTTTGCCATTGACGACCGAAGAATGGGTTGAATGGGGGAATCCGAACGAAAAAGCGGCTTGGGATTATATGGTTAAATATTCGCCGTATGATAACGTCAAAGCCCAAAATTATCCGAATATGCTGATCGAAGTTTCTTTGAACGATTCGCAAGTTCCGTATTGGGAAGGTGCAAAATTTGCCGCCAAAATCCGCGAAATGAAAACGAACAATGCCCAAATTTTACTCAAAACCAATATGGGCGCAGGTCACGGCGGCTCGTCGGGACGCTACGACCGTTACAAAGAAATTGCGTTTGATTATGCTTATGCGCTAAATCAAGTCGGAATTACGAAATAGTTGCACTTTAAATCTTTGCGAACTTTGTGAACTTTGCGTGAAAAAATCTAAACGCAGGGGCGCAAAGTTCGCAGAAGAATTCTTTATTAACCCTTCGCTTTCCCCGAATTCTTTCAATCATTATGAAAAAATTAACATCCGGATTTCTGCTTTTAATTATTGTTTTTGTTCAATTTAGTTTTGCCCAACAAGCATCAGATGAACAAATAGTTTCCCAAATCAAAACCGAAGCGATGAAAAATTCGCAAATTATGGAAACGCTCGGTTATTTGACCGATGTTTTCGGTCCGCGCCTGACGAGTTCGCCGAATATCAAAGCGGCACAGGCTTGGACACGCGACAAAATGACTTCGTGGGGGTTGCAAAATGCAGCGATTGAACCGTGGGGAGAATTCGGTAAAGGCTGGGCGGTCGAAAGATTTTCGGCAGAATTACTCGCGCCGACTTATGACCGTTTGACCGTTTATCCGTTGGCGTGGAGTCCTTCAACCGAAGGCATAATTTCAGGAACTCCGATGATTGTTTCGATTCGCTCAAAAGACGATTTCGACAAATATCGCGGCAAATTGAAAGGCGCAATCGTCTTTCGCGGCACTTTTCCTTTGAACAAGCCTCAGTCACGCGAAGGCAATCCGGTTGAAAGATTTTCCGATGAGAAATTGAAAAAATATGCCGAAGAAACAAATGCCGGAGCAGACGGAACAACTGATTATTGGGCAGAAGAAAAAGATTGGCTGGCAGGTTTAGCACGATCTAAAGAAATCTACAAGTTTCTGAAAGATGAGGGAGTTGCCGCCTTGGTCGAGCCAAGCCGTTTCCCCAATAATGTAGTTCTGACGCAAGGATTTTACGACACAAATCCCGAAAATAATGTTCCGGCTTTTTCGATGGCACGCGAACAATATGCGCGTATCGTGCGGCTGACTGAAAGAAAAATTCCGGTCAAGGTTGAGTTAAATCTTCAATCCAAATTTTATGACGACAAAACAGGCGCAAATGTTGTGGCGGAAATTCCCGGAACTGATCCGAAATTAAAAGATGAAGTTGTTTTGCTTGGCGGACATTTCGATTCGTGGCATTCAGGAACTGGTGCAACCGACAACGGCGCAGGTTGTATCGTGATGATGGAAGCCTTGAGAATTATCCAAAAACTGGGTTTGAAACCGCGCCGCACAATTCGCGTTGCGCTTTGGGACGGCGAAGAAGAAGATTATTACGGCTCAATGGGTTACGTCAAAAAACATTACGGCGATCCGAAAACTTTGCAGCTTAAACCTGAACACGAAAAGCTCGCGGCATATTACAACCTTGATAACGGTTCGGGCAAAATTAGGGGAGTTTATTTGCAAGGAAATTCTGCCGTTAAACCGATTTTTGAAAATTTCCTCAAACCTTTTAATGCTGACGGCGCAAGCACTTTAACCATTGTCAATACCGGCGGCACAGACCATATGTCTTTTGATGCGGTTGGTTTACCGGGATTTGAATTTATCCAAGACCCGCTTGATTACGAAACTCGTGTGCATCATTCAAACTTAGACGTTTTGGAAGCAGTCAACGAAGATGATTTGAAATTCGATGCCGCCGTGGTCGCAACTTTTGCCTATTTGACGGCGCAACGTGACGAAAAATTACCGCGCAAACCTTTGCCGAAACCGCAATAAGAGGTTAGCCACGAAAGAACACGAAAAAACACGAACTGTAAAAATTTGTTAAGATATTTCGTGAAATTTTGTGTTTGTTCGTGGCTAAATTTATGAATGAAAAGACAACTTTAATTCTTCCAATCGGAACGCAAATCGTTACTTTAATTGAGGTTAAAGTGCTTAATGAAACTCGCTTTCAATCACGCGGAACGGTTGGAGTCATAAAATCCTCACCAAAAGATACAACTCATTCTTATCTGATTGAATTTTTAGACGGTTCACTCGGCTCAATTAAACGCAACGAATTTGCCATTCGCAAACATTTTCAAACCGAAACCGCGATTAATCCGCTCGAAGACCAAAACCTTTATGATTATGTGATTTATCGTTGCGTGGTTGGTTCGCGGGCGTTCGGGTTGGATGATGAAAAATCCGACGCAGATTTGCGCGGAATTTATTTGCCGCCTGCCAATTTGCATTGGTCAATGTATGGCGTTCCCGAACAAATCGAAAACAAGGAAAATGAGGAATGTTATTGGGAATTGCAAAAGTTTTTGATGCTGGCATTGAAAGCCAATCCGAATGTTTTGGAATGTCTAAACACACCATTGATTGAGTTTAAAAATGAAATTGCCGACGAACTTTTAGCAATCAAAAACGTTTTTCTTTCCAAATTGGTTTATCAAACCTACAACGGCTATGTGATGTCGCAATTCAAAAAACTTGAACAGGATTTGCGCTCGACCGGAGAAATTCGTTGGAAACACGCGATGCACTTGATCCGTTTGCTTTTGCAGGGAATTGAGATTCTGAAAACAGGCGAATTAAATGTCAAAATTGTAGAAAATCGTGATAAATTATTGATGATTAAACGCGGCGAATTATTGTGGGAAAGTATCAACGATTGGCGTTTGATGCTCCACAAAGATTTTGAAAATGCTTTTGCCAAAACAAAATTGCCCGAAAGACCTGATTACGAAAGAGTAAATCAATTTTTGATCGAAGCTCGCAAGAAAATGGTGTAAGTCTATGCAAACTAATAAGATATGTGCAACTTGTCAAAAAGAATATGCCAGCAATATTAATTTTTGTTTGAATTGTGGAAGTGCTCTGAAAGTCAAAGAAAAGATTATCAATTGCGAATTCGAATTCAAATGCCCGTTGGAATGGGAGAGTTTGCAAAAAACACCGACCAGTGACATTCGTTTTTGTTCAAGCTGTGAGAAAAATGTTTATTTTGCACATTCACAAGTTGAATTAGATAACTTAGCCAGTGAAGGAAAATGCGTGGCGTTCAATCCAAATCCGAAAAAAGAATTTGAACCGCCGCCACTAATGGGGGTTGTTATGCCACCGCCTGAAAAACCACCCGAAATTCTTGTAACGATGGGAATGCCTGTCAATCCTGAAAAATATAAAGAAATAGAGAAAAAAACTTGGTGGAAGTTTTGGAAAAAATCCAAATAAAATACTTTTCAAAATGCTCAAGTAAAACGTTTTATTAAAAAAAGATAAAATTACAAAAAAAAAGTGGAAATTTAACAAAGTTAAACGTATAATAACATTGGAAAAAGACTAACTCCAGGTCTTTTCAGCGAATGATTAACAAAACTTACCCTTGAAAAAGACTTATTTAGGAGTCAGTTCAAATCTTATTGTGCATACAAAGCAAAGAATAAATATCCTTTTTTTAATTACTTTCTTGTTTACCGGAATTGTAGTTGCGGCTGTTTCTTTCTATTTTTTGGCAGATCACAGTTTAATGATAAGTCTGGTTACAGTAGCCCACCTATTATTCTGCGGTGTTTTTATATTTTTGGAAGTTAAGAAAAAACAAAGCCTAATTAAAACTGAGCGTGAACGGGCTGAACTGGCGGAAAATTACATCAAAGAGTTGCAAGATTATGTAACTGAACAAGAAAAGGTCAATAAATCGCTCAAAGTAAAGTAAGGAAAAGTTTCGTCACGCCGCTTTTCACGATGCTTTAACTGATCTTCCCAACCGTAATCTTTTTATCGAAACCCTTAAATTCGTTCTGGAAAAACACAAACAAACTGCAAATTTTACCTTTGCGGTTCTTTTTCTTGATCTTAATCGTTTTAAGACAATAAATGACAGTTTAGGACATTCGTTAGGAGATCGTTTGATTTTAAATGTCGCCAAAAGATTGATGGATTCAGTGCGCGAAGGAGACCTTGTTGCACGTTTCAGTGGAGATGAATTTGGCGTTATCCTTAATAATATCAACGGAATAGAGGAAACAATCGTTTTAGCGGATATGATTCGCCAACGCATTGCGCTTCCGTTTTTAATTAATGGCAGAGAAGTTTTCTCAAGCGTAAGCATTGGGATTGCAATGGCAAGCAAAGACTATAACGAGGCTGAAGAAGTTCTCCGCGATGCCGATATTGCAATGTATCATGCCAAAGAAGGAACGAAGGGAATTGAAGTATTTGACCGTTCGATGCACACTCGCGCCCTGACCCTTTTGCAAATTGAAACAGATTTACGGCATGCAATTGAACGCAAAGAACTCTGCGCTTATTTCCAGCCGATCATTGAAATTCAATCTATGAAATTAGTCGGATTTGAGTCTTTGATTCGTTGGAATCATCCAACCAAAGGGCTTGTTCCGCCGGGAGAATTTATCGGTGTCAGTGAGGAAACAAATCTGATTATCCCGATGACTTTGTGGATGTTACAGCATTCTTGTGAAGAATTAGCCAGATGGCAAAATCAATCTCCATCGAATAAAAATTTATTTTTGAGTGTTAATTTATCAGGTAAACACTTTGCTCGAAAGGATTTGGTAACTCAAATTCGGAGAGTCTTAGTTGAAACTCAAATTGATCCTTCAACCTTGAAACTTGAAATTACCGAAAGCGCAGTTATGGATAATGCCGAAGCTGCCATCAAAATGTTGAAAGAATTAAAGCAGCTTGGAGTGCAGTTGAGCATTGACGATTTTGGAACCGGCTACTCTTCTTTAAGCTATTTACATCGTTTTCCAATTGATACTTTAAAAGTAGACCGTTCCTTTGTCAGCACCATGGAAGACGGATCTGAAAACGGGGAAATAGTCCGAACTGTAATTTCATTGGCAAAAACTTTAGGAATGAATGTGGTTGCAGAAGGGATTGAAACCGTTCATCAACTGCACCAACTTCGGATTTTGAATTGCGAATATGGTCAAGGTTATTTGTTTTCGCGCCCTGTTCCATTACCGGAAGCTGACACAATGGTTGATGATAAATTGCGTTGGCAAAAGATTTTACCGCCGAGAGTTCAAATGAAAACACCACAGAATAAACCGCCGATTCAAATTGGATTGACCCAATAAATTGCCTTTGGGCAAAGTAAAAAGGCAAAAGTAAAAAGTAAAAATTACTTCTGCCTCAAATTACCATAAAAGAATTGACCAAATACTAACCCACAAAAATTGGTGGTTTTGCGTTCAAGGGAAATTCCTTTTCGTAAACGTTTGCCATATTAAGCAAAGTGCTTTCAGCCCAATGCTTTCCAACTAATTGTAACCCGATCGGCAAACCTTCATTTGAAAGACCGCAGGGAACAGAAATCCCCGGAATTGCTGCTAAATTAGCCGAAACGGTGTAAATATCGGATAAATACATCGAAATCGGATCATCTGATTTTTCGCCGATTTTGAAAGCTGTCGTGGGCGAAGTCGGAGTCAAAATTACATCGCATTTTTCAAAAGCATTGATGTAATCCTGACGAATCAGATTACGAACTTTTTGAGCCTTGGAATAATAAGCATCATAGTAACCGCTTGATAAAACATAAGTTCCAAGCATAATCCGCCTTTTAACTTCCGCGCCGAATCCTTCTTCACGGGTTTTGTAATAGTTTTCGCGCAAACTATGTGAGCCTTCCGCCCGAAATCCGTAACGAACTCCGTCAAATCTGGCTAAATTTGACGATGCTTCGGCAGTGGCGATGATGTAATAAACCGCAATTCCATATTGTGCGTGGGGTAATTCGACATCGACAATTTCTGCACCAAGTTTTCTATAATTTTCAATAGATTGTTCAACCGCATTTTTAACATCTGCATCCAAACCTTCACCGAATAGTGCACGCGGAACGCCGATTTTTTTGCCCGAAATTTCATTGGATAATTCAGAAATATAATTGGGAACTGCTACATCTGCTGAGGTTGTATCATTTTTGTCGCGTCCGGCAATCACACTGAGAACTTTAGCAACATCCTCGCTGGTTTGTCCGAAAATCCCGATATTATCAAGCGAAGAGGCAAACGCAACCAAACCAAAACGCGAAATTCTGCCGTAAGTCGGTTTGAATCCAACAATTCCACACAGTGAAGCGGGTTGCCGAACTGAACCACCTGTTTCTGAACCGAGACTGGCGCGAACCACCCCGGATGCGACTGCTACTGCCGAACCGCCCGAACTTCCGCCCGGAACTCGTTCCGTATCCCAAGGGTTTCGACAAATTCCGAAAGCCGAAGATTCATTAGAACTTCCCATCGCAAATTCATCCATATTTGCTTTGCCGATGATGATTGCACCGGCTTCTTTCAAACGGGAAGCTGCGGTTGAGTCATAATGAGCTTTGTAATTGTGCAGAATTTTTGAGCCGCAAGTCGTTTGCATTCCTTCAGTGCAAATGTTGTCTTTTATGGCAATTGCAAAACCTTTTAATGCCAAATCATCCTGATTTTGGTCTAATTCTTCGGCGCGATTTAAAGCATATTCACGTTCAATTGAGAGAAATGAATTTAAAGTCGGATTTAATTTCTCCGCATTTTCAATAACTTTTTCAATGGTAGATTTTATTGACATAATAAATTTTCGATTTTGATTTTTGATTATTGCAAAGACACTAAAATCGCAAACCAAAGATCATTTTGAATACAAAACCTTATTTATTAACCACGTATCGCCTTGTTTGACGACTTCCGTAAAAATTGATTTTTGTTCGATGCGGGCTGAATCTTTCCAAAAAAGTAAAACTTCAACTTCAGTTTTAGTCGGTTCAATTACTGTGCATCCACCCAATTTGAAAGCTCGCGGAATATCTGTTGAGTTAGTTGTGAAAACATCATTTTCAGTTTGCAAGCTCTGCAAAGATTTATAAAATTCAGGTGTTAAAAATTTTTCCCGCAATTTCAAATTTTCTTGAGAAAACTTCATTTCGTTTCCAAGATGAAACGAGTAAAACTGTTTGACGGTCAAACGCGAATCAGTGCAATCGGGCTGTTCCAAATTAGGCATTGAGCCGGTTACACAAGATGTTCCAAGTAAAAAGTAAAAAGTAAAAAGTAAAAAAACACCTTTTCTGACCACTGACCACTGACTACTGACTACTGATCTCATAAGACTTTAGGAACTTGGAAATGTCCGGCAACTGCTGACGGGGCTTGGCTTAATGCCTTTTCTTGTCCTAATGATTGATGTGGAATGTCTTCCCGAATGGCGTTCGTTGTTTCGCCTTCAGGGGTTAATCCGCCAAGCATCGGTTCAACGTTTGATGTGTCCAATTCGTTTAATTGCTCAACATAAGCCACAATATTTTTCATTTGCGGCGTGTAGATGGCAACCTCTTCGTCCGTAATTTCTAAATGTGCTAATTTTGCTACTTGTCTGACATCCATTTTGGTTTTAGTCCTTAATAATTGTGAAATTATAACAAATTAAATTTGAAAGTATCTATTGCGGATTCTTTTTTGACAAAGCCTTTTTGGCTAGGCTAATACTTGCCGCTTTCAGAAATTCCTCTCGCAATGATTCATCTTTGATCTTATTTGCCTTAGCTCGTAATTGTGGTGAAATCGCTTTTCGGGCGAGTTCACGAATCTCTGTTTCATCAAAAGGTTTATTTCCGCGTTTTTCGCGTTCCTCAAGCACGGCTTTTTCGTCAACTACGAACTCAATGTAAGTTACAACTGCCTGACCGAGGGCAGAATTGATCTTAAAAATCATCTGACCGCTTAGATCTTTCAAGTATTTTTGCCATCTTTCATTGGTTACTGCAATCAGTAAATGCTTTTTATTTAAGACAATAGGGGCAGTATGCTCGGCTAGACTGGCTCCCGCGATTTTGCGCCAGGCGGCAAAAATTACCGCCCGACGAACTGCATCGTTATCGTCAAATTCTTTGAGAAGTTTTGGTAATGCGCGAAATAAATCGTCCATTTGGCAATATTTACAGGATAAATGATAATGGAAAAATGTTAAATTTACCAAAATTGATTTTGGCTTCAGGCAGCCCGCGCCGGGCGGAGATTTTGAATTCTGTAGGTTGGGAATTTGAAAAAGTCGTGGCAGATATTGACGAAACTGAATTTGAAGGTGAAAATCCGGCAGATTATGTCCAAAGATTAGCCAAAGAAAAAGCTGAATTTGTGGCTGCAAAACATTCGAACAAAATGGTTTTAGGTGCGGATACAACGGTTGTTATTAATGATCAGATTATCGGAAAACCGGTGGATTTAAATGATGCGCGGCGAATGTTAAAACTTTTATCGGGAAGTTGGCACGAGGTTCTAACCGGAGTGTCAGTTGTCAAAAATGGTTCAACCAAAGTCGGATTGCAAAGAACGAAGGTGAAATTTTCCGATTTATCTGACAATGCAATCGAATTTTTAGTTAAATTTGGCGAGCCGTTGGACAAAGCCGGCGCATATGCGGTGCAGGCACAAGCCGCTTTATTTATCGAGGGAATCGAAGGCGATTATTGGAATGTAGTTGGATTGCCGATCAGCTTGGTCTATCAATTAGTTGAAAAGTTTGATTAGATTAAGTGAATCAAGGGTAGGAAATTTTTCTCAATATAAGGCTTTTCTTGGTGAACTTTGCGCCTTTGCGTGGAAAAAAAACTTCTAATATTTACTCAAATCTCAGAAAACAAAAAATCCATAAACCCAACGAAGCTAAACATGCAAAGTTTTCTTTCTACCTTTGATTCAAATAGATTATTTTTTCAATTCCTCAATTGCTTTTCTTGAAATCCCGAAGTTCTTTTTATCATATTCGCTCAAACCGCCTTTTTGTTCCAAAAGAGTAAACCATTCAACACTTTTCTGATAAGCGGTCAGCGATTTTTCGTGCATTTTTAGTTTTTGATAAACTCTACCGCAATCCTGTTCGGCTACCGCCATCGCCCGAAAACTCATGGTGTCATTCGGGTCGCTTTGACTTAGCTCATAATGTCTGGCAATAGCTTTTTCATAATTCTCTATCGCATTTGGGTAATCTCCTTTGCTTTCCAAGGCTGATGCAATACGGGCATAATTATTAGCAAAAGAGAATTTATAGCCTAAATGGTTCGGCTCGGCTGCTACCAATTCGTTCAAACTTAATTGGGCTTTGTTCAGAAATTCCACCGCCTCTGCTGATTTCTTTTCAAATGCAGAAAGTTCTCCCAATTTTGAATAACTTTGAGCTAAATCATATTTTGCTTGATAATTAAAGTCATCTTTTGACAGATTTTTTTGAGCTGCTACCACCGATTTATTCAAGAATTCCCGTGCCAGTTTGGGATTTGGTTCAAAATAAATTCCGCCTGCTAAAAAATAAGCTAAATATAAGTCACGATGCAGTTTACCGTCATTAGGATTGGCTGCTGCCAAGGGTTCATAAATTGCCATTGATTTTTTTACTGCCTCATCGGCTTCATTTAACATTTCCTGCCAACTGAAATTATAGGCGATGCGGATATACGAATGGGCTTTGATTCTTTGTAATTCAACATCCTGAGGAAATAGAACCTTCAGTTTTTCAATCCTTTCCAACACTGATTTGTATTCGTTTATAGATTCATCATAACTGCCTTTGTAAGAAATGATTCTGATTTTATTCAAAATTGTATTTAGAAGTTCAAGTTGGACCGTTAAATTTTCAGGTTGTTGAGCAACCAGTTTTTCATAGATCTCAATTGCTTTAATGCAATCGTTTAACGCTCCTTCGACATCACTTGCCCACCAGTGAAAATCATTAATCGAGTTATAATTGGCTGCCAACAATCTTTGTGTTTCAAAATCATCGGGCTTTTTTTCCAATAATGCCAGACGAATTGCTTGGGCTTTTTGATAACTTTTGATGCCGCCTTGTAAATCACCCAGATTGGCTTTTCCGGGATTGCCCTGAACATCCCCAACTTTTTCGTAAGCTGATGCAAGCTCCGATTGTAAACTTAAATCATTTTGCGATTCGCTCGATAAACTGTCGAGATATTCCAAGGCCCGGATGACCAAAAGTTCACGTGCTTTGGTCGAGCCTTCAATTCTCTCGATTTTAGGAGTTATTTCAAATAAAAGGGAATTGGAAAGCTTGCGGACATCCTGAAAACGTTTTTCAGCTTGATCACGGGCTTGAAGAGCAACAATAGCCAGCCAGGTAGCCGCACAGATGCCTACGATTAAGCTTAAGGCAAAGAGGAATCCAATTATTGAGGCAGTTTTATTACGATAATAAAACTTTGAAGTGCGATAAAATAGTGTGTTAGGACGGGCTGAAACCGGTTGATTGTTGAGATAATTGGAAATATCTTTACTTAAATCTTCTACGGAACCGTAACGGCGTTCCGGTTCTTTACGAAGTGCCATTAAGATAATGTTTTCTAAATCACCCTTTAAAGATTGAGGATTGACAAAACTATTTGTTTTCATATTTTTGTGCCATCTCTTTTTTGCCCGCCAGACTATAAAGTTTGGCTAAATTTTTTTTTGCCGTTACAGTTAACGCATTTTGTTCTCCAAGAGTCTGTTGTGCCTCAGAAAAAGCCTCTAAAGCAATTTTCTCAGCATCATCAAACCGATTTTGAGCAATTAAATTTTCAGTTAAGGCAATTTTGCAGGGAGCAATCAAAGTAATATTCTTCTTGGATTGTTGTTCGTAAATAATCAATGCTTGTCTTAAATTTTTTTCACCTTCCGCTAATCTTCCGGTTTTTGTCAATACAATTCCCAGCGAAACCATTGGACCGGCAATAAAAGGACTATTGGGCGGAAGAATTTCCTGCAAAATTTTTAATGATTCAGTTGCCGCTTTTTCTGCTGATTTGAAATCGTTTTTTTGAGTATAAACGTTGGCTTCTCCCTTTAGTGTGCTGGCTAAATATAGATTTTTATCTCCTAAAGTTTCCCGAACTATTTTTTCGCTTTCAATTAATACATTTAGAGCTTCGTCTAATTTATTTTGATTTAGTAAGACAAATGAAAGACTTGTTTTGGCATTTCCAACTTCCCAACGCGGTTTATTGGAAATCTCCGAATACAAAGCAATTCCTTCTCGAATAAGGGCGTCACCTCTTTGTTTATCCCCCAATCTGGCTATTATTAAACCAAAATCAACTTTGAGACCTGCAATGACTTCACGTTCATTATCAATAAGATTTGAAGTTTGAGCAATTTGAAGCCCTTCTTCACAAAGCGCAACGGAAAGTGCAGTGTCGCCTGAATAATATTTGTTGGCAGCTAGAAAATTAAGTGCCTGAATTAATTTTGCCGGCGAGTTTTCAGGAAAATCTTTTTGGTGTTTTCGGTAAAAATCAACCGCTTTTTCAAGTAGTGGAAGTGAATCCTGAAACTTCGATTGGCGATAATTCAAAACACCAATCTCAATCATTGTATTGGCTGTTTCGGTAGAATTTTCGCCTAAAACTTGTAATTGAATGTCCAATGCCGCACGTAAATTCTTCTCAGCTTTTTCATAAAAGCCCTGAGAGGCGTAAGAACTGCCGATAGTGCGTAAAATTTTGGCTCGAACCTCAGGTTGATCGGCAAGTTCTTTTTCAATATTCGGTGTGATTTGGTCAAGCATTTCATTGACGGTAACGTTTTTCCCCTGAGCCACCGGAGAAATCGAGGTATAGCTTTGATTTGAAAATGAAAGCATTTGTTGAAGAAACTTGTTTATTCTTTCGGATTTTTCTTTTTCGACTTGAGCCAAATCACGTTGGCGGCGGGCAATTTGTGTTTGCCAAAGGCTGACAATCAAACCGGCTAAAACCGCCAGTATTACAATTAAAGTAGCAATAAAAGCAATTTTATTCCGTTGAAAGAGTTTTTGAGAGCGATATAAAAAGGTATTGGGACGGGCTTTAACCGGTAATTCTTTAAGATAACGGTCAATATCGTTGCTGAATTCTTCAACCGAAGCATAACGGCGTTTCGGTTCTTTTCGCAACGCCATCATAATTATGTTATCTAAATCACCCTTTAAATTACTTGATTTCAAATTTCTCATTAACCCTAAGTATTGGCTTTGCTGGGACGAATTGGTTCAGTCTCGCAAATTGCACGAATTATTTCACTAAAGTTTTGGGAATCGGTATTGTAGGGGCGTTTTCCCGTCAAAAGTTCATAGAGAATTATTCCGAGTGAATAGACATCCGTAGCGGTGGAAATGGTATCTCCTTTGATCTGTTCTGGTGAAGCATAAGCGGGAGTTAATGCACGAAATTCGGTTTGGGTTTGGATGGTGTCGCCATCTTGGGTGACAAGTTTTGAAATTCCAAAGTCAAGTAGTTTTGGCGAACCGTCTTCGGTAACTAATATATTTGACGGTTTTAGATCACGATGAATGACCAAATGTTGATGGGCATATTGCACGGCTGAGCATATTTTTTGAAAAATTTCTAAACGTTCCTTCAAGTCCAAATTATTTTGCTGACAATAATCTAAAAGGGGTAAGCCTTCGATATATTCCATAACCAAATACGGAACTCCTTCTGCCGTTGTTCCGCCGTCAATCAATTGAGCAATAAAACGATGATGTAAACGCGCTAAGATTTGGCGTTCGGAGATAAAACGAGTTAAAGCGATTTTGGAAACAAATCCCTGTTTTAGCAGTTTTACGGCAACCTGTTGTTCAAACTCCCCGTCAGTTCTTTCCGCCAAAAAAACCGCGCCCATTCCGCCTTCACCAATTAATTTTATCAATTTATACTTACCGATCTGTTTTCCGATAAAATTATTCGGAAGTTTTGATTCATCACCAAAAATCAATGCGTTTAGCTGGTTTTTTTCAAAAACATCGGTCTGATCAATATTTTCAAATGATAACAGCGACTCTATTTCTTCGCGCAAGCCCGTATCTTCGCCGCAAACCTGAGTTAGATAATTGGATCGCTCTACTTTGTCTTTCTTTAGAGCATTTTCAACAATTTCCGATATTTTTGCCCATCGGGTTGGATTCATAAAATTAAGTCAGCAGGTTATTTTTGAAACAATTCTCTTTGTAAAAACAGTTTTGCTACTTGCCATTCCCGTTTAATTGTAGCAGGCGAAATCTGCAATACTTCGGCAACTTCTTCAACCATTAACCCCCCGAAGAATCTTAGTTCAAAAATACGTTCCTGACGTTCACTCAAATTTTTTAACTTCAGAAGAGCTTCTTCCAATTCAATTAAATTAAGTTCATTCTTGGCAAATTCATTCACGGCGCGGTCAATTGTCACTCTGACAAGTTCACCTTCACGCTTTTGACGATTGCGGTGAATGGCGTGATTAACCAGGATTCGCCGCATCATATTGGCAGCTAAACTAATAAATTGGGTTCGGTTCAGAAATACCTGATTTTCCTGACGGACTAAACGAAGATACGCCTCATTTACCAAAGCCGTTGGTTGAAGCGTATGATTTGACCTTTCCTGACGCATATAATACGCCGCTAAACGTCGTAGTTCGTCATAAACCAGATTGTAAGCACTTTCCAAATCTAATTCGTTAGATTCAGTAAAATTCTTTGTGATCGGGGGCAATTCCATAATTAATCAATTGCTAGAAAAAAATAAAATGTTGTAAAACCATTATTATCCACAGTTAAGCGAAATCCATCTAAAAAATGATTTCAAAAAGCTAATTTTTCCCATATACTCAAAAAAAAAATAAAAAAAAATGAATTTTTTTTGAGCCGTCCGCAAAAAAAATGTTGCGTAACTAAGCAGACGGGAAAACGAAACTGATTTTCAGCCTAGTTTAACAGAGTCATTAAAAGATAAAAAGGAATTTTTTAGATTAAAGGCAAGTCAGAAGGAGCAGAAAAAACTATGGAAAGAATGATTATCAAACATTTGAGCGGATCCAAGGCAAATCAGGTCGAAGAATTTGCTTTGAAACATCATAACGAATTGATTTTTGGTCGGGAAGCAACATCAACTGTTAAGTATGATCCTGATCGTGATGATCTGGTCGGCAGACAACACGCTAAAATTCAGTTAGACCCGAGTGATCCGAACGGTTTCATTATTACAGATCTATCAAGCCGCAACGGAACCTTTGTCAATAACAACAAAATTACGGCTCCAACCAAAATTATGGCAGGCGATGTGGTTCAATTCGGACCAAACGGACCAAAATTCCAATTTGACGTTGAACCAAGACCAAATTATACAACCAAACCTACCAGAATTGCTGACACAGGCAGAACTCCTGAAACCAGAGTTTTACCAAACAACAATCCGCCAATGAATATTCCGATTAGCGGTTCTGACAGTGTTAATACACAGGTTGCCCCCAAAGCGGGAGTTGGTAAAGCCACAGTTGAACGAATGATCAGCCAAACCGTAGAAGAAACCAAACGTTCGGAAAGAAGTAAATTTGCTACGATTGGCGGTGCGGCAGCTTTTATCGGAATTCTTTTGATCGGTAGTTTGGCATTCGGCGGATATTATTACAATTCCCGCCGTCAACAACAGATGCAGGATCAGATTGATACCAAATCAACTGAGCTTGACCAAAAAACCAAGGACTTGGAAGCCAAACAAAATGATGCCCAACAGAAAGCTCTTGAAGCTCAAAAGAATAACAGCGGAAACGTGACCTTGAATGCTGCTAATGTCGCGGAAAAAGCAGGAAAATCGGTAGTTTATATCGAAGGTTCATGGCAATTGACCAATAAAACCAGCAAATCACAAATTTATCACCGCTTTATTCCAAACAGCCGTGAATATTTAACTCAGATCTACAAGGTAAATTACGGAAAAGGTCCGATTATTCCGAATGGTCCGGCTACAATTCCGATTTATAACAAAGTTGGAGGCAGTTATGAACCGGTTTTAACCGATGTTAAAGATGATTTGTCATTCCCGATCGGCGGAAGTTATTCGGGTTCAGGATTTATTGTCACCAGCGACGGATATATTTTGACTAATCGTCATATTGCATCACCTTTCAGAGCAATGCACAGTTTTCCGCAGAATTATCCGTTAGGAGTTTTGCTGGACGAGAATGGACAAATTACTGCAGCCGGAGTTGAGCCGCCGCGTGATTGGATTCCTGAAAATACAAAAGCAGTCGGCAGACAATTCCAAGGACAATTTGATGACGTGATGAAACTGAAAGTCTGGTTGCCCGGTAATGAAATTCCGGTTGATGCACAATTCATCAATGTTTCGCCCCGTGCTGATGTCGGAATGATTAAGATCAATGTCCCCGGAGATCTTTCAAAGGTGGAAATTTCTGACAACTTTGATGCCTTAAAGAAAGGTGAAGAAATTGTGATTATGGGCTATCCCGCAGGTGCGCCGGTTGTCTATAAGATCAACTTTTCCAAAGATATGCTGAATCCTGAAAGCAAAACTTCCATCATTCCTGATCCAACGGTCAGCACCAGCAGCATTGGAAACATTGTTAAGAGTGAAATGAAGGATTTGGAAAATCTTCGTTCCTCTGATCAGGGTGATTCGATTCGTTACGCAGTTTCCCTGACCGGACACGGTAACAGCGGAGGTCCTGTCTTTAATATGCAAGGTCAGGTCATTGGAATTCACTTTGCAGGCGATGAAAAACAAGCTGGGTTTGCTGTTCCAATCAAATTTGGTATGCAGCTCTTCCCGAATTATCAAAAGGGCGGAAGCTAAACTGATGATTTAACTAAGAAGGATGAATTGAGAAAAACAGTTCATCCTTCTTAATCTTAAAATAATGTCGCAAACCCGTTGGACAAAAATTTCCGAAATTCTTGAAACTGCTTTGCAGAAAAAAGGTGCAGAGCGGTCAGCTTATTTAACGGCAGTTTGCGGAAATGATTTTACTTTGCGGCAGGAAATCGAATCGCTTTTGAATCACGAACACTCTGATCAAAGCGATGTCTTTGAAAATAACAAGTTTGACGGTTTTTTGGCGGCTGAAAATAGAACAATGAACAGACGTTTTCAAACAAATGAAAAAATTGGTGATTACCGAGTTCTTGGTTTTATCGGTCAAGGCGGAATGGGTGAGGTTTATCACGCTGTTCACGAAAAACTGAATCGTCAGGTTGCCGTCAAAGTGTTGGGAAATAATATTGGCTTGGATTCAAGCTACAAAGTCAGATTTTTGAATGAAGCTCGGGTCCAAGCCAGTTTACAGCATCCGAACATCGCAACTCTTTACGATTTTCAGGAAGTTGGAAATGAGCTTCTGATCTTTATGGAACTGGTTGATGGCGAAAGTTTGGATAATTTAATAGGACGAAACTATTTTTCGGTTGAAGAGTCCTTAAAGGTATTTGAATCAATAGTTGAAGCCATTAGGTATGTCCACTCAAACGGTATTATTCACCGTGATATTAAAACGGACAATGTCAAGATAAATTCCAAAGGAGTGCCGAAGTTACTTGATTTCGGAATCGCCAAAGATCCGAAAAGCCAAACACTGACGCAGGTTGGCGGCGTAATCGGAACACCCAATTATCTTGCACCGGAACAATTAGAAGGAAGACAAGCAACTCAACAAACTGACATTTGGTCTCTTGGAGTTTTGCTTTACAAAATGTTGACCAACCGGGTCCCGTTTGAAAGCGATTTGATCGAACGTCTGGTTTATCAGATTTTACAGGGAAAATACGTTGCTCCGGAGCTTTTAAATCGCGCGGTTCCGCCGGCTGTTTCTGAGATTATCCACAAATGTCTGGCAAAAGATATTTTGCAAAGATACCAAACAGCGGACGAAATTTTATTTGATGTGCGGCAGGTTTTGAATGACCGATACAGCGGCGAAACCTTTTTGAAAAAAAATAGTAGTCATTTTCCATTTGCGAAATATGGAGCGATTGCCGGAGCAGTTCTTTTGTTTTTTTGTTTGATCGGGCTTGGTTTTTGGGTAGTTAGTGAACCCTCCGCAACCCCAAATAATAAAACCCCGATCAAATCAATTGATAATCAGACCAAAACAAATTCAGCCGATAAAAACAACGATTTACCGGCTATTCAGGCTGACAGAAAAGATACGCCCCGGATAAATTCGGGCGGAGGGAGAACCATTAGGATCGAAACCATTAACGGTAGTGCGGAAGTCTGGCGAGGTGGACAAAGAATTGGCAGCACGCCGCTTGATGTAGAGGTAATGGACGGAGAGTCTCTGAATCTGACCTTAAAAAAACCTGGTTTCGCCGATCAGGATATTAAGCCGGAACTGACAGCCGGAAAAAAAGTATATAGTTACACTTTAGCAGCAAAATAAAACGTGAGTTAGAACAATATAGGAACGGAGCTAAAAAAAATGTTAGAAACCAGAGAAGTCAGATATATACCGCAAAATGTGAAAGCAAGTGTCAACACCGATGTCGGTTGCGTCCGTGAGGTAAATGAAGACAGCGGACGGCATCTCATACCGAACGACCTTGAAACTCAAAACAAACGCGGTTACCTCACAGTTGTCGCAGATGGAATGGGCGGTCACGCATCGGGCGAGGTTGCCAGCCAAATGGCGGTTGATTTTATCAGCGAATATTATTACGCCGATCAAAGCGAAACTGTGGCTGAGGCTTTAAAAAATGCGATTCAATTCGCCAACGAAGAGATTTATGAAACCTCGCTGACCGATGAAAAATATTTTGGAATGGGAACGACAGTAATCTCATTGGTTTTGTTGGACAAAATCGGTTATGCAGCCCACGTCGGAGACAGCCGCCTGTATCGGTTACGCGGAGAAAATTTTGAACAAATGACAATGGATCATTCTCAAGTGATGGAAATGTATAAGCAAGGAATTATTAGTTGGGAAGATACCAAAAATCACGAAGATAAAAACGTCATTTTGCGGGCAGTCGGAACCCAAAAAAATGTGGAAGTTGAAGTTTCCGAACCATTTGAAATTGAACCGAACGATGAGTATTTGCTTTGTTCAGACGGTTTATGCGATATGCTCGATGACGAAGAGATCCGCCAAATTTGGCTAGCCTCAAAAGATATTCATTCCACCACTGAAAATCTGATTCAACGGGCAAAAGAAAATGGGGGACACGATAACATTACAGTTGCAATTGTCAAAGCCGAAAGTGAAACAATGCAGTTCAAAGAAGTTCGTGCCACCAGAGAAACGGAGGTGTTTCAATAATGATCGGACAAATTGTTGGAAATTACAAAATAGTTCGTGCCCTCGGAGAAGGCGGAGTCGGAATGGTGTATCAGGGTGTTGATACAATGCTTGACCGCGAAGTCGCCATTAAAGTTTTACGTCCCGAATTAGCAAGCCAAAACAATGTGGTTGAACGGTTTCGGACTGAAGCAGTAACTCTCGCAAAACTCAGCCATCCAAATATTGCTACGCTTTACAGTCTTTTTCGTCAGGGAAATGACCTTTTTATGATTTTGGAATTCATTAAAGGCGAAACACTTGACCAAATTTTGTATCGCCGCCGGATGATTCCGACCGAAGAAGCCATTCCGATTTTTTGTCAGGCTCTGGAAGGTATTAATTATGCCCACGAACGCGGTATCGTTCACCGGGACATTAAACCGGGAAATATGATGCTGACCGAAGAAGGAATTTTGAAAGTTCTGGATTTTGGTATTGCTCGCCTTTTGGGAACAAACCGGATGACCAGAATCGGAAACGTCATCGGGACACTCGAATATATGTCACCTGAGCAAGTTCGCGGACTCGAAACCGATGCCCGTTCAGATGTTTACGGACTTGGGATTATGCTTTACGAAATGCTGACGGGCAAATTGCCGTTTGAATCTGAAAACGATTTTGAATTGATGAAGATGCAAACGGAACAAATGCCTCAATTACCGCGAACCCTTAATCCGAGTATTCCCGTGGAATTGGAAGATGCAATTATCAAAGCGGTGGCAAAAAATCCTGATGACCGTTTTCAGTCCGCAGGCGATTTTCTTCAAAGATTTTGGGATTTGGGTTATTCGTTGCCAAATGCTACTTTCGGCTTTGGAACTTTGAATTTCAAAAAACAATCCCGACCTTCAAATCCCGGAATTCAAAATCAGGAAACTAATTCTTCAATAACAGCACCTCAAATTCCGCAAAGCCAAATCTCAACCGAATCAATGGCTTCAATTCCAAAACCTGAGGCGGTGGGGGCTTTGGAACCAAGCGAAGAAGCAAAAGCCCACTCAGCAGGAGAAACGCGTGTTGCAGTTCCGGTTCGTCAAAATGAACTTAAAGAAACTCGTTTAGGAAATTCGGTCAGCACCAACCCAAATCAAATAAAGGCAACCCAAGTCCGAACGATTCCTAATAATGAGGTTCAATCGTCACCGTCATTGTTAAGCAAATTAACCTGGGTGCATTATGCAGGTGCGAGCGCAGTATTGATGGGGATTTTCGGTTTAGCCGGAATGGTAATAGTTTTACCTCTTATTTTTGGCGATAACGGACAAAAAGTTAACCAACAACCGCAAAACACAAAACAAGAGAAACCAACGGAAACTCCAAAATTACAGAATCCAACTCCGATGCCGGCTTCAACCCCTGACTCTGTTTCGCAACCAAAAGGTGATTCATTTAGCTCGCAACCTATCCAACAAAATCCTAGCTCAACACCTTTTGCGGTTGAACCGGTCGGAAGCGGAAATCCGCCACAGGATTCTCCCAGACAACGTGAAACTGTCAAAAATAATCCTCCGCCGCAACAACAGCAACCAAAGAAAACCTCACCACCGCCTGCTCCGAAACAAAAAGAACCGGCTGACAATGGCGGGTCTAAAAAAGATTTGAGAAAGATTTTGACTGACAACTAAATAGGAAAAAATGATGCCAGTAAAAAGGAGGACAAATTATGAATAAACAAATCAATAGCAAAAACTTTGAAATTAATAAATTTGGATTAATGGTTGGACTGGTATTGATGACAATTTGTCTTTCGGGGCAGATTTTGGCACAAAAAGCAAAGCCGAAACCCAAGCCTAAGCCGAAAACTGCTCCCACGCAAACGAATTCAAAAAATTCTGCCGCTGATAAACTTTTGGATGAAGGCATTAAACTTTTTGAGCAGGGAACAAAAGAATCTCTCGAAGCGGCAGCAAGTAAGTTTGATTCAGCAGTCAGAATTTATCAAGGTTCGGAAGGGACGGCTAATGCTTTGATGTTACTCGGACGAACTTATAAAAAGTTGAACGATTTACAAACTGCTTTCAGGCATTACAATAATGCGCTCGTAGAATATCAATCCATCAATAACACCGAAGGAAAAGCTGCTGCACTCAACAATATGGGCGGGGTGATGCGGGATTTGGGCAAATTCAGCGAAGCTCTTGGCTATTATCAACAATCCCTTCCGTTGATGCGGCAAACAAATAATAAAAAAGGGGAAGCTCAAACTCTGAACGGAATTGGTGAGTGTTATTTCAATTTGGGTAACGGTCAGCAAGCACTACAAAATTTTCAACAAGCCGATTCAATTTGGCAATCGCTTGACTCAAATGAGGATAAAGTCCGCACTACTTATAACTTAGGTAGAATCGCTTTTGCCTATAACGAAATCCAGCAAGGTCTTAATTACCTCAATAAAGCCCTCAATGAATCAAGGCAATTTGATAATCCAATTCTGGAAGGCGATATTTTGGAAGCTCTGGCTGCTTACTACAATGCTACAGGCGATCTAACCAAGGCAATTGATTACCGCCGTCAGATTTTCAATGCTTACAGTAACGCCAAAGCCTCTTTGGTAAGTGTTACTCGGATTCTACTTTCAGTTAATAATCTACAGGTTTCTTATTACCGGGCAGGTGATTTTCAGAATGCTTTACAACTTTTGGATAACGGCATAAGGCGCGGAGAGCAAGCAGGCGAGATTGAATCAACTGCCTTTTTAATTGGAAATAAAGGCGTTTTATTGACCGATCAAGGCAAATACGAAGAGGCAATGAAATATTTGAATCAGGGAATCACTGTTGCCAGACAATCAGGAAATAAATATTCCGAAGCATATTTTTTAGCCTCTTTGGGAATAGCATATGCTGAAACCGGAGAATATCAAGAAGGAATTAATTATCTGAATCAAGCCCTGCAAACCGTTCCTGCCGGAACTGAACCTGAAACTGAAGGAAAAGTAATTGCCGGTTTAATTGCAGTTTATGCAATGGCTGGGGACAAAAATAAATCCAACCAAATGATCCAGTTGGCGATGACGCGAAACATTGATAAAGGAGTAAATGCCGGTTCGGTGATGGTTATTTATACTGCCGGTTTATCGGCTTTGATGTCCGGGCAAGCGCAACAAGCCTTGCAGTATTTCAATCAAGCCTTTCTGATTGCCAATAAACTCAATCACGAAGTTGAAAAGAACCGGATTTTAGTTAGTGCGGCTGATGCCTACGCAAAATTAGGAGATTACCAGAATTCTTTTCAATCTGCCCAGAAAAGCCACGATTTTTATAAAAAGATAGGTAATGACTGGATGGATATGAAAACTCATTCACAAATGGGCGAAGCATTATTAAATCTTGGACAATCTCAACAAGCCATCGACAATTTTAATTCCGCGATTGGTTTTGCCCAAAAACTCGGTGACAAAGAAACTCAAATTTTATCACTTTTCGGATTGGGAATGGTTTATCGAAATTCGCAGGATTATGCCAACTCTCTCCAATGCCTTACTCAAGCACTAAATTTAGCCGAAGAAACCGATGATAAAGACAGCCAAAAGTTTGTTTTAAACGAGATGGGAAATATTTATGAAAAGTCGGGCGATAAGAAAAAAGCTAAAGAGTTTCGTGATAAAGCTAAGAAAATCAAAAATTAGAGGAGAATAAAAGATGAAAAGACACTTAATAATATTAATTTTATCCGTATTGATCTTTACCTGTTCTATTGCTGCTCAAACTGATCCTATTATTGATTTTCTAAATAAAGGACAGAATAACAATTCGGTAAATCAGACGCTTGAGGCACAAATTCAGGAATATTTTCGGGCAATCATCAGTCAGGATGCTGAAGGGATTTATAAATATATGAGTCCTGCTTACGGCAGAAAAATCAGCGATAAAAAAGAACTCATAATGAAAGTAATCAGGGAAGAATTTGAGTTGATTAACAGAGATTTCAAATTTTATTCAATCAAAATCAAACCTAATTCATCCAAAGCTATTGACCCTAAAAACCAAAAAGTAGGAATCTTAGTTGAGTTTGCCGGAAAACCGAATTTAAACGATAGAGTGACAATGGATGGCGAATTAAATGCAACGTTTGAGGATGGTCATTGGAGATTTGTTAATGCCCAGTATTTTACTAATTCTTTAAACGTTTTAGCACTCTCTTTTGCAGTTGATGCTGATAAAGAAGTAAAAACAACCCCGAAAAATGTAGAAAAATCTGATAATTCAATTATTAACGGGGGGGTGGTTAATGGTAAAGCAATTTCCCTTCCCGCCCCTGAATACCCGCCGGCTGCAAAAGCCGTGGGAGCCAGCGGTTCGGTTAATGTCGAAGTTCTAGTGGATGAAAATGGGGATGTTATTTCTGCAAAGGCACTGAGTGGTCATGCGCTTTTACAGCCAGCCGCGGTTAATGCCGCAAAACAAGCAAAATTTCAACCGTTAACACTTAACGGACAAAAAAGAAAGTTCACTGGCATAATCGTTTATAACTTCAATAAATAAGGATTGATTAATGAAAATCTTTTACCTTCTAATTTCAGCGCTTTTTTTCGCAAGCGGTTTAGTTGTTGCCAATGTTCCGGCTCCGCCTCCGTTTGAATCAAAAGGTATTGAAGTGCAAAAAGATTATCCTGATTATGTTTTCTATTTTGGAAAATATTACGTTTTTGAAGAAAAAGGAAAATCAATCAGCAAAATTGATCTGGAAAAAATTGAATTAACCAATCTCCGTCCATTTGCTATAAAGAAGCCGAAAAATCTTGATCTACAATATTTCAAAGAAAAAAATCTTAATCCAGATCAAGTTAAAATCAGTGTCCGTGAAGATTATCTGATTGCCGTCAAAAAGGAAATCAATAATCAAGTCGAATCGAAATTGTCACAAAAAATGATCGAACTGATAAATCTCAAAAAAAATGGGGACGGAATTTATTTTGCTTCCATTCCCGAAAGAGGAGAAATAAATAATCCGAATGATATTCATTATGGATCCTATAGATCAAGGATGATTGTCAGTAGCTTGGACGACGATGGTTTGAAATTTTCTGTTCCGCGATTTCAGGAAGGCGATAATCATTACCTTGGAGAAAAAGAAGCAAAACAAGCAGAAGCAGAAAGAAATACCCGGACGATTACATTTCTGGTCGGTATTGGTTTAGGCATTTCAGCTTTGATTTTAGCCATTGGAATATTTATTCTTCGCAAAAGACAAAAGGTGCAATCAATTAGGATCTAAAGAATGGAACTTGAAAATCTTCAACTGAAGAACCATGCTTCAAAATTAATAAGCTGTCCGAATTGTTTCGCGCTCAATGATAATTTGGCGGAATTTTGCCACGAGTGCCATTCCAGAGTAGTTGAATCGAATCTAACTCCGATGGGGTCGGCTTATTCGCAAGGCAGATTATTTGGAAAATCGTTGGAAACAAAACCTAAACTCATAGTTTTGATTATGACTTGGGTATTTGGATTGCCGATCTTTGTGATAAGTGCCGGAATGTTTATTAACCAAATTTTCTATGGCAGCGGCACAAATGGATTATTTGCATTTTGGTTCGGAATTGTCAGTTGTTTATTAAGTGGGAAATATATTTATACGATTACCAAAAATTATCTTACAATAAAGGAAAAAGTTTTTGAGAATGACGGCGAATTTTTAAATTAACTATGGAGGTTTAAGTTAATGAAAGCAAAAAGTTTTATTTGTGTTGTGGTAGTTTTGTTATTTCTCGCTTCTATTTCTTTTGCCCAAAAGACATACATTGGAAATCCGGTAACAAAAAACGGTTTGATTAAGGCTTTAAAACTGCACCAATTTCAAACTTCTGATATTGTTCAAATCATTAATGAACAAGGGGTTGATTTTAAATTAACTCCTGATGTTCAAGCAGAATTGGTTTCAAATGGGGCACGTCCCGAATTGCTTGATGCAGTGCGCCGCAATTTTCGCGGAGAATCAAAAGTCAAACCCGCCATTTCAAGTAACAAACCAACTAATTCAAACCCAAAACCAGCCATTTCAACCCCTAAACCAACTAATTCAGTCACTTACGAAAATTTAATCACCCAAGCTGTCAATCTTTATGAATCCGAGCGAAATTCAAAGGAAGCAATCAAAATCCTAAACCAAGCTGCCGGACTTGATCCTAATAAATATCGTGCCTATCAGATGCTTGGCTATGTCTATATGTATGGGGAAAAAAATTCTGACCAGGCAGAGATTTATATGAGAAAGGCAATTGATTTAGGCGGCAGCGCAGTTTTTCGTGTCCGTCACGCGCATGATGCTGCTTTTTCAGACAGTTGTGAAGGCTCCTTTTATGTTTCCAAAAATATGATCAGATATGAAGATGATTCAAATCAACATACTTTTCAAGTTAAAGAATCTGATGTTGTCAAAATTGATACAGAAAAAATTTGGAATCAAACTAATTCTGCCAGAGGAAATACCGGCAGCGGACTTAGCGGAATTCTGAACGGTAGAAGTATTGGGGACAAAATTGGCGGAGCAATTAATATCGCCGGCGGACTTATTAAATTAAAAAAGGATGGACTTTTCAAAGTGGAAATCAGAGGAAGGGATAAAGATAATTACGTTTTTTCATCTGTCAGCGAAAAAGGTGCAGTTGCCAAAATGATCATTCGTTTGGTGGGAAAAGGTTAATCTAAAAATAAATTTATCGTTCTATAGGAAAGCACGAATGAAAGCAAAAAGTTTAATTTATTTAATTATTTTGTTGTTAGTTTTATCTACAAGTTCTTTTGCTCAAAAGAACTATACCGGTGAACCGGTAACAAAAAACGGTTTGAATAAAGCCTTAAAATTAAAGCAGTTTCAAACCTCTGATATTGTCCAAATCATTAATGAACAAGGGGTTGATTTTAAATTAACCTCTGATATTGAAAGTGAATTGAAGTTAAACGGGGCACGTCCTGAATTAATTGATGCAGTGCGTCGAAATTTTCGCGGTTCGTTAAAAGTCAGTCTTCCGAATAATTCCAATTCTAATAATCCGCCTAAAACTTCTAACCCTCCTCCAAATACTACAAATACTTCCAATTCTACCAATAGCAATTCCAATACTTATTCAGGTTTGGTAACTCAGGCGATAAATCTTTATGAAAATGCTAACAGCACTAATCGGTCTATTGAAATATTAGAAAAAGCAGTTAGTCTGGAACCGAATAAATATCCTGCGTATCAAATGCTAGGTCACATCACACTTTACGGAAAAAAGGATTTTAAAAAAGCCGAACAGTATATGAAAAAGGCGATTGATATAGGCGGAAGCGCAGTTTTTCGCGTTAAGCACGCGCACGATTATAACTTTTTCACCAGTTGCGAAGGTTCGCTTTATATTTCAAAAAATATGGTTCATTTTGAAAGCGATCACAACGAAGATACTTTTCACGTTCGTCATTCTGAGATTGTAAAAATTGAAACGCAAGGCAAATGGTCGGGTATTTTTACGCTCAAGGTTAAAGGCGGAATTTTCCATCTCATCATTCGGGATAGCAAGGGCAAAGAAGAAGATAAATACCAATTTTCTCCTTTGACCGGCAAGGACGAAGAAAGAAAAATGATTATCCGTTTTATTGATAAATAGGATTGTTTGAAATAAAAATAATATCTTTATTTATCAAAATGGTTTTGGAATAAAACAAAATGAAATTGATATAAAACAAAATCGAATTTATCTAAAACAAAGTAATTTTGTTATATAACAAAGTAATTTTGACAAATAACAAAATAGAAAAAACAAATAACAAATGAATATTGTTAAATGGTTTTTTCAAATTGCTGCAAGTTTTGGGTAAAAGAATCTTTCTAAATTTGTGAGTAACAAATGTAAAAAAGTCACGATCAAGGATTTTTCAAGAATAAATTAATATGAAAAAGCTATTGTTATTATTGATCTTCAGTTTGTTTTTTGTTTTTTCGATTTCTGCACAGGAAATAATTGGAAAGTGGGAGCTTTCCTCATTGCAAAACGGAGTGAATAATCAGATTGAGATTATCGCTTCTATTACTTTAAATATCAGCAAGAATAATAAAATTAGCGGCAGCGGCGGATGTAATGGTTTTTGGGGAAGTTATTTAATGGGTAAATCTAACAAAATTAAATTTACCAAAATTATTTCAAATACTATGCTTTGCGAAGAAATTACAGATTTTGAAAACACATTTTTTCATGGTCTGCAAAACGCAAAAACCGCGAAAATAATAAAGGGGAAACTTTTTATTGAAAATAATGAGAAAGGTGTTGTTCTGGTTTTTGAAAAGACAAAGTAAAAAGGAAAAATGCAAGGGTAATCAATAAAAATTAATCAATTATTCCTGCATTATTTTATTTGAAACTAGATTTTTAGCTTTTTCCGCCACGATAACTGGAAAATAAAAATTATGAGAAATTATTTATTTATTGTAGGATTACTACTTTTGTTTAATTGTTTATTTTTGATCTCTTGTGCAAATGACGAAGTAACCATCAATGGTTGTAGAGCCAAACAATACAAGGGCGTTTTGATAATTGACGATATTTATTCCAAATTTGACGGGCGGCATAATCAAAGAACTATCTATGGCACATTTATTCCTGATGTTCCTGACGCGCCCAAAGAACTAAGACAAGCTAAGTTAAAGAAGGAACTTGGATACCCTGAAACAAGAGATTTTTCAACTAACGAAAAATATCGAGTTAAAGTGGGTTATGCGATAAGTGGGGACTGTCCCGAAAAACTTATTTTGGAAAGTTCTGAAAATTGGAAAGATGCGAACTAAATCGCCTGACGAAGTTTAAATCTTCAATTGCTTTCGCCATTTTAATTCAAGCTCATTCATCTCGCCGCTGTCAGATTCGTGGTCATAACCAAGCAGGTGCAGAATTCCGTGTAAGATCAATTGTTTGATTTCGATTTCAAAAGGAAGTGAATTTTCAACTGCCTGACGCTGTGCTGTTTCGAGGCTGATCGTAATATCTCCGATAAAATTTTCCGTTTCGAGAAAATCAAATTGATCCGGTTCATATGGAAAAGAAAGCACATCAGTCGCATAATCTTTGCTGCGAAAGATTTTATTTAATTCCTTTATTTTAGAATCGGAAACAAAAGCAATGGTGCAATTTTTACCATCGGCAATTTTTTTCGTCACATTGTTGGCAAAATCTTCAAAATCTTTAGTTTCAATCTTAATTTTTCGTTGTTGATTTATAACTTCGACCATATTTCAAATTGTAACAATTCTGCGGCAAAGTTGGTCAACTTTTTTGAGCAAAGTCGGCAGACGAAAGTTTCCCTGCATATTTTCGATATGTTGTGCGGCTTCATCCAAATCAATTCCGATTGCCGAAACAAATAACGGAGTTTGACTGTTCCCGCGCAACACTTCTTTGACCTTTGAATGTGATTTAAATTTAGTTTTAGCGACTCCAATGACAGGAATTTTTCCGCCCAATTCATTGTAAAGATGTCCGCCTAAACCGATTTGGTTTTCATCCAGCCAAACATAACCGTCAACTATGATTACTTCGGGCTGTAAATTATGTTTCTGGAGCAAGGAAACAATGCACGGCAATTCACGTTTATAAAATTTGCCCGGTTCATACGGCGCAACATTATGCGTAATTTCAACAAAATCCTGAGTTGAAACGGCATCAGTCCAATCTTCAAAGCAGACGCAAGCCGTTGTTGCATCATCGTTAATATAGTGAGTATCAAAAGCTGTAATCATTTTAGTAAATTTTGCGGAACGCGAGCCTTGGCAAAAATGAGAAAATCCTGCATTTGCGTTTCAAATTCAAATGAGTTTTTGGCAACAGTTATTCCGTTTGATTTGGTAAAAAGGTAAATTTTATCTGGTGTTTCAACAATTTCTCTGAGGTTTTGCCAACGAAAGAATGAATCTCCGTCAATAGATTTACAACTAATTCCATCTTCTAAAAGCTCGATTTCAGTTTCCTTATATTCATCGCCGGAAAAGAAATTGGCGTAATAAGTCTTATAACTCTCATTTTTAATTTTGTCGCTTAGAAATATAATGAAAAAAAGGTTAATCAAGAAAAGAATGAAACCTGCCAAATAATATCCTAAAAAAAACAGGAAAGCGGAAAGAGCGAAACAATTAGCAAAAACAAAGTAATAGTAAAGTTGAACCCAAAAATTTGCTTTAACTTTATTTTGTTGATTAATTTGATTAGCTATAAAAACACAATCATCAATCGAATATTTAGACGTTATTTTCATCTTCCTTCTGATTCAAGCTATGGCAAAAAGCTCTTTTTGAAAAATAATTCCACAAATAATCGAATAATTAAAGAACAAAAAGCGGAAGTTGACATTAATATAACTGAGACAAAATTTCCCATAATTAATGGAGCAATAACAACGTTTGTTATGTGAAGATGTTGGCTTTTTGTATGATACCAAGCAAAGACTTGGGCAAAACAAAAGGCTGAAATACTTGCTAAAAGGCAGCCGCTTAAAGTTGTAAAGAGATAATTATTTTTTGTTTTGAAAAAAAGACCAAAACTCAGTAAGAATGAGAAAAAAATCAATAAAGGACAGATTTTTAAGAGATTTCTATCAAAATCATCAAAAAGGTCTTGAAATGTCATTACAAGATCCCATCCAAATTTGGAACTTACAATGACAGAATAAACAAGACCTGTAAAACCGATTGAAAGAAATAGAAAAACTCTATCAATTTTTTCTATGATTGAATTATTCACGGTTGATTTTCATCCTCTTTACTTGATTGTTCTTCGTAAGCCTCGACAATCAACTGCACCAAACGATGACGCACGACATCTTTTTTAGTGAAATAAACGAATTCTATTTCAGGAATGTCTGTTAACACACGCTCTGCTTCTTTTAATCCGCTTTTTTGTCCGCGCGGCAAGTCAATTTGCGTAATGTCGCCTGTCACGACAACTCTCGAACCGAATCCGATGCGGGTTAAAAACATTTTCATCTGTTCCCCGGTGGTGTTTTGGGCTTCGTCGAGGATGATAAAAGCGTTATTAAGGGTGTTATGCGTCAAGATAAAATCATCTGTTACATAAAGCGAATCAAGTGCCGCGACGCTGATACATTGAGTTTCGGTTTCGCCGATCAATTCGATATTTTTGATAAAACGCATCGGACGACCACCACCAAATTCTCTGTAAATGTTTGCTTTTCGCTGTAATCTAAAAGGCTCAATATTTTCCGGCAATCGGATATCCAAAGTAAATGCGTCATTTTTATAAGGAACGGGACGACCATTTGCAAATCCGGGTTTTCTTCCTTCGGCTTTTCGTTTGCGCCAATATGCGACACCTCCAAGCGATTGAACCAAAAAGATTACATCATTTTTTAATTGTTCCGAGGTAGTTGCGTATTGAATTCTGCAAGTTCGCCCTTTTTGTTTAACCGGTCCTCCGTCTGTATCCAACAAACCCTGCAAAATTGCAATCCTAACTTCCGCAGAATTATAAAGATAAGATTTGGGAATAAATTTAGTTGCCGAATTTGTTCCAAGTAAATTCAATTTTCGCAAACCTTCATTTAACAAATTAGGTGCAGAACCGCCATTTTTAAAAGTCGGCGATTTTGAAATTACATAATCAATTTTGGTTTTTTGTTTGAGTGAAACCTTTAAATCCGACAAAGCAAATTCTAAAGATGCAGCCAATTCAAGGTCGGTTGTGCTAAAACTTGGGGAAGTTTTACCTGTAATACATCCATCACCAAGCAACAATCCCAATGAATAAGGCTCAATCGGAACTTCTTCAAAATTCCACTCAACAGGCGCAGATAACAAAGGAAGTTCGTATCGGTATTGATGATTTCGTCGGAAATTACCAATCATTTCTTGAGTTTGCAAAACTCTGGCGGGTTTGTTCCGACGTTTTTCTTCCATAGTTTTGACTTGCCAAAGGTGTTCAGCACAAGCAACTGTGCTTGAACCATCAGTCATTGTGACTCGATAAACTTGTTTTTTGCCTTGCGGATAAACGCCGAGAATTTGGGTTGGTTTTCCGTCTGAACCAATTACTTCGTCACCAACTTTAATCTCGCCCATTTTGCGCCAGCCTGTCGGAGTCATTAACAAACTGTCTAAGGATTGCGCTCTGCCCCTCATAAAAGCCAGCGGAGCAACTTCGATAATCCGTTTTTCCAGCATTTTGGTTACTTTTTCGGCATCAACCAGATCAAACAAAGCATCGTAAAGCGGACGCAGATACGGATCAACTTTATCCTGCAAATCTCCGGGTAAAAATCCAAGTTTTTCACCTGCTTCAACTGCCGGACGGGTTAAAATGATGCGGTCAACCTGTTTATTAAAAAGGGCTTGCACTGCCATTGCCACTGCCAAAAAACTTTTGCCGGTTCCCGCCGGACCTATTCCGAAAGTCAAATCGTGATCTTGGATTGCTTCGATATATTTGCGCTGTGTAGCAGTTTTTGCCGCAATTGCTTTTTTACCCGAAGGATTAAATCGTGATCTAGTGAAATGGTCACGGAAAGAATAAGTGCGGTCTTCGGCTATCTGACGAAAAGCATCACGCAATTCTTTGTCAGTAAAGGTGTTTCCTTCGTTAAAAAGGTCGGAAAAGTCCTGTAAAATTCTTTCAACTGTAATTACATCATTTGGTTCGCCGTCAATTGCTAAATCGTTTCCGCGAGCGTGAATCTGAACCGCAAGGATTGATTCAAGATATTTAAGGTTTGCATCGTTGACACCAAAAAGTGTTTCAATAGCGCGTAAAGGTAATTCAATTTTTCTCATAAAACAAAGGCTAATTTTAACCTAAAGTTATTATTCTGCAAAGGAAATTTGATTGTAAAAAAAATCTTGTAATTTAGAAATAGTTAGTCAATAATTCTTTAAGTCTTAGTTTAACCGAGAAAGTGCTTACCAAAAATCAGATTTTGCAGGGACGTTATCGAATCACCCGTCAGCTCGGTGCGGGAGGAATGGGAGCAGTTTACGAAGCCATTGACGAAAGATTTGGTGAACCGATTGCCCTTAAAGAAATAATCTTTGATTCGGTTAATGAAAAGCAAAGAGAGATTTTAAGCAAAGCTTTCGAACGAGAAGCAAAATCACTTGCCAAGTCCAAACACGATGCTGTTCCTTACGTCCGCGATTACTTTTCAGAAATTGACCGGCAATTTTTGGTGATGGAATTGGTTGAAGGCGAGGATTTGGCGGGAATGCTGGATAATCGCGGAAAGCCGTTTCCGCTGGAGGATGTTCTTAATTGGATGGATCAACTGCTTGATGCACTTGATTATCTGCATAATCTCAAACCTCCGATTATCCACCGCGACATCAAACCGCAGAATCTAAAACTAAATATTCGCCGCCGTATCAAACTGCTTGACTTTGGGATTGCACGGAGCAGCGATAAATCTTCGTCGACCTTTACGAAACAAACTTTTGTTGGCGCAACGCTCAATTATTCGCCAATCGAACAGCTTTTGCGAGTGATTGATCCAACTTTTCGGGAATTTATTCTCCTTAAATATCAGGAAAAAGCCGAAGCTGTTTTAAGTCAAGATACTGATGCCAGATGCGACATTTATGCACTTGGCGGAACCTTTTATCATCTTCTGACTAATGTTGCGCCGATTGACGCGACCAAAAGAATCCTGGAAATTTGGGAAGGAAAAACTGACCCTTTGCCGAATCCAAAAACCTTAAATCCGCTCATTCCAAGTTCGGTTTCAAATTGTTTGCTGAAAGCAATGTCAATCGAACAAAACCAACGCTTTTCAACTGCACTCGAAATGCAAAAAGCCTTGAAAGTAGCGATTAATGAGGCAAAAACAGAAAATTTAGAGACAACAGATTTATCACAAGCCGAAACCGTTGCTGAGAACAACCTGAAAATTGAAGCACCGACTGAAGTTTTACCGATTCAGCCTCTCAAAACTCAATTTTCTAAACGTGAAAATTTTTCTGCAACTTATTCTACCGGAAGTATTTCAAACCCCGAATTTACTGCACCGTCTTACCTAAATGCAGAACAGCAAGCAGTAACGGAAGTGCTGCCAATTAAGCTTGGTTTGTTAAATGAGCCGTTAGAGCCAAAAAGAAAAACCGGTTGGCTACTTCCGTCAATTTTTATTGGAATACTGGCAATTAGCGGAATTCTGGTAGTGATCTGGTTAGCTATCCCAACCACAAATTCAACTGTTTCAAATAAATCATTTACAAATCAAACAGTTCCGACTCCAACTTCTACAGCTACTCCAATTACCAATGCCGCTATTACACCCTTACCGACTCAGAGCAAACCTGAGCCAACCAAACCAACAGTAGCTCCTACAATAAACAAAAAAATCGTTAATACACCAACCAAAACGCCGACAATAAGAAAGACTCCCAACCCACAAAAAGACCCAAACTGTGTATTTACTAATAGTTGTGGGTAATAACCGACAGGAGTTTTAAGTAAATCTTTTAACCGAAAAAAGTTACAGAATAATTTTTTTCGCTTGGCAAATTGTGATTTTAATGCACGTCTATTTCTGTTAGAGATAATTTTACGATTAATAAGCCAACTGTTTTTCTGACAATTGACGCTTGAAAAAATAGAGATGATATTTTTTTCTTAAAAAATCACTCAAGAGAGGAATTAGGAAAATGAAAAAATTAAGTTTATTGATTACATTCTTTATTATGGCAGTGATGACTATCGCAGCTCAGTCATTAAGGTCTGATGATCCATATCCTTTGAAAGAAGGGATAAACGAAGGAATTTCAGATAGTTTGGTCGGCACCCATTATTGGTATTTTTATGCAACTCCCGGAAACAACCGTTTGACCGTCAAGTTCAAACAAGCTGAGACTCTCTATGGTGCACAATTAAATACCGTTTTGACCATTACTCTCTATGACGAAAAAAAGACTTGGCAAGTTACCAAAGTAGTAACCGCGAATAAAAACTCACCTGTGGCTACCTTTACGGCGGATAAAGTAAAAACCAGGATGAAAATCATCGTCAAAGTTTCCCCGCCAAATCAGAATCTGATCCGAATGGGTGGAGAATATGAGATTGAAGCCGCAGGAGATGTGGATTTTGATGAGTTAAAAACTACCAAGGATCCGATTATCCGCACCTTTGAGTCGAAAGTGAATACTTACGGCGCAACCAAATTCCTGGCGGACGGCACGATTGAAACTGTTGATGGCTCACGCGGGACCTGGAAGGCATTTGACTCCGAAAACCGCATTTATACGGTTGTGATTGACGGTCAAAAGTTTTCGGTCAAATATATTCCGGGCTATGGACTGGTGAAACCTGCCGAAAAACACAGTATAGTTTTTCAGGAATTACAACGGTGAGGCAGCGGTTTGTTGGGCTAAAAAATTAAGCTATTCGGCACTTCGGACAATAATAAAAGGATTTTTAATTATGAAAAATTCCCGATCGGCTTTTGTATTGAACTTGGGCTTTTTATTGGCTACAGCCGTTTTTCTTTCAAATCTGCAAATTGTTAAGGCTCAAACAAAACCCTTGACTTATCCCGAAATTATCACAGCTCTAAATACTAAACTGCCGAATAGCGTCTTCAAAAACAAAACTCAGTTGATAAGTTGGCTGTTAATTCAAATAAAACAACGTAAACTTGATAAACCTTTAACACCCGAACGCGAAGACCTTCTGCGTGAAGCTTCGGCAACTGATGATTTGATAGAGGTGATACGGCAAAATTCTCCCGCTTTATCAGAACAGGAAAATAGTCAAAATAGCAGTCCAAATACTTTTAACAATTCATTCGGAATGGGGTTTGTATTAATTCCGAAAGGTTCGTTTGTGATGGGTTCACCAACTTCGGAAGCTGGTCGAAAAGAGGATGAAATTCAGCATCGTGTTACTATTTCCAATTCATTTTATTTGGGAAAATATGAAGTAACACAAGGGCAATGGAAAGCCATAACCGGAAGCCTTCCAAATGGGATGAATGAGTTAGCAACAGAGTTTTTTGGCGACAATAAACCGGTCATTCGGGTGAGTTGGGAGGAAACCCAAGATTTTATCAGCAAATTAAATGCGAAAAATGAAGGGAAATACCGATTGCCAACAGAGGCAGAGTGGGAATATGCTGCGAGAGCCGGTTCTAAAACCAAATTTAGTTTTGGAAATAATGAAAATTTACTTGATGATTTTGCCTGGTTTAATGATAATTCCGGCGGCAAGATTCACGATGTCGGAGGTAAAAAACCGAATGCTTGGGGATTGTATGATATGTATGGAAATGTTTGGGAGTGGGTTCAAGATTGGTATGGAAATTATCCAAATACTGCTCAAACTAATCCAATAGGAGCGGCAGCCGGCTCTGCTCGTGTGAATCGAGGGGGTTGTTGGTATGAAAATGCAAACAATTTACGCTCTGCCAATCGGGACAATTTTTCAGCAGTTGATCGCAATTACGGGCTAGGTTTTCGGCTGGTCAAAGAGTAGATCGGTTGTTAATTTGACTTCTTATTCAAAATTAGGCAATAAAACAATATCTCTTAGTATTTGTCAGCGTGAAATTGCCAGATTTTCACCATTGGGCGACAACGCAAATTCAAAAATTGTGGTTTTCCTAGTTGGCAAAACCTGAAATGGTAAAGTTACATTACCTAATTCCTACGGAATAATCTCCTTTCCTTGAGATTTCCTTTGACCAAATCCCAAAATTTACTTTGATTACTCCAACCAACAGCATATTGCCAGTCATCACCTTCGGTTTCCCCAAGTAGTTTCACGAAAAAATACTGCATTTTTAAAATAAAAAGAATTAATAGACGAGTCAACTAATTCTTTTTTGCACAATAATTTACAAAAAATATTTTTCGTAAAATACTTCAACTTTTTTCAAACTTGCGCGTCAAAAGTGATAGGAATTAGCAGATTTTTTATCTGCAAACGAACGGAGGAAATAAAACAATGATTATTTTTGCAGGTATTGACGGAACATCAAGCGAAGAAGGAACAGCAGAAAATCCCGGCGATTATCAAAAATCTTTTCAAAATAGTTTTGTAAACTGTTTGCAGCGAAATGAATGGCAAGAAGCGCAATTCGATAAAACCTGGTATTTGCGCGGACCTTTTACCAGTGGTTTTGATACTCGTGCCAGAGCCGAAAAAGCATACGATTGGGTAGTCGAACAATGGGAAAAAAATAATGCAAAGGCAGTTTTTCTGGGTGGTTACAGTCGGGGTGCGGCAGCAGTTTTAGAAGTCTCAAAATGGCTTAAATACCGCAAAAATATTCCGGTCGAAGGTTTAATTCTGTTTGATGCTGTAGATCGAACCAATACGCTTGGTAATGAAGGGGGGAACTGGGGAAATGTTATTTTTAACACGCCGATTCCCGATACTGTGAAATGGGTAATTTATCCGCAAAGAAATATTTGGACGACACATTCCAGATTATCTTTTGGTAATTGCGGTTTTATGCGGGAAAGCAACAGCACGATCTTCCTCCACGAGAAATTTTTTGCCACCCACGGCGGGATGGGCGGCACTCCCTGGTTAAAGTCCGTTCTACCGTTTACAAATATTCCGAATCCAACCGGTTTGATTTGGGAACCCGGAGAAGTTTTAACTTCATTGGTTACGCCAAGTGCGGATCAGGCTGGAGCAAAACGGGTAGAAAATTGGACAAAAGAAAAATTAGGGTTTGTGTTTGCCGAATGTAAAGCCCGACTTGAAAAAGAAAATCCGGTCACTGCCAATCCCGGTTTTCAAACGCCAAATTATGGAGGAATTGGAATTCAACCCGGAAACGGCGGCGGTCAACGAACTTATGTTGTTCAACCCGGCGATTGGCTTTCAAAAATTGCCCAAAAATATTATGGCGATCCAATGAAATATACCGTGATTCACAAAGCAAATTTGGGGGTAATTGGTCCTGACCCGAATGTTATCAAGCCCGGTCAAAAATTAATTATTCCGTAGAAAAGTAAAAGGGAAAAGAGAAAAGGGTAAGCTAAATCCTAATATTTCTGAGATTTAGCTTTACCCTTTATCTTTTACGTTTTGCCTAAATTTATTTGCTTACCGCTTTTTTCGTTGCAGGTTTCTTTTCTGCCGTCACTTTGGTTGATTTTTTGGAAGGTGCTTTTACTTCTTTGTTCGGGTTAATCATTCCTGACCAATTAAATTCCGGTAAAGAAGTTTCACCGCTTAATTTTTTGATAACAAACTCGGTCATTGCATTAACGATCCAGTTGTGGTTTGCTTCACCAACCGAAGCAAGTTCAGCGTCGGGAGCCGGATTCATAAAATCAATGGCATAAGGAATTCCGTCTTTGATGGCGAATTCGACTGTATTCAGATCATATCCCAAGGCTTTGCAGATGGTAATAACATCCTTTTCAACCCGGGCGTGTAATTCGGGCGAGAGATAGTCATCAACATTAACATATTGCATTCCTGAGAGATACGGTTTTGAAGGATCATACGGCATAATCAAAACTTTTTCCTGACCGACGCAGTAGCAACGAACAAATTGATCGTATTCGATGCCTTCCTGCAAGGTCATACAGAGTTTGTCCGATTGATTATATTCTGACCAAAGTTCTTCTAATGAATGAATTTTAGAAACATTTTTCCAACCGCCGCCGTCGTGTGGTTTTAAAAAAGCAGGGAATCCAACGTAGTCAATCACACCTTGCCAATCGATTGGGAATTCGAGATTGCGGAGTGATTCGCTGGTTATGTCTTTAATATAATTGTGTTGCGGCAACAGAACGGTTTTCGGAATTGCAACGCCGATTTTGTTAGCTAAACTGAAATTGAAAAACTTATCGTCAGCCGACCACCAGAAAGGGTTGTTGACAACGTAAGTTCCTTGCAGAGCCATTTGTTTCAAAGTAGCACGATAATACGGAACTTCGTGCGAAATACGGTCAATCACCAAATCATATTTTTTCGGCTCATCCATTTTGATTCCGCCGACTTTGACCATTTCGGCTACGATTTTGCCCTTACCTTTTTCATTGATGCTTTTAATAATTGATTCGGGAAAAGTTTGCTCACGCCCGACTAAAATTCCAACTTTTTTCATTGTTTTTATAAATTTCCTTTTCTTAAATAAATGTTAAATATATTGAATTGATTTTCGATAATAGTCGAAACAAGTAATTTAACTTATTAGAAAGCGAGTATCAAGAGAAAAGGACAAGAGTTTTAATTTCTTGTCCTTAAAACTTAGTTGAATTTTGCTTGGAATCAGCGATTGGTTTCCGGCAAAAGCTCGTAATTTCCCATCGCGCGGTTATGTGCGTCAAGCGCACCCATTGCATCCGAAGTTGCATCAAGCATTTGTTTGGTCATCGTGATTGAATCGCTAAGTTGCTCAAAATCAAGCATATTGAATTTGTCGGGAGTTGAAATTGTCACGATTTCGTCATTCAAATAACCAAAGAAGTTTTCGATTGACTGCAATTGCCCTTCAACCAATTTGACGCTTTTTTCGAGTTCGTCAAAGGATGCAATCCGGCGTTTCAGAATTTCAACATTGGTTTGCTGAATGCGCCGCGTTTTTTCATCAGGAGCATTTTCTGCGGCACGATAGGCTTGGCTTAATTGATTATGAACCGCTTGACGATTGATGGATTTCAAATGTTGTTTGCGGCGGCGGTAAATGTCGAGCAAATCCACAAAATCTTCCCAACGATGTTCAAGTGTTTCCAAATTTTTGGGAAGCTCGCGTGCGCCGGTAAACTTGTGGTAGTTTTTGATGATGTTGTCTTTTTGCTGTTTCAGATAAAGCACCGCTTCACGTTCACGCGGACTGAAAGTGCTAATGAGTTGTTCACGGTTTGACTTATTGAGTTCACGGAGACGAGTTTTTTCACGAGCATTGATCAGGCGTTTGTAAGCAGGCATCACAGGAACTACCACCATATAAATCAATTCACAAATGAGAGCAATCGCCAAAGGAATTACGCTTTGAGTATAAGCCGCCGCTACTGCAAAACCGGCAAGTCCCCAAAAATTGACCGGCTCTTTAACGGCTTCTTTGACGTATTTGGTGTTGTATTTGCTAATTTCCTGTGAATATTTTGCTAAATCTGCCATAAAAACTATTTTTGCTCTTTAAATTTTGCTAACTCTGCTCTCGAATGCTCAACCGTAAAATCATTCATTTTTCAAAAAAACATTTAACCATCATAGCTTAGGTAAAAGCGTGTGAGGATCAGGTAATTTGCCCTTAGTTATTTTCACTCCCGGTTTCTGGAACACCCGCATTTAATTGGTTATTAACCGAACTTGAGCCTCCGCCGAGTAAACCCATATTCATTTTGTATTCCAACAATTTGTCCTGTAGCTGCATTTCCTGTGCTTCACGTTCGATGTCCTGCATTTGAGCATCAACATTTGACGAGCCAAGTTGAAGTTTGGCTTCGGCAGCGGCAACTCTGCGGTCAATTTTTTCACGCATTTCATTAAAGGTTGATGAATCGTCACCCAAATTGAAGGTTTCCATCGTTTGCGCGAGCTGTTCCTGCAATTTGGCTTGTTTTGAAGCACTGATCAACTGCATGGCTTCGGCAGAGCGTTTTTGCATATTCAGCACATAATTGTCACGGGCTTTCATCGCCTGTTTGGAGGCATTCTGCGCGTGTTCAAGCTGCATTCCGGTCTTTTGCAGATCAACCTGAGCCTGCTGCAGTTGACCAATGTAAGCCGTTGCCACATCATCACGTCCCATTTTGACGGCGGCTTTGATCTTAGAATCCAAATCTACTACAGTTTCTGAAAGCCGTTCTTTATTTTTAGCCAAAAGCCGTTCGGTTGCCATTACTTGCGCGACTGAATTATTGAGTTCCGGCACACGCTCACGCATATCACGGATAGTTTGTTGAAGCACCATTTCCGGATCTTCTAATTTATCCAAAGCGGCTCCCGTTCCCGCCCGAAAAATTCTCTTAAATCTTTGCCACAATCCCATCTTTTATCACTCCTCAATTATGCAGAATCAAAACTGCAATCAACCTTTACGTTACAACATCCGACAAAGTTGCAATTTCTCAACTTAGTATAGCAAGAAAATTTGTTTAGTTAATAGCATAAAAAGGCAACAATTCAAACAAAAAACTGTTTTAGAAAAAATATAATTAAAAAAGAACAAAATTCACTTATAATTTCGCTATGAACCAAAAATTTGATGAATCAATTCAAAAGTTAGATGCCGCTTTAATCCAAAATCATAAATTCGATAACGAACTTTTTGCTAAATTAACTAAAGTTCAACAAGATTTAGGGATTTTGCACGATGATCGTCCGATTTGTCCGTTTCTCAGACCGCATTTTTTTCCGCGTTCAAGTTATGAAAAGATCAAAAAAGCGGGTGAAATTTTGCATCAGGCGTTTGAACGAATGACCGAAGCCGCTTTGGAAAATAATGAGATTTTAGCGGAGATAAATTTGACGGAAAAAGAGGAGCGAATGGCGCGAATCAATCCGCGTTATCAAAGTCTTTGTGCTTCGAGTCGTTTGGATACTTTTTTGTGCGGCGAAGATTTTAAATTTTTGGAATATAACGCCGAAACGCCTGCCGGAGTCGGCGACCAGATTTCGTTTGAAAAAGTTTTTGCCGATGTTCCCGAAGTGCAAAATTTTTTAGCGGAAAATAATCATTGGCGACCGCAGCCTTATTTCAAACTCTTGGAAAGTCTGGATTTATGCTATCGGGAAACAGGCGGCAGAAAAGAAAAACCGAATATTGCAATTGTTGATTGGGAAGGCGTTTCAACTTACGCAGAGTTTGAGATTTTGCGCGATTTTTGGAATGGACAAGGTTATCAAACCATCATTGCCAATCCTTTTGAATTTGAATATGACGGCAAAATTTTACGGGTTGGAGATTTTGAAGTTGATATTTTTTACAAACGTGTCATTATCCACGAGTTTTTGGAGCATTTCGATGAAACTCATCCATTGGCAAAAGCTTACATTGATGGAAATGTCTGTATGGCAAATAATTTCCGCGTCAAAATTCCACACAAAAAGACAAGTTTTGCTATTTTAAGCGATGAAAAATACGCTTCGATCTTTACCAACGAACAGTTGGAAATGATTAACAAACACATTCCCTGGACTCGTCGGGTGCGTGACGGAAAAACGACTTATCAGGGAAAAGAAGTTGATTTGCTCGAATTGCTCCGCCGTGAGCGTGAAAAATTTACGCTTAAACCACACGATGATTATGGTGGACACGGAATTTCTTTGGGTTGGGAAACTACTGAATCCGAATGGGATAGGGCTTTAGAAAATGCTTTGGAGAATTGTTTTGTTGCACAAGAAAAAGTATCGGTTGAAAAAGTTAAAATGCCGACTTTTAACGATGAAGCCTCAATGGAATTGCTCAATATTGATTTTGATCCCTTCCTGTTTCGCGGAAAAGTTCACGGCGGAATGGTTCGGCTTTCTTCAAAATCGCTAGTCAACGTGACACAAGGCGGCGGGGAAACTGCTTTGGTAATTTTGGAAGGATTTTAATATCTCAGAATAAGGAATTTTGAAACTAAAATTTGAAAGGACTTTTGTTTTTGATCGGAAGTTATTGGAAATTATCACTTTGACAACCCAGGAACTAAACTAAGTGCTTAAATCTCAATAATTAGCAATCCGTAAACAAAAGTCCTAGCCTGGAGAAACTACGGTTTCTTTTTCTTAGGCGGTTTAGTGCCGGTGTTTGTGTCCGAAGGCGGCGTATTTGTTCCATCACCTGAGGTTGGCGGTGGCTGACGACGATCTCTTGGTTTACCTGACCCTTCACCATCACTCGGCGGTGGCAATGGATTTCCGTTTTCGTCAGTTGGCGGAGCTGGACGGTTACCTGAATCTCCATCCCTTGGCGGCGGATGTTCTCCATTGGTCGTGCCGTCTTCATTTTTCGGCGGCGGTGGTCTCTTTCCTCTTCGTTCAGTTGTCGAAGAGTCGCCTGACGTTGGTGGTTGACCGCTGGTGTTGTCACCTTGTGATGGGGGCGGACCTTGCCGACGCATTCCACCGCTTCCCATTCCGCCACCCGATCCGCCTGAACTTGGGGGGGGACCACCCGGACCTCGACCGCCACCTCCGCCGCCTCCGCCGCGACCTTGTGCAAAGCTATCCGTTACCAACAGACCTGAAACTGCCAGTCCTGCCAAAAGTGCGATATTCAATAGTTTTTTGTTCATTATTATCTCCTGAAGAAGTTAGTCTAGAAAAAAATTACAATTTCAAATCATCAATGCGTAACTACTTTTGAATTACAGGGGGCTTTTGCCATTTGTAGTCAATTAAATGACTTACCGCTAATTTGCGTAAACAATCTTTAGGCAAAAGTTTACGGTCTAAATTGTCAAATTCACGAAAGAATTGCACAAAAACATTGACGGTTAAATTTTCGGCAATTTCCCGATTTTTTGAGACTTGTAAACAAAGTCTGAAAATTTGACGATGATGAGATTTGAATAATTCTTTAAGATGTAATCTTTTATCAATCGGGGAGAGCAATTCGATATTCTCGGTTGCACCTTTTTCAACCCTAAAAAACGGGATAAATGGTTTGTCATTAATTGATAAAAGCATATCCAAAACCTCAAATTTTAATAATCCGTTCAACATTTGAAAAAAAAGTAATATCAGTTTCCGCCAGTTTTAATTGAATTGTTTCTTGCTTTTTGGCTCATCTCGAAATGTTGCGTGGTGCAATCAATTTTCCAATTTCGATTGGCAAAAAACTGATATTACTTAGCCCTTTTACTTTTTAAAGGAGTTACTAAATGATTTTCGCCAGATTACCAATTTAGTTACTCGCTTTTATCTTTAGCAAGGTGTGTGCCAAAGTTTGAAAGTATTGTAAATGCAGTAATGATTGGGTTTATGTGTGGACTCAGGTTTATCAAGAATTGGTAAAAAATCAGAGTGTGACAAATTTAATCGAATTGAGATTTTTGAGTAGATTCGAGTGAGAAAAATTTAATCAGTCCAAATTTGGAATGGTTAAAATAAATTCCGAGCCAACACCTTCTTCACTGTTGACGGAGATTTTTCCGTGATGTTTTTCGGCAACTTCTTTGACAAATGAAAGCCCTAAACCTGTTCCAACCGTGGCAGATAAAACATCTCTTTCCAAACGGTAAAAACTGTCAAAAACGCGATTCAAGGATTCTTTAGGAATCCCGAAACCCTTATCTTTTACAATAATCTGAGTCTCCTTAGGTTTTGACTGTGTAGTAATTTCAACCATTGAATTCTGCGGGCTATACTTAATTGCATTATTTAAAAGATTATCAACGGCTTGTTTCAAAAGTTGTGCATCGGCTTGAATGTTAATTGGTTTTTCGGGTTTGAAAAAGTGAATTTTTGATTGTCTTTCCAAAGCAAAAGGATTCGCGGTTTGGACGCAATTTTCTAAAAGTTTGTTGAGATTAAACTTTGAAATTTGCAAATTTTGGGCGCCGGATTCAAGCCGTTTGATGTCCAGAAAGCGATTGATAAGTTCATTTAATCGAATAGCTTCCGAATGAATCGTGTCCAACATTTCACTAGATTCTTCATTTGAAACGGGGAACTTTCGCAGAACATCGCTCAAACTTTGAATCGAAGTCAACGGAGCGCGTAATTCGTGCGAAACAAACTGCATCGTTTCCGCTTTCAAACGGTCAAGCTCGCGTTGTTTGGTCACGTCTGTCAATAAAACTAGAATTCCGATAACCTCATCATTTTCCGCATTTACAGGCGAGAAACGAACCAAATAATTTTGTGAACGGAACTTGAATTCTTTTTCAAATTGTTTGCCGTTTAAGGTTTGCTCAACAATCTTTTTCAATTCACTTTCAGCAAAGATATTTCGTTGTCGAAAGAAATCGGTAAAATCTTGATTTACAAACGTTTTTGGCTCGATTCCAAACATCTGCGAGAGCGAATTATTGACGAAAACGACTTGATTTTTGACATCAGCAACAATCACTCCCTCGTTCATCCCGCCGAGAACCCGACTGATAAAGCTCATCCGCGAAAGCAGACGTGTCGAAATGTCGTCAACTGCTTTCAATTTCCATTCAAGATTGTGCGGAATTAGTTTGGATTGCGCTGTAAGTTCAGTATTTTCAAAATTTGTGTTCAATAAAACTTCGTTTTGAACTTCGGCTAGGCGATGTAGTTTGATGTCCAAATCATGGCTGGCGGCAAGTGAACGATCAATCAAAAGCAGCGGAACCGCCGTTAAAAAAGCAGTCAGCAATTCCGGCAAAGGCAAAATCGTCTGCCAATTGTTGAATGCCAAAATACTGCCTCCGATTATTGCCAAAAGCATCAGCACCAGAATCAACACCTGTAACCACCCATCAATCAATTTTACGGCGGCAGTTGCGCCTAAAATTATCGAAATTGCCAGAAAGATTTCCCAAAATTGCGGCAAAAATCCGAGCCACAAACGGTTTTTGATGGTGTTGATGATGTTTGCATGAACTTCGACTCCCGGCATTGCCTGTCCGCCTTCTTTGTTTTCGGCGGCGGCAAAGTGCATAAACGGAGTGACTTGCGAATCGCCCAGAGTTGGCGAGGTCGCGCCAATCAAAACGATTTTGTCTTTGAAAGTTTCAGGTGGTATCGTGCCGTCCAAAACTTCGGCAAAACTAAAGTAATGAAAAGATTTAGATGCACCGATGTAATTGATAAGCATTTCGTTTGGACGGACTATCGAAACGCCTTTCAAATATTCGGTTTGGTTAATTTCGTCCGAAACTAATTTGATTTGATAATTTCCGAAACGCAGTAAACCGGATTTTTCTTCAAAATCGTTGGGCGGAATTCCTTCGGCAACGCGCAAGGTTTCCAATCCAAAAGCCCAAAAACGATTTCCTTTGTCATCGGATTTGCTCAGTTGGACAGTTCGCAAAGTTCCGTCCACATCAGGCGCGGCGTGGGCATGACCTTTGGCGGCGGAATTTTGGGCAAATTCTTGAATCGGATTGAGCCAGCCAATCTCAGTTTTTTGTGGATTTGTATTGGAAATTTTTTCGTAAAGCTGAACGGGAAGCACAACACGCCCATTATTTTTGATGGCTTTGGCAAGTGCTTCGTCATCGCTCAAATCGCTTTCTTCGGCGTAAATGACATCAATTCCAACCGCTTTCGGATTTCCGGCTGTAATTTTATCCAAGCAATCAGCGGTTAATTTTCGTGACCAGGGAAATTTGCCGAGTCTTTGCAAACTTGCATCGTCAATCGCCACAATGACGATATTTTCGGGCGCGGGAAGCTCTCCGCGAAGCCGAAAAAGCATATTTATTGCGGCATTTGAAAGGGAAGGCGCGAACCAAGAAACGGCTAAAACCGACAAAAAACTAACCAGCCAAATGACGGCAATTCTAATCCATTGAAAAGTTGTGCGGTTTGTAAAATTCATTAGTTTTATTCACAGGGATAAAGGAGATAGAAGGGGATAAATCAAGGGTTTTTAATAAGTCAATCTTGTTTTGAGTTCACGCTTCATCGTGTCTTTTCAATCAATTAGCACCATAAATTGGGAACTCAAACCAGTAGAAAATTGAATTTACAAACTTTTAATTGATTTTAAACTACTTTAAAAATTATCCCTGTCCATCCCCTTTATCCCTGTGAATTTTAGTGAAATTTATTCTTCAGTAATTTCCTCTGCCGAATCCAAATACCGATAAAGCGTCCGGCGATTGATGCCCAAAATGTCAGCGGCGCGTGATTTATTGCCGTCATTTTCGGAAACAATCAAAGCCACATAGCGGCGCGAAAGTTCTTCTAAGGTTGGGCGGTCGTCTGCCAAAGAAACTGTTGAATTGCCGTTTTGTTTTGGCACAAAAACGGTTTGTTTGAGGATGCGCGGCGGCAGATCATTTTCCGTAATTAGATTATTTGCACAAGTTGCGATGGCGTATTCGATGGCGTTTTCCAGTTCGCGGACGTTGCCCGTCCATTCATAACGCGACATTGTTTCAATCGCTTGCTCCGAAATTTTGACGGGCGGAATTTTACGATTTTTCTTCAAAAAATGTTGAATTAAAAGTTCTAAATCCTCACGCCCGCGTTCACGCAAAGGGGGAAGCGGAATCGTCAAAACGCTCAAACGATAAAATAAATCCGAGCGAAATTCGCCGTTTTCGACCATTTTTTCAAGGTTTGAATTTGAAGCGGCAATCACGCGAACATTAACTTTTCGGGTTTCACTGCTGCCGACGCGCCGAATTTCTTTTTCCTGCAAAACACGCAACAGACTCGCTTGCAGAGAAAGACTCGCCGAACTGATTTCATCCAAAAAAATTGTGCCGCCGTTGGTGCTTTCAAACAAGCCTGCGCGATCCGTCATCGCTCCGGTAAAACTTCCTTTGGAATAACCGAAAAGTTCCGATTCTAAAAGAGTTTCGGTCAAAGCACTACAATTTACAGCCGTAAAAGGTCGGTTGGCTCGCTCGCTGTTTCGATGAATAGCTCGCGCAATAACTTCTTTGCCTGTTCCGGTTTCGCCTTCGATTAAAACCGTTGAATCGGTCCGGGCAGAATAAGCGATAAGTTTATATACCTTAACCATTTGCGGACTGTGACCAATAATCCCCGAAACGGAAAAATCATTTTCATTGTCGGTCAAATCCTGCGGTTTTTGTTGGTCGGTGGCTCGTTGGATGAGGCTTAAAACTTCTTCGATATTGAAAGGTTTGGCAATGAAATCAAACGCACCTTGAGCGATTGCTTCCATTGCAATTTCCAAAGAACCTTGCGCCGTCATCACAATAATTTGAGTTGCTGGACTAAAATTGCGGAACTCCGAAACCAAATCCAATCCGCCCATCAAAGGCATATAAACATCAGTCAAAAGCAAATCAAAAGTGTTATTTTGCGCCGCTTCGACAGCTTTTTGCCCGTTTTCAACCGCCGCTACTTCGTAACCGCTGAGACGCAAAGCAACTTCCAATGCCATCCGTGCCCCACGCTCGTCTTCGGCAATTAAAATCTTTATTTTGTTAGGTTTCGTCGAATTTTTCTCACTCATTTAGTCAGAATTGAGTTTTCTAAAACAAAACATTTTCACGCGAATTTAGGAAAAACAAACAATCCAAAATCCAAAATCCCATCAAGGTCTTTTTTGCGGGGGCGGTGCACCGCCTTGAGTTGGGGGAGTTCCACCCGGCGGCATAGAAGATGGCGTTCTGCCGCCGTTTTGCCCATTTTGTCCTGACCCATCGGGTTTACCATCTCTATTGTTTGGAGCATTTCCGCCCTGTCGTTCATCTCGCGGTTGGAAAAACCTGTCGTTTTGTTCAGGCTTAAATTGGATTGGCGGCGCGGGCGGCTGGTTGCCGCGAATCTGGGTAAAATTACCTGGAGTTAGGATAACCTCTTTGGTTAGAGCAATACTGGTGACGCTGACCTCACCTTCGTTGACATAAACTTTGGTTTCTTCATCTTTGACCAAAACATCAAATTCAGTTCCGCGCACCGCAATTACAGTGGTCGGCGTTGTCACTCGATACGGATTCGGTTTGCCGCCAAGTTTTTCTATTTTTACCCTTGTTTTTCCGCGAATAACATTAAAAATTGTGCGAGGCGAGCTGGTTGTATCTTTGATCTCAATTGTTGATTTTTCACTGATAATTGCTTGGGAATTATCAGAAAGTTTTAAAACAACGCGACTATTGGAATTAGTTTTGACAATATCCCCTGCCACCAAATTATCATTGGCACTAACTTTAACGATCCTTGCCCACGATGAACTAAAACGGGTTATTTCGACTGAACCTTGAATGCTGGTAACCGTAATTGTTACCGATTGAGCAATCGCTGCGGTTGTCATCAAAGACAAAAAGCAGAACAAAATCAAAGCTTTAACCATAGAATTTGTCATTTTCATAATTTTACCCTTTTCAGATTTTAGACCGAAAATCTTTCAATCCAAAATTAAACCGATACTTGGCAAGAATTGTCGTCAAAACAAACAATTACTTGCTTAGAAAAAGACTCTAAGTAAAAGGGCTGTGTAAATTAGATGCTAAATCTTAGAGAAAAGTGGTCTGACGAAAAAAAACAAAAACTTGCAAGTAATTCATAACTAAACCGTTCCAAAAAACGGGAAAGCAATCATTTGGCTTAATACCTGTTAGGCTTGTTAAGTAAAATTAAGTTAAAATGAGGCTGCTTTGGAATGGCTGAAAGTCAAACAAATTTAAGGACATAACGAAAATGAGACGATTCAACGCATTAATTTCTTTTGTATTGGTAGTATCAATCTACTTGGGCGGATTATCGCCGATTGGCTTGCAAATGGTGATGGAAGCTAACGCGCAAGCGACTCGCGGAAAAACACAACAAAAAACTATGAATGTAACACCACCAAACGGATTAAAATTCAGATTAAGCGAAGGCGTGGAAGGAGCGGAAAATCGCACCGTAACTCCACCAGCCAAAGGCGATCCGCTTTCACAGGGCGATACCGATAAACTTTTAAGCCGGATACCTCCGCCAAAAGTTCAGGATGATGACCAAAAAGATTTTGCAAAGCGCGAGGGAAGTTTGCCCGCCCCGAAAACCGGCAAAAAGATTGATCAGAAATTTCCTGCCTCCGACCAAACAAATGCGCCGAATATTGACCAAAGCAAACAATCATTGGAAGTTATCCGCTATTCACCCGAAGGCGAAATTCCGCTTGCGCCGGATTTGAACGTGACATTTTCGCAACCAATGGTCGCCGTTACTTCGCAGGAAGAAGCCGCCAAAGTGCAGCCGGTTCAGCTTTCACCAATGGTCGAAGGAAAATGGCGTTGGCTCGGCACTAAAACAATTATGTTTGACACAACCAAACGGTTTCCGATGGCGACCAAATTTACCGCAATTGTTCCCGCCGGAACCAAATCCGCCAGCGGTCAGACTCTGCAAAAAACTGTAACCTGGACATTTACCACGCCTCCACCAACTGTTCAAATGATGTTTCCGCAAAATCAAGTTACCCGCCGCGATGCTTTAATGTTCGTTTCATTCGATCAGGAAATTAACCCTGAAGCCGTTCTCAAAACAATTGCAGTGACCAGCAATGGAAAACGAATTCCGACCCGATTGGCTACACAGGAAGAAATTGATAAAGACGGTTCGATTTCGTATTACTCAAAACAAGCCCAACCAAAACGCTGGTTGGTTTTTCGGGCGATTACCAATGAAAATTTGACTGAAAATGCGCTTCCGGCAGATTCACCAATTACAGTTAATGTCCAAAAAGGAACTCAATCTGCCGAAGGTCCGATTCCGACCAACAAAGATCAGGTTTACAGCTTCCGAACCTACGGTGCGATGAAATATGTTTCAGGCTGGTGCAGTTATCAGGGAAGCAAACAATGTTCGCCTTTTGATACTTGGGTGATGCAGTTTACCAACCCGATTGAGGCTTCAACCTTTGAAAAATCAATGGTTAAAATCGAACCTCCGATTGAAGGAATGAACGTTTATCCAAGCGGAAATTATCTTTATTTTCAAGGCTATAAAAAAGGTCGCACTACCTACAAAGTTACGGTTGACGGGGGATTGAAAGATACTTTCGGACAAACTCTCGGCACAACAGCCAGTGCAACTTTTAATGTCGGCAACGCGCCAAGCGAAATTTATTCGCAAGGCGGTTCAATGATTATTTTGGATCCGAATTCAAAGCCCACCTACTCGATTTATTCAACAAACCATAACTCTGTAAAACTCAAAATTTACAAGGTTTCGCCGTCAGATTGGGAAGGATTTCGCCAATTTATGCGTTACCTCAATTACGATGAGCAAAAACGTCCGCCAATGCCCGGAAAATTGGTGGTTGATAAAGTTTTGCAGATACAAAATAAACCCGACGAAATGGTTGAAACCCGAATTGATGTTTCGCCCGCGTTGGATGAAGGTTTCGGTCACGCCATTATTGATATTGAACCGATGGTCAAACGCGATAAATATGACCGCACCCGTTTGGTAACTTGGGCGCAGGCAACGCAAATCGGTTTGGATGCTTTTGTTGATAATCACGAATTAGTTGGTTTTGCGACCGACATTAAAAACGGTAAACCCGTTTCAGGTGTTGAGTTTACCATTTATCCGAACGGTAAAAATTTGAAAGGTCAGCAAACCTCGGAAAATACTTCGACCAAATCCTGGTGGGAATGGTTGACGAGTTGGGGAACTTCGGACGAATCCATTAAAGAAACAACTGCTACGGATGAGAATGGTAATGAAACTGAAGTCGAATCAATTCCCGAAGCTCAAACTAATCGCACAGGCGAGAACGGAATTTTGCGCTTGCCTTTAGCCGATGCACAACCAAAAACTCAAAATCTTTTGATAGCCAGAAAAGGTAAAGACGTGGCATTTATGCCCGAACAATCCGAATATTACTGGCAAGATTACGGAAGCTGGTATAACAAGGGCGATTATGATTCTTACCGTTGGTTCGTCTTTAATGATCGCGGAATTTATAAACCGAAAGAAGAAGTCACTATCAAAGGCTACATTCGCATTTATCAAGGCGGAAAACTTGGTGACATTGCCGAACTTGGGGACAAAGCCAAAAATTTCAGCTATGTAGTTAATGATCCGCGCGGAAATGAAATTGCAAAAGGTAACGGAACATTAAATGCTTTTGGTGCATTCGATTTCAAATTCAAATTGCCCGACACTGCCAATCTGGGACAGGCAAACGTAATCATTTCAACCAATGGCGGACTTCCGGGAAATACTACCTATCATTATTTCCAGATCCAAGAGTTTCGCCGTCCCGAATTTGAAGTTTCCGCCAAAACCGAAACTCCTGCGCCGCATTTTGTCAAAGGAAATGCAATGGTTTCCGTCGAAGCGAAATATTATGCGGGCGGCGGTTTAGCCAATGCCGAAGCAAATTGGACAGTGACTTCGACTCCGACAAACTACACTCCGCCGAATCGCGGCGATTTCAACTTTGGAAAATGGGTTCCGTGGTGGAGAAGTTACGGTAACGAAGGCTACACTTCTTCGCAGTATTTCAAAGGCACAACCGATGCCGCCGGAAAACATCTTTTGAAAATTGATTTTGAAGATGCAAATCCTCCGCGTCCGTATAGTGTGCGTGCCGAGGCTCGGGTGATGGATGTCAACCGTCAAACTTTTGCTTCTGCGACCACGGTTTTAGTTCATCCGTCCGATTTTTACATTGGACTGAAATCAGACCGCAACTTTGTCAACAAAGGCGAAAAAATCAAAGTTGATTCGATTATTTCGGACATTGACGGAAAATTGATTGCAGGACGCGATGCCGAAGTAAAAGCGGTTTTGAAAGACTGGACTTATGAAAAGGGAGCGTGGAAAGAGGAAACTGTTGACGAACAAACCTGCACAATTAAATCAACCGCAGATGTTTCAAAATGTGAATTCATTGCCAAAGCGGGTGGCATTTACACGATTACAGGTCGGGTAATGGATGACAAAGAACGTTGGAACGAAACCGAATTTACAGTTTGGGTTTCGGGCGGAAAAACTCCACCGAAACGCAATGTTGAAATGGAAGAAGCCCAACTTATTCCAAATAAAAAGGATTACAATCCGGGCGATGTCGCCGAAATTTTGGTCAATTCTCCGTTTGAAAATGCGGAAGGTGTTTTGACTTTGCGCCGTGACGGTTTGGTTAAAACCGAACGCTTTACGATGAAAGGTCAATCAACCGTTTTGAAAATTCCACTCGAAGATAAATATTTGCCGAATATTTACGCACAGGTTGACCTCGTAGGTGCAAGTCCGCGCACAGACGATAAAGGCGAGATTGATTTGAAATTGCCGAAACGCCCCGCCTTTGCTAGCGGTCAGCTAAACCTTTCAATTTCAACTGCTTCGCGCCGTCTGACAGTGACGGCTGATCCGCAAGCTGCCACGCTTGAACCGGGCGGCGAAACCAACATCAATGTCAACGTCAAGGATTCAAAAGGCGAACCTGTTGCCAATTCCGAAGTTGCAGTCGTGGTGGTAGATGAAAGTGTTTTGGCTTTAACCGGTTACCGCATTGGGGATCCGATGGGAATCTTCTACACCCAACGCGGCGAAGGTGTCATTGATTATCATTCCAGAAAAGACATTTTGCTCGGGAATCCATTAGATGCAAATAAAATACCTCAGAATTTACCTGTAAATGGCAGAAGTATGCAGGCAATGGATGTCATGACAGCCGGAGCTGTTGCGCCCGCACCAATGGCGGCAAAATCTGTTTCGCGGGAAGCAAGGAAAAAAGAAAAAGCTGATATGGATGATAATGAGGTTTTGAAGGTAGCTGAGGAAGCTGAAAAGCCTGCAACCGAATCTCAGGAAGAAACTGCACAAATCAAATTACGCGAAAACTTCAGTGCATTAGCTCTCTTTTCTCCAAACGTCAAAACGGATTCCAATGGTAAAGCTATTGTGCCAATTAAATTGCCTGATAATTTAACTCGTTACCGGATCATGGCGGTTTCGGTTGATACGGGCAAACGGTTTGGCGGCGGTGAATCAACTCTGACGGCTAAACAACCTTTGATGGTTCGTCCAAGCGCACCGAGATTTATGAATTTTGGCGACAAGATCGAATTGCCTGTGGTTGTCCAAAACCAAACCGATAAAGAAATGACGGTCAATGTTGGAGTTCGTGCTACTAATGCCACACTGACAGCGGGCGGCGGTAAAAAAGTTGTAGTTCCTGCCAATGACCGTGTGGAAGTGCGTTTTCCTGTTTCAGCTGAAAAAGCCGGAACTGCTCGATTCCAATTTGCAGTCAGTTCAGGCAAATGGTCAGACGCGGCGGAAATTTCGTTGCCTGTCTGGACACCTGCTACCACCGAAGCCTTTGCTACCTACGGCACAACAGAAGAAAACGGAGCGATCATTCAGCCCGTTCAAACTCCGGGTGAAGTCTGGTCGCAATTCGGCGGATTGGAAGTCACGACCAGTTCGACTCAACTTCAAGAATTGACCGATGCGTTCATTTATTTGTATCGCTATCAGTTTGAATGTTCTGAACAAATTTCTTCGCGGATGATTTCGGTAGCGGCTTTGCAAGACGTTTTGAAAGCCTTCAAAGCTAATGAAATGCCAACCGATGCCGATCTCAAGAAGAGTTTTGCCAAAGACATCGAAATTTTGAAAGGTCGTCAACGCGAAGACGGGAGTTTCGGTTTGTGGGGCAGACAACGCGAGCGTTACGAATTTCCATTTATGTCGGTTCACGTTGCTCACGCTTTGATTTTGGCAAAAGCCAAAGGCTACAAAGTGCCTGAAGAAATGCTGACCAAGGTTAAGCCTTACCTGAAAAATGTCGAAAAATATTATCAAGGCGAATGGTATTCACCGCAAACCCGTTGGACGATTTCGGCTTATGCACTTTACGTCCGCGATTTGATGGGCGATAAAGACGTTGCAAAAGCCAAAGCCTTATTGAAAGAAGCTACCATCGAAAAAATGCCGTTTGAAGCCTTAGGTTGGGTGCTTTCGGTTTTGTCAAACGATCAGAATTCAACTACCGAAGTCGAAGCAATCAAACGCTTTTTGATGAATCGCACGACCGAAACCGCCGCTACCGCCAATTTTGTGACGGATTACGGCGACGGCGCGTGGGTGATTATGTATTCAAATCGTCGGGCTGACGGGGTTCTGCTCGAAGCCTTGCTCAAAGCCGATCCGAAAAATGATTTGATTCCAAAATTAGTTCGCGGATTGCTCGATCATCGAACCAAAGGTCGTTGGGGTAATACACAGGAAAACGTCTTTATTTTGTTGGCTTTAGATAAATATTTCCAAGCCTACGAAAAAGTTACACCTGATTTTGCCGCGAAAATGTGGCTCGGTAATACTTACGCCGGAGAGCAAATTTTCAAAGGTCGCTCGGTTGATTCAAACCAAGTCAATATTCCAATGAAATATTTGATGGAACAGGGCGGAACTTCAAACTTGATTATTGATAAACAAGGTCCGGGACGTTTGTATTATCGAATCGGAATGAAATATGCACCGAAGAGTCTGAAACTCGATCCGGCGGATTATGGATTTACCGTTTTACGTCAATACGAAGCAATTGATAATGCCGATGATGTCAAACAAAATCCTGACGGAAGCTGGACATTTAAAGCCGGAGCGCGGGTTCGCGTGCGGCTGACGATGGTTGCCCAGGCTCGCCGTTATCACGTTGCTTTGGTTGATCCGCTTCCGGCGGGACTCGAAATTTTGAATCCCGAATTGGCAGTGACCGAATCTTTACCAGCCGATACAGGCGGAGGAAATACTTCAGTCATAGAAATGGGATCACGCAGTTACGGTTATAATTATTGGTGGTGGAGACAAAATTGGTTTGAACACCAAAACTTCCGTGACGAACGTGCCGAAGCCTTCGCGTCGCTCTTGTGGGAAGGTGTTTACAAATACACTTATGTCACACGCGCTACCACGCCGGGACAATTCGTTGTGCCGCCTGCTAAAGCCGAAGAAATGTATCATCCTGAAACATTCGGTCGAAGCGGAACGGATTTCGTAAAAGTTGAGTAGGGAAATTGTTAAAACAGAAAAGTTGGGCGGACTGACTTGCTCCGCTCAACTTTGTTTATGAAATTCTATGGATAGGGATATTTAGGTTTTGCTTGAATGAAGTCAAGTTCACTCATCCCAGTATTCATATCCATCACGCTAGTTCTCGGATTATTCGTCAGGAATTGATTAAGCTGTCTTGAAATAAGAGCTGCATTTTTGACAGAATTAGCACCACAACTGCAACTTTGCTTATCCTTTCGGGGAACGATGTGATGAACCTCGACTGAATTTGGGAGCAGCGGCGTTTCAGTAAGAAAGTCCGGCTCTGTAAACGTTTGTCCATTGTAGGAATACTTAAACCCCGCTAAATCTGATCTGATTTTATTGCCATTACTTGGAAATTGTTTATTTACCTGCTTTATTTTATTCTTCTGTGTTTGAGTGAAGTCAAAACCTGACTGACCTGCGGCATATTGTGTGTTGCAATAGAAAAAATCATCCGGCAATGCGCTGTAAGGACCATTTATTTGAGTTGCACAATGAGGTTGCGGTTCAGCATTTTCATATTGAATGGGTGATGCCAGATAATAATTAGCCGGTTTATCACGAGCTTTTGAATCAATTGTGTAGCAGTTATAATACTCTGAGTTGACACGCTCAATCTTCTTGAACAACTCAGTATATGATGGGTGACTAAAATTCCTATCTTCTACTTGAGCTTTGCACGCTGATTCGGGGTTTTTCCAATAACATACAAAATTACCTTGCGAGTTAACGTAACAATTTTCTGGAAATTTTGAAATATAAAATTGCTGGTTTTGCGGAAAATCAGAGGTAATATTCTTGAGAAGTGAAAATGCCCATTTCTTACAAGGTCTTGTGGCTATATAGGTTGCTAATGCACACGGGATAGACTTTATTTTTATTGGTGTTGGAGTGGGTATTGAAGTAGATAAAGGAGATCCGCCTACCCTCGCTGTTCCAGAACTAAAAAATACGCCAGCAAAAACAAATATCACGGTCATAAAAATAATAAATAGATTTGATTTTTTCATAAATTTTAACCCTCTTTAATTTATTGGTTTTGATTCCTTGAATTTCTAAAAAGTAAGTTCACAAAAATCCCGTAAATTGCAACCAAAAAGATAACGATTGCGGGCGGACAACAATAAAAATATTGATAATGCGAAGCATCAATTTTATTACCTGTCTTTTTATCAATGCAGATGATAGTTTTTGCTTTTCCCCGCCCATTGTTTGTTTTCACAATTGAATTGGGCTGACAAACCTGTAATTCGAGAAAGGTTTCAAACAAAGGTCCGAATACAAAAAGACTGAGCATAAAAGCAATTAAAAACACAATGGTCATTATGGCTGTAACACTTTTCTCAACAATACTTTTTGGATTCTTTTTGATAATTAACCTCAATAAATAATTGATTTGCCCAACTCTTATTTTTCCAACTGGATTGTGAGCATTGGTTTGCCTGATTGACCAACCGCATCCGAATAAAGAGTTAAAACGATTACCATTGCACGCAAAACTCCCCAATTATTCATATCGGTTTTTTCTAAACTTGCACCAATCGCTTTGACAAATTCAGTTCCGGGATCAGTTCCGGGTGAAAAATAATAAGTGCCATTCCCTAAATCGTCAGCCCAAAAAGTATGTTTTTGTTTGGTAAAAACTGAAATCCGACCGTTAGCGGAATCATCACACATTGCCAAAGAGTCAATCTGATCTTTCAGCGTGTGGAGAAATTCTAAAAAGGCAATAGTTCCCATCCCGTCAGGTGCGCTCCCGGGAATTAATTTTGAAATGATTTTCTCAGTAGTAGCCTGTGCAACGGCTTCAATGGTCTGCTCCAGTGTTGTTAAGGTTGAGACTAGATCCAAAATCTCGAAGTCATCCCCGTCTATACAATCTTCCCGATAGTAATGAAAATTTTTTCCGTTTGCTGCGCCTGATGCAAAAATGCTAAAACTCATAATTTTTCTCCCAATATTTGTTAATTTTTGAAATCAATAACCCAGTGAAAAACTGGACATATTTTGCCGTCCCATAAATTAGTAATTTGCCAAAATAACCTGTCTTCCTTGGGATGAACCTTTCCTAATCAGTTATTATTTATTGACAATATCTATAGCTAATTTCTTTATTTCGCCCAAATTGTCATTTCGGCTGGAAGCAATTCTGATGGCTATTTGTTTAACTGAATCAAGAGCTGAATGTTTCCGCTGTTGTTGCACAATATCCAGCGAGGGCGGGGGGACATTTCCAATATTTTCCAACGGAATAACCAGTGGAGTGGCGGCGAAAGCTTCAGGATTATATTTCAGCACAGAAGCATTTAGAACATACAAAGCATAGGTTGTATGACTGATTGAACCAATAAAATTCTTTTCACGAATTCGATCAATTCGTTGGTCAATCAAAATCTTGCCGGGATGCGAATTGTTTGCTTCAATTTGGAATTTTAAAATCCAACGCATTGTAACTGCATTACAAATGCCGTCAATTTGAAGTTCTTGGACGGATTCGTGGTTTGGAATCTTAACAAAAAGTGATTTCAAAAAGTATTGAACCAGTTTGACATCATTTATTAGGTTAGGTGCGTTGTTCCCAACCGCGTGAACCAAGTTATAAAAAGTGGACATTTTCTGTCCCGGTGCTGTGTCTGGAAATCCCATAATTTTTTCTCCGTTGTTTGTTATTCAAAACTGTATTTTTTTTCGACTATTACTGAAAAAATGCTTCACTTAAAATCGATAAAACCTTAGTTGCCAATTGCCGGTTTCAATCCGCATTTCACGTTACCTGAATGACTTTCCAGTTAATAAGTCCCGGAGTGAATGAAAGTGTCCAAGGCTCAAGCGAAAGTCCGTCCCCTTCTTTATTTGGACCCCAAAAATCTATAAAATCATTGAGCCGAATTCCCCAGGTATTTTCTTCTTTACTGCATAATTTAATGTGCCAGGTAGATACAGTTCCTTCACTTTTTTGGCGTTCAGACCATCCACTGGGAAAGCGGATATATCCTTCAGACCATATTTTCCAGCTCCCCTGATCATGATTGTCGAATGGCACATTTAAAGTAATTAAGAACGACTGGTTAAATGAATTATTAATTTCAACAAGGCATCTGAACATTATTCTGTAACTCCTCTTTGTTTTGTCATAAAAATATTTGGACAAATAAAAACTTTACCTGTGTCAGTTTCAAAAAAATGTATTTCTCCACGTTCAATCCGCCGAAAAATCTCGCGGATCGTGATTCCCAAAGAAATTGCGGCACTTTCAGGAACTATCATTTCGACCTCAACCTGACAAAATTCGCACCAAAATTTTTGAACTGAATTGTTGTTGGGGCGAATCACGGTTCTTTGCAAAGTTTCAATCGTGATTATTTTTTTCTTTCCGGCTTTGATCATAAAATCACGGCAAATCTAAAAAAATCTTCTTAGGCTCGGCGGAGTTTGTTATAATTCCCGAACTAAATTTTTTGCACCGGAACATTTTTCTTCTAACAGCGGCAAAAAGTCACTAAAGTTCCGTCAAAAAGTTACTAATTTTTACTAAAGTGATGGAAACTATTGTAAATACACGATTTTGCTTTGATGAGTTTGAGGTTGATCCGACTCGCAGAGTCTTGTTAAAACAAGGTCAGCCCATCCCGCTCAACCCAAAAGCCTTCGATTTACTCCTGGCTTTAATCATCCAAAGAGGTGAAACCGTTTCAAAAAATGAGTTGCTGGATGCAGTTTGGGAAGGCTCGTTTGTCGAAGAAAAAAATTTAACCGTTCACGTTGCCGCGCTTCGCAAAGTGTTTGGCGAACGGAAAGACGAAAATAGATTTATCGCTACTGTTCCTGGCAAAGGTTATAAATTTGTGGCACCAATTGTTTTTCCAAACGACAACGGCTTCATCATCGAAACTCAAAAAATTGAGCGCATTACCATCGAAGAAGAAATTGAACCGATCAGGGAAAACTCACTTGGCGGATGGCAAAATTCAACGTCTTCCTTAAAAAAACATTGGTTTTGGATGCTTGGATTGCTTATCCTTTTAGTTATGGGCGGGATTTGGTATTTCGGACGCAGCAAACAGACAGTCTTTTCAAAACCTAATTTCCAAAGATTAACAACCAGCGGCAAGATCACAAATATTGCCGCCTCGCCGAATGGAGAATATTTTGTTTTTTCGCAAAAAGAGGGTGAAGGAGAAAGTCTTTTTTTGCAGCAGGTTGGAACGGAAAGTCAGATCAGGATAATGCCCAACCGCAAAATCGAATATCTTAGTTTAGCGATTTCTCCTGACAATAAATTTATCTATACCTCAGTTTTTTTTGACAACAATGCTGATGCTCCGCTCTGGAAAATTCCACTTTTGGGTGGAGCTTATCAGGAAATACCGAACATCGTCACCGGTGCAGATATTAGTTTTTCGCCCGACGGACAAAAGTTCGCGTATTCGCGTGAGAATGATGATGATACTCAATTGGTTATAGTAAATGCTGATGGAACGAATGAAAAAGTCTTGCTGAATGCCAAAAAAGGGGAACGCGACATTCCATATTTTGAAGCCAGCCCTTTCGCCTGGTCTCCACAGGGAGACGAAATCGCCTGTGCCGTTTCGGAAAAAACTGATGAAGGAATGAAGTCAAAAATCCTTTTAATTGATGCGAAAAGCGGAAAAGAACAAACTTTAGGTAAAAAAAATTGGGAAAACATTTTACATCTGACTTGGATTGACGCAGAAAATATTGCTTTTATTGATGGCGAAAACGGACAAATCTGGCGAATTTCCCGCACTTACGGGGAGGCAGAGAAATTAACTAACGATATTCAGCAGTGTAATTGGTTGGTCAGCACCAAGAATGGATTATTTACAGTTCAGACCAATACTAACTCCAGTCTTCAGGTTGGGGTTTTTAATGAAAATACCGGCGCAATTTCCGCGCAGGAAATTTACAACAATTCTTCGTTGATAAAAAATATTGCGTGGACTTCAAAAGGCAAAATACTTTTTACCTCCGGCACTACAGCAGAAGCGGAAATTCATCAAATTGATGCGGACGGGAAAAATTTATCTGCCTTAACCTCGGATGCCAAAATAGTTTCCGAAATGACAGTTTCCCCTATTACGGATGATATTGTTTTCAGTTCAAAGCGGAACGGGAAGAACTCGCTTTGGTTGGCAGATTTGAACGGAAAGAAAATTCGGCAACTGACTGATGGAATTGAAGATTTCAGTCCACAATTTTCCTCTGATGGTAAATTCATAATTTTTCAGCGGGGAAGATTTATTACTCCGCCAACCGTTTGGCGTTTGAACCTTGCCGATCAAACGGAGGCGCAAATTTCTACCCAAAATATGATTTTTCCGGTAATATCGCCCGACGGAACAAAAATAGCTTCGACTTTTATGGACTTGGATAATGACAGAGCCTGGAAAATCGGAATTTTTTCCACTGAAACCGGAGAAATATTGCAAAAAATTGAATTACCGAAAGGTGATAATCAAAGATTGATCCGATGGCACCCAAACGGCAAGTTTCTAACTCATTTTTTTGATGTTGGAGGTAAATTGAATTTTATGGTAGCACCTGTTTTTACCAAGGACGAAAAAATAATTACCGAAATTGGAAAGGGTGAAATCCAAAGTTTTGATTGGTCGCAAAACGGAAAAAACATTGTCTATTCGGTCAATACGCAAACAAAGGACGTAATTAAAATTTCAGATTTTATCGGGCAACACTAGGCGAAACAAATTTTGTAAAAGGCTTGAAAAACGGGAAGAGAATGGCAGAAATGTTAAAGTTTCTGCCATTTTTACTTTGGTTAAGATATTGCCTCAATTAACTTCGTTCAATTTTCTTTTTCTTTTCCCATAACCGAAAATTCCGGCTAATCCTATTCCAAGTAGAAGAATTGTTGTTGGTTCGGGAACTGGTTCAGGTGTAGGAGTTGAAGTGGGGGCATCATAAGTATTATACCTATATTCGACCAATCCTAATCCGTATGTCCCATTTGAATCAGGAAGATAGTAAATGCGGGAATTACCGCTTCCGAATATTTGTAATACTGTATCGGGAACAGACAGTGAGAGAGATTTTAATGAAATAGCTCCTGTCATTGTAAAATTGGTTGATGCTCCCAATGTATTAGAATCAATTGTTACCCAATCGGTTAAAAAGGTAAGATTCATATTTTCTATGGAATATTGATTCCCCAGATACGTTGCAAAATTATAAGCGTTAGGCGGATAGGCAGCCGGATCTCCGGTAAAGCCTTGTGAACTTAAATTTACAGTCGCTCCGGCAGGATTACACTTTGCTATACACGGCGGAAAATCATAGTTAGAAAATAGAGTAAATCCTTCTAACTGCAAACCATTACCAACAAAACTGCTGTAAACTCCTGACGAACCATAATATAAGGAACTTGTGCCTCCTGTGATACGAATCGGATCAGCCTTAGCTATTTCGGAAAAAGCTCCCCACAAAACAAAAATCAAAAGTATTTTAGAAATCAAACGCATAGAAACCTCCAAAAGATTTAATTATTTGGATAAGTTTAGGGGGAAGGGGGGGCTCAGCCAAATTGTTTTAGAATGCAGTTATCATAAATAAACTTTATAAAAATTGCAATAGTTACGGTTACACTTCTTTGCGGTGTCCAAGAAAAGTTTATGATGAAGTTCAGCAATCCTTAAATCATAAAGAAATCACGAATTCGTTTGAGCAGATCGCCTTGTGTAGTTTTGATACGTTTCTTGGCGGCTTGTTCGTTTAGTCCTTCGCGGGCGGCATCAAGCGAAACACGGCGGTTTGCCAGAATATGCGAAATATCTTCGGCAATTTCCGGGCGGCGACGAATGATATTTTGGAAGGATTCCTTGTCAATTCTGAAGCATTCGGTATCCATAATAGCGATCACCGTGGCTGAACGTTTTTCTCCCGTCATCATTCCCATTTCACCGAAAAAATCTCCCGTTTTTAGGGTGGCAACATATTTGCTTAATTCGGTTCCGTCAACTGAAACACGGACTTCACCCTCGCCTTTGGTTATTACATAAAGCCAATGAGCGTCTGCACCCTGTCTCGTCATGGCTTCGCCGCGAACAAAAGGCGCAACACTTAAATGTTCGGCTAATTCTCTTTTTTCATCCTGATTCAAACCGTTAAAAAGCTCGACATTTTGGAGAACTTCTATTCGATGTGCAACTTCTTTTTCAAACTTTTCCTGAAAACGCTGCTCATCTTCTTCGGTAATAAAACGAGCTTGAGCGGGAATTGAAAGAGGAATCCTTTGTCTTTTCAAAGCCACATAAATTCGGCTGCGAACCACCGAATTTGTCGGATCATCCTGCGCCAGATCGGTCAGCCAGTAACGGACGGCATAATTAATATAGGAATCTTTAAAATCATACGCAATGCAATTAATTAAAGGAGTCGGGGCTATATTTTTGATCGGTTCAGAACGTAAGGCATTTTCCACGGCATCAATAACTTCTGAAGGGGAATAGCGGAAATCCACATTGAAATAAACCCACATCCGATGCTGATTTGGTGAATTTGAGCGTTTACCAAGAATTACATAAGCTCCCTTGCTCAATAAACTGTTGGGAATAACAACCGTATCCCAATTTCTGGTTTCAATCGAGGTTTGCCGCCAACGAATTTCTTTGATTTGTCCTTCATATTTATCGAACTGAATCCAATCTCCGACATTAATGGTGTTATCCATTTCGAGAGTAATTCCGCTGACCACGTTTGCCAGCGTATCCTGCAAAGAAAAACCGATAACCGCCGTTAAAACAGCCGAAGTTGCAATGACTCCGGTCAGATCAACTCCGGTTCTGGTCAATAAGGCAATTCCCACCGCAATATACGCCAATCCGGTCAGCAGATCACGCAAAATTCGAGGAACATCAAAACGCTGCAGAATCACATCAAAGACAAAAACACTGAGAACATTAACCACTGCCAGTCCGGCAATCAAAAAAGTTGCCCATTGCACCCAGCGAATCTCCCCACTATTCATTTCATATCCGTAAAATAGAAGGGAAGTTGCAAAAAACAAACCTAGAATCGAAATGAGAAAGAATAGAACGGCATTAATTAAACGTGGTCTTCGTTTAGGCACGAATCCACCTAAAATAAATGAAAGGAGAATGAAAGCAATGGCAAATAAAAAGTATTCACCATGCGTGCCCGAAACAGTTTGCATTAATTGCCAGAAACTCATGTTAAATATTTGTTACCACAACTTATATCAATATTAAAGATAACATTAACAACAAGGGCTAATTTATTTACATTTTGTAAAAAAGATCAACTTTGAGCTAGAATTCTCTACAAACTATGAGCGAACGACGAGAGAAATTTCAAACTTCTTCGGGGATTGAATTACCAAACGATTTTAATCCCGGTAATACCAAAATTGATTTCGATGAAATCGGAAATGCGGGCGAATATCCTTATACGCGGGGCGTTCGTAAGAATATGTATCGCGGACGTTTCTGGACGATGCGTCAATATGCGGGTTTTGCGACTGCCGAAGATTCAAATAAACGCTATAAATATTTGTTGTCTCAGGGAACTACGGGTTTGAGTGTGGCATTTGATCTGCCGACACAGATCGGTTTGGATTCGGATGACCCTCTCGCCATGGGGGAGGTCGGAAAAGTCGGAGTGGCGATTGATTCTCTGGAAGATATGCTGGTTCTGCTGGACGGGATTCCGCTCGATCAGGTTTCGACTTCGATGACTATTAACGCGACGGCTTCAACTCTTTTGTGTCTTTATCTGGCTGTGGCAAGGAAACAGGGTGTTTCTTTTGAGCAGGTCAACGGAACGATTCAGAATGACATTCTAAAGGAATATATTGCCCGCGGAACTTATATTTATCCGCCAAAACCTTCGTTGCGATTGATTACTGACACTTTTGCTTTTTGTGCTTCGGAAGTTCCTAACTGGAATACGATTTCGATTTCGGGTTATCACATCCGGGAAGCCGGTTCTACTGCCGGGCAGGAGATCGCTTTTACTTTGGCGGACGGTATTGCGTATGTTGATGCCGCAATTTCGGTTGGTCTGGAGGTTGATAAGTTTGCGCCTCGTCTCTCATTTTTCTTTAATGCCCATAATAATCTTTTGGAGGAGGTTGCCAAGTTTCGGGCTGCCCGCCGTTTGTGGGCGAAGATCATGAAAGAGCGTTTTGAGGCGAAAGATGCAAAATCAATGATGCTTCGTTTTCATACGCAAACGGCTGGTTCGACCCTGACTGCCCAACAACCCGAAGTAAATATTGTCCGCACTACAATTCAGGCTCTTGCCGCAGTTCTGGGAGGCACACAATCTTTGCATACGAACTCTATGGACGAAGCGCTTTCGCTTCCTACAGAATCGGCTGCCCGAATTGCATTGCGGACACAGCAAGTTATTGCAAATGAATCAGGTGTTGCGGATATTGTTGACGCTCTGGCGGGGTCGTATGCGATTGAAGAGTTGACGAACCGGCTTGAACAAAAAGCGGAGGACTATATAAACAAAATAGATGAGCTTGGAGGAATGTTGAAGGCTATCGAACTTGGTTTTCCGCAGAGAGAAATTCAGGAGGCTGCGTATCAATATCAGAAGGCGGTCGAACATCAGGAAGCGATTGTGGTCGGTGTCAATAAGTTCCAAATCGAAGAAGAAAGTTCAATCCCAATTTTGAAAGTGGATGATGCAATTGAGAAAAATCAAGTCGCCCGTCTGCGTGCGCTCCGCGAAAAACGCCATAAAACTAAGGCTGAAACTTCATTGAATCAGCTTAAATCCTCAGCGCAAACGGACGAAAATTTGTTGCCGAAGATTCTCGATTGCGTAGAGAACTATGTTTCGGTCGGGGAAATAAGCCATTGCTTGCGCTCGGTCTGGGGTGAGTATAAAGAGGGCGTGACTTTTTGAGTAGAAAGTGGAAAGTGGAAAGTGGAAAATTAAGAAAGTTAATTTCAGCTTTTTACTTTTCGCTTTCCACCTTTCCTTTTCAACTGAAATTCGGCATATTCAATAGAATTTTAAAGCGTTCAAAGGCGGCTTTTGCCAGATCTTCCCGATGATCGGGGTGAGCAATGGAAATCAGTTCAATAGCTCTTTGACGAAGTGTCTTACCGTAAAGATTAACGGCTCCATATTCGGTAACAACCCAGTGAACATTAGCGCGAGTTGTCACTACGCCCGCACCTTCTTTCAAAAACGGAACGATTTTCGATTGACCTTTAGCGGTAGTCGAGGGCAACGCAATGATAGGTTTTCCGCCCTCGCTGAGAGATGCTCCGCGAATAAAATCTATTTGACCACCCACGCCGGAATACATCCGTGAGCCGATGGAATCAGCACAAACCTGTCCGGTCAGATCAACTTCGATGGCGCTATTGATCGCAGTTACTTTGGGATTACGCCGAATTACCGCCGGATCATTAACATACGCCACATCCAGCATCGCAATTTCGGGATTATCGTCAATAAATTCGTAGAGCTTGCGCGTTCCCATCACAAAACTTGCCACAACTTTTTTGGGATGGATCTTCTTTTTACAGCCATTGACCACACCCGATTCCAACAATGGAATAAGTCCGTCGGAAAACATTTCAGTATGAACGCCAAGGTCTTTATGATCGGTGAGAGCCAGCAAAACCGCATTGGGAATTGCCCCAATTCCCATTTGCAGGGTCGCGCCGTTCTCGACCAACTCGGCACAATATTTTCCTATCGCAATTTCTTCGGGAGTAGGTTGTGCCAACGGGAGTTCAGGGATCTCATCTTCAACCTCTACCGCAAAATCTATCTCGCCAACGTGCAGTAATCCGTCGCCATGAGTTCGAGGCATTTTGGGATTAACCTGAGCAATGACGGTATTTGCCGTTTGCACACCTGCCAGCGTCACATCTATCGAGGTTCCCAGCGAACAATAACCGTGACGGTCGGGAGGTGAAACGTGAATCAGCGCAACATCAATGGGAATCCGTCCGCGCCTCATTAACAAAGGCACTTCACTCAGAAAACAAGGAATAAAATCGGCTTCACCAAGTTCAATTGCTTTTCGCACGTTCCCACCGATAAAGAAAGAGTTCGTATGAAAACTTTCTTTATACTGATGTTCGGAGTATGGAGCCTTTCCCTCCGTGTGAAGATGATAGATCTCCACGTTTTGCAGTTCATTTGCCCGTGCAGTCATCGCACTTATCAAGGTTTGAGGGGCAGCAGCAACACTTTGAATAAAAACGTGATCGCCTGATTTAATATTTTTAACGGCTTCTTCGGCACTTACGATCTTCATAATTTACATTTTTAGTAAAACCTTCATAACTCCTTTTTGTTGGGCTTTTTCGACAGCGGCAACGCCATCATTTAGATTAAATTCCTCGGAAATAAAACTGTCAACATCAACTTTTCCATCGCGCAGCAGTTCAAGCGCTGGAGCAAAACGTCCGCAGCGCGAGCCGACAATCGTAATTTCATCAACTACCACCCGCCACATCTCGAGATTGGTTTTCCCCTGGAAAGTTGATTTCAAAACCAGTTTTCCACGCGGTTTAAGTAGATCAAGAGCAGTCGCAAAACCGCTTTCCGAACCGCTTGCTTCAATTACAACATCAAAAGTCCTATTTAATTTCGGCGCATCTTCCAGCAAAACACCTTCGACACCTTTGGCTTCGGCAACCTTCATCTTGTCTTTATGCTTACCGATCAAAAAAGTGTTCCGGCTTGCCAATGCCATTGATTGAGCGCACAAAATACCAAGTTTACCGTCGCCGATAACCGCAACCTTTGTTTCGGGACGAACTTCAACCTGTTCCAGAATCCCGTAAGCCGCCGCCAGAGGTTCGGTAAACACCGCTTGTTCATCAGAAACATTTTCGGGAACTTCCAGAAGATTAACGTTTGGCAGGGAAACGAATTCGGCATGTGCACCGTCACGGGCGTGAATCCCTAAAACCGTGCGGGTTGGACAATGACGCGAATCGCCTCCGCGACAAAGTTCACAGACTCCGCATCCGGCGTTAATTTCACCAACCACTCTTTTCCCGATCAGTCCTTTATCACTCGATGTTTCGACTATTCCCACAAACTCATGTCCGATAATTCCATTAAAACCTGCGTAACCGCGAATGATCTCAAGGTCAGTGTTGCAAATACCCGATTTAACTACTCTGATCAATGCCTCATTTTCAGCGGCAGGCTTCTCAACCTCGGAGAGTTTGAGTTCATTGTTAATAAATTGAAGTGCTTTCATATAATCTCTTTTAATATTTTAATTGAACTTTTAAAGATATAAAATTTCAGAAGCAAGAATTTATTTGGCGGAAGCTAAATTTGTTTTGGCAGTTGCTTAATTTATATTGGCGGTCGCCTGTTTTAAGTTGGCGGTTGCTTAATTTATATTAGCGGTCGCTTGTTTTAAGTTGGCGGTTGGGTATTTTAATTTGGCAGTTGATTATTACATGTTGGCGGTTGGTTGTTTTAACTTGGCGGTTAGGAGATTTACATTGGCAGTTGGTTATTTTAAGTTGGCAGCTAGCAATTACAACTTGGCGGAAAGTTGTAATTTGTTGAAAGTTGGTTCTTAGGAAAATGCTGTTAAAAATGTATTTTCTTAAATAAGCAGTTCAAATCTTTATGGATTTAATTGCAAAGTTTGTTCCATATAACAATCTAAGAACTCTTCAGTAACCCCTCGAATTTTCCGTCTTTGGCATAAAGAATACAGTTCTTCGATTGCGGAATATGGAAAATATAAGGGTTTAAGTGACTGAAATTGAGGGGTATTACATTCACGCAAAACTTTTTCACGGTCTTCATCAGGCGCGGCAATAACCCAACGAGTTGGAAATAGGGGTAACGCATCTTGAAAAGTTTTCATTCTTGTAAGACCGCTTCTAACTCCTGTGCTATGTTCAATTTCAATAACAGCAGGCATCAATCGCCCATTTTTAAACCAAATACAATCAATCAATTTTCCAGCTCTTTGGGCATCATCATAAGCAGAAACAAGTCGTTCATCCTCAAGTCTTGCAATGACAGAATCCATTTCAGCTATTGTTTTATCATTATATGTAATTCCCCGGTCGTTATGTGCAACCCAAGTCCGAAAACCTAATTGTTCACCAATTTTGACAAGTGCAATTTGAATGCTCGAATGTTTAGGATGACGCTTTTGAGTTTCTTCTTTATTGTAATTTGGTGGCAAAACAATATTGTTTGCATCCGGTAACATTCGCGGTTGCGGTCGAATTGGAAGATTCTCAATTTTTATTACCTGAGATTTCATATTCCATCAAACCATTGCTCATCAATAGTAATTTTTTCAACTAACTCTACATTGACACCCAGATTTAGCTCTTTTAATTTCTCTACTAATTTTTCACCGTCAATTAAATCTATTGTTTGCACTCCCTCTCTATTTGCTTCTTTCAACGCATCTCTTGTGAAATATCCTGTTGTTATAAACAACCCTTTATCAGTTCTTCCAACCATTGCACCGCGAAAATCTCGGATATGACTTGATGAAACAGCCCCTTGATATTTCTTACATTGAAATACAACATGAAAACTTAAAATACCATTTATTTTAGCAATACCTTTTCCATCAATACCGCCATCTCCCGTTCTTCCTGTTACTTCTACTTGTGAGAATCCCTTCTCTCTTAAAAACCTCTGAATCAATCTTTCAAATGCGGATGGGCTTAATTTTTCAATCAATATTTTTAAAAGTTTTGCTTTCCAACTTTCTTCGATTTCTTCTTTCTGTTCTTCAGATAATTGAGGCGTTTGAAAGTTGATTTCCATAATGCTTGTTTTATTATTATCAACTAAAGCCCATATTTTTCTTTTGGAACTTGCAATATATCCGTTACCACGAAGCATTGTTCGCACCCAAGCTAATTCATATTCTAATTCAGTTTGTCCGCCATCTTTATCTTTAATATGAGGTATCGTGGCTAATTCTTCAGGAATCTTTAAATTGGCAATGACTTTTTCGTTAATTTCTTCGATTGAACCAGAACCTCCTAGTTCTACAAGTGCTTGTAAGACTGGATTTAGTAATTGCTCTCTTGTTGGTAATTTATCCATGGGAAGGAACCTCAATGTTGAGTAATATATTTGTTCTAAAAGGAATAATATATTTTGTTAGTGTTCGTATTTTCTTTTAAAACCATAATCAAGAAAACCTGCGCCAGAAAAAAAAGAAAATATTTTATAATTCATTTGTCAGTTTGCAATTTGTATCTATGATGTAGATAGCTTTATAAGTTAGTTGATTTACCACTTTCAAGCAAGTTCTTGCAATTATGAAAATATCATTTTTGTGAAACTTTTTGACTCAATATCAATTTAAATATTTGGAAAACAAATATTATCAGAAGATAAAAAAAGAGAGTTATTCTTATTGTTTTCATATTTAAAATATCTCTTCTGTCGCAAAACACGAAAAACGAGAAATGCGATGACTCACAAATGAAATTAATAAATCAAGTATTAAAAATCTTAATTCAATTCGACTTAATTACAATCTTAAATCTTCTTGAACTTTAACCCCGACAGTTGCTTAAATTGCGGACTGGTTGTGCCAAAGACTGATTTAACATATTTTTTGACCAAATCCGTTAAAGCAACAAGTCCATCAGTATCGTTATAAAAAACTTCATTGCGGGTAATTCGGGCATTTTGGACGGCAATTGTGGCATTTACTACTGCCGTATTCTTGGTTTGCAGATCAAGCAATAATGTTTCCAAAGCAGTAATCTTCAGCTCGTTTTCATTTGGATTGTATGCTCCTTGAGTTTTGAGCAGAGTAATAAGTTCAAAGAAATTTGCAACACGACTGTCAAATCCCATTTGAGAAGTTGTGTTCTTTTGCTTCGGTTCTTCGGGATTGGTTGGATTTGTTTCTTCAACCGTTTTGTCAGGAGCGCGTCTGCCTTGCAGTTTACGAACAATTGTCCGTAAATTATCGGCAAAAAGTTCATCATTAATATTAACTGCGGCGGCATTGCTAATGCGCGTCACCAATCTTTGCAAAGGTTCAAAAACTGCTCCGCGTTCATTAATAGCCAATGTTTCGGCTGAATCCAGAGGCACAACGGTAGTATAAGCAGTTTGTAAATCGGTTAATTTAGTTTGTAAATTGGTTAGTTCGATTAAAGGATTATTTGGATTATAAGCTGAGCCTAAACCCGAAATAATTGAAATTACTTTGGAAAAGTTAGATAGATTTTTAGCATGACCTGTTTCAGGCATAGTTTGAGTCTCCTTGTGGGGGGTAGGTTTTTGATTTATTAGGGGGGCTGGCTGATAAGTTATACGAATTAAAGGAGTTTTGTCAAGAGTTTTGTGAAAATTAAGCGGAAAGTTCCTATTGTTTAATATTTCAGTTTAATTTGGAAAAGTCACCTGATAATACTATTTGTTTTCCGATGAATTTTGATTGGTATTAGCTTCGTCCGGCGTATTTTCCCGATTATTCAAGTAGTAAACTTTGACATCTTTTTCGCCATTGATGAGCCATTTACCTTTTTGCTTAATAAAATACATTTCCTGCTGAACAGAGCCGGTGGCAACCTTGACAGGACTTTTGAAATTCCACGATTTATCAAAAGTTGCCGAGGCAGTCTCGGGAGTTTCGGGTTTGATCTGGAGTTTATCAACCTGTAATGCAAGGGTTTCGTAGCGGTCAATGGCGCGTTGACGGTCAGCCCGAACGTGATTGCGGTCAATTCCGCTTTCACGGTAATAAGTATCCAAAGTTTGCGCGTAAAATTTGACGTTTGCATCCGCATCACGCTTTTCTATGGATTTTCGCCAATCTTCCACCAGTTCAGCTACTTCTTTTTTAATTAAATTTTCCTGTTCAGGTGTCAATGCCACAGTTGCTCTCGGTTTATTTGCTTCCTGTGATGAAGGATTATTTTTTTGAGTCGTGGCAGCCGTATCATTATTAGTGTAAAGCCACCAGAAAATCGCACCGATTGCGGCAACCATTGCCAGAACACCAAGCAGAGGACGCAGATACGGCAGCGGATTTTTCTTTTTATTGGTAGAAAAGGAGTTAGTGTTAAGCCGAACCTTATCAGCCGTGTTGGGAGGCGTATTAGGCGAAGTTACATGAGAAGATTCCGGCTGAAAAACCTTCAGATTTGCATCAAAAATAGTTTCAGCCTCTTGTAAATTAAATTCACTTGCCGAAGCACCTGCTTCAACCAAAGGAGCACCATCCGTCAGACAAAAATTTAATGTCTCATCAGTAAAAGTAGAGTTGCATTTGGGACAAGTTTTCATCGGATTTTAGTAATCACCGTCTTCGCCTTTGTCCACATAATAGACTTTCATATCTTTTTCAGACGAAATTTTCCATTTACCATTAACTTTGGTCAAGATAACCTGCTGCTGCACCGAACCACGATTTACAACATCATTTCCATCCTTATCAACTCCGGCAAAATCCCACGTTTTATCAAAGGTAACAGTTGCTTTTTCGCCCGTCGGATCAACAACCACCTTCATATTGTCAATATCTATCTTTATCTGGTCGTATTTTTTATACGCAGGTTCTTTACTGGCGCGGAGCTTGGTTTTATTGATCTTTCCACCTTTGTAATAATCAACCGTATCAGCATAACTGCTCAGGTTCGTGTCGAGATTATGACTTTCCGCCGCCGCTTTCCAACCGTAAAGTGCGCTTTCCGCTTCTTTTTTCGCCGCATCGATTTCGGCAGGTTTCAAAGTCGGTTTCGGAGTCGGGGTAACATTGGCGTTTGCGTTCGCATTAGCATTGGCATTATCGGTAGAATTTGTATTTGTCCCGTTATTACTGTTGTTTGTATTGCCTTGCACCACGGTTGTTTGCGGTTTTAACAGAAAATAAGCAGCAATTGCGGCGGCACCACCAACAAATAACAGAACAATGAGTCCAAGCAGTAAGAAAATCCACGCTTTTGATTTTTTAGGCGGCGGATTATCGTGAAACTGCGTTTGCGGATTGGTTGGAATCGCTTGATTTTGCTGAGTTTCCGGCTGCTGCAAATTGATACGCATTTGATTGCGGTCGGCTTTGATGACAGTTTCCGGTTCAGAATTCCAAACTGCTGTCGGATCTTGCGAACCCGTATTGACCGTGTTCAAAGGTGCGCCGTCCTGCAAGCAAAACTGCAAGTCATCATTCGTATATGTGCTCTGACATTGTGGACAAATTTTCATAGTTTAAACATTTGGAACCCAAAACTCGCCTTTCGGAGTATCAGCCTTTTGCAATCCCATATTTTTAAGATCATTTTCTTTGACACCAAGATAAGTGAAATGCGGTTCATCGCCTTTGACCGTGCGAAACCATCCGTGATTACCCATTATTTGACGAATTTTGGTGTCCTGAAACTCAACCGCGTCAAAAGCCAGCATAGATAAATGCTGCGAAGTTCCGGGCGCGGCAACTGACGAAAGAATCGTCGCGTTAAAGAAGGTGTTGAAATAAAGACCTTTTTTCTCCAGCTCCAGAACCTCTTTAACCTGTTCATTTATCGGTAAAGATTTAAGTTTATTGATCTGATCGTCGGTCAGCTTGCCTGCCTTTTTCCAATGATCGCAGCCGGGATCAAAGCGCGATTTCCAAAGTCTTAAAGTTCCTTCAAAATCACGCTTCGATGCTTCCTCACCATCACGGGGAGTAATCTTTAATCCCTGCGCTTTAGCCTCTTCAATCGCAGCAAGCAGGGCTTTCATCGCATCCGATTGCAGTTCAACTTTAGCACCGCCGATATTTTCAACGGATGATGAAACACTTTTTTGAAAATTAGTGACATCATTTTCGCTCTTGAACATACACGCGGGCGGAGGCGCAGCAGTCGTCAGGAAAACTGCGCCGTATTCGCTCAAAATACGTTTTTCCACCGGATCACTTTCGTTACAAATATCACCAGGTTTGAGATTTCTTTTCTTTAACGAATCTTCTAAAACGCTATGAAAGTTAGTCCTGTCAACCGTAGTTTTATTACTATCGGAAGTATTCGTCATTTTATCGGAAGTATTCGTCATTTTATTGGTTTCAGTGTTATCCGGCTGACGAGTTTCTTCTGCCGTTATATATTTATCCCGTCTTGGGGTATTAACTTCGGGCTTCGGCTCTTCTTTAGAACAACCTAAACCTAAAAGAAGCAAAACAAAACCGACTGCACAAAGATTTTGGAGATTTTTTTGGAGTATCATTAATTTGATTTGAATATTAAAACACAAATTAGACAAACATTTAATCAAAGATTTTAACTTTTGCCGACTAGATAAGACAATTATTTTCGATTAAACTTGCAAAAAATGATTTCTGTCGAAAAAATTAAAGATATTTTATCGCTTTACGCCAAATTTGGCTGGAAACTGGAGCGCGTTTTATTAACCTCAAAATTGAGGAAACAATTAGGTGATTCGATCAAGGAACTTTTTGATTCGATTGAAGTTATCGAAAGTGATATCAATGCAGTTTGGTTTACGAGGGCTTCGGGCAAAGACCGGACGGCGTGGGAATTGCGGCGTTTAAGCGAAACTCCTTACGCCCTGTGCGAAGTTTTTGAAAATAGCACTGACGAAAGCGATTGCGAAGAAAAACGCCATGAAATGATGATGCAGTTAAAAACAAAAAACTAGATCAATCAAAGTTTGACCTCTGATTTTTGACTTTTGACGGCACTCTTATTTTTGACTAAAAGCCTATTCTTTCGTAGCATTATTTCAGACGCAAAATGAATCTCGACGATGAAGCCAAAAAAGCGGTTCATGAACTTGGCGAAGCTATCAATTCGGCAATTGAGAAGTCTCCGCGTGTTTTGCAGGCTATCGAAAATCTGCGTGAACTTGGTTATGAACCAAATCTTTCCTTACGTTTGGAAATCGGTTTACAGGAAATGATGGCGCAACCGGAAGAAAAAGAACCGCAGGACGTTGAACTTGATTTAACTGACGAAGATTTAAAGACTTTGCATAGAATGAAAATAAAGATCTAAGCGGACAGCAGCCGGTGGTCGGTGGTCAGATAAAAAAATGACTGATAACTGACCATTAATCACTGACCACTAACCACTAACCCCTTGAATTATTTCAATTATTTCTCCGAAATCGAAGAAACTTTTATCCGCCGACGCGGGAAAAATCTTTTTTTAAGTCCGCTGGATTGGGCTTTGATCGAATCGTGGCAGGAACGCGAAGTCCCGCTGCACATAATTTTGCGCGGCATCGAAAAAGTTTTTGATAATCACGAAAAATCAAAGAAGAAACGCACCATAAAAAGTCTGGCATTTTGCAGTGAAGAAATCGAAGCGCAATACGAAGAATGGCTTGAATCTCAAATCGGTAAAAACAATGAAGAAAATTCTGAAACTTCCGAAACCGATTCAATGTTTGCCAATGAAACAATTATTGAGCATTTGCAGAATATTTCAAATCAGCTAAAAGACTCAAAAGAAAAGGCTAATAAAGGTTTGCAGCAAGTATTAGAAAGAATTTTGCAGCGAATAAAAGAGTTGCAAAATTCCTTTTCTGATGCCGAAACGCTGGAAACGGATTTGACTCATCTGGAAAAAATACTGGATGACGGTTTGTTGGAATTAACAGAAAAAGAAACCTTGGAAAAACTTAAAGCCGAAACAACAAAAGAGCTTCATAATTATCAAAAGACGATGGAAAGCGAGGTGTATCAAAGAACTTTTGATTTGCTCTTACTTAAAAAGTTGCGGTTAGACGCGGGAATTCCCAGATTAAGTCTGTTTTACTTGTAAAAAAAAATTGAGACAAGAAGAAAAAGTAGTAAAAATTGAAAAAATAGTGCCAAACGGATATGGTTTGGCTTTTACGGATGGTTTAACCGTCTTTGTTTCGCTGGCGGTCAAAGACGATCTTTTGCGGGTGCGGATCCGTGAGAAAAAAGGGAAGGTAGCCTTCGCTGAAATTATTGAAATTATTGAACCTTCCCCGGATCGGATTGAACCGCCTTGTCAATATTTCGGAACTTGCGGAGGCTGTGATTTTCAGCAAATGAATTATCAGGCGCAGCTTCAGTCAAAAGTTGAGATCATTCGGGATTGTCTCAAAAGAATCGGCAAAATTGATTTTCCCGGCGAAATTCCAATCGTCGGCAGTCCAAAGGAGTTCAATTATCGTTCACGCGCACAATGGCACGCTGATACGCGTAAACAAAATTTGGGATATTTCAAAAGATATTCGCACAATGTTATTGATGTCGAAAAATGTCCGATTTTGGATGAGAAATTGCAAGAAACACTTACTGATTTACGCCAAAATTTGAGTTGGGGAGAATTTTGGGCGGAATCGGTCGAGATCGAAACTGCAACAAATGGTGAAAAAGTTTCAGTTTATTCAGCAGAAATCATTGAACCGACTGAAAAAATCAGCTTTGAAGCACTTGGAAACCGTTATTTTTACAACGCTGAAAGCTTTTTTCAGGGGAATCTTGGTTTAATTGAGCCATTAATAAAAACCGCAATTGAAGGTGCGAAAGGAAATTTTGCCCTTGATCTATTTTGCGGTGTTGGTTTGTTTTCGCTGCCTTTAGCGCGGCAATTTGGAAAAGTAATCGGAGTCGAATCCAATGAAAAAGCGATTGATTTTGCCAAAGAAAATGCTGAAAATGCGCGTCTGGATAATCTTGAATTTTATGCAGAAGAGACAACTGCATGGTTAACCGAAAATAACCCGCAAAATATTGATTTCGTTTTGCTTGACCCTCCTCGAAGCGGGGCTGAAAAAGAAACAATTGAAGCAATTTTGAAGCTGAAGCCAACCCAAATTTCGTATGTTTCCTGTGATCCGGCAACTTTAGCGCGAGACCTAAGGATTTTATGTGAGTTTTATCAAATCGAATCAATAACCGCTTTTGATCTATTTTGCCAAACATCTCACGTTGAAACGGTTGTAAAACTGCAATTATCAAATTAAACAAAACTTTTCTCCAAATAATTACGTTTAATCAACCAATAATTTGAATTATTTGAGGTAACTAAATTAAACTTTGAATTAATATGGCTAAGAAAAAATCCGAAACACCCGAATCAAGTGAAGCAATTGCCAAAAGCAATTATGTGCGTTGTCGTTTTTGTGGGCAAAAAAATGCCGTCAAAGATGGTTTTGTCAACGGACAGGCAGTTTGCGGACGCTGCAAATTACCGCTTTCAAATGAACCGCACAAAAAATTTGCTGATTTGAATAAGCACGACTATGTTCATCCGGCTGATAGTAAAGCACTTGCCGCGCTGAAAGCAATTCCCGGTGTAGATTCCGCCCTCAAAAAGTTTTTGGCAGTAACTTTTGAATCTGCAATGCGGGTTAATTTTATGGCGAGTGCGGTCAAAATCACTCCGATTCAATATCCTGATTTGCACGCCAAGCTCCAGATTGCCTGCACCACCTTGGGAGTTGATATGCCGGACTTTTTCCTCCAGCAAAATCCGATTGTCAATGCCTTTACTTTTGGCAGCGAAAGACACGTTATCGTTCTGCATTCTTCATTGATCGAGCGATTGACAGATGAAGAAATTTTAGCAGTAATTGCCCACGAGGTCGGACATATTCACGCCCAGCATGTGCTTTATTTGACCGCTGCCAGAATTTTGGAATTGCTGATGCAGGTCGGCTTAAATATGATTCCGGGCGGTGAAATTGCCAAATTTATTTTGAATACCACGGTCAGCAGCGCATTATTGGCTTGGGCACGAAGAGCTGAACTTTCCTGTGACCGTGCCGCTTTGTTAGTTGTTCAGGACCCGCACGTTGTCGGCAGAGTGATGATGAAATTAGCCGGCGGCAGCTTTGCTTCAAAATTAGACTATGACCAATTTTTGGAACAAGGCAGAGAATTCAAAAAGTTGTGTGACGAAAATCAATTGGATAATTTCTGGGCAAATATCATCAATGCCGGACAAACACATCCATTCCCGATTTGGCGTGTTTCCGAAATCATTGATTGGTATGAAAGCGGCGAATATGGACAAATTATCAAGAATAAATAAAGCCAAAAGTGAAAATGTAAAAGAGTGAAAAAGGGAATTGGATTCAATCAATGAACTTTTTCACCTTTTCACTTTTAACCTTTAAAAATGTTAATAGTTTTTACTACAGCTCCAAATCCCGAAGAAGCAGAAGCTTTAGCCAAAAAAATTGTTGAAGCAAAACTCGCTGCTTGTGTGCAGGTTTTACCGCAAATGAAATCATTTTATTTTTGGGAAGGAGAAGTGCAAAATGAGTCAGAACATTTGCTTTTGATCAAAACTTTGCCGGAAAAATATTCGATCTTAGAAAGTTTTATTCAGGGAAATCACAGCTATGAAGTTCCGGAAATTGTTGCCGTTCCGGCTGAAAAAATTTCGACTGATTATTTGAGTTGGATGAACGGATTTTTACATTCCGCTTAATTTCCGCAAGTTTCCAAAATTTTTACCCAAAGTTTCCGCGCGTTTTCTCTGTGCATTTTAGCCTGTTTCTCTAATTCATCTACCGCTTTCAAAGAATTTTTGCTTTCATTTTCCAAATTTATGGCAAAACCGTTATATTTTGCTTCTTCATTTTTATCTTTATTAAATAGAACTGAATCACCTTTTTGTTTGGCTTTTTGAGCATCTTCGGCAAATTTTTGCGCTAGTTTCCTGTTTTCTTCAGCTTGAGACTTTGTTTTTTCAGCTTGTTGTCTGGTTTGATTTGCCCGATTTTGTATTTCCGCGCCCGTTTTTTCTTCTGCTTCAGCCTCATTGACTCCATTTGGGTTTTTAGCTTTACATTTTTGTCTGATTACATCGGGAACGGCAGGCGGCTCTAATCCCTCATCATCAGAAGATTCGGAAGTTGGTTTGGGGTTAGTATTATTAATTGGAAGGACTTCCGGTGGTGTAGTGTCAATGGGAGGAATCGATTGAGAGTTTTTTGTAATTGCGCTAAATACATGTTTTTGAGAGGTTTCTTTGATCTTTTGTTTTCTAAGTTCTATCTTATTGTTAACCTCTTTTTCACGTTCATCCAGAGCTTTGAAAACGGCATTTCTCATTTGCTTAACATTGTCTATTTCATTTGAGGGATAAGGTCGTCTTTCGGACAATTCTTTAAATTTGGCATCAAATTGTTTGTTCTGTGCCTCTTTTTCATCATTTATTTTAGCTGAAACGGTAAATAAACCAACTAAATCCATAAATTGTTGATTCAGATTTTGGTCATATTGTTTCCAGATTTGCATTCCCTGGTCCAGATAATCCAATTCTTTTTTGGTTGAATATCCGCGACTTTTAATTAATGAAAGCGAATCGTTTAAAGCTTGAAGGTGGTAGTCATAAAAAGGTTTAGCTGACTCTGACCAGGTTAATCCGATTCCCATTTTCCCCCATGAATCAGCAAAAGTCTTTGAATAAGAAATTCCATTTTCTTGAAAGGCTTTTTTGAGAGTATCAACCGCAGCTGAATAATAAAAATTATCGGTCATTAATTTCCTTTGTTTTTCAATGGTTTGAATTTGAGAGTTAAGGCGTTCTGTTGACCTTTTAGTATCAATGTTTTGGGCAATAATCGGAAAATTTATAACTAAACAAATAAGAAAACCCATTTTTAAAGACATATTGCGGTTGATGTTCATTTGTAATCCTCCAATTAAAACGGCTAAAAATGTTTTTTTATATTATATTCCCGTTGTCAATAGAAAAATGAGCCCTGTCAAAATAAAAAAGTTGATTGAAAATTTTCAACCAACTTTTCTAAATTTGTTTTTAACAGATTTTATTTAGAGTTTCCGTTCAGTTCGACATTACAAGTTTTAATAATGAAATCCACGGCATCTCTTGGCGAATCAGTTAAATGCATCAAGCCTAAATCTTCGGGATTTATCATTTTTTCATTAAGCATTGTCGAAGTAATCCATTGAAGTAGTCCGCGCCAATATTGCGAATTAAATAATACGACCGGAAAATTTCTGATCTTTCTGGTTTGAATTAATGTTAATGCCTCAAACATTTCATCCATTGTTCCAAAACCGCCGGGGAAAATTAAATAAGCGTTGCTGTATTTAATGAACATCGTTTTGCGAACAAAGAAGTATTTGAAAGTTAATGATTTTGTTTGATAAGGATTCGGAATTTGTTCAAAAGGCAATTCAATATTGCAGCCGATTGACATTTTTTTTGCGTCAAAGGCTCCGCGATTGGCAGCTTCCATTATGCCGGGACCACCGCCCGTAATGACTTCAAATCCTGCTTCGGCTAATAATTTGCCGGTTTCACGGGCAGCAATGTAACTCGGATCGTCCTCTTTAGTGCGGGCTGAGCCGAAAACAGAAACGCCGCGTGTAGTAGTTCCCAACGCATCAAACCCGCCGACAAATTCTCCCATAATCCGAAAAACGCGCCACGAATCTGAAGTTTTGAACTCATCTTCCATTTCCGGCGAACGGAGCAAAACTTCGTCTTCGGTGGTTTGCCAATATGGTTTTTCTTCCATCTCTTTGGCTTCCGCGACAGTTGCCGGTTCAATAGTTTTTTTAGATTTTTTTGTTTTATTCGTTGTTGCCATCATTAAACCCCAATAATGTTATAACCACAATCAACATAGATTGTTTCGCCTGTAATTGCAGAAGCTAAATCACTTACTAAAAAGAGAGCAGTATTCCCGACCTCACGCGCCTCGACATTGCGTCTAAGTGGTGACTTTTCTCCGATGTGTGACAACAACGTTCCCATGTTTTTAACTCCGCGAGCCGAAAGAGTGTTGATCGGTCCGGCACTAATTGCATTGACGCGGATGTTGTGTTTGCCTAAATCTTCGGCAAGATAGCGGGTTGATGCTTCCAAAGCAGCTTTGGCAACACCCATCACATTGTAATTCTGCACGACTTTTTCGGCGCCATAATAACTCATCGTCACAATGCTGCCGCCTGTTTCCATTAAAGGCATTGCGGCTAAAGCGACTTGCGGCAAAGAAAAAGCACTGATTTCCATTGCCGTTAAAAAAGCTTCGCGTGAGGTTGTGACAAACTCACCTTCCAGAGCTTCACGCGGAGCAAAAGCAATCGAGTGGATTACAAAGTCAAGTTTTCCGTATTGTTTTTTAATGGCTTGAAAAGCAGCCTCAACTTCTTCCTGATTGGTTACATCACAGGCAACTACCAGTGCATCGTCCATTTCTGCCGTTAACTTTTCAACATTTTCTTTGAGCCGTTCGCCTTGATAGGTAAAGGCTAATTTGGCTCCGTGTTCGTAACAAGCCTGTGCACACGCCCAGGCAATAGAGCGTTTATTTGCAACGCCAAAAATCATTCCAACTTTATCTTTAAGCATATTCATTAGAAGGGAAATGTGGAATAGTAAAAAAGATCAAACTCTTTTCCAAAAAATCACAGGTATTTCAAAAAAAGAATTTAATTTTAATGGAAAAAGCAGAACGTGTCGAGCAAGACTTTGCGTTCTGCTTTGTTGTATCTAAACTTAATTGGGCTTTTAGGCAGTATAAATTCTTTGTAAAGTTTCAAAATCGAACCAACGAATTTCAACATCTACCGGAGTATTTGAGAATTTATCGGCAACGGTCGAGCGAAGCTGTGTTTCGGCAGCCTGATCCAATTGAGTAACTAAAACAAGTAATAAAACAAGTTTGGTATGCGGACGGATCTTGTTGAGAATCTTTTTGGTTGAATCAACTTTACGCAAAATGGAATTTACTTTTTCCTGTGAAATATCAGGAGTAACTAAAAATGTTACATCTATACATTTTATTAATTCGTTATCAATTAGGATCGCGTCAAAATCTGCCTTTTCTAATGAAACGTGGCGTTTAAGAGAAATTTCCCCTTCCTGCTCAATGTTTCGCAAAGCCAAATCTTCTCCGACAATATAAGCCGACCGTAAATCACTCAATTGGCTTTGGGGAATTTCCAAAAGAGCTGCCAGTTCGGTAACTTCTTTATTTAACTTACGCTGCTGTTTTTCCGGTGACATTATTTGCCAGGGAATTTCATCATCTTTTTCATTGACGAAAAGTTTGCGGAAATGACGTAGGATCAGCCAAATAGACAAACCTAAACCAAATACCGGAAAAAAGGTCAGAAAAAGAATTAAAAACCAACGCTGATTTGGTTCAAGATTGGCAGATGAAACGCTCAGGCTGACCGCTAAGCAAACTAAAACAACTAACCCGATTATCAGCAATAAGTAATTTCGGGACGGATTAATGAATTCAACTAATGAAACCTTATTTCGATTTGTCATTTTACTCAATTAAAAAAGCCGGATTTGGGAAATTAGAAACCTCCCTTTGGAAAATTAAGTTTTAAAGTAATTAATCAGAGTTAAATTGATAATAAACCGAAAAATCCTCAAATTAAAAGTAGACTTTTTAGATTTTGGAAAATTCCGCCATTTTACATTCTAAATTAAAGATAATCTAAATGTTGTCTAAATAAATTCAGTTTTTGACCTGTTTAACATTAAAAACTGCATTTAATAACTGAAAATCAATTAAAATGAATTAAAATTTGGCATTTGTATCATACCAACCGGGAATAGGTTGGCGAACAATTCTTTCCAAAATTTTAAGTAATTTATTCTAAGTTTTGTAAGGAATATAAGGTTTAAAAATAAGTTAGAAACAAATAAAGAAAATTAAATAACCTCAATAGAATCTGTTATTTGAATTATAACCAGAACCTAAATCTAAATTGGCGGCAAGTTGTTTTTTTTAATGGTTACGAAGTTTTGTAAGGTTTACACAAATGACCAAAATAAATTACAAACGTTTGTAATAATTTTGTCTAAATTCCCATTTTCGAAATGGTAATTTAACTGGATAATTTCTTTGGGATTATTTATTTAGGATTGAATAAGGCTTTAGTCAGTAGAATTAGGAAACTGGCACATTTTCTATAATAAATTCCAGAGAACAGTATTTGTCGAATTCATTATTTAAATCCGTAAATAAAGCCTTATTCAAATTGAACTTTTTCCAGAATCAAATTTCTTCGGATTTCTTTATTCTGTTGTTTCATGAAAAATCCTTTCTTTTCAACTCAATTTTTAATTTACTTTTTTCTAACAAAAATCTTTAGAGTGAAATTACACAACTCAAATAAGTAAAAACACTCAAATCATTGAGCTAATACTCTTTTTAGATTAATAAACAGACTGCACTAATCTTAACCGGAATCAATTTAAACGTTCAGACAAAAATTATTTAAAAATTTAGGTTTTGTTCGTGAGTGAATGAAATATTCAATTGAACCTTTCCATTTTCAAACTTTATTTAAGTTTTTATTGCCATTGTTATTAGTTCAGAAAAATTTGAAAAATTAAGCTAACATTATGATCAAACTATACTTGCGTTTATCAATTTCTTTTGACGACTGTCCGGTTGAGTAAAAACACCTAATCTCTTTGAGTAGTTTTACTGTTTTTTATCGAAAAAAAAAACTTATTATTGATTGTAAGGGGAATTTTGGATCGTATTTGAATTAGTTCGGTTGGTATTTTCAAAGAATTCAGGTTTGATTAGTTAAGGGACGTTTCTAAACTGCCTGATTATTTGAAAATACACAACCAATTATTCAAAATTCCTCCTTTTTTATTTTCAATATTAGGTTGGAAAAAACCTTAGCTAGAAATAAATTTGCATCCAAAAAATATGAAAGTGAAAAAAACTAACTCATTAGAGGACGATTCTAATCAACAATTTAAAGAGAGTTTTGATGCGGATCTTAAGCAGCTGCAAAAAATCGTTTTACAATTAGAAAATAAAATTCACAATTTTAATTTATCCCGATCTTCTCTTTTTGAAAAAGATTTTTGTCTTGCTAGCAAAATCAGAGATTATGAAAAAGGTTTAATAGAACTTGCTCTAAAAGTCTCAGGCGGAAGTCAGGTTAAGGCACTTAAACTTTTAGGAGTAAAAAAAAGCACCCTCAACTCAAAAATCAAAAGATACAAAATACAATCAAATAAATTAGTTTATTGAGAAAATATACAATCGGCTTTTCGGGCAAAAAAGGACATTTCATAATCGTTGCGAGCTAATAAAATTAAGGTTTCAAAGTATGTTTGATTTATGAAAAACCTGTTTCCAAAAGTTGTTGTATTTTTGTTTCTACAGCTATTTTGTTGGCACATCGTGAATGCTCAGGGAAGCACCGTTTCAGGCTTCATTTTTGATCTTCAAAGAAAACCATTATCTGAAATTCAGGTTGAGTTGATGAACGAAGTTAATGCCGTTCTGACCCGAACCAGAACTGATAATTCCGGAAGATATTTTTTTCGCGGATTGTCGCCGGGTAGATTTTACGTTCGAGTTTTAACTTTGGGGACGAATTTTGAAGAACAAACACAGGAAATTGAAATAGCCGGAATTGGAATCAGCGGACGATCATTGGGCGATAATATTCAAAAAGACTTTTACTTAAAGCAAAAAAAACAGGATTTGGGAAAAGTTGAGAATAAGGTTGTTTTTACGCAGGATATTCCTGAAGAAGCAAAAGCGGTTTTTAATCGGGCTGTTTCCGATTTGGAAAATAAAAAAGTTGAAAGCGGTATTAAAGAACTGGAAAATGCCTTACAGATTTTTCCGGATTATTTTTTGGCATTGGAACGGCTTGGTTTGGAAAGAATAAAACAACAAAAGTATGAAGATGCCAAAAAACTGTTAAGCGAGGCGGTAAAAATTTTCGACCGTAGTTTTAACACCTGGTATGGTTTGGGTTACGCCAATTATTCTTTATCACTTTCCCAAGAGGCTGTTTCAAGTGCCGAAAAGGCAGTTTCCTTGAATTCCGGCTCAATTGAAGGATTGCTTCTCTGGGGAGTTTCTTTGCGGCAGGACAAACAATACGAAAAAGCGGAGCAAAAACTAAAACAAGCCGAAAAATTAGCTCAGGGAAAAATGCCCGACATTCATTGGAATTTAGCCCTTCTTTACGCCCATAATCTGGGACGATATGGGGATGCTGCAGATGAATTGGAACTCTATTTAAAATCTACCCCAAATGTTGCTAATAAAGAAGAAGTTAAAAAATTGATTAAATATTTTCGAACTAAAGCACAATCAGCAAATTAAAATTCATCGGGTTGAAATTACTGGCTCCTTTGGTTTGTCAACGGCTAATTCATTTCACATTTCATTCAGCAAACAAAACTGGAACGGGGAACTCGCAATTTAACCATAATCAATAATCATCATTTGATTTCCAAATATTTCAAACAATTTTAATAGGTAATTGGACAAAAATATTTTTTAAATGAAACCGCAGATTTTCACAGATAAACTCAGATGTTTTTTTTGATAAATCCTGATTTTTCTTGTCTGGTGTGCATCTGTGAACATCTGTGGTTTCATAAAATAATTCTGTCCACCAAATTATTCCAAATTGTGCTAAAAAAACTTGAAAAATCATTCAGAATCTAAACAAAAAAAGACTCGCTTAAAAATTAAGCGAGTCTTTCAGCGTTTTTAATTTACAAATTAGAAAACAAATTTGAAACCGAAACGGACACCGCGACCACTTTGATATTGATCCGGTTGTCCATATCTGGAATCAACTCCGTCCAAAGATCTTGAGTTTATCAAAGACTGAATATCATCATGCAAATCACCTCTATTAAAGGCATTAAGCGCACAAGGATAATCACCGGTTGGACATCCGAACCAACCGAAAACACTAAGACCTGAATAATCAGTATAAAGTCTGGTTACGGTCGCCTGGTTGAATAGATTTATAATATTCAAATTGACAGCCATCATAAAACGCCCGTCATTTCCAAACCTATATTTATGCGAAACATTAAAATCGGTTTGTGAGAACATTGGAGTTCTTCCCAAATCTCCCCGTTTATTAAAGAATATTGGGACAATGTAATCAACCGTAGTGGATTGAGGTGTTCCTGATTGGAAAGTCTGGAAGAAACTCAATTCGGTATTGTTTACTTTTTTTCCGAACCAATCAAAAATATATCCTCCATAAGCGTTGAAAACGTGGGGGCGATCCGTTGGTAGAGGTCCGCTGTCAGAACCTCCGAGGGCTGTGAAACCAATCATCGGTAAGTCAAAACTACGATTGACTCCCGGGTCGGAACGTCCGTTTTCATCAGCATTTGCCAATCCTGAATAGTTTCCGCGCAATCTGCTGTAAGTGTAGTTAAGATTGAAAAAATAGTTATTTGACAATCTTCTTTCCAACACTACTTCAACCGCACTGTATCTACGATCAGGCGTGGCATATGGTTCCGCATAACCGAAATTCTTTAAGAATTCAGCATGCAAACCTTGTCCCGGATTTCCGGTAATGTAGATTTCACTTCCGCTGGAACTGATGGCACCGGCATCCTCAACCGTGTTCAAAAGTTTCTTATTGGTATAACGACCTCGAAGGAGATAAAGCTGACTTAATTCACGTTCAACTCCAAAGGTAAATTCACGTTGTGAATAAGGCTTTAAGTTGACATCAATTCCCCCAGCATCCTCAATATTAACTCCCGGAACGTTTGAAGCAACCCGGTAGTCATTTTGGCAACGACTCAACCCGCTTCCAATAAAGCCGGTTGGAGCACATTTGCCGCCGATGGGATCAGTGAAATTTCCTAAGATCGAAGCGACTGTAAAAGCACTTCGGTAAGGACCGCTGTTTGGAAAGATTTCAAAAAAGTCCACCCGGTAAAAGTTTCCTCCGAATGAGCCTTGTGCCATCTTAAATTTCAAACGGTCGTAGAATTTACCATAACTACCGAAAATTTTGGTTTTTCCATCACCGAAAAGATCAAACGAACCGCCGATTCTGGGAGCAACTTTATCACCCCAACCAAAACTGAACGGAGCATCGAACCCATTGAAAGAAGGTAAACTTTCTTTTTCAATTCTAACTCCCAGATTTAGGGTTAAACGTTGAATCGGCTGCCATTTATCCTGAATATAGATAGCCTGATTTAAGTTACTGCCAGAGCCGCGCTCTCCATAACGATAAAGAACACCATGTCCGATAGCTCCTGGAGTCGGCGTAGCCAATGAAGTCCAATTGAAGTTATTATCGATCAGATCACCATATTGCAGGTAAACTCTTTCGGTAAAGTTTTTCAACAGGTCATTAAAAATTGATTGGTGTTGATAACCGCCTTTTAATTCGTGTCTTCCCAACCCGCCGAACAGAAAACTGACATCCCCTTCATAATTGGTGCGGATCGAAATATCTTTAGTCGTTTGGGTATTGCTCGGATCACTATCCCCTTGATTACAACCATTAGGATATGTGATTACCCCACCTACATTTCCTCTTTGGCAAATATATCTGAGTCCTGAGGGAATTCCATAGTTTCCTAATTTTTCATTTAAGAAACCGCGTGAGTAACGAAATGTTCCAACTACACTGTTCAAAGGAGTATAAACCGCCTGAAAAGTTGTGTTATTAGAAGTTTGCCGTCCCCCCTGTTGTCTGGCTAATTCCGGTGTTACTGATGGTGAACCGCCGAAATTTGCTGTTCCGTATGGAATTATTCCGTTTTGAGCAACCGGATTCCACAAAAAAGTTCCGGTCAATCTCAAAGTCGATAAAGGTGAAGCATCAATCCTCGCAAAAGCATATTCATATTTCGTTTTATTGTAATAATCAGCTTCAGCGGTTTTGGTCCTAGTGGCGGAAGGAACTGCCGTATAAAAAACACTATGAACATTGTTTTCATAGATTTGGGGAGAATAACTGGTAAAAAACCAGGCTTTATCCTTCAAAATCGGACCGCTGAAATTAAATGATGGAAAACTGTTCAAGCCTCCTGCTTTTGGTGAAGAAAAATATTCAGTAGGCTGTTTGTAAGTTCCTGCCCCAACAGAACCTGAAGTAAACCTTAGGAGTGTAGGTCGGGGATTTCCCTGCAATTTTGCAGGTTCAAACGCAGTTCCGATGTCGCCGTGAAAATCATTGTTTCCACCTTTGGTTACAACGTTAATTACACCACCTGTTGCACCGCCGTATTCAGCATTAAATCCGCTCGATTTTACCTGCACTTCCTGAACCAACTCAAAAGGAATATTCTGGTTTCCGTTCAAACCGGCGTTTCGGTAGTTGGTAACTTCCTGTCCGTCAATTACAAATGTATTTTCAGCACCTGATGCGCCATCAATTGAAAAACCACCCGATTTATCCTCAGGTCGAGTTCCCGGAATGACTTTTAAGATACTGGTAAAATTTGTTCCTTTTGGCAGAAGCTCGATTTTCTGATTTGAAACACTGGTGGAAATTTCCGAACTGGTTGTGTCCAGGGGAGTATCTCCGGTTGCTACATCAACTGTTACGGACTGTCCCCCAACTGTGAGTTGAATATTTAACTGAGTAGTTTTCCCAAGCACAACATGAATATTTTCATATTGCGACTGAGAAAATCCGGCTACAGGATCAGTTGTGACAATATAATTTCCTGCCGGAATCTGCAAAACCCGGAAAAATCCATCGCTGTTGGAAGTTACGGTTTGCTTAAAACCGGCGGTGGAACCTTCGGAACTGCGTATGGTGATTGAAACATTTGGGACTACTGCCCCGGTTGAATCCTTTACAAAACCCTCAATATTACCAAACTGTTCTTGTCCTAACACAATTGCACTTAAGCAAAAGAAACAGATCAATACTAAAGAAATATTTCTTAACTTTTTCATTTTAGCTCCTTCAAATTTTAAAATTGTTTTTTATCCTGCAGGATTCTGTTATTTAAAGGACGTTTTTTTAGGCGTTAAAGGGACGTAGATAATGCCTGTTTTATTTATTTAATAGGAATGTGTCTGTCCTTATCTTCTTGAGAAAAATAGGAACAATATTTATAGAGGAAATTCTTTTTTCCTTTTCAAAATCCACAAACCGAAAAAAGAAAACTAATTTATCCGTGCATGATAAAAAATTGGACGTAAGTCCATTGGGACATTTTGAGACGTTTTAGGTTGTTAAAGGGACGTATGACAATAAAGAGGCAATTTAGAAGCCAGAGCCGAAATAGTAACTTAGGAGTGTGTAAGTCCTGTTATTTCAATGAGTGGAGAAACAGGATGAGGTCGCTAGGCTTTTATTTGGCTTAAATCTATCCGAAATTTTGAATTTTTTTCATATTATCATAATTTTTTAAGTGGTTTTTGAAGAGGTTATTTTGAAACTAAAATTGAAAATTAACCAACGGATTGATCAAATAAAATCAATAATTTCATTAAACTCTATAATATTTTGTTCGAAAACAAGAACAAATTATTCAATTTGTAATTCCTGTTAGAAAGTGTTTAGCTGAATATAGTAGTCAAAATTCAGGGGAAAGAGTTTATGTCAAGGCGTTTGCTGATTGTTGATGATGAACCAAACTTGTTAATGGCAATTGCTGCCGTTTTGCGAGGCGAAGGATTTGAGGTTATGACTGCCCGTAATGGCAAGGAGGCTTTTTTGCAAATCGCAAAATCTATGCCTGATTTAATCGTCAGCGATATTAAAATGCCGCTCATGGATGGATTTACTCTTGCCCGTCAGTTACGTTCTGCCCCTCACACCGAACTTGTTCCGATAGTGTTTTTAACGGCAAAAGATGAAATAGAGGATCGAATTGAAGGGTTTCAATCCGGAGTTGATGTTTATCTGACCAAACCTTTTGAACCGCTGGAGCTTTTGGCTGTGATTAACGGTATTTTGAATCGGGTAGAAAGAACCCGAACTGCAATCACTACTTTAGTTGGGGTTGAATCGGTTTCCGATTCGGAGCCAAACTCAAACTATTACAGCGAATCTTTGACCGAAGCCGAACAACGCGTGGCAAAAGCCGTTGCCCGCGGGTTGAGTAATAAGGAAATTGCCGTCGAATTGGAATTAAGTGTCAGAACGATCGAAAATCATATCAGCCGAATATTATCCAAACTCGGTTTATCCAATCGGGTTGAAATTGCCCGTTACATATTAAAAAAATAACCTGATTAATATTTGAAGTTTACTCGGAATCAAAATTTTCCAAGAAAATTGATTGAGTGAAAATACTCAATCAAGGTGAGTGTTTTCATTCAATCACTGTCCGCTTTCTTTTGATAAATTATTTCTGAAGAAGGTGGGAAGTGAACATTAATAAATGGGCGAACAAAAAATTAATTTGGGATATTCTGGAAATATTTTTCGTTGCATTTTTGATTTTTGTTCTTGAACTTATTGTTTTTGGGTAGTCTGAATTTTCCTTGCAAGTTATCATTCTGAAACAGAGGCAATCATTTTAAAGCTGAACCGTGAGTTCAGAACTTTCCAAATGGTAAAGCCTTCAATTTCTGACTACTTAAAACTGAAAAAGAAAAATGCCTACAATTTAATCAAAAGAAAGCAAAATTTATTGAGATCGATTTTATTCTGAATCAGACAAATGGTCTTATAAATTCTTGAGATTTTAACCAATTTTAAGGATTAAATGTATTAATTTATACAAACTGTTAGTCCATCTATCTTCATCATTGTCTCATTTAATATATTTTGCACTTCTATTTGATTTAGATTGCTTAAAAAGGTTTTATTTCTCAGGAGGTTTGGGGATTGACGATTCGGGCAAGATTATTGCTGCTGACAATTGGTTTAATAATTCCGCTTGTTTTATTTGGTTTCTATAACCTCTGGAGCGCATGGCATGCCAGTCGGGAAAAACTAAATGAATCAATTGAACAGCAGGCGAATTTGGCAGCAACAGCTTTTGAACAATGGTTGGGAGCCCAGCGTCAAACTCTGGTTACAATCTCAACTTTATCTCAGGATAGTAATTCTGCCACCTTAAAGGATTTTTTGAACTCAATCGTCAAAACCCGTCCACATTGGTTAGATGTCCAAATTGTCAGTCCAACCGGAGAAATACTTTTATCACAGACAGTTAGGGATAAACCGTTGCCGCTGGTTTCAATCGAAACATTGCGGCAGGAAGTAAATCAAAAAAAAAGACTGGTAATTTTTACCGAACAGATCACGGATGAGAATCTAAGATTGCTTTCAATGGCAATGCCGATTGAAAACGGAAATTTTGTAGTTGCCAGAATTGACGGAACCTATGTCAGCAATGTTTTCAAACAACTGGATCTCCCTGAGGAACATGTTATTGCAGTCTTTGATCCGAATAACAGACTTCTTTACCGAAATCGTGTTTCGCCGGAACAGATGTCACAGGATGTCAGCAAAGCTTTGCTTTTGTCAGCACTCAAAAATAGCCGCTCTGCAACAGTTGAAATTGAAAGTCCATATGACAAAATCAAAAGGGTTTATGGTTTAGCCAAAGTTGAAACGGCAAATTGTATTATTGCCGTTGGTGTTCCAAGTTCGGAGCTTTACCAATTCGCCAGAAATCAATACTGGCTGCAATTTTGGTTTGGTCTGGTCATTACAATTTTGGCAGTTATGCTTGCATTATTTATTGCACAGGGAATTGTCGAGCCTTTAAGAGTTTTAACCATAGCGACCCGATTATTCGGAGCCGGAAATTTAACAATCAGAAGTCCGATAATAGGTCACGGTTCTTTAAGGCAATTGGGAATAAATTTTAACCAAATGGCTGAGCATATTGCCGACCGTGAGGAAAAACTAAAAGCTCTTGACCGTTTAAAATCTGATTTTGTCAGTAATGTTTCGCATGAGTTGCGAACCCCGCTAACCACTATCAAAGCTTTAACCAGAGTTCTCAGGAATCAGAAATTAAATGCGTCTCAGAAAGAAGAATATTTGCAAACAATTGCAATTGAATGTGACCGACAAATTGATTTTGTTCAAAACTTACTCGATTTATCACGAATAGAATCGGGAGCCTATAAGGTTTCATTTAAACCAATTGAAATTTATCCTTTATTGGTAAAAACAATTGAAACTCACAAACGGGCAGCACTTGCCAAGGGTATAAATTTAACTTTAGATCATACAGTTTCTTCCTTTCCTGAGGTTGAAACTGATTCTGCAACACTTCAACGGATTGTCATCAGTTTGATTGAAAATGCCATAAAATATACTCAACAGAACGGGACTATCAGGGTGAAAGTAAAAGAATTGGCAGAAAAAATAGCCATTACTATTTCGGACAACGGCTGCGGTATAAATTCTGATGATTTGCCCCAAATCTTTGAAAAATATTTTCGCGGAAGACCTTTTATTCCTCCAGTTGATTTAAGTCAGGATGAAAATGATTCCGACAAATTCCCGTCGGTTAACGAAACCTCCGGCATTGGTTTAGGGCTTTATCTGGTAAAATCCCTGGTTGATCAACTTAAAGGGGAAATTATGGTTGAAAGCCCGTTTGAAGAGAATTTTCGGGGAACCCGTTTTACCATCCTGATTCCTATAAAAATCAATACTTTAGAATCTGTTCAAATTTCTTTCCAAAAGTAAGTGGAATTACCCATTAGTTTTGAGTGCAAATACTCACTAATTTCAGAATCAAAATGATTAGACTTTTCAATGTTTAAAAAGTTTTCCCAAAATTTATTAGGTTGTTTGGTTATAAATCAAAAAGCAAAGTTGTGAGAATTTAGGATTTCAACCATTTTTTTTGTAGTTGAGGTCTTTTCGAGTTGTAAAAGAATTAATTTACCGTGCTACCAAAACAGATTTTGGGCTTTAAACCGGATCGGATTTTCTCCTCTGAAATTTCAAATTCCAAACAAAAACTAATTCGAGCCAGTGTTTTAAGGCGGATCTTTAGATTTATTTTTATTCTGCATTGATATTAAGAGGTTTACATATGCAAACAGAACTAAAGTTGAAAGAGGATAATTTATTGGAAAAAAAAGTTGGTATTGTAAATGCTGAAATGCCTTTTTGGAAAAGAATTTCAATTTATTCAACTTTTCTGGTAATTGCTTTCTTTCTAGGTTTGTTTTCAATGTGGCTATCAGAAAGGGAAACAGTGCAGCAGCGTGACGCTGCCCGGATTAATTTAAGAATGATTACGATGGAAAACAGATTGGCATCAGCTATTATTAAAGTTCGAAGAGGAGAATATGAATCTGCCCGCATTGCCGCCGGCAACTTCTTCACTGATCTAAGAGCCGAAATTAATCGCAAAGATACGGCTTTTAATGCCAAACAACTTGAGGCTGTTAAACCAATCCTGGCTCAACGCGATGAACTTATTGACCTTCTGGCACAAAAAGATCCCTCAATCGGTGATCGGTTAGCCGAATTATATTTAACCTTTGCGGATGTAAATTAACCCAAATTAATTTACTTTTTTGTTAAGACCTCTTGTATTTCTTTAAGTTTTATTGTATAACTGTTGCTGTCAAACTATTTCCGCTATTTGAAAGGAGATTCCAAATGAAGCTAACAAAAAATCTATTAGCTACCACCCTAATTTTCCCCCTATTTTTAGTATCTTTCCTAAGTTTATCAGTTTCAACAGTTACTGCCCAGGACACAACAAAAATTGCATTACAACGCGGCTATCGAACCGGCTATTCGGACGGTTATATGGCTGGGTATCGTGATGCAGTGGAAAATTCGTCGCGCAGTGTTGAAAAACATCGTGAATATACCAAAGCTGACCGTGCTTACAGCAAAGAATACGGCTCTTTGGATGATTATCGTGACGGTTACCAGCAAGGTTTTGAGTCTGGTTATGTCACCGGGTTTGAAAAACGCTCGTTTAATGCAGCATTACCTTCAGATTTGAAACGTCGCGGCGGTGTTGCTTCGAGTCCGAACATTAATCCGGCTCCGGCACCAAAACAACCGCCGACGATGACGAATCCGAAACCTGAACCAAGTTATACTCCGATCAGTGGGGAGCCGATTATTCTAATTCCTCAGGATACGGAAATGACGATAGAACTTCTATCAGATTTGAATACAGAATTAAACAAAGAAGGCGATAAATTCCAAGCCAGAATTATTACCCCTTCTGAAATTAACGGTTCAATTATAGAAGGCAGAATCATCAAAATTCAAAAACCGGGTCGCGTTAAACGCCGCTCGGAAATGTCGCTTTCCTTTGATGTGATTAGACTTAATGAAACCCGCTGGAGTAATTTCAGCGCAATTTTAACCGAAGTTGTTCCCGTTCAAGGCGACAACATTAAGAAAGTTGACATTGAAGGAACTGTCCAGGGACAAAGCTCGTTAAAGAGCGATTCAATTAAAGTTGGAGCATCAGCCGGAACCGGAGCAATCGTTGGCGCAATGGTTGGCGGTCCGGTCGGCGCAGCCGTTGGCGCGAGCGTCGGTGCGGCATTTGGAGTTGGAGCAGTTGTGGTTGAACGCGGTAAACACGTTAAATTAACCAAAGGTCAACAAATGAAGATCAAAACTGCTTACGAAACCCAAATCAGATAGCCTCGAATTTGCGTTAATTCCTCCATTAGATTCTCTTCGGTGAAATCCTTTTCCGCGAGTTTGATAATTCGCGGAATTTTTTTGTTAAAATGGATTTGTGATTATTGCGTTATTGACCGATTTTGGCACTCAGGATTATTTTGTCGGAGCGTTGAAAGGCGTTATTTTGTCAATCAATGAAGCAGCGAAAATAATTGACATCACCCACGAAATTGAGCCGCAAAACATTAAATCTGCGAGTTTTATTTTAGCCTCGGTTTATCAAACTTTTCCGCCTCAAACGATCTTTGTTTCAGTGGTCGATCCGGGAGTCGGTTCAGCTCGGCGGGCGATTTTAGTTGAAACAGACAAATATTCTTTTATTGCCCCGGATAATGGTTTATTAAGTTTTATTTTTCAAACCCAGCAAAAATTCAGAGTGTTTGAATTAACTAATTCACAGTATTTTCTCCCAAATGTCAGTCAAACGTTTCACGGACGTGATATTTTTGCGCCGGTTGCGGCATGGTGTTCAAAAGGAATTGATTCACAGGAATTCGGTAAAGAAGTTACGGATTTTGTTATTTTTGATGACACCAGACCGAAAATTATTGAAGAAAATTTGCTGGAAGCCGAAATAGTCCACATTGATCACTTTGGAAATATAGTTACAAATCTGAAAAAAGAAGATGTAAAAGGTGATTTTGCATTAGAAATCAATGGAATTGAGATTGCGAAAAATCTGAGCTTTTATGCGGAGGCAGAAATCGGCGAAGTCTTTACCATTTGGGGAAGCGCAGGCTACTTAGAGATAGTTGCCAATCAAAATTCGGCGAGTGAGTTGTTAAAAACCAAAACAGGCGAAAAAATCAGGTTAAAAATGGCTTAAATTTTAATCGCAACTTGTCGTTTCATAAGGGGTTTGCTATCTTTAAACTAAGACATTTTACTTAATATTTTACAAGGGATAAAACAATGGAAACAGGTAAAGATTCAACCGCCGCTACGCCAGCCGCCAATGCAGGTTTGCGTGGAGTCGTTGCTGCTCAAAGCAAAATCGGTGACGTAAATGGCGAACAAGGTATTTTAATTTATCAGGGTTATGATATTCACGATTTAGCGGCTCATTCCAATTTTGAAGAAGTCGTTTATTTACTTTGGAATGAACGTATGCCCAACCAAGCAGAACTCGACGCACTTTGCGCCGAATTTCGCGCTCATTATGCAATTCCAGCCGAAATTGTCGAAATGATGAAGGCTTTTCCGAAAGATGCAGACCCGATGGATGTTTTACGCACCACCACTTCTGCCCTAGCTTTCTTTGACAAGGAATCGGCTCATAAAACTGATCGTGAAAGCGCAGTCAAAGCGTCAATCAAATTAACTGCTCAATTTCCGGCTTTAGTTGCCGCCTGGGAAAGAATTCGCCAAGGAAAAGATATTGTTGCTCCGTTAGCTGATCAAAGCATCGCCTATAACTTTATGTATCAATTAAAAGGCGAAACGCCTGATGCAGAAGAAGTTCATATGATGGATGTTTGTTTGATTCTGCACGCTGACCACGAGTTAAACGCTTCAACGTTCGCTACCCGCGTTGCCTCGGGAACCTTGGCAGACGTTTACGGCGCGGTCGTAGCAGGAATTGCAACTCTGGCAGGACCATTACACGGCGGAGCCAATACAGCGGTTATGAAAATGCTGCTCGAAATCGGCGAAGTCGAAAATGTTGATGCGTGGTTGGAAAATGCGCTGGCTACCAAACGCAAAATTATGGGAATTGGTCACGCTGTTTACAAAACCGAAGATCCGCGCGCAACCAATTTGAGACGTTTCAGCAAACGGATGGCAGAAAAGACAGGGATTACCAAATGGTATGAAATGTCGGAAAAAATTGAAAAAGAAATGCTTGAGAAGAAAGGAATGCACCCGAATGTGGATTTCTATTCAGCTTCAGCCTACTATTTGATGGGAATTCCGACCGATCAATATACTCCGATCTTTGCTGTTTCGCGTATTTCGGGCTGGACGGGACATATTCTGGAACAATATGCCAACAATAAACTGATTCGTCCGCGTGCCGAATATATCGGTGCCAGAGATTTGAAATACGTTCCGATCTCGGAAAGATAAATTCAGGTCAAAAGTAAAAATAAAAAAGGCAAAAAGGTTATTCCGATTTGCCTTTTTTATTTTTGAAATTTTGCAAAAGTTCAGCAATTTTTTTTAGCGGTTTCGTCATTCAAAAGATGAAATTACTTTATAAAAAAGGATTCCAAAATAAATATGAATCTAACTAAACTTTTGCTGGGTTTTTCTTTATCAATGTTTTTCTGTTTTTCAATCACGGCACAAGATTCGGAATGGAATGCAGATTTTAATCATAAGGTTTCAAAAAGCACAAATGTAACCTATTTGGATCTGGTCAAAAAAATATTTCCTGAGGCTAAGTTGGAAAAACAATCCGAAAATGAAAGTGCAAAATTAATGTCTTTCAAATCAATTCCTATCCGAGATTTATTTAACAAACAAAGCGCAAAACTCATTGAAAATCAAACGGTTGAATTAAAGGAAAGATTACTAACCAAAAACGGAAATGAAAAACTTTTATGGGTAATTTTCTATCTTAATGAGTTTAAAGAACCCAATTATTACATTGACAGAAACCTTTTGGCAGTCTACCGGATAAATAAAGATCAGGCTGAAATGTTGGATGCTGCAGAAATTTATGAAGGTTATACAGTCGGTTTCGGTAATAATGGCTGGGAAGAATTTTCTACTCAGGAAAAATTGGAAGTTTTACCCGGTTACGAATCCGTTATTATCCATAGTGTTGCCGGAACTGCTCTTGGAGAAGAAGAATATTCGGTAATTGGGCTGGATGAAAAGGGTTTTCAGATAATTCTCAGCCCATTTTATCTGGAACATAATGTTCAATGCGGCGGCGGCTATCTCGAAAATATTAAATTTACCTTCCTAAAAAATCCGGGACTAAAATATAAAAGTTTGAAAGTAACCGTGACAACGTATTCCTCCTTTGAAGATGAGGAAGAGGAAAAAAGTAAAAAGCCGACTAAGCCCGATTTCTTAAAAAACTTTAATTATCAATTTGTTTGGAAACAGTCTGAGAACCAATATGTTGCCAGCGGAAATCACAGCATCATAGATAAAAGCCGCCGCGCCTTTTATCGTAAAATCAAATCGTGCGGAGTAGGGTAAAACAAATCCTAAATTCAGAAAAATTAGGTTAAAAAAAGGGCTTTGCTTATATTAAACAAAGCCTTTTTTACTAAAAAAATGTTAAGAAAATGAATCTTTATTTTTTTAACGATGCAATATCAATCACAAAACGATATTTAATGTCGCCTTTCAATAAACGCTCATAAGCCTCATTGACCTGATCAACTCCGATCAATTCAATATCGGCTGTAATGTTATGTTTGGCGCAGAAATCCAACATTTCCTGAGTTTCGGCAATACCGCCGATGAGGGAACCTGAAAAGCTCTTTCTGCCTAAAATGAGGTTAAAAGAAACTACGGGTAGCGGTTGCAAAGGGGCGCCGACTAAAACCAAACTCCCGTCAACTTTCAGCAGATTAAGGTAAGCATTGATGTCGTGCGGAGCGGAAACCGCGTCAAGAATAAAGTTCAGACTTTTGGCATGTGCCGCCATTTGTTCAGCATCCTTTGATAGAACAACCTCGTCCGCGCCAAGTCTTTTGGCATCTTCAACTTTAGATTGTGAAGTGGTAAAAACCGTAACTTCTGCGCCCATCGCTTTGGCGAGCTTAATTGCCATATGTCCGAGTCCGCCTAAGCCAACCACCCCGACTTTTGATCCGGGACCAACGTTCCAATGCTTTAACGGTGAATAAGTTGTGATTCCGGCGCAAAGCAAAGGTGCTGTGGCAGCCAGATCAAGATTTTCGGGAACGTGCAAAACAAAACTTTCGTCAACGGTGATACTTTCTGAGTATCCACCAAACGTTTGTTGTTCTGCTAAATGTTCGTCTGGCGAGTTAAAGGTCAAAGTTGCACCAATATCACAATATTGTTCCAAACCTTCTTGGCAAAATTCACATTCTCGGCAGGAATCAACCATGCAGCCGACAGCAGCCAAATCGCCAACCTTAAATTTAGTGACCTGATCTCCGACTGCGGTTACTTTTCCGACAATTTCGTGACCGGGAACTATCGGATAAACCGTGTTCATCCATTCATTGCGTGCAGAATGCAAATCCGAATGGCAGATCCCGCAATAAAGGATTTCTATCTCGACATCCTTTGGCGTAACGATTCTGCGTTGAATATTTAATACTTGTAACGGTGCTTCGGCGGATTCTGTGCCGAAGGCTTTAAAATTTTTGGTTTCCATTTAATTTCCTCTTAGATTTTTTCGATTTACTTTATTAATTCTATCAATCTAAATGTTTTTTTAAAGTTATAGTCGTGTTATCAAAAATAATTCGGCTTGGACGAAAGTTAAAATGGAATAAGTTTCGCAATAATTGCCAAGATGTTCCGTATTGATTCGGCAGGGGTTAAATTTTCAATTAAGATATTTCTATGGATAACCGCGAAACAAATCTTCAGCCGTCCGGGGCGACAGTCAAACGTGAGATAATTATTCTAACCTTTATTTTTTCCGGAGTTTCCACTTTTTTTACAATCTTGTTTGCCAAGACAGCACTCGAACCGGTCATTTCTTTGGCAACGGCGATTGTTATTGGGATTTTTATTTTGTGGTGGTGTAAGGTTGACAGCCTGGAAAGAAATTATGAATTGAAAACAATTTTTAGATTCCTGATCGTTCTTTTTGGGGCTTTTGCCTTGATATTTTATCTTTTCAAAACGCGGGGATTCAGCAACGGATTGATCGCTTTTGGTTATGTTCTTTTAATTTTGTTTGGTCTGATGATGGCAAATGTAATAATTACAATTGTTTGTTCGATGTTTTTCACTATTGAAATGTAAAGCTCTTTAATTGTGTTGCAGTTTTCTTACTTTATTTATTGAATCCGCTAATCAGCACAACATCACTGGTGCTTGTTCCGCGTGCGATGGCAATCTGTTTTCCATCGGGTGAAATGTCGAATGAATGAATGCTGTTAGTAAAATTTGTAATCTGTTTTGGTTTGCCGCCATCTATCGGTTGTGACCAGAGGTTACTCACACCGTCTTTGCTGAGGGGATAGACAAACGAGCGTCCGTCAGGCATCCAGCGAAATCTATCAGTGTCAAAATCAAAAATTTTGACAGGTTTGCCTCCTGAGGCTGGAATGATTGCAATTTTAGGCTGAGAATCCGGGGTTTCCCACCAACGACAAGCGAACTGTTTTCCGTCCGGTGAAAATACCGGATTGCGGGATTCTTGATCAGTCAATTGCAAGGGTTGTCCACCATCTATTCCAACTTTCCAAATCCTTGCCGTATCAACACCTACGGTATAAATGACTTCTTGACCATCCGGTGAAATACTCGGCTCAACGCTGAATTGAGTAGTCAACTGTTTTGGATTATTGCCGTCAATATCCATTCGCCAGATGCTCCAGGTTCCCGTTTCAGTCCTAACATTAACAATATATCGCCCGTCGCGTGAAACTGTCATTTGCCGATTGGTTGAGTTTGTAGTGAGTCGTTTTGGACTTCCGCCATGAGGGTCAACAATAAAGATGTCCCCCGTAATCCGTTCATAAACCAATTTCCCATCAGGTGTCCATCTCGGATTAGAATTTGTGAAGCTGCCGGTTGTAATCGGAGTTTCGATTGTTGTATCGCCGACGGAAACTATCGAAATATTAGTTAACCATTCCGCTTGTGTCGTTGCCAAAAGATTGGAATCTGCCGTGAGACTCATCGAACCATAGTTATTCAAATCGTTGGTTATCTTTTTCACTTCGCCCGTAGGAAAAGTTATTTGCCAAAATTCGGGCTTTTGATTAGGTTTATCACTAGCGAGAACTACGAAGCCATTACCATCAGACAACCACTCCCATAAAACAAAAGTATCAAATTTGGGCGTTTCAAGCTGTGTAATCTCGCTGGTAGCGACGGAAACTTTGGCAAGTTCCTGAGTGCGCGGGGCATTAGTTCCTACCCATAGTGCGATTGATTTTCCATCAGGCGACCACCGACCTCGACTGCTGGCTATCTCTTCATTTCCTTTTCGCTTGACAAGCTGACGTGGTTCGCTGCCGTCTGCATTGGCGACCATCAAGATGCTTTCGTCATTTTCCAAATCTTCAACTCCGTAGGTAATTTGCATTCCATCAGGCGAAAAACTTATTCCGCCATTGATACCACTAACCAATTTGCGAGGAGTTCCGCCACCCCGCAATGGCATTTGATAGACGGTGCAGTTGCTGATTCTGCCCTCCTCTATTGAGTAATACAAATAGTTACCATCCGGGGAAAATGTGAATGCCCGATACTTGACCTGGGCAGGCGGAAGAATCAGGGTGTTACTTTCAGGAAGAGCCACCTGTTTAAGCCAAATACTTGCTTTTTCTCCTTCAATAATCGAATAAACCAGGTATTTGCCATCCCGCGAAAGAGCGACCGGCTCCCCAACCTTGCCGGAGTCCGTCACCTTTGTAAATTTTACCGATTCAACGGAAACTTTTGTCGGCACTCTGGAACTGAGTTTGTAAATCCCGAAACCGATTCCGGCAGTTAATAAGAGAGTAAATGTAAGATAAATAAACTTGTGATTTTTGACCTGCGAGACGAAATACTCCGGGCTTGCTGTTATCTGATTTCTATTTTCATTGGTATTCGTCATTGGAAAACTCTGGGTTTGGTTTGCCAGCCGATTGGGAACGCCCTCCAATTTATCGTGAAATTCTAAAACGTGCTTCGCATCTTTTAAGTCAGCTAATAGTTCTTTCGCCGTTTGATAACGCTCTTCGACCTTTTTTTGTAACGTTCCGCGTAAAATCTGTTGCAGTTCGGCAGGTATCTTTTCGGTAATTGGTGCAGGCTCGCGGACCAAGATCGAGGCGATCGTATCGCTCGTTGTTTCCCCCGCAAACGGAGTGCATCCGGCGAGCATTTCATAAAAAACAACACCAAAACTCCAAATATCACTGTGGACATCGGTTTTTTTGCCCCTCGCCTGTTCAGGTGACATATATGCCGCCGTTCCCATTATCATTCCGGGATTCGTCAGAGTAGGGAGTGGAGAGTTGGGATTAAGGAGTTGAGGAGTCATCTCTAAATTCAAGTTTTCCTTCTCCTTACTCCCCCATTCCTCACCTCTCACTAGCTTCGCCAACCCGAAATCCAGAACTTTCACTAAACCGTCGGTGCGGATCATAATATTTTCGGGTTTTATGTCGCGGTGGATAATTCCCGCTTCGTGTGCGGCAGCAATGGCGGCGGCTATTTGCAAAACTATATCCATGGTTTCGGACAAAGAAAGCCGATCATTGTGGTTAAGCCTCTCACGCAAAGTTTTTCCTTCGATAAGCTCAGTTACAATGTAGCTTTTGCCTTCAGTTTCACCAATTTCGTGAACTGTCAGGATATTCGGATGATTCAAAGCCGAAATGGATTTGGCTTCCTGAATAAAGCGTTTCAGTTTATTAACATCTTTACTAAACTCTTCGCTTAAGAATTTGATCGCAACCTGACGGTCAAGTTTTGTGTCCTGAGCCAGAAAGACTTCGCCCATTCCGCCTTTTCCCAGAAATTTTATGATTTTGTAATGAGCGATTTTTTTGGAAATGAGATCAAGGTGATTTTCCTGGTCCTTAAACATTTGTGCGACCAGCGATTCGGGCGGATTATCCAAAAAGAATTCCGAATTTTTTTCAAAGGCAAGCAAAGATTCGACTTCGCGGCGCAAATCAACATCGGCGCCGCAAATTTTATTAAAAAAATCCGGGCGTTCAGCAGGCGAAATTTTCAAAACAGCATGATAGATTTCTTCAATCTGATTTAGTCTTTCAATGTTCATTAAACCAAAGCAATTAACACTCCTATCTAATAGAACGTAAATCAAAACAAAAAAGGGTCAATTTGCAACATTATAGTATGTGACAAAACTTGTTAGAAAACAGGTTTTAGTTTCGGAAGTTGGGAAAGTTTTGGAAGTTTAGGAAGGAAGAACAGGTTTTTACTTCCTAAACTTCCAAAACTTCCTCAACTACATTCATCTTTTCTAATATGTTTTGTCTTCCCCTCTAATAAATACTCATTTCATCTGCCGTCTGCCAATTCACGCAAGAGCCAGGTGCGGGAGAATTGCCAATCGCGTTTGACGGTTTCGGGCGATATTTTCAAAACCTCGGCGATCTCTTCTATTTTCAAACCGCCGAAAAATTTCATTTCGACGACGCGGCTTCGGCGTTCGTCAATTTCCCCCAATTTCTTCAATGCCTCATTGAGAGCAATAATTTCGCTCGAATTATTATTTGAAGCCGCCAAATCCTCCGCAAATGTCACCTTTTGCTGCCAACCCCCACGTTTTTGCCTTTGTTTGCTCAGGGCGTAATTAACCAAAATATGCCGCATCGCCGTGGCAGCAACACCCAAAAAATGGGAACGGTTTTGCCAGTTTTGGTCTCCGGCTTTGGCAATTTTCAAATACGCCTCGTGAATCAACTCGGTTGTTTGAAAGGTGTGTCCCAAAGGCTGACGGCGCATATATCTTCGCGCCATTTGATGGAGTTCTTCATAGATGAGGGGAATAAGTTGTTCAAGGGCAAAATCATCACCCTTGCTCCAATCAATCAAAAGATTCGAAATTTGATGCGAAACATCACTTGTCATTTAGTTCACTGGGGAAAGATAGCCCCGATTATAGAACAGAAACTTTAAAAAATAAAAATTTTTTTTAAGGATGACCTTTTTTTGCCCCAAATCTTGTTTAGGTGAGTAGAAAACAAAATTTGGGAGGATTGTCGTTTGAAATGAACGCCGCGACAATCCGAAAAAGAAGCATTTAGTTTTTGCACAAGATTTGAAATTTACAGGAGAAAACAAATGAAACGAATTTACTTAACGTTAATGCTTTTAGGTTTGTTAGCGATTGGCGCACAGGCACAAACGACTGCCCCCGCATCCAATCCCGGTTCGGTTATGCGAGTTACTTTCTATGAAATTAAGCCCGGAAAAGGCGCAGATTATATGAAATTCCGAAGGGAACACAGCAAACCTATTCTGGATGAAGCAAAAAAACAGGGCGTGATTTTGGATTACAAATGGCTCAACCAACCCACGGGCGAAGGACCAAACAGTTGGGACGTGGCGTTAGTTGTCTATTTCAAAACTTACTCTGATGCTCTCGAAAATGCAGAAAATGGACGAAAATACAACGAAATTGCTCTCAAACATTACGGCTCGCAAGAAGCCAAAGACAAAGCAGATGCACAATCACGCGAACTGCGCGATGTTGTTTCCAGTCATCTGATGCGGGAAGAAATACTGAACCCGATCCAGTGAAAAACAAAACATTTTAAGCAGTAGGTAAAAAGTAAAGGGTAAAGGGAAGTCACTTATTTGTTAGTTAAGTGACTGAGTAATCAATACTTTCTCACTTAACTAACAAAATATTATTTAACAAAACTGTTGTTAACTACTTAAAAGGAGAAAACGAAATGCTAATTCTTATTTATTTTGTGGCAGTTGGTGTAGTTATCGGTTTGATGGTCGAAAATTTTTTCAAAAATAATCGCGGCGAACTTGGTTCGATATTGAGTGTTGTCGTAGGGGCGATTGGCGGGTTTGTCGGCGGAATGGGACTAGTGATGTTCGGCAACCAAATCTTTGACGCGGGGTTTGACTACGTTGCCCCGATGTTTGGCGCACCGGTTTTTGCCTTAGTTTTGAATCTGTTGGTTCGATTATTTAAGAAATAAGAAATCAGTCAACAGTAGCAGTGGCAGTTAGCAATCAATACTTCTTTACTAAATGACTGACTGTTACTGCCAAGTGACACTGCTGCGATTATTTGATTATGAATGAAAAAAAATCTGCTATTTGGTTTGCGCTTTTCGTGTTGTTTGCTATCAACACGATGAATTTTTTTGACCGTCAGATTTTGGGGGCGGTGGGCGAGTCGGTGCGGAAAGAATTTGGTTTGAGCGATTCCGCGCTTGGCGCACTTGGCACGGCTTTTACGCTTTTGTATGCGTTTGTCGGCGTTCCGCTGGGGTGATTGGCGGACAAAATGGGGCGCAAAGGGATACTTTCGGCAGGGGTTTTTGTCTGGAGTTTGCTGACCGTCGGTTCGGGTTTGGCACAGAACTTTTGGCAGATTTTTGTTTTGCGGCTTGGGGTTGGAGTCGGTGAAGCCTCGTGCGCTCCGGCGGCAAATTCGTTGATCGGCGATCTTTTTCCCGCAAATTGGCGGGCGAAAGCTCTTTCGTTTTTTATGCTCGGTCTGCCTGTCGGAATTGCTTTGAGCTTTGCCGTCAGCGGCACGATCACCAAAAATTACGGTTGGCGAACCGCATTTTTTGTCGCCGGAGTTCCGGGCGTTTTATGTGCGATTGCTGTCCTTTTTATCAAAGAGCCGAAACGCGGTGCAACGGAATCGCACGACATCGGCGAGCAAAAACGCGAAGGTTCGCCTTATAAATTGATTCTTGGTTCGCCAACAATGCGCTGGATAATTATTTCGGGCGCGATTCACAATTTTAATATGTATGCCATCGGCTCGTTTATTACGCCGTTTTTGATGCGCTATCACGGGGCGGATATTCAATCGGCAAACTACGTTTCGATGATTGTTTATGGCTTGATGGGTGCGCCCGGACTGTTCATCAGCGGATTTATCGGCGATGCAATGATGAGAAAACGTCAAAACGGACGATTGTTAGTCGGAGCAACAGCAATTTTGTTTTCAATTCCGTTTCTTTTTTTCGCACTTAATCAGCCTCAAGGCGCAACTGTTCCATTTTTAATTTTGATGGGGACAGGCTGTGCGCTGATGTATTTTTATTATTCGACGGTTTATTCAACCATTCAGGACATCATCGAACCCGGAATGCGTGGAACGGCGATGGCGGTTTATTTCTTTGCCATGTATGTTTTAGGCGCATCGCTCGGACCTTACGGAACGGGGATGTTGAGCGATTTTTTTACCAAACGTGCTGCCCAAATTGCCGGAGTGACTGACGTTTCACAAACTGCGCTCGAACCGTTTCGCGCCGAAGGATTGCATTCCGCAATGTATGCCATCCCAGTTTTGAGCATTTTATTGGCTCTTGTTCTGTTTGCGGCTTCGCGGACGGTCACGAAGGATATTGAAAAATTACAAAATTGGATGCGTGAAGTTAAAGCAGAGTGATTCAAATGAAAGTTTGAAAATTTAGTAACTGTAGATAATTCGTGTATTTGTTTTTATGAATTGCCTCTGGTTTCAACCAGAGGAACTGAAATTAGTGAGTTAAAGGACTTTAGTCGAATTGGGTATAAAAATTATCAATCATCCTTTTTGCTTGAGCTAAAGCTATTCGGAATTATTTAATTTTTTTAATTTGGCTCAAGCCTAAACTGTGTGGTCTTAAAAGTTCCACCGACTAAAGTGCGGTGGCAATTCATCAAGAATTCGCACTAATTATTTACAGTTAAAAAAAGTATCGAACTTTTCGCAGGAGATTATATTTCAAATGACAAATTACCCAATCAGCCGAAAGGCAAACATTGTCGTTCAGGACTTGGAAAATGAGGTCTTGATTTACGACTTAAACATCAATAAAGCCTTTTGCTTGAATCAAACTGCGGGTTTAGTCTATCAACTTTGCGACGGCAAACGGACGGTTGCCGAAATCAGCGATTTGATGAGCAAAGAACTGAAAACACTCGTCAGCGAAGATTTTGTCTGGCTAGCGGTTGATGGATTAAAGCAGGACGGTCTGCTCGAAAACGCGGGTGAATTAGCCGATCATTTTGGCGGAGTTTCCAGACGTGAAGTAGTCAAGAGAGTCGGGTTGGCTTCGATGGTAATGCTGCCGTTAATTTCTTCGGTGGTTGTTCCGAGTGCGGTGATGGCACTAAGTGAAACTTGTCCCGTTGGAATATGTATCAATGGCGGCGTTGGACCAGGAAGAGAGTATTGTATGGGTTGTGAAGGCAGAACTGTAACTTTGGATCTTTATAGCTCGATAAATGGAACGTGTAGTCCATTTCAGCAAACCGTCACTATGTTATGTGACGCTAACTATATTGCTGGATTGGATTATATTATAACTATGGTCGTCTAAGACAACTCCTTCGAGATTTGATTGGAACAATAAAAGTCCAACTTTTGGTTGATGACAAAACTTTGTGTGCGACGGGTTAGAGATTTACCGAACGGATGCGAAAAGTGATTCTGCCCGAAAATTCATGGAAGGTCGCGGAAAGATGAAATTTAGGACTGACATTTTCAGTTGCAGGAGAATAACGATGAAGTTGAGCAGTTTCAAAAATAATTGGACAAAATTAGTTTTGGTTTTGTCGCTGATGGGTTCGGTTTTGAGCTTGACGGGGTTGGCGCAGGATAAACCGTTTGAGGCAAACTCTGTGACGATGTTGATCAATCAACTCAAAGAGATAGTTTCAGGCAACAGCCCCAACACGAAAGATGCCGAATTAGTGGCAGAAAAATGGGCTGCTCGTCAGGATCTGGCGGGTAAGTCAAAAACTGCGGTTATTGATCTACTCTATGATGATGTCAAATCCGTCATCAAAGAGCCGGGAACTCAGACCCAACTTTATTGGATCTTTTCGATCTACAAACTGATTCCCGATGAATCGTTTGCCGTTCAAACCCGAACCGCTGCCTCCTCGCTGTCAAAAAAGCAGGCAGTCACCAGATTGTTTGAACTAACGGCTCGAATGAACCAATACATTGGCACGGATGAGCTGTTGGCTTTGGCGCGGCAAACCGAAGCCACCAAAGCTGAGATAAAAAAAAGCCCAAACTTTTGGGCGAAAAAAATTGATGCTGCCCTGAAAGTTAATAACAAACTAACCCCCGACCAGAAATCGTTCGTCAAAGCCAATTATGAACATTTGGAGGAAATGGCGTTCAAAATCAATAACGAGACAAACAGAAAGAACTTTCCGGTCGAAGAATGGAGAAAAGAAGGTTTGAAATTAAGTTATACCCGTAATTTTTCAGTTCGGGAACTAAACGATCTGATTGCTTATTTTGAGGACACCGCCGGTCAGCAGAGCTTAAGATACGCCAAGCTGAAATTTATGGCGGAGTTTATCGGAATTGAAAGTAAATCATATTACCCCAAAGCCGACCGGACGGAATACCTAAAATTTACAGACAACGCGCCGGGGAGAAAATTTATGATCGCTTACTTAACAGACCCAATCAAATATGAGCAGGGTAAATCATCTGCTGTCTATAAAAAGATTCCTAACGCCGACGGTTTAGCGATTTGGGAAAAGGCAAATCTGAATAAATTAATTAATCAGTTTGTGACAGAGAACTACAAAAAATAGAGGCGCAATAAAAACAAAAGAGGTGACACGATGAATTTAACTTTTAGAAATATGAACATTAAAACATTTTTAGCAATTGCAACACTTTGCCTGCTGATCTGAGCTTGCAATATCGGAAAAACCGACATTGCAGCAGAAAAACCGGCAGACACCACCAAACCTGCCGAATCAACCACAACGACCAATCTGGACGATGCTGTCCAAGGCTATCTGGGTGACGACAAATCGAAAAAGAAAAACAAACAGCCCAAGGAAGAAAAGGCAGGCGGTAAATTCCCGAATAATACCCGGAGCGTCACAACAGTAACTTGTGTCGAAGGCACAGTGCCTTGGCAGCAAGCCTGCTCTCAACAAAAGGTTACGATAGGCAAAGGTGTAAAAGTGTTGGATTCAAATTAATCAGTGCCGACCGTATGGAAGTAAAACGAAAAAGAATGGTCGGTTAAAACAATATCTGCGCGAAATTTGAAATCCCAGCCGAAATCTTTTGGCTGAATGCTAATGATTTTTTCAAGACCAGGAAACCAACACCGATGGATAAAGCCTAAAAACCTTTTGGACCTTTATTCATCGAATTTTCCGTTTATTTAATTAAGGGCTGATTTTTCCAATTACGGAGAAAAAGAAAATGAGAAGGGGAAACAATCATTTTAAAGACTAATAAACCTATCAGCCGAATGGCAAGTATTTGAATTAAATATAAGGAGCTAAAAGCATGAAAATTCGACTACGTTTAGGATTGACTCTGTTGACAATGACATTTTCAATCTCCGGGATTTCCTGTGCATTTGTAAAGCCTGTTTTAACCACAAACACCACATCCGCGCCCGCAAATTTAGATAATAATCAAATGAGCGAGGATAAACAGTCTGAGCCTCAGGATCTAAAATATGCCCAAATGAATGAGGAGGAAAAATATCGCTTTGTTGCAAGAAAATCCAATGAATTCCTGCTTCTTTTTCCTGAAAAAAACAAGGTTGATGGAGATGGAGTAAAACCCTACATTGATGGAGATGGGTTAGCAGCCGTCAAGGAACAGGTGGATTTTTATTTCAAAAGACTATCAATTAAAAGCATTAAATCTTCGGAATGTAGAATGAGTGGTAATCTGACTGACGTTTTGCAACGGGGAAAAGCAGTCGCGCCTGATTTGATCTCTGCCTTTGTTAATAACGGATTGCCGGCACAACTTGGGATTTATATTCCCATGATCGAATCTGAATTTTGCCCTTGTCTTCAAGCCCCCACCGGAGGATTAGGAATGTTCCAATTTTCGACCCAAATGGGAGCTGATTATGGACTCAAAACCGTAAAAGGAGCGACACCTAAAAAAACTGATGAAAGATGCGATCACAAATTGTCAGCAGAAGCGGCGGCTAAATATTTCAAAAAATTAATGGATAATGATTTTGGAAATAATTCCATCGGTGCGCTTTTTGCAATTTCTTCTTATAACGCCGGTCAAGGAAGTATAAAGCTCCTAATCAGCAAAAACAACGAGAGTAATAGCGAAGATTTTACTTATTGGAATTTAAGAAAATCTATTCTCAAAGATCCAAGCAAAGGGACCAAACAGTTTACGGTTGAAAATTACAAATATGTTCCAAAATTCCTGGCGGCTTACATAGTTGGCGAAAATCCGAAAACTTTCGGAATTGAAATGGAGCCTTTAAGCAAAAAATGATCCGATAAAATAAATTGTGTGGACAATAATTATGAAAAAACAACTGCCCCTGTTTATATTTTTAATTTTAGGTTTGTGTTTTATTGGTAGCACTGCCTGTCAAAACAACCAAACGGGTATTAATTCAACAAATCAGAACCAAACCGTCTCCAACGGAAAACAAAATCCGTCTCCAACAGTTTCAAGCAAAACCAATTTGAAAGTAACCCAAGAATTTTGGAAACAACAATTAGATAAAGCTAATGAAAAAAGAGATCAGCCTACCGGAGAGAGACCACCCGGATTAAATGTCATGGTAGAGTTGTGTTGCGGCGTTCCGAAACAGTCTAAAAGATTGCAAGAAATGGTTGATGCGGGTTATGTCCAACCCCTCGATTTTGCTGATTTAGCAGAAAAACGGGCAAAAGGTGAGTTGGTTGAGTTGCCGCTGGCGACCGAAACATATTTGGTTGATTTTGAGGAAAAAGTAACTGAGGATGAATTTAGCTCATTTAGTTTTGAAGAGAGGACAAAACCTTTACAACCGGATTCGCCGAAATTTGCCTTCTTAAAAAAACTTGCTGACGATTTTGACGGAGAAAAATATGATTTGAACAATCCAAAAGACAGAAAGCAAATGCGAATCAGACTGTTAAGAATGATAAATCCAGAAGCCAAAAAGGTTATCGAAGAAGTTGCTGACAGTTATCAAAAGAAATTTAATCGTCCGTTGAAAATAAGCGATATGGTTCGTTCGATGGATTATCAAATTGATTTGAACAAAACCAATGCAAACTCCTTTAAGGTTATGGGTAAGGATTCAAGACCCCCGCATACATCGGGTTATGCTTTTGATATTGCCCGAAAGCATTTAACTGCCGAAGAACAAAATTTCATAATTCAAAAACTGGCTGAAATGGAAAACAACGGTAAACTTGATGGCTTGATTGAGTATGGCGCAAGATATGTTTTCCATGTTTTCGTTTATCAGGACGGCAAGCCGCCAAAGATGGAGTAAATATTTTTTTGATTGCTGAGACTTCTTGAAGTTTAGACTGATATTTTAATTGAAGAGGAGAAAAAGAAAATGAAGACCGGATATTTTTTAATTTTGATGGTTTTATTTGGCAACATCTTTGGTTATCAGGGGTTTGCCCAAAATCCACTAAAACTGAAACTTAATTATGAAGAAACCGGAACGTCTGCCGACACTTCTGTTTTAATCAAAAAGTTGGATGATGTTATCCAAAATCGGGTTGACCAAGGCTTTTTTGAGAAAACTATTCATTTAGCGGCTGACCGTTCAGTTTCGGCAGAAGAGATGGCGAAACTTTTCGGAACCATCAACAAAATTAGCGCCTCGCCAATTTTGCTCCCCTTGGAAATTAAAAATCCCGTTGTTAGACCGAAACCGAATCCGCTGACACTTTTGGTTTATGCCGGAACGGAGGATTCTCTTCCTTTTAATAACGGGATTGAGATTGATTTTATCGGAGAGATTTCTGAGAGTAATAACGGTTTTCCCCTCGACAAAAATGCGATTGCCGTGGCGTTTGATAAAAACGGCGCATATTTAATGGACGGCAAACCATTTTCGGCTACTGCTTTGAAAACAGCGATTACGAGTCGTTTGAAGACCAAAAGCAAGAATAAAAAAATAATATTTGTCCGTGCAGAGAACTATGGAAATATGGAAGATGTGGCGACAATCGCCAAATCTGCCGGGGCTGTGAAAATATTTTTTGTCACCAAAAATACCGTGTATAACGAAAACGGCATTACTTTTTCGCTATCTCCAGCCTTTATTAAAGATAAAGATGTTCAACAAATGGAAGGATTTACTACATTCAATTTCAAACGATCCGATTCCGGGGGATTTGAAATCAACTTGCAGGACGAATTATTTAGCAAAGAAAAGGCAGATGATCAGCTCTACATTGAGTATGAAACTAGAAAAAATGATGCTGAAGTGTCCACACCTGAAATAGATGGTTCGTTAGGCGTTTTTTCTACCAGCAATGAGGATGGCTTTTATGATGCAAAATGGATGGGCGCGCGTAAGAAAGACGGGAAATATCAATTAGTGATAATTTATTTTTCCTGCCACGACAATCAGGAAAAAAATGTAAAATTATGTCAGGACAGAGCTAATTATTCTCAGAGCGAGTTTTTACAAATTTTGAAGTCATTAAAATTTAAGTAAAGGCAGTAACTATAACTAAGAGAAGTATTTATGAAAAAGCAAATAATGGACATTTGTTGAGTATTTCTTTGAAAAACAATGGATAAAAAAGGCTTTGCCCATAACGAACAAAGCCTTTTTCAATTTTGGATGGGTGTTTCCAGAAGTTAGGTTTACGAAAGAGCTTTTGAAAACAAAACAATCGCAAATCGCAAATCTAAAATGAGACTACATTCCCATTCCCATTCCGCCCATTCCGCCCGGCATTCCGCCGCCCATATCTCCGCCTTTTTCGTCAGGAGCATCGGCAATCATTGCTTCGGTGGTCAACATCAACCCGGCGATTGATGCAGCATTTTGCAATGCAGTGCGGGTAACTTTAGCAGGATCAATAACACCGGCTTTGACTAAATCTTCAAAGACTTCGGTGGCAGCATTAAATCCGAAAGAAGCATCTTGTGATTCGCGAATTCTTTCAACGATAACTGCGCCTTCTTTTCCGGCGTTTCCGGCAATTTGGCGAAGCGGTTCTTCAACAGCACGTTTGATGATGTTGACACCGATTTGCTCGTCTGAATCGCCTTCGGCTTTGAATTCATCCAGAACTTTAGCTGCTTTTACTAAGGTTACACCACCGCCGGCAACGATACCTTCTTCAACTGCGGCGCGGGTTGCGTGCATTGCATCTTCAACACGGGCTTTCTTTTCTTTCATTTCGGTTTCGGTAGCCGCACCAACTTTGATAACCGCAACACCGCCAACCAATTTGGCAAGGCGTTCTTGCAATTTTTCACGGTCATAATCCGAAGAAGTTTCTTCGATTTGGTTACGAATCAATTTAACGCGACCTTCGATGGCTTCGCCTGTTCCTGCACCTTCAACGATGGTGGTGTTGTCTTTGTCAACGGTAATTTTCTTGGCTTTACCGAGGTCATCAAGCGAAATTGATTCGAGTTTGATACCCAAATCTTCACTGATAACTTTACCGCCAGTCAAAATTGCGATGTCTTCCAACATTGCTTTGCGTCTGTCGCCAAAGCCGGGAGCTTTAACTGCTGCAACATTCAAAGTTCCACGCAATTTGTTGACAACCAAAGTTGCAAGTGCTTCACCTTCAACATCTTCGGCAATGATTAAGAGTTGTTTTCCGGTTTTGGCAACTTGTTCCAAAATCGGTAAAAGGTCTTTCATTGAAGAAATTTTCTTTTCGTTGATGAGAATCAAAGCATTGTCTAAAACTGCTTCCATTCTTTCAGCGTCAGTTACGAAGTAAGGTGAAAGGTAACCACGATCGAACTGCATACCTTCAACAACTTCCAACTGAGTTTCCATTGTTTTTGATTCCTCAACGGTGATAACTCCGTCTTTTCCAACTTTGTTCATTGCTTCGGCAATAATGGTTCCGATGGTTTTGTCGCCGTTAGCTGAAACTGTTCCAACTTGAGCAATTGCATCGCCTGAAACAGGCTGAGCCAATTTGTGGATTTCATTAACGATTGCAATAACTGCCTGGTCAATTCCACGTTTCAACGCCATCGGGTTTGAACCGGCGGCAACGGTGCGAACACCTTCTTTGAAAATTGCTTGTGCCAAAACGGTTGCGGTGGTGGTTCCATCACCGGCAACGTCACTGGTTTTTGAAGCAACTTCACGAACCATTTGTGCGCCCATATTTTCCAAAGAATCTTTTAATTCGATTTCTTTGGCAACGGTCACACCGTCTTTGGTAATGGTCGGCGAACCGAATTTTTTATCAATTACTACGTTACGTCCTTTTGGTCCCAAGGTAACTTTTACTGCATCTGCTAATTGATTAACACCGCGCAAAATAGCGGCTCTTGAATCTTCACCGTGAATAACTTGTTTTGCCATAATCTTTTATTAAACTCCTTTTTATCAGTTGGCAGGAGCAGTTGCTCCAAGCAATTAATCTGCATTTTACGCCAACTTTTTGATTATTTTTAATATTTGTTTAGTTTAACTTAGGCAGTTTGCACATAGAAAAACTGCTGCTGTCACTGCTAACTGCTACTAGGCGGCAGCTCCTGCGCGTTCGATAATCCCTAAGATTTCATCTTCACGCATGATCAAAAATTCTTCGCCATCTAATTTGATTTCTGAACCGCTGTATTTTCCAAAAAGAACGCGGTCGCCTTCTTTAACATCCAAAGTTTGACGTGAACCGTCTTCTCTTACTTTTCCGGCACCAACTGCAATTACTTTGCCTTCTTGCGGTTTTTCTTTGGCTGAATCAGGAATGAATAAGCCCCCGGCGGTTTTTTCTGCGCTTTCGTCAAGACGTTTGATGATAACTCTATCGTGTAATGGTTTAATTGTTGTAGCCATTTATTTTAACTCCTTATTTTAGATGATTATCAGAGAGCTTTAGCACTCTCATTGTATGAGTGCTAGTATAGAAAACGCTAAACTATCTTGTCAAGTATCTCTTTGAATATTTTTTTGAAGAAAATCTGACAATGATATTATCAACTTTTAAAAGTGGGATTATTTAGAACGGCGGGAAAGTAATCTTTTAGGTGGTTTAGGTTGTTCCTGATAGGTTGAAACTCTTTTTGAAAGTGTATTACGGTGAATCCCAAGAGCGTTAGCAGTCTGAGATAAATGATCTTTGTAGCGGAGTAAAGCCTTTTGAATGTATAACTTCTCAAATTCTGACATTGCTTCATTGAGCATAATTTGCCCGTCCAGCATCTCATCAATCAATGTTTCCATTCGCGTTCGTATCTGCATAGATTTTGATAAAACATTCAATCGCAATTAAATTTCAAATTTGCGGGAAATCTTCTCCTGTCAAAAGTTTGTAGGCTTCCAAATAACGCTTGGTGGTCGCTTCAATAATATTTTCCGGTAAAGCCGGGGCTGGGGGTTGTTTGTTCCAATCGAGCGTTTCCAAATAATCCCGCACGAATTGTTTATCGAATGAAGCCGGAGATTGCCCGGGTTGATAATTTTCAACTGACCAAAAACGCGAAGAATCGGGGGTTAAAACTTCGTCAATCAATAAAATGTTACCGTTCTCATCTTGTCCGAACTCAAATTTAGTATCTGCAATGATAATGCCGCAGGTTAAAGCATAAGTGCTGGCTTCCTGATAAAGTTTAAGAGAAAGCGAACTTAATTTTGCCGCTATTTCTGCTCCGACAATTTTAACGAATTCCAATTCGGTAATGTTTTCATCGTGTCCGGTTGCAGCTTTTGTCGCCGGGGTAAAAATCGGTTGCGGTAGTTTGTCTGCTTCTATTAACCCTTCAGGTAACTCATGTCCGCAAATTTTTCCAGTTGCCTTGTAATCTTTCCAACCGGAACCGGCAATATAACCTCGGACAACACATTCAACCGGAAAAACCTTTGTCTTCTTAACTAAGGTTGATCTGCCCCGTAATTCTTTATTTTTCTGCACGGTTTCCGGCATTTTATCAAAATCAGCGTTTAGAAAATGATGATCGGTCAAATGTCCGAGCCTCGAAAACCAAAATTTTGAGAGCTGCGTCAGGATTATGCCTTTATTGGGGATTGGAGTTGGCATAACGCAATCAAAAGCCGAAATTCTGTCAGTTGCAACTAACAATAGCTGTTTGTCATTGACTTGATACACATCACGCACTTTTCCGCGATGAATCAATGGTAATTCTGAAAGATTAGTTTCAGTTACGGTATTAAAGGCAGACATTTAATTTTTTTAGAGAAAGCGAAATTATTAAATTATGCTTCTAACTTTAGTATGAAAATATCTTTGGGTAAAGGGTTAAAAGGTGAATTTGCCTTTTAAGATAAAAAAACACAAAAATAATAAACATTGACCAACAAAGATAAAAATTCTTAGTGACAAATGCTGAAAAAAGTTGCATAATGTTAAGTTGAGTTCACCTTAAAGAGAGTTAACTCAATCATCGCCCTTCAAAAAACGCCGCATCAAGTAATTCAACTAAAAGAAATGAGAAAAGAAATGAGATTTCGTATATTGTATTTAACGGTTGCTATTTTTGTTTTTACCATTCAAATATTTTCACAACAACCTTCCACCTTAAAACCACCCGATGAAGATTATACTTGGTGGTATATTACCTTGGTTGTTTTAGTATTAGGGTTATCAGGAGCAATAGTTTGGAAACTGAAGCTAAAAAAACAAGAAGATAAAGTTGTTGAAAATAATTGGAAAGAGCAGCGAAAGAAAAGCAACGCCGAAGGTTTGACCTTTGATGCGGATGAAGAAATGGAGTGGCTGCGAAAAAATCAGAACATTGTTGACAGAAAACGCCGCAAAAACCCAAAGAAACCAACTCTAAATCTTCCAAACACCAATGTTGTTCTGAACACGACTAAAGAATTTAAAACCGAACAATTTGGATTAGATGCTTTAGATTCAGTTCCTTTACCCGTTTTCGGCTTTCAAAAAGTTGAACGCCCGAGACCTTTTGACAATTTACCTCTTTCAAATGAAGAAGCATTAATTAGTGCTATTGAACAAACTCACGATGAATATGAGGAAGATGAAGAAGTTCGCGATTTAGCGGTTAGAATTCTAGCGGCTTTCAGAACCCGGAACTCGGTTGAGGCTCTCTCACAAGTGGCAATTTACGACCTTTCTGCTCAACTGCGTTCAAAAGCAATTTCGATTTTATCCGAATTTGATCACCAAAGCGTGTTTGAAACGATTTTGTTAGCCTGTGCCGATCCCACCCGGGAAGTTCGTGCGGCAGCAGCTCGCGGATTAACTCGTTTGAGTTTTGACCGTGCCGATGCCTGGGCAAGAATAGTTGAGATGAATGAACAAGGCAGAATGCGTCACGCTGCCAGAGCTGCTGTAGAGGGTGGTTTTGTTGAACGTTCCTTTGATCGGCTTATCCACCGTGATCCAAAATATTCTTACGAAGCTTTTGTTTTATTGTCGCTGGTTCTCAGATCGGGAGAAAACAGTCAAATTCTGGAAGCCTTAAAAAATCACCCGGATAAAAAAGTTCGCTCTGCTTTGGTTCACATTATAAAAGTCAATAAAGATCAAAATTCTTTACCAACTCTTTATAATTTGTTAGAGGATAAAAAGTTGACTCAGGAACAGCGAGAGGAAATTGATAAAGCAATTGAAGAAATGAGTTTGGTAGCAGCCTAAAAAAGTTAAATGGACCAATTAAGAGTAGAAGCCGCAGAAAGAGCAAAAAACATAATTTTTATGGGTTTTGTAATTTTTGCGGCAATTTTTGTTTAGGAAGAAATAGATTTTTGAGCCTGAATAATTTCTGAAATATTTTGATCTGCATTCTTCCAACTTTCTAAAAATTTACGATAGGCAATTTGCGAATCTTCTAACTGTCCTTTTTTTTCAAGTGCTTTTGCCATTGAATATTGTGCAAATGGATAGTTAGGATTGATTTGCAGAATCCTTTGATATTCAGCAATTGCCTCATCATAACGTCCGATTTCAAGATAGGCATTGGCAAGACAATCCTCAAAGGAATCAATATTCCAACTCAGAGGTAAGTGCCTTAATGCCTCACGAAAATTTTCCAAAGCGGTTTCAGTTTCCCCTTTTTTTAAGGCGATATAGCCAAGATAATAATATTTGTATCGCGGACTCAGTCTGGCTCCGCGATTTGAGAATGACGCATCTGCAAAAATTTTATTTTTCAGTTTCTCGACCGTTTTCCAATCGCCGTTGTCACAGGAGATGATGAGCATTTCACCCATCTGAAAAGGCTCTTCATTCAAAGCTGTTTGTGCTGCTTGTTTGGCAGCGTTCAAATTATTCTGTTTTCGGTAAATATAAGCAAGATAAGTAAATCCGCGTCCTCTTTCCAAATGTGAAGGGGCTAATTCAATGTATTTTTTAATGGCTTCGATTGATTTTTGAAACTGTCCGCTTTGAAAATAAGTATTTCCCAAATGAACCTGAGCAATTTCAAATTTCGGATTGATCTTGAGGGCTTGCTGATAATTGACTATCGCTTCGTTGTAATGACCAGCCCATTGATACGTCATCCCAAGGCTGTCAAATGAGTTTGCTTTGGATGGCTCAAGTGCCACGTAATGTTCGTGCATGACAATTGCTTCCGAATGTTTGCCAAGTAATGAATAAAGCAAGCCAAGTGCGTTATAAATTTCGGGTGAATTAGAATCAATTGCCAATCCCTGACGCAAAATTCCAATGGCATCCTCAAACTTTTCCTCCCCGCGCAGCAAATAGCCAAGCCGTAAGTAGGCTTCAGTTTCAGTTGGATATTTTTGGATGATTTCGCGAAAGGTTTGAATAGCCGACGGATAATCAAGATTAGCAATTGCATACCAACCGGCAATAAACAGACGGTCTTTTTCGGACAGCCGATCAGACATGGCAAAGGCTTTTTCCAAATAGGGTTTACCTTTTTCCGACCAACCCTGAGTTATTGAATAAGTATGACCGATCCGCGCGTAAGCCATTGCAAAACTAGGATCAAGAGCGACTGCTTTTTCAAGTAAATCCAAAGCGTCATTGGTTTGTAAGCCCTGGGCTTTTTCCAGAGCCAGCGAATAATAGCGGTAGGCTTCCAAATTATTGGTCATGGTAGTTGCCAAATTCGCTTTTTCGTCTGAGTCAATATTTAGCCGATTCGTAATTTTGAATGACAAAAGATCAATTTCGGTCAAAAGTTGTTCCGATTTTTCGACCGTTAAATTCTCCGAAGTTAAAATATTGCCGCTTTCAGCATCGTAAATCTGAATATCCAGTCTGACACGTTCCCCAATTTGAGAAAAACTCCCCAAGATAAATAAGTTTGATTGTGTTTGACGGGCAATTTCTACGGCTTGGTCAAGTGAGAAATTTTTTTCTAAACTTTGCCTTTCAAGTAAGTTATAAAGCTGATTGCGACTCAAAACATTCAAATTGTTTGAACGTGAAAGATTGGTAATCAACATATCCGCCAAACCTTCGCGCAGCCAATCAAGTTCGACGCTTTTTGAATGATTTTCAAAAAACATTACTGCAATATTTTTTTTTCCGGCAACGATAGGTAAACGTGTTTGAATTGTATGCAAATTGGTTCGCCACCAAAAGGAGACGCCAAAAATTAATATGCCAATTAAAACAACTATTGCAATCGGAAAATAAAAAAAGCTTTTGGATTTTTTGTCTTTGATTGGTAAGAGGTTTTTTTTGTTTGATTGGTCGGTGTCAAATTCTTCTTCTATCTCAAATTCGACTTTGGTAATTTCTTCGATAAAAGTTGTTTGAGGGTATTCTTCTACTTTGCCAATAAAACGATAACCGATTTTAGGAAATGTTTTGATAAAACGCGGCTGTTGGGGATTGTCTCCGAGAGTTTGGCGAATTTCCTTAACGCACTGCACCAACACATCATCTGTAACGGCTGTATCTTTCCAGACGGTTTGCATTAATTCGTCTTTTGAAACCAGCCTGTCGTGTTGTTCCAACAAATAAATAAAGACTTGAAATGTCTTTTGGCGCAAATAAATGTCCTTGCCGTTATGTGTCAAACTGCCACGCGACAAATCAACTTCGACATCAGCAAAACGGTAGGTGATTTTCCCTGACGAATTCATCATAATTTCGGAAAAATTTCGTCTTTCTTTCGTTATTTCCTTGCCTTTTTAATTTAGATTTACAGCATAGCCGAATTTCCAGAAAAATGAAACGAAAATTAAAAGTGACCATTACCAAGATCAGGCGGATTCGAATCGGCTGCTTTGGGGAGAATTTGAACAAAAAAGATGAGCAGAAATCAGATTACCTTACCGAATCAGAAAAAGTTCAAATAATCAGAGAAGCGAAAATTAGTGAGAAGACTCTTGAGAAAATAAGAAATGAAATGTTTTTGAAAAAAGAACATTAGAAGTTAGAAAGAAATTTCTTAATGAGTAGCCAGGAGAAATAAAAGATGAAAAAACTAGGTTTACAAATGATTTTATTAGGTCTGATGATTTCCGTAACCAGTTCTGATTTAACTGCTCAAACACGAATCAGTTTTGCCCGTGGAAGAACTTCAGCCACTGTTTCGAGTCCTATCAATGCTTATGCAAATCGCAGTTTTGTTTTAACCGCCAGATATGGTCAAGTCCTTTCTGCGAATATCAGTTCGCGTAACGGTTGTGCCAAATTTTCCAACGGCGCAACCAGTATCAGTTACATCACTCAGCCGGGTAACAATTATCTTGAAATAGTCAACAACTGCCGAACAACGACCAGTTTTACGCTAACTGTTTCAATAAATTTCGGCAGTGATTGAAGATTTGAAAAATATAAAATTAGCAATTATTCGTTAAGGAGTTTGAAAAATGAAAATCTATCGTTCGGTAAGTATGGCAGGGTTTAATGCAATTATTGCACTTGCCATTGGAATCTGTTTTTTATTGGCTTGTAAGTCTTCCGGTAGTGGAAATTCAAGCTCAAGCGGAGATCGAGGCGGGACAGGTTGGAAAGTGTGGGTGAAAACTTCGCCCTGCTCAGGCGGGCGCACCGACTGGATTTCGGTAGCAAAAGTGAATCCAACCGAAGGGGGCGGCGGTAGTTATTTTCAAACGGCGGATCGGCTTGGTTCAGGAATCGCCTGCTCCAAAAACTCCGATACCAATTGCACTTTTGCTCAGGCAACGGACGCGGCGAATTCCATTCGCGGTTCAAGCCAATTCACCAATTATTGCTGCCGTGATTATGCTGTTTGGAAATATACCCAAACAGGTGAAATGACCATTGTTAAAGGTCAGGGGACAGCGGGTTTCGGCTGGCAATTTGAAAAAGGAAATTTATGTTGCGAGGAGGCAGAAGATTTTGCCGGAAAACCGGGGGCTTGCAGCGGAGGTCCGGCTCTTGGAAGTTCGAATGTCGCGGGAGTTCCTCGTCGCAACAGTGGAAATGGAAATAACAATCCGGCTTACAACGGGGAAACGGCACAAACTCCATATTCAACGCCATATTCAACTCCGTATTCGACTCCCTATTCAACTCCGTATTCAACTCCGCCTCCGACAATCGGGCGATGGACATTGGTTTCCGTGACGGCAATACCAGATCCTCCTTCACAAGGCTATAGCTACAATGCCCAATCTACCTCGGCTCAATATGATCTGAACGGCAACTATGCGGTTCGATTTCAGTGGACAAGACCTCCTGCCTCATTTGACGAAAATGGGTTTGCGGTTTCGATGAACATACAATGTTTGGCACAGGGAGGTTGTGCAGCCTTAATGGGAGTCAGAAGTGATTACCTTGATTCCGACACTCCGGGAAGAGAACAAAAAGCCGAAGCTAATGGCAAACCGGGAATTTCCGCCTCAGGACAAAAAACAGTTTCTTTCAAGCCCACTTTAAGCACTCCAAATGAAATTGAAGTTGAAATAGGTTTAATGTGGGGCGGGGCAAGATTTCTTTACAAATATCGTAAGGTGTAAATTTCAAACTTATTTTGTTTAATTGGAGAGAGGAGTAAGAAAAGAATGAAAAGTAATTTTTCACTTAGTTTGACGAAAGTAAATGCCTTTATCTCAATTGTAATTATCTTGTCTTTTTCGATTGGTTGTAATTTATTTCCCAATGTAGGCAAATCAACCTCAGGCGGGGATAGAAGCGGGACAGGTTGGAAAGTATGGGTGAAAACTTCGCCCTGTTCGGGTGGACGCACTGATTGGATTTCGATAGCAAAGGAAAATCCGGAATTCGGTGGGGGCGGCAGTTCTTTTCAAACAGCTGATATGTTGACTTCGGGAATGTCTTGCACAAAACTTTCCGACAATAATTGCACTTTTTCCCAAGCGATGGATTCTGCCGATAAAATTCGTGCCTCAAGCAGTTTTACAAAATATTGTTGTCGTGATTATTCTGTTTGGAAAAACACTCAGACGGGCGAATTTACCATAACAAAAGGTCAGGGAACAACGGGTTTCGGTTGGCAATTTGAAAAGGGAAATTTGTGCTGCGAAGAAGCCGAAAATATTGCCGGAAAACCCGGTGCGTGTAGTGGCAGCACGCAAAGCGGAAATAGCGGAAATACACAAAATACAGGCTGTGCCAAAGAATACTATGTTTATGAAGAAGTCCGAACAGGAAAGCGGTTTGTTACCAGAGGCAGATTTACAACCCCCGAAATGCGTTTGGTAAAAGATAATTTGTGTTGCGAAGAAGCGGGAAAATTAGCAGGGGTTCCAGTAACTTGCAATGAAAAACATTGAGACTGGCAACAAGTAAAAAAAAGGCAGAATCAATTATCCTGCCTTCTGCTTTTAACCTAACATTGGGGATTACTATCGAGCGGGTTTTTTGAAAATATAAAATCCAAGATTAATCGGTTGAGTTATTAATTCCCACCCTTCTTTTGCTAATTCATCTAACCAGGTCAAAAATTCATCATTACAATTTTTATTTTTCTGTTTTTTAACTAAATATTTGGTTTGCTGAATTTGATAAACGGTTGAATCCTGGACAGAAACGGTATCTTTGATTGTATAAACTTTCAGGGATTGCGAACTATTAAAAATCGAAATATTACGGGGGAATCTTTTTGCCATTTTCTTACTCCTAAAGCTAACTGAATTTTTTGTGATGAACCCAAACAACTTTGAGCCAATCGAACTTTACATTTTCAGAACATTGCACAAATTGTGCCAAAGCAAAAAAGACTGATTTTATTTACTTTTCTTTACAAATTCGTTGGTAGGAGCGAAATTTTTATACGAAATGGTATAAATCCCAAAAATAGTTTGAGTATCTTTCGCGGTTTTGCAAATCTGATTTTTTAGCTTAAAATTAAGCTATGCAATTTCGTCTCATTTCTGAAAATACACCAAAAGGTGATCAGCCGCAAGCTATTGAAACGCTGGTTAATGAAATTAATCAACATACGCAACATCAATGTTTGCTTGGGATTACGGGCAGCGGTAAAACTTTTTCCATTGCTAATGTTATTGAAAGAACTCAACGCCCGACGCTTGTGTTAGCACATAATAAAACATTGGCGGCTCAGCTTTATCAGGAATTCAAAACTTTTTTTCCTGAAAATGCGGTTGAATATTTTGTGTCATATTACGACTACTATCAACCCGAAGCCTATGTTCCGGCTTCTGACCTTTACATTGAAAAAGAAGCAACAATTAATGAAGAAATTGACCGTTTAAGGCTTTCGGCGACTCGCAGTTTATTTGAACGGCGCGATGTTATTGTGGTTGCCAGTGTCAGTTGTATTTATGGTTTAGGCGATCCAGACGCTTATTTTGGAATGATTTTATTTGTTGAGCCGGGACAGGAAATTAAACGTGAAGATTTCTTGCGGAAATTGGTTGAATTGCAGTATGAACGAAGCGAAATTGAATTTGATCGCGGAAATTTTCGGGTGCGCGGCGATGTCGTCGAAATTTATCCGAGTTATCAAGACCAAGCCTACCGTGTAGAATTTTGGGGCGATGAAATTGATTCGGTTTATACGATTGATCCGTTGCTGGGCGAAGTTCTGCATAAACACGAATCGCGGTTGCCAATTTATCCGAAAACTCACTTTGTCATGTCAAAACCAACTATCAGGCGGGCAGTCAAAACCATTAAAGAGGAGCTGGATTGGTGGGAAGAAGAGTTGATAAAACAAGGCAAATTGGTTGAATCGCAAAGGCTTCATCAACGGACAATGTATGACCTTGAAATGATCAAAGAAATGGGTTTTTGTCGCGGAATTGAGAATTATTCACGACATTTAACCGGAAAAAAAGCCGGTGAGCCGCCGCCGACTTTACTTCATTATCTGCCAAACGATGCACTGATTGTGATAGATGAATCACATCAAACGATTCCGCAGCTTGGCGCAATGTTTAAAGGCGATCAATCACGCAAAGGAACTTTGGTCGAATACGGATTTCGTCTTCCAAGTGCCAAAGATAATCGTCCCTTGAACTTTCAGGAATTTGAAGCAATGGTCGGACAGCGAATTTATGTTTCTGCCACCCCGGGAAATTACGAATTGGAACAAACTGGCGGGGAAGTTGTGGAACAAATTATTCGCCCCACAGGATTGCTTGATCCGATTGTTGAAGTTCGCCCGGTCAAAGGACAAATTGACGACCTTTTGCACGAATGCAGGATTCGCGCCGAGAAAAACGAACGGGTTTTAGTGACAACTTTAACTAAAAAAATGGCTGAAGATTTAAGCGAATATTTTGCCGAAATCGGGGTTCGGGTCACCTATTTGCACTCGGATATTGACACACTCGAACGAATCAAAATTTTGCGTGATTTGCGGCGCGGCGAATTCGATGTTTTGGTTGGAATCAACCTTTTGCGCGAAGGATTGGATTTACCTGAAGTGTCTTTGGTTGCAATACTTGATGCGGACAAAGAGGGCTTTTTGCGTTCAGAACGCTCATTGATTCAAACTATCGGGCGGGCGGCGCGAAATGCGGAAGGAAAAGCGATTCTGTATGCAGATAAAATAACCGACTCGATGCGCCGAGCCATTGATGAAACGAACCGCCGCCGTAAAATTCAGGAGCAATATAATCTTGAAAACGGAATAACTCCAACTACTATTATTAAAGCGATTGATGCAACTTTAGTAACTGCGTATGAAGCCGATTATTTCAAAGTTCCGCTTGAATTAGATGCATTTGAAGAATTTTCACCCAAACAATTGAAAGAAACAATTTCCGCCGTCGAGTATGAAATGCGGGAAGCGGCAAAAGGGATGAAATTTGAAAAAGCTGCTGAGCTTCGAGATAAATTAAAATATTTGCGGGATAGGGAAATGCAGCTTTCTTAAATTAATCTTGTGATTTTGACTATTGTGAATTTAAGTCCTTACTTCTTCTTGACTTAAATTTAATAAATACTTATATTTCTTGATTGCTTTGATGATTGAAACAGACGAATTTTGGATGAACAAAGCAATTGAAGCGGCAATCGAAGCGGAAAATTCTGATGAAGTTCCGATTGGCGCATGTTTGATAAATGAAAAGAATGAGATTTTAGCGATTGCGGGGAATCGAACCAGAACCGATTGTGATCCGACTGCACACGCCGAAATCTTGGTTTTGCGCGAGGCGGCAAAAAAAATCAGCAATTATCGGTTGACTGAAACGACTCTTTATACGACCATAGAACCTTGTGCGATGTGCGCCGGCGCGCTCATTCAGGCACGTGTCAAAAGATTGGTTTTTGGCGCGTTGGACGAAAGATTTGGCGCAGTCGAAAGTGTTTTCAGGCTTTGTGACAACAGTTCTTTGAATCATCAGATGGAAATAACCAAAGGTGTTTTAGCCGAAAATTGCAGAAAAATAATGCAAGATTTTTTCAAGCAAAAACGGCGAAAAATTAAAAGTTAAAAATGCAAAATATTTAATAGTTTTTAACTTTGGATTTTTAAACGAATTATGGAGAGGTGCAAGAGTGGTTGAATTGGACAGTCTCGAAAATTGTTGTGTCCTAACGGGCACCGTGGGTTCGAATCCCACCCTCTCCGCCAGATTGTTTATTTAATTCTGAAAAACAAAATCAAAATGCCCCTAATTTACTTAATGGAGAAAACTTATGAAATTAATTAATAAATTAGCGGCTGAGTTTGTCGGAACGCTATGGCTTGTTTTAGGCGGTTGCGGTAGTGCAGTTTTTGCCGCTAAATTTGGAGATACCGGATTGGGTATTGGATTTGCCGGAGTTGCCCTGGCGTTTGGCTTAACGGTTTTGACAGGGGCGTATTCGCTGGGACATATTTCGGGCGGACATTTCAATCCGGCGGTTTCATTTGGTTTGTGGGCAGGTAAAAGATTTTCCGCTTCAGAATTAGTGCCTTATATTATTGCCCAAGTTCTGGGAGCAATTTCCGGCGCAGGAATTTTATTTGTGATCGCTAGTGGAAAAGCAGGTTTTGCCGTTGATGCGACCAAAGCCGGAGCTTTTGCGACTAATGGTTTTGGAGATTTTTCTCCGGGCGGCTATTCGTTATTGGCTTGTTTGATTGTTGAGGTTGTTTTGACCTTTTTCTTTTTGATAATCATTCTCGGTTCAACTCATAAACGAGCCCCGCAAGGTTTTGCTCCGATAGCAATCGGTTTAGGCTTAACCCTAATTCATCTGATTAGTATTCCGGTGACTAATACTTCGGTTAATCCCGCCCGTAGCACCGGAGTTGCGATCTTTACCGGAACAGCACAAATCGGACAACTTTGGTTGTTTTGGCTGGCTCCGATCGTCGGAGCGCTTTTAGCCGGATTTTTTTATACTTGGCTTGTCGAAGACGATAAAGATTAGTATCATTGAAAATTTCAACCATCTGAGGAAAGGTGCAAGAGCGGTTGAATTGGCTGCATTGGAAATGCAGTGTATCCCAAAAGGATACCGTGGGTTCGAATCCCACCCTTTCCGCTTAAATTTAAGTTATGGCTTCAGGCTCCGCACAAGGTCTGAGTTGTGAACTCCGCTAGATCGGGAACGAAGCAACGGTAGCAATTTCAACCTGTGTTGCGGTAAAGTCTGAAGCCTCCAGTTTTTTAAACTCTTCACAAAATACAAAAAAAAGCTATAATCGAATTATGGTTTCTCGGCTAACAGTTATCTTTTTTATTGTTCTTTGTTTGCTGGCTGGTTTTGTGCTGACCATTTTCCCATGGATAAGTGTCGGTAAGGTTGGTGATTGGGGAAACAATCAGCTTCTGATTATGTTTAGCCAGCTGATTAATATGCCGTCCTTACAATCATTTGTAGCTTCCGGTTGGGTGCGCGGCGCAGTTACAGGGCTGGGGATTTTGAATTTGTGTTTGGCTTTTTGGGAAATTGCCAATTTCAAAAGTAACGTTGATGCCCTTGAAGAAAAAGCCGGAATTCCGAGTAAGTGAAATTCTCAAAACCAATCATTTATTTAATTTCTGACGGAACTATAACCGTTCAAAATTTCTCTCAAAAATCCGTTAAATTTCTTCAAATTGTTGAGTTTGCAGTTGAATTCAAAATTCCGCTGATACAATTCCGGGAAAAATCTTTACCTGCCAAATTTGTTTTTGAGTTAACTGCACAGGCTGTTCAACTTACCAAAAATTCTAAAACTAAAATTTTGATCAATGATCGCGCTGACATTGCCTTAGCGGCAAAAGCCAACGGGGTTCATCTGACCTCAAATTCAGTTTCAGCCAAAATTATCCGTCAAAATTTTCCAAAGGATTTTATTATCGGAGTTTCGGCGCATTCGTTAGAAAATGCGTTAAAAGCTAAAAATGATGGCGCAGATTTTGCGACTTTCAGCCCGATTTTTGCCAGCCCAAATAAAGGAACTCCGGTTGGATTAGAATCGCTAAAAACTGTTTGTGAAAAAATAAAACCGTTTCCAATCATAGCCTTGGGCGGAATAGATGAAACGAATTACGATGAGGTTTTGCAGATCGCAGATGGTTTTGCGGCGATTCGATTTTTGAATAACGCCGAAAATTTGCGAAAATTAAAGGATGAAAATTTGTTTATCAATTGCAGGCGTTGATCCTTCCGGCGGCGCAGGAATTTACGCGGATCTTAAAACTTTTTCGGCTTTTGGCTGTTATGGAACAGCGGCGATCACCTCTTTAACTTTTCAAAATACCCAAGGCGTTTTCGGGGGGATTCATCAAACTGCTGAATCTGTTCTCCATCAAACTCAACCTATTTTAGATGATTTTGAAATTTCTGCCCTGAAAACAGGAATGCTGCCAACCAAAGAAGTTATTGACGAGATTGCAAAAATTGTTGAGGAAAATAACCTCAGAAATTTTGTAGTTGATCCGGTCGTTCGTTCAACTTCGGGTTTTGATTTAATTGATGATGATGCACTTAAATCCTTGATTGATAAACTTTTCCCGCTTTCTGATATTGTTACGCCGAATATTCCTGAAGCCGAAAGAATTTCAGGAATGAAGTTTGAAAGTGAAGCGGATTTTGAAAAGATTGCTAAAAAAATTCAAAGTCTCGGCGCAAAAAATGTTTTGCTGAAAGGTGGACATCTCTTTGAAGGCAAAAGGCAGAAAGCAAAAGGCAAAAAGGCTAAGGATTATTTTTTTCTTGGAAATGAATTGCACATTTTTGAAGCCGATTATTATGAAACTACCGCCACGCACGGAACGGGATGCACATTGGCGGCGGCAATTACGGCAAATTTGGCTTTGGGAAAAAATCTGGTTGAAGCAGTTGGAATTGCGAAAAGGTTTGTAAATGAAGCAATTCGGACTGCTCCAAATCTCGGACACGGACATTCACCGATTAATCATTTGGTAAAATTGTAAGAATTATTTCCACAAATGGCACAAAATTCACAAAAGAACTTTTTATGGCAAGGTTTTCCTATAAAAAATAAAAATCTGATTTTTGAACAATAAATAAGAAACAAGAGAAACTCTTTTTTGTGTTTTTTGTGCCTTTTGCGGTTATTTTAATCTAAATCAAAGCATCCGCAATTCTTTCAAATATTCGAGCAAATCGTCATAAATTCCGCCTTCATTGGCAAAAAGCGCATAATTTTTGGCAATTTCAAACCAGGGACGAGTAGAAGGGCGAACTTCGCGCAAAGCTTTTTTGAAATCATTGCTTGAAATTGAACGGACTTTTCCGGTTTCGATTGATTCTTCCATCGCAAATTCCGCCGCACTTTCAACTAAATAAGCTAAATCCGCACCGGAAAATTCGTGCGTATGTTTGCCGATTGAGCCGACATCAACTGTTCCGTCAATTGGACGACCTCGCAGATGAAAATTTAAAACCGCTTCACGCGCAAGCGCATCAGGCGGAAGCACCAGCAAAGTTCGGTCTAATCTTCCGGGACGACGCAAAGCGGTATCCACATCCCAGGGATGATTGGTTGCCCCCAGCACAAAAACTCCGTCATTATTTTGACTTACGCCGTCGAGTTCGGATAAAAGTTGATTGATTGCGCCGTGATTAGCTGTTCTGGAAAGACTCCGTTTCCTGCCAAGCGCATCCAATTCGTCAAAAAACAAGACGCAAGGCGCATTACGGCGGGCGCGGTCAAAAAGGTCGTGCACATTTTTTTCCGAACTGCCGATCCACATATCCAAAACATCGGAAAGCCCAACTGTAATGAAATTTGCGCCAAGCTCGCCTGCAATCGCCCGCGCAATAAAGGTTTTACCGCATCCCGGCGGACCGTAAAGCAAAAGACCTCCGCGCAAGGATTTGCCGTAAAGCTTCATCATTTCGGGGTTTTTCAATGGAGCTAAAAACGCTAAATTGAGCCGTTTTTTAACTTTTTCCATTCCGGCAACATCTGCCAAACGCAAATCGGGACGTTCACTTTCAAAAAAATGGTCGTCTTCAAAACCGTCAGATTGCGGAACTCTGAGCGGCTCATCTTCTATAATTTCTGCCCATTCATCTTTGACAAAATTGCTAATGCGGGGCGGCGTGATCGGAGGTTTTTCGGTTTCACCTTTTAAAGCTTTGAGCAGTTTTCGGTAACTATCGGCTTTGGTTAAATCACCAACTTTTTCGGCAGAGTTGGCAGCTTTTTCCAAAGCATCAGTGTTTGTAGGTTCTTGTGTTAAAACGGTTTGCGCTTGTTTGAGAGATTCGTCGAATTGTCCGTCTTCAAACAAAAGTGAAACTAAATGAAGTCTTAAAGCAATGTTGTTGGGGTCATTTTCAACGGCGGCTTGCATCGCCAAAATTACAGAATTATCAATCGCCATAGTGGGGAAATTTTACCATAATCACGCCGGCAAAAGACAATTTTTATTGCAAAAGGTATAATCAAAAATTATGCAAGTAAAGACTCAATTAGACGAACTCCAAAATTATTTAGTTGATGCCAGCAATTTACAGGGCGGTTATGCCGACAAACTTTTTATTCCACAAAACTCAGCGGAAATTGCCGAAATCATTAAGGAAGCCAACGAAAAAAATATTCCGGTGACGATTTCCGGCGCACGCACCGGACTTGTCGGTGGTTGCGTGCCGTTCGGCGGATATTTGATCTCACTGGAAAAGCTCAACCAAATCAAAGAAATAGGTGAAGGAAAATCAATTGCCCAGGCAGGAGTTATTTTGGCGGATTTTCAAAAAGAAACCGAAGCCAAAGGATTTTTCTATCCGCCTGATCCGACCGAATGGAGTTGTCAGCTTGGCGGCACGGTAGCGACGAATGCCAGCGGTTCGCGCAGCTTCAAATACGGTTCAACACGCTGTTATGTCGAACGGTTGGAAATTGTTTTGCCGACAGGCGACATTTTAAATCTGAAACGCGGCGAAGTTTTCGCGGGAAATGATGGATTTATTGAGCTTACAACTGATTCAGATCAAACAGTTCGGGCTAAATTACCAACTTATTTGCAGCCTGATGTTCGCAAAAATACCAGTGGATATTTTTCTTCTACAAAAGTAGATGCGATTGACCTTTTTATCGGAAGTGAGGGAACGCTTGGAGTTATTACCGAAATTGAGTTCAAAATTTTACCTAAACCGAAAGGTTTTCTAAGCGGAATTATTTTTTTCAAAAACGAAAATGATTTATTGAATTTTGTTAATGAAGCCAGAGAAAAGTCATTTGAAACAAGACAAACTGAAAATCAAAAATCAAAAGTCGAGAATCAATTAGATGCCACGCTTTTGGAATATTTTGACGAAGAAGCCTTGAAATTTATCAAAGGCAAGTTTCCTGAAACGCCTGAAAATATGGCGGGTGCAGTCTTTTTTGAACAGGAAACAACGGATGAAACCGAAGACGAACTTTTCTTGCAATGGAATGATCTTTTAGAAAAACACAATGCTGAAATTGATGTTTCATGGTTTACAACAACCGAAGAAGACCGGCAGAAAATGCGTGATTTCCGACATGCTTTGCCGGTTTCAGTCAATGAATTTATCGTCAAACACAAACAACGCAAAGTTTCGACCGACATTGCCGTTCCCGACAAAAATTTTGCTTCGATGCTCCGGTTTTACAAAAAATCCTTGAAGGATTGGGGCTTGGATTATGTCATTTTCGGTCACATCGGCGATAATCATCTACACGTTAATATTTTGCCCAAAGATGGTGACGAAGCGCATACAGCTAAGCAGCTTTACGGCAGATTTATTGCACAGGGAATTATGCTTGGCGGGACGATTTCGGCGGAACACGGCATCGGAAAAGTTAAAAGCAAATATTTGTATGTGATGTATGGCGAACGGTATTTGAATGAAATGGCAGAACTCAAAAAAGCCTTTGACCCGAAAGGAATTTTAGGTAAAAACAATATTTTCGATGCGAGGTATTTAGGTTAATTAAATGAAAAAAATATGTAGTTGGTTGATTTTAATTTCGTTTGTGATTTCAATTTCGGCGCAAGAAAAAGCTTCTTGTGCGCCAGACCGCTACGAGAAAGCCATCTTTTCCGATTTCACTAAAAAGACGATTGAATATGCCGCTGCAAAAAATTGGTCGGATGAAAATGTTTCGTTGCTGACTGATATTTATGAGCCTAAAAACGATGATGCACAACTCCGACCTCTGATAATTGTTGTGCATGGAGGCAGCTTTACCAGCGGAAACAAAGAGCAAATGACTCCATTTTGCACGTTTTTTGTCAAAAATGGTTATGTAGTTGCGAGTATCCAATATCGGCTTGCTCCTGCAAATAAGGTGGTCGAATCGAATAATATTTTACGCGAAGTTGTTCGGGCGACCAACGATTTGAAATCCGCGATTCGATTTTTTCGCCAATCCGCCGAAAATGGAAATCCATACAAAATAGACCCGAATAATATTTTTATTGGCGGAGTTTCCGCTGGAGCAATCACCGCTTTACAGACCGGACTTTTAGATGAAAAAGATTTAGTTACGGATGAATTGTCATCAATTATTGCGGAAGAGGGAGGACTTAACGGAAATACGGGTTCTGCCGAGAATCGAAAATTTTCAACTAAGGTCAGAGGCATTTTCAATTTGTCGGGAAGTATTATGGACGAAAATTGGATTGATAAGGACGATCCGCCGATTTTCAGCTATCACGGAGAAGATGACATGGTTGTTCCCATTCGATTTAAGAGTATCGGAACTTTGGATATGTATGGAAGTGAATTAATCAAGGAAAAAGCCGATAAAGTCGGGTTGGACAATGTATTGGTCAAAGTTCCCAAAGGCGGACATACAGACATTTACACCTTCAGATTCCTTTCTTTTTTTATTGATTACGCGAATCAGGTTAATCAAAAAATCCGTTCTATGATTTGTAAATAATCTTTTGGCAAATTCTATAATTGAATCCTTTTGAAATTCTGCTAAGATATGGGTTCAAAGGAACTATTTATGAAAAATAAGACTAATTTTTTGCTGGTAATTGCGGTAATGGTTTTTATTATCGGCTGCACTTGTAACAAAAGCTGGGAATTTGGAAAATCTGAGCCGCCAAAGTCTGAAAAACCAAGTAACACGACTGAAAAACCAGCTGATTCTCCAACCAAACCTGCTGAAAATAATTCAAACAAAACTTTGGTTGATAAAGCCACCGATGTTGCAACTGAAGGAGATAAAATCGGGATTCCCGAATGCGATGAGTTGATGGATTATTTCCGCAGCAAAATTGATGATTCCGATATGGATTACGTTTCAAAAGCATTTTGGAAAGTAATGGAATCTCAGTTCCGCGACGGAATCAAAAAGAATTTGGAAGAAAATAAGGCTGACAAAGCTCAAACCGCAAAATTCTGTCGGGAGTTCAAAATAAAACTTGAGGAAGAAGAACAAAAGAAGAAAAATTAATTTACAATCAAATTTTTCTGCACAGGCGTGGGAAAACTCACGCCTGTTTCAATTTGCGAGTAATCATTTTGAAAGTTAAAATCAAACGAGTTTTCAAATTAAGTTAAAGGAAAATTTATATGTCAATCAGAGCAGTTTTAATGGATTTTAACGGTGTTATTATCAATGATGAACGGATTCAGATGAAACTTTATCAGGATATTTTCAAAGAAGAAGGTTTTGAAATGACTGAGGAGGAATATCTGGCTTGCACCGGAATGGACGACACTCGTTTTATCAAACATCATTTCAATCGGGTAGAAAAAGAGCTTTCGGATGAAAAAATCTATGAATTACGAATGAAAAAATCCGAAATGTGGCGCAAGGTAATTGATAAAGAAATGCCCTTGTGTGATGGCGTGGAAAATTTTATCCGAAAATGCAGCAACCGGTTTGCAATGGGAATAGTCAGTATGGCGAACCGTGATGATATTTTGTATTTGCTTGAAAAAACAGGGCTACGGAGTTGTTTTACCAAAGTTATCAGCACCGAAGATGTCACTGAACATAAACCGAGTCCGCAATGCTATTTAGCCTGTTTTAGATATTTAGACCAAAGACGAACCGCCGCCGGACATTTTCCTCTGCTTCATCGGGAATGTGTGGTGATTGAAGATGCGCCGCAGGGAATACAAGCCGGAAAAAATGCGGGAATGCAGACACTTGGCGTTACTAATACTTTTGACGCAGAAATTTTGCGAAATGCGGGGGCGGATGCCGTAACAAAAACTTTAGCCGATTGGATGCCGGATTCGTTGAACCGAGTCTTTTCAAAAACAGTTTAAACTATAATGAGAGAACAACTTATTGATTCAAATGATGCCAAAAACGACCTTTTGGCTTGTGCTACTTTTTTAGCGCAAAAAATCGGCAGCTCCGATGGACACGCCGAAGCGGTAAAAGAACTTTTTCCCTTTTATTTGGTAAAGGATAACGTGGATCTGGCGGCTGAACTAGCGGATACGATTGATGATCCTTTTGTCCGCGACCAGCTTTTGACTCAGGTGGTCGAAAAATGCGCCCAACTTGGGGATGATGAATATGCCTTGCAATTAGCTGAGGCGATTGAGGATAGTAGTTTTCAAGGCGTTGCGCTCGAACAAATCGCCCGACAAAAAGCTATGAAAGGCGAATTTGAAAAAGCCTTTGAAATCGCCGATGATTTGCAGCACGCTTCAAGTGCTTATGCCGGCATCGCTCTTTGCCAAGGAAAAGAAGAGGCTATGCGAACTATTGAAAAAATTGATTTTCCAACCGTTAAAGTTCATGTTTTACAGGAAGTTGCTGTAATTTCTAATGACGTAAGTTTATTGGAAAGAGCCACCGAAATCGCTCAGGAAATTGATTTTGATGAGGAACGGATTCGGGCTTATTTGGGAATTTCGTTTCAATATATTGAAGCTAAACGTAAGGATAAAGCGATTGAAGTTTTAGATAAGGCACGGCAATTTTCCGAGACTCTTGACAGTGTGCAGAAAGATTCTTTTCTTTCGCAAATTTCCAACGGATTTATGAAAGCCGGAAGCATTGATCTGGCTGATCGAACCCTTGATTTAGTTGAGGATAAATATGAAATTGCTCACGCTTTAGTAGGTTATGCTGATGAATATCAAACTAAAGGCGAAGAGGAAGAGGCGCTTGAGGCACTGGATGAAGCCTATCAAATCTTGAAATCTCAGCGTGATACGGAAACCCGTAATACGAAAGCTAAATTTAATCTGTTGGGTATAATTGCGATGCGGTATGCTTCATTTGGAAAATTAGAACGTGCCATCGAAATTGCTAACGAAAATCCATACGATGAAATTCGTGATAACACTTTGGTTCAACTTGCTGTCACCTGTGAACAGGAATTGAGTCCCGAACTTGCGGATCAAGCCATCAATGACATTAATGACAAGGCTGAAAAGGCATTGGCAATGATTGCCGTCAGTGACGTAAGGCGCAAAAATGAGAAAAAAAATGAAGCAATGATCGAGCTGAATAATGCTTACAGTCAAATTGCTAATATTGAACAGCTTTCAATGAAATCCTATATTCTCAATACTTTAGCAGATCGCTTTAATCTTTTGGGAGAAACAGATAAAGCCAGAGAAATTTGCTCGGAAAATCTGCAATTGATTTCGCAGATTTTAGACCAAAGTCATCGCGTCTCCTCAATGGCAGGCTTAGCGAATATGTTTGAATCACTAAACTTTGAATTAAATGATTCTGATAAATTGATTTTAGAAACGATGGTGCGGAAAGCCTCTTGGTAGTCAAAGGTCAAAAGTGTAAAAGAAGTTTTAAGAATTAAATTGATTATTTTCAAACGACATTAGACCTGAGACATAGGACTTTCGACTAATTCTCACCAAATATCATTAATTAACAAATCCTGATAAGAATCACGGCGGCGGACTAATTCAACCTCGCCGTTTTCCTTTATCAAAACTACGGCGGGAAGTTGTCTTGCATTGTATTGAAACATCTGAGCAATTGAATAAGCACCGCAGTTTAGTAACGCCAAAATCTCATTTGGTTCAACGTTTTCGGGTAATAAACGATAATCAGGAAGTCTGCCGTGACCTTCGATGTCAAAATAAACATCGCCGCCATCGCAAAGCGGTCCTGCAACTTTATAGGGAGTTTCGTGTGCTTCGTCTGCGCGTTGAGCTGAAATCAAATGATAATACCATTTGTAAGTTTCCATCGAAAGCAAAATGTTAAATCCTGCATCTGTTAAAAGCCAGTTATCAGTTTTATTCACTTGACCTTCGACCTTCGACTCTCGACTTTTTGCATTTCTAACGGTTGTCAGGCAAATTCCCGCATCGGCAATAACGCTTCGTCCCGGCTCGAGCAACAAAGTTATGTTCTTCAAATCGGAATTCTCATCTTCGGCAATTGCTTTCCATGCAGCATTTAAAGCTGAAGCGGGAGTGAAATCAGAAGCAAAAAGTTCTGCATTTTCCTCATTCATAGCATTGGCTAAACTCTTGTCCCGAAGATAATTAACCGGGAATCCGCCGCCCAAATTCAAATGCGAAAGCTGATGTCCTGTTTCATTCGCAACCTCACGCAACTTTTCAACTAAAAACATCAGGGCAGTTGTGTAAGGTTCTTCATTTGGAGTTTGCGAGCCGACGTGCAGATGCAAACCGCAAATGTTAACGTGTTCATCGTCCGCTGCCCAACGCGTAAATGCTTTCAAAGCATCATCAAAAGTCATTCCGAACTTGGATGAATTCATCGCCGTTTTTAATCCGGGATGCGTAGCCGTTTCGATTTCGGGAACGATGCGGAGTGAAACATTTGCCCGTTTTCCAACGTGGCGAGAAACTTTTTCGATCAACTCTAATTCGTAAACCGAATCGCATTGAATCGCATAAATTCCCCAAACGATTGCTTCTTCCAATTCCTGCTCGGTTTTTGAAGTCCCGTTGAAAATGATTTGTTCAGGTCTAAAACCGATTTCAATGGCTTTGAAAAGCTCTCCGCCGGAATTTACTTCCAAATCGCTACCGGCTTCCTTCACCGTTCGCAGGATTGCCATATTTGAATTGGCTTTAGCGGCATAGCAAACTTTTAATTTGCAATCGATTACATCTTTAACTGCTTGCAGTCGTGCAATGTTGTGTTTGATCCTTTTTTCGCTGAAAACAAAAGTCGGTGTGCTGTATTTTTCGGCAATTTCGACGGCGGACACGCCATCAATCGTCAGTTGATTATTTTCTATTTCGAGAAAGTCTTTAATTATCCAAGTCATTATTATTTACAATCTGAGTTAATTCCTAAAACGTAATTTTCGATAAATCTGGTTGTGATCGCAGTTTCCGAACCGATAAATTCGGTCAATGTTATATCTGAGTCAATGATTTGTTTTTGATATTCGTTGGTCAAATTTCGGGCAATCGGTAAATATGACCAATGCCATTTTTCTTCGTGGTAACCTGTTTGACGATTTGCTGAATAAACCTGACAAAAACCGAATTTCGGCGCATTTTCAACCAGCCAAAAATATTCTTTTTGTCCCCGCATTGAAGACCAATAGCTCGGATTGACATCGTTAAAATCCAAATCTGTGCCCCAATGATGGCGGGAGGCGGAAGGCATTGCGGTAAATTCCAAAATCCGTAGAGCCCGTTGTTCTTTGGTGAGAGTATCCTTCAAAGTGTTTGGCTTTGGCAGAAATTCGCCGGTATCGGTATTGACCGGAGTTCGGGCAGTCCATTTATTTTCCCAAAGTCTTTTTTGTTCAATAAATGTTCGGGTGGCAGACACTATTTGCAAATATACACCGCTATTTCGGGCTTCGGCTTGCATTTTTTGATAAGCCTCAAGGGTTTCCTTTCGCAGATAATTTCCGCCGCTGATGGTAAATCTTTTATCCTTCCAGGGCTGAAATTTGCCCATTAGATAGTCTTTGGTTATTTCTTCCTGAGCCGGACAAATTACAGCAAATACAGCAATTACGAAAAGAATTAACAGTTTCATTACTTCAAACTTAAACCCGTTCCAATTTTATAATCGCCAATTGTAATCGGTAGTTTTCCAACAAAATCAGCATTTCCCATTAGCGCATTTGCTGTTGCTTTTTGCAAGCTTGTCATATCGCCATAAGCAGCTATGTATGTTTTCATTTCAGGGAAATTCCGCAGAAAATATGGGTTTCCAAAAGCAATAGAAACGACAGGTTTATCACCAATCATTACTTCCTTCATTACCTTAAATCCGGCTTCGGGTAATCCGATTGAATTTTTCGCACCCGAACGCACGCGAGCGAACAGCCCCAGAATTACCACATCGGCTTTTTTGATTTTTGATAAGGCAATATTGGCTTCTTCGTTGGATGAGCGATCATCGAAAACAATTCTTTCAGTATTTAATCCGGCTGCGCGCAGGGAATTGGTTAATGTATTTCCGGCAATCAAACGGTCTTCGCCGTTCGTCAGCACTAGAACAACAGCTTTTTGACCGCGTTTTAGAGGTAAAACTCCGTCTTGTTTCTTAACCAAGGTAATTGCATTTTTGGCAATTTCGTCAGTTAATTGTTGGGTTTGCTGATTAGAAACAATTTTATCAATTGATTCCAACGGCGTAGTTTTATTTTTGAAAAGTCCTAATTCGTATTTCCAGGCGAGCTGCTTTCTAACTGATTCATTCAGTCTTTCCTGCGAAATTCGTCCCGAATTTACGGCATCACGCAATCCCTTCAAGGCTAAATCAGTATCAGCGGGTTTTTCCAAAATATCCGAACCCGCCAAAACTGCCCGAACCGCTGCTTCGTCCTGATTAAAATACAGCGTTAATCCTGACATTCCCATTGCGTCTGTCACAGTTAAACCTTTAAAGCCCAATTCTTTATGCAAAATATTTGTGTTGATCAACGGTGAAAGAGTAGAAGGAACAGTAGCTTTGTCAGTCGCCAAAGGTGAATCGGTTTCCTGATTGACGGATTGTTTGAGTGGTTTTATTTCGGTCGGGTCAATTTGCGGCAAAGCAATATGGGCAATCATTACCGAAGCTATTCCGGAATCAATAACTGCTTTGAAAGGAATGAGTTCGAGTGAATCAAGGCGTTGACGATTAACATCAATGATCGGTAACCCCCGATGCGAATCAATTGCCGTATCGCCGTGACCGGGAAAATGTTTGGCAGTGGCGATAACTCGATTTGACTGAATTCCTTGCATCATGGCAACACCAAAACGCGCGACGTCATTTGGATTTTCACCATAACTGCGAAAATTAATGACCGGGTTATCAGCATTGTTATTTACATCAACCACAGGAGCAAAAACCTGATACACGCCGAGTGCCTTGGCTTCGCGTCCGACAATTTCTCCTTCGCGTCTGGCAAAATCGGGATTTCCGGTAGCAGCAACCGCCATATTCCAGGGAAAGTTGGTTGTTTCTTCAAATCGCATTCCAACCCCTGATTCAAAATCTGCTGAAATTAAAAGCGGAATTTTGGCATTTTCCTGCATTCTATTTACTAAATGAACTGTTTCGTAAAGTCCGCCTGCAAAAACAATGATTCCGCCGACTTTATTTTGAGCTACATCACGTTGAATGTTTTTGAAAAATTCGCTGTCCTGACTGGCATATTTGGCATTAAATCCGATATGCACAAGTTGACCGATCTTTTCTTCCAACGTCATTTTTTTGAGCATTTTATCAGCTTCTTTCCAAGCTTTTTCAGACGGTTCAAACTTGTTGGAAGCGGAGATAGGGAGACGCGGCGACGCGGGAACAATAGTGCAAAAGATTGCAATAGTTAATAGAATGCTTACAAAATACTTCATTACTTTTTGATTTAATTTATTTCTATTGTGATTGATTTACTTTATTTGATACTACCAAACTTACCAAAAATGCCACAAACAGCGTGGTTAAACTACCGATAACGGGATACCAGGGAAAAGCAATTGACGTTTGCGAAAAGACGTATATCATCAAGGCAATGCTTGCCAACATTCCGGTTAATGCGGCAGTTTGATTGGCTTTTTTGACGAAAGTTCCAACCAGAAAAACCCCCAAAATCGGACCGTTGATTAAACCCGCGATTGACAACGCTTTGCTCAAAGCTGATTGTCCGACACTCATCGAAATTATGGCTACAATAATCTGGATGATTCCAACGATAACCGTTAGAATGCTGGCGACCCGTAAAAGGTGCTTGTCGGATTTATCTTTCGCAAACGGTTTGTATAGATCTTCAACGAATGTTGCCGCGATTGAGTTTAACGAACTGGAAAGTGCCGCCGCAAAAATCGCTGCCACAACCAAACCGCTTAAACCCGACGGCATATGTTTGGTGATAAAATCAGGAAACACCTGATCGCCGCCGACTGCCGTAAAAACTCCGTTTAGCGGCAAAGTCGCTTGTCCCGCTTTAACGGCTTCATATCCTGCATCGCTAAACGGTTGATAATATGCAAAAAGCAAAACGCCGATGAACAAAAATCCGATGAATTGTCCAAGAACTACGGCACCGCTGGAGAGCAAAGCAGTTGCCGCCGAACTTGGTTTATTGGTGCAAAGATAACGTTGAACCAAATATTGGTCTGTTCCGTGGGTGGACATCGTTAGAAAACACCCACCGATCAATCCGCCCCAAAATGTATAAGTTTTGGTAAAATTAAGTGAAAAATCAAGGAATTTAAATTTGTCGAATTGATTTCCTACTTCTAAAACTTTTGACATCCCGCCATCAATCTGGCTTAAAATTACCCAGGCTGCTGCGACTGCTCCGCCGATATAAATCACAAGCTGAACGACTTCCACCCAAATTACAGCTTCCATTCCGCCGTAAAATGTGAAAATTATCATTACTACTCCCAACAAAATTATTGATCCGATAATGATCGTGTTAGCGTTGGCATCCGGGACGAAAGCAACATAAACGGCGGCTAAAACGATGGCTGTCAATAATAAACGAATTCCGTCGGCAATGTTCCGCATTATTACGAACAATGCAGAAGCAAGCATTTTGACTTTTTCTCCGAATCTTTCGCCTAAAAGCTGATAAACCGTAAAAAGCTCCCCTTTGAAATACATCGGGATAAAAAGCAGGGAAATCACAACACGTCCGAGCATATAGCCAAGAACAAGCTGGAGGAATTCAAAATTTCCGCCTTTGGCAAAAGCCACACCCGGAACCGAAATAAATGTAATTGTAGAAGTCTCAGTTGCTACAATTGACATTGCAATCGCCCACCATGGAACACTTCTATCTCCGACAAAATAATCTTGCGTCGTTTCCTGTTTTCCCGAATACAAAACGCCAAACAGCGTAATGCCGATTAAATATCCGAAGATGATGATTAAGTCTAATGTTTGCATTGTTTATTCAAGCCGTAGTGAAATTGATTCTTCCACAAAAATTTTAACGATTGAATCGAAAATTGTTTCCCCTAATTCTAATTGAGCAAGTTCAATCTCTTTATTGGTTATGTCAATCCATGAAGGATGACAATTCGATTGAGTCCTTTTCAAAAGCTCAAGTGTTTCCAAATACCCCAAATTTTTAAGGGAAACTTTAGCGTTTCTCCAGACAACGATCGTATCTTTGGGAAGTGCCTTTAATAGTTCCCGCAAGCCGGAAAAAGTTCTTCTGAATTTTCCAATCGTTGAAATAGTTAAATCAAAACTTCTTTCTATTTCAACCCAAAATTCTTCTAAATTTGTGAAACGTAAACCATCTATTAAATAAATCATTGGTAAGTTTTATGCGATTAAAGTTTTTACAGCTTTTTCTACAACAAAATCATTGTTTGACAAAGCATTTTGAGCTGTTTCAGCCTCAACTTTAGCACGAACCATCACCAATGCAACCCTTAAGTCTTCATTTGCCCTATTCATTAAATCTTTTGCGGTATTTTCATCCAATCCTGTTTCGTTCATTAAAATCCGCAAAGAACGTTCTTTTAATTTAATATTTGAGGCTTTAACATTTGTCATTCGATTGCCTTTGACATAACCCAGCCGAATCATACAAACCGTCGAAATCATATTCAAAATCAGTTTATGCGAAGTTCCTGATTTCATTCGGGTCGAGCCTGTAATTGGTTCGGGTCCAACAATTGGGATGAACGAATGTTCAGCGGATTTGGTTAGCATGGAATCTGGAACACAAGTCAAAGCTGCTGTAAAACAGCCCAAATTTCGAGCATATTCAACCGCGCCGATTGTATATGGCGTTCTGCCTGATGCCGCAATTCCAATGACTGCATCTTTTCGGGTTAAACCGCGTTTTTGCAAATCTTTTGCACCTTGTTCCCGATTATCTTCCGAGGCTTCCGTCGCTTTGTAAAGTGCATCGTATCCGCCTGCAATTACGCCTTGCACAAGATCGTAAGAAACTCCGTAAGTCGGCGGAATTTCGCTTGCATCCAAAACACCCAAACGCCCGCTGGTGCCGGTGCCAATATAAAAAAGCCGTCCTCCGTTTTGCAGCCTTTCAACGATTTTATCAATTGCTAAGGCAACATCGGGGAGAACTTTTTCAACCGCTAATGCTACCAATTTATCTTCGTTATTAATCAGAGTTACAGCCTCAAGCGTGGAAACCTGGTCAATATTTGCGGTATTCGGATTTTCTTGTTCAGTAATAGGTAACATTTTAATAAAGTGTGAACACAAATTGTAAAGTTTTGACTACGGAATATTTAATACCATTCTTTGAAGCCGGTTCGAAAGTTACCTGATTGGCTGCTTCTATTGCATTTTTAGTTAAACCAAATGGAAGTTTTTTAACAGCACTGATAGTTCCAATACTTCCACTGCTCAAAAAAGTTACTCGTAATAAAACGGTTCCAGTAATTTCATAATTTCTTGCTAAATCAGTATAAGGGGGGCTTTGTTTTGAAGTGATTTTCAAAGGAGTTGCGGAAGAGGGTTGAGATTGAGAAACCTGTGCTGGGGAGGACTGATTTCCACCAACCCCATTTTCAAATATTGACCTAGTTCCCTCTCCATCACTTAATTTCTGTAAAATATTTAAATTGTTATTGTTGTTTGGCGCGGTTTCGATTGATTTAATTTGCTCTTCAAAAGTTTGTTCTTTTGGCTGGTTTGAGATTTCTTGAAATTTTATTGTTTTAACAAAATTTTCAATTTCAGCAGCAATTTTCTGTTCACTAATTGTGTGAAAAGTATAAAATCTTTTAGTTGTTTTTAAGAAAAGAATAGTGTGGAAAAAATCTTCTGAATCCTTAAATTCGTATTTTATTGCCCTCAAATTACTGATTGATGTTAGTTCTGGTGCATTAGCATTTTCGTTTATAAAGGATTTTAAGGAATCCAAAATAGTGGGAAACATTTTTATACTCTGGGGATTAACCATTTCAGAGAAAATGTAAAAATAAATCCCATTAAAATATGTTCGATATGTTCCGTTAGTAAATATTTCCTTACCTTCACTATTTTTGAGGATGTTAATATGTTCAACCATTTTTTGTGGAACATTAACCGAAAATTCCTCACCTTTTGGTGAGAATTCCTGCCAATTTGGAGAGGTTTGCAAATCATTTTGTCCAAAATCAAAAATTGAACAAATTAAGATGTAAATTATTATTGAGAATTTTTTCATAGTTTTCCCCATTTTTAATAAAGAGTGAATGAATATTCCACTATTTTGGTAACAGTAAAAGGTTTTCCATTTTTCATTGCCGGTTGGAATCTGATTCTTTTAGCTGCTTCAATGGCGGCATCAGTCAATCCATCGGGCAATCCTTGAATTGGTGAAATTGCTCCGATAGTTCCATTTGCCAAAAATGTAACCCGCAATCTAACTGTTCCCTGAACCTGATCTTGACGAGCCTTATCGTTATATTCACCTTTTGGCTTAAAAATAAGTTTTAGCGGAGCATCTCCATTTTTATCAGTTGTTGATGGGGGAGAGACTGTTTCCTCATTACTAATTCCGCTTCCATTTCCCATTCCGCTCCCACTACCTTGACCTCTTCCACTTCCTGTTCCCTGACCGCCGCCGCTCCCTGTTCCACTTGAAAGTAAATCATATTTAGAATTCGGGTCGCCGTAACGATCAATTTTGATTTTTTGTGTTTTGAGAACGGGCTTCAAACGGGAATGGTGCTTTTTGGGGCGGCATTTGGTTCGATAAACAACCTTTCCTTTTTCATAACACTTTACTAACCTCTTTTTGCTGGTTGATTGCGAAAATGTTTCAAAATTAACGATCAATAAAAAACTCAAAGCCGTTAAAGTTAATAGCAGATGTTTCATAGTCACCTCCTCAACAATGAAACTATAATTTTACACTTTTGTTCCGTTTTTCTGAAAATTCTTCAAAGCCATCAAAGCTGCCGCAAATGCCGGAGTTTTTTGAGTTTCGCTCATAAATGCTTTAGGTGCAATTTCATTAATTTTATTCATTAATGGTTTGGTAATTAAATCTCCTGACTTGAAAACACTCCCGACTTTGCCAATCGGAAAAGTTCGTTTTTGCATTTTGAGTTTTTTAATTACAGCACTGGCAGCCAAACCCAACTCACGACCGGCTTCAGTTAAAAGTTCATTAGCAACCTCATCTCCCTCTTCTGCTGCCCGGGAAACATATTGAGCAAAACCGGCAACTCTGGCGTTATCAACCTGAGGCGCATAGATCGCCACAGATAAATCTTCTAAACGACCGGCACGAAAGTAATCAACGGCATAATCAGCTAATTTGGTAGGCTTACCGCGTCCGTCAGATGATTTTGCAATTGTTTGCAAAGCGCGCCTGGCAATACCTGCGCCGCCGCCTTCGTCACCTGCGAGGGGTCCCCATCCGCCTGCCGCCGCCATTTCGCCTTTGGCGTTTTTACCCATACAAACCGAACCTGTTCCGGCAATAATTACCAGTCCTTCTTTGCCTTCGGTAGCCGCATAAAGCGCAATTTCGGCATCGGTGGTCACTTCAACTTTACGGATTCGTAAAATTTCACGAAAACGGTTACGAATTAAATAACGCAAGTCCTCGCGGCGGACTCCGGCTAAACCCAATTGAGCCGAAACAATATCGCCTTTGCTCAGATTTCCTGAATCGCAAGCCTTTTCAATTGCTGAAAATATGTGTTTGATGGCATTCTCCACGCCTACTCGTAAGGGATTTCCTGCTCCGTTAAATCCCTCACCCAGAATAGTTTTATCATCATTGATGATCACCGAATGGGTTTTTGTCCCGCCGCCATCAATTCCAAGATATAAATTATGAGAATTTTTTTTTCGTTGCATCAAAAATAATTTTATATTTTAACGAGACTTGACATATAATTGAAACTAAAAGATTTTATTAAGTCAATAAGATTTCTTAATTGGTATAAACAAAACAAATAACCATAATAAGCAGCTATGGAAATAAGACAACTTCGAGCTTTTGTTGCAATTGCCGAGGCAAAAACATTTACTGCCGGGGCAAAACGGGTTCACGTTACTCAAGCAGCTATTTCAATGCAAATCCGCCAAATTGAAGATGAGGTTGGAGTTCCGCTTTTTATTCGCACCCCTCGACGTGTGATTTTGACCGAAGCCGGGGAAAGATTGCTGGATCGGGCGCGAAAAATTTTGCGCGAACACGATACAGCTTTGTTGGAACTGGCGGAAATAGCCGGAGCGGAACACGGGCGTTTGCGGTTAGGAAGCGCATCGGCAATGTTTGCGACGATGCAATTGCCTTCGATCTTGCAAAAATTGAAAGAAAAATTTCCGCAGGCTGAAATTACGGTCAGTTCAGGAACCAGCGCGGCTTTGGTCGAAAAAATAATGCACGGCGATATTGATGTGGCGTTTGTTTCATTGCCCGTCGAAGCCTCGAATATTCAAACCGAATTACTTTTCAGTGATGAAATCTGCGCGATTGCACATCCTTCGCATCCGCTTGCTAAACAGAAGGTTATCAGTGTTGCAACGCTTGCGGCGGAACAGTTAATTTTGGGGGAGCAGGGCGGAAATACACGCCGTCAAATTGACGATTTCTTTTCTCAAGTTGGCGTAAAACCACACGTTGTGATGGAACTATCGCGTCAGGAAGCCATCAATCAAATGGTGGAAAATAATATGGGTGTGGGAATTGCCGGAGCAAAAACGGCGCGGAATGAGGTTCGTGAAGGACGGTTGGTCTCGTGGATGATCGAAGGCGCGGAAATTAAGTGGGAATTAGGTTTAGCCAAATTACGCGGGGGATATTTTTCACCGATTGCCACCGAATTTGCCGCACTCTGCCGGGAAAGCTTTAGGGAACGGGAACGCGAGCTAAAGGCAAAAGGAAAAAGTTAAAAAGGAAAAGCAAAGAACAAAGCGATTGAGGGAAAATGAATTTGAATTTGAGATTGACGTTTAATTTTAAGGCAATAGTTTTTACTTTTGCCTTTTTACTTTTTACTTTTTACTTTGCCCACGCGCAAGGCTTGCCACTTTCCCAACCCGAAAGCGTTGGGATGTCTTCGGCTAAACTCAAGCAAATAGAAGGTTTCGTCAATCAGGATATTGCGGATAAAAAATTACCCGGTGCAGTTGTTTTGGTTGGTCGAAAAGGCAAAATCGTTTATCGAAAAGCGTTTGGTAATAAATCTTTAGTCCCAACCGTTGAAAAAATGACGGTTGATACAATTTTCGATTTGGCTAGTCTCACGAAAGTCGTGGCAACTTCGACCAGTATGATGGTTTTGCTGGAACGCGGACAAATTCGTTTGAATGACACAATCGGAAAATTCATTCCTGAAATTGAGGATAAAGATGTTAAAGCCATAACAATTCAACAGCTTATGACTCACCTCAGCGGGTTTGCTCCTGATTTTGATTTGCGTGAAAAATGGGTTGGACGCGGCGGAATGCTGAATGCGCTTTACAAAGAAAAGCTCCGTAATCCACCCGGAACAAAATTTGTTTATTCTGATATTAATTTTATCGTTTTGGCTGAAATCGTTCAGCGGGTTTCTAAAAAAGACATCGCCCAATTCGCTGACGAAAATGTTTTTGCTCCGCTTGGAATGGATACGACAGGATTTGGAACGGTTGAGCCGCTTTCAGCCGTTCAAAGCAGCGGGAATTCAGCCAATGCGGTTAGTTTATCTAGAATTGCCCCGACCGAAAATGTCAAAGGACAACAAAATTATCTAGGTTCAACTTTTCAAGGAACAGATGCACAGGGAAGCCGGATTTTACGCGGTCAAGTTCACGATCCAACAGCTTTTCGGATGAATGGAATGGCTGGACACGCCGGACTTTTTTCGACAGCCGATGACCTTTCCCGTTATTGCCAAATGATTCTTAACGGAGGAATTTTGAATGGTCAGCGGGTTCTTTCGCCAACTACAATTTCTTTGATGACCAAACCCAATGTGGTTTCTGAAATCGGAGATACTCGCGGACTTGGATTCGATATTAACACCTCTTTTTCTTCAAATCGCGGTGAATTTTTCCCGCTCGGCTCATTTGGTCATACAGGATTTACGGGAACTTCAATTTGGATTGATCCAACCAGCGAAACTTTTGTGGTTTTTCTCTCAAATCGGGTGCATCCTGACGGAAAAGGTGATGTAACTCCATTGCGTGCAAGAGTTGCTTCATTGGTGGCAAGTTCGATAAGCGATTTAACTCCAACCAAAATCAGAGAAGCGGAGGTTCATTATTACGCTTCGGTAATGCCTCAAATTGAAAAGTTTAAGTTTCAGGTCTCAAGTTTCAAGTCTCAAGCCCCAAGTCAAAAACAAAATGCGGTAGTTCTTAATGGGATTGATGTGTTGGAAAAGTCTAACTTTAAAGAATTGAGCGGTTTAAAAGTTGGATTGGTTACCAATCACACTGGAAGAGATCGTGCCGGAACCCAAACAATTGACATTTTGAAAGCTGCTCAAAATGTCCAATTAATTTCGCTCTTTTCACCTGAACACGGCATTCGCGGACAGCTTGACCAAGAGAAAATTAATGATTCGGTTGATGAAAAAACCGGACTACCGATTTACTCTTTGTATGGCGAAACCCGCCGCCCGAAACCTGAACAATTACAAAATCTTGATGCGATCATTTTTGACATTCAGGATGTTGGGACTCGTTTTTATACCTATATTTCCACGCTTCGCAATGTGATGGAAGAAGCCGCAAAAGCCAAAATCAAGGTTATCGTTTTAGACCGTCCGAATCCAATTAACGGAATTGATGTTGAAGGCGGATTGGCAGACGAAGATAAATTGAATTTTATCGCCGCCCATACAATTCCGGTTCGTCACGGAATGACGGTTGGCGAAATTGCTAAAATGATGAATTCCGAACGCAAAATCGGTGCGGATTTGACAGTTATCAAAATGGAAAACTGGACGCGTTCAATGTGGCTTGATGAAACCAATCAAACCTGGATAAACCCTTCGCCGAATATGAGAAGCCTAACCGAAGCAACACTTTATCCCGGAATTGGTTTACTTGAAATGACAAATCTTTCGGTTGGACGTGGAACGGATACACCGTTTGAAGTGATTGGCGCACCCTGGCTTGATGGGCAAAAACTCGCACTACTCTTGAATCAAAAAAATCTCGGTGGAGTGCGTTTTGTTCCAACGAAATACAAACCAAACGCCTCGGTTTACAAGGATCAGGACTGTGGCGGAATTAATATCATCATTACTGACCGTGAAAAATTTAAACCCGTCCGAGTTGGCTTGGAGATTGCTTCGGCTCTGCGGACATTGTTTCCAAATGATTGGAAGGTTGATAATTACAATCGTTTATGGGTGAACAATTCTGTCTTTGAACTTTTCAAAAAAGGCGCCTCTCCGGAGGAAATTGAAAAATCTTGGTCAGACCAATTTAACACTTTCAAAAATCGTCGGGCATTATATTTGCTATATAAATAAGTGGTTTGTGTTTTTTAAATTTTAATCAACCTATAAGTTTTGTTAAACCCACATAAATATTGAAATTAACGTAATTTTGCGGATATTGGTTTAAAAAAAACCATAACGAAAATTTGAAGAGATTTCCAAAAATCTAAATAAAACTTATGGTAAAAGGTTTTGATTTTCTGAAATAATCTAGCGAGGAATGTAGAAAATGAGAAAAATTTCGTCAAATTTTGCAGTTTTTCTGTTGGCAATTTTGGTTTGTTTGAGTCTCAACAATTTTGTTGTTGCCCAAGAAATCACAGGGTCAATTGTGGGAACTGTTAAAGATGCTTCAGGTGCGGTTGTTCCTGGGGCAAATATTACTATTGCGGATGCAGACAAAGGTAATTTAGTAGTTAGAACCATAACCACTAACGATGATGGTGAGTTTAAGGTGCCCAATCTGCCGGTTGGTATTTATCAAATCACTGTTGAAGCAAAAAACTTCAAAAAAATTGTCAAAAACGGAAATAAATTAGACCTTGGACAGGTAAGAACTGTTGATATTGTTCTCGAAGCCGGAAATATTACCGAAGTTGTTACGGTTGAGGCAGATCCGGTAGCTGTTGATTTACAATCAGCCTCAAGCGGAACACTAATTAATGGTGATCAGGTTCGTGAAATCCCAGTTAATAACCGTAATTTCGTTCAATTAACAACTCTTGCACCTGGTGTTTCTAATGATTTGGCAGATCAAGTGTATGTTGGAACAACAAATCCAGATGGTCAGGCTAACACTGTTCAGATATCAGTTAACGGTGCGCGAAGCAGTCAAAATACTTATACAGTGGATGGTGCGGACGTAACTGACCGCGGATCAAATTTGACCATTCAAGCATATCCAAGTGTTGACTCAATTGGTGAATTCCGTGTTTTACGTTCACTATATCCGGCAGAAGCCGGTCGCAGCGGCGGCGGACAAATCAATGTTGTAACCCGTTCGGGCGGTAAAAAGTTTAGCGGAAGTGCTTATATGTTTACCCGTAATGAAGCCTTTAATGCTAACAGCTTTTTGAATAATGCGGTTACAAATCCGCAATTTGGTCGTGATCCGGAAACAGGAAAAGCAAAACGTCCGCCATTCAAATATTATGATTATGGCTGGACTTTGGGCGGTCCGGTTTATTTCTTAAAATTCGGTGAAGGACAGCCTGATGAAATGTTTGGTAAATATGATAAAACATTTTTCTTCTTTTCACAGGAATTCCGTCGTGACAGACGTTATGGGGCAGCCTTAACCACTACTGTTCCAGATGCAAGTTTAAGAAATGGGGTTTTCCCGATCAATGTTTGTATCAATCCGATCCCAACATCAGGTGTTCAATCTTGTTCACAAGTTTTAACCGCCGGAACTCCGATTCCAACTAACCAAATCAGCCCAACTGCTTTAGCTTATTTGAATGGAGTTTATCGCAAATTACCATTGCCCAATACTTCGGTTCAATATCAGTTGAGTGCCTCTTTACCCGGCGTTGCAGATTTTAGACAAGAAATCTTTAAACTTGATCATAATTTTTCTAAAAACTGGTCAGGATATTATCGCTATCAACAGGATAAGATTCCGACAATTGATGCCAACGCTATTTTCTCCAGCGGTTCGAGGTTACCTGGCGTTTCAACCTTAGATACAAATTCTCCAGGCAAAACTCATACGGTTTCTTCAACTTATGTAGTTAGTCCTAGTTTCATTATTGAAGGACGTTACAATTATTCGTATGGTGCAATTATTGCGAATAACATTGGTTATTTGTCATTGGATAACACTCCGGTTCCCGTGACATTACCTTTCCCAACCGGTAAAGGAAGAATCCCGTCAGTTGCCGGTAATGGTTTTTCCAGTTTAGTCGGATATGGCGATTATGATAACTTTTCCAATAAACATAATATCGCCGGTAACGTAACCTGGATTTTTGGAAATCACAGCACCAAGTTTGGAGCTTTATTTTCACGTTACAGAAAATATGAAAATGCTTTAGCAAGTTCCACCCTTTCAAACAACGAAGGTAACTATAGTTCTTTTAATGCTACGTTAGCACCGGGAGTAACCAGCAATACCACCAACCAAAATTTACAACGGTGGGCTAACTTTTTAGTTGGTAATGTGGCAGCATTTAACCAAGCAAAATTCGATTATTTTGCCGACTTAAGACAAATTACTTTTGAAGCTTTTGCTCAGGACGAATGGCGGACTAGAAATAATTTGACACTTTATTATGGGGTCAGATATTCATATTTCCCATCTCCGTGGGATAAAAACGGAGATTTATCTACTTTTGATCCGTCACTTTACTCCTCAGCTAACGCACCGCAAGTAACGGGAGCCGGAGCCAGAGTTGCAGGCACAGGTAATTTCTGTAACGGGGTGGTTGTAAATGCTCAAAATTATACAACTGGTCCGGCGGTGTTTAATTGCACTCCGACTGCTTCAAAATACGGAAAATATGTAATTAAAAATCCAAAAAGAGATTTTGCTCCGCGTGTGGGTTTAGCCTGGGATCCATTTGGAACTGGAAGAACTTCGGTTCGCACAGGTTATGGTATTTATCACGAGCAAGTATTGGTTGGAACCTTTGAGCAAAATATCGGAACCAACGTTCCTTATCAACAACAGGTGAATTCAACTAACGTTAATATGGAACTTCCGGGTGGAGCTGAAACCTTCTCTTTGACGGTTCCAAACTTGCGGGCGGTTGATCCTGATTGGAAAACGCCCTATATGCAACACTGGTCTTTAGATGTTCAAAGACAAGTTTTCAAAAATACAATCGTATCGCTTGGTTATTACGGTTCAAAAGGAACGCATATTATGGGGTTGACCGAAATTAACTCAATTGCAACCGGAGTCGCCCGTAATTCAAAATGTGCAGTAAATACAGCATATTATGCACAAAACCCGACTTTAGTTACCTGTCAGCCAAATGGATACGCTTTCCGTAATACTTCGACTGCTACAGGAAACCCAAATACAGGAAATACTGATTTATTGATTCTTGACCAAATTCGTCCCTTTAAAGGATTTAGATCAATTGCAATGGTTAAGCCGCAATATATTTCTAATTACCACAGTATGCAATTGTTTGCACAACACAGATTTACGGGTGCTTCGCAAATCAATTTGTCATACACTTGGTCAAAGAATTTAACTAATAGCCAAAACGACCGAACCACTGCTCCGCAGGATAGCTATGATTTAGTCAGCGAATATGCAAGAGCTGCATTGGATCGTCGTCATATCCTAAGCATTAACTATGTTTATGAAATTCCATTCTTTAAGAAACAGGAAGGTTTTGTAGGCAAAGCGTTAGGCGGATGGCAAGCATCAGGTATTATCACCTATAACACCGGCTTGCCATTTACGGTAACAACTTCTAACTTGGACTATGCCGGATTAGGTATTATCAATGCTAACCCGGCAGCCAGACCAAATCTTCTTTGTGATCCAAATGCAAATGCACCGCATACCCGCGATAAGTGGTTTGACACAAGTTGTTTCCAACTTAATCCACTTGGAACAGATGTTAACTTGCCTTTAACGGCAGGAAATGCACAACGCGGTATTGTAAACGGTCCGCCAACAACTAGAATTGACTTTACTTTATCAAAGAATATTAAGTTCAATATTTCTGAGAAAACACTAATTAGAGTTCAACTTCGTGCGGAAGTTTTCAATATTTTGAATCACACCAACTTTAGAGGATTTACGAGTCTTAATGTAACTGCTTCGACCACTTCGTTTGGTCAAATCGGCACTACTCGTGACCCGCGCACTATGCAATTTGGTGCAAAAGTTAGTTTCTAAGTTTTCTTAAGTGAAAACCTTTCGGCTCAAGTTTCGGCTTGAGCCTTTTTCTTTTAAAATGAAATTATGAAGTCAATTTTACTAAAGAATGTCAGTGCAATTTTGCCAAATGAGAAACGGGAAAACGCTAATATTCTGATTGAAAGTGGAGTTATTACGGAAATTTCACCAAATGAGCTTAAAGCAGATGAGGTGATAAATTTTGAAAATAATACGCTTTATTCAGGATTTATTGATATTCACAACCACGGAGCGGTCGGAGTTGATACAAATGAGGCAAATTTGGATGAATTTGTTGAAGTAGGGAAGTTTCTCGCCAAAAACGGGGTGACAGCGTGGCTTCCGACGTTTGTGCCTGATTCAGACGAAAATTATCAACGACAGATTGATATTCTTGAAAAATTACGCCAAATCCAATCAGATTTACCAATTGCACAGGTTGTTGGCGTTCATTACGAAGGCGTTTTTGCCAATACACAAATGTGCGGTGCACTTCGTCCGCAATACTTCAAAACATTTACGAGAAATGAATTAAACGAATTGCCGACCTTAAAAAATGCGGTTCATCACACAACCTATGCACCGGAAATTGAAGGCGGAATCGAACTGACCAAAGAACTTACAAAAAGAAGTTGGATTCCCTCCATTGGGCACACCAAAGCTGATTTCCAAACTCTCGAAAACGCTTTTTCGGCAGGTGCAAAACATATCACCCATCTTTTTAATGCAATGACCGGAGTTCATCATCGTGATTTGGGAGTGGCTGGTTGGGCATTGACCAAGGACGAAATTTTCTGCGAAATTATTGCGGATTGCATTCACGTTCACCCGAAAATGCTGAAATTTGCAGCCAAAAATAAACCTTCGGACAAATTGATTTTAGTCAGCGATTCGGTTTCTCCGACTGGTTTAGGTGATGGAAATTATGAAATCTGGGGCGAAAAAGTTTCGGTTGTCCAAGGAAAAACTCAAAATGAACGCGGAAGTATCGCCGGTTCGGTGATTACGGTTTTGGATGCCGTTAAAAATATGCTCAAGCTTGGTTTTTCCGAAGTTGAGGTTTCAAAAATGGCAAGTGCAAATCCTGCCAGCCTTTTAGGAATCGAAAAAGAATTTGGCTCGATTGAGGTCGGAAAAAGAGCCGATTTAGTAGTTTTGGATGAAAAAAATGATGTAATTCTAAGTCTTGTGAATGGGCGGGTTGCTTTTTCGCGTGACCAGAAAAACACCGATAAAAATTAGAATCGCCGAAATGACAGGGCGAATTGAAAAATGTTCGCCTAAAAAAATAACAGCCGACAGAAAACCGATCAGTGGTTGCAGGTAAACATAAACAACTACAACACTTGGTTCAACTCTTGCCAACGCCCACGCATTCCAAAAATAAGCCAGAATGGTTGGGAAAAGAACTAAACAAGCAACCATCAGCCATGAAAATCCGCTAACTTCGCTTAAATTCATTTGTCCCAGAAAATACAAACCAATTGGAACATTTATCAAACTCCCGAAAATAAAAAGCCAGGCAATAGATTTTAACGCACCATATTTGCTGATAAATTTTTTTGAAACTGCAACATAAAAAGCATACGAAAGGGAATTAAAAAGAATCAGCAAATCACCAAAAAGCGTAAAAGAAGAGAATTCAGTTTTGAACGGATTTATCAGAATCATCACCCCAATTGCTGCCACAACAATTCCGAAAATCTTTTGCCAGGTTAGTTTATCATTGCCAAATAAAGTGCTAATTAGGATAGCAAAAACCGGAATCATAACTGCAATCAATGAAGCATTTGTAGCACTCGTCAGCGAAAGTCCGGTGAAATAGAAAAGTTGATTACAGACGATTCCAATCAGGGCAAATCCGGCAAAATATAGATAATCCTTGGTATTTTCCAATTCCAAATTACCGCGCAATCTTTGCAAAATGTAAAACGCCAAAGCCGCGCCGCCAACCCGAAATCCAACAATTGAATAAGGGGAAAAAGTTTGTAAAGCAAACTTTCCGAAAACCGGAGCCGAACCGAAAAATAATTGCACCCCTAAAAGAGCAAGGTGCGGAGCAAATCCAGAATTTTTATTTAGGGACATAAAACATCCATTATCCAACAACATTTCAAACAAGGCTAATACACTTTTGATTTAGGAAAATTTAGGAAAAATTAGCAAACCAATTAAGGACTTTTTGGTTTTCATTCTGTAATTTAAGGGCAGATTCAAAGGAATGCAAAAAAGATATTTATGCTGAAAATCGGTGAGGAAATTAAGGATTTTACTTTGGTCAAATTTCTCGGACGCGGCGGATTTGGCGAAGTTTGGTTGGCTGAGAAAAAAATCGAATTGGCAGATAAAAAAGTTCCTTTCGCCCTTAAATTTTTATCCGGTCAAAATCACGGTGGAATTGACCTTGAAAGCGTCAAACGTGAGGTTAACACCTGGATTGATGCCAGCGGAAACAAACAGGTCGTCTCGGTTTTGGACGGATTTATGCACGATGGGATGTTTGTCATCGTCAGTGAATTTGCCGATGGAGGATCATTGCGTGATTGGCTGAGAAACAATGGCGGAAAAGCACCGAGTATCGAAAAAGCTGTCGAACTGATGGGTGGAATTCTGGATGGGTTAACTCATTTGCATTCAAATAAGATTGTTCATCGTGATTTGAAGCCGGAAAATATTCTGCTAAAAGGTGATGTTCCCTGTATTGCTGATTTCGGAGTTTCACGCGTTATCCAAACCCTTAGTTTCGGGGATTCATTCGGCACAAATGCTGCCGGCTCACCGCATTATATGTCCCCGGAATCTTTTGAAAGAATTATTCCGTCCCCCCAAGTGGATGTCTGGTCGGCAGGTGTGATTCTGTATGAAATGTTATGCGGAAAATATCCCTACCAAGCAGACACCGTTCCCGCATTGGTTTTGGAGATTATTACCAAAGAACCGAAATCAATGCCTCCTACTGTTCCTTTGGAAATTCAGGAAGTAGTCAAAAAAGCACTTTCCAAAAATGCAGTTGAAAGATTCAGTTCAGCCAAAGAAATGCGCGATGCTTTGCTCAAAGCATTTTATTTACAAGATCAATTAAGAACGGCAAAAGATGTTGAATTAAAAAATAACAGCCAAACAGTTAATTATCTTTCCAGCCAAAATTCATTGGCAGAAAATGAAACTTTAAAAGCTGACTTGAAGGCTGCAAAACCTAAAAGTTCATTTGCCTTGGTTTTTGCAACCGCCGGAATTTTACTGTTTTTATTTGGGGGAATCGGTTTAGCAGCTTGGGCTTTTTGGGGAAATAAACCCAAGCCGGAAAAGGAAAATACAATTATCACGAATCAAACGCCCAATCCAGAGCCGAATAAAAATTTGCCTGAAAATACCGCAAAAAACCAAAATTCCGAAGTTGCAAATTCAAATACCGATCTAAAAACAACTGAAAAAACAAAGACTACGGCTCTGCAAAAAACAACTAAATCAAACGAAAAACAGGTCGAGCAACCTAACAAGTCCGGCAAAAAAACGGGCAGCAAGGAAAAAGTAACTTTGGATAAACTTTTGGAAAAAAACTAATTGAGATTATGAACAAAATTATTGCATTGATTTTATTCGGATGTTTTTTATTTTCAATCAACCTTTACGGACAGGAAGGAGTTCCGCTAACTTTATTTCAAGTAGAAAAAGTTTTGAAATCAAAAGAAGTTACTTTGAAGGAGCGCAATAATCTTTTGATTGAAGGAATCAAAGAGCGTGGGATTACATTTCCGATGTATCGAAGTGTTTTTGATAAACTGGCAAAATTAGGCGCTACAGAAGCTCTTTTGAATGCTTTACAGCAAAAAGCTCCGCAGATGCCTGAAATAATCCAGGGAAAATTTGAAACCGAAGGTAGACCTTTACAAATTTCCAACAGTATAGATATGGAATTTCGTTTGATCCCGAAAGGCGAATTTATGATGGGAGCCAAACCCACTGAAGTTGGTTCGATGGAAAATGAAAAACCTCAGCATAAAGTCGTTATTCCAAAAGGTTTTTATCTTGGGACATACGAAGTAACCCAAGGACAATGGAAGGCAATAATGATGACTAATCCCAGCCAAAATAAGCAATGCGGCGATGATTGTCCGGTTGATTCGGTTTCGTGGGATGAGGTGCAGGTATTTATCAAAAAGCTAAACCAAAAAGACGATACCAATTTCACTTTCCGTTTACCTACCGAAGCGGAATGGGAATATGCCGCCCGTGCAATGACAAAAACCCGTTATTTTTGGGGCGATGACGATGATGAAAAAGAATTTCGGATGTATGCCAACGCTGATAATAAATCTCCGACCAGAGTCGGTTCATATCTGCCTAATCCCTTTGGATTATATGATATAGGCGGAAATGTTTGGGAATATGTCGAGGACGTTTGGAACACTAATTACGGCAAAGGCAAAAACGATGGTTCGGCAAATACGGAAGGCGATGCCAGAGATAGGGTAATGAAAGGCGGTTCGTTTAATTGGTTTTTAGGAGAATTGCGCTCTTCGAGTCGCGGAAAAGTTACAACGACAACAAAAATGCCGAATGTTGGATTTAGATTAGCCGCAGATTTTACCGGAAAATAAAAAAGGTAGGTTGTGCGCCTGCCTCATTCATTCTATAAAAAACCAAGTTGCCAGTTAGTGTGTGAAGTTTGAGCTAACCGCGAAACACGCTAAAAACGCTAAAAAGAAAAGCTAAATTCTTTCAATAATTCCTAATTTTCGTGTCTTTCGCGTGTTTCGCGGGCAACAAAATCAAAATATTTGATAATTAGCAACTTGGATTATAAAAGCATCATCGCCGGGTTTTCCAACATCTGCTTAAATGTCTGCAAGAATTTCGCGCCGGTTGCTCCGTCAACCACACGGTGATCGCAGGACATTGTAACGTTCATAATGCTGCGAATAACGATTTCACCGTTGCGGACAACGGCTTTTTCGCTTGCGCCGCCGACTGCAATAATTGCGGCTTCAGGCGGGTTGATGATGGCGGTAAATTCCTGAATTCCAAACATTCCGAGATTTGAAATCGAAAAAGTTCCGCCGGTGTATTCTTCGGGTTGAAGTTTTTTCGCTTTGGCACGCCCTGCTAATTCTTTGATTTCTGCCGAAATTGCCAAAATCCCTTTTTTATTGGCGGCGCGAACAACGGGCGTAATCAAACCGTCTTCAATGGCGACTGCAACACTGATGTCGGCATCTTCATAGAAACGAACGGTTTTATCCTGGAATGAGGCATTAACCCAAGGGTGTTTGATCAAAGCCATTGCCGATGCTTTAACGATAATGTCGTTGACCGAAACTTTTTCAGTATCGGAAACAGTAGCGTTGATTTGTTTCCGCAACGCCAAAACATTATCCATTTCGATTTCAACGGTTAAGTAGAAATGCGGAATGTTTTGCGTAGAAGCAGTCAAACGTTGGGCAATAACCTGACGCATCTTTGAAGTGTTTTCTTCACGGAAAGCAGACGCTCCAAATAGTTGCGAAGGCGAAAATGAAGGACTTGAGACCTGAGACTTCGGACTTTGGACTTTGGACTCCATTGCCGCTTCAATATCACGTTTAATAATGCGACCTTGCGGACCTGAGCCGGAAATTGTTCGCAAATCAATGCCGTTTTCCGTTGCCATTTTAGCGGCAATCGGCGAAACAAGAAGTCTTCCGTCTTCGATCTTTGGTTTTTGGTCTTCTGCCTTTGGAGTTTCAACTGGTTTTGTTTCTTGCGGTTTGGTTTCTTCGGCTTTGGCGGGCTCTTCGGCTTTTTTAGCTGCCGCGCCGTTTGAACCGTTTCCAACTTCGGCTAACAAAGCAGAAAAATCTTCCCCGGCTTTTCCGACAATCGCAATCGTTTCGCCTAAAAGCGCGGTTTCTCCGCCGCCTTTGAGTATTTTCAAAAGAGTTCCACCTTTTAACGCGGTCAATTCCATTGTTGCCTTGTCTGTATCAACTTCGGCAAGCGTTTCGCCTGATTCATAACTTTCGCCTTCATTTTTCAACCAACGTGCGATTTGTCCTTCTTCCATCGTTGGTGAAAGTTTCGGCATTAAAAATTTTTCTGCCATAATTTTGTAATGTGAAAAAGTGGTAAAGTGAAATTGTGAAAAAGTATTTTTTCTTCTTTCCTTTTAAACTTTTTCCCTTTTCAACTTTTAATCTTTTTTGCCGCAATCATTTGCAGGCGTTCTTCACGGGTTAATTTCCGTTCGTTATAACCTTTTTCTCCGTAAGGCTCTAACTTTTCCAGCCACAAATCTTCCAAAAATTCCAACTCTTTTTTGTTATCTAAGCCTTCGCGCGGTTCGAGTTCTTCCAAAATCTCAAAAACAAATTTATCTGCACCAAGGTTGTTATAATCAGCTTGGAGTTGTTTGTTTTGATGACCGTTGGCTTTTAAGGCAAATTCGTGACGATTCAGAATTCCTTCTAAATTTTCACTTTTTCCAATAAAAACCTTTTCATTCGTCAGATTACGAATCTGAAAAATTCCCATTGGTCGGGCGGTCTGCAAATAATTTTGTTTTAACTCTTTTTTGTTCATTACAAATAACAAACTTCTTTGACGGCTTTGACGATCTTCTCAACGCTCGGCAATGCCAGAACTTCGAGTTTTCTAGCGTAAGGCATTGGTGCTTCGGCGCAGGAAATTCGTTTGATCGGAGCGTCCAGATAATCGAATGCGTTTTCCATAACCTGATGCGAAATTTCCGCACCAGCGCTAGCAAACGAATGTGATTCTTCGGCAATTACCAAACGATTCGTCTTTTTCACCGAATTAACGATTGTGTCAATATCAAGCGGTTTGATGGTTCGCGGATCAACAACTTCAACTGAAACTCCTTCTTTTTCCAATTCTTCGGCGGCTTTCAAGGCTTGCGGAACAGTGAAAGAACGGGCAACAATTGTGCAGTCAGTTCCTTCGCGTTTAACGTCAGCAACGCCAAGCGGAATCAGAAAATCCTCATCTTCTGGAACTTCGCCTTTCATCCCATACATCGTTTCCTGTTCCATAAAGATGACCGGATTATCATCTCTAATTGCTGATTTCAAAAGACCTTTAGCATCAGCAGCAGTTGACGGCATCACAACTTTTAAGCCGGGGAAGTTGGCGTAAAAAGCTTCGAGTGCTTGCGAGTGCTGCGAAGAAACTTGAAAAGCAGAACCGTTTGGACCACGAAAAACGATTGGAACTTTGAATTGACCACCCGACATATAAAGCATTTTGGCGGCATTATTGATGATTTGGTCAGCCGCTAAAATACTGAAATTCCAGGTCATAAACTCAATGACCGGACGCAATCCAGCCATTGCCGCACCAACTCCCAATCCGGCAAAACCGAGTTCAGTAATCGGAGCATCTACAACTCTTTTATCACCGAATTCTTTCCAAAGCCCGCGTGTAACTTTGTAAGCACCATCATATTCGGCGACTTCTTCGCCCATAATAAAGACGTTTTCGTCTCTTAAAATTTCTTCGCGGAGTGCTTGATTCAAAGCATCTCTGATAGTTAATACAGCCATATATTAAATGTTTAATTAATCTTTTTAGAAAAAGTAATTTATTCAGCAAAAACGTCAGTTAAAAGTTCGCTATCATCCGGGAACGGGGAATTTTCGGCATACTCAACACATTTTTCAACTTCTGCTGCCGCTCTGTTTTCAAATTCTTCAAGGTCTTTGTCATTTACCACTTTTGCCTCTTTCAGACTATCAAAGAATAATTTGATCGGATCGCGTTCCTGATATTTGGCGATTTCGTCGCGGGTGCGGTAGTTCCCGGGATCGGACATGGAATGCCCCATATAGCGATAAGTGCGAACTTCTAAAAGTGTTGGCGAACCATCCTTGCGGGCGCGGTCAACCGCACGCTGCATTGCATCACGAACTGCCATGACATCCATTCCGTCCACAAATTCGTTTGCCATTCCGTAAGCGTCGCCTTTTTTGGCAATATTTTTGATTGACATTGCACGGGCTTGCGAAGTTCCCATTCCGTAAACGTTATTTTCACAAATGAAAATGACCGGAATTTTCCAAAGCTGTGCCATATTTGCCGATTCGTGGAAAATCCCTTGATTAGCGGCGGCTTCGCCAAAATAACAAACTGCAACCGCATCAGTTCCTTTGTATTTCGCCGCGTAAGCCATTCCGAGTGCCACCCCGATTTGTCCGCCGACGATGCCGTGTCCGCCGTAGAATTGGTGCTCAGCCGAAAACATGTGCATCGAACCGCCTTTGCCCTTAACACATCCGCCGATTTTTCCGTAAAGCTCGGCTAAAACTTGTTCCGCTGGAATTCCTTTGACAAAGGCTTGAACGTGGGTTCGGTAACTTCCGATTGCCATATCATCAGGACGCAGAACGGAAAGTGAACCGATTCCGCAGGCTTCCTGACCAATATAAAGATGGCAGAATCCGCCGATTTTTCCCATCCGATAAACTTCGGCGCATTTTTCTTCAAAACGGCGAGCGAAAATCATTTGATAAAGCATTTCCAAAAGTTTTTCTTTTGGCGTTTCTTTAATCATTTTGAGCTGGGTTTTGCGGCGTTTCAAATACTCAGCGTGAACGGTTTCGGGGTCAATGGTTTCTGTTACTTTTTCAGCAGTTGCGTTCATTTTTATTAATACAAATTAAATTTTTGATAACTTACGAAAGGAAAATTATAACGATTCAGGCAAGATTGTGCAAAATGCTGAACACTTTCATTTAACAGAATCGGAAAAAATGCTAGAATTTGTTGTTCAAGATGTTGCAATAATCAACAAAATTCCAAACAAAACGCCTGAAAATTATGAAAATTAAAATAGAAAATTTAATTGCCGGATTGCGTGAAATTCCTGACAGAGATTTTACTTGTGACAATGTTTATCAATTTTTAGGTGAAAATCCGGTTGATATAGATTCGATTTCAAATTATTTTTTCTGGAGTAAAAATTTTTATACCCGCAACTTACTTTACAAGGATGATCGTTTTGAACTGATGGCGATTTGCTGGAATAAAGGACAGGTTTCAAAAATTCACAATCACGCCGATCAAAAATGCTGGATGATGGTGGTTGGCGGAAAACTTCACGGGCAAAATTTTGCGGTAGAAGATATTGATGAAAGCCGGAATTTTTGCAAACTGAAAGAAACCGATATGTTTGATCTTTCCGATTGTTTGGCGGCAAAGGTCGAATTAGAAGAACCGATCCACCAAATTTTGAACTTACCGGAATTCGATGAACCGGCTGTCAGTCTTCATATTTATTCTAAACCTTTTGATACTTGTCTTTCTTATTGCCGTGATACTGATTCTTTTAAGAAGGTAAATCTTTGCTACACCAGCATTCGCGGCAAACTTTGTGATGGAATCACCCTATAAATTTATGCAATTTAAACTATTGTTGGTATTAGTTGGCTTCAGCTTACTTTTTTCCTGCACCGCTAAAAAAAACACAACTAATACAAATATTTACCAGAATGTTTCAAATATTCCGGTTAATTCCAATGTAAATTCGCCCACTTTGGTTAATAACAATGCAAACAGGGCACCTGAAACCGTTCAGCAACCCGTTAATTCAGATATTTTGAAACAAATTGAAGAACAACAAAGGGAAAGCAAAAGATTAGCTGAGGAGCGAATTAATTCAGGGAATTCAAATTCTCAAAGCGTTCCCTCAAATTCTAATCAACCGAATTCAACTTCTACGCCAAAAAATACATTACCAAAAAGTAATGTTCCGCCTGCGCAGCGCCGCACAACCTGATGATTCCAGCTAAAACCTACCAAATTGCGATTTTAGGATTAATAATATCCGGTTACGTTTTCTTTCGTTTTTGGAATTTAACTTCATCGTCCCTTTTTTTTGATGAACTTTTTAGCGTTCAGGCGGCGAAATATCCTTTAAATGAATTATTTTGGTTTGTTGCGCAGGACTTAATTCATCCGCCCCTTTCTTATCTTTTATTAAAGTTCTGGATAATAATTGGCGGTGAAAGCCTCATTTGGCTCAAACTTTTTCCCGTTGTCTTTTCAATCATTGCAATTGCTCCATTCTATTTTTTATGTCAGGAGTTTAAGTTGAATTTCTGGGCAACTTCAATTGCGCTTACCTTTTTTGCCGTTAATGGATGTTTGATCAAATACGCGCAAGAAGTCCGAATGTATAGTCTTTTGTTATGTTTCGGATTGTTTTCAGTTTGGCTTTTTGTTCGATTATTAAATCAGAAAAAAGGATTAATGTGGCTGATTTTGATCAATATTTTATTGGTTAACACGCATTATTTTGGTTGGCTGATCATTTTTTCAGAGTTGATTTCAGTTTTGGTTTTAAAGCGGGAGCAATTAAAAAATGTAATTCTGATGGTTGCCTTCACTTTTTTGAGTTTTTTGCCGTGGGTTTTTCAAATCTGGCAAGCCTCGCAGACCAACGCCGATTACAAACAAAATCTTGGATGGGCTGAAAGACCAAATATTACAACGCTTTATCATTTCGTAAATGATTTGTTTGAGCCACTCTATTTTCAGCAAACCAATGCCGACCGTGCTGAAACAATTTTTATTACTGCGCCAATAATTTTGATTTGTATCGTTTCTACCCTGTTCTTCTTCCTGAATTGGAAAACCGGAACTGAAAAAAGCCGAATAATTTTGCTGCTAATTTTTATCAAAACCCCGATTTTAATTGCCTTTATAGCAAGCTGGATTTTACCTGTTTCGGTTTGGGGAACGCGTCATTTAATTATAACTTTTCCTTTACTGATGATTTATTTTGCTATTACGCTCACCAAATATTTGGAACCTTCTGAGAAAATAAACCCTATTTCAATCTAACTTACAAATATTTTTAAAAAATAATTTTTGATATGTCTTTTTTTTCTAATGCTTTGCACTGTATTCAAAGTTAAAGCAAAAAATAATTAGGAAAACAGCTTTTCATAAGGATGTTGCTTAACAAAAAAGGGATTATGGAGAAAAAGATGAAGAAAGATTCAGGGAAAATCAAAAAGAATTTTTTAGTTGTAATTTTAATTGTTTTTGTTACAGGAGCATTATTTGCCCAAAAAGGCGGTGGTGGTGGCGGAGGGGGAACAACAGGACCAAATCCATTACCCCAAACTCCACCTGCACCCAACATTATAATGCGGGATTCTTTTGGTCAAGGACCGCAAATGCTGCGTCCGGCAAGTGGAACTGGAGCATTAAAACAAACCGCACTTGGTGTTTCAATTAATGGTTTTTGGTTAGAGTATTTAGGTTCAAAAGATTTTCGTTGGATCACAACAGATTCGGGTGATACCTGGCGTTATTGCGGAACGGGACCAAATCCTTACCAGTTGCCTTCGCCGTTGGAAATCACTTTTGGTTTTGAGCAAAACACAATTCTCTGCACACATTTAAATGCCCCATTGGTTTCAGCTACCAGACCAACTGCGTTAATGCCGTTGCCAACTAATTTAACAACTCCATACGAAATTGAAATTGAAGGCTATTACTGGAGAATTCCGGGCGGTTATGTTGCTTTAGGATTAACAAATTCGGGGGCTACTATTAACAATCTGGTATCAGGCGCAAGTGTGATGTTGTATATCAAACCAAACCCGGCGGATAGGTTGGGAACGATGATCTATGAATTCAGACTCGGTGGCTTAAATGGACAGCTTTTAGCTTCGGGTGCGGTAGAAGATGATCAATTTTTTAATCAAATGAAAATCCGCTACAATCCACAAACCAGAAGTATTGGAGCAAGCTTCAAAGGAGTTGATCTGGGAACTTTTGCTACTAATGTTGCTCCACCAAGATACGCTGCTTTTGAAGGTGTAGGTTATGCCGATAATTTTGTGGTCAGAGCATTACCGTAAAATTTTTACAATTATCTAAAACAATAGGCGGCTGATTTGCTGCCTTTTTTGTTTGTCAGACCATTTCCGGTTTTTGTTGAGGCTGAATTTAGAAAATAAAATGATATATTTCAATTTTGAAGGTTTTAATGATGAGGGATTTTGTTGAAAAAAATTCAATAGTTCGCCGAATCTGGAGTAATCCTGATTTGATCTTGCTCGTGTTCGCAGGTTCGGCGGCAGAATTTGCCTTAAACCGAGCGGTTGACTGGCTTTTTTTCACGGGTAAAATCCCAAAAGACCCAATCGGAAGATTCTTTTCAACAGTTTCATACGCGCAGGAAATCGTTTTTGCCTCTGAAAATGAAGCGATAGCAACAGTTAAAAGAATCGGAACAATTCATAGCGGAGTCGAAAAAGCACGTGGGCAAAAAATCCCCGACTGGGCATATCGGGATGTGCTGTATATGCTGATTGATTATTCAAAGCGGTCATTTGAACTGCTTTTTCGTCCGCTTACCAATGCTGAAAAGGATGATCTTTTTAGTAATTTTAGGCGATTGGGTGAACTGATGGAGCTGACTAAATTGCCGAAAAATTATGCTGATTGGGAAGAAGACCGCTTGATTCACATTGAACAAGACCTTGAATATTCCGCCCTGACCAAAGGACTTTACGAACAATACGAAAAGCAATTGGGCGCGTGGCGATATGAGCTTTTGCTTGAAATTCAGGCTTTGATCGTGCCTCCTCAAGTTCGACAATTATTGAAGTTAAACGCAAATAATCCCCTTTCATATTTGATTTGGAGTTATAGTCTGGTGGACGGATTAGGATTGCAATCGCTGGCGAGATGGGCGTTATTACCTTCCGAACATTTGGAAGCGGTTGAACGTCTGAATCGTCAGTAAATTAAAGTCAGAAATTGGAAATTTTATACTTTGCGTCTTTTGTGACGGTTTTCCAATCATCCGTGCGAAACGGAACGGCGGGAAAACCTTCTTTGTTAAAAAGATTGTTGGCAGAAGCATCACCAATCCACCCGAAGCGAACTGCCTGTGGCGAAACAACTTTTTCGCTTGAAACAATTACCGTATTTCCTTTGATAACAGCATTTGCAGGATAAAAAATCTGATCGCTTCCGGCAATTTCAAAGCCGAAAACTTGTCCGTTTTTATCGGTTGTCATCAATCCGCCGCCAATATTTTCAAATTGGATAACTGCTTGATTTGCACTGACTTTCATTGATTTGAAATTCGGACTGCGACTGACAATATTCTTTTTGAAAATGTCGTGCAGAGCCATTGCCGCCAATCTTTTTCCAACATCTTGTTTATTTGTCGGGTGAATGTCTTTTGGATTACCTATGTCGGTGGTAACTGCCATTCCGGTTTTTGGAGTCTGCAAGGTCATTGTTTGAGCCTCGCGGAGTTCCGCCCAACCGCTTCCGTTGTTACTGTTTCCATCGGTTGTAAATGTCGCAAGCTGAACAAAATAAAAGGGAAAATTGCTGTTCCATTTCTTTCGCCAATCGTTGATGAGCAAGGGAAAAGCGGTTCGATATTGATAGGCGCGACCTGCATTTGATTCACCTTGATACCACAAAACACCGAGAAAAGCGTAGGGAATCAAAGGATTTATCATCGCGTTGTAGCAAAGTGACGGAAAAGCGTTTTCGTTGCTTCCGATGACGAGACTTTCGACCTGGGCTTTCCATTTTCCGGCTAACGAAATATTTTCATCGCCTAAACTCAATTTAACGTCTCCTGCATCGCTGTAAATTCCGCCGCCGCCGCCCGTATCCGTAACTTTGACAACAATTACGTTTTTGCCTTCTTTCAAAACGCCATCGGGAATTTTGTAGTTTCGAGGTTTGTCCCACTGATTCGTTTTGCCGATTTCGACTCCGTTGATAAAAGTTATGTCGTTGTCATCAATCTTGGCTAATGAAATTGACGCACTTTTTTTGCTTTGCGAAGCGGTCAAATTTATTGTTTTTCGATACCAAACCACGCCGTCAATTTCGCCAAAAGATTGTGCTTCCCAAAGTTCGGGAACTTTTAAATCCGGTAATTTTGAATCGTCAAAATTGGCTGATTTAATTGCTGCTTCATCAACTGAATTCAGCTTAACTTCTTGTAATTGCTCGATTTGTTTAGTTGCCGAAACTAATTTTTGTTTGATGATGCTCTCCAAATCAATTTTGGGCATCGTCGAAATCATTTCTTTGAATTCGTTGCTTGATTCAAAACCTTCGCGGCTGATCCAGGTTTCGATGTTAGTTCCGCCCCAGCTTGAATTGATGATTCCAATCGGCACTTTTAATTCGCGGTATAAATTTTTGGCGAAAAAATAACCGACAGCCGTAAAGTCTTTGGTGTTTAAGGAGTTACTGACTTGCCAACTTCCGTTTTTAATCTCGTTTTGGGGCAGACTACTAACGTTTCTGGCAATTTTGATATGGCGAATATTTGGATTTTCGGCTTCAGCCAGCTCCTGCTCGGCGTTCATTGATTGCCCGACAACCCATTCCATATTCGATTGCCCCGAACACAGCCAAACTTCGCCAATAGCGACATTTTTAATTTCAATCGTGTTTTCACCGCTGATTTTGAGCGTCAGATTTGTTGCTGCTTTTTCGGGTTTGAAATCTACCAACCACTTTCCATTTGCCTCGGCAATGACGGAAACCGTTTTTTTGTTGAGGCTTACAGTTACATTTTCGCCTGCGTTCGCCGTTCCCCAAATTGGAATAGCGGTTTCTCGCTGCAAAACCATATTGTCCGAAAAGATTTTGGGTAAAGTAATTTTGGCTTGGACGGAAAAACAAAGCAGTAACAGTGAAAGAATGATTGTAAAAATTTTCATAAATGTTTTATCCACGAAGTTTCACGAAGTTTACACGAAGGATTAAAGTTTAAATTTGAAAAACTTCGTGTGTTCTTCGTGATTCTTAGTGGATATAATTTAAATTTACCAACTCAAAAGTATCTTTCAAACGAACATCCGCCGAAGATGAACCGATCATCAAATCAAATTCTCCCGCCTCGGCAATCCAATTTAATTGGGCATTATAAAAAGACAATTTTTCTTTATTAATCGTGAATTTGATTGTTTTGGTTTCGCCAGCATTGAGTTTGATTTTTTGAAAATCTTTGAGTTCTTTGACCGGACGAACAACCGAAGCAACTTTGTCACGCAAATATAACTGAACAACTTCTTCGCCTTCGTATTTGCCTGTGTTGGTTACGTTTAGCGAGACTTCGATCTTATCAGTCATCTCCATTTTCTTTTTATCCAGTTTCAAATCCGAATATTGAAAAGTGGTGTAGCTCAAACCGTAGCCAAACTCAAATTTTGGCGTGATGGATAGATCCAAATAAGCTGAACGATAGGTTATGTTCTTATCATCCTTGGCAGGGCGACCTGTGTTGAAATGGTTATAATAGATAGGAATTTGCCCTTCGCTGCGGGGAAAAGTCATTGGTAATTTTCCGCTTGGATTGTAGTCGCCGAAAATCACATCGGCAATCGCGTTTCCGGCTTCCGTTCCGAGCCACCAAGTATAAAGAATCGCGTCCGCATTGTCCGCCGTCCAATCAAAAACTAACGGGCGACCTGCATTTATCAGCACGACAACAGGTTTTCCGGTTGCTTTGACGGCTTTAATAAGCTCTTCCTGCATTCCTGGCAGATGAATGTTGCTGCGGCTTTTGGCTTCGCCGCTTTGATTCCAAGCCTCGCCGACGGTCAGGATAACAACATCAGCTTTTTTGGCGGTTTCGACTGCTTCGGCAAAACCTTCGTTCGATTTGCAATCAATATCGCAACCTTTTGCGTATAAAAGATTTGTGTCTTTGCCAAGATGATTTTTAACTCCATCGAATTGTGAAACGACAAATTTATCGTAATTAAGTTCGGGAATCGTCACTGACCAAAAACCGTGATTATCTTTTGTGACTTTCGCCATTGGTCCGATCATCGCAATGTTTTTGACATTTCTCGAAATTGGTAAGGTTTGCTTTTCATTTTTCAGCAAAACAATAGATTTTTTGGCAATTTCGCGGGCAAATTCACGATGTTCGGGATTATTTAATTCTTTCCTTTCGCGTTCGGGATTGGAAAATTTATAAGGGTCATCAAAAAGTCCGAGTTCAAACTTTTTGCGTAAAATGCGCCGCACCGCTTCATCTACAATATTCATCGGAACTTGTTTATTTTTAACTAGTTCTGCCAAACTATTTCTATACGCACTGCTTTCCATATCCATATCGTTTCCGGAAAGGATTGCTTGTTTGGTAGCTTCGCTCAAATCTTTTGAATAGCCGTGTTCGATCATTTCACGAATCGAACCCCAATCGCTGACGATAAAACCGTCAAATTTCCATTTGCCTTTCAAAATATCATGCTGAATATATTTGTTTCCGGTGGCGGGAATTCCGTTGATGTCGTTGAACGAATTCATAAAAGTTGCCGCGCCGGCATCAACTGCGGCTTTAAAAGGTGGCAGATAGGTTTCCCAAAGTTGTCGCTCGGACATATCAACCGAATTGTAATCGCGTCCGCCGACAGCTGCGCCATAAGCCGCAAAATGTTTGGCACAAGCCATAATTGCGTCAATGTTGCCTAAACCGTTGCCTTGAAAACCTTTAACTCGCGCGTATGCAATCCGCGAACCGAGGTAAGTATCCTCGCCTGCGCCTTCCATCACGCGCCCCCAACGCGGATCACGGGCAATGTCCACCATTGGCGCAAAAGTCCAATGAATTCCGCTGGCAGAGGCTTCAATGGCGGCAATTCTTGCGGCTTTTTCTATTGCCTCCAAATCCCAACTGGCGGCTTCGGCAAGCGGAATCGGAAAAGTGGTTTTGTAACCGTGAATGACATCCTGACCAAATAAAAGCGGGATTTTAAGACGCGACTGCATCGCAATTTCCTGATATTGCCGTGTGTAATTTGTCCCTAAAACATTCAGCATAGAACCGATCTTTCCGGCTTTGATTAGTTCTTTATGATCGCCTTTGAAAGTAACAGGTCCGGTTGCTGACCGATCTCCCGAATATTGCGTCAACTGACCAATTTTTTCCTCAATCGTCATTTGTTTGAGCAAATCATCAATCTTTTTTTCGATTTGTTTATTTTGGGCAAAAAGAAAAGTTGTAAAAACTAAAATTAGCGTAAAAATTTTGAAAGTAGTTTTCATCGAAATTTAATAAAAGTGTCCTTATTGCAGTAGTTTAAAGCAAAATGCCGCTAACAATGCTCCGACAATCGGACCAATGACGGGAATCCACGCATAATCCCAATCACTGCCTTCTTTATCTTTGATCGGCAAAATCGCGTGCATAATTCGCGGACCTAAATCTCTTGCCGGATTGATGGCATAACCTGTTGTGCCGCCTAAACTTAAACCAATCACTAAAACTAAAAGCGAAACCGGCAAAGCCTCCAACGAACCCAAAGTTGCCGCCGCACCAGAAATATACAAAATGCCGAAAATCAAAACGAAAGTCCCGATAATTTCGGAAAGTAAATTGTCAAAAGTCGAGCGAATTGCGGGGGCAGTGCAAAAAACACCCCGCTTTGAATCGGCATCGTCAGTCTCGTCAAAATGTAAACGGTGCATTCCCCAAACCAATCCCGAACCAATCATCGCGCCTAAAATTTGCGCGAAAATATAAGTCGGTGCATCAGCCCAAGGAAGCTTTCCCAAACTCGCCATCGAAATCGTAACAGCCGGATTCAAATGCGAAAGACTTCCGATTTTGCCCGAAACAAAAACGCCGACAAAAACTGCAAACGCCCACGCTGTCGTAATAACAATCCAACCACTATTATTACCCTTGGTTTTGTTCAAAACGACGTTGGCAACTACACCTCCACCCAACAAAATCATCAAGGCAGTCCCGATCATCTCACCTAAAAATGGTTTCATAAATTTTAATGTTTGCCCGCGAAATGACGCGAAAAGACACGAAAAAAAAGACAAGGTTTTATTCATCCCTCATCCTTCATCCCTCATCCCTCATCATTCGCCCACGCTTTTGCCGCATTAACCGCGCGTTGCCAGTCTTTGGCTAATTTGGTTCTTTTCTCGTTTTCCATCGTTGGCGAAAACTCTTTATCAACTTGCCATTGCGATTGAATTTCTTCGATGTTTTCCCAGAAATTAACGGCGAGTCCTGCCAGATAAGCCGCGCCAAGTGCAGTAGTTTCAGTAATTTTCGGACGCACGACTTTTGTATTTAAAATATCAGACTGAAACTGCATCAAGCCGTTATTGACCGTTGCGCCACCGTCAACCCGCAATTCTTTGATGGAAATTCCCGAATCGGTTTCCATCGCTTGCAAAACATCCATCGTTTGAAAAGCGATGCTGTCGAGCGCGGCGCGGGCGATATGGGCATCCGTCGAACCACGAGTCAACCCGACAATCGTGCCTCTGGCGTGCTGATTCCAATGCGGCGTGCCGAGTCCCGCAAACGCCGGAACAAAATAAACTCCATCGCTGTCGGAAACCTGATTCGATAAATTTTCAACTTCGGGCGAAGTTTTGATAATTCCAAGCCCGTCGCGCAACCATTGAACGACCGCACCTGCGATAAAAACGCTGCCTTCCAGCGCGTAATTTGTGATTCCGTTGACTTTCCAGGCAACTGTCGTCAGCAAACCGGAATTTGAAGCAATCGGTTTCTCGCCTGTATTCATTAGCATAAAACATCCCGTTCCGTAGGTGTTTTTGCTCATTCCGTCACTCACGCACATTTGCCCGAACAGTGCAGATTGCTGATCTCCGGCGATTCCGGCAATCGGAATTTTGGAATCGGACAAAATATTTTCCGCGTAGCCGTAAACTTCCGAACTGCTCCGAATGGTCGGCAAAATATTGCCCGGAACATCAAAAATTTCCTGTAATTCGCCGTCCCATTGCAGCGTGTGAATGTTGCAAAGCATTGTCCGCGAAGCATTTGAAACATCAGTCGCGTGAACTTGTCCTTTGGTCAGATTCCAAAGTAGCCAAGTGTCAATGGTGCCGAAACAAAGCTCGCCGTTGTTGGCTTTTTCGCGTGCGCCTTCGACGTTATCCAAAATCCATCTGATTTTTGTCGCGGAAAAATATGCGTCAACGATTAAGCCCGTTTTTTGCTGAATCAGTTTGTCTAAACCTTTGGATTTCAGTTCGTTGCAAAAATCTGCGGTGCGGCGGTCTTGCCAAACTATCGCGTTGTGAATTGGTTTTCCGGTGTTTCTTTCCCAAACGACAGTCGTTTCGCGCTGATTCGTAATCCCAATCGCGGCAATTTCGTTGGCATCCAGATTAGCTTTGGCAATGGCTTCGGTTGCCACGCCAAGTTGGGTTGACCAAATCTCATTGGCATCGTGTTCAACCCAACCCGCTTTGGGAAAAATCTGCGTAAATTCTTTTTGAGCCACCGAAATAATTGAGCCGTTGTGGTCAAAAACTATTGCTCTGGAACTGGTCGTGCCTTGGTCAAAGGCAAGGATATATTTTTTTTGCATATTGATTTTGTTAGAGTTACGGCTTCAGTCGTGAAAAACGCAAGCAGTTTTCAAGCTAAAAACTAAACTGAAACGATTAACACGCCAAAGGCGAAAATAAAATTTTTTGTAAATCTAATCTGGCGTAATTCTAACGTAATTCACGTCTGAAGACGTAACTCTAAACTAAAAAACCAAAGTTTGAATGGCGTGTGCCGGAATTTCGACATCTGCGCTTTCGCTTCCAATTACAAAATTATATTTGACGGGCTTATCGCTTTCATTCATCACAACCGTCACAACTTTTCCATCAGGATTTTGGAAAGAAGTCGTCAAAAGCTGACTCCGACTGGCGGCGGCGGCGATTCGTTTTGCGCCTTGTTTGATAAATTTGGAAAAATGTCCGATGTAGTAATACGAAGGTGTGTAAATCAATTCGCCGGTTTTAGTATCCGCGTGAAGCGGGGCAAAACAGAAATTTCCGACGTGATTTGGTCCGCCGGTTTCATCCAGCAACAGATTCCAATCCGTCCAGCCGACTGTTCCATCGTTAAAATCATTGATCATCGAACGTCCGTATTTTTCGCCATTTCCCCAAAATTGATACCGAGCCGGATCGAATCTTTCGGTCGTTCCTTCGGTAAAAATTAAATTTTTGTCGGGATACATTTCATTGACCAATTCGACATTTTCAAACATCATTTTTCCGCCCGACCAGGGTTCATACCAATGAAATCCGATGCCCCAAACATATTTGGCGGCTTCGGGATCGCCTAAAATGGTTGAAACACGATGCGTAATCAAATCCCGGTTGTGATCCCAAATAATTATTTTTTTATCCTTCAAACCATTTTTCCAAAAAGTTGGTCCGAGATTGTTTTTCAAAAAATCACGTTCTTCTTCGGCAGAAAAAATGCAGGATTCCCAGGTTTGAGTCGCCATCGGTTCGTTCTGAATTGTGACTCCCCAAATCGGAATTCCTTCTTTTTCCATTGCCCGAATATATTTGACGAAATAATTTGCCCAGGGTTGATAAAATTCGGGTAAAAGCTTCCCGCCTTTGAGCATTGATTTATTTGATTTCATAAAAGCCGGCGGCGACCAGGGACTTGCAAACAAAGTTAGTTTTCCACCCGCCATTGCCATTGCCTGTTTCAGCAACGGAATCCGAAATTGTTGATCGTGAGCGATGTTGAAAGATTTAAGTTCTTTATCTCCCTCATTTATATAGGTGTAACTGCCGCTGGAAAAATCAGAACTGTGAATGGTCAAACGCCCAAGTGAATAGCCAATCCCTTTTTCCTTGCTGAAATAGGCTTGGATAAATTCTTCCTGTTTGGTTTTAGAAAGCTTGAAAAAAGTTTCAGCCGCAGCGTCGGTAAAAGCCCCGCCAATACCTATGAAGGTTTGGAAACTTTTATTGGGATTTACAAAAACGCTGATTTCTCCTTCGGTTGGCTGAGGTTTTTCAGCAAAGGTGGAAGTGCCTGTTTGAGCTAACTTTAAATTTGTATTTTCAGCGGTCGTGAAAATCGTGACAGTTTTACCTTTGGTCGAAACTGTTTGTTTTTTTGCAGCCTGACCAAAACTGATAGTTGACAATGAAATCAGAATCAGAAACAAAATTAAATTTTTCATTTTAGTTAAGAAGAAAAGTTCCAATTGCACCTGCCGGAAGCGTGGCGAGTGCGGATTTTTGTTTAAATTTTATGTTAAAGCTTTCAGTTTTATTATTATCATTTTGGGCAATTATGACAATTGCACCCTTAGGGGTTTTGAAAGCCACATTATTAATATTTTCAGTTACATTCGTATCAATTCTGACCGAACCGGATGGCACAAATTTGGCGGCGTGGGCAATGATGTAATATGAAACATTTCGTGTTACGCTATTATTTGCAATAGTTAAAGCCCCTTTGCAAACATCGCAACCACCTTCGGTATGCGGTTTAAATTTTGCATCATTCGCCAAATTCCACTCCAATACCGTCTTGCTCCAGTTCCGCGTTGCACCGATAATTAAATTTTTAACGTGCCAGTTCAAATCACCCGCAAACGCACCGTTAGAACTTGTATATTGCTCCGTAAAATAAAGATTTTTATCGGGATGAGCAGACTTTACTTTGCTCAAACAACCTATTTCTCCACCGTAAAGATGAAACGCCGAACCGTCAATAAATCTTTTTGCCTCTGCATCATTCAAAACTTCAATCGGATATTCTGGTTTGTCACAATTATGATCGTAAATGATTATTTTTGTTTTGATATTTGCTGCTTGAAACGCTTTGCCGAGATGATTTTTGACAAAATCTGCCTGTTCTTTCGGTAGCATTAACATACTTGGATTATTGCCATCGTGCAACGGTTCATTTTGCACCGTGATTGCGTCAATTTTGATGCCGCGTTTCTCCATTTCTTGAATGTATTTGAGAAAATAATCGGCATAGACTCCATAAAATCCGGGCTGTAATTTCCCACCTATAAAACTGTCTTTGTCCTTCATCCAAACCGGAGCAGTCCACGGCGAAGCCATTATTTTGATTTTAGGATTGATACGAATTATTTCTTTTAACAGGGGAAGAACGTCTTTTTCATCTTTTGTCAAAGAAAATTTTTCGAGCCTCTCGTCCGTTTCACCTCTAGGCAAATCATCGTAAGTAAACGGTTCGACATTCAAATCCGAAGCACCGATACTAATTCTCAAATAACTAATGGAAATTGAATTTTTTTTATTACCGAATAATTCCTGTAATAAATTCTTTTTAGTGACTTTATCAAGCTGATTGATGACCAAAGCACTCCCTCCCGTCAACGCAAAACCAAAGCCGTCAATTGTTTGAAAGGTTTGATTTTGGTCAATGGCAATGGTTGGTAAATCATTGGTTTTGTTGGTAAAAGAAAGATTATTTTGTTTTTGCAATAAAGCGGTTTGGTCAGGCTTGGTTAACCAAAACTCAAATTTGCTTTGAGAAAAACAAAAATGCGTTGTAAACAAAAAAATAAAAAGGATTGAATTGGATTTATTAAACATAGGTTGAACTCTGATTGTTAGCAGAATAACCTTTTTGTTGCCTGAGGGAAATAAAAGAGCAGACCTTACCCCCGTAAAAGCTGCTCTTTTACTGTTCGTCCTTAGAACGAAACCCGCAACATCAATTGCAAAGTGCGATTCGGGCGATAGCTGTTGACCGCTCCATAACCGGTTCGGTTGGTTGTGGTATTGGCAATAGCAGAAGCCAGAGGCAAACGAGTGGTCGTGTCAAAGATACTGCCGGCAAAGAAGTTTGAAAAAGCACCTTGGGTATGATTCAATGCATTGAAAGCATCAATTCGAGTTTCAATGTTGAATTTTTCCCAAATGAAGAACTTCTTAGAAAGCGACAGGTCAAAGTTATTGATAGATGGTGCCTCAGCGGTAAATGTTCTGCGGGAAATCTCTAAATATTGTCCCGTAGCTCCATCAGGCAAACCTACCAAAGCATTAACATTAAACAAATGAAAATCATCTTTAATAGGACGGTAAGTAATGTCACCATTAACAATACAAGTGCCAACCGCAGTTCCGCTGGATGAACCGGTAATAGCTGATGAACCGCGTCCGTTGACATTACATTGAACGGTTTCAGGTTGACCTGATTGGAATCTATAAATACCTGAGAATTGCCAACCATTTGTGACCAATCCCAACGCCTTGTTTTTAGTCAGACTTGGAATTTCATAAACCCAGTTAAAGTTGAGATTATGAGTGCGGTCATACCCCATCCGACCATAATTGAGATAATCTTTTTGGTCAATCCGAGCTTGTCCGTCATCTAGCGTAGTGACACCCATTGCGCGACCTAAAGTATAGTTTGCACTTAAAACCAAGCCTTTAGAAAAACGGCGATTCGCTCCAATTTGCAATGAATTATAATCGGCATTTTCTCTAAATTCGATATAACTGATACTTCCGAATCCTTTGAAAGGGCGATATAAATCAGTTGGTAACGCACTAGCTCCGAGAACCGTCGGCGTTGCTCTGGTTGGGTCTTGGTTTACCGCTAACCACGCCGAACCGAAAGGAGTTTCGTTAATTGGTCTGACGTGCGGCAAATGGTGACTTTGCGAGCCAACATAGGCAACATCAAGCACAGTATCAAACGGCAATTTATACTGAACACCAAGATTATAAGAATTTACTGATGGAATCTTGGCATCTTTCTCAATTGCTCTCAGACTTTGGGGAGAAAAACTGGCTACCGTGCCGACCCCGCCAAGGTCTTGTAACCGTCCATTGTCGTATCTGGTTGTCGTTGTGGTGGGCGGATTTTCATTATAGTCAAAGACCAAATTTCCTTGAGAACGGTCATAAAAGATTCCATAGCCGCCACGCACGATCAAGTTGTGTTTACCCGTCACATCAAAGGCAAAACCAAATCTTGGGGCAAATAAAAGTCCTTGATCTTTGGTTAAAGCATCACTGGTGGCAGCTATCAACCCATTTGAACGACTGCCCGTGTTGGGCACAAGTTTTCCAATGAAAAGACCGCCGTTCAATGAATTTCCAAGGCTGGTATTTACTCCCCCGCCGGTCAAAACAGTTCCAACAGCAAGTGTCGGATCATACGCAACACGTGTGCATCCGGCTGAGGTGAAACTGCCAACTGCCTGACCTAAACAACCCGGAGCATAAAGCCGTGGAGCATTTGCCGGATTATAGAGACTTGGATCAAAGTTTGAAGCCGCACCACTCACATCTCTGGTTGGTGGCAGCCACGAAACGCGCATACCGTAATCAAGCGTTAATCTGCTCGAAACTTTCCAATTGTCCTGAGCATAAAATTCTAGGTTGTTGTATCTATAGTCGCCCGTTGACCCGGCTGAGGCTTGAATATAATTTTGAAAAGCCCCTGTCGCGGCATTGGCAAATCCTTGACCGGTATCAAACGGATTCGTGTTATCGGCTGAAAAACTGATACCGCCATTAAACTGAACACGATTTGTTTGTTTTTTGACACCATGTTCAAAGACTCCGCCAAATTTTGAAACGTGACTGCCCCAAACTTTTGACAAACTTCCGGCTATGTTATCGGTTCGGTTGCTGTTGATAAACGGTCCGTTTCCAATTCGATAGCTAGGAGTTGAAGCCAACGGTCCGCCAGCATAACCCACTTGCGGTAGAAAATCTTCTTGAGTTGCACCTGGAAAAATTCTGGGTAAACCACTAAGTCCCGAAGCCGTAAAGGTATATTTGTCTGTTCCGGGTCTGCCGTCAATTGAGTTTCGGCTGAAACCGTAGGTAAATTCAACCGCAGTTGTTGCATTCAGCGTTCCATTCAAAGTTCCAGCATAGCTCAATCTAGGCGTGTCATTTTTCCAACTCCACTCATCAATATTTCCGCCAAGAATAAATCCTAGTCCTGAAAGCGGATTTTCGGCGATATTGTAGTTATTCAGAACTCTTCCATAAACACGCCAATTGTCATTGATGTTGTAATCAATTCGGATCGTATCGTTTCGTTCTTTTATGGTGTTTGAAGTTTGTTTTTCGTAATTGTAATTTTCACCCGGTAATTGCGTATGGTTTGGCAATGGATACAAACTGAGAAGTTTAAGACCGGGGGCGTAAAGAGCCGCAGCCGGAATTTTTCCTAGGACACCGCCGTCAATATAACAGGCACCGGGATTGGCAGCAGTATTGGCTGTGGTGCAGGTTCCCGCAATATTATAGTTTCTGATTGTGTTAAAAATACCACCATTCGCACTGCTGGATTGGGTTGATTGCGAAAAATCTCCTGCTCTTTCAAGCGCAGTCGGGACACGCACCCGATTGATTCCATTTGGCGTAATTCGGGGTGTCCATTCTTGGTTTACAAAAAAGAATAGTTTTTTCTTATTTTCAAGTAGTTTGGGAATGTAAATCGGTCCGCCGATTGTGTATCCAATGTCTTCTTGGTCAGAAATTGCTCTGGAAGGCGGGATTGCGCTGGTGCTCCGATTATTTTCAAAAGAATTGGCATTAAGTCCTGTATGACGGCGATAATAATAAAAAGAACCGTGAAAATCTTGTGAACCGCTACGAGTGACGGCAATAATTTGTGCGCCTGATGATCGTCCATACTCAGCTTGCGAAGATGAAGTTACCAGTTTGAATTCCCCAACCGAATCAAGCGGAATTCTTGAAAGTTGAGCATTGTTTCCTGTATCAACACTTGTGATGCCGTCAATTTGGACGTTATTTGAATTTGTTCGGACACCGTTGACGCTTATGCCGTTACTATCCGAACTGTTACCATCACCTGCACCATTTGCAACTACACCTGGCGCTAAGGTGGCTAAATTGATGTAACTGCGCGTTTTAACTCCAAGGTTGCGGATTTGTTCGCCTTGAATCCCAAATGAACGTTCTCCGCTATCTGCTTGAATTAGGGTGGCTTCCGATTGAATTTCAACAGTTTCAGATGGTGCACCAACTTCTAAACTCAAATTACCGAGCGACAATTTATCATTTGAAACAAGTGTCACGCCTTTACGTTCTTGTTTTTTGAAGCCGTTTGCCTCAACTGAAACCGTGTAGATTCCGGGCTGAACAATCGGAAAAACAAAACGTCCTTCCGCATCTGTGGTAGCCGAAAGGGTAAAATTTTTCCCTTCTTCTGTAATTTTTACGGTTGAATTTGCCACAGATGCCCCTTGCTGGTCTACCACAGTTCCCGAAATTGAACCGCTGGTAGTTTGGGCTAAATTTATTCCTACACATAAAATCAAGATTAAAATTAATCCTATTTTTATTCGACAATATATTTTCATTACTAGGTCTCCTAAATAGTGTTGACAATTAATAAAACAAAAAGGATTTTGACAATACCTTTATTGCTAAATGATTGCCAAATCATTTTGTCTAACCGGGTCATAACAACGAAGTTGGAGGAATATCTAATGAAGAAATTGGTCAAACAAAACGATTTGGCAAAACGATTTGGCAAAACGATTTGGTAAGTAAATTAACATTCATTTTTTTTTAAGTCAATCACAAATTTAATTTAGCTGAGGAAGGTGAATTATGACTTGTGGTAAAACGATTTGCTAAATTTGGTAAGTTCTTGATTTGATTTTTTTTGTATGAGAAACTATCCAAGTGTGAGAAAAGGGTAAAATGAATCAAATGATTAATGAGGAATCCGCAAACAGGGGTATAACTTTAAAGGAACTTTCGGCAATTTTGGGCTTATCTCCCGGGACTGTTTCAGTTGTTTTGAATAACACCAGCCGGGCAGACACTATTCCGCAAAAAACTAAAGATAAGATACTTCAGGCTGCTAAAGATTACGACTATCGTCCTCATTATTTTGCCCGTTCATTAAGAGCTAATCGAAGTTTTACCATTGGAGTAATAACTGCGGAATTAAGTAACGAATATTGTGCCATGATTCTTAATGGAGTAGAGTCTGCTTCAACTCAGGAAGGTTATTTTTATCTTAATACCAGCCATTTACATCGTCCTGATTTATTGACTCATAATTCTCAGATGCTGATTGAGCGGCAGGTTGAAGGGATAATTACCATTGATACTAAGGTCAATTTTAAGACCAATTTACCAATAGTCGCCATTGCCGGACATGAGGAAATTGACGGCGTTACTAATGTTATTCTCAATCATCAAACTGCGGCTGAACTTGGTATTAATCATCTTTATTCACTCGGACATCGAAAAATAGCCTTGATCAAAGGGCAAGATTTCAGTTCGGATACAAAGATCAGATTTGAAGCTATTATGGATGCCGCCGCCAAACGAGGTTTACAGATAGATAATAAAGCAATTGTTCAATTGGAAGGGATTAACCCATCTCCTGAAGTCGGTTACATTGCCTTAAATAAACTTTTAGCTAAAACACGGGATTTCACCGCAATCTTTGCCTTTAATGATATGTCGGCAATTGGGGCGATCCGTGCTTTGCAAGTTGCCGGTTACCGGGTTCCAGAAGATATTTCCGTAGTTGGTTTTGATAATATTCATTTCGCGGAATTTAATTCTCCGCCTTTAACTACCATTCGTCAACCGCTTTTCAAAATGGGCGAATTAGCTGCTCAGACTTTATTAAAAAGACTTTCCAAATCGGAAAAGAATGATATTCCATCATCTTTAAGTGTGGAACCAGAGCTAATTATTAGAAATTCGACTGCCAAAGTGAGAAAATGAACGAGCTTGAAAAGAAGAATCTGTTTTGGGTGAATATTGTCAGTTTGGCAATTGTTTTTTTCCTGATCGGTGTAGCTTTTTTATCGCAAATATTGGTGGGTAATCAAAAGCCTGTTTGGTGCGCGTGGGAAGAATTAGCAAAATCATTGCCATCGGAGAAAATTAAACTTTACACCTTTGAAGATCAAATTGCTTATCACATCTGGTCAAATCTGGATAAAAAAGAAAATGCACAAATTATTGTGGTCAAAGGAATTGAAGGATTACAGGAAGATACTTCGTATTTTTTGCCGCGCGGATTTGATGAAATAAAAGTGATTAACGAAAAGGGAATTGAAGGCGATAAATTTTACCTTGCTTTTCGGGATTCCAAATTCAATGAACTGCACCCGCCTTTGCGAAATTTGAAAGCTATGGGTTACAACATCGGCGAACCTAAAGTTTTTATTGCCCAAGGAATTCAAACATTTTTAGTTGAAGTCTGGAAGGGAAACTAACAGACTTTTTCGATTAATTTTTCAATCAGAGGTTCATAAATTTCTTTTCCGCGCAAATTATTACGCCATCTTTCAGGAATTCCGTTAATACCAAATTTTATGCCGGCAAATCCGCCCGCAATGCAAGCCGTTGTATCAGTATCATCACCCAAAGCAATGGCGGCTTTAACCGTTTCTTCATAACTTTTATTGTTATTTGCCCAACGCGCCGCCCGCAGACTGTCAACTACATAACCACTTCCTCTGACTTCATAAATAGTGTCTTTGGGGGAAATTTGGTTTTCGAGTTCATTTCGTTCAATTGTGCCCTCAGGAAAAACCTCATAAAGTTTTTCAACTGCCGAATCCCAAGCATTTTCAGCATTTTGCAAAATATTTCTTGCCCACAGACAATATAAAGCGCAGCAAAGTTTTGAACGCAAATGTCCGTGTGTCACCGCGGATTGATCAAAAGCGTCGGCTATCAAATCTAAATCTGAGCCTTGATGCCAAAGTGCTAACGGAAGAACCCGCATTAAGGAGCCGTTGCCATTTTTGTTTTCCTCGCTTGGACCTGCCAAAAGGGGCGAAAAACCTTTTCGTAAATTCAAAATAGCCCGCTGCGTTTGGATTCCGACATCAAAAACGCTGTCAACTGCCATATAATCTTCCCGATACCAAGCTACAATTTTATTGGCAAAATCCCCTACATCGAACTTGCCGCATTCGAGTAGCGAAGCCAACAAACACAAGGCTTGTGCCCCATCATCCGAATAAGTTCCGGGCGGAACTCCGACATGAGCGCGCCGAAACCAATCCGGTGGTTCAAATTCAATTTCGTCAAAGAATGGAATTGATTGTTTATCGTGAAATTCGTAAGGAACGCCAAGCGCATCACCAACAAGCATTCCGACAATTCCGCCTCTAATTCTTTCCACTAAAGAAATTTCCATAATTACCTATTGCGCCCAAGAGCTTCATGGGACGAAACCCATTCATCGGCAATGACTGCCGTTCCCAAAGACAATTCGCCGCAAAGAACGGTAGCCGCGACAATTTCAGCGAATTTTTTAACTTTTCCTTTGCCGAAACACCCAAGTAATTCCAAACATTCGCGCTGAGTCGGCAAACCTGTTCCGCCGCCGTAAGTGGCGACAATCAAAGAGGGAATCGTCACCGAAAAATAATAATCGCCGGATTTGGTGATTTCGGCATAAACCGCCGCCGCCGAAGATTCCGCGACATTGGCGACATCCTGACCGCAGGCAATAAACATTGCTGTAATTCCATTTGCCGAATGTGCGCCGTTGTTGTTGACACCTGCTAAATATCCGCCGAGTTGTGAAGCCAAACGCGCTTCAAAAATTTGCTCAACCGAAACGTGCATAATTGATTTCAATTTTTCGGCTGAAATCGTTGCTTCGGCAATGACTTTTTTCCCGCGTGTGTTGAGCGTGTTGACCCAAGAAGTCTTTTTGTCGGTAGCAAAACTGCCTTCGAGCTGATAGCGTTCGATGCCTTTATAAACCGTGCAAATCCAGTCGCAAGCGGCTTTTGTTGCTTTCCCTACCATATTTTGCCCCGCCGCATCGCCTGTGGTGAAATTAAATCGCAGATAAAGGAAACGGCTGGCGGGGAATTGTTGAATATCGCGCAATTTGCCAACGCTGGTGGTTGACTCGGCGTGTAATTTGATTTCGGCAAAATTCTTTTTCACCCAATCGCCGAATTTTTGGGCTTCCCGCGCAGATTTGAAAACAAAAGCGGGCGCACGCTGCATTGCATCATCAACTACAGTAGTTGTTACGCCGTCCGATTCGCTCAAGAGCTTCATTCCACGATTATATGAGGCAACCAAAGTTCCTTCGGTTGTCGCCAGCGGAACATAAAATTCGCCTTTGGCAAATTCACCATTGACTAAAAGCGGTCCGGCAAGTCCAATTGGAACCTGGGCAACGCCGATAAAATTTTCGATATTGCCGGGCAAAATCGAAGGATGAAACGAAAATTGCCCGACGTGTTTTAATTCGGCATTTGTGTGATCTTTAACAAAATTACGGCGCACTTCGGCAGCTTCGCGGGTGTAATCGTTTTCTTTGTTACGGGGAATTTTAGTGGACATTAATTTTCGTTTTTATGATACATCTCAATCCATTCGGGAATAATAGCGATTAGGTATTCAGAATATTCTTTGTTGTATTCAATAAAACTTTCAACAGAATTTTTGTTTATCAACTCAATAACTTTTGGACTATAAACCAATTGCAGTCGAAAGTTTTCAAGATGTTTGACGTGCATATCAACTTTTACAAACCGACTGTTACTTCTATGATGACCAATTACCGTAACACTATTGCACATTCCCCAATAAGCATCGGCAATATAAATTTTTGCACCACCGCGAAAATGTTTAGTTCCTTTTCTTAAAATATGTTCTTCGCCAAAGGATGTTTCGTTTTTTACATTTGCAGTTGCACACCAAATTGGTTCGATGCTTATTTTGACTTTATTTTCTAGGTTAACTTTCATTTCAAACTTGAGTATCAAACCGCGGTTAATATTTTTCTCGTTTCAAATCATCAGACAGTCGGGAATCGTCAGCCATCGTTTCATCATCTAAATAAATCAAATCGTTTATCAGCCAACTGTTTTTATTTTTAACTAATTCATTTTTGTAAGCGTGAATAAAATAACTGCCACAAACATTTGGCTGATAAAAACTAACTTCAACAAAAGTTTTATCTTTTTTGGTGGAGGTTTTACCGATTTTCAAAACATTTTTGATCCATTTTCCTTTAAGGTAACATTCTTCTAAAGCAGTAATGGGAAAACCATCGCCAAAAAATGGTTTATCAGTCGGGTTTTCTTTCAAATATTCTGCTTCGCGTTTTAATTCATACTGAAAAAGTTCATACAATTCAGTAGTGAACCATTTCTGGCGGGCTTTTATCTCCTCTTTAGAAAAAGCTTCGTCACGAGAACGATGAAACTTGTAAAATGATTTCACGAATTCTGTTGGAGTTTGTTTTTGTGCGAAAATTATTGTCGGAAAAATTATTAAAATAATTGAAAGTAAAATGATTTTTGTTTTCATAATGCAAACCTGATTTATATTCCAAGAGACATTTCAACCCGTATTTCTTTTTTCTTTCCTTTCGGACTTACAACAATAAACCTTTGGGTTGCATTCCAACCGATAGCAAAATCATCTTTGCTGGAACGTAGCTCATATTTGCCGGGTCGTAAATTGGGAAAACTGAATTTTCCATTTGCTCGGGTTCGACAAGCAAATATACGTTTTTGTCCTTTTGCGCCCCGTTTATCAATTGGCTTATTTATCAGCAAATATTCCGGCTTTGTAAAAATTTCGACTAATGCATTTTCGATTGTGTTTCCATCTGGAGCTACAACTGTCCCGTGCAAATTTCTAAGAGGTATTTTTTCAACAAAAATTACTTGTAAATTACCGACCCAGTATGTAGTTTCTTTGCCTTTGACCGGGAAACAAGTTGAAGATTGGGCAAATATTGAAATACTTAATGTTAAGAAAATAAACAGGGCTAAAATAATTTTCATAAGGAAGATCCTAAACCTCAGTATCAAAAACCTTTCCGAAATAATCCGAAATCTTAATTGTTAATTGTTCACGTTTCCGTTCCTCGATTCCGGCTAATTCTTTGGCTAATTGTTTCTTAAATTCGATTTGCATTTGCCGCGCAATTTGTATGCGTTGGGCTTGCGGTGAGCCTGCGCCGTGCATTGATTCGGTCAGATAGCCGACAGCGTTTCTGCCGAGCGTCATATTTTCGATAAGACGCAAAATCCGCACACGATTTTCGGTTGTAACATCAGCGCGACCTTTCAAATATTTTTCCAAAAGTGCGCCGACAGTTTCGCTTTTGAAATCTTTTTCGGATGGCATCGTGACCATCATTCCGCCCGCTAAATCCTGTGCTAAACGCCCAATTTCATAAGGCATTTTAGTAACGTGATGTTTGCAGACGTTGGCGATCATATCGTCGCAAATATATGCGCCGGATTTGGTGGGGGTTGATTGATAACTCGAAGCAATTCCGGTGGCATAAATCGTTTCGTTGAGGTGAGTCATTTCAACCAGTTTATCTTTGATGTGCGAAACTTTTTCGACTCCATTGTAATCGGCAATTTGCGCCGCCGCGCCAATCAAAACATCTCCGACACCGCTTTTGCAGACGTAGGAACGGCGATGATAACAGGTAAATCTTTCGACCAGCATCGAAGCAAATTCGGTTTCGCCATTCATAAAGATCAGTTCATTCGGAATAAAAACATTGTCGAAAATGACCATCGCCTCCTGTCCGCCGAAATTATTGTTTCCCGTGTCAATTTCGCCGGCTTCCATTGCGCGTGTGTCGCAGGATTGGCGACCGTAAATATAAGTAATTCCTTCTGCTTCAACCGGAATTGCACCGACAATCGCATAATCTTTGTCGTTTTCGGTCAGGCGCATGGTTGGCATCACAATCAGCCAATGCGAATTCAAACAGCCGGTTTGATGAGCTTTTGCACCGGTGATGAAAACACCTTTATCGGTGCGTTTGGAAATATGAACAAACAAATCGGGATCGGCTTGTTGATGCGGGGCGAGACTTCTATCGCCTTTAACATCGGTCATTGCTCCGCCGATTACCAGATTTTGTTTTTGGACTTCGGTGATAAATGATTTTAGTCTTTCGTGATAGTCGGTTTGGTATTTCTCATCAATTTCAAACGTGGTTGAATAAAGGGAATTGAGCGCATCCATCCCGACACAGCGTTGAAAACAAGTTCCCGTCAGTTGTCCGAGCCTTCTTTGCATTTTGTTTTGCAAAACAACTTCATCACGGTTCATTGTGATATTGAGGAAACGATTAACTTTTTCGCCTGTCAGATGTGAAACGGCAGAGGCTAGATCAGGTTCGCGCTGAGCCAAATCGTAAGTTTCGGCAACTGCGTTAATGCTTGGACGAATTATGGGATGTTCAACAATATCTTCGACCAATTCGCCGAACAAATAAACTTTCAATTTCCGTCCGCGCAAAGAGTTGATGTAATCCTCTGCGGTGACGATTGGGTTTAAACCTTTTAATTTACCCTCTGCCATTTTTTATTTTCTTTTCCAGCGAACTCCGTCTTTTGTATCTTCCAAAACGATTCCTTTTTCGCTCAACAAATTTCGGATTTCATCGGAACGCGCAAAGTTGCGGTTGCGGCGGGCTTCCTGACGCTCTTCGATCAATTTTTCGATTTCTGCATCAAGCATTTCGCATTCTTCTTTACCAAAAATTCCCAGCACGGAATTGAATTTTTCAATTGCTTCGAGAACCGCTGTTTGGTCATCGGATTTGAGTTCGTCTTTAGCTAAAACGGTGTTGATCTCACGCACCAAATTGTGAATTGCCGCCAACGCCACCGATGTATTCAAATCATCATCCATCGCGGTTTCAAATTCAGTCAATGCCTTGCCAACCAATGCTTTAACCTCTGCATTCGAGCCGTTTTCCGTGTTTGCTTCGGAAACCAAACGGCGAAATTGCTGCAATCTTTCGATGGTCGTTTCCGCACCTTTCAATCCTTCAAAAGTAAAGTTCAATTGCTTATTATAAGGGACGGAAATCAATAAATATCGAATTGCCAACGGATTTACACCACGCCTGATAATGTCGCGCAAAGTGAATTCGTTGCCGAGCGATTTTGACATTTTTTCGTTATCAATCTTCAAAAACTCGCCATGCAGCCAATATTTTGAAAAAAGTTTGCCGGTCGCACCTTCGCTTTGAGCAATTTCGTTTTCGTGATGCGGAAACTGCAAATCAATTCCGCCCGCGTGAATGTCAAAAGTTTCGCCCAAATATTTCATTGACATCGCTGAGCATTCGATGTGCCAACCCGGACGACCGTAGCCGAACGGAGCATCCCAACCTGCCGGATCGCTTTTGTCAACCAATTTCCAAAGCGCAAAATCCCGCGCATCTTCCTTTTCGTATTTGTCCGTATCAACACGACCGCTTCCGCCCGTTTCATTACCCGAGAAATTGATTTTGGAAAGCTTGCCGTATTCGGGAAAAGCGGAGATGCGGAAATAGATCGAACCATCAGATTCGTAAGCCCTTCCATTTGCCAAAAGCGTTTCAATAATTTGGATCATTTCGGCAATATGTTCAGTCGCACGCGGGGCAACATCCGGGCGATTATTGCCCAAGACTTCCATATCTTCCCAAAATGCAACAATATACGGCTGAACAAATTCGTCAATCGTTTTTCCGGCTTTATGCGATTCGTTGATGATGCGGTCGTCAACGTCCGTTAAATTCATAACGTGGGTTAGCTGAAAACCTTTGAAACGCAGGTAACGCGCCAAAATATCGCCGAAAGTAAAAGTCCGAAAATTGCCGATATGAGCAAAGTTCCAAACCGTCGGACCGCAGATATACATTTTGACCTGGTTGTCGGTTAAGGGCTGAAAATCTTCTAATTGATTAGTTAAAGTATTATGAAATCTAAGCATAAAAATAATCCTGTTTGAAAAAAATAATGATACAACAAAAAACGAAACTTGCGGATTCTTGGGAAACAAAAATCCGTCTGTTATTGAAAATTGAAGCGTGTTTTTAGTTACAACAGGATTCTTTCGGCGCGATACCGAGCTTGGCGAGAAGATGTTTAGTTGGATTTTTAAGTGTAAAAATCATAAAAAGAATAATAGCACCATTTTAAAAGACTGCAAAAAATATTTTTATTGCGGCTCATTGGGAATAAATCAAATATAAATAACTATTGAAAAATGATTTATTTAGGTTGATTTTCACTATTTGAATTATCCAAAAGCCAAACATCGGCATCTACCTGTAAATATCTGAAATAAAGGGTTTTATAGTCAGAAGAAATATTTGGGCTTTGGATTTCGTAGTCTGATGGTTTAAGAATTTCAGTGGTTTTCTTTGTTTCACTATCAACCAGATAAATTCCTTTAAGATTTGAAAAAATGAAATGCCGGCTGTCGCTGAGCCAAAACGGACTGGTTCCCTGATCAGCCATTTTTTCAAAATTGGAAGTTCTTAGATCATAAACTCCAAGTGAATCTACGTTACCATCATCGCCAAAAGTCAACAGCAAAAGTTTATTACCGTCAGGCGACCAGCCGCCTACCCACGCATAGCTGTTTTTGTTAAGGTTAAGCGGTTGAGGAGTTTGTTCAGTCCATGATTTGGTCAGGTCTAAAATGTAAGGTCTTTGTTTTTTTCCATCAATCTCGCTGTAAACGAGTTTTTTATCATCAGGAGAAAAGACACCGACAAAAGCTCCGGTTTTTTCTGAAAAAGTGATTTGTTTCAGGTTATTTCCGTCAGCATCAATCGTCCAAACCTGATATTTTCCGCTGCGGTCTGAATGAAAAACAATTTTTTTGCCGTCGTGCGACCAGCTAGGAATTCTTTCCAGATATTTATCATTGGTCAAATTACGCCAATTTTCGCCATTTTTATTGAAAACAACTAAATCTTCTTGCGTCGGTTTGACGTTGCGAACCAAATATTCCTCGCCGTTCGGTGACAAATGCGGATTGGTAATTTCGTGATTTCCGCGTGTTATCCATTCGATTTCACCCACGATTTTTTGGGTTTTTTCGTCAAATTTAACTGATTGCAAATTAGATTTGCTTTCATAACGAATGTATCCAAGCAGGTTTCCGTCACGCGAAAAAGTGATGTGTCGACAATATTTGGACGGAGTTGCGACAGGCTCAGGTTCGCTCAACGCCTTTCCGGTTTTTTCATCAATTGCTATCCGCCAAAGCCCCATACTCCCGCCGCGATCGCTGGCGAAATATAAAAATTTTCCATCGGGCGACCAAACCGGATTCCAGTCTGAAAAATCGTCATTGGTGATAATAACGGGTTCTCCACCGCTTGCCGGAATCGTGGCAATTTCGCCAAGTTTGCCTTCACCCACAAACCAATAAGCGATCCGATCACCGTTTGGCGACCAATTCGGCATGATGGCATCGCCTTTGGTTTCAAGTTGTTGTTTGCCGTTAACTGAAATGTCCAGCACCCACAATGCACTATTTGGGACAGAATGCAAAGTATGATGAATAGCGGATTTATCGCTAACGACGATTTTTTTTCCATCGGGCGACCAGGAAGGGTGAAAACCGAAATCAGAAATTCGCCGCACATTTTCGCCTGTCGCGCCCATTGTAAAAATTCCGCCGCCGTTACGTTCCGAGCGAAAAGCAATACTGTCTCCATTGGGCGAATAAACCGGCATCTGTTCGATCTCTTTTGAATCGCCGGTTAAATTTGTAAGATTTTTACCACCAATTCTTTGCCAAAAAATATCCTGATTTCCGTCCTTTTCCATCGAAAAGACCAAACTTTTTCCATCCGGGGAAAGACTTGGATAACTTTCGATTGAAAGAGATTCGGTAACTTGAATATTTTTAGCTTTTGACCAATTATTCTCACTAATTTTCGAGTTGGAATTTTTGAAAAAGAAGAACCAGATTCCGCCGGCAAGTAAAAGCAAAAATAAAATTGCGGCGGAAAAAAACAGATAATTCCTTGGAGTTGTAGCGGGCTTACGATTTTGCGCTCCTGAAACCGAATTCCAAGATGGCGAAGAATCAATTTCACGTTTGATTCGTTTCAAATCCGCGCGCAGGTCAGAAGCTGTTTGATAGCTTAAATCCGCTTCTTTTTCCAGAGCTTTGACCAAAATCTGGTCTAATTCCGGCGAAATTTCTGAATTAATTGAACTGGCTAACGGCGGATCTTCTGACAAAATTGTTTGGAAAGTTGCTTGACGGTTTGCCTTTTTGAAAGGATTGATACCTGTCAAAAGTTCATACAAAACCACCCCAACGCTCCATAGATCCGTGCGATGGTCAACCCGGTCATCAGCAACCTGTTCAGGCGACATATAGGCTGGCGTGCCGATGATTACTCCTTTGGCAGTTTTAGAAAAATCCTTTAAGGTTTGAAAATCAATTTCAGTCAATTTTGCCAGACCGAAATCGAGAATTTTAACGTAGCCGTCAGGACGAACAATGATATTTTCCGGTTTTATATCTCGATGGATAATTCCTGCATTATGAGCTGCTGAAAGTGCTTCGCAAGTTTGAATGATAATGCCCAGAACTTCTTTGACCTTTAAACCTGTTCCGATCAATTCCCGAAAGGTTTTTCCTTCAACGAATTCAGTAGCAATGTAATTGATTCCTTCGTGTGTTCCGACATCATAAATTGTCACAATATTCGGATGATTCAGGGCAGAAATTGCCCGTGCTTCTAACTGAAACCGCTTAACTCTTTCGTCGCTTGAAACATATTCGGCAGGCAGGATTTTGAGGGCGACTTTGCGTTTAAGTTTTTCGTCCGAAGCTAAATAGACTTCGCCCATTCCGCCTGAACCGAGCAGTGATTCAATTTTGTAAGTTCCAATGATTTTGCCGAAAAGCTGAGGTTTTGCAATGTTTGTGTCGGTTACGGCAATATTGCGGGCGGCAATTCCCATGACGCTTTTTTCGAGGAATTTTTCCGAATCTGAACCGGCTTTTAGTAACGCAAGAACTTCGTTTTTTAATTCGGCATCATCTTTGCATTTTTCAGACAAAAAAGCCTCGCGCTCGGATTCGGGCAAATCCAAAACCTCATCAAAAAGCTCATCAATCTGTTGCCAACGAGTATTTTCCACTGAATATTTTGAAGCTTAGAAACTGTCTAAATTTACCATATTCTAAAGAGTTTCGGGAAATAAATTTTAGGGGGCGGATGGAGCATCAATCAACCATATATCTGATTTGTTTAAGTGTGCGACATAATAGAGATTTTTTCCGTCGGGAGTAACGAAGGGACTTCGTGGTTGTTCAATTTGTAATGAAAGCAGTTCTTTAGTTTGTTTTGTCTCAATGTCTGCCAAAAATACCTTATTATTTTCGGCATAAACAAAATGACGACTGTCAGGCAGCCAGGAGGGAACTGAACCGGGAGCTTTGAGAATTCTTGTGTAAGTGTTTGATTCAAAAGAAAAATAACCAATCATTAATTCATTTTGAAAAATTCCAAGCAACTTTTTGCCATCCGGTGACCAATCCCAAACACCAAAAAGATTTCCGGTATCGGTTGCCGGTAATTTGAATGGAGTTTGAGACTTATAATCTTTAGTTAAATCCAAAATATAAGAATTTGGCGGACGATTAAATGCCAAATGTTTTCCATCGGGAGAAAATACCGGAAATGATGTGGCAATTGATACCGAAACCGGAAAAGTAATTTGCCGCAGATTTGTTCCGTCCGTATTGCACATCCAAATTTCATAATTTCCGCTACGGTCGGAGGCAAGGGCAATTTGAGAACCATCCGGCGACCAACGGGGAAAACGATCAAATGGCGTGTCATTGGTAATATCGTGCCAACCCGTTCCATCCTGATTAACAACTACAATATCGTCTTGGGTGCGGCGGATTTGCCGCATTAAAAATTGTTTGCCATCGGGCGAAAGAATTGCCCGGGTAACTTCGCGGTCTCCGGTAGTAACCCAAGAAGGATTACCAATAATTTTTTCATTTTTATCGTCAAAATCTACCCTTTGAATATTTGATTCGGTTTCAGACTGCACATAGATCATCTTTTTCCCATCAGCCGAAAAAGCTAAATGACGGCTGTATTTGGAAGGAGTTACAATCGGTTCCGGTTCTCCCAAAGGTTTTCCCGAATTTTCATCAATAGCAACTCGCCAAAAGTTCCAATTGCCGTTTTTATCACTGACAAAATACAAAAATTTGCCATCGGGGGACCAAACCGGATTCCAATTCGATAAAGCAAATTCGCCCGTCAAAACAATTGGTTCTGCTTTTCCATCAGCAGAAATTGTGGCAATGTCGCGTCTGCCTATAGCCGTCGGATAAAACCAGTATGCAATTCGTTTTTTGTTTGGTGACCAGGTTGGGAAATAGGCATTTTGTTTGAGCAACTCGCGTTTTGCACCAGTTTCTAAATTGATGATTGACAATCCGTTATCTTTCCCGATCAAAACGTTTGGAGCGTCCATTCCATTAGTGCTGACTACGATTTCTTTTCCATCGGGCGACCAGGACGGATGTGCACCATCACCTACCCGCCGCAGATTTTCGCCGGTTGCTTCCATCACATAAATTCCGGCTGGTGAGCGTTCAGACCGAAAAGCAATCCGGTTTCCATCAGGTGAAAATGCAGGTTGAGTGTCATCCGAAATTGAATTTTCAGTCAAATTTGTGGGATTTTTTCCCCCGATTCTTTGCGAATATATATCGAAATTTCCTTTAGCATCCGAGGCAAAAACAAATGATTTTCCGTCAGGTGCAATGGATGGAAAATATTCGATTCCGCTTTGCTCGGTAAGTTGGGTATTTGTTCCTTTGCTCCAGTCAATTCCTTCAGCCATTTTACGATTTTTGAATAAAAACCATCCGCCAAATGCCATCAAACTGATAAAGATAATCGTTAAAGCTATAAATAGATAGTTTCGTGTGGCTACAGTTTTAGTTTGGATTTGCGGTTCTGAAACCGAATTCCATGATGGCGAAGAATCAATTTCGCGTTTGATTCGTTTCAAATCCGCGCGCAGATCGGAAGCGGTTTGATAACTTAAATCAGCATCTTTTTCTAGAGCTTTGACCAGAATTTGGTCTAATTCCGGCGGAATTTCCGAGTTAATTGAGCTTGCCAATCCGGGTTCTGTGGTTTAAACCGCATTAAAAGTTAATTGGCGATTGGCTTTCTTGAAAGGATTAACGCCGGTTAGCATTTCATAAAAAACTACTCCAAGACTCCATAAATCGGTGCGATGATCGATTTTCCCGTCAGTAATCTGACCTGGCGACATATACGCAGGCGTGCCGATTAAAGCTCCCTTGGCAGTTGCACTAAAACTTTTCATGGTATTGAGGTCAATTTCGGTCAATTTAGCCAAACCGAAATCAAGAATTTTAACGTAGCCGTCAGGACGAACAATGATATTTTCCGGTTTTATATCACGATGGATAATTCCTGCATTATGAGCGGCGGAAAGAGCTTCGCAGCTTTGGATAATAAGATTGAGAATTTCTTTTAATTTCAGTCCTTCTTCAATTAGTTGGCGAAAGGTTTTTCCTTCGATATATTCGGTGGCAATGTAATTAATTCCTTCGTATGTTCCAACATCATAAATCGTGACAATATTCGGATGATTTAATGCTGCAATGGCACGTGCTTCTAACTGAAACCGTTTAACTCTTTCATCGCTTGAAACATATTCGGCGGGCAGGATTTTAAGAGCAACTTTGCGTTTTAGTTTTTCGTCCGAAGCTAAATAGACTTCACCCATTCCGCCTGAACCGAGCAGGGATTCAATTCGATAATTTCCAAATAATTTTCCGATTAAATCGGACTCTGCCAAAGTTGTTTGATTTTCCAATAGATTAAAGGCGGCAATTCCCAATACGCTTTTTTCTAAAAAACTATCGGAATTTGAAGTTGCTTGAAGCAAACTGAGAACTTCATTCTTTAAATCTTCATCACTTTTGCAATTTTCAGACAAAAAATCCTCGCGTTCGGATTCAGGTAAATCCAGAACTGCATCCAGAAGCTCATCAATTTGCTGCCAGCGATTATTTTCCACAGAAAATTAAAGGTTTGAAATAAACTTAATTTAGCATAACTGTTTTGGAATATGAAAATTTTTTCTAATTTGACGTAGAAACATCAATCAGCCAAATATCAGATTTATTGGTGAGCACATCATAATAGAGGAACTTTCCGTCAGGTGTGACAAACGGACTGCGCGGAACTCCTTCCTGAATTGTAAATAATTCTTTTACCCTTTTAGTTTCAATGTCGGCGATCAAAACTTTGTTTTCAAATGAATAAATAAAACGACGACTATCGGGCAGCCAGGATGGAACTGATTCTGCACTTTTGGTGATTCGCACATATTTTTTGGCGGAAAACGAATAATAACCCAAAAGGGATTCAAATCTGAATCTACCGACTAACTTATCTCCATCGGGCGACCAATCCCAAGCGGCAAAAGTTCCTCCCGTATCGGTTGGAGGAAGTTTAAAAGGAGTTTGTTCCTGAAACGGTTTGGTTAAATCCAGAATGTATGTTTGGGCGTTACGATGATAGCTTAAACGCTTTCCATCAGGAGAAAAAACCGGAACTGAAGTTCCCTGAGGATCATCATTGCCAAAAGTAATCTGACGAAGATTTAATCGGTCAGAGTCTGCCATCCAAATTTCATAGACTCCGCAACGGTCGGAGGCAAAGGCAATTTGTGAGCCATCGGGCGACCAACGCGCATAACGGTCATACGAAACATCGTCAGTAATGTCTTTCCAATTAGTTCCGTCCCTATTAACTTCGACTAAATCGTCCTGCGTGCGCCGGACCTGCCGCATCAAAAATTTATTACCGTCAGGAGAAAGCACGGCGCGGGTAATTTCGCGGTCTCCGGTAGTGATCCATTTGGCTGTTCCGACAATCCTTTCATTTTTTTCATCAAATTCAACTCCTTGAATGTTCGACTGTCTTTCAGACTGCACATAGATCATCTTTTTTCCGTCCGCCGAAAACCCAAGATGGCGGCTGTAAATGGATGGGGCTGTCACTGGTTCAGGTTTATCCAATGCCTGACCCGAATTTTCGTCAATAGGTATTCGCCAAAAATTCCAATTACCGTTTTTATCACTGACAAAATACAAAAATTTTCCATCCGGTGACCAAACCGCGTTCCAATTGGAAAGCCCAAAGTTGGTAGTTAAAATTTTAGGTTCTTCTATTCCATCGGCGGAGATCGTAGCAATATCGCGCCGTCCGGTCGCATCAGGATAAAACCAAAATGCAATTCGTTTTCCATTTGGCGACCAGGTTGGAAAATAGGCATTTTTTTTCAAAATTGAACGGGTTGAGCCTGTTTCAAGGTTTATGATAAAAATTTGATTATCCCGTCCGGTTTGGATGTTTGGCGCATCCATCCCCGAATTGCTTACGACAATCTCTTTCCCATCTGGCGACCAGGAAGGATGTTCTCCATCACCAACCCTTTTTAGATTTTCACCAGTTGATTCCATTACATAAATGCCGGTTGGCGAGCGTTCAGACCGAAAAGCAATCCAATTACCATCGCGCGAAAAAGCCGGCTGTGTGTCATCAGAAGTTGAATGTTCAGTTAAATTTTTAGGATTTTGACCGCCGATTCTTTGCGAATAAATATCGAAATTTCCTTTGGCATCTGAGGCGTAAACAAATGATTTTCCATCGGGAGCAATTGAGGGAAAATATTCAATCCCATTTTGTCTGGTTAGTTGAATATTTTCACCTTTACTCCAGTCAATTCCTTTGGGAATTGCGTTATTTCTGAAAAAAATCCAAATTACCAAAGAAAATGAGATAATAAATAAAACCGTAATCGGCAAAAGATATTTACTTTTTTTGGCAACGTTGTATTTTGAGGGAGAAGAATTATCTTTTGTGGAAAAAGACGAATCCAAATTTCGTTGGACTCGTTTCAAATCAGCCCGCAATTCTGAGGCGGTTTGATAACTTATTTCAGGATCTTTTTCGAGTGCTTTAATCAAAACATGGTCTAATTCAGGTGGAATTTCACTGTTAAATGAACTCGGCAAAGGAATTTGCTCGTTTAAAATTGAATGAAATGTAGCTTGCCGGGTAGGTTTTTTGAAAGGATTTTTCCCGGTCAAAAGTTCATAAAAAACTACTCCAAGACTCCAAAGATCAATGCGGTTATCAACTTTCTCATCTTTAATTTGAGTAGGCGACATATAGGCAGGTGTTCCGACAATTATTCCTTTGTCAGTTGCATTATTAAATTGAAGAGGGCGGTTGGATTCAATTAATTTTGCCAATCCAAAATCAAGAATTTTGACATAGCCATCGGAACGCAAAATGATATTTTCAGGTTTGATGTCACGGTGGATAATTCCTTCATTATGGGCTGCAGAAAGTGCTTCACAAGATTGAATAATCACATTGATAATTTCACCGATTTTAAGATGTTCATTTATCAATTGCCGTAAGGTTTTACCTTCGATAAATTCAGTTGCAATAAAATTGGTATTTTCGTGACTCCCAACGTCATAAATTGTGACAATATAGGGATGGTTCAGAGCAGAAACGGCACGAGCCTCAATTTGAAATCGTTTGACTCGCTCATCTTTTGAAACAAAATCAGAAGGCAAAACTTTTAAGGCAACTTTACGGTCAAGTTTTTCGTCGTGTGCCAAAAAAACCTGTCCCATTCCGCCTAAACCAATTAGCCTTTCTATTTTATAATTTGAAATTTTTTCTCCGATTAATTGTTCGGTGTCAACTAGGGTTTGTAGTTCGGAAAAATCCTGAGCAGCTACCTTAATGGCGGATTTATCAAGGAAATTATCTTTTGGGTTTTGGGCTTGGAGTAAAGAGAGAACTTCTTTTTTTAGATTCTCGTCCGTTTTGCATTTTTCGGCTAAAAAGGTTTCCCGTTCGGATTCGTTTAAATCCATTACCGCATCAAAAAGTTCATCAATTTGTTTGAAACGGTCAGCATTCATTTTTTCAAAAGAAAAATTTTGTTTGAAAGATGGATTGGATTTTTTGAAATTTTATAATTGAAATTTGCACTTATTCTTCGGGACTTGTTTCTTTGCTTAGTTCGCGGTAAAGCCAAGCCTTGGCTTTTTGCCATTCACGCATTACGGTGATTCCTGAAATCCCCAAAACTTCAGCAGTTTCTTCGACCGATAACCCGCCGAAAAACTTCAATTCAACAATTTTAGCTTTTCTTTCGTCAAATTTGGCTAAACTCTCAAGTGCTTCGTCTAAGGCTACTAAATCTGAATCTTTGCCGACAGAAACAGTCAAAGCCTCGGCTAATGAAACGTGACGAACTATTTCATTGCTAACTTTAGGACGTTTACGGGCAAAATCAACTAAAATTCTTCGCATTAATTGGGCTGAAACGCCGAAAAAATGAGCACGGTTTTCCCATTTGGCATTTTTCCAGTCAATCAGACGCATATAAGCTTCATTGACTAAAGCCGTAGTTTGCAAAGTATGTCCTTCACGCTCCCGGTTCATGTAACGTCTGGCAATCCGGTGCAATTCGGAATAGATAACGGGAGTCAGCAATTCCAGAGCTTCTTCATTTCCGTCACTCCATTTTTGCAGTAGAACAGTAACCTCTTTTTTTTCTGTATCGGACATTTTCTGGCAATAAATTTAGCATAAATTCGCTGGAAAAAGAAAAAAAAATGTCCTCGATGATAGTTTTTCAGAGTTTCAAACGCATTAATAATTAGGGGATATTGGATTTTCCACTTTTAACCCTGAATTAATTTGGAAAGGAGTAATTTTTATGGCTTATAAAGAAAGCACCGAAGCTTCAGATTTGATGAATGTTTTTAAGGGACATTTTTGGGCTATTAGCCGAAGTGTCGGTTACGGTTGCCCTAATAATTTTGACGATGTTTTACTGATTCAATTTTTATTAAATTCAGTAATGAATAAAACTAAACTTGATTTAGACGGAAAGTTTGGTTCTAAAACCTATAACAGAATAAAAAGTTTTCAAAGATGGGCAAACCTGGTAAATGGAGAATCTGTTTTGGCATACGATGGAACCGTCACCGCTGTTGATGGGTCAGAAAAATCTTATACCTCAATAAAAGGTATGTTCACAATTCACCTTCTCAATGCCTGGTATTTACAGAAATTTAAAAATTATTTTGAGGACATCCGTCGAGACCCTGCTATTCCTAACGATCTTAGACATTTGTTAATGGTCAGTATTTAGCGAATAAAATAATCGAGAATTGAGTTTTTTTGAGATGTGAGTTGCAAAGATGGAATATTGTTGCATTTACAATGTTCTTTTCTCAAGAAAATATTTTGAACATAAACGATTGTAATTAAACATTTTAAGGTGAAAAAATGACAAACGAGCAAATAAATTTAGTAAAGAGAAGTTTTGAGAAAGTCGAATTGATTGCAGAAGAGGCAGCGGCTTTGTTCTATGGAAAACTGTTTGAATTAGATCCAAATCTTAGACAGCTTTTCAAGGGGGATTTGAATGAACAAGGTCGTAAATTAATGCAAATGATCGGTTTAGCAGTTAAAGGTTTAGACCGGATCGAATCACTCGTTCCCTCTGTTCAGGCTTTGGGCGCAAGACATACGGCTTACGGAGTTCAAGATCATCATTATCAATTAGTTGGAACTGCGCTTTTATGGACTCTGGAAAAAGGTCTGGGCGAGGACTGGACAGCGGAAACAAAATCAGCCTGGGAAGCTGTTTATGAATTGTTGTCGGAAAAAATGAAAAACCCGAGTTCTAAAATAGAAGTAAAGTCAACTTTTGCATAGATTTATAAGGAGAGAAATTATGCCTGATTATTATGATGATGTTAGAAAAAAAGCGGTTGAAATTGCAATTTACGAATCAACCAAAGATACCAGAGAAGTCAAAGTCAGAAATAGGGGCGAGCGAATAGACGAATATTTACGTTGTGCAAATATGCTCCACAGTTGGACTCCCGACGATAAAGTGGGGGGAAGTTGGTGCGGCGCATTTCTTTATTACTGTTTTTATCACGCCGCCAAAGAGTTGGCAAAATCTTTACCTTTCACGCCCGATAACATAATTTCCGGGCAACGCCTTCATGAGTGGGTGAGGAACAATCCTGATAAAAAAGTTGAAGCTGTTCCATTTCAGCCGGGCGATCTTTACATCAAAGAAAACTACCATGTCGGAATGGTTGTCCAAACCGCTAATGATTATGGAAGTATTTTGACGGTGGATGGTAATCAAGAAGGGGTAAGTAAAAGTAAAAACAGTGTGCAAATAAATTTGCGAAGTTACAAACAAATGAAATTGTTAGTAAGAATCTAGAAAAAAATAATCTAAATCATAGAACCGCAAGTGATTAAGATAATATGCGGTTTTTTTCTTTAAAAATAACATTTTAGGGATGATAGTTTTTTCTCAATTTTTCCGCTTTAGATAATGTTGGCAAAAATTTGCCGAAAAATTAAACGGGAGTAGAAAAACATTATGCCAAGATTTCCATTATCATTTTTACCTTCATCGGGATTTTACAAAGGGAGCGGTAAACGCTGGTTCGGTTCTTCGCGCGACGGCGGACGCAAACACGCCGCCTGTGATTTGATTGCCAAAAAAGGCACACCGATTTATGCCGTTGCTCCGGGATTAGTCCTTGATAAACATTATTTTTATCACGACACCTGGGCTTTGGTAGTTGATCATATTCACTTTATCGTTCGTTATGGCGAGATTGACAAAACTTTAGCCGAAGGCGTTACAGTCGGAACTTCGGTCAGCGAAGGTCAGCACATCGCCAATGTCGGATTACTCAGCGGAGGAAGTTCGATGCTTCACTTTGAAATGTATAACGGTGATGGAGTTGGAAATTTTACCAAAAAATCCAACCACGATAATTATCTTTACGTTCCGTCTGCCAACTATCAACGCCGCGAAGATTTGCTCGACCCAACCCCCTATCTGGAAGAATGGGCAATGATTACACCCGGAGTTTTTTAGGATTTGTAGGATTTATATTTGAATCACAAGGCTGAGAAATCGGACTTGTGATTTTTTTTGCAAGAATTTTGTAGTATTTCGTTCAAAATGTGTTTACAATTCAGACAATTTGGAGAAGTGCAATGAAAAGATTCGGTTTAAGAATTTTGGTTGGGTTGATTGCTTTTGCAATTGGTGTTGGAGTCGTTGCCCTGAAATTTAGCAAATCAAATATTACTGATTTTGTTCTTGAAAAGAAATCCATTCCAATTTTTACTTCAGAGGCTTCAAATTCTGGACAAGTCGAGATTTATTTCAGAGGGTTTTTCAAAAATGAGAATTTTGCTGAATTTGAAGTAATAAACGGAACATCGAAAAATATTTATTATCAAGGTTCGACTAGAGGTCATAATCCTTTTTCATCTGTATCGTTGAGTGGAAAAGAAAGCGAATATTATGGTAACTGGGGTTTTGTTGTAGTAAATAAAGAAGAATTTGTAATTGAGCCAAGTGAAACCGTTAGATTTAAATTATGGGCAAATAGATTTAGGGAGTTTTCCGCGAAACAAAAAAGACAAGATTTTAGAGTCGGATTTGACCTACGATTTGATGGAAAAGAAAATTACGAAACGGTTTGGAGCAATGAATTTCAACTTCCGAAATGGGTAAAAAGGTTTTGAATATAAGTGAAAATGAGGGACAAAATTTCATCCCTCATCCCTTATCCTTCATCCCTTAATACGCTTTCGCAAATAATACTCGTTTACCTGACTTTTCACCCGAATAAACGCATTTTCCTTCTTCTTCAATCGAATCAAAAGGAATACAGCGAATTGTGGCTTTGGTTAATTCCTTGATCTTTTCTTCGGTTTCGCCCGTTCCGTCCCAATGTGCTGAAACGAATCCTCCTTTTTCGATCTGTTCCTTAAATTCTTCCCAGGTATCAACCTCGAAAGTATTTTCTTCGCGGAATTTCAAGGCTTTTTGGAAAATATTGGCTTGAATTTCATCCAGCAAATTAGCCACAAAATCAACGATTCCATCCAGCGAAGTTGATTCTTTGGTCAAAGTATCGCGGCGGGCGACTTCAACCGTTCCGTTTTCGAGGTCGCGCATCCCCAAGCCCAAGCGCACAGGAACGCCTTTCAATTCATATTCAGCAAATTTATAGCCGGGTTTGAATTTATCATCATTGTCGTATTTGACCGAAATTCCTTTGGCTTTCAGTGCTTCGACAATCGGCGCAACTCTTTCGCTGATGGCAGCTAAACCCTGTTCATCACGATAGATTGGCACAATTACCACCTGAATCGGTGCAAGCTTCGGTGGCAAAACCAAACCGTTATCGTCGGAATGAGCCATAATTAATGCGCCCATTAAACGGGTCGAAACGCCCCACGAAGTTGCCCACGCATATTCAAGCTGACCTTCTTTATTAACAAATTTTACATCAAAACTGCGGGCAAAATTTTGTCCTAAAAAGTGCGAAGTTCCGCATTGCAGGGCTTTTCCATCCTGCATCAAACCTTCGATACAAAGCGTATCTTCCGCACCGGCAAATCGTTCATTCGGCGTTTTTGTGCCTTTAACCACCGGAACTGCCATCCATTGTTCGGCAAAATCTGCATAAACACCTAGCATTCTTTCGGTTTCTTCAACTGCTTCCTGTTCGGTCGAATGGGCGGTGTGACCTTCCTGCCATAAAAATTCAGCAGTTCGTAAAAAGATGCGGGTTCGCATTTCCCAGCGCACCACGTTACACCATTGATTTATAAGCAGCGGTAAATCGCGGTAAGACTGAATCCAACCTTTGTAAGTGTTCCAGATGACCGTTTCCGAAGTTGGACGAATAATTAATTCTTCACTCAATTTTGCCGCCGGATCAACGACAAGTCCCTTTCCGTCAGGGTTTCCTTTCAAACGATAATGAGTGACAACCGCGCATTCTTTGGCAAAACCTTCGGCGTGTTCTTCTTCTTTTTCCAAAAAAGATTTCGGCACAAATAACGGGAAATAGGCGTTGACGTGCCCGGTTGCTTTGAACATATCGTCTAATGCCCTTTGCATTTTTTCCCAAATCGCGTAGCCGTAAGGTTTGATGACCATACAGCCTTTGACGGCGGAATGCTGCGCCAAATCCGCTTTTTCAACCAGCTCGTTATACCAAGCCGAATAATCTTCACTTCTCTTTGTTAAACCTTTGCTCATAACTAAAAATGAAAATAATACCCGAAATAAGCCAAAGACTCAATTTGCGTTTATTTTTCACTGAATTTATAGTTAAATTATTCTATGCCGATTCCTAAACTCAGACGCGATAAAAATCACCTTTACACTATCGAAGAATATCTGAAAATAGACCGCGCCAGCCAAGAACGTTATGAATATTATGACGGCGAAATTCGTTTAATGGCGGGAGAATCCGGTAATCATGGTGATATTTCGGTAAATATAAGTTCGGAACTCCGGTTTCAATTAAAAGGAAAAAATTGTCGGGTTCGTTCAAAAGACTCAAAAATCCAAACAGGCGGATTAAATTTGGACACAAAGTCTAAAAAAGGAGTTTTTTCATATCCTGATATTGTTGTAATTTGCGGTAAAGTTGAATATCACGATAAAGTTCAGGATATTGTTTTGAATCCGAAAGTTATCATCGAAGTCCTATCCGATTCAACCGAAGTTTATGACCGCAATAATAAATTTACGCGCTACAAGTTGTTTAATCCTACTTTGACGGATTATATTTTAGTTTCACAAGACAAACCGCAAGTTGAACATTTTATCCGCCAAGATGACGGAGGTTGGAAAGTCTTTTTTTATTTAGGTTTAGACCAAAGTTTTACAATAGAATATATTGAATGCACATTAAATTTAGTGGAGATTTATGACCGCATCGAGTTCCCAAAAGAAGCCTTCGAGTTCATCGAAGAAGTCCGAAATGGTTAAAATTAACCTTGACTTACAAAATACTGAAGTTGCTTTTGCCGACAAAACAAATTCTGAACTGAAAAGACGTTATTGGCTCTTTAAGATGATGAATTCCGAAAGTCTAAATAGTTTCGGAACGAAATTGGCTGAATTATCTTTAAAATGGCATTTGCCGGTGCATTGGGCAATTAAAGCCACTGTTTACAAGCATTTTTGCGGCGGTGAAACAATCGAAGAATGTGAAAAAGCAGTTGAAACCTTGTCCAAATCGAACATCGGCGCGATTTTAGATTATTCGATTGAAGGTCGTTACGAAGAGGAAGATTTTGGGCGCACCAAAGAAGAAATTATTCGCACCATCAAACGAGCCAAAGACGATGACCGTGTGCCTTTTGCCGTTTTCAAAGTGACCGGAATTGCACCGTTGGGAACTTTGGAAAAAGTTTCATCCGGCAGGGAATTGACGGAAAAAGGCGAATGGAAATGGGAGCGAATCCGCGAAAGAGTTGACACGATTTGCAAATACGCACATTCGATGAATCAGCAGCTTTTCATTGATGCAGAACATTCCTGGATTCAAAATGCAATTGATTCTTTGGTGACAGAAATGATGGAAAAATATAATAAAGAACGTCCGCTCATTTTCAATACCATTCAACTTTACAGAACTGACCGTTTGGAATTTTTGAAAAAATCCCACGCCGAAGCCAAAGAAAAAGGTTATTTTTATGCGGCTAAACTCGTGCGCGGCGCGTATATGGAAATTGAGCGCGAACGGGCGGCTGAGAACGGTTATGAATCACCGATTCACGCTGATAAAGAATCAACGGACCGCGATTATAACGCCGCACTTAAATACTGCGTAGAAAATATTGATGAAATGGCAGTTGTTTGTGCTTCGCATAATGAGCAAAGCAACAAATATTTAGCGGAACTTTTAGCCGAAAAAGGTTTGCCGACCAATCATCCAAACGCTTTCTTTTCACAGCTTTACGGGATGAGTGACAATCTCTCCTACAATCTTGCCAAGGCAAATTACAATGTCTCGAAATATGTTCCTTACGGACCTGTGCGGGACACTTTGCCGTATTTGATCCGCCGCGCTCAGGAAAATTCATCGGTCAAAGGGCATATGAGCCGTGAATTAGAACTGATTACCAAAGAGTTAAAGCGCAGAAAACTTTGAACTTTTAGGAAAATTTAAACGTTTAGAAAAATAGGTAAAGCTTGATACTTTACCTTTTACTCTTTATCAGCAATGTTTTGTCCAAAGTGTGGAAATGCAGATCAGAAAGAAAATTCCTTTTGCCGGAATTGCGGGACTTTTTTGCCGGATCTCGACAAATTAAAAAGTAAGGAAACCACGCCGGAACAACAAATTACCATCAGTTCAACTTTTAATTTTCTCAGTGCGTTGATTAGTTTGGTTCTGACGATTATTCTTCACGTTTTATACACGGGAAAAGAAGGAACACCGATTATAATTTATGTCGTGATAGGTTTTCTGACGGCGAATTTCTTTTGGCAAGCCCAAGCCTTTTGGCGGGTGCGTCAATTGAAAAAACAACTTCCGAAACGAAGAGTTGAAGATAGTGAAAATTCAAACCAAATAATTGAAAGCCACTATTCAACCGAAAAATTATTGCCGCAAGCCGATTTTGAAAACATTGTTCCTGCCAGTGTTACTGAACAAACGACTAAAAATCTCGAAAAGATCAAATCATCGCAAACCTAAAATCAAGCGAATCGAACGATCGGAAATTTCTCTTTCTGACGCTTTCCAATTCTCATAACCCTGCAATTCATCAGTAGTTAAAGGCTGATTCTCAATTTTTGAAACCTGTGTGCTTTCAAAAGCACGGTTGGTCAATGCAACGTGAGGCACATCAACGGTCAAGCCGTTTGAAATTCCCATTTCGGCAAACTCAATGTCCGGAAAAAGGTCATTATAAGCCGCCACGTGCCAAATATTTTCACCTTTTTCGTCTTTTTCAATGTCCAAAATCCTCAATAAACCGTAACCGCTTTCGATTTGAAAAATCAGGAAATCACCTGCTTGAAATCCGTTTGTCATATTTTTAAGCTAACACAAAAAGTGGTCAGTAGTCAGTGGGCAGTGAGCAGTTTTCCTCATTACTATGGGTTCTTAAATTTTTTAATTGTAAAAAACTCTTTGGCAAATTTCTGACCACCGACCACCGACTACTGCCCGCCACACTTTGCGCGTGATGCCAAGAAAACATATAATTCAACTAAAATTATGGCAACATTAGCATCAGGATTAAAATCTGTTCGGCAAGCCCAAAGTGTTTCGCTTGATAATCAATCGAGCATTGATTTGCCCAAAGGAACGGAAGAAAATATACAAAGTATCTTAAAGTTTTTACCCAGTGAACATTTAGCCGGATTGGATAAGGTCAAACTGGTTGATTTTATTAAAACTCCGAAAGGCGTAACTGCTCCAATCAAAGGAGATTTGCCGGGACTTTATCACCCGAAAGTGCAAAATACCAAAGCCTATTTGGAAGTTTCGGTCGGCGCATTGCTCAAACCAACCGAGGGTTTCGCTCAAAAAATGATGGCGAAACAATCTTTCAAAGGTAATTTAGCCGGAGTTTTGTTTAGTTTGGTTGGTCAACATTACTATTTAACACTGCGCCATTCGGTTAAAAAGACTAATCTCGAACCGCAAATTCGCCAATACGCCGAGAAAAATCTGAAAGCGTGGAGCGGAACGCAAAATCAAAACAGTTTTCGCGCCAAATTATTTAAGCCATTGCAACCGATGTTTGAAAGATTAGCTAAATGGTTGAATAAAAAGGCAGTGCAAGCCCAAAAGAAAGGATAACAGTTTGGGAAGTTTTGAAAGTTTAGGAAGAAAGAATTGGATTTAACTTCCCAAACTTCCTAAACTTCCTAAACTTCCTAAACTAAAAAATTATGAAATTTTGGCTGGTTAAACAAGAACCTGAAGCATATTCGTTTGATGATTTGGTTAAGGATGGTAAAACCGAATGGACTGGTGTTCGTAACTTTCAGGCTCGCAATAATTTGCAGGCAATGAAGGTTGGCGATAAGGTCCTTTTTTACCATTCGGTTTCAGAAAAAAGCGTAGTTGGTTTAGCCGAAGTATCGCGCGAAGAATTTCCCGATCCTATCGATGAAAAATGGGTTGCGGTAGAAATTAAACCTGTCGAGAAATTTGCCAAACCCGTTTCATTGGAACAAATTAAAGCCGAAACAGGATTACAAAATATTGCTTTGATCAAACAATCCAGACTTTCGGTAATGCCCCTGACCGAAGGGGAATTTGATTTAATTTTAAAACTTTCCACTAATTAACACGGATGAATACGAATTTTTTTAGTGTTCTTTCGAGTATTTTCGTGGCTAAAAATCTATGCTGAAAGAAGCCGTTGAATATTATCACAAACTACTAGAAGATCAAGAGTTAGCAGAATCATCACGCCAAATGCTGGATTCTGAATTAGAAAGTGCGCGTTTGATTTTCGGGGGCAGAAGATTGTCACCCTATTTGCGTCCGCATTTCGTTTTAGAATCACAATGGAATGAAATTGTTGGAATTTGCGAAACGATTTTTTCGGCTTTGCAAAAAGTTAAAGAAGCCGCAATTGGGAATGATGAGATTTTGGATGAGCTTGGTTTGACCGAAATCGAACGTGATTTAGTTTCTATTGACCAAAAATACAAACAAATTTCGCCAACCGCAAGGCTTGATTCTTTTTTGACCGAAGATGCGTATTCGTATGTTGAATTGAACGGTGAATCACCGGCGGGAATTGCTTTTTCGGACTCCGCAGCCAAGATTTTTTTGAATTTGCCGATTGTCAAAAAATTTGGTGAAAAATACGAATTCCGCACGCTCGAAGGTTCGACCAAAATGCTCGACACTCTGATTCGTGCCTACAAAGAATTTGCCGGAGATAATCCAAAACCTAATCCAACTATTGCAATTATTGACCTTAAAGATTTGCCGACGATTAAGGAATTTGAACTTTTTCGCGATTATTTCATTTCCGAAGGTTATCCATCCTTTATTTGCTCGCCTGACGAAGTTGAATTCAAAGACGGAAAATTATGGTGCGGCGAGAGGAAAATTGACATCATTTACAAACGGCTTTTGGTCAATGAATATTTGCCGATTGTCGAAAAGTATCCTGCAATTTTGGACGCATACCGAGCCGGAGCAGTTTGTATGGTCAACAGTTTTCAGTGCAAAATCATTCACAAAAAAGCGATTTTTGCAGTTCTCACCAACGAAAAATATGCACATCTTTTTACCGCCGATGAATTAGAAAAAATCCACGCTCACGTTCCCTGGACACGCAAATTCTCCGATGTGACCACGATAAACAAAGGCGAAAAGATTGAACTGGTTGAATGGACTCGCGCCAATAAATCAAAATTGGTGCTCAAACCAAACGACGATTACGGCGGTCACGGAATTTATATCGGTTGGATTTCGGACGAAAAAGAATGGGATGACGCAATCGAAAAGGCTTTGAAAGATGGCGATTATCTGGTGCAAGAGCGTGTGAAAACTTCAAAAGAAGAATTTCCGATGCTTGACGGCGATAAAATCGTGATGAGCGAACAATTAGTTGATCTTGATCCGCTACTTTTCTTTGGTAAAGTCGGCTCAGCATTTACACGGCTTTCAACCACAGAACTCGCCAATGTTTCAAGCGGCGGTGGAATGGTTCCAACTTTTATTTTGAAGGACTGAAGTTATGAGAAGTTTATTGGTTAAATTGGCTTTAATAACTATAACTTGTTTGTTTGGATTGCTTAGCGTTTGGTGTTTTGGCGTGCTGGAGGAAATGCTCATAACTCTTCAAAAGGGAGTGCCAGTCAATCCAGATTCAATGAAACCTCAAAAAATTGATGCTTTTGCAATTCGTAGAGTGTGGTTTAAGAACGGAAAAGGTTTTGTGGAAGTGTCAGCTCCTGAAAATAAACGATTTATCCCTTATGCTCGCGGATGTAAACCCGGTTATTCTCAAAGTTACATAACCAATGAAGGCGATTTTATGAATGAAGGGGTTACTCCAATGAACGAAAAACAACTTAAGAAGTTCTTAAAAAATGCAGAGGTAATTGAAAGAGTTGAGAATGCGAAAAATAGACATGGTGATAAAGGTGTGAGATTTATTACCAAGAATATCTCTAAAAACGGCGAGACTTATTATGAAATTCTTTGGTATGGGGGAAATCTTTTATTTGACATCACAGCCCCAACTCTAGAACTTGCGCTAGAATTTGAAAATGCGAATGCCTATGCTTATTAGGTTTAGGATAGAAAGAAATGGAAAAAGTTATCTTAATCACCGGCGCATCCAGCGGAATTGGCAATCACACGGCAAAACTTTTTCAATCAAAAGGCTGGAAAGTTGCTGCCACAATGCGAACTCCCGAAAAAGCAGAAGATTTGCAGAAAATTGCAGATATTGAATGTATTCGGTTGGATGTAACTGACCTTGTTTCGATAAAATCTGCCATACAAACCACGCTTGAGAAATTCGGACGAATTGATGCGGTAGTCAACAATGCTGGATATGGACTTGTCGGTGCATTTGAGGCTTCGAGCCGTGAGCAAATCGTCCAGCAATATATGACCAATGTTTTCGGGTTGATGGATGTGACAAGGGAGATTTTACCGTATTTCCGTGAGCAAAAACGCGGCACAATCGTCAATGTTGCCTCGGTCGGTGGACGAATTACTTTTCCGCTCTACAGTCTCTACCACGGGACAAAATGGGCGGTCGAGGGATTTTCCGAAAGTCTCCAATACGAACTTAAACCATTTAATATCAAAATCAAGATCATCGAACCGGGACCGATCAAAACTGATTTTTATGACCGTTCGATGGATTTGACGAAAAAAGAAGGCTTGACCGCTTATGATTCTTTTATCGAAAAAGTGATGCCCAATATGCAAAAATCCGGCGAAAATGCTCCTGACGGCGAAATTGTTGCCCAAACAATTTATCGGGCAGTAAATGATGGCACCTGGAAATTGCGTTATCCCGTTAATACCAAAGGGTTGTTGCTTTTGCGAAGATTTTTGCCCGATAGCCTATTCCAAGCGGTGATGAGAATGGCTTTGATGAAGTAAAAATTAATCAGCGAATTATGCAGAATTCCCTAAAAAAGACAGAATATTTTCGCGTTTTTCGCAGGCAAAAAATAAATATGAAAAAATTCGCCTGTCTTTTTCTCCTATTCCTATTTTCTTTCCAAAATATTATGGCTCAACGAATTACCGGAAAATCTTTTGCCACCCGTTCGGAAGTCATTGCTCCTAACGGAATGGCGGCGACAAGTCAGCCGTTGGCAACCCAAGTCGCACTTGATATTTTGAAACAGGGCGGAAGCGCGATTGATGCAGCGATTGCTGCTGATGCAATGCTTGGATTGGTTGAACCAACCGGAAGCGGTGTTGGCGGAGATATTTTTGCAATTGTCTGGGATGCCAAAACGCAGAAACTTTACGGCTTAAACGGTTCGGGGCGTTCGCCGTATTCGTTGACGCTTGATTATTTCAAGAAGAACAATATCAAACATATTCCGTCTTACGGCGTTTTGCCTGTCAGTGTTCCGGGTTGTGTTGACGGTTGGTTTGAACTGCACAAAAAGTTTGGCAAGCTCCCGATGAAAGAAAATCTCGCACCCGCGATTCGCTACGCCCGTAATGGGTTTCCTGTCACTGAATTGATTGCGTTTTTGTGGGATAAGGGTGTCAATCTGTTTGCCGATGAAAAGAAATTTCCGAATGTAAAAGAGACTTACACCATCAACGGACACGCTCCGCGCAAAGGCGAAATCTTCAAAAATCCGCGTTTGGCAAACACGCTCGAAAAAATTGCTAACGAAGGACGGGACGGATTTTACAAAGGCGAAGTCGCCAAAAAGATTGACGCATTCTTCAAACGAATGGGCGGTTTTTTATCCGAAAAAGATTTAGCCGACCACACCTCGACTTGGATCGAACCTGTCTCCACAAATTATCGCGGCTACGACGTTTGGGAGTTGCCGCCGAATGGTCAGGGCATCGCCGCTTTGCAAATGCTCAATATTCTGGAAGGCTACGATTTCAAGAAAATTCCGTTTGGTAGTCCTGAACATATTCACCTTTTTGTCGAAGCGAAAAAACTCGCCTTTGAAGACCGCGCCAAGTTTTACGCCGACCCCGATTTCGTCAAAATTCCGGTTAAAGAATTGATTTCAAAGGAATACGCGAATCAGCGCAGAAAATTGATAAATTCGATGAAAGCCGCCAAAACTTACGAAGCAGGAAATCCAGCCTTGAAAGATGGCGACACGATTTATCTGACAGTTGCCGATAAAGAGGGAAATATGGTTTCGCTGATTCAGAGCAATTATCGCGGAATGGGGTCGGGAATGGTGGCGGACGATTTGGGCTTTATGTTTCAGGATCGCGGCGAAATGTTTGATTTAACCGAAGGCAGAAACAATACTTACGCTCCGCACAAACGACCTTTTCACACGATTATTCCCGCATTTATCACCAAAGACGGCAAACCTTTTATGTCTTTCGGCGTGATGGGCGGCGAATTTCAACCGCTCGGGCACGTCCAAATCGTGATGAATATTGTTGATTTCGGGATGAATATTCAGGAAGCCGGGGACGCTCCCCGCATCGCCCACACAGGCACATCCGAACCGACCGGCGAGCGAATGACCGACGGCGGAATCATCCAACTCGAAGTAGGTTTTCCGTTTGAATCCGTCCGCGAATTGATGAAAATGGGACACACAATTCAGTTCGATTTAACGGGCTACGGCGGTTATCAGGGGATTCGGTATGATGTTGTAAATAAAGTTTATTACGGTGCTTCGGAGTCGCGGAAAGACGGACAAGCTGCGGGTTTTTAAGAAGAAAGTATCTGTTTAATGAGGGAGTGAAATTTATCAGACAACCTCTAAAATAAAATAATAATCGAAAAGGTGAATTAAAAGAGTGAGTTCCATTCTTCTTTGGATCCTTTTAATATTGGCAAAGCAAAACAATCTAGGTTCTGTTGACATAAGGAAATTAGCTCCAGAGGAGCGTAATATTTATAGCTCAATTGCCAAAATAATCTTTGAGTTGCAGAGCAACGGCATAAAAAATATGTCGTTCCGCTGGAACTTCGGATTATGTATCCCAAATTCGGCTATAAATATTTCGTCCCTCACGGGACTTTTAATGAAAATTGCTTATGTCAACAGAACCTAGGGTTGGAGAAATAAAAATGAAAAAATCTTTTTGTTTTAATTTTACTTCAGCGATTGCTTTTTTTATCGCTATCTACGCTTTAAATCCCGTTTTTGGACAAACACAATCGGGAAAGTTCCTCATTGGGAAAGCCTCAATTAAGACATATACAATTCAGTTACCAGATGCAAATGGTCAGAACAGTGAAGTTGCTGTTAATGTTGCACTTGACAATGATCTTAACAAATTCAGTATTTTATCTGCCTTACGCATCATTGCAGGTAAAGTATACCTTGGCGGGGGGGAAACGAAAAACCTATTTGACGAAAGTGGTCGGGTAATAATTCCTAATCAATCTTTCCGTGCTATCCTGACTATTGAAGACTATTTTAGGAATTCTAAAACCAGAGCAGTTGTTTTAGAAAAAACCAAAGCCTTAGATGAACTTAAGGACAAAACATTTGATGGTAGTCTGGAAGACTTGGTAAATTGGAAAGTTCAATTAGAAATTACTGATTTCTCCAGCGATGATGGAAAAAGACTAATTGACAGACCGAAGCCTTTTGAATTTAGTCCTTCCAATAAATCTCAATTTGATGTCGCTTTTTTAGTTGATGTTAATACTGATGATTGGCGTAAACTAAATGCAACCCAAAAATCAGATTTTAGACTAAGATTTTTTACTTCGGTTGAAGTTACATATTTATCAACTGATTACCAAATTTATTTTAGGTCAGCGGGAGAAAGATTTAATAAATTAGTGAATGATATTCAATCAACAGGAAGTGGAGATCAAAAACTTTTGATTGTTCCGGTTGGCAATGGCGCAAAACAAAAGTATGACTTCACGGACATTTATAAAAAATCTGTTGATGTGACAATCAGAAAACGCTCAGGTTATACACTAAATTCAGATGAAAGAAAAAACATTCTCGACAATTTTTTTGCCTCAAATCAACTATTCCAACAAACAACAATTAATGATGAAAATCAAAAAATAATGGTGCTGATGAATAATGGCATCTCTATTAACGCAACGAAAGGCGAAATTAAGAAGATTGTAGATGATAAGCTGGCAAGTGATGAAAGTAAATTAGATACTCTATTGGAAACCCTTTCTAACTATGCTTACGAACATTCAAGAAATCAGATGTCTTCTGGCAAAACAGACTATAAAGATACTGTGGATGGAGGTTTTAACATACTTGATGTTTTTGGGGCTGATGGAAAATATACAACTCAAGATATTGCTGAGTATAAAAACACCGATGATTCAAAAACTAAGGAACAAAATGAGCAAAGAAGGAAACAGATGCGGAATGAATTCCGTAAGAATCTTTCAGATGTGAAACGGATGTTTGAAGGAAGCGTGCCTGTCGTTTCGGCAATAAGCTTTTTTCAATTATCACAAATGACGACACGCGGATTTTTTGACCAAACGTTTAGTGAACAGCAAACTATTTCAGGTGGAAAAGAAATAGCTATGACCGTTGGGTTTGGGGAAGATAATGTTGTTCCAACTCCAATAAAGAAAGAAGAAACAAAAAATGAACCCACAAAAGTGGAGACTAAAACAAGTATTAGAAATCCCAGAGTTTCGGACACCCTATGGGTATGGTATCCGCATTTGGATAGTTCACTTGGACATAATTACGGCAAATTGGTTGGCACAGAATGGGTGTCAGAACCAAACGAAATTGTGGAAAAACAGTTTCATACATTTGGTCCATATGTAGCACTTGAAAAGGGGATTTATCGAGTATTTTTTACCTATACATGCACAACTTTTAACATCCCTTTTAATGACCGAAAACCTGTTCTTGAATTTCAAGTTGCTCGGTTTAATGGAATATCAGGAACTCCATTTGTAACAACCCCTCTGGATCTTCTGGCATGTAATGGAGCTTTACAGAGAACTCAAATGTTGGAATTTTCAGTTTCAAATGAAATACAGAATAAACAGTTTGAATTTAGAATCTATCTCTATAGAAATGTTGAAATGCGACTTCAAGAAATCAGACTTGTAAAGGTGGGTTAGTTTTCTATGATACGAATATTCATAATTTTCATTTTGTTACTTTTTAATTTTTGCCTGAATGTTTATGCTTTTAGTGAGAAGAAATGGTCATGGTCTAAGACAACCTATGCACCTTGTGAAAACATTGGGTTAACAGGGAGTTATCGTGTTAATGTTGAAGCTAATATTCAAGAAAATGATGATGAGCACGAAATCCATTCGCTTTCACTTTGGCTGTATAGTGCGTCTTTTCAAAATGGTGAAGTTACACAAACCGCAAAACTAACCGTAAAAAGGGGTGAAAAAGATCTTCAAACTGTTTTTTTGAGCCGTCCTAGCCCAAACGATGATGTAGTTGAACAAACACCTGAAACCAATGAAACTAAAAGACTCTATTTACCAAAAGGAACAAAATTAACAATTCCAAATGGTGCGAGAATATTTTTTGTAGTTACTGCATCGGTTAAAACAGACCAAGGAAGTTGTTTTTTAGGCAAGTCAGAAAAAGAAATCAATCCGGATGAATAATCGCTTAGCGTCGAAGATTGATTTATTAATTACACTTTTAATTGGACGAAGTTTCGGCTTCGTCCTTTTTATTTGTCAGTTTGCTTGAAAATTCTGCTTTTTCGATTAAACTTGACCTGTTCCATTCAAACTAACAGCTTTCCAAAATTATGAAAAAAATCTTTGCTTTCCTAATTCTTTTAACCATTTTCGTTTTTACTTCCTTTGCCCAAGAGTTTGATGTCATCATCAAAAACGGCACGATCTACGATGGAAGCGGCGGAAAACCTTTTAAGGGCGATGTCGGTATCAAAGGCGATAAAGTCACGGCAATCGGAAATTTGAGCAAAGCAAAGGCGACAGATGTTGTTGATGCAAATGGGTTAGCTGTTGCACCGGGTTTTATCAATATGCTTTCGTGGTCAACCGAATCGCTGATTATTGACCCGCGTTCGATGGGCGAATTAAAGCAGGGAATTACCACTCAAATTATGGGCGAAGGCGATTCGATGGGACCGCTTAATGACCGGATGAAAAAACAGGCAATTGATTTCCAAGGTGATTTTAAATACAAGATCGAATGGACGACGCTTGCCGAGTATCTCCAATACCTCGAAAAACGCGGCATTTCGCAAAACGTGGCTTCGTTTATTGGTGCGACCACCATTCGCCAATATGTTATCGGTGAAGAAGACAAACCGCCCACGCCCGAACAAATGGAGCAAATGCGTGAGCTTGTCCGCAAAGAGATGGAAGCAGGCGCATTAGGAATCGGTTCTTCTCTGATTTATGCTCCTGCTTTTTATGCCAAAACCGAAGAACTAATCGAAATGTGTAAGGTTGCCGCCAAATATCGAGGTAAATACATTTCACATATGAGAAGCGAGGGAAATCAGTTTGTCGAAGCGGTCGAAGAGCTTCTCCGCATCTCACGCGAAGCAAAAATTCCCGCTGAAATTTATCATTTGAAAGCCGCCGGAAAAGATAATTGGGCAAAAATGGATAAGGTTCTGGCAATGGTCGAAGCCGCTCGAAAAAAAGGGATGAAAATCACTGCCGATATGTATACCTATCCGGCAGGCGCGACAGGATTGGACGCTTCGATTCCGCCGTGGGCATTGAGCGGCGGTTACGAAGAACTTTTCAAACGTCTGCAAAATCCCGAAACTCGCAAAAAAATCTTGGACGAAATGAGAACGGTTTCAGATAAATGGGAAAACCTTCGCTTAGCGGCAGGTTCGCCCGACAGAGTTCTTTTTTCAGGTTTCCGCAACGATAAATTAAAACAATATGTCGGTAAAACTCTTGCCGAAGTCGCCAAAATGCGCGGCACTGATCCCGAAAATACGGTTCTCGATTTGATGTTTGAAGATAAATCCCGCGTGGATACAATTTATTTTTTGATGAACGAAGACAATATCAAAAAACAGATCAAATATCCGTGGGTTTCATTCGGTTCGGACGCGGCTTCGCAAGCACCCGAAGGCGTTTTCCTCAAATCAAATCCGCATCCCCGTTCCTACGGAAATTTTGCGCGGCTGTTGGGCAAATACGTTCGGGAAGAAAAAGTAATTTCCTTGCCGGAAGCGATTAGGCGTTTGACGAGTCTGCCTGCTACAAATTTGGAATTAGACCGTCGCGGCTTTTTGAAAAAAGGCTATTTTGCTGATGTGGTTATTTTTGATCCGAACACGATTGCCGACAAAGCCACCTTTGAAAAACCGCATCAATATTCGGTCGGTGTGCGTGATGTTTTCGTTAATGGTGTGCAGATGTTAAAAGATGGCGAACACACCGGCAAATATTCAGGTAGAGCATTGTGGGGCGTTGGAAAGGTGAACAAGTAAAAAGTAAAAAGTAAAAAGTAAAAAAATTGATTGAAGTTTTAGGTCTTCGTTTTAAATTTTGGTCTCCCAAACTTGGTTAAAAAAGGTTTCAAATGTTCGACAATTTTTTCGTGAGCAATGCCGTTTGTAGCCAAAATCCCGTTGTAATTTTGCACATCAGCAGCCGTGTAATCTATTTTTTTACCAAACAAATCTGTGAGAGTTCCGCCTGCTTCCTGCAAAATCATTTGCGGGGCGGCAGTATCCCAAAATTTTGTGCGCGGGCTGAGATGAATGTAGGCATCTGCAACTTTTCTGGCTAAAAACGCAACTTTTAATCCGACTGAGCCGTGTTGAAATTCACCTTTGAAACCAAAATGTTGAACCAATTCTTTCATTCTCGGACTTCGATGCGAACGGCTTTCGGCAAGAGTCATTTGGGTAAAATCGGTTTTATCTGAAACCAGCATTTTGATTGGTTCTTTATTATTTTCAACCATAAATGCCCCGTTGCCTTTGGTCGCAAAATACAAGAGGTTTTTGGTTGGTTGAAGCACAACACCGAGGACCGGCTCACCGTTTTCCACTAACCCGATTTGCACCGCAAAATCGCCCGCTTTTTCGACAAAACCTTTTGTTCCGTCAATCGGATCTATCATCCAAACTTTTGATCTTGTTATTCTTGTGTCAATTGCATCGTGTTCTTCTTCGGATAAAATCCAATCATCGGGAAAAGTTTCGGCTAGTCCTTCGACAATGATTTTGCTGGCAATTTTATCGGCAATCGTGACGGGCTCGGTGTGATTGTCTTTAGTTGTTTTTTCTTCAACTTCAAAATCAGTTTGGTAAATCTCTAAGATTGCTGTGCTTGCTTTTCGGGCAAGGGCGATGGCGGTTTGGAGTTCGTTTTCTAAATATTTGTCCATTCTTTTGCATCTGTAAAAAAGCTTAAATGTTTGACATTGGTTGTGGCAATCACAGCATTTTCACCTAAAGTTTCTTCCAGAATATAAGTTTGAGCCGACAAAATCATATCACCATCAAGAGCTAAATCAGGTGCTGTCGGCTTTCCTTTTTGTCTTGTTAAAGCCCAAAATTCAGCCGCTTTGAGCATTGTTTCAGTTGTGATTGGTAAGTAATTTAATGTGTGTTTGAACGAATCAAGGCGAGATAAACCTTGAACTTTGTTTGCTCTAATCAGTTCGCGTCTAATCTCGTAATCACAAATCTCAGGCAAAAAAATCTCATCACCGTTGGCTAATTTGGTTTTCAGCCAAGCGGTGCAGGCAAAACTGGTTGGAGAAGATTTGGGGTTTGTGACAATTCCAATTATTGAGGTATCAAGAACTATAATCATTCAAATAATTTACGGTCAGATAGTCTATCTTCGTCAAGGGCTTTTTTTAGATATTCAAAGGTTTGTTTTTGCTCAGTTTCATCTCCATCAAGCCAAGAATCAATCATCAAAATTGCTGCTTGATTTTTTTCGTTAAACGGTTTTCGTGGTTTCTTGATTTCTTTTTTTGCTAAATTTTTTACTGTCATTAAGAAAATTTTAGACCTGTTTTTTTCTTTTGCCAAGTAAATTTTGCTAAACTCAACTTATGGCAGAAAGTTTAGCATTTTCAAAAACTGCGGACAGAAAAATAATTTACGAAGAAATTATTCCGCAAATTGAGGCGTTGGTTTCGGGCGAAACTGATTTGGTGGCAAATCTGGCAAATATTTGTGCAGTTTTGAAGGAAGCATTTGATTTCTTTTGGGTTGGATTTTATTTGAAAAAAGAAAATCAACTGGTTTTGAACGCTTTCCAAGGTCCGATTGCCTGCACCAGAATTGATTTTGACAAGGGCGTTTGCGGTCACGCTTACACGACGCGCGAAACTGCCATTGTGCCGAATGTTGATGAATTTCCGGAACATATTGCCTGTGCTTCGGCTTCAAAATCGGAAATTGTTTTGCCGATTTTTGAAAAAGATGGAGAGGTTTTCGGTGTTTTGGATGTGGACAGCGATAAACTAAATGATTTCAGCGAAATAGATGCAGAAGGTTTGGGCGAAATTATTAAAATTATTGAAAGTTTGATTTAATAATGATGATTTCCTTTGAGAAAACTTCCAAATCTTTCGTTACCGAATTTTTCGCTGAAAGTTCCGTTTTCCCAGGCAGTTTTGCCGTTTATTAAAACCAAATCAACCACTTCATCATTGCGGTTGACTAATCTTTTATAGCCGCCCAAAAATTCTGCGTTGTGGTATTCGTGAACTTTATCAGAAAGTTTATTGGGATTAATAACGATTAAATCAGCCCGTTTGCTCTCTTCCAAAGTTCCTGCATCAAGATTGAAAAAATCTGCATTTTCTTTGGTCAAACGCCAAACCGCTTTTTCGAGAGTCATTAGCGGCTCGCCTTTTTCGTGTGATTCCTGCACATACCGCAACACACGAAGCGGAAAATTATAAAAAGCCATATTGCCGATATGTGCGCCCGAATCGGCAAAACCGAAAATCCCGTTCAGATCGTTGTAGAGTTTTTTGTAGCGTTTCGGATCGTGATTGCCAATCGTGGTTTGCCACAAAACTTCTTGGTCCAAATCAACGATAATGTCCAAAAATGTATCAACCGGATGCTGATTTCGTTCAATGGCAATTTCGCCAAAAGATTTCCCGATCCAGCTTTTATCAGGAGCGTCCAACACATAAGCATCACCAAAATCTTTTTGCCAGACTTTCGGGGCGAGCTTACTTTTGTAATGTTTTTTGAATTTACGGCGATATTCCGCATCTTTCAGTGTTTCATTGCGCTTTTGCAAATCATTGGCTAAATGGCGGGCAAGTGCGCCGGTCGGAAACTCTTCAAAAATAACCAGATCCATTCCTCTGGCATAAACCGTAAATGGAACGGGAAAGGCTTGCAAACGAAAATCCGCGCCGCATAATTTGTTGAAAAATGAAGCAATTCCACTGATGACACCGCGAATATATGGATCGCCTTTCAAATCCATCATTGCGACCATCGAAGTTTTTAGTTTTTTGCGCCAAAAAAATGAAGAACTTTGCGCCATATACCAAAGCGCGGCAACTCGATTGACCAGATTGGGAACGCCTTGCAAATGTGCATTTCGGCGGCGGACAATTTCGACTAAAGCCTTTCTTTCATTACTTTTGGCATAAGCCGCCGGAAGAAGTTTTGACCAATGGCGACCATCCATTTTATCCCATGGATTGTGCTGCATCGAAATTCCGATAAATCCTGCATCCAAAGCCGCTTCAAGCATTTTTTGCATTTGATTTATTTCATCAAGAGTGGGTTTTTCGGATTCATTCAGGCTGCGGTCAATTCCCATTACTTTTGCACGAATATCGGAATGACCGATAAAAGAAGCGACATTTGGTCCGACATTTAAACTCTGAATGTGATTGATCCATTCCTGCGGAGTTGACCAACTTTTGCCGTCCTTTAATAATTCAAACAAAATTTCACGCGGAAAAGCCTCAACGCGGGTGAACATATCGGCGCAATCTTCAAAATCGGCGTAAACAAATGAAAGGGAACAGCCGCCCAGTAAAACCGTTGTGACCCCATGACGGACAGATTCGGAAAGGCTCGGAGCGGTCAAAATTTCGCCATCATAATGAGTGTGATTGTCTATAAAACCGGGCAATACCCATTTGCCTTCGGCATCAATGACTTTGGCATTTTCGATTTCAATCGGGTTTTCAGAAATTTGGGCAACTTTACCGTTTTGAACTAAAACATCGGCAATTTTTGAAGGCTCATCGAAACCACTGAAAACTCGCCCTTTTTTGATTAAAATCGTTTCCATTTTATTTTGCAATATAAGTCGTTTTGCCCAAAACTTTGTATTCGGGATGGTTTTTTATTTCAATTTTTACGGCTCGTTTTTTTCCGTCTTTAGTTTCATTAGTCGGAATGTAACCGATAATGTAGCGGGTATTTAGTTCGGCTAGAATCCGGTTATAAATGCCGTCAGCCTGTTCAGGTTCTTCTAAAAATTCGATCCAACCTCCGGTTTGTTGACTTAGATTTGACATAAACTCCTGAGGATCGGGAAGTCCATTCGGATAATATTTTTTGATTGTAGCTTGTTGTTCTTTTACTCTTTCTTGTTGTTGAGGAGTAAGTGGAGGAATTCTATCAGGGTTGATGCCCCAATATCTGTAATATCTTCGACGTTCCGCCTCTTGTTTCCTTTTCTTTTCTTCTTCAGAAAGTCCCAAAAGTTTAGCTCCGACGAAAACGCTGTAAATTGAGGCTCTTGATTTATTGGTCAAATCGAACAATTCAGTAGAGGAAAATCCCGTTTTCCGTCCGGCATTTTGGGGATAAATTTCATCCCCGAACTGATCATTCAAAAATAGGAGCTCATCTCCGTCAGTTTGAAAAATGATGATTGGACGCACATCGGTTTCGTCAAACATCTCGTTCAAAGCTGCATAAAGCGCACTGAATTGCTTACTTTTACCGATGTTAAAATTTCCAAAACCGAAAAACGAAATTCCGCCTGTTTTTTTTAGACCGTTAAGTTCTTTTTTGAGTTTGATTTTGTCCGAAGTAAATTGGGCAATAAGTTCAACATCATCAGTCACAATTGCCATCAAATCATTCGGACGAAGTTTATCAACCAATAATTTTGCTGCCTCAACGCTTCGTTCAATATAGGGTTTTTGGCTTCCGCTGTAATCGATTACCAAAACAATTGAACGCGGAACTTTAGCATCATTTCCAAGCGTAAAAGATTGAATTTGTTGCTCTTTATTGTCTTCTTTAATAACAAAATCTTCTGCCGTCAGACCTGTAATCACATTGCCTTTTACATCAGTTACCAAACAATCGAGCACTACTAAATTAGTATCAATCCGAATTACATCTTCGTCTGAATTGGTTGATTTTTCCGTTGAATTTTTTGATTCTTTATTTTGATTGGTCTTGCGTTTGAGACTTGAGCCAAAATCTTTTATTTTTGTTTTTTTTCTTTCAGTTGTGGTTTGGGAAAAGGAATAATTTGTTATTAGGAAAAAAAAGATAAAAATACATACGAAAAATTTCATTTATTATTCACCGGAAAATTCAATAATTAAGTTTTAATTCTAGTTCAATTTTCCAATCGAACAAAATTAAATAAAAACATCAAATTTTTTCATAAAATTCAAAGACAGCAAATTTGTAAACAAAATCATTCAGGCAAAGGAGCGATATAAGATTTACGTCCCCAAACTGAATATTCAGGATGATTTTTAACTTCTATATTGATGGCTCTTCTTTTTCCGTCTTTGGCTTCATTTGTTGGTGAAAATCCAATTATGTAACGAGTATTAATTTCGGATAAAATTCGTGAATAAACAACATCAGCATCTTCAGGTTTTTCCAAAAAATCAATCCATCCTCCTGATAATTTGCTCATTCCGAACAGCATTTCCTGAGTATCCGGCAATCCATTTGGATAGCGTTGTTTAATCAATGCTTCATATTTCTTTGCTCTTTCCTGCATTTCAAGAGTCAATTTAGGTTCAACCCATGGTCTGCCCCAAAACTTCTCATAAAGTTTTCTATTGTTTTCTGCCTCTAATCGGAGCTTTTCTTTTTTCTCTTCTTCCGAAAGCCCCAAGGTTTTAATTCCGGGAACAATTGTATAAATTGTAGCCCTTGTTTTTTCCACTTTTTGAAGTAAATCGTTAAAGCTAAATTTAACCATGCGTTCAGAAAAATAGGGTGATACTGGAGCTACATTCATCCAAAGTTCATCAAGTCCGCCTTTTAAGCGAAACAACTGATCGCCATCTGTCTGAAAAAGGATTATTGGTCGAACATCTTCTTCATCAAACATTTCGTTCAAGACAGCGTAAAGTGAGCTGAACTGCAAACTTTTACCGAGACTTTTGGAGGCGGCGTGTTTCTTTTGTGAATTAAGCTCTTTTTTAAGTTTTTCCTTGTCTGAGGTAAATTGTGAAACTATTTCTACGTCGTCAGTTACTATTGCCATCAAATCATTAGTGTGCAATTTATCGACCATTAATTTGGCTGCATCTACACTTCTTTCAATATATGGAAGTTGGCTGCCGCTATAGTCAATAATTAAAACAATTGAGCGGGGAATTTTAGAATCATCGCCCAACGTAAAGGTTTGGATTTCTTGGGGTTGACCGTTCTCGGTAACAATAAAATCCTCTTTGGTTAGCCCGTAAATGGAATTTCCTTTTTTATCAATTACCAAACATTCAGTAACAACCAGATTAGAGTCAATTCGGATTATATCGTCGTCTGATTCGGATTTTTTCTTGTCTTTTTTGGGGGTTAGGTTTTCCTCTGGCTTTCGATCAAGGCTTGAACCAAAGTTTTTAATTTTTGGTTTTTTACGTTCAATTGTTTGAGGAAAAATTTGAAGAATTACAATTATTGATAAAATTGCTGCAAATATAGGCAATTTCTTCATTTGAGAGCCTCCGAAATTACAATGGGATTAGATTTAAGAGGCATTTTATAATATTCAATTGCATACAACAACGATTATTTTTCTGCGGAATTTATCAAACTGTAAAATCTTTTTTTATAAGTATCTGAAAGCGGAAAATGTTTTTCGCCGATCTTGATTTGGTCTTTTTCAATCGAATCAATTTTTTCAATCGAAACCATATAAGACTTATGCACACGGCAAATAATATTCGGCGGAATTTGTTTTTCAAATTCGCTAAAAGTTTGCAGAGTCATAATTTTTTTATTTGTAGTGTGAATCCGCCGATAATCACGCATTCCCTCGATGTAAATAATTTCGCGTAAATTGATTTTCTCAAGCCTGTTTTCAGTTTTAACGAAAATAAAATTTCTGTTTGTAACGAACTGTTTTTTCGGTAAATGTGACTGAACTCTATCAACCGCCTGAACGAATCTTTCAAACGTAAATGGTTTCAAAAGGTAATCCGTAACTTTCAGGTCAAAACCTTTGAGAGCATATTCCTGATAGGCTGTGGTGATTATAACTTGAGCGTGGACAGCATTTGTTTCCAGTAAATTTATGCCCGAAAATTCACCCAAATTAATGTCGAGAAAAATTAGATCAACCTTTTTTTCTTTCAAAAAAGCCAGAGCATCAATTGCATTATCGAAAGTTGCGAGAAGATTCAAAAAGGGAAGTTTTCGCACAAAATCCTGTGTGCGTTCGAGGGCGAGAGGTTCGTCTTCAATGATGATGCAATTGATTTTCATTTGATTGAAACGGAGAAAAATGGTTTAGAAGTTTGATTTATTCACTTCTAAACCATTGAACAGAATTATTTTTTTTCCACCCGTTTAAGGTCTAAATCTTGAAAATCAAAGCTAAAATCAATGTTCGGCGAAATTCCTTTCATCTTGAATCCATTTGCTTTGCCGTTTTCGTCTAAACTGAACATGGCAAAAGCATCACAGTTCATATCCTGGAACTCCCATTTGATAGCGAATGTATTAGCTTTATAAAACATCATCGGTCCGTTCAATTTCGGTGAACGATAGCTTTTTATCCAGAGTTGGTCGCCTTTTTTAAAAACTTCCATTTTGCCGAACCAAGCGTCCTGATAAATGCCGATGTAATCATTTTCGTTGATTTTGGATTTATCGGCAGTTTTGACGGCTTCCCAGACCTGATTCGTGACGGTGTCTCCGGTTTTGTTACGATTTTCAAAAAAAGCAGTAAGTTTGCCAATCCAGTCATTATCATTTAAGCCCAAATAGGAATCAACAATTGTGTTTGTGACGGCACTGTAAATCCCTGCGCCTTCAAGAGTTGTGTTGGTCAAAACGACAATCCCAAGATTGAGGTCGGGAATCATCGTTACTTTTGAAGCCATTCCGGGTAATCCGCCGGTATGATCAACCACCATATTTCCTTTCTTGTCTGTCAGACGAAATCCTAAGCCGTATCCGGCAAAATGCGAATTGTAACGGGGATCGGGATCAGCATCTTGAACGGTGTGAATCTTCCATAATTTTCGCTGTGTTGGAACGGAAAAAAGCGTGTCTTTTAAGCCTTCGCCGTATTTTCCTTTATTCAAATGAGCAAGCATCCATTTACACATATCCTCGGCATTTGAATAAATTCCGCCAGCCGCACCGTTTATCATTTCCTTGTTGTCGGGAAGGATTTCGAGCTTTCCTTTATCGGAGGAATGAGCGGAAGCCAAATTATTTTTGCTTTTGAGTTTATCATAGGCGGTGGCTGAATCATTCATTTTCAGCGGCTCAAGAATTCGTTTGGTCACGAAATCTTCCCAAGTCATTCCCGTAACCCGTTTAATAATTTCGCCTGCCACGATATACAACAAATTATCGTAATCCCATTTGGTTCTGAATTGTGAAACGGGTTTGAAATGTTGGAAAACAGGCAGCAGATCATTGATGGTAAAATCTGTTCCGTCCGGAAAAAACATCAGATCGCCTGCCCCCATTCCCAAACCGCTGCGGTGGGTCAGCAAATCTTCGATTATAAAATTTTCCGTGACATAAGAATCATACATTTTGAATTCGGGAACGTAAGTTTTAACTTTATCCGTCCATTTCAATTTTCCTTCTTCCACCAATATTGCCAGAGCAACGGTAGTAAACGCCTTGCTGTTTGAAGCAATCGCAAAATTTGTATGTTCATCAACCGAAGCTTTTGAATTGATTGATTTTACGCCAAATCCTTTTGCATAAATGATCTTGCCGTCTTTGACGACTCCGACGGAAAATCCGGCGACTTTAAATTTAGCCATCGAATTTTTGACCAGTGCGTCAATTTGTTCGGTGGTCATTTGTCCAAAGCAAACACTATTCGTAAAGCATAAAAATAGTGCAAAAACACTTAATTTAAGTATCGTTTTATTCATTTTTATTTTTACTCGACTTTTATAGTTAATTGTTTACTGAGATTGAAACAAGGTTGACCAACCTTTTGAAATCTGTTTATCAATTGAAAAACTGATTCCAAATACAATGTGCAATTTTCAGTAGTGTAATAATCACACAATCGCACCAAATTTTCTACATTTTAAAAACAAACTTGCTAAAAATCTATTTATCAATATCAATAGTAAGTTTTACGGTGTAAATCCCTTTAATTTCATTAATCTCAAGATCGTGTTTTCCCGGATATAATAAATTCAGACGTTTCTGAATCAGTTCATTTCCCAACCCGCCGTAATCTTGTTTTTGTAGGGAGATTTTCTGATAAGTATTTTTACACTCAAAATTTATGGAAGATCCTTTAATCGAAAAATTGATGCTGATGCTATTAAGTTTTTTGTCGTTTTCGGTATGTTTGAAAGCATTTTCGATAAAGGGAAAAAAAAGCATTGGAGCGATTTGTAAATTTTGGGGTTCGCCTACGATTTTAAGATTTACGTAATTTGGATTTGTGGTGCGGATTTTTTGCAATTCCAAATATTTTTCGATGTAACCGAGTTCTTTTTGCAAGTCAATCCTTTCGCTTTTTGTGTCGTAAACCATATAACGTAAAATGTCGGAAAGCCGGTTGAGATACTGCGAGGCTTTTGTTGAATCTTTTGTGATTAAAACGTCTATGTTATTGATAGTATTGAACAAAAAGTGCGGATTGATTTGCGATTTTATCAAGGCTATTTCAGTTTCGTGTGTTCTTTGGCGAAGCTCGTCTTTTAGTTTTATATCTTCAAACCAGGCTACAAAACCACGAATTACCAAAGCAATCGCGGCATGAATTGCAGCAATAAAAAAGAAACTGAAAATCAACGGAATGAACTCTTTAAGATTGGAAAGAACAGGTTGATTTATTCCAAAGAAAAAAATTGCAATGAATAATGCCGAAATTGTGGAAATAAAACAAAGAAAAATTCCTGAAACTGCTAAAAGGATAAATTTCTTTTGGCTCAGAAATTTTGTAAATAAAAGAAAATAGGCGAAATAAAACGAAAACAAATTTGGAATAAATGACAACAAAAATAAAGGCAAAGTTGTTATTTGTAAGGCGTTTATTTTTTTGATTTGGAGACTGATTATTGAAAAAATCACGGACAGTAAAAGAAAATAAATTAGCCAATATCCCAGATGCAAAAATATAACTAAGGGCTTTTTCATTAACTATTTATCCTTTTTCTCTTTTGGTCAAATATAAAATGTAGCTGGCAAAAGTGATAATTGCGAAATAAATAAATGCTAACAAAGGCAAATTTACGGAAATTTCACGTTTGAGGTTTCCTGAATTTCTTAAAAAATCCATTACCGCTTGATTATACGGAAGCGCGAAACTGTATTCCCACGAGGTCATTCCGATTCCCAACGCCCAAATAGCAAACCCGAATCCAATTGGAACCAAGAAATTTTTGAATTGCAAACTAATCAAATATTGCAAAGCCAGAATCGGCAGACACTCAATAAAAAAGTTGAGGTTTCCGGTAAAAAATTGGCTGAAAGGAATTGGCGCAGTTGGAAAGGGAATATCACTTAAAATCAAAGAGGGAAGAACCGCCGATAGATAAATTCCCAAATTAAATAACCCGAAAAGCTCAATCAACATCACCAAAATAACGGTAAACTTGGCGAAAAAAATGACCGAAAAACCTTGCGGGGTAGTATGTAATTGCTTCCAGGAATTGTTTTTATACTCAATTTGGGTAATTAATGCGACTGCCAGAATGATGCCCATCGGCAAAAGTAAAATTGTCATTGATTCCCAATTAGTGAACCAAAGTTTGATCCAAAAATCTTCAGCCGAATTTAATTTTGGCAAGGCTTGATAATTTTTCAAACGCACCAACAAAATAATTGTTGGTGTAAAAAATGCTCCAATCACCACCAGCCAAGCCGCCAAACTTCGCCTTTTTTTTAACCATTCACTTTGAAAACTGTAGATAAATTTCATAAAACTAATCTTTAATGACATCAAAAAAAATCTGTTCCAAATCGCTTTTTACGGTTTGGATTTCGTAAACATCAATCCGATTCAAAACTAGTTGTTCATTTATTCGCGCAATTTTTGATTTATCTAAAATTTGAATTGAGATTTTTTCATTAATTGACAAGATCGAAATATTATTTTTTTCAAAGATTTCCAAAGCCTTTTGATTGTCGCTCGTGGAAAATTGAATAAATGAAGATAATTTTTGTTTGTTAATTAAATCCGGTAAGGTGCCCTGAAACAAAAGATTGCCGTAATTGATAATTCCAATATGAGTCACCAGTTTTTCTATTTCCGATAAAAGATGACTCGAAATCAAAATCGTAATTCCCTGCAGATGAGCAAGTTTTTTCAAAAGTTCGCGGATTTCCAGGATTCCATTCGGGTCTAAACCGTTGGTCGGTTCGTCTAAAATAAGAAGTTTTGGTGAATGAAGCAGGGCAATCGCAATCGCCAACCGCTGTTTCATTCCAAGCGAAAAATTGCCCGCTTTTTTATTTCCCGTATTAGCTAAACCAACTAATTCCAACACTTCTGCGATTCGATCTTTTGAACATCGATAGACTTTTTGCAGAACTTGCAGATTTTCTCTTGCGGTTAAATGTGAGTAAATGGAAGGCGTTTCTATCATGGAACCAATATTACTCAGAATTTCAATTCGATTTTTCAAAAACGTCTGTCCGAAAATCATAATCTCGCCCTTTTGTTTTTTTAAAAGTCCTAAAATTAACTTCAAAGTAGTGGTTTTTCCGGCTCCGTTCGGTCCTAGAAATCCGTAAATTGAACCTTCTGAAACCTGTAGATTGATATTATTCAACACTTTTTCGTTCTCAGAAAATTGATAATTTAAGTTTATTGTTTCAATGCAATACATATTTGATCTGAATCTTCCCAAATAATTCAGTTGATTATTACGCAAAATATTAGGGAATAATTTGATAAATCGGCAAAAGTATAAATTTAATCTGCCAAATGGTATTTTTCATCGGCAAAGACTTTAAAAACAAAAAAAGACCGAAGGTTCTTGACCTTCAGTCTTTTTTTGCCTAGTTCCTCCTGTAAAAAACTAGAAAGTAATACCCCAATAGGCAAACAATGCATTGTTTTTGCGCCCTGAATTACCGATGCTGTAACCAATATAAAGGGCACTTGTCGGGCTGGTGGTAATGGCAAGCCCCGGCGTTCCATAGCCAAAACGGTTTTTGCCGCTAAACCAGTCCGCTACAAATTTAACTTTTTCCGTCAAAGGTTGTTCATAACCAATCATTCCTCCTCCTCGTTCGCCTGCGCCCGTCACACGATTAACCAAACCGTATCCGCCGCCGGTCAAACGAGGTCCGTATTTTCCTTTGACTTGTTTACTAACATTGCTGTAAACCATTGCAAAAGTATTAGTTCCGGCTCTCCGGGTAACAGGAGCATAAAGAATTGCCCCGGTTGAAAGGGCAACTCCCTTTTTTTCATTTGAGTAAGCCTGAAATTTGATGTTTGGCTGAATCTCGACTGAGTTAGGCGTGGCAGATTTGGTAAAAGCCACATTCATACCAACTTCAATTTTTTTGCCAACGCCGACTACTGCTCTGGGAATGTAGGCTTGAAAACCGCCATTGCCGTAACTTTCGAGATGCGAAAGAAAGTCAAATTCAACATAAACCTTTTTGGCTGGAACCACATCAGTTGAAGGAATGTTGAATAGGGTGGATTGGGCAAAAGTATTGATTTGCATTATAAAAAGAAATGCAAAAAAGGATAGTTGGATAGTAAAAATTGATTTCAAAGAACCAATATTATATTCTTTTTTCATGTAATTCTCCTTCTAAAGGGAAGTTATATTGTCCGCTTGTTATTGCCGACCAAAGCTGGTAACAAGCGGATTTTCTTTAATAAAATTTTTTAAGCCTCTTGTGGTTCAGGAAGAATTCCCTCACTTAATTTTGACTCGGCTAAAGTGGCAGTTGGAGTGAAAACAGGCGGTGTCGCCAGTGCATATTCAGGATATGCAGAAACTCCGTGTTCGTGGATGTCCAAACCTTCCAGCTCACCTGATTCAGAAACCCGCAATAAGCCAATTGCTTTAATTGCATACATTACGACCAGTGCCGAAGCAAAAGTTGCAACCGTAACAATTAAACTGCCGATAAATTGTGCTACTAGAACTGTCGTTCCGCCGCCGTAAAACAATCCGGTTAAGGGGGCTGAATTGTCCGGTGCGAGCGAACCGGTTGCTCCAAATTCACCGCTGGCAAATAAACCAAGTGCCAAAGTTCCCCAAATTCCGCAAAATCCGTGAACAGGAACTGCTCCAATCGGATCGTCAATTCTTAACCATTCCAGTAATTCAGTTCCGGCAATGACAATAACTCCGGCAACTCCCCCAAGAATAATTGAACCCAACGGAGTGACCCAATAACAAGGACAAGTAATGGCTACCAGTCCGGCTAAAAATCCATTGACAGTTGCACCTAAATCCCATTTTTTCAATGAAATATAGGCATAAAACATTGCAATTAAACCGCCTGAACAAGCTGCTAAAGTTGTATTTGCTGCAACTCTTCCAACTCCCTCAAAATCCATCGCCGAAAGTGTGCTGCCCGGATTAAATCCATACCAACCGAACCATAAAATTAATCCGCCCGCCGCCGCAATTGTTAAATCATGGGGCGGCATCGGTCCGCCTCCGTCGCGTTTGAAAACCCGTCCCAGTCTCGGTCCAAGTGCAATCGCTCCTGCCAACGCAATAAATCCGCCAATAGTGTGAACTACGGTTGAACCGGCAAAATCGTGAAAATTCATTCCCAAAGAGGCTAAGAAATTTCCCTCGCTACCCATCGTAGCCAGAAAACCATCCGGTCCCCATGCCCAATGTCCGACAATCGGATAAATAAAGCCTGAAACAGCCAAACTGTAAAGCAAATCTCCGATAAAACTGGTGCGTCCGATCATTGCGCCAGAGGTTATTGTTGAACAAGTGTCGGCAAAAGCAAATTGGAAAAGCCAAAAAGCCAGAAAAGCAATTCCGGTTGATTCATAAGTTGACGGCGCGCCTTGCAGGAAAAACCAGTCTAATCCGATGAATCCGTTTCCGTGACTAAACATAAAAGCAAAGCCAATCGCATAAAAAAGCAGCCCGCATAAACAGGTATCAACGATACATTCCATCAAAACATTGACTGTTTCGCGCGAACGGCAAAAACCGGCTTCGAGCATTGTAAAACCAACCTGCATCGCAAAAACCAGAAATGCTGCCAATAATACCCACAAAGTATTGATTGGATTGACGATGTCTGCGCCTTTTACTTCACTGTCAGCCGCAAATGATTTGACATTAAACCCTGCTAAGTCAGGGAACAAAACCGCTAACCCGATCAAAAGAATTGCGACACCAAGAAATTTTCCGCCAAGCAAGGCTAAACCGTATTTTTGCCATTGCGGGTCATTTAGTCTTACTTTCAATCGTAGAAATTTATTTATTAAAGTTAGCCTGCCAATTGAATTATTTTTTACTGAACCAAATATCTTCATTAAAGACTCCTGTTTATTAGAATAGGTTTAAGTGCTGCAATAAGTTCATTTACAATGCAGATTGTGTGGTTAAAACGCTTAACTTCTGGAGTTGAACAAAAATCTCCTGAAACTTACCACAAAAAAAATTGAGGGTTGTCATTAATTTGTTTAATTGCTAACAAGTTATTGATGCAAAAAAACAATGGCAATTTTTATGCCAATGCTTTATTTTTGGTTATGTCAGACAAATTTCATCTATAAATAGTTTTCGATTAATAAAATAAATGACAACATTGCTACAATTCTGTAAGAGTTGATTTAGATTATTTACAAATCTGTAATTTCTAAGGTTTTAATGCAGTTTTGAATAAAATCAGACTTAAACCAATTAAAAGTAAAGGAAAAACTGTCAAACCATTATTTTTCAAGAATTACCAAAAATTCAGGGGGTTTAATAAATCGTTTTAGTTTATTTGAAATGGGGAGTTACATATTTGTAATAGTTATAAATATCATAAGGACTATGAATGGTTTTAATGACTAGTATTTTGGTTGGTTGGTAAGAACATTAATGTAATAATGGGGGTTATGTTAAACTTGTTGAGAAATGAGTAGGATCAAAATTTTACCTGACAATTTGGCTAATCAAATCGCGGCGGGCGAAGTTGTTGAAAGACCTTCATCAGTCATTAAAGAATTGATAGAAAATGCTTTAGATGCCGGAGCGACCAAGTTGCAAATTGATATTGAGCTTGGCGGACGGCGTTTGATGCGGATCGTTGACGATGGCGAGGGGATGAATCGTGATGATGCGGTGTTGGCTTTTGAGCGGCACGCTACTTCTAAAATTAGAACACTTGAAGATATTTCGAGTATCCGAACTTTAGGTTTTCGGGGAGAGGCTTTGGCTTCAATTGCTTCGGTGGCAAAAGTTGAATTAGTTACAAAAACTCAGGAAGGAAATGCGGCTACCAAAGTTTTAATCGAAGGGGGAAAATTGATTGATGTCAAAGACGCTGCCCGCACTACCGGAACCACAATTTCCGTTCGCGATCTGTTTTTTAATACCCCTGCCCGACGTAAATTTATGCGTTCGGAAGCTACCGAAAACTATCATATTACCAGCATTATTACGCATTACGCGCTGGCTAATCCACACATTTCATTTGTTTTAACCAACAACGGACGCGAATCTTTCAGATTTTCTCCGGCTAAAAATCTGCGGGAACGGGCTTATCAGGTGTTAGGCGGTGATCTTTTGGAAAGTCTTTTGGAAATTGAAGGCGGTCGAGAATATATCGCAAAAATTTCGGGTTATGTTTCCGCTCCCCGCGAAAGACGAACCACAAAAGATGCACAATATTTTTTCATTAACGGACGATTTGTGCGTGATAAAGTAATTGCCAAAGGACTTCTGGAAGGTTATCGAGCAGTTTTGCCGCACGGAGTTTATCCGGTTGCAGTTTTATTTTTGGAGATTCCATCAGAAGAAGTTGATGTTAATGTGCATCCGGCTAAAACCGAAGTCCGTTTCCGGCGTTCTGATGCAGTCAGGGATGTGATTGCCGAATCTGTTCGGAAAGCCCTGGCAAATAATGGGTTAGTCGAATTACAAACCTGGGAATACGGAAAGTATAATCAAATTGGGCTCCCAAGTCTTAAATCTCAATTCTCAAGTCTCAATTCGGAAGAAAGGTCAGAAAGTGGCAAAATTTTAGATTTTGAACAACCGAAAATTGAATTTCAGATACCAGAGACCAAATTCCAAATTGTAAATTCTGAACTCGAACAAGCAGTTTCAAAATTAGAAGAATCATTTGAAATTCCGATTGAAAGTAGAGATTTTGAACAATTTGCCGAAAACCGTTTTGAGGAAATCAAAGACCAAAAACCAAAAACCGAAAACCAATTCCCACTCGCAAATCCCAAATCACAAATTGCAAATTACAAAGAACTTCCGCCGGTAGATTCAGCCTTGAAAGCAACTAAATCAATCGAGGTCAATAATTTATCGTCAACCGGGATTCGTCCGATTGGACAACTTCATAACAGCTATATAATTGCAGTTGATAACGAAGGATTACTTTTAATAGACCAACACGTAGCTCACGAACGTATTTTGTTTGATACATTCCGCAAAAAAGTGGGTGAAAAAGTAATAACCTCGCAAAATTTACTGCTACCGGAAACCTTTGATTTAACTCCCGCGCAAGTTTCTGCATTTGATTTGGTTGAAAATGAATTAGAAAGTTTGGGATTCGGTGTGATGCGGTTATCGGGAAGGACGATTGCCATTAAAGCGGTTCCGACTGACCTTCCGCCCTCTGAAGTGCGGAATTTACTTGCCGAAATTTTGGATACGGTTGATGCAGAAAAAAGAGGAATTGCGATCGAAACGATTCGGGATGATATTGCGGCTACGATGGCTTGTAAAGCGGCAGTTAAAGTCAATATGAAATTAAGTCCTGAAAAAATGCAATGGTTGATTGATAATTTGATAACGAATTCTGCGGCTACCACTTGTCCGCACGGCAGACCAATTATTTTGCGTCTGACAATGCGGGATATTGAACGCTCTTTTCATCGAACATAAAGTGAAAAAAGTTAAAGAATGAAAAAATTGTCAAAGAATTAGGATAAAAAACGCAATAAAATTTAGTTTGTGAATTTATTTTCGTTTTGATAACTCGAAACCAAAATCTTATAGCTTTTCTCCTTTTCCACATTTTTACATTTACAACCTTAAATCCCAGGTTTCAATAATCAAATCTTTGCCGAAATTGTTATTTTTTTCGGTTTTAATTAGTTTATACCCCTCTTTTTCAAAAAGACTTCGGGCAGTTGTAAAGGTATCGCTCGTCCACAAGGTGATTTTTTTGAAGCCGACTTTTTTGGCAAAACGGGTGCACTCGTGCACCAGACGTTTACCGATTCCCAGTCCCCGAGATTTTGGCTCCACAAACAATAAACGTAATTGAGCTATCGTTTCTGATTTTTTTACCAAAAAAACTGCTCCAACATTTTCGCCATTTTTTTCAGCGATCCAACAGCAATCTTTTTGCGGATTAAAATTATTCAAATAGTCGGCAACTGTTTGAGCCACAAGAGCTTCGTATTGTTCATTCCAACCATTTTCCTGCGCCAGCAGACTGCTGTTAGCCTGCACTACCCAACCGAAATCTCCGGCTTGCGGCAAACGCAAAAGAAAATGATTCTCGTCTTGTGTTTTTTCGCTCAATAAAGATTCAATGGTGAGCATCGCGTTGATCAAACGGTTTTGCTCAATCGTCGTTAAATCCTGCAAAATTTGTTCGATTTGATTGTGAGAGACTTGATTTAGATTAACAAATTCTTTTTGTCCGTCGCCGGTTAATCTCAAAAGTCTTTGGCGGGCATCAGTTGGTGAATCAGTTTTTTCGATCAAGCCTCGTCTTTCAAATCCTTGTAAAACTCTGCTTAAATATCCGGTATCAAGCCCTAATTCTTCCCCAAGTTCGCTGGCGGTGGCGGTTTCGCGTTTTGCAATTTCATTAATTATGCGTGCTTCTGCCAATGAAAATGGACTTTTTTGCAGCCCTTTATCTAAAAAATTGATTTGTTTGGTATAAAAATGGTTAAACCGACGAACTTTAGCTACCTTTTTACCTAAACCTTTTTTTTCCATTTCTCTAAACCGACCTCACCCGACTCGAAATTTGAAAACAGATTTAATTTTAGATTCTCAGACCTTTGAAAATCAAGAAATTTTTGTTCAACAAACTGACAATTTTTATAACATTTGACTAAGAATTTTCCAAGAAAATTTTTACAAAAATTTACATAAAATTATCGCAATTGCCAAGGAAGTGTCAGTATTACCTGCAAAATCAATAGTTTAGACTGCTCACTTAGGCAAATAAATTATTGAATAAAGAAAAATTGTTGTTTGTCAATATCAAATAAAATAGTTGACTTTGGCAACTATTTAAATTATATTCAACCTGCTTTGAATATAATCAAGTAAAGTCTTAAACAAATCAAAATTAAATTAGTAGGCAAAAGTTTCCCAAACTAAAACCATTTAGATTGGAACCGAATTAAATTTTTAATTAATTATTTGCAGATATTTAAATTCAGAAATAACGATTTTTTTGAGACACTTGGTAAATAAGTAACTTTTTCTGTTACAAATGAATAATGATTTGCTATACTTTTGTCAAGAATTCAATCTTAGTTAATACAACTAACAATTTAAGGAGATTTTGCAATGTTTAAAACATCGTTGCGTGTGTTTTTGTTAGGCATTTTAATAATGGGCTTAGCGATTTTTAGTTTTGGGCAATCGCAGGCATTAAATGGACAAATTGAAGGAACTGTTACCGACCAAAACGGTGCTTCTGTTCCTAATGCTACTGTAACGGCAAAAAATATCGAAACAGGCGCAGAAAGAAAAGTAACAACAGATGAAAGTGGTGTTTATCGTATTCCGTTATTGCCATTAGGTTCATATCAAATTACGATTGAGGCTCCAAACTTCAAAAAATATGTTCAAAATGGAGTTATTTTAACAACAGGACGTATTGCAACGGTTTCACCCTTATTACAAGCAGGCGATGTTTCGGCTACTGTGACTGTAACATCAGACGCAACCATCGCTGATCCCGGAAAAATAGATGTCGGGCGTGTAATGAATACCCGCGAAGTTGAAAATCTCCCGCTTGTTTCACGCAATCCGTATAATTTTTCGCTTTTACAAGCCAATGTAACAGGTCGTCCAAATGCAGAATTCGGTGTTCCCCGTATCAATGCAAACGGTTACGCCCGCCGCACAAACTATCAACTTGACGGAAATAACAACACCCAGGCAGATCGAGGCGGAATTCGGTTAATGCCTATTTCTGAAACATTTGTTAGCGAAGTTCAACTTGTAACCAATGGATTTTCCGCAGAGTTCGGGAATACTCCTGGATTAATTATGAACGCCGTAACTCCCAGTGGAACAAATGATATTCACGGTTCAGGAAGCTATCGTTTTCGACGAACTCCTTTTTATGCCAGACCCTTTCAATACACATCTAACGGCGATATTCCGAAAACTAAGGCAGATAATTTAACTTTTGCTATTGGCGGACCGATAATGAAAGATCGTTGGCACTATTATGGAGGTTACGAATATGTTAATCGTGATTTAACTTCCGAATCGGGTCGATTGGTTACAATTTCGGCAGCTAATCAAGCAGCTTTGATTGCAGCCGGAGTGCCTTCAACTGCCTTTGTTCCGGTAATTCCAACCAAGCAAAAAGCAAAATTCTATATTTTCAGAACCGATGCTCAATTAAATGAAAAAAACCGTGTTTCAGTTCGTTATAATTATTTTGGAAATAATTCGCCGGATAACATAGGAGGCGGACTTAACACTTTGCAAAGAAGTATTACTTTTATTGATGCTTCTTATTCATTAGGAGCACAAGTTGCCTCTACTATAACTCCAAATGTTTTCAATGAGTTCCGTTTCCAATACGCCAAACGGGATTCACGTAATTATGCCAACTCAAATTCGGGAACTGGCATCAGTATTGTAATAACTAACGTGGCTAATTTTGGGGCTCCTGAAAATGACGATACAATTGCGCCATTGCAGGAAACTACCCAATTCCAGGACAATTTAACTTGGATAAAAGGAGACCACACCTTTAAGTTCGGTGGGGGAGTTAACTTAATTGATGATCGCCGAAGAGCTAATAGATTTGCACGTTATACATTTCCAACCATACAAGCTTTTATTGATGCAAAGAACGGTGTAACGCCAAAAGGTTATACAAACTATATCGAAGCCTTTGGAGATGCTGACATCAAGTTTTATTCAAGATTCGGTAACTTCTTTTTACAGGATGATTGGAAAGTTACACGAAAACTGAAACTAAATTATGGTGTTCGCTACGATATTTATGATTTGCCCCAAGCCGATACTACGTCACCATTTACCGCTTCGCAAAATTTCAAGATTGATAAAAATAATTTTGCGCCGCGATTAGGGCTTGTTTACAGTGTTCGTGAGGGTAATCGTCCAACCGTGGTTCGTGCCAGTGCCGGAATTTACTACGATACAGTTTACTTGGACCTCTATCAGCGTGCCCTTTTGAATAACGGCAGTCCGCGTTTGTTCAATTTCACCTTTGCTCCGGCAACCGCAGGTTCACCTTCATTTCCAACAACTTTGGGAACATTGCCGGCAGGCTCAGTTTTGCCCCAACAAAGTATTGAAACAATTGCATCAGATTTTGAAAGTATGTATGCAATGCACTTCAATGCCCAATTTGAACAGGCTTTAACCCAAGACCTTTCAGTTACTGTTGGTTATATTCATTCGGGAGGCAGACATATTCCGATTTATCGAAATATCAATCGAATCAATCCGCAAACAACTTTGGCAGACGGCAGACCCATTTTCAGTAATACAGTTAATGCAACTACCCGTCGTGATACCCGATTTAACAATATTTTGATGGCTGAATCAGTTGGAAATTCAGAGTATCAGGCGATGACCCTGCAATTTAATAAGCGTTTGTCAAAAGGTTATCAATTTAGCATAAATTACACATTGTCAAAATCTGAGGATGATGCGCCTGAGCAAAATTTGGTCGCAACCCAAGTCGGTAATTTGGTTACACAAGACCCAACTAATCGCAAACGTGATTTCGGTTATTCTTTAGCTGACCAAAGACATACTTTTGTTGCAAGTTTTGTCGGTCGCCCGACTTTTGATTTTAGCAGTAAGGCGTTAAATAGCATCTTGAATAATAACCAATTTGGAATTATTGCAACTGCTAATAACGGTGAAAGATATAACATCGTTTCAGCAACCGACATTAATCTCGATGGTTTTACAGGTTCGGATAATCCGGTTGGAATCGCCAGAAATTCTGGAGTTACGCCAAAACAATTAAATGTTGATCTACGATATTCGAGATTTGTTAATTTCAGTGAAAGATACAAACTTGAAATTTTTGGTGAGTTCATTAATGTTTTCAATAAAAACAGCTTCTTTCAGTTTAACTCTTTATCAGTTACAACTGATGCGGCTGGAAATTTGACTCAAACGATTCCAACAGTTGCTCAACGATTGGCGGCAAACGCAGTAACATCGCTCGATGCCCGTCAATTCCAACTTGGCTTTAAATTCAAATTCTAAATATGGAAAATGAATTAAATGCCAAACCTGATTCATGGTGGTATCGCGTCTATGCAGGCGTGATACTCACCCTGATCGTTGTAATTTCACTACTTGTTACATTTTCAAAATACTTTTCTTAAATTGGTTGTTGGTCGCTAATTATTGGTTTTCACTCCTTTTTTACCAATAATTATTGACCAATGACCACCGACCAAATTATGGCTTGGCTTGATTGGGTAATAATCGTTGCTTATCTGTCATTTATGATTTACGACGGAATCAGAATGACCAAGCACTCGAAAAGCGTGGAAGGCTATTTTCTGGCAAACAAATCCTTGCCGTGGTGGGCGGTTGGATTGTCAGTGATGGCAACACAGCTTTCAGCAATTACTTTAGTTGGAACAACGGGACAGGCGTATTCGGACGGAATGCGGTTTTTGCAATTCTATTTTGGATTGCCGTTAGCGATGATCGTTTTATGCTTGACCGTGGTTAAGTATTTTCATAATGCTAATGTTTATACAGCTTACGAGTATTTAGAAAGGCGTTTTGATGTAAAGGTTCGTGCCTTAACAAGTTTCTGTTTTTTGATTTCCCGCGGGTTGGCTTTAGGCGTTGTTATTGCCGCACCTTCGATTGTTTTATCGTTGGTTTTGGGTTGGAATTTAACCATAACGATCTTTGCAATAGGTTTAAGCACAACAGTTTACACGATGTTTGGCGGAGTTCAAGCAGTGACCTGGACAGACGTTAAACAAATGTTCGTGATATTTTTCGGACTTTTTGTTTGTATTGCTGTCATCGTTTCTTATTTTCCGAGCGGGGTTGGAATCACCGACGGTTTACAGCTTGCCGGAGCGGTCAATAAATTAACTACGGTTGATTTCAAGTTTGATCCAAACGAACAATACACATTTTGGTCGGGTTTGATTGGCGGTATGTTTTTGGCAATGGCATATTTCGGCTGTGACCAAACACAGGTTCAGAGATTTTTGACCGCCAAATCGGTTGATGAAGGTAGAACTTCACTGTTGATGTCGGCTTTTCTGAAAATTCCGATGCAGTTTTTTATTTTGCTGATTGGAATTATGGTTTTTGTCTTTTATCAATTCCAAAAACCTCCAATGATTTTTATCAATCAGGATGCGGAAAGAGCGGCGCAAACGCAGGAATATAAAGGCGTTGAGGCAAAATACAACACTGCTTTTGAAAACCGTAAACAATCCGCCCTAGAGTTTTTGCAAACTGATTCGCCCGAAGCTAAACAAAAATATGCAGAGTCGCAAAAATCCTTTGAAGCATCGCGGAAAGAGGCAGTAGATTTGGTCAAAAAGCAGAATACCTCCTTTAATGATGTAAATTACGTTTTTCCGACCTTTGTTTTGCAAAATATGCCGATTGGGGTGATCGGATTGATTATTGCGGCAATTTTTGCGGCGGCGATGTCAACTATTTCGGCGGAATTGAATGCTTTGGCAACAGCGACAACCATTGATTTTTATAAAAGGCTTTTTAATCAGGAAGGCACCGATACGCAATATCTAAAAGTTGGAAAGTTCGCTACCTTCGGTTGGGGCGTTTTTGGTTGTATCGTGGCGATGTTTTCGGTTGAACTTGGTTCATTGATCGAAGTTATCAATAAATTCGGCTCGTTCTTTTATGGTTCGTTGTTAGGCGTTTTTGCACTTGCTTTTTTGTTTCCACGCGCGAAAGCAAGAGGGGCATTTTTCGGGATTCTAGTCGGAATTACGACCGTTGCATTGCTTAACAATTATACTAAAATTGCCTTTCTTTGGTTCAACGTTATTGGTTGTCTGGTTACGATTACTGCCGGACTTTTAATAAGTTTGACCGTTAAAAATGAACAAGCTCCAAACCATCAAAATTAATGAAATCTTCTGAATCCACCAACGAAAAATCAACCGAACAACATCCTGAATTAATTCGCGGAGTTGGATTAGCGGGAGCCACTACGCTCAATATGATCGATATGATCGGAGTGGGACCGTTTATTACGATGCCGCTGATAATTGCGGCGATGGGCGGACCGCAGGCAATGCTTGGTTGGATTTTCGGTGCTTTATTGGTGATGTGTGATGGTTTGGTGTGGGCGGAACTTGGGGCATCAATGCCGAAATCGGGCGGACCTTATAATTATCTAAAAGAAATTTACGGGGCGAGTAAACTTGGGCGGTTGATGTCATTTCTTTTTATTTGGCAACTTACTTTTTCCGCACCGCTTTCAATTGCTTCGGGAAGTATCGGTTTTGCCGGTTATGCAACCTACGCTTTTCCGTCGCTTGACCAAACTTTTTTCAAACAGGATTTTATTTTTCCGATTCCTTTGTTAGGGGATTTTTCGCTTAATATTTTAGCTTCTAACGCGACGATTCTGGCAATTTTGATGATCGTTTTTTGTGTTTTTCTGCTTTACCGAAAAATTACGATCATCGAAAAATTTGCCAAGTTTTTGTGGATCGGAGTTATGTTGACCATTATTTGGATTATCTTTGCCGGAATTACACATTTCAATCCCAGTTTAGCTTTTGATTTTCCCGAAAATGCTTTTCAGTTAAATGAGAAATTCTTTCTTGGGTTAGGGGCTTCCTTGTTGATTGCGGTTTACGATTATTGGGGCTATTACAATGTCAATTTCTTTGCAGGTGAAGTAAAAGAGCCGGAAAAAACGATTCCGCGCTCAATAATTATTTCAATTATATTAATTGCAATAATTTACATTGTAATGAACATCTCGATTTTGGGTGTGATCCCGTGGCAGGAATTTGGTGAAACGGCAAGTTCTGATGCGAGAAAATATGTCATTTCTGTTTTTATGGAAAGGCTTTACGGCAACACGGCGGGAATTATTGCAACGTTATTGATAATGTTCACCGCGTTTGCTTCGGTCTTTTCACTGTTACTTGGCTATTCACGTGTTCCTTACGCGGCTTCGTTGGATGGGAATTACTTTAAAATATTCCAAAGGGTTCATCCTAAACATCATTTTCCATACATTTCGCTTTTAATAATGGGCGGTGTGGCGTGTTTGTTCAGTTTTTTGAAATTAGCGGATGTGGTGGCGGCATTGGTAGTGATTCGGATTATGGTGCAGTTTTTGGCACAAATTATCGGGTTGCTGATTTTGAGACAAACGCGCCCCGATATTCCGCGACCTTTTAAGATGTGGTTGTATCCGATTCCTGCATTGATTGCAGTTATAGGATTTTTATATGTTCTTTTTATGCGTCCGAATTTTATGAAAGAAATTCGTTACGCCATTGTTTTGATTATTATCGGGCTGATAATTTACTTTGTTCGTTCGTATAGACGCGGAGAATTTCCGTTTGATAAAAACGTGGGAATTGCCGCTTGAAAAATCAATACGAATTACTAAAATTTTCGCAAACAAAAAAAATAAATAACGGAATAAACTTTAAAGCCGTTCGGCGGAGTTTTGTTAAACGGCTTTCGGCTGGATACGCCGGAATATTGGCAAAAGGAAAAAAAACTAAAAAAATGAAAAATAAACATTTCAAAATAACGCTAGCTTTAATTCTAAATCTTTCCATTTTAGTTTTGAATTTACCTGTCAAAGCCCAAGTGAGAGGTATTTACGACAATGGCTCGGCAGGTTTGGGTCAAATGTTAAAACGTTTGCAAACGACCGCCAGCGCGATGCACACGGGCGCGCACCCTGATGACGAAGATTCTGCCTTGATTGCTTATCTGGCTCGGCGCGAAATGGCTCGGACAAGTTATCTGGCTTTGAATCGCGGAGACGGCGGACAAAATGTGATTGGCGAAGAATTGTTTGAACAGTTAGGCGTCATTCGCTCCGAAGAACTTTTGCAAGCACGTCGGTTAGACGGTGGACAACAGTTTTTTACCCGCGTAATGGATTACGGTTTTTCCAAAAAACGCGAAGAAGCTGCCCGAATCTGGGGCGAACAACTGACGCTTGGGGATATGGTGCGGGCAATTCGTTTGTTCCGTCCATTGGTTATCATTGCCCGTTTTACCGGAACTCCGGCAGACGGTCACGGTCAACACCAACTTGCGGGATATTTAACACCAATTGCGTTCAAAGCGGCAGCTGATCCGAATATGTTTCCTGAACAATTTAAAGAAGGATTAGAGCCTTGGCAGGCGAAGAAACTTTATGTTTCTCAATCGTTTACCCAAAATGCACAGAATGTTCCGACTTTAATCGTCAACACGGGTGAGTATGATTCGTTGATCGGACGTTCCTATTTTGAAGTAGCAATGGAAGGTCGAAGCCAACATAAAACTCAGGAAATGGGAACTTTGGAATTACGTGGAAAATTCACTTCGGGTGTTCGTTTGTTGGAAACTCTGGGCAAAAAAACTGATAAGGAAACAAGTGTTTTTGATGGCTTGGATACCTCAATTAAAGGAATTGCCGGACTTTCAAATAATTCAGAAGAACCGTTTGCCAAAAAGCTTGCCGAATTGCAGGAAACTGCCGAATTAGCTTTGAAAAGTTACGACGTTTACGCACCCCAAAAATTAATTCCGATTCTGGCAAAGGGATATAAACAAGCTTACGATGCAGAATGGTCAACCCGTAATCCCGATTCAAAAAGATTTTTGCAGCAAAAGGAAGCTGAGTTTGCTAAGGCTCTGCAAATGGCGGCGGGAGTTATAGTGGATGCACTGAGTGATACCGATACGATTGTCGCAGGTGGTTCGACCAACGTTGCCGTCAGAGTCTTTGCACCCGAAGGAACGAGTCTAAAAGTGAAAAATGTTGCCTTGAAAACTCCGAGCGGCTGGACTTCAAATAGCTCAACCGAACCAACTCAACAGGAAAATGCTTTCCGTCCGCGTCGTGAAGCCGCTTTCAACGCATCATTTTTCACGGTCACAACTGCAACAAACGCAATACCAACTCAACCGTATTGGCTTGAAAGCCCCCGCAATAAGAATTTTACCTTCGATTGGTCGGCAGACGATGCGGCTAAAAATGAGCCGTTTCAGCCGCCGCTTGTTACAGCCCAACTTAAATTGGAAATCGGTGGACAGGAAATTCCGGTCGAAAGAGAAGTTCAATACCGATATTCGGACGATATTCGTGGTGAAATTCGCCGTGATATAAATATAGTTCCGGGGGTGACGGTTGGACTTGAATCAAATTTGCTGATTGCACCTGCTTCGGCTAAACCTAGCAAACATCGTCTGGTAATGACCGTTACCAATAATTCGACGAAAGAAATTAAAGGAAAGGCTAAATTCAATGTTCCGGCAGGTTGGACTCTTTCACCGAATTCAGGCGATTTTGCTCTCAAAACCAAAGGTGAAAAAACTGCCTTGAGTTTTGAATTGACAATTCCTGCTAATGCCAAACCCGATAGTTACAAATTGACTGCATCGGCAACAGTTGACGGAAAAGACTACGATTGGCAAATGCAGACTATTGCTTATCCACATGTCCAAACGCATCGTCTTTATTCAAAAGCGGATGTAACTGCACAGGTTTTGGATCTGAAGGTCGCTCCGGTTAAGATTGGCTACATTATGGGTAGCGGTGACAAAGTTCCGCAAGCTATTCAGAGACTTGGACTTAATCTAACAATGCTGGACGAAAAAGAACTTTCTACCGGAGATTTGTCCAAATTTGACACAATTGTGGTTGGAATTCGCGCATCCCAGGTTCGCCCGGATTACGTTGCAAACAACGGACGTTTGACAGAATTCGTCAAAAACGGCGGAACTTTGATCGTTCAATATCAGCAACAAGAATTTGCAAGGCTGAATCTGCCTCCATTCCCGGCTAAAATGGATGGCAACATCCGCACGGTTGACGAAACTGCCCCCGTTAAAATTCTTCAACCGACCAATCCTGTTTTTAATTTTCCGAACAAGATTACCGATGCCGATTTTGCCAATTGGGTTCAGGAACGTAATCTTTACACCTTGACTTCGTGGGATGACAAATATACTCCGCTACTCGAAACGCACGATGAAGGCGAGCCTGAAAGCAAAGGCGGAATGTTATACACCGAAATTGGAAAGGGAAAATATATCTACACGGCTTATTCATGGTTCCGACAATTACCGGTCGGAAACGCGGGAGCATATCGGATTTTTGCCAATATGCTGAGTTTACCAAAAGTAGGAAAGAAATAGCCTACTTATTTGAAGAGGTTTTGTTGGGAAAAAAAGACCAGCTTTTTCCGAACAAACCTCTTCAGTCTTCTTTTTGAATTTGAAATAGTTTTAATATGACAGAAGAGAAATTTCCGGCACAAAATTACAAAAAAAATATTCTGGAAGATTGTTTTGAGGATGCTAAAAAGTATTTTCTCGAAGCATTTATCGAAATTGATTATGCTCACGCCGTAATGCTCGGTGAACAGGGAATTATCACTCCCGAAGAGCAAAAAATAATCCTGAAAGCACTGCGCCAACTAAATTTAGACGAAATCCGCCAAGCCGAATATGACGGCACTTTTGAAGATTTATTTTATTATCTGCAACGTGAAATTACCAAATTTTGCGGCGATGCTGATACTGCGGGGAAATTGCACACGGCACGCAGCCGAAACGATATTGATGTCACATTGTATCGCCTTTATCTACGTCCGAAAGTGCTTGAATTAATCGAAGAAACGATGAATCTGCGGGGAAATTTACTAAATCTGGTTTCTCAGCATCACGAAACCTTAATTCCTGCTTACACGCATACCCAGCCTGCCCAACCGACTACGATGGCGCATTATCTTTTGTCGATGGCGGAAGTTTTAGGACGCGACCTGAATCGCTTGCAGAATGCTTATGAAAATATTAATTATTGTCCGTTGGGTGCTGCGGCAATCACGACTACAGGATTTCCGATCAATCGTCATCGGGTCGCGGAACTGATGGGATTTACTGCTCCCACTGTTAATTCTTACGGTTCTATCTCGGCGGTTGATTACTTTACTGAATTGCTCGGTTCAATGAGTGCCTTATTGGTCAACATCGGCAAATTTGCACAAGAATTTTTGTTGATGGCAATGATGGAATTTAATGTGGTCAGATTACCGGACGGATTTGTGCAGGGTTCTTCAATTATGCCGCAAAAGAGGAATCCGGTTGCTCTTGAACATATTCGTGCAATTGCGAGTAAAGCTTTGGGTGAAAGTTTGGGCGTTTTTACTGCGGTTCACAATACGCCGTTTGGCGACATTAATGATTCCGAAGATGATATTCAACCATTAATTTATCATGCTTTACGTGATGCGACCCGTGCTGTTTCACTTTTTGCAGCTACCATTAAATCGGCAAAATTCAATCTTGAAACGCTCCGTGAACGTGCCGAAGCAAATTTTATAACAGTTACAGAATTAGCCGACTCGATCGTTCGTAAGGAAAATCTGCCGTTTCGCATTTCACACAAAATTGTAGGGAATTGTGTGAAGATTGCTTATGAACAAAAAACGGAAATTTCCCACGAATTGCTCCAAAATGTTGCAAAAGAAGTAATTGGAAGAGAACTGGATTTTACAAAGGAAGAACTAAAACAAACTTTAACGGCTGAATTTTTTGTTTCAATTCGGACCATCTATGGGGGTTCTGCGCCAAGCGAAACCAAACGTGCATTGTCGGTAGAAAATGACTTGGAAATTGTCAATAAAAACTGGTTCGCCCGGAAAAAATCCGAATTGGAAAATGCCGGACAAACTTTACAACAAGTTGTTGACAAAATAATCGGGTAAGGGCAGTTTAATAAACGCGGAAAAACTGAGATTAAGTCGAAAATCAATATTTCAAATCGACTTAATCGAAGAATTTCCGCTTTTAGTTTTTTAAAAAAATAGTTGAAAAAAAAAAGGTTATCTGATATTTTGAAAACGAATTTCAGCAAAATCCCAACAATGCCCAAAGATACAGTTTTAACGCAAGACGACTTTGAAGCTTTGCTTTTGTGGTTCTCTCCCGACCGAGAAGAAGCCGGAGCGAAGTATGAAGAAATTCGGAACGGTCTAATTCGATATTTTAATTTTAAAGGCTGTTCTGAACCGGAAAATTTAGCAGATGAAACTATCAATAGAGTTGCTAAAAAATTTTCTACCCTTGATACAAATAACTCAAATAAACACATCACTTTTTTTTACGGCTTTGCAAGTAATATTTATAAAGAATTTCGTAAAAAGATTGAGCAAAAAACAGTTGAAATAGATCCTAATTTACGAGACAAAAATGATGAGGATGAATATAAACAAAAAGAGAATAAATATCATTGTTTGGATAAATGTTTAGGGAAATTATCGGAAATGGATCGCCATTTGGCAATACAATATTTTTGCAAAGAAAAAAGTGCAAAATTTGAGCATCGTCGGCAACTTGCGGAACAATTAGAATTGAAAATGGGAACTTTGCACGTCAAAGTTCATCGTTTGAAATCTGTTCTGCGCAATTGTTTGGAGAATTGTCTGAAAGAAAAATAATTTGTAATATTTTGAGCAATTTAAACATTATTAGCTGAAGCAGTTATTTAAAATGGAATTTGACCAATCAAAACTTAAGCAATATTTTCTCGAACAACTTCCGCCTCAAGAGGTCGAGGAAATAGAGCTGCTTATAATTTCAGATGCCCAATTCTGTAAAGAACTTGAAGCTTCAGAAACTGAACTTTTGGAGGATTATTTAGAAAATTCGCTTACTGCCGAAGAAACTAAACGATTTGAAAGCAATTATTTGATTACCGAAGAACGAAACAAGAAACTCCAATTCCTTAAATCGCTTAAACAATTTGCTCAAAAAAAAGAACAAAATTTAATAATTCAAAATGAACCGCCAAGTTTTTTTGAATCAATCAAAAATTTGTTTATCCCGCGTAAATTCGTGTTCGGACTTGGTAGTTTAGCTTTGGTTTTGACAATTGGAATTTCCGGTTACTTTGTTTGGCAACATTATAATTCCCCATCAGAGGTGTTAGTTGCCCTCAATAAATACCAAAAGACTGAACGTCCGGTCGAATCCCGAATTAGTGGTTTTAATTATGCTCCAAAAAGCGAAGGCACCCGGGGAAAAGCTCAGGGCAAAAATGATGATTTGGATTATGCCGAATTGAGTGCCAGAAGTTTAATTCGCCAAAACGGTTCAGCCGAGAACATACACGAACTTGGGCGAGTTTATTTAACCCAACAAAAATTTGATTTGGCAATTGAGGAGTTAGAAAAAGCAATAAAAGAAAATCCTAATATTGCCGACATTCACAATGATTTAGGGGTTGCCTTTATGGAAAAAGGCAAATTAAACAAAGAGGAAAAAGAAAAAGATGAAAAACTTAACAAAGTAAATAATGAAGCAAAACCATACCTTGAACTTTTTGCTAAAGCTAACAAAGAGTTTGCAAAATCAATTGACCTAAAAAAAGATGCCTTGGAACCACGATTTAATCAGGCTTTGTGTATTAGTTTATTGAATGATGTTTTACCCAACCAAACCAAAGAAGCCTGGGAAAATTATTTAAAATTCGACTCTGATTCACAGTGGGCTGATGAGGCTCGGGAGCGTCTCAAAAAACTTGAATTTAATAAACCCGTTGGAAAAACAAAAGAAGAAATTCTCCAGGAATTCTTATTGGCAAAGGAAAAAAACGACACAGAAAAAGCGTGGCAGGTTCTAAGCACAAATAGAGAAACACTTACAGGCAAGTTGATACCACAGCAACTTGCTTTTATGTTTATTGATAAAAAAATTAAAGGTGAAAAAGAAAAAGCCGGAGAAACTCTTAATGCACTCGTTTACAGCGCAAAACTTGAGGAACAAAAATCAGGCGATTTTTTTTGGCGTGATTTAACCAATTATTATGTAAATATTACTGATGATAAGATCTCAAAGCTTAAAGAGGCGCAAGAGAATTATTTTGAGGCATTTAAATTAGAAGGAGTTGGAAAACTGGATGAGGCAATAGAAAAATTTAATTCTTCAAAAGATATTTTTTCAAATGCCAGTAATATCTGGATGGAGCAATTATGTAATTATTGGATCGCTTCTTTAAAATTCAGATTAAGTAAATTAGATGAAAGTGAAATGATGTTTGATTCTGCTGTTGCTTTTGCTAATCAAGCGAATTATAAATGGCTCGCAACTCATTCATTTGTGCGTCTATCTTTTATAAAGATTTCAAAAAATAATTATTCTGATTCATTACATTATTGCGATTTAGCCCTTAAACTGGCGAAGCAAACAAATGATTTATATAATCTCGTTCGTATATATTATTCGTTTTCATACAATTACAAATGTTTGAAAAGATTTGACCTTTCGCTCAAATTCTCAGAAAAAAATTTTGAACTGATAAAAAAAACGGGATCAGATTTAATGCAATTATGGGATACATTTGATTCAACGGCGGGTGCGCTTTATGAAAGTGAATTTTATGAAACAGCCAGTATCTTTCAAAAAGAAGCATTACATTTTTCCGAAGTCTCAAATGATAAATTTGCCGAGCATTTATCCAAAGTTTATTTAGGAATTATTTATACGAAAGCAAATAAAATTGACGAAGCCAGAACTTTTTTTAATGAAAGTCGTCAGATTGCGGAGGCATTTGGGGATCAGCAAACCCGAGAAAAAGGGCTTGCTTTGATAAATTTGAAAGAGGGAAATTTAGAAAAACTAAACGGGAATTATCAAAAAGCCATTGATTTATTCAGAAAGGCGACTGTTTTCTATTCTTCGTCAGAATATCATTTGGATGAGTATGAATCCCGCAAAGGTGAGTTACTCGCTTATTTAGCCGTTAAAGATAACAATAAAATTCAGGAGTCAATTCCCCTTGTCACGGAAATATTTAGAAAATACAGAACCGAGATACTTGAGGAACAAAACAGAAACAGTTTTTTTGACAAAGAACAAAATATTTACGATTTAGTTGTAGATTATGAACTTGAAAACGGCAATGTCGAAACAGCTTTTAATTATTTTGAAGAATCAAAAGCACGTTCTCTTCTTGATTTACAAAGTAAAAAAGCGATTCTTAAGGAGAATGAGGTTAAATTCTCCAAAGAAACTTCGGAACCGCTGAAAATAAATCAAATTCGCCCTCAAATTCCTGAAAATACTCAGTTGGTCGAATATACAATTTTGGAAGATAAATTGCTAGTTTGGATAATCAGTAAAACGGATTTTGAGGTAAAAAAAGTTAATATTTCAACCGATAAATTGAAAGATAAAATAAATAATTATCTCGACATTCTGAATAAACACGAAGAAGACGAAAAGAACTTATCTAAGGAACTTTTTAATTTATTAATTGAACCGATTTCAACCAATCTAAATCCTGAAAAGCAAATCTGTTTTATACCGGACAAATTTTTATTTCATTTACCGTTTGCTTCACTTATTTCTCCTCAGACCGGGGAACCTTTGGTTATGAAATATGATTTGTTGATTTCGCCAAGTGCCAATGTTTTTTTAACAAGTTCTAGAAAAGCAAAGGAAATGGAACAAAATTCAGGGGAAAATTTGTTGGTGATCGGGAATCCGCTATTCAATGGAGAAAATTATTCAGAAAACAAATTAGCAAAACTTCCCAGCGCGGAAAAAGAAGCACTCAAAATTGCGGAAAATTATTCCTCACCGAAAGTTCTTATTGGAAATGAGGTTGAAAAAAAGACTTTTATTAATGCTCTTTCAAATTCTGAAATCATTCATTTTGCCGGACATTACATTGTCAATGAAAATTCACCAATGCAATCAAAATTTGTTTTGAAAGGGAACGAAACTTTGGAAAACAGAGAGCTTTTTGAGATAAATTTAGATAAAGCAAAACTGATTGTGCTATCGGCTTGCCAAACCGGAGTTGAAAGTTATTATCAGGGAGAAGGAATGATGGGAGCCTCAAGATTCTTTTTAGCTAATGGGATTCCGCTTGTAGTTGCAAGTCAATGGAATGTTGATTCGGAATTAGCGACTAAAATAATGATTCAGTTTCACTATTATCGAAAGAAGGAAAATCTCTCAACTATACAAGCCTTGCGGAAAGCACAAATTGATTTAATTCAAAATGAAGACCCGAAATTTAAAAAACCGTTTTATTGGGCAACCTTTCAGGTTTTTGGCGGTGCAGCAGAGTTTTAGTTTTACAAAATAAAAAAAGGAGAAGAATATGTCTAGTTTGTCATTAGAAATTTCAGGGCTGGCTTTGTGCCATTTTATGGATTCAACCGGGGTATGGAAAGTGTTTTATCCTCGGGTGGAAGGACACAATTTTGAATTGAAAATAACAAAAAAAATAGGTGAAACTGACCAAGAACCAAATATTTTTGTTCTACCGCCTGCATCTAAAATTAATCTTTCAGTTGATGGAACTTCAGTTGGAAACAGGGAGCCGGCAAATTGGAACGAAGCAATAGATTTAAGTGGAAAAGAATATCACGATGAACCAATTTATTTGCTTTCTAATGAACTTTTATACGCGGGTGTCTTAACGCTTAATGGTGCGAATTTAATTAGTAAACTTGCCTCAAAGCCGGAGAAATTTAGCATTTGGGATGCACGTCCAACTCAAAAAATACTTATCAAAGAACTAACTCCGGCGAATATTTTTTCCAGTGAGTTTCAGTTTGGTAGCGGGACAGCCAAAATATCGGTAAAAAACAATTTAGGGGTTGATTTTGAGTTGGCTTTACCCCAGGACGAAGGGGTTACTTACAAAGTCGAAATATCAAATGATTGCAGGGGAGAGAATTGTGAAGATATTTTGGACTTTAAATTCTTATACAAAATAATTGATGAAACCAAGTTTAAAGTTCAAAGAAGAATAGAATTGGTAGCCTTAAACGATATGCAGAAAAAAGGAATTCCGGGAAGCCGTTGCGGTGGATCGGGAAGTGGCTTGATTGCAAACCCTGATGTTGTTTAGTTTTCTTTAATGAACCAAATGAGATTTGGAAGAAACCTCTGAGTCTTATTTGGTTTATTGATTTTTTGAGGAGAAAGACAGAAATGGTGCAAGGAATTTCTATCCACATTGGTATTAATGAAATAGATGAAGAACACTACGGGAAATTTGAAAGCCTCAATTTTGCTGTTAGGGATGCTCAAAATATGGCAGATTTAGCTAAATCAGCAGACTTTAAAGAATTTTATATATTGGCGGACAAAGTAAAGCCACCCAAATCAAAAGACGTTATAGATAAAATTGAGTATGCATCAAAGAAACTAAAAGATGGAGATATTTTATTAGTCACATTTTCAGGTCACGGGGCGCAAATTACAGGGAAGTTTGAAGAATCTTTTGATCAAACTTGGTGCCTGAATGATCGTCAACTTTTGGATGATGAATTAGCCTATTTATGGTCAACTTTTGAAAAAGGGGTGAGAATTCTTTTTATTTCAGATAGTTGTCATAGTGGAACAATGGTGGCATTGACCGAAACTTTAATAGAAAAGGAGAAGAAAGTGAGAGCCAGAGGCTCCAAAAGGAGAATCAAACGGCTTCCGGACGGTGATGGAGATTCCATTGTAAAAAAACATCCTGAAATATATAATCCCGTGATTCAGGACCTAAAACAAAAACTCATAGATTCAGGCAGTTCAATTTTTAAGGAAGCAATAGAAAAGAAAGGTGTTAAAGTAATTTCAATCTCGGCTTGTCAGGATTTTGAGGACGCGATTGAAGATATTAATAATGGAGTTTTTACTGCTGCCTTGAAACAGGTTTGGTATGGAGTTAAGAATCCTGCTTTTGGTGCAAAAGGGAAATTTCAGGGTGACTACAAAAACTTTTATGAAGAGGTTAAAAAAATAACATTAGATTTGAACCCTGAACAACAACCAAATTGTGTAAAGATCGGACAGAAAGTTGAAGATTTTGAGATACAAAAGGTTTTTAAAATTTAGATTTCAAAAACTAATAGATTTTTTAAACCTACTATTTTCAAAGGGATGAAAATTATTGTTATTTCGGTTGAATCCGCAAAAGATAACTGCAAACCGTAATCGGTTCGCCTGCCGAAATTTGAACCCGTTGTCCCATTGGAACTTCACGATTGGAAACAAAGGTTGAGTTGCGCCCTTCGCTGACGAGCCAATAATTTCCGTTGCCGTTACAAACGATTGTGATATGACGGCGACTTATTTCAGGATCGCCGCCGAGCGGAACGTCAACAGGTTTTGATTTTGAACCGCGTCCAATTCCAACTTCATTTTGAAAAATGGGCACAATATTTTGTCGGACACCGCCCCGCCAAATTTCAAGCTTATAGAGTTCAGTAGAACGTTTTTTAACCCGGGTCGCTTCTTCAAACTCCTGATTTGTTGGAATTTTTTGTGACAAATTGGATTGGGCAACTGTTGCCGGTTGTTGATAGTTAGCAACCGTGGAAGGCTGTTGTTGATACGGGGCAGGAACAACGGGCTGATTTTGCATCGGTATAACCTGATTGGCAATTCGAGGCTGAACGGGTTGCTGCTGTTGCTGCTGCGGTTTGCCACGAGCAATTACCCCTGTTTTACCGCTGGAAGCATCGTCCCAACTATGTTGAATCCGAATGTCGCCCTTTTCTAAAGTTCCGTCAACCCGCAACTCTACCGCGAATGATTGTGTTTCAAGTTTCTTTTTGCCCGAAATTTCTTTGGCGCGTTCAGCTAAAACGTGATATAAACCTTGTTCCAGACCACGGCGTTTTGCTCCTTGCCAATCTTTATCGTCCTCATCGCTTAGGAAAATAATGTATTCGGTCGGGATAAGAGTTGTGCCTTGCGGTAGCGGAACCATTTCGCGCTGCATTACTTCTTCCACTCCGCGGGCAAGCTTGACAATAAATTCTTCGGCATTACTACGGGGCTTAACCTGTGCATCCTTGGCGGCTTGCTCTAAAACGGTTTCCGCACTGTCTCCATCAATCCAACTTCTGACTTTACTTAAAACACCCATTTTGATTTTTGATTTTTGATTTTTGATTTTTGATTAAATTAGATAAAACAATTTGAAATCAGTATCGCTAAACAAAAATGTCGTCACTCCTGAATTGTTATATATTTTCGATAAACCCAACCTCTATCTGCGTCAGTCGGGCTTTCCTTAGGTCGGCTCAATTCAATGATTTCGACTTCCGACCAATTTTCTTTGGTGTTTAAGATACGAACTTTTGAACCTTTTGGCACCAGACCAATTTTAGCACTATCTGCGTCTCCGTCAACACGAATATTTACATCGGTATTGGCAACTCCCAAAGGTTTTACTAGAGGACTCTGAATAGGAGGGAAAATCCTGCCATTTCGTAAATAATACTGTGTAGCAAAAAGCGCAGTTGCGAACAATAAAAGGGAAAGCAAGTAAACAGCGGATTTTTGCCAGAATCTCCTCCTACTTTTTGGCGGTGGTTGCGGAATCTCAAACTGAATTTGATTTTTTTCATTTAGAATCTGTTTGTTCGTTCCATTTTGAATGTTCCCCTGATTTGGAAGTTTGATAACAAAATGGGGATTTTTTTCATCGTTCATCGGAAATTTAAAACTATCCGACGTGGTAAAATGCGGCAAAACCGGTGTTTTCGGCGAATAATCAGTTGAAATTGCCGCCTGCGGTTCAAACTGCGGCTTTTTGGCAACGTGGGTGATTGTTTCCGATTCCTCGCTTAATGCAAGTGTTTTAACCTGAGCCAATTCCTGCCAAAATTCAGTAACGTTCTGTTGGCGATCAGTAGGATTATTTTGAGTGGCTTTTTTCAATACCCGAAGCAGATTGTTTCCCCAACTTTTATCATCAAAAGAAACCGGCAATTCGCTAATCGGACAATTGGTAAAACGGCGGGGCGATTCTCCGGTCAAAAGCACATAAGCGGATTTTGCCAAAGAGTAAATATCTGCCGCCGGAGTAAGTTCAGTTACGGTCATGACTCCCACCGCATCAGCAAAAACAGGACTGTGTTCGGGCGGCGCATACATATTGGTGCCGACGCGGGTAATCGGTGAATCACTTTGCGAGAACCGAGCCACACCAAAATCCGCAATTTTAACGATCTTTTTATCGGCGGTCAGGAGTAAATTTTGGGGTTTGATGTCGCGGTGAATGATTCCGCAGGTGTGAGCGTGGGCAAGTCCGGCAGAGGTTTGCTCTACATATTCAAAGGCGTTTGAAAGATTTAACTCACCATTGGCGCGAAATTTCGAAAGATCACCGCCCGGCAGATATTCTAAAATTAAGTAATGAAAAACCGTGCCGCGTAAGTCTCGGGCAGTTCCGTGTCCGAGGCGGCTGATGATATTCGGATGTCTGACGCGATCGAGTGCAACAGCCTCATTCTGGAAGTTTTCAACCAAAGTTTTTTCCAGATCTACGTCCAAATCATCTTGGAGAAAAACGTTAAGTGCTTTAATTACAACCAGATTGTGCGGTGAATGAGGGGAAGCTAGAATGTCGCGGGCAAGGTAGATCTCGGCATAGCTGCCGCGACCTAAAACAGCCTTAATATCATACCGTCCATCAATCCGGCAATTTTGCAGTGAAAGTTCTTTCATCGTATTTCAGCCAAGTTTATGCTACACCAAACAGACAAACTTCGCCACGAAAACAATACGAGAAAGGGAATTGCAAAGTTCAAAATTCATTGAATGAATTAGAACGGATAATCTGTAATTCCAACTCGTGCCGCTTCGTTTTCGAGATTTTCTACTACCCGGCTATAAGCCCGGCGTGATTTTGTAATTTTTGCGTTTTGTTTGCCGCTTTTGGTCTGAACAGTTACGACCAATTGTTTTTGATTTAGAGAAAGTTCAAATGTTTCAGTTATTTGGTCGCCTTGATTGGTTGAAATCTCGACTATCAGTTTATTGTTAAGCCAATATGCCTTTGACCAAATCTTACCGTTTATTCCAACATTTTTTGTTACCGTAGTTCCATCAATTGGTAAAGTTTGAGTGGTAACGAAAGTTTTGAAACATTCATTGATTGTAATTTCGGAAACATTTTCATCCGTTGCCAAAATCAGGGATTCTGGTGCTAAAGATACAGGTAAAACAAAAAAATCGGGTTTAGTTTGGGAAGTATTTTTATTTGGTGCGCCTGTTTTTAACTGCCAAACGCCAATGATTTTCTTTGGTTCATCAGTTGTATTTGCTTTGATAATATTGGTCGAGATCAAAGAAATTATAAAAACAAGGCTCACCAACAAGGCTTTGCCGAAAAAAGTTTTTGTATTCATTAAAATAAATCCTTAATTTAGAAATTGATAAAATCTATTAAATTTGATGCTATTAGAATAGAAAAATATTGTTTAGTTAAACGTAAATTTTTGTCAGGAAAGCCTGGCAAAAACGGAGATTCTATCGTGTTAAAAAGAGAAAGTCAATGAAATTGTGAAAAATTTCTCAATACCGTTTGAAAAATGTTAGTTTGAGTTTTAGAAAGATTGATTTTTCAGATTTGAACCAAACTTTTATTAAAACCTTGAAATCCCTTATGATTTCAAGGAAATTGGATTCCGAAATGATTCGGCATTTAGCCATAAAAAAACTCCGCCAAATTCAGACGGAGCTTGGTCATACGTTTTCCTGAATGATTTATGAACAATTTGAATGTCCGCAATCACACTTTAAGTCGGTAATATCTCCATCTCCAGCGGATTCGCAATATGAGCTGCAATAATCTTCGCCATTTGAAACCATACAACCGCAGGCATCATGTCCGCATTTATTATTTTCTACATCCATTTTTATAATCTCCTCATTTAACAAACTAAAATTCAGTCATTTTGGGACTGTAACTAAATGTAAAGTCGGTTAATTTTAATAAATTTGGGTGTTTGGGAAAGTTAGGCAGATTACAAAAGAATTGAATTGTTGGAAAATCACCAAATTATAAGAATTCAGATAAATGTGGATGAGTTGAGATAACACATCCACATTTAAAAATACTAACCATTTACCATTAGAGTTTTACCATCGTGAATCTCTTGCAAACTTCTAACACTAACTTTTTCTTCATTTAGCTTAGTCGTAATTGCTTCAATCAAAGCCTCGGCTCCGGTCATTGTGGTGACAGTCGGAACATTGAACTGCAAAGCGGCTTTGCGGATGGCTTGTTCGTCGTAGTGCGATATGCTTCCCAGCGGGGTATTTATAACCAAAGCGATTTCGCCGCGTTTGATGTAGTCGGCGATGTTTGGGCGACCTTCGTTGACTTTGAATACGGTTTCGCAATCTAAACCGACCTCTTTTAGACGGGTTGCCGTGCCGTAGGTGGCAATGAGTTTGAAACCAAGTTTGTTTAAGCGTCTGGCTAAAACGACGGCTTGACCTTTGTCGGAATCGTTGACTGATAAAAAGGCTGTTCCGGCTTTTGGTAAATTTAACCCTGCGCCTTCCATTGCTTTGCCGTAGGCTTCGCCGAAAGTTTCGCCAACGCCCATTACTTCGCCGGTCGAGTGCATTTCTGGTCCCAAAACCGGATCAACCCCTGCAAATTTTTTGAACGGGAACACGGGCGATTTGACGAAGATTTTCGGGACGGGCAGAACTTCAGGCAAATTAAATTCCGCCAGAGTTTTCACATCTGCCATTACCAACGAAGCGATTTTGGCAATGGGAATGCCTGTAGCTTTGGCAACAAAAGGAACGGTTCGGGAAGCACGCGGATTTACTTCGATAACATAAACGCGGTCGTCTTTGATAGCTAATTGCAGATTCATCAATCCTTTTACTTTCAAGGCTTTGGCGAGATTAAAAGTGTAATGCTTGATGGTTTCCAGATGTTCCTGCAAAATACGTTGAGCAGGCAAAACGCTCGAAGAATCGCCGGAATGGATGCCTGCTTCTTCGATGTGTTCCTGAATTCCGCAAATCACACAGGCAGTTTCATCGGCGAGCGCGTCAACGTCAATTTCCACTGCCCGTTCCAAAAATTTATCAATCAAAATCGGCTTTTCGGGCGAAGCGTCAACCGCCGTCCGCATATATTCGTCCAGAGATTGTTCATCATAAACAATCGCCATCGCCCGTCCGCCAAGCACGAAACTCGGACGCACAACCAACGGATAACCGATTTTATTGGCAATTGCTTTGGCTTCTTCTGCCGAAGTCGCCGTTCCGTTTTCGGGTTGGGGAATTCGCAAATCCTGCAAAAGCGCGGAAAATCTTTTTCTATCTTCCGCCAAATCAATGGAATCGGGTGAAGTTCCAATGATGGGGACTTCCGCATTGTGCAGACGATCAGCCAAATTCAGAGGAGTTTGTCCGCCGAATTGAACAATCACACCGTTTGGTTGCTCTTTTTCGACGATGTTCATCACATCTTCAAAGGTCAAAGGCTCAAAATACAATCTGTCCGAAGTGTCGTAGTCGGTGGAAACGGTTTCGGGATTGCAGTTGACCATAATCGTTTCAAAATCAGCATCTTGCAAGGCAAATGAAGCGTGACAGCAACAATAATCAAACTCAATTCCTTGCCCGATTCGGTTTGGTCCCGAACCCAAAATCATAATCTTTTTGCGTTCGGTTGGCTCGGCTTCGCATTCTTCTTCGTAGGTCGAATACAAGTAAGGCGTATGAGACTCAAACTCCGCGCCGCAAGTGTCAACCCGTTTATAAACAGGAGTTACACCAAGATTTTTGCGCCGTTCGCGGACTTCATCTTCGGTTGATTCGGTCAAAAATGCCAAGCGTCGATCGGACAAAGCAAACTCTTTGGCAGTGCGTAGAACTTCGCTTGGAACATCATTTAATTTCCGTGATTCGATGCGGTTTTGGAGCATCATTACTTCCTGTAATTGTTCCAAAAACCAAACGTCAATCTTGGTCAAACGATGCACTTCATCAATTGAATAACCGTTTCGTAAGGCGTAAGTAATGTAAGAAAATCGTTGTGAATTCGGACGCGCCAATTTACGCTGTAAAACGTGGTCGGGAACTCCAACCAATCGCAAAGGTTTTACTGCTTCAAGTGATCGTAAACCTTTGAAAAGACTTTCTTTAAAGGTTCGACCAATTGCCATTACTTCGCCGACTGATTTCATTTGCGTTCCTAAAACATCTTCGGCTTGCGGGAATTTTTCAAATGCCCACTTGGGAATTTTGGTGACGACATAATCAATGGTCGGTTCAAAAGATGCCGGAGTTTTCTTAGTAATATCGTTCGGAATTTCGTCCAAAGTGTAACCAACTGCGAGTTTTGCCGCGATTTTGGCAATTGGAAACCCCGTCGCTTTTGACGCTAAAGCGGACGAACGGGAAACGCGCGGATTCATTTCGATAATGCGGACATCCCCGTTTTCAGGATTTACCGCAAACTGAATGTTTGAACCGCCGGTTTCTACCCCAACTTTGCGGATACAGGCGATGGACATATCGCGCAAACGCTGATATTCCATATCGGACAAAGTTTGAGCAGGTGCAACTGTAATCGAATCTCCTGTGTGAACGCCCATCGGATCAAAGTTTTCAATTGAACATATAATGACGACATTATCATTGAGGTCGCGCATTACTTCGAGTTCGTATTCTTTCCAACCCAAAATTGATTCTTCGACCAAAATTTGGGAAGTTGGAGAAGCCGCAAGTCCGCCTTTGGCAATTTCTTCAAATTCTTCGGGGTTAAAAGCCGTTCCGCCCCCCGTTCCACCTAGCGTAAAAGCCGGACGAATAATTGCCGGATAACCTGTTTCCTGAACGATTTTTTGTGCTTCTTCCCAGGTGTGTGCGAATCCTCCTTTGGCAGAAGGAACGCCGATTTCGTCCATCGCTTTTTTGAAAAGCTCGCGGTCTTCGCCGACTTTGATGGCGTTGATATTCGCTCCGATCAATTTAACGCCGTTCTTGTCTAAAACCCCTTTTTCGTAAAGTTCAACCGAAAGATTCAAAGCTGTTTGTGCGCCAACCGTCGGCAAAAGCGCATCAGGCTTTTCTTTTTCAATAATTGCCGTCACAGTTTCAACCGTTAGAGGTTCAATATAAGTTCTATCGGCGATTTCAGGATCGGTCATAATTGTTGCCGGGTTTGAGTTTACCAGCACCACTTCAAAACCTTCCTGTTTCAGAGCCCGACAAGCCTGTGTTCCCGAATAGTCAAATTCGCACGCTTGACCAATGACAATCGGACCGCTTCCGATTATTAAAATTTTATGAATATCTGTTCGTTTTGGCATTTGTTATGAAAATATTTGGAAAAAATCAAATTATCAATTATAAATGACAAAACGATTTTAGAAAAACTCGACTCTCTGGAGATTTTATGATTGGATTTGAATGGCTTGCCATTTGGGTAAAACCTATTTTAGAAATTTTGGGATTCTCTTTTTCAAAAATTAATGAATATGTAAAATGGCTTCAGCAAACTTTGGGTTCACACGAAAGGGTTCTAGCATACCGTCAACATGCTGAGGAAGTTTATAGCACTACTAACTTAATTGGAGTAAGCAAAACAGTTCCTATCTCAAATATTTTTACAGAAGTAAATATCCTCAATGAACCTACAGCAAATATTAGACACAATCCTAGCTATGTTAGAAAAATCCAACAAAGAGATATTGATAAATTTCTTAGGTCTCTAGAACGACGAAATGGGCTAGATGTAATTAAGGATGCCCAAAATAAACGGGTCTTAATTCTTGGAGGACCAGGAAGCGGCAAAACAACTTTTCTAAAATACCTCGCATATAATGGCTCAAGAGGAGAGTTTGGAGAGAAATTGGTTACATTTATTTCTCTAAAACAATGGTGTGATGAAGATGAAATTGTTGATTTAAGCGACTATATCACAACACAGTTTGAAAAATGGATTTTTAAGGATGCTAAACTTATTATTAAAAATAATTTAAAGTATGGAAATTTTATTGTTTTACTTGATGGTGTAGATGAAGTATTCGGAGAGCCTGAAAGACTTAGCAAAATATATAAGAAAATTAACGACTTTTGTGAAACCTTTTTATACTCTCAGGTTATAGTTACTTGTAGGACAAATGAATTGCCCTATGGATTTACTCAATTTACAAAAGTCGAAATCGCAGGGTTTGAGAATGAACAGATTAAAAGTTTTGTAAAAAGTTGGTATGAGTGTCAAGAAAAGAAAAAGCCGCGATTTGTTCAGAAGTTTTTAAGAGAACTTAAAAAGGAAGAAAATGATGATATTGGAAGAATGGCTAGTGTCCCTATAATCTTATCTCTATTATGCACTATTTTTTTCAGAGAGGAGACCTTTCCTGAAAACAAGATGCAAATTTTTAGAGAAGCAATAGATATATTGACTGATGAAACTATATTAAACAACATGCGGGATTATATTCCTTCTCGTCCAGAAATTCATTCTAAGATAAATTTAAACATTTTGAGGAACCTTTTCAATAAAATTGCATATAATTATGCAGTAAAGAACCAATTACTTTTTGAAAAAGAAGACATTAAGAAATTTATTCAAAGATGTTTAGAAGAAATTTTCCAAACTGATGAGTATATAGATGCCACCCAAATTCTAAGTAGTATTGAAACCCAACATGGAATAATAATAGAAAGATTTAAGGATTTATATGCTTTTTCGCACCGTTCCTTTCAAGAATTTTTTACAGCGAACTATTTTTTTGAAAAAGGCAGTTTTAAAGAACTTTTAACAAAAGAAAGAATATTTCTAGGGTGGCGACAGACAATTCTTAACACAGCATCAATCTTGGACAATAATACTTATTTTAATTTCTTTCAGACTTTTCAAGAAACCATAAATAACCTAATCTTAAACAAGAACAAAATAAATGATTTGTTACGTTTAACCTCAAGTAAAATTCAAATGGCAAGTAATGCGGAATTTAAAACTCGTTTATTAGTTTTTATTCTATTATTGCTTGAAGATTTTTATTCAACTCGTAGCGAAAATACACAAAAAGATTTAGTTCATATCAACACTTTATTTAAACAATTATCTTCTCCTTTTGACTATACAACACTACTTCAGCGTAATGAAGAAATCATAATTGCAACCGACTTAATAAAGATGCGTAATACAAACCTCAATAGCGTTCGGAACCGAATTCAATCTTTGGTAAAAAAAATATTTAATAAACAGGCGTCTTATTCATTAAATAATAATGAAAACACAAAATTTTTCGATGAGTCATTACTTGATAAATTTTCAATAAGTCTTAAATTAGCTTACCAAAGTTACGAGGAAAACAATCGTGAATTCTTAAAAGACATTTCCCAGTTAATGTTAGATGACCTCAAATTTCTAATTAAAATTACGGAAGAATTTGATATTGAATTAACGACTGATATTTTGTTTGACGTAAAATTGATTGCACTAAAAATTATTTTAGATATTTATTACATAGTTTTTATTAAATTCCGCTATCAAAATGAAGGAACAAATATTATTGCTAATTTTGTTGAAAAATTGGTTGATTCTGGAATTGAACTTGGGGAGTTGGAATTAATAAAAGATTTGAAAGACTTAATAAGAATCATTTTTAATTTCAATGAAGAGTTATATGAAAAAGCTGTTGAAAAAATTGACTATTCTTTAACGGAAAGAAGACTAAAACCTTGTTTAGAGTTAAATCTTGAAGACCTTAATGTTATTTGCGAATATTTTCAGGCAAATGAACTTTTTCTAAAATGCTTAGAAGTAGCCGAAGTAGCTGATAGTAAATCATTTGAGAATAAAATGTTTATGCCTTTAACATAACAACTCACACGCTTGACCAATGACAATCGGACCGCTTCCCATGATTAAAATTTTATGAATACCAGTTCGTTTTGGCATTACAAAATTAGATTCTTTTTTTCTTAATTCAAATAAGTTATGATACAGCCATAGTCGTATAAAATAAAACTGGTTTTATCTATTATTTTTATGGAACCTTCCACTTTTGCTTGGCTCATTCCTATTATTGTAAACAACTTAGTAAAAATCTTTGATCAGGATTTAAGTAAAGAAATTAAAGAATTCTATACCAAAATAAATCTAGACAATTATCTTCGAGTATATAGGGATAATGTAATTAAGAACTATGGCTTTATAAATTTGTTTGGAATTAATCAAGAGGTTTATTTCAAAGATGACTTTTTTATTGATACATTTCTTTTAGACGAGAAGGAATACTATAAGCATTCTATTTACGAACTAAAAAACTTGGCAAAAAACGATGCTTTAACAAAAATAAAAGTCAAACAGTTTCTTCAAAAGAGAAGTGGGTCATTCTATATCTTGGGGGATCCGGGTTCAGGTAAATCCACTTTGTTGAAGTATTTAGCATACTTAGCGGGCGTGGGTAAGCTAAAAAAAGTTCCTATTTTTGTTGATTTAAGTTCATTTGCAAACTCTGGGTTAGATTTAATTGATTATATCTCTCAAGAATTTGTTATTTGCGGTTTTGAAAACGCAAAACCTATTATTCAATACTTATTAAAAGAGGGAGAAACTATTACGCTCTTTGATGGTTTGGATGAAGTAAAAAAATATAATGAGTTGGGACTAAACAGACAACAAGTAATAGATCAAATAAGAAACCTTCACAAACAATATTCATTAAAAGAAGATTCTGAAAATAAAGATAGTGATAAAAAAAAGAAAAGAAAAGAAAAATACGACCAATTTATTATTAATCATAACTTCTTTTTTGTAACTTGTCGCCATGCCGCTAGCGGAGAGAGATTTCATCAATTTAATTATTTGATTGTTGGGGAGTTTAACGATGACAATATATGCAAATACATAAATAATTGGTTTGATAATAGATTAGAAGATAAAAGTAAAAAATTAGTAGCCGAATTATTTAATCCAGCTAACAATAAAATTCTTGATTTAGCCAAAAATCCATTGTTGTTATCTTTGCTATGTTTTATTTCTGATCGAAATCCAGAAGGAGAGTTTCCAAAGAGAAAAATAGATTTATACGAAGAAGCTGTTGACATTTTGCTTGGAGACTGGGATTTAAGTGAAGGAAAAGAAGAAAAGAGAGATGAGTTATATAAAAATCTCTCGGTTGAAGGGAAGAAGGAGCTTTTAGCTTACATAGCCTTTGAAAATGTTCAAAATAATTCGGAATTTATAAGGTTCTCTGAACGTGACTTAAAGGAATCCATATCAAATTATTTCGTAAATGTGTTTGGTGATAAAAAGGGATTAATCCCCTCTGGAGAAATCTTGAAATCAATAATTGCCCAACATAAAATGTTTAAAGCTCATCCGGACAAGTTTTATTCATTTTCACATCTTTCATTTCAAGAATATTTTTCAGCCCTTTACTATGTAGGTAAATATGTTGAGTTGCTGCAAATTGAGCGAATTTTGGATGATCAATGGCGTGAAGTTATTTTGAATACCATTGATTTATTACCTTCTAAATCAAGAAAAGAATTCTTTGAATATTTCCTGAGAGTGATAAATCAGGTAATTGAAGATGAAGTTGAAATAATTGCTTACTTAAATATTGTGAAACGAAAAACAGAAAAGATTGCTGAATCTCAACAAAGAACTATAGCTCGTTATTTTTATTTCTTCATTTTAGCCTTTGAGATATATTACCTAAATACTGAGATTGCAATTCATTTTGATACCATGATTACAAAATATTTTAATTTATTTCCCCAACTAAATTTCACCTTTCAGATCCTGCGCAATATTGAACTTGAATTGGACTACGCTATGGACTCCGATTTTACAAACCATTTAATTGATTTAAATTTAGAAAAAGATTTAGCCATAGATGCTCACCTATTAATTCTTAAAGGGTTGTTTATACGATTTTATAACAACCCACTTTCTTCAGAAGATTTTAACTATAAGATAAATACTATTTCAAATTTATTTCATAAAACCATAATAAAATGTAAGGAAGAAAACTGTTTTGATTTAGCTGAAAAGTTAGAAGAGATTTCAATTGAGCCTTTTACAATAAATAATTGTGCTAATGCAATAGGTTTGTTAGGAAAAATCGCTCAAAACCGCTTGATTTCAAATAATCTCATGCTTAATGAAAAGCAAATACAAAAGTTGGATACATATTTTAAGGCGACTGAAATACTGTTGGAATGTTTGGATCTTTTAGGTGATAATATTAGTGAAGCAATAAAATATAAGTTATTCTTGCCGCCAGAATAATCAAAATCGCATACCTGACCAACGACAATCGGACCGCTTCCGATGATTAAAATTTTATGAATATCAGTTCGTTTTGGCATTTTTTTTGTTGTAATTCAAACTTTTCATTGTATTATAAATCCGCCTCCAAAAAAAATTCAGGAACTGAAAAAAAATGAAGAACTGCCTTTACAATATTTGAAACAGAAAAAGAGAAGGAAGGCGGTGCAGGATTTTGACAGAGCCTTTTTGCCTGAACCTACATTGAGAGCTGAATACAAGGGCTTTTATGCTGATGCGAAAAAGCCTTGAGAAATAAAATAGGGCAATTGATAAAAATCGCCCTAATATCTAAACCCAAAAATTGGTTAAATTTATTTTCCGTTTGAACTTACCTTATTTCCCAAATTGGCATTTGTATTACCTTTTCCATTATTTCCGGCAGCATTTGAATTGGAGCCGGAATTGCTATTTGGGGAAAGCAGACTGGGTTTGGCAGTCTTATATTTTTCAAGTGTTTTAGTTGACTCAAGCGATGTTATAGCGGCTGTGGCAAACGCAATTTCATTTTGTAGTGTGGCTTTATTTTCACCATTGTAATCCGCAAATCTTTCACGGGCTTTTTCAAAAGATTTTAAGGCTTCTTCGTATTTCTCGACCAAAATTTGCGCCCGACCGGTTAAATAAAAACCTTCGGCATCCTCAGCAAGTGAACCTTTTTGGGCAAGGTAAAGTGTCGGATTATCATCAACATCTCGACGATTTTTTTCAAAAGTCTCAAATGGAATGTTTTTATGTTCCGAAGTCGTAATTTGTGGTGCTTGCGTAGGCGTTGGTTCCGGTTGCTGCTGAGTGGAAAGCCAATAGTAATATCCACCCGCTCCTAAAGCTCCGCCAATTATTAATCCAAGTAGGAAAAGTAAGAATTTACCGAAGAATCCGCCGCCTTTTTTAGTTTCGGGTTGATATTGTGAATCATCATATTTACTCTGGATCTTCTGGACGGAATCCTGTTCGCTTATTTTTATTGAATTTTCCAGAGGTGCGGAAGCCGGAATTGAAACTGCCGCATTTTGGACCGGAACATTCATATCTATTGTTTTATCGAAATCCTGAACTTGTGGTGCGACCGGCATTTGTAAATTTTGGGTTGGGATTTCATCAAAATCAGAACGGGTAACAGCAGGTTGGCGCGGGGTAGCAACGGTGTTTTCTTCGGTATCGTTTAATTGCGATGCATTATTGCCTGAAAGTCGAATAATAACCGCAGTTAAATTATCCTCGGCACCTCGTTCATAACAAATTTCCTTCATTTGTTGACAGATCAGAACCGGTTCGTGGGGTAAAGCCAAAAGTTCGCGGATTTCCACATCTGGAATATGTCTGGTAATACCGTCAGAGCAAAGCAAAAAGGTCGTATTGGCTTCAAACATAATCGTTTTCATATCAACTTCGACCGTGCTTTCTGCTCCCAACGCACGACTGATAACGTTTTTACTCGGATGATTTTCAGCCTGTTCTGGAGTCATTCGTCCGGCACGAACTTCTTCTTCGACGACAGAATGGTCTTGGGTTTCCCGGAACAAATTACCGCGCGAATCCAAACGATAAAGCCGGGAATCTCCGGCGTGTCCGATGGTTGCAATATTTCCGGCAATGTGAAGAGCCACAATAGTTGTTGCCATAGTGGATAGTTGTGGTAAGTCGTGTGACATTTGATAAATTGCGCTGTTGGCTCGTGAAATCGCCAAACTCAGCATTTCTTCCACATCGGCTCCTTCCTTTAAATTGTTAAAAGCTTCGGCTAAAATTTCCATTGCCATTTGTGAAGCAACATCACCCGCTTGTGCGCCCCCAACCCCGTCTGCCACGGCAAATAGCCCGCGCTCAGGCATTTCAAGATATGAGTCTTCGTTGTAAGCTCGTTTTTCGTTTAAACCTCTATCCGAAACTGCGGATGAAATCATCTGAAAAGAATTTTGCGTCATTATATTCTCCGAGAATTTAGGGTTTTGTTAATAAGTAAAAGCGAAAAAAATAATTTGAAACAATGTCGGTAGCTTTTTAAATGCTTCTCCTTAAAACATTATTAACATTGGGATTTTTTGTAATTATAAGTAAAACGACCAAATTACACACAGATTACCATAAAATTTTGAGTGAACAAATAACTTTTTTACTTTTATCGGTTTACTGCTGTTTTCCGGTTGCCTGGTCAATGCTGGCATCAATTGCATTTCGATGTGAAAAAGCCATCAGCATTCCGAGCATAATAAAACTTGTAATCAGGCTGAATCCCCCGTGACTGACAAAGGGAAGTGTGATTCCTGTCATTGGTAAAGCCCGCGTAATTCCGCCCATATTGACAAGTGCCTGAAATCCGATAAAAGCTGTTAATCCGGTGGCGCAAAGTTTGCAAAACATATCACGGGCATCCATAGCCGTTCGGATTCCCGCGCTGACAAATGTAATCAATGCAAAGGTTATCAGCAATCCGCCAAAAAGTCCAAGTTCTTCGCCAATTGCTGCATAAATGTAATCCGAGTCAGCAACCGGGATCAGCTCGACATAACCTAAACCAAGTCCGCGTCCGGTTTTTCCGCCCGAAGAAATACCAAAGGTGGCACGCGAGGCTTGGAGCGCATCGTCACCAAACCACGCCTCTTGATTTAGGGTATCTAATTTTTCTTTTAATTCTCTTAATTGTTTGGCATCTTCCTGTTTGCTGCCGATTTCGTCTTCATCAGAAGTCGGCTGGTCGTCATTTGCAGCGTCCAAATCCTTGGTTTGGGCATACATTTCCAAAATGTCGGTCTGTGCGATTTTTCTTAATTCGGTTCTAATTTCGGCAATTCTGTTTTTTGTTGCAGTATCAGGATTTTTAATATCGTCAATTTTTCCCAGCTCATCCATCAAAGGTTTGGCTTCGGGTTTTCTTTCAACCAAATCACTTGGATATTGTTTCCAATAAAAATCTGCCAAATCATTTTTCCAAAAATCGGTGTCGGGCGGAGGGGGATTGAGGGCATCAAACCACAGATGAAAACGCTGACTGATACGCGGAGGCAAAACGGATTTGATCGGTTGCGCTAAAGTTGAAAGCAGCGGGACTTTGACCTGAACACTGGCAGGCAAAGCACTTAAAGTAATCAAAATCAGAACAAAAGTCACTGAACCGACAAAAACGATCCGTTGCGGGAAACGCCGCACTGCCAATAAATAAAGCGTAATGTAAACCGAACTGAAGACGAGCATCTGCCCAAAATCTTTCAATAAAATAAAAGGAATAAACGGCATTACCGCCATTACCAATAATGGCAAAACGTCCCTGGCACGGGGAATGCCCCAAAATGTCTGCATTAACTTGCGATACAAAATTGCTAAAACTGCGGCAAAACCAATCAAAAAAGGAATTTTGGCTAGCTCCCAGGGAGTCATATTGCCAATGGATTTTCCCCCGTGAGAAGTTAATGCCGCCGGAATCAGCAACACTAAAGTCAGCATCACAATTAAAAAACCGTTCTTTTGCAAAAGTTGTAAAACCCTTTCATCCCGACAGGCAAAGAAGGTTCCGATCATTAAAATGATGGCAAAAATCGGAATAATTGTTCTTCCAGAGAGGATTACGTCAAGCGGGGTTTCAATTGCGGGACGCGGAGTCTCCTTATCCAAATCAACAGGTGAGGGAGGACTTGCAGGCAACCCCATCATTTGTTTTTTTTCGGCACTGTAATTTTCCTGAATGTAATGTAATTGCTGAGTTTTTATTTTATCTTCACGGGCTTGGGCTTTTTTGTTTTTTGAGGCATATTCAAGGTCGCTGAAAAGCCGATATTGCACTGTCAAACCGATTGAGAACATCAAAACCGCCGTGGTATAAAGCGTCCAGTTTCCCTTAAATTTAACGATTGCACCCATAAAAATCGGTAAAATCGCTAAAAATAAAAGCAAGCCCAAATTCCTAAATGCCATAATCCAGGATGTTTCGTAACCTCGAATCAATGCGCCGTAATATATTGAATAATGAGCAATCGCCGTTAAGACAACAATGATAAATAAAACCAAAAAGTGTGATGATGCACGGTTTTTCATTTTATCGTCCTCCCCGATTGTTTGGTTTGTTTTGTGTTGGAGTTGCGGATTTAGGTTTGTATTGATCCCCTAACAAACCTAATTCTCGGGCTTTCATAATGACATTAACCGCAATCGGAGCGGCAGTGGTTGCACCAAATCCTCCGGCTTCAACCACAACGGCAATTGAAAGTTGTGGATTTTCCAACGGCGCAATAGAAATGAACCAACTGTCAGTTCTTTTTTCCATTACCGGAGCATCATATTCAACCCATTCCCCTTTGACCTTGCGCTTTTTCTTGATCATTTTTTGTTTGCCGTCTTTATCAAAAACAGGAGCCATTTTTTCCGCCGTTCCCGTTTTACCACCCACACGGATCCCTGTTCCGTCCATTCGGCGAAAAACCTTTTCAGCAGTTCCGCCCGGTTCTTCGGTTACGGTTGCCATAATTTCACGGATTTGAGCGGCGTGATCGGGAGTCAAAACCTGATTAAATGGTTGGGGCTGAATATCAGCTTCAATTTTGGGCTTCATCAGAAAACCCTTTAAATTTGCAGGAATAGATGCAATTAAAGCCATTTGGAACGGAGTCATTTGTCCCGCATAGCCTTGTCCCATTCCTTCTAAACCGAGGTCAAATAAAGTTATCTTTTTACCTGTCACCATTGTTGAACGGGCGGGTGCAAGAGCGGTGGCAATTCGTTTATTGCTTGCGTTCCAAATATCTGCGAAATATCCCTGAGTTCCGGCTTCCTCCGGTGTTTCAACCGCGCTGATTCCCACCATTTTAGCTGTTTCAGCTAGTCTTTGTCTTTCCAAAGAGTTGGCCAGCTGTGCAAAATATTGATTACTAGAAACCTGATAGGCAAATTTAATGTCCTTTTCGCCGCAACCACCGTCACAAGAACCTGTGACAGTATTTGGCGGAATAAAATGCTGGGTAGCATCAATGATCGGACGCGAACCCTTGAAAGGAATATACCCGCCATCAAAACTGGCAAAAACCGAATTTTGTCTTCCTGCCCGAAAAGCCGAAATCATTGTAAAAGTTTTGAAAGTTGAACCGGGAACATAGTATTCGCGGGTAGCACGGCTCAAAAGCGGTTTATTCATTTTATCACGCTCAAGTTTGTGCATATCCTCTGCACTTTTGATGTCGCCAAGCGCGTATGAAGGATTTGAATACATTGCCAAAACATCGCCGGTTTGCGGATTCAGCACCACGATTGCACCTTTTTTGCCTTCCAGTTGTTTTGCAACAAATGCCTGTAAATCGCGGTCAATCGTGATTCGCACATCGTCCTGTGTATCTTCGGGCTTTTTGATTCGGGTCAAAACTTCCCATGATTCGGGCATCGGGTCAATCTTTTGTTTGTAGAGTGTGCGTTCAAGTCCCGGTGTGCCAAGTTCTGTTCCATAAAGCAAAGCCATTTCGCGGTCTAGCGAATAAGCTCTTTCAATTTCTCCGTCTTTACCTTTTTTATAATAAGCCAGAGCATTAGTGAGTTTTCCTGAACGGTCAAGCATCCAACCGCGCAAAGCGGTTGAGGATGATCGGCGGGTGCGTAAATCACGGCTGCTTAATTCCTGAAAATGCTCATCTCCTTTTTCTGCCACCGCTCCCCAATAAACGTGAAAACCGTAGACAAACAAGGCAAGAAAAACGAATAAAAATTGCCAGATCCGCAAGCTGCGATTAGTTGTTGTCAAACTTAATTTGCGGCGGACTTCTTTGGGCAAGCCTTCTTCATAAGAAAATTTTGGACGTAAGTTACGGATAAATGAAAGCAGTAACAGCACTAAAAGAAGTGCAACGCCTGCCATATAAATCAAACTCAATCCGGCAGGAGTTCGTTCCAGAACTTGTTGTCCGAAAAGGTTTTCGGGACGTAATTTATTCCAATCAAATTGCAAGAGAAACAGTAAAAACTTCATTAGCTTTTCTCCTCGTTATCAAAATTTAATTTTATTGCAGGCTCGGTTTTAATAATCTCGCTTTCATTAGGTTGATTATTTGTCGCAAATTGTTCAACAGCAACGGTTGGGGGTTGAATTTGCTGACTGGCTACGGTTTGTTGAGGAATCATTTGTTTTGCTGAAATAGTTGGATTTACTTCCTCATTGGCAACATTATTTGAGGGAAGCTGATTTGCCTGAACCAGGGGCAGTGAAGCTACTGTTGGTTGCGGAGGCAACTGTTGTGCTTCAGTCGGAGGCGGAGTTTCAACTTCATATTGCTCACGGGTTGCAAAATCTGTAGTTTTCGGAACTCTTCGCAAAAACACCTCCACCGTTCCAAACTTTAATTTGTCGTTTTCTCCAACCGGAAACGCTCTACCGTATGCAATACGGGATTCGTTGATAAAAGTTCCGTTGGTTGAGCCTGTATCTGCAACTAAAAGTTTTTTATCGGGATTAAGCAAAAGTGCTGCGTGGATTTTGGAAATGCTGACATCTTCGATACATAGATCGTTTTCTTTAGTGCGTCCGACGCTGTTCCGTTTTTTAGATTGGTTGAACTTTAATTCAAAAACTTTTCGCTTACCATCAACCGTAAATTCTGCAATATACGTTTCACCTTCGGCAAAAGGCTCAGCCGTAACGGGAATTGAAACTGGGATTTTAATTTGCGGAGCCGTAACATTAATTTCGGCTTCTGCTTCTTCCTCGCCGAACTCGTCAAAACTCGCTAGGAACTTGATTCCTTCGGTGAAGTAGTCAGGTTTAACCTCGATTTTGAGAGGTTTGTAAGTGTGGTAGAGATTATCGTTAATATGGTCAATGGCGGCGGCAAGCAGTTCATATTCAAGTTTTTTTAACGCATCTTCGGAATCGGTTGAAAACTTATTCCATTGCATTTTGAGGTTTATATGATGCGGAACGAATTTTCCTTTTGCCCCAAAATCTTTAACTTCCGAATCCAACAATTTTTTCAAGCGTTCGGATAATTCGCTGGTGGTCAAACTGCTCGCGTTTTGCCAGCCGCGCCCGGTCATCTTGTCAAAAATATCACCGATTTTGGCAAGAATACCTTGGGCGAACCAATCAACATTTGCTTTTTTATCTTTAGGTAATTTTTTTTCTGACATCTTGCGGAATAGAAAGCAGAATTTTTCTCCTTTAATGTGCGGTTATTTTAGCTGAAATTACCGTTAAAAAGAAAGCAGAACTTGATAATTGAAAAAAAACAAAATTTTTTTTTAAGCAGATGATAGTTTTTTCGAAATTTGAACGCATTCATAACCAGTTAGGCGAAAAAACGCCGAAAAATTAAATTTGAGGGTAAAAATATGGCTAAATATTATCGAAATGTAAAACCTGTAAAACAAACTTATGATATGTCTTGTTGGGCGGCTTCTTTGGAATGGTGGACCCGATATATGGCTCCTTCGCGTTTGGTAACTCTTGAACAATGGCTGATTGATGAATACAGAAGTTTTACGGCAAACGTTTCCGATGACGATCCGAATTATGGGGCGATGAAGGCTGATTATATGTTGACCCTCTTGAATGAAAAACATTTATTTAAAATGGGGACGGCATATAAATCCGGTTACAATTTGACCCCTGAGTTTTTGAATGAAAAGTTGGCGAAAGGTCCGGTGTTTATTTCTTATTACGAAGGTGACCCAAATGTCCAGGGCGGACACTGCAATGTCATTATTAATTGTAAAGTAAATGAATACTCAGGTTTAGCAATGTGCAGAACGATGGAGCCGGGAACCGGAACTTTTATGAAAAAATGTCTTGATCATTACTATCATGGCGATGTAATTGTCGGTTGGGCTTTATAAGTTTAGGGTTCCGGCTTTGGAGATTCAGCCACCCAAAATCCATCTGTTAAATTCAGAACCGGAACCTTAATTTACTTTATTGAAAGAAGCGTATTATTTTTCGTTACCAAAACAAGTGTTGGCGATAGTGATCAGATTTTTTCGTTGAGTCCACCCATAATTTTCGCCATTCCAAATTCTTAATTCTTCAGTGGTTCGTTCGTAATCGGTTTGGGTCAAATTTGGATAGGTTTCCTTCCATTTTTCGCAGGCACGGTCGTGTAAAACGTGGCGAACATAAGCACTTAGCCCGAACATACGGGTAAATCCCGATGGATTGAGGGCTTCATTCAAATGATTAGACATAAACGGCTTGAGGAGCATTTCATTCATCTTGAAATCCTCATTAATTTTCCAAACTCCATCCTTTAATTTCAAAACTGCCGGACGAATTTTCCCACCTATCGTGAGTTCCTGAGTTAAACCAATATAGAATTTCATTCCAACATAATTAGCCGCTAAATCACCATTGGAAAAGACACCGGAAATCCACGTTCCGTAAATTCCACGTTCGGTTCTTTGACCGGATTTGACGGCTTTTTCGATGGCTTGGGCTTCATTTAAACCTTTACTAATTGCCTTTTTATAATTTTTGAAGTAACCGTGACCTTCACGAAAGAAATGTGCAATTTTATCAGTTCCAAACTGCGCGTCATACATCTTAATGGTCGAAGCAAGTTCAAAATAACTGGTGGGAAAGAAGACAAATATGGATTGTTTATATCCGGGTTTGAAGCGAGCCGGCTGAGCCTTAAATTGATGATTCTCTAACCAACTGCCCGAACTCGTAAATGGGATGATACCGCTTCCAAGCACTTTGTTTACCTCGTGAGCCACGGCTTCATCTGAGCGAAGAAACTTTAACTTGTCCAGATTTTTCTTGGTTGAATCACAATCTTTTTGCGGATCAGCCAAACATTTTTCGCGTTCTGCAATTTCCGCATTAACTTTTTCGACAGATTTCAGCACTACACTTTCAACATAATCTGTAACCTCAAAACCAATATCGGCTAAAGGTTCAGGTGGCAAATTAAACTGATCAGTTTCAAAAGCAAATGCCGGAAACATTTGAGCAGCTAGGGCAAAAAGTAATAACAATGTAAAAAAACTCCGAATTTTCATAAGTTGAGAATAAACTTTGGCAAGAAATTTGGGTGGAGGACTGTGACACTTTTTCAACTGTCACAATCAATCAAAATATTTATTGAAATGTTTATTGGGATGGCGGAAAAATATTTTGGTGTTAGCGAATTACGGACTGTAATTTTGCCAAAATACAAAATACTTGAGTCAATCTAATTTCATTCCGCTGAAAATTTTTATGTCTTAAGGGTTATCAAGAAATTTAGGAGGTTCATTCGTTTTAGCCGAAGGTAGAAAATGAAATGAATCCTACTCAATATTTTATGCATCAGGGAAAAACTTTACGGCAGGGCAAAGAAATTTCCTGGCAGTTCAAAGAAAACAATTGGCAGTCGCAAGATTTACATTGGCAGAAGCAAAATTTACATTAGCAGTCCCTTAATTTATGTTGGCAGTCGCTTAATTTATGTTGGCAGACGTTAGGTTTATGTTGGCAGGTGCAATATCTTTCTTGGCAGGTGCAATATCTTTCTTGGTAGGCGCAAGGTTTATGTTGGCAGTCGCAAGATCTTTCTTGGGAGTAAGAAGATTTAAGTTGGAAGGTGCTAATTCCAAAGTTGCAGCAGCTTAATTTACAATTGGAGGAAGCAGAAACTATTTGAGAAGCGTGTAATTTTTCATTCGCACAACGGCATTTGTTTTATCAACCCGGATTTTTATTTGGTGCTTGGAAATATCATAATTTTCATCATTCGGATAGAAACTAATCAGATATTGTTTTCTCAATTCCTCGGCAATACCATTGAAGGCTTCAGCCAAGTTATTAATTTCCTGGCGAAAAATCCTCCCGCCTGTAACCTCTGACACTTTGCCCAAAAAGTCAGCAGCCTCTATATTCTTCTTTTGATGTTCGGCTTTGATCTGTTCTATTTGTTTCTGCGACATTTGATAAGTTTGAGGCTTCGTATTTGGAGAGTTTTGTGCCATATTCGGGAATAGAATACGGGCAGATTCATAAACTACCGAATAAACCGGCGCGTCTGATTCCGCCAAACGATAGAGCAGATCATTTTTACTGATGGCACTTCCCGCATCTTTCCCGTCAGTAATCAAAATTATCGCCTTTCGACCCCTAATTTTGGCTAGTTCCTTATTAATTGTGACATTTATAGTGTCACGCATCAGAGTTCCGGGTTTTTGGCTCAGGGCAGTCTTTCGGATTGTGCCGTCCAGAACCTTTTGATTGTTAGTAAATTCGTTTTTTACCCGCGCAGCCTCATCAAATGTAATGACCATACACCGATCCGCCGGACGAAGCTGTTTAATAAATTCGGCTGCCGCGTTCTTTATTTTGTCAAAGATTTCCTGCGCGCTTTGACTCGTATCCATCAACAAAACAATATTTAGCGGCGTGTCCTGAGTCGAAAGATACTCAATCTTTTGCGCTTTACCGTCCTCAAACAGTGTGAAATTTTGCAAAGAAAGCCCCGAAATACTTCGCCCTTCGCGGTCACTGACGGAAAAAGGAACGTTGACCAGAGCCGTATCAACTTTAATCACCTCGTCATCTTCTTTAGTTTGGGCAGCCAAACTTAAAGACAAGGAAACTGAAAGAATAATCAGGGCAATTACCGCAAAAAACTTTTTAGACAACATAGTATTTCCTCTTAACTTACGTTATTAGAAAGGTTTAATCAATGAAAATTACAGAAATTTTATTAAAAAGTAGGGGCAAGTCTTGTGCTTGCCCAATGAGCGCTGCGAAATTAAACATTGATAATTTAAAAAATTACCCAAAATTACGATTTTAATAAACCCCAATCAACGCAATTGATAATCTTTGTTTCAGCCTTTCGGCTGATTGGGCAGGCACAAGACCTGCCCCTACTTTTATTTCACTAACCCAATAAATTATTTTGTCCTTAATTTCCAAAAAAAATCGCATATAAAATTGTTATGGAAGTTATGATTATTCCCGGCACTCTTGTTTCCATTGTCGGCATTGTTTTTATCATTATTGGTTTCGCTCATAAGAGTATTTATGATACCAGTCATAAAGACTGGATTACCGTCAAAGGACAAATTATTCGGTTCAAGACACACCGCAACATGGGTGGAAAAAAGATATTCACACCGGTGGTGCTTTTCTACACTACTCAGGGACAACAATTTTTTTGCGAAGGTTATGGAACGCAATTGTCCACCTACAATGTAAATCAATTTGTTCAGGTGGACTATAACCCAAATAATCCCTCTCAGGCACAAATTAAGAACGATTCGGGCAAAAGAATTTTTAGAATTATATTCTGGGGAGTTGGGACTATGATGGTGTTGATGGGGGTTATATTTGGAGGCGTGGCATTCATTTCCTATATTTCGAGATTTATTAAATAGAATTTATTTGCACATTCCAATCGATATTTTGGAGTAGATTGTGGAAAAGAGTTTGAGAATTTGGGATAAAGTTTTCGAGGTAGTTTGTGATGTTCATAAAAGTCCAATTTCATAGTTTTTAAAAAAATCTTGCAATTTTATAAAGGCTATTGGCATAATAATATTGGCATTAAATATTGCCAATATTCCACTTACCCCCCTAAGTTAAAATAATGCAAATTCAAAACATACCAAATTACCAAAATTTTCAAGCACCGCCACCGCCACCGATATTTGATGAACAAAGGAAATATCAACAATTTCAGCCGCCAAAACAACGCTTACATTGTATAAAATGCGGAAGAAATCAAAATGTATCCTTTCAAACTTTTACAAAAAAATATGTTTCACCAGTTGCAACCTTGGGAATATTTCTTGGGTTTCTACCTTTTTTTCTTTTGCGACTTCTTTTGACAACAAAGCACGAAATTTCGACAACATTTTGCGAATTGTGTTGGGAGAATTTTAGAAATCTTGAATCAAAAACTGCGCTAATTTATTTTGGCGGTGTCATGGCACTAATTGTCAGTGTTACTATCGCTGGAATTATGAATTCTTTTTCTCCCTTAATATTTGGAGTCATAGTTTTTTTACCGATGATGATTTGGGGATTTTTTTATAATCGTAAATATTCACCGAAGTTTAAGAAAGTTAATGAAAATCGGGTAACTATAGTTGCGCCAGTCGGCGGAGAGATTACTTTCTATAAGCAAAAGTGAGCGATGGATGATTAATTCATCACTCACCATTTTGCATTAAATTTCAACCGCTTCAATCACACCAACCCAATGGTTTGCGTTCATCGTTCCGTTAGCAAATTCTGAGATCAGTGTGAACACTTGGTCAGAGAATCCGCCGACGTTTAGAATGTCCGCGCGTTCTTGGGCTTGCGTGGTTGCGTAAGGTTGGATGTCAATGCAAACAAGTTTCGCGTCTTTGTTACGAGATTTGAATTCGTTCCATTGTTTCATCGTTTCCGTTCCGCTGTTCCAAGAGCGGTTTGAATCCATCCAAGATTCATTATCTGAAACGTAGATGACCAAATCGCCTTTTGCTTTCGTTTTATTCAAATCACGAAGCGGTGCAGAGCAGTTTGTTCCGCCGCCGCCGATGCTTGCCAATTTTTGAGCGTTGGTCATTACCGAATCACGCGGATTCAAAGCGATATTGACCACACTGTTTTCAAACGGCAAAACTTCAGCCAACGGATTTTTGCGAAGCAACGCAGAAGCAACCAATCCGGCAACATCAATACAGCGAACTGTTGAAGTTGAGCCTTTACGGTAGCCTGTCACAGCAGAACTCATTGAACCTGAAACGTCCGGCAAAACGTAAATTTTACCATTGATCGCAGGAACGTTTTCGGTTGCAATTTCCATCGCGTCTTGCAATGCTTCAGTAATTGCACGCGGAATTTCAGCGTTGTTAGAAGCCGCAGAATAAGCAGAAAGTAATTGGTAAGGAAAAACTTTTGCTCGTTTGATAGCTTCAGCATCACGCAAACGATTTGCGATCATTTCAACCATTTCAGGGTTTTGGAAAACTCCGTGACGTTGGAATGTGTTCAAGTTCATCCGCGTCATTTGCCAAGCCGCGTTACGCGCAATTTCCGTCCATTCTTTGGTTGAGATCGGCAATGCCGTCAACATTTGGAAAGGAACTTTCGGAACTTCCAAAGAGTCTCCGCTTTTGAATTTTTCAAAGGCTTTAACTAATTCAGGAAGTTTATCCGCATCAATTTCGCGTCCGATGAAATATCCGAAAAGTGCTTCTTTTTCAGCATCTTGCGGTTTAGCGTGGATCATTTTCAAGATGTCCGCGAAACTCGGAGTTTGACCGACAGATTGTTTGAAAATAGTTTCCGGCTTGCGGTTTTCAAACCATTCACGAACCAATCTTTTCGGCAACGAACCCAAAGATTTACGACCAACTACGCCGCTACGCATAATTTGCACGAAATTGCGAAGCATTTTTCCGTTATCAATTACGCGAGGGAAAACTTTTTCCAAAAGTTCTTTGTCTTTGGTTGAAAGAACCGCTACCAAAAGCGCAGGCATATCTTTCATAAAGCCTTTTTCGCGTGAGTAAATTGCGACTTTAGCAATGAATTCAGCGTCAAGTTCTTTAGTCAATTCCAGAACTTTTTCTAATTGTTCGCTCGCATCGGCATAGAATGTGTTTGTAAAACATCCGGTCGCCGCATATTGTGCTAACGCGTGTTTTGGTGAAAATTTGTAAGCTGTTCCACCTGCTTCGTTTACAGTATTTGCTGGTGGGGTGAAAAGACCTTTCACAGTTTGAAATAATGATTTGTTCATTGTTTTATTGAGTTTAGGAAGTTCAGGAAGTTGGGGAAGTTGGGGAAGAGAGAACGTTTCTTCCTTCCAAAACTTCCAAAACTTTCCAAACTTTCCAAACTTCTAACCTCCTATTTGGACAAATTTTAATTGCATTCCTTTCGGAAAAATGTTGGACAAAATGAATAACGATTTTTAATTTTGGGATTAACACAAGCTGACACGAAATTCAGTTTTAATTGTGGGAAAGTTTTGAATTTGAGCAGCTAATTGAGGATTAGAATTATTACTAACAATAAAATTTTGAAGAGGTAAATTAACCAAGCAAAATGGGGCATCCATCAACGCCCCATTTTTCCATTAAGTTCGTTTAGGTTTATTTCAAATCATATCGAAGGCGGACATACCCGTCTTTTCCGCCATCAAATGACAGACAATATGTGCCTTCGGAAATATCAAGTTCGCTTAACCTGCTGGAACTTGATGAGCTGGTGCCATTTTTTCTATACCAATACACATCACCATCGCTTCGGGGATTTGGACAGGCTCCATAATGTATATCAAAACCGGATTGGTTAATTGCTGCGCCGGTTCCACAATTTACCCCGGATGAAAATCCATCAATGTTAAAATTGGTAGCAGTTTTTCCGACAGGAACGGTAAAAGTTCTCAAAACAGGCGAGCAATTCGAGGTCACTTTAGCAGTAATTGTAGTGCTTTGCCCCGCCATTGCAATTTTAGGAACAATCCACACTAAGCCGATAAAAATGCTTATTATTATTGTGCCGAAAAAAAACAATTTAGATGTTTTTTTCATAAATTTATACCTCCCTAATCTATTCAAACTCGTCAAGAGTTGTTGCAAAATTAAAAGACGCAAGTTATATGCCGAGAGGAAATTCTAAGTATTTCAATGCTTTATAAGAATTCGATAGTAGAAAAATGGTTGAAATTCCTTGAAGTTAATATTTCTTTGGTAAAAAAGACACAGATTAAGAAAAAGGAAAAATCGGCAGAATGTAGGAATCCTAATGTTTTAAGAAAAAAATGTAATTGTATTTATCTAAGAATCAATATTTATCGTTCAAACAGGGAAACTAAATTAACTTTGCCACAATAATTTGTTTGGGCGAGTCTGATTTAAATTGAGTTTCGTCAAAGTTTCCGAATTTATGTTCGATTTTGAAACCGTTGTAAGCAAAAAGCGCGTCTAATTCCTGCGGAAAAAATTGGCGCATTGTAAATGAAACTGTTTGTTCTTCTTTCCAATATTGATTTTTGTAATGCCAATCAATATGGTTAATTTGGGTAGCGGAATCGTAGCGAACCGTAGTTTCGATGATAATCCAACCATCATCGGTGCGGTATTCGCCGACAAAAAATCTTTGCGGCGGGGTGCGGCTCAGTAATTGAACCGAAGGATTAAAAACTTCGACAATGAATCTGCCATTCGGCGTTAAATGTCGTCTGACCGAGGCAAAACAAGACGCAACTTCTTCAATAGTTTTGAGATGCTGCAATCCGTTTCCGGCAATAAATATCAGGTTGAATTTTTGCCCCAAATCAAAATCGCGCATATCGGCGTTGAAAAGATTGGTTTCAACATTGCGGGATTCGGCTTTTTGATTAGAAAAATTGATGCGCTCCTCAAATTTTTCCGTTCCCGAAATGTCGTATTCGTTTTCGGTTAAGGTCACGAGAAAGTTTCCCGTTCCGCTGGCAAGTTCAAGCACAGGTTGCCCATAAACCTCAATCGCACGTTGATAAAAATTGATATTTTCGGAGTCGGCAGGTTTGGCGTGGACGAGATCATAAAGCCACGCTTGTTCGTAGAAATTCATTCAAAAATAGATAGCGGATAATTGAAAATGGATAATGACAAAAATTTATCAACTACCCATTATCAATTATCAATTAAGCTGCAACTTGCACCTCACCAACTTCATACTCATCCATAAACAGATATTTTTTCCATTCAGGTTTGCTTTCGGCGTAGTGGCACAGCAATACGCGGTCTAAGCCGAGATTTAAAAGTTTCTGTGATGTCAAAAGCGGCATTCTCGCTTGTTCAGGCGTGCGGTTTCCTTTGCGTTGGTTACATTTAACGCAAGCCGTGACAAGGTTTTGCGGAGTTGATTCACCGCCCTGTGCACGAGGCAAAATGTGGTCAAGCGTCAATTCCGAAGCGTGTCTGTGTTCGCCGCAATATTGGCAGCGATATCGGTCACGAATGTAAATCCGCGCACGTTTCATTGTGGTTTCACGGCGTTTGCGGTGGACATTCACATATCTGCGAAGCCTGACAACGCTAGGCACCTGAAAAGTTTGACGTGGAGAATGAATCACGTTGACACCGTCGAATTCTTCAACGCTGATCGAACCGCGAAACATCATACACATCGCCCGAGCCACTCCAACAGTTCCGAGTGGTTCGTAACTAAAGTTTAATAGTAATACTCGTCCTGTAATCAAGCAGAACACCTCCTTTTTTTGTAAATTTATACTACTTTTATGAAATTACGCAACATATTGGTATGTAAATTTTTTGTTAATCAAGATTTTGGGTAAAGGTCTTTGGTTTTTGGTCTTTGGTCTTTGACTTTTTTCACCCCTATCCCTCATCCTTCATCCCTCAAAAAAAGGGCGAATTATTTGCATCCAATCCGCCCTCATCCGGCAGACGGCACGGCTGACGAGACTAGCCAAGAACCGGGCTGGAATCGTTTTCCGTCCGCGAGAAACGATTTGGGATTGTGGATTTGGGATTTCGGATTTAAATTCATCCCTCATCCTTCATCCCTCATCCCTCAAAAAAGCATCGTATCGGATTTGAACCGATGTTCTCGACATGGCAAGCCGAGGTCTTAAGCCAACTAGACCAACGATGCGAAAATTACAAAATCTCAACAGATTTGAATTTATATCAATTTGAAACTGTCAGAAATTATCATTGTCAAATTTTCTATAACAATTTATTATTTTGATTAAGTTTCAATAACCAAATCCAAATTCCCGGAGAGGATTAAATATGACACTGCATCTGCAAATTTCTTTTCGCGCTATTTCATTATTTCTAATCCTGTTGCTTGGTTCGACCGTTTTTGCACAAGACGGAAAAATGTATCCAATGGAAGCACCCCGCGAAGACAAAGCTATTCCATTAAATACGGGCGGCGTTAAAGATCAACCTGCCAAAGAATCCTGGTTTCGCCAATGGGGTGATCCGATGGCGAGAAATGTTTCAAATGCAACACTTACTCCATTTTTAGCCGACCCGAAAAAAGCGAATGGTGCAAGTGTAATTGTTGCTCCGGGCGGCGGATTTATGTGGCTTTCGATGGGGAACGAAGGTTGGGAAGTTGCCGAAGCTCTCGCGGCTCAAGGCATCAATGCCTTTGTTTTGAAATATCGATTGCAGCCAACCGCAGATACGCTTGAAGGATTTGAAAAACAAATGAATCAGCGTTTTGCTGATGCCGCAAATAATACGAACAGTAATAATACGCCTCCAAGAAGACCAAGTTGGGATTTGAGCAATCAGCTCGCAGATGTTGAAGCCGCCTACGCTTTGATCGAAAGCCATCAAAAAGACTGGAATGTCGATATGAAGCGAATCGGCATGATGGGTTTTTCCGCCGGAGCAGGTTTGACAATGGAAACAACGCTTAAATCCCAAAAGGTAAAATTAGCCTTTATTGCCCCAATTTATGGCGGTATGAATGCTGTCGAAGTGCCAAAAAACGCTCCACCGATGTTTTCGGTTATTGCGACTGATGATTTCCTGTTCGGGGGACAATTCGGAGTCATCAAATCGTGGTTTGACGCGAAAATTCCCGTCGAATTTCATCTGTATCAAAACGGCGGACACGGTTTTGGTTTAGGGAATCCGAACCGCACCAGCAACAAATGGTTTGACGCTTATATTCATTGGTTAGACGTTAATGGATTTCTGAAAAATAAGCAGTAATCAAAAGCACCGTAGCAGATTCGAACTGCTGTTCTTGACATGGTAAGCCAAAGTCTTGAGCCAATTAGACCAACGATGCTCAGAAGGGTTTGATGTTGGGGTTGCAAGTTAAGAGGAATTTACTCAGGCATTTCGTCTTCATATTTTGCTGAAAGTCTTTCAATTTCAATCCAATCTAGTGTTAGTTTTATGAGAGTGACTAAATCATCAATGTCCTTGTCAGTCCATTTCCGTAAATAATGAGTTTCATCATTACCTAACCAAAATGCTCTTTTTGCAACTTTCTGAACTCTTGAATCGGAAATATAATCTTTCACAACATTTCCGACTTGTTTCTTTTCAATTTCTTCTTCTTTTTTTGTTTTTTCTGTAGGGTCAGTTTCAGTAATTAATGATTTTGCGTAGTCTTTTATCAAAAACTCACAGGATTTTCTAAACCCTGGACCTGCAATTTGGTTCAAGCCTCTTGATTTTGCCTCATTGGACTCTTTGAAGATAGAAACAAAATTAGAAGAGATCTCATTCGCAAATTCTGGAAGTTCAAGTTCTTCAAAAAGTGGTGGTTCCATGTAAGATAGTTTTCCTTCACCCTTAAAAAAAAAGTAGTAGCAGAGAATAAGTCCACCACAATTTCCATATCCACATTTGACTGTAGATTCAATTTTTTTTGTGAAAATATTGTAATTTATTTGTTGGTAATGAAAAGGTGTTAGCCTTTTACAATGAGGACACTTATTTGGTAATTCGATATTGTGAACCGTGCCAAGAGGGATTCCAAAATTTACTTGATGCTTTAATAGTTCTTCTGACATAGTTTTTGAAAAGTTTATTTTATTATTTAGGAAAATGAAATAGAAACTTTTATCAATATCGTTCTAATTCATTTTCCCGATTATCCTTTCACACAAACGACTTGTTTCAATTCCGCTACAATTTCAACTAAATCCGCTTGATTTCTCATAACTTCATCAATATCTTTGTAGGCTCCCGGAATTTCGTCTAAAACGCCGTTGTCTTTTCTGCATTCAACGCCTTGAGTTTGAGCGATCAAATCTTCGCGCTTAAATTTGCGTTTCGCCGCGCCGCGAGACATTTTTCGTCCTGCGCCGTGTGAACACGAATTATAGCTTTCGGGATTCCCCAAACCTTTGATGATGAATGATTTAGCGCCCATCGAACCGGGAATGATTCCGTAAATCCCTTCTTCGGCGTTGATTGCGCCTTTGCGGGTTACGAAAACTTTTTCGCCGTAGTGTTCTTCGAGAGCAACGTAGTTGTGATGGCAGTTGACCACGATTTCAGGTCGGAAACGCTTTCCGCCGCGAAACATTCGATTGAAAACTTTGATCAGCAAATTCATCATAACTTCACGGTTTTTCAAAGCATAACTTTGCGCCCATTCCAAATCGTGCCAATAATCTTCAAATTCTTTCGTTCCTTGAATAAAATAAGCCAAATCAGGATCAGGCAATTCGCTCAATCGCCACAATGAACGAGCCGTATTGATATGACGTTCCGCCAATTCTTTTCCGATGTTACGCGAACCAGAATGAAGCATCAGCCAAACATTGTCTTCGGTATCCAGGCAAACTTCAATAAAATGATTACCGCCGCCGAGAGTTCCGAGTTGTTTCATCGCTTTTTTGCTGCGGTCTTGCACGCCTTTATGAAGGTCGGAAAATCTTGACCATTCACGCCAACGCGAAGCTTCATCGGGCGATTCTTTATGTTCGCCGAAGCCAACCGGAATCGCTTTTTCGATTGCCAAGCGAAGTTCTTTTAATTTTCCGTCCAAAATACCGCTTTTGAACGGAGTTTTTACCGCCGCCATTCCGCAACCAATATCTACTCCGACAGTTGCAGGAATCACAGCGTCCTTAGTTGCCACGACTGAACCGACCATCGAACCTTTTCCAAGGTGGGCATCGGGCATCAGGGCAACGTGTTTGAAAAGACAGGGAAGTCGTGAAACATTACGAAGCATATCATGTTCCTCACGGCTCATTTCGTGGTTTACCCAAGACTTAATATCAGCTTTTGCACCACTTACGTTAATTTTTTGAAAAGGCATATTTCCTCCAAGAGATAGTTAAGGAAGTTTGGAAAGTTTAGAAAGTTGAGGAAGAAAATTACTGTCTACTTCCAAAACTTTCTTAACTTCTTAACTGAAATTGGCGACAAGTTTTTTGAGAAACAACAGTCCTTTCGGACACTGGTGCGTCTTCCATTTCCGCCACGTCTCAGATAAATTTTGTTTGACTGAGACGGCAGGACTCGAACCTGCACAGACTTTCGTCCGCCAATTCTACAATGTAGTTCCATCAGGCATTCGCCAAAATTGTATAATAGCAAACAGCGACAAGTTTTAAGATTGACATTTAACATTTTGGAGATGTAGTCAAACTAAGCATTCGCTGTCGAATAATTTACGATGACAAGAATCATTGAAACTTTTACGTTGCTCTACCGGACTGAGCTACAAATCTTTCGATTCGGTTGGATTTGAACCAACGACCCACGGATTATCAATCATGTAGTTCCAATTGCATTCATCGCAAAAAGGTTAAGAAGTGACAATTTTTGTGATTTAGTAGGTGACAAAAAACGTCACTTTTAGGTATTTTTTTGAAATAAACTACCATTTCAAAAATTGGAAAACTTGATTCTATTGGCTTTTAAGGAATTGAAAATAAAAGGAATAAAATTTGCAAAAAACCAATAAGTTCTAAGAAATTTGAGGAGTCAGATAGTTTGATGAAAGAATTTATTCAAAACAAAATTTCAATCGGTGAAGTTTTAGTTTTCCTGGCAGTTATCGGATTGATTGCTACCATTCACATTCCCCGCTAGTATTTTCAAAAAAGATTATTGAAAGGCTTCAAGGCAGTTTTGATTCTGCCGGAAGCCTTTTATTATTTTTAGGGCGACAAAATTAAAAATGACACGGTTTTTCTTCCCTAAAGAAATGTAGTCATTTAAGCATTCGCCCGAAAGATTAAAGTGAAAAGATTTAATTATTTCCAAAATTCATTGCCGGTCCTTCGGCTTGGATTTGCAGAAAGATAAGTTTCAAATCAGCAGGGACTTTGGGATGTGTAGTCAAATTTTTATAAACATCTTTGTCATCGTGCCTCAAAACATTATTCAATAATCGAATTGTATAATCGGTGTGAGAAAGTGAACCGATTCGGTTGTTGTTTGGATTATTGGCTTTATCAACCAAACCGTCGATTAATGGATTTGCTCCGAGTTTATGGCAATCCATCTGAAACTTTCTAATCCAACTATTTGTAATCGGACCGCATTTTCCGTCGGGAATCATATCGCCCCAAGTTTTATTGTTCTTAAAGGAAGAAGTCAGATAAGCTCTTTGGAGAAAAAACTGCACTACTTTCACGTCCTCAGTATTATTTTTCCCACCTGCTCCTACCGAATCGTTCACGTTATAAAATGTAATACTTGTTGGATCATCACTATTTTTATCAATATCAATAAATGCCATAAATCTTGCTCCTTTTCTATAAAATCTGAACAAACGCTCAGTGATGGAATAATACGATTTTATTGATATTGAATCGCCACCCGCTTGGATGGTTAAAAATAGTAGATTTTGAGTAAAATCAAGGACTTTTTAAGATTTTATGTCAAGAACTACCCGCTTGGGTGGTTAGGTTGAAATCGCAACGGAAAGAATCGAACTTTCGCTCTCACCCTTATCAAGAGTTTGCTTTGCCAACTAAGCTACGCTGCGAAAAATTTGGCGACAAGAATTGATGAGAATTTTTTTGACATCAGCTTTGACATCAGCGTCTTAGCCAATGACTCTTTGCCCATAAATTGTAAAAGGGGCAAAGATTGGAATCGAACCAATTGTATCCATGTATTCCCAAACGGCATTCGCCAAAATAGAGATTAGCGCTTGTAATTCAATAGTTTACTGCTTATTGGAATAAATTTTGCGTCAGCTTAATTTTTGTGTATTCCAATGTATCAAACGAATGCACAAAACTAATTTATTTGTGCAACAGTTTATTTGTTTACAAATTTACGGTTACCAGGTTTTTTTCAAGGAGGTAAAAATGAAAAAAATACAAATTATCGGTTTAATCTTTGCTCTCAGCCTTTTATCTTTTGGGTTTATGGCTGATGACAATGACAAATTATTTACAACTCTAAGCGGAACAGCCGAAGTTCCGGGACCGGGTGATCCTGATGGAAGCGGCACGGCTGATATAACACTTCATCACGATAAAGGCGAAGTCTGTTTTGATCTTAAAGTTTCTAATATCGGAACGGCAACGATGGCACATATTCATCGGGCAGTTGCAGGGGAAGCCGGGGATGTAGTTGTTACGTTAACACCTTTGCCGAACAAAGAATCACACAACTGCGTTAAAAATGTGGACAAAGACTTAATAAAAAGCATGAAGGATAATCCTGAAAACTTTTATGTCAACGTCCATAATGACGAATTTCCTGATGGTGCAATTCGGGGGCAATTGAGCCAAAGGAAATAATATTTAGAACAAAATTAGAATTTCAAATGAATAGAGCAGGTATCAAATCTGCTCTATTTTCTTTGATATTTAAAAGATAGGTCGGGTGGGAATTGAACCCACGATACCTCGCTTAAAAGGCGAGTGCCTTAACCTGACTTGGCTACCAACCTATGAGGTGAGGATAAAAAAACTCTGCGACTGAGACTCGAACTCAGAACTTCCGATTTAACAGAACGGCACTCTCACCAATTGAGTTATCGCAGAAAAAAACTTAAAAATCCTAAATCTCCATGCCTAAATCAAATAGGCGGGTGAGCGCAAAAGAAAAATTGCTTCGACGAACAAAAGACAAGTTGTTTGTTGCAAACATCAGATAGGAATTTAAAGCATTCTTTTGCTCTCAACAAAAATTCTTTTGCGCTTGTTTTGGTAGGAAATTGTTCAGTAGGCAGAAGGCGGCAGCACAGGACAGTTAGAGGCTTTCTTACTGCCGCTGCCGCAACTGCAACTGCCAACTGAAAAGAATTCGGGGCAACAGGATTTGAACCTGTAATCTTACGGTAATCTGCCGGTAATATCGTTTATAAGACGACTGTTTTGCCATTAAACTATACCCCGGTTTCAGTAGGCAGTAAGCAGAAGCAGGTGGCAGTTTTTTAATTAAAAATCTAACTGCAAACTGCCATTGCCAAGTGCTTACTGATAAAGAGGCTAACGTGGGACTCGAACCCACAACCGACTGTTTACAAGACAGTTGCTCTGTTTCCATTTGAGCTAGTCAGCCTGAAAAGTGAGGTGAGGAAGAAATGAGTTTTTTTTTAAGTTTTCTTTGCCTTCAGTTGAAATTGCGGTGAGCGGATTTGAACCTCTAACCTCAGTCTTATGAGAACTTTGCTCTGCCGATTGAGCTACACCGCAAAAAATCGCCGATAAAGGATTTGAACCTCTAACCATCTGTGTGTAAAACAGTTGCTCAGCCGGATTGAGTTAATCAGCGTTAATAAATCACGAACTTTGTTCAAAACTTCTTCGTAAGTGAATTTCGTATGACTTTTCTAAATTATGTCTTTTCTCTAAACCTGGAGAAATATGAAGGTGTTCGCCCGATAAATATTTATCTTTTACGAATTCTATATTTTCTAATGTTGGCTGTGATGAGTGTTGACGCATGGAAAATGATTTTTACAAATGATGGTCAACTAGAAAAATTTCGTGCAATGGCAATCTGTGTTTGGGCAGCCTATGGCACACTCGGACTTTTCGGGTTATTTAAACCACTCAAATGGTTGCCGATTGTTTTGTTTATGATATTTTACAAAACGCTTTGGTTGATTGTAGTTTCTTTGCCTTTGTGGAGAGCAAATCAATTAGAAGGTTCTTCAGCCGAAGAAATGACCTATATTTTCATCGCTGCACCTTTTATGCTTTTGGTAATTCCTTGGAAATATGTATTTAAAAATTACCTTTTTTGGTCAGAATAGCCGATAAAGGATTTGAACCTTTAACCTTATGTTTGTAGGACATCTGCTCTGCCAGATTGAGCTAATCGGCTAGAAAAAATTAAATTTCCGAGATCCGTCATCTAAAATTGGAAAAGGGGCATGGCGGGACTCGAACCCGCATAATTACTGTTTAGAAGACAGTTCCAAAATCCATTATGGTTACACGCCCAGATATTATTGTCAGGATTGAACTTAGATTCAATCGTCACCCGTAATCGTAAATAAAAAGTTTGTTTTTCATATGGACATTGTTGGCAACGCACCAACCTCTTCAGTTTTTCAGACTGACGCTAATCTATCTCAGCTAAATGTCCTTAGAACGAGAGCGACGGGACTCGAACCCGCGATGACTTGATAGACAGTCAAGCGCATTAGCCGCTATGCTACGCCCCCATTTAATTTTGGGATTTTCGATTGGGTGGACAGACGGGATTTGAACCCGTAGTGGTCACATTCACAGTGTGATGCTTTACCAAATTAAGCTACTGCCCAACGGAAACGACAGGACTCGAACCTGCACAAGACTTTGCTCGACTGTTTAGCAAACAGTTGCGGCTACCATTTCGCCACGTTTCCAGAAATTGTTGGGCGACAAGAAAAGAAATGACACCGTTTCATTGGAAAGTGAATGTAGTCATTTCAGCATTCGCCCGAGATTTTTTGGCGACAAAAAGTGAACCGTGATAACTGAAAACGGACTCGAACCGATACCTCCGGCAACGTTCCTTGCCGACGCTCTACCTATTGAGCTATATCCCCATAATTTTTGAGTGGGGATAATGTAATCACTTTTTGCATTCGCCAAAATTGAAGCAAGGACGACGGGACTCGAACCCGCACAATCCAGATCGAAAGTCTGGTCGCTTTTTCCGTTTGCATACGTCCTCAGAAAAAAAATATGCGTGGAAAGATTTGAACTTTCACTAAGTTGGTTTTAAGTCAACTGCCTCTGCCGGTTGGGCTACACGCACAAAAATACTCGCGGTGAGATTCGAACTCACAACCTTTGGTTTTTGAAACCAACGCCTCTGCCAAATTGGGCTACGCAAGCAAAAGATTTGCAATCCAAGATCCGAAATTACAAATCCAAAATCAAGTTGATACTCGTGGCAAGATTTGAACTTGCAGAAACCAAAGTTCTTAGCTTTGGATGTCTCCCGATTGCATCACACGAGCGTAAGTTGATGGAATGAAAGGGATTTGAACCCTTACGAGAAGTTTGCAGGACTTCCATGCTGCCAATTAACATCATCACCCCAAATAAAATACCGACGGCGAGATTCGAACTCGCAATAACTGGTTTCTAAGACCAGTGGCTTTGCCCGTTAGACCACGTCGGCAGGAAAATCAATTTGTAAGTTGTAATTTGAATTAAATAAGACCTGAGTAATAATTTCTTTGCTCGATGGTGCGTATATTGTGGCAATTTGCACAGACAATATCACATTTATTGATTTCTGCTTTAACTGTTTTAATAGAATATTGAGTAGCATCTGCTATATTTAGGCGTTTTTGTTTTCTGTCCCGATGATCAAATTCCAAAACTCTCCAGTCGCTTATTCCGCAATCCATACAACTACTTTGCTGTAATACAGAAAGTATATATTTTCTAATTTGTTGCCTTCTGATTTTGGCGTGTTCATTTTTGACAGGGTTTTTGAGGTGTTTAACTTTGCTCCAATATTCTCGATTATAGAACTTCAAGCATGCTTTACACATTGAGGAAATCTTTCCTGTTTTTTTATTGATAATACTGAAATTCTCTAAGCTAAACTGTTGATTACATTTAGAACATTTTTTCATGAGTATAAAATACAAAATTTAATTCCTTAAAACAAACAAAATCTGGGTGGCAGGATTCGAACCTGCGAAACACTTGCTCCCAAGGCAAGCCCATATAGCCATCTGTGGAACACCCAGTTATTAAAAAAAACTTCGGGGAAAGGAGTCGAACCTATATTTACTGATTCAAAGTCAGCCGTCCTGCCATTAGACGACCCCGAAATAAAAAGTGAGGGATGAGGTTAGCTAGTAATTATGCAGCTATTTGAGGAATGGGAACGGAAGGACTCGAACCTCCAACCTGTTCGTTCGCACTGAACTACTCTGATTCCATTTGAGCTACGTTCCCAAATTTGATTGCGGATTTGCGATTGTGGAAGGCGGACTAAAAAATCCGCATTCCACAATCGAAATGACTTCGGCAGGACTCGAACCTGCAACCCCAAGAGTCGAATTCTTGTGCGCTAAATCCATTACGCTACGAAGCCGAAAACGGCGACAAAATTGAAATGACGTTTGTAATTTGCTTTCGCAAAATTGTTGGATTTGAACCAACTCACTGATTGTTTTTGAGACAATTGTTTTACCATGTAGTCATTTTCCGCATTCGCCGAAAGCAAGTAGTCGGAATCGAACCGACGCTGAACAGTTTTGCAGACTGTCGCCTTATCCGCTTGGCTATACTTGCAAGTTTAAGGTGAGGTTATGAGGTCAAAGAAATCACATTTTCTTTGGTTTTTTGGAGAAACGGAAAGCAGAGGACTCGAACCCCTATGCGTCAAACGCCACAGTTTTCAAGACTGCTGCCACACCAATTTAGCTTGCCTTCCAAGATTTACAGGAACGCTCAGATTTGAACTGAGAAATTCGGTTTTGGAGACCGACAGTTTGCCAATTAGCCTACGCTCCTAGAAAAACAAATCGAAAATTGCAAATCAAAAATCGAAATTGTCGAAAGTGAGTGACGGGAATCGAACCCGCAACATCCGGTTTGGAAGACCGGCACTCAGCCGTTTGAGTTTCACTCACAAATCAGTGGCAGTGGCGCTCAGCAGTTTTGTTTTTATTCGGTTTGGAAAAGTTAGATTAAAACTGCCTACTGCTTTTGCCGACTGCCCACTGAACAAAGTGCGTTGAGAAGGGTTTGAACCTCCAAAGCTCTTTCGAGCAACTGTTTTACAGACAGCTTGCCTTGCCAATCGGCGTTCAACGCTTAGATATTTATAGAAAATCTGTTATAAAAAAAGACGGAAAGCCGACGCGCAGACACACGGAGACACACTTCAGCCTTCGGATGCACCAAGATTAGTTTCTTTTCAACTCGCCAAAGTTTAGGTCAGAAACCAATCTTTACTGTTCGTTCAGCTTTCCGTTCAATTAAAAATCGCTATTCAATTGTCAAATATCGTAAAAAACTAAAAGGAGCGACTACTTAAGTCTCTTTCGAGAAACTTGCGTAATCGCTCCTAAACGGTAAAAACTTTGTTTTCAGTTGTTTGGGAGCGAGAACAAGTCGCTCCCGCTTTCATCAAATCTTATTTTCGCTACGGTCTGTGCCGCCGGCGAGTTGTTGTAACCCAAAATTGGGGTTATAACTTGGTTTCTCAAAACTGACACATAATCCTGACGTCAGGCTGCTTGCGACCGACGTTACTTTAATCGCCGGTGAGCCGTTATGTCTTGAGTTTTTATGTATCCAATTCTGAATCACTTTTTTGATCTCCTAAAATTTTTGCTTCCAAACAGCCGAAGCAGTTTCAAAAGCTAACACGACTTAGAACGCCTGTCAAGAACTTTTTTGCAGACTTTTTTCAAAAATTAAAAATGCTGGTATCCTTTCGGTTGCAAAACAGTGGTTTTTTCTCTGTCTATAAGTTCAATATTACCAATATTTGCAGTAATTTCTCCGATGCAGAAAAAATGGTCTAAATTTTTTTGAATTTTTTTTTTCGGATTGATTGTGAAAAGTATTTCAAAGTCTTCACCCCCATTCAGTGCGAAATTTAACTGTTCGGAAAAATCTTTCGTGATGTTTTTCAAGTTTTTATGCAAAGGAATTTTGTCAGCAAAAATTTTTGCCCCAACTTGACTGGCTTGACAAATATGACCCAAATCCGATGACAGTCCGTCTGAAATATCAATCATTGAAGTTATAAGTGATGCTAATTTAGAGGTGACATCTAAACACGGAAATGGAGTTAATTGTTTTGAAATTAAACTTTTTTGCCAAGCCTTTGAATCTTTAAATTTAACCCCTTTTTCTAAGAGTTTTAGCCCTGCGCTTGCGCCGCCAAGTTGTCCAGTAACATAAATTAAATCCCCCATCTGTGCACTGGAACGCATTTTCGCTTCACCTTTTTCAACTTCACCAATCACCGTTGAATCAATAACAATTTTGTCGGGAGTTTTTGAAACGTCACCGCCGATCAATTCAACACTAAAGTTATTAGCCAAATTTAAATATCCTTGGTAAAACTCATCAACAAAATCTGTTTTCCAAACATCTTCAGGAATTCCAATTGAGAGCATCGAGTAAAGAGGTGTTCCGCCCATTGCCGCAATGTCGGAAAGGGAAACTGTTAGGGCTTTGTGTCCGAGAAAATAAGGAACCATCCAATTTCTTCTAAAATCAATATCTTCAACAATTAAATCGGAAGTTATTAACATATCGTGCGTTTTATTTTTTGGCAAGACAGCACAATCGTCACCGATTTTTTGGAGGTTAAATTTATCCTTAATTTGGTTGATGAACTCAAACTCTTTCACAAAATCAGATTAACGGATTTTAAAGATTTAGGCGAATTGGAGATTTTATTGATATTTATTTACAAAACTTTAAAAAAATAGGTGTTGTCCAAAGTCTTTTTTTTTGATAAATTTGCATATAGATAAAAAATCCACATCGCTTCTCGGTTTCGAGAAGTTATTTTTTTCGAGGAACATTTGAGGAGACGTTAAATTGTCCGCAACTATTGAGCAAACGATTGAAACATACGGGATTGAAAATTGGGGAGCAGGATACTTCGGAGTTAACCGAAAGGGGAATTTGATAGTTCGTGCTTCTGAAAACGATTCAAAAAACGCTGATGTTAAAGAAATTATTGAAGATCTAAAGAAAAGAGGAATTCACGCCCCTGTCCTTCTAAGGTTCCCCCAACTACTTGTTGGACAAATCCGCAAACTTCATAAAGCCTTCAAAAATTCAATTAAAGAATTTGATTACAAAGGAAATCACATGTGTGTTTATCCGATGAAAGTTAATCAGAATCGTGCTGTTGTCGAAGAATATTTAAAAGAGGGTTCTCGGTATGATTTTGGTTTGGAAGCCGGTTCAAAGGCGGAACTTTATGCCGCTTTAGCCATGGATCAGGCGGATGATAGTCTGTTGGTTTTAAACGGCTTCAAAGACGAAGAATTTATCCGTTTGGCTTTTGCGGGTGCAATGGCTGGCAAAAATGTGGTCATTGTAATTGAAAAACTGAGCGAACTGGAAAATACCATCAAAATTGCCGAAGAAGTTCATTCAATAAATCCCAAAATTAAAATTCCAATGGTTGGGGTTCGGGTAAAACTTTATTCTAAGGGTTCCGGCAAATGGGAAAAATCAGGCGGCGAAGCAGCAAAATTTGGTTTAACTACCACAGAAATTCTGGAGGTAATCAAGCGTTTGAACGAAACAGGCAGAGCCGATATGCTGCGCCTTTTGCATTTTCACATCGGTTCGCAATTAACTGACATTAAACGGATTAAGAACGCAATGAAAGAAGCCGCCCGGGTTTATTCAAAAATTCGAAAACTCGGAATGCCGATTGAGTTTTTGGATGTCGGGGGCGGAATGGCGGTTGATTATGACGGTTCCAAAACTTCGTTTGAATCTTCCGCAAATTACAATGCTCAGGAGTTTGCCAATGACGTTATTTATGTCATTAAAACTGTTTGTGATGACGAAAATGTTCAACATCCTAACATTATTCAGGAATCAGGTCGGTTTTTATCGGCTTATCACGCCATTTTAGTCGCAAATATTCAGGACGAAATTGAAACTGTGGTTGAAGATCACAGCACACCGATCACCGTTGATGAAAATGATCCGCAGGTAGTAAAAGAGCTTTTTGATTTACGTGAAAATATTAATGGTAAAAATTATCAGGAGTATTATCACGACGCGCTCGAAAATCGTGACGAACTGTTTACGATGTTCAACTTGGGCTTGATTTCATTGGAAGACCGGGCTAAAGGCGAAGTCCTTTTTTGGGATATTTGCGAAGGTGCAGACCAGTTTGCACAACAAAAGAAATACGTTTCGGAAGAATTTGATGATTTGCGTCGTCTGTTATGCGCTAAGTATTTAGCCAACTTTTCGGTTTTTCGTTCGATGCCGGATAATTGGGCTTTGGAGCAACTTTTTCCGATTGTTCCAATACATAAACTCAACAAAAAGCCAACAGAATATGCTACACTATGCGATATAACTTGTGATTCCGATGGAATTGTGGACAAATTTGTTGACTTGCACGATGTCAAACCTGTTCTGGAATTACATAAGTTAGATGGGGAACCTTATTATCTGGCGATGATGTTGGTAGGTGCGTATCAGGAATGTATGGGAAACAACCATAATCTTTTTGGGTTGCCGCACGAAGCTCATATTCATATTGACGAAGATGGCTATATCATCAAAAAAGTTATTCACGGTTCAAATTTAGGTGATTCATTAGCCCAAGCCCGTTATGACAACGGGCAATTGCACGATAACTTTCGACGGATAGTGATGCAGCGGATTAAAGACGGCGAAGTTTCTCCGAAAGAGGGAAATGAACTAATTGAATTTTACGAGAAAAAAGTTGGTGCCTATACTTATCTTTCGCAAAATGGGAATTGATGGAATCTGAAATTAAATGTCCTAAATGCAATAGCTTAATGGAAGAAGGTTTTTTATTGGACCGTGGCTCGGAAAATTTTTTATTTCCAGCTTGGTGGGTTGCTGGAAACCCCGAAAAGTCAATTTGGATGGGACTTAGTATAAAAAACCGAGAGGTATTTAATATAAAAGCGTTTCGCTGCTCAAACTGCAGTTTTTTAGAATTTTACGCCCCTTAAAATAAATTTATAAAATATTTTAGAAAATTATTTATTGGAGATTATGATGACTACTCAACGCAAACCAAAGGCTTCTAAATTTTTGACCGTTCCGACGCGTCCGATTCCGGTTGACCGTGATCGTTCAGTCGCGGGACTGTTGGAAAAAATGGAAGGAGCTGGCTTTGGTGCAAAACAATTGGCTGAATCACATCGGATTTGGCTGGATATGTTGGATGATAATTCAACCATTTATATGTGCTGTTCAGGCAATTTGATTCCTTCTGGAATGCGCCGTTTGTTGGCGTATGTTGTCAAAAACCGCTTTGTTGATGTTTTGGTTTTGTCAGGAAAGGTTATATTCCACGATATTCACGAAACACTTGGACGCAATCATTACCAAGCGCATCCCAGTATGAGTGATGATGAGCTTGATAATTCGGAAGTCTATCGTGTAGGTGATATGCTTTCGTATCAGGAAGAATATCACGAAGCCGATGAATGGATCGGCAGCGTGATGAATCAATTGGATTTAACCCGTTCTTATTCAATTCGTGAATTTTTGCATCTTTTGGGACGCGAATTGGCTGAAATTGCCCACGAAGACGGGATCTTAACATCGGCTTTCAAATCGCGGGTTCCTATTTTCTGTCCTGATCTGTTAGGAAGCGAATTAGCAGTTGGAATTGCCCGTTCACGTTTTGAGAAGAAAATTCAATTCAATTTTGATATTGTCCAAGATACTTTGGATATGATGTTGATCGCTCAACGCACTCGTAATTCGGGTATTTTGACTTTGGGACATGTCAGTAGTCAAAGTATGGTAAATATCTCGGAATTGTCTTCTTACATTACCAGAACCAATCCGCGTGGGCACAAATATGCTGTTTCGATTACGACTGATGCAACTCCTTTGGATATTCGCACTCCATCAATCGGCGGCAATCATACCCAGATTTTCGGTAAACTTTTACGCGGTGCGACCACTGCTTATGTTCAGTGTGATCCTTCAATTGCATTACCGATGGTTGTTACCGCACTTTCGCAAACTGCGGCAAAATATATGAAAGTCAGAAAACGCCCGAACTTTTCATTTGCAAGTAAAGAGTTGGGCGTTGATATTCCTTAAAAGTTTAGGAAGTTAAGAAAGTTGGGGAAGTTTAGAAAGTTAAGAAATACTTTCTTCCTAAACTTCCTAGACTTTCCCAACTTCTTAAACTTTAACCGTTGCCTTTCGTTCCAGTTTCCCCCAACCGACAATTGAGCCGCGAATTGCAATGAAAACCGATTTAACCATCACATAATAAATGACCTGGCGATAACCGAATCTTTGAATCGGCAGCCACCAAAGTAAGGATAATTGCTCCCGTTTTTCTAAACAAAAAGCCAACGAAGCACCAAGCAAATCCACCACTAAAAACAAACCGTAATAAAGCATAACCGCCGTTAAATTAGTCGGTGAATACTCTCCGTTATGTTGCCAATAACCTAATGCGGCTGAAATGAAGGTCCAAACAAACATTAAATCCATTAAGGGTGAAATCAGTGGAAATAAGACTTGGAAAATCCACACATTTGGCATCGCCATAAATCCGAGTGTGCCGAATTTCAGATTAAATAAAGCGTCCTTATGTTTCCAAAGACATTGCAAAGTTCCGTAAGACCAACGGAATCTTTGTTTAGCCAAACCGCGCAGGGAATCGGGAGCCTCGGTTAAACCAATTGCATTTTCGGTATACCCAATTTCATAGCCGAGTTTACGGACTTGAATAGTTAAATCCTGATCTTCGGCTAAAGTGCCGTTGGAAAATCCGCCGGTTTTTTCCAGAACATCACGTCGCCATGCTCCTACTGAACCGGGAACGACCGTAATGCAGTTCAGGAGCGAAAATGCGCGCCGGTCAAAATTTTGTGAGGTAACGTATTCCAACGCCTGCCATCTTGTCACTAAATTGATCCGATTTCCAACCTTTGCATTTCCCGCAACTGCACCAATTTTTTCATCGGCAAAACGTTTGACCAATTCGCAAATGGTATCAGATTTAAAGATCGTGTCGGCATCTAACGCCACAATAATTTCACCTTTGGCGTGTTGCCAGCCATAATTTAAGGCTTCGGCTTTTCCACCATTTTCCTTGGTGTAAATAGTTACATTTTTGTGATCGCCAAATGTTTCCATGGCAATTTCAAAAGTTCTGTCCGTCGAGCCGTCATCAACCACCACGATTTCAAAATTTTTATAATTTGAATTTAAAAGGCTTTCGATGGTGCGGCAAATTACTTTTTCTTCGTTGAATGCAGGCACAACCACCGAAACGGAAGGCTGATAATTTTCGCCAAAATGAATCTCATCACGTTTCCGCGAACCAACAAATTGAATAAAAGCCAGAATCCCGATAATTACAACGCGGGAAAGACCAAGGATAATTCCGATTAAGAAAGTCCATTTGATAAGCCATTGTCCGGTTGAAATTCCATAGAAAACAAATGAATTGGTTTGTGCCAAATAATTTTGGTTTTGTGTAACAGTTGGCATCGCCTGTTCGGGTGTGATTCCGGCTAAATCGGCAACTGTTGTAAATTGATAACCTTTTGAACGCAATTGGTCAATTATTTTGGGCAGAGCATCGACCGTTGCTTGACGATTACCGCCGCCATCATGAAGCAAAACGATATTTCCGCGTTCCTCAGGCGTGGTAATGGATGCCGCTTTAACGGTTTCATTGACAAAATCATCCGGTGTTCGCGGATTTCCGTTTTCATCAGTTAATTTCCAGTCGTCCGGGTCTAAGTGCAAACCAACGGAAATATAGCCTAATTTTTGTGCCACTACGGTTGGTTCTACTTCGTTGGGAGTGCGAGGTTCTGCATCCCCAAAATAAGGTGCTCGGAAAAGTCTGGTTGAACGTCCGGTTAAAGACTCAATTAATCGTTGTGTTGCATTAAGTTCAAGTTCAGTAACGGTTTGCGGGACATCACCCAAATTTGGATGGGTAAATGAATGATTACCAATTTCGTGACCTTCAGCCACAATTCTTTTGATTAATTCCGGGTTTTCCTGTCCGTTTTCGCCAATGATAAAAAATGTAGCTTTTACGCCTTTTTCTTTCAAAATATCCAAGATTTTCGGAGTCCAATCGGGATCCGGACCATCATCAAAAGTTAAAACGATTTTACCCGGCTGATCGCCTGTCCGCTGCATTACATAAGAAGAAGGAACACTTTGAAATACTTCACTGAGTTGATTATTATCGTCAGTATCCAGCTTTCGTTTTCCATCCTGCGGCAATGAACGGACTTGGAGAATTTCTCCTGTTCCTTCAAAATCTACATCGTAACTATATTTAATTGTTTCCAAACCTTCGGTGGTTAAAGTTTTGTCTGTTCCAAAAATATTCCAAAGCGAAGGGTCTTCACTGCCCAAACGCCACAAAGCATAACCGGCTACATTATATGGTTTGGCAGCACTCATTTCATTATAGGCAGTTACTGCATCTAAAAACCAAACAGTGTGAGTTTTTCCATCGTCTTCGGTATAACTGAAATGCGGATTCTTTTCGTCGCCAAATTTGATCTGATCAGGAGAATCAAGTGATTCATTGGCGGCTAAAACTGCCTCCTGAAAAGAAATATCCTCGCCATGTTTGGTGCTGTTTGTCCAGTTGTAGCCGTAATTACCAATGCAAACAATAGTTTTTTTCGGATCAAGCTCTGACATTCTTTGTTTAAGGACAGTTTCAAACCATTCTTGTCCTGCAACCGGACCGGGGTTACTGGTTTCCCAATGTTGATCGTAAGCCATTAACATCAGGAAATCGTTGACTTCGGCGTATGCTTTGTAATTCCAATCAGGATTATTAAAAGGAACTGCCTGAGCAACCATCAAACCATTTTCCGAAAACTTGCTATGCAATTCTTCCATAAATTTATAAAGATTGCTTTGGGTGCCGGATGGAACTTCTTCTAGGTCAATGGTTACACCGCCCCATTTATTTGCGGTAACTGTGTTTAAAAGATTATTTATCAGGTTCTGACGGGACTGTTCCGTTTCGATTGCCTTGCTTAGGATCTGAGGATTCCATTGTTCATTTTTATAATTTTGCACTAAGGGTAGAATCGGCATTGATGGTTTTTCCTGATGAATCAATTCGATGGCGGATTTTGCGGCTTGGTCTTCAATATCTAAAACCAAAGGATTTTTATCATCGCCGGATAATCGAATCCATTCCGGAACCAACCAATCTAATTGGTTCAGATTCTTTTTCAAAGATGTATAGCTTGAATCATCCCAATTGACGTAAAAGCCAATAGATAAAGGCTTTCCGTTGGTATTCAAATTAGGTGTAGGTTGGGGATGAGTAGCAAAGAAGGCTTCAGCTTTCCGTTTCTTTTCTTCCCTAACTGAGGTTCGTTTGCTTGCCTCTGTTTTGGCTACTTCTCCAACCTCCTGTGCATTTTTTTGATAATCTTCCTGGTATTCATTGTTCAAATTCTGAGGTGGTTTAAGCCTAAGCTGCGGAACCAATGGCTTAATAAAAATGCTTGATAAAAAAATGCCGACCAATACCAAAGTTATAAATCCGAGTATAAAGCCAATTCTACCGGTATAACGCCAGCGTTTTCCTTTTTCATCAAAAAATACGGTTTGGTTTTTTTTCATAAATGTTATCTTAAATGCTTTTTAGTTTGGCGGGTTTTATAGTCCGCATCTTGAGTTTTATTGATATATGAATTGCTGTCAGTGCTTATATTTCCGGGGTTAGTAGTAATCGTTTCATTCTTTGGATCTGAAAAGAAGATTGACAAACCATAAGCCAAAAGCAAAATTAACGACAAAATCAAAACCGACCAGGCTATTTTCTGGCTCAGATTAAAGTTAGTTTCAATTGTAAAAATCTTCTGATTCATTGTTCCAATAACAAGGCGTAACCGAATGTTTTTACTACCGATTACGCCTTTACCCCCTTGTTCGTAATTTTGTCATTTAACCGATCCTTAATTCGGATTGGATTTTGTTTTAACTCTTTTTAGAGCCAATCTTTTTGCCTTACGATGTTTGTGATGTTTTTTCGGCTTTGAAATTTTATTTTTTGCAAATTTGCTAGAAACAAAAGACTTATGGTTTTTCAAATTTGTCTTTCCGGTTTCCGCAAAAGCAGAACCTGCAATCACTAAACTTAAAATTAACCCGCTAATTAAACCTAATTTATTTTTCATATAAAATACCTTCCCTTGATTCGTTTTTTTTGTGATTACCGAAAGAACGTTTTGCTTTCGTTTTCACATTTTCGACTAGGTGCAAGGTTTGTGCCAAAGGTAAAATTAAAAGTAAATATTGCAATTATTTGATTTATTAGGATTTTCTGATTGCGCTTTGTAAAGTTATGTAAATAGAAAGTGTGGCAATTTTGCATATTTGGACAAGTTTGCCTCGAAATTGATTGACTTCGTTTTTGAAAAGGGAACAAATTGCTTTTGGTGGGATTTAGTGCTAAGAATAAAAATTATGAAACCCTTGCCGTTGCATCTGAAAATTTCATTAATTGCATCAATAATTTCTTTTGTGGTTTTGGTTGTAGGTTACATCATAATTTGCGCCAACATTGCCGGAAAAATTCAGGAAAAGGAAAAAGAGCTTGCAAAACTGCAAGCCAAAAATTTAGCTGAGCAGCTTTCGATTTCGCAGGAAATAATTGACTCGGAGGAATTACAGCGATTAACTAACACCATCAGCGGTTCAAGACCAAATTTAGTTACGGTGAGAATTTGGAAGTTGGAAAATGATAATTTCGTTGAGGTTATCGGTTCAGAGGACAGTTTACCGGTCGAAGAAATCAATGCTGAAACTAAAAACGCCTTAATTAATAAGAATGCTTCTGAGGTAATAAACCAACAATCACGGGAAGTGACCAGTTCGCTCTATCGGGTTTTTTCCCCAATTGTTATCAATAATACAGTTACAGGAGCGGTCGAAACTACCGAAAAACTTGATACCATTTCGACAATTGCCATTTCATTTTTGGCAAATCTTTCCTGGATTACTTTGATAACTTTTCTATTGATGACAACTGCACTTTATTTAGTTTTGCAGCGGTTGGTTTATCATCCGTTGGAAAATCTTTTGGCGGCAATTGAGACGGCGAAAAAAGGGGATTTGAAAATTGGTGTTGCTGTTAGAGAAAATCCTGATGAGTTTGGAAAACTCTCCGGGAATTTTAATCAAATGATGTCGCAAATTCGTCAAATGACAAATGAACGTGAACAGCAAAACGAAATTTTGCGAGAGAAGGTTAAAGAAGCAACTGCCGAGCTTGTGGATAAAAATGAACAGCTTGAAACAGCCAATCTTGAACTTTTTCACTCCTCAAGCAAAATGTCTGAAATGGAAAGATTGGTTGCGGTCGGACAAACTGCGGCTCAATTTGCACACGAGGTCGGCACTCCGCTGAATTTAATTAGTGGTCACGTCCAACTTTTGCAAAGCAGTTTGCCGGAAAATTCCCCGGAATCCAAACGTTTACAGACGATTACAACTCAAATTGAACGGATTGAAAAAATTGTTCGGGAAATGCTTGACCGGACGCGGTTTGGAAAAACGGAACACACCATTTTGAATTTGAATCAGGTTTTGAAAAAAACTTTAGAAGCGGTTGAACCAATTTTAGCTGAATCAAAGGTAAAATTAATAACCGAATTTGAACAAGATTTACCAGGCATTTCGGGTAATTCAGAGCGATTGCAGCAGGTTTTTCTTAATTTAATAAAAAATTCGATGGATGCCATGCCAAATGGTGGAGCAATTACGATTTCAACCTTTTCAACTCAGGATCAAATAAAAGTTGAGTTTACTGACAACGGAATTGGGATGAGTCAAGAAACGGTTTCCAAAATCTTTCAGCCGCTCTTTACCACCAAAGAACGTGGGCATGGAACTGGATTAGGATTGGTTATCGTTAAACAAATTTTGGATGAACATAATGCTCAAATTAAGGTGGAAAGTCAGAGCGGAGCAGGGGCAAAATTTAGTCTTATTTTTCTGATCCATTAGCTTTTTTCTTACGTTTTTGTTGTTTATTCCAATAATTCCAACGCCATTGTAGGTCAAGCGGATTGATTGTTCGGTGAAAGCCGAAAAATGAACTTAGCCTAAGTTTTATAAAATACAGTAAAAATGAAAGTTTGCTCATTATTTTTTAGGATTACCAAAAAGTTAAACAATGACTGGAATCCGATGAGCAATTTTAATGCCATCCGATTTTTCAGAAAATTGAAACAATAAATATATGTTCACAAAGATTCGTAAATTTAAACTGTGGCGTTTTTGTGAGTTTTTGCAATTTTGCCACATTCAAATAAAGTTGTAAATTTTCTAAATTGTTCTATTTACTACACTTTTCTCTGGCACGATGTTTGAAAACAAGAATTAGCGAAGATTGTTGAAAACATCTTCCAAGCAATTGCGGCACGATTTAGCTTTTTCATAGTTCTTCTGATAATTGTGCCGCTTTTTTTTGAGAACAAGGAGGAAGTTATGGATACAAAATCATTTATTCATAAATTGGAAAACAAATCAGTTTCAGCATTCCGCAAATATCCATTGCAATTGTTGAGCTTGTTTACACTCGGTATTTTATTTTTTTTCATACTGACAGTTTCACTTTTTATCCCGCATAAAGCAAACGGACAATCGTTATTAAATCAATCAACTGGCGGCAACACAGTTTCTACAGTAGATACGGGAGGTTTAACCTCGCGTGTGAGTTACGCGGATGTGGTCGAAAGAGTGTCTCCGGCGGTGGTAACAATCCGTTCGGAGCGCAAAGTAAAGGAACAAGCCGCTGATAATCCATTCGCGGATGATCCGGTCTTTCGGCAGTTTTTCGGCAGAAAAGTTCCGCAGATGCAGCAAAAACCACAGGTCGAACGTGGATTAGGTTCAGGTGTGATCGTTGAATCAAACGGAACCATTTTAACCAATAATCATGTGGTTGAAGGTGCCACCATCGTTAAAGTTGATTTGCCTGATAAACGCACCTTTACCGCCAAAGTGTTGGGAACCGATCCAGCCAGCGATCTGGCGGTTTTGAAAATAGAAGCCAAAGATTTACCGGTTTTAGCACTTGGTGATTCGGATAAAGTTCGTATTGGTGATGTGGTTTTAGCTATCGGAAATCCGCTTGGACTGCGCCAAACCGTGACCAGTGGGATCATTTCCGCCAAAGGTCGTCAAACAGGTTTGAGTGACGGCAGCTTTGAAGATTTTCTGCAAACTGATGCCCCGATCAATCAAGGAAATTCGGGTGGTGCATTGGTTAATATGAATGGGGAATTGATCGGTATCAATTCACAGATTCTCTCCCCTTCCGGCGGCAATATCGGTATTGGTTTTTCCATTCCGTCAAATATGGCAAAATCCGTAATGTCGCAGCTTTTGAAAGACGGAAAAGTTCATCGCGGAATGCTTGGGGTTGGAATCCAGGACGTGACTAGTGAACTGGCGGAAAACTTCGGATTGAAAGAAGTTCGGGGTGTAATTGTAAATTCATTGACGGCAAATGGTCCTGCCGCCAAAGCAGGATTGAAACAGGGTGATGTGATTGTGAGTCTGAACGGAACGAACATCAGCGATGGCAACGAGCTTCGTAATAGGATTTCAGCAACTGCTCCAAATACAGAAGTTACAATAGTTTTTTTACGTGATGGAAAAGAGCAATCAACCAAAGTAACCCTTGGAGAATTTGAGACTAAAAATGCAGTTAAAGATAAAAATGGCAACTCGGATGACGGCGTTGAGCAAGGAAAATTAGGGGTCACATTGCAGCCGCTAACTCCGCAAATTGCACAGCAATTGGGATTAAAAGGGATTACCCAAGGTTTAGTCGTCGCTGATGTTCAGTCGGGAAGTCCGGCAGATGACGCAGGGATTGCTCAGGGCGATGTCATTTTGCAAGTCAATCGTCAAGATGTCAAAACCGTTGATGATGTTAAAAATACAATTGCTAAAAGTAAAGGTAATTCGGTTTTGTTATTGATAAATCGTGGCGGTTCGACAGTTTTTGTAACGGTTAATATTGGAGAAAAGTAGGTTAAACAGGGTGCTTACTTTTACATCCAGCAGCGGTTGAATTAAAAACTCAGCCGCTAATTTCTTTTTAAATATTTCAAACGATGATGAGGAACATAATCTTTCGGTAAATCATCGTTTTTCAAAATGCTGATTGAACCATCAACTTCTAAAACCGCCAAACCCACTTTTTCAACTTCAATAACTGAATGTTCACGCATTGCTTCGTGTAACTGATCATTGGTAATTCGCTCACTTTGCATATTCTGTTCAATAATTTCACCTCGATGGATCAGAATGGTTGGTGTGCCTTCAATAAACTTTCTAACTTTTCGGTTTCTCCAGGATAAATAATTGACAAAATAATTGGCAATAACCAAAACGATTGCCGCAATAATTCCGCCATTCAGCGAATTATCGCCGCCGGTCATTGCATTTTGGACGCTGTTGGAAAGCAATAAAAGCAGGACAAAATCAAAAGGAGTCATTTGTCCGACTTCGCGCTTGCCTGCAAATCTGAGCATCAGTAAAACAACCAAATACACAGCTAAAGTGCGGAAAACAATACCGAAAATCGGTGATAAACTATTCAGCCAAAAACATTGCTGCCCATTTTCGCAGCCTTGATTCAACCAATTAACTAAACTTTCCATAAACAGGAATTATGCCATAAAATTAATTGCCAGAGTCATCATTATCATCGCTGTCTGAGCTATCATCCTCTTCATCATCATTTGCGTCTGCCGGCGTTCTGCGCCGATAAATTTCGTAATTATTGAGGCTTTCGATGTTTTTAAATTCGGGTTTCAAAACTTCGACAATATGGTCTTTATCATCAATCGTTTTATCAACTTCGATTTCCGTGTCGTTTTTGACGATCAGCCAACGAATGTCTTTGTCTTTGACTTCCTGTAAAATCTGTTCGGTACTTAATGGATTATTCGTCACATCAAACAAAAGCACCGACATTTTGGGTTTTCTGCCAGTTGTGTAATTAAAAAGATCTTCACCCGGTAGGATCAAAATCCCTTCATCCGGTGGAATGTTTTGATTTGTCCATTCGACCAATTCTTCAAAATCCGAAATGTAAGTTCCGCGCATCGAAAGCCCTTGTAACTGCGGCAATTTGGAATGCTGCATCTCGCCATCATCAAAACTGACATAATCCAGACGTTCGTTTGAATAAACATAAAAACCACCCGAAATCAGCAATGAAAGTGAAATGATTCCTGCCAAAAATATCAGCCATTGAGATGATTCGGTTTTTGAAATTTGGTAAATAAATGGAAAAGTTGCAGCAATCAGAATCATTAGCAAAGCCCAGGTCGCGTAAGTCGAACCCCAAAGTTGCTGCGAAAGAAAAATTCCGTGCATCGTGCCGATTAAAATGAAGGGTAAAAATGAATTGATTCCGCTTACTTTTTTCAAGGAAATAAACCCAATTATTAGCGAAACAATAAAAAGAAACGGATAAACTCCAACCAATCTTTCGGCGCGTTCGGAATTATCTGCGTCCAAAAATAAATAAATCACCGACCAAATAAAAGGCGCGGAAATCAACAAAATTGCCAAATAATTGAGCCAAACTTTTCCTGATTTCCAGAGAATTAATACGCCGATGGTGAATAATGAAATCCAAATCAGTAAGCTCCAATCCGCATAAACCGAAAGCATATCTCCGAACGAAGGAGTGCGCCGCATTTGCGCGAAAGTCATCGTCCAAAAATAATAATTTTCCAATCCCGCTGTGTAATGAATGATTAAAAACGCAACTCCAAAACCAACGGCAAGTCCAAGTAAAAGAATCAGATACGGACGCACTGACTCCTTTCGCCAAAGTTTTACTGCAATTATTGTCAGCAACGATAATTTAACCGTTCCGATAAAAGCTAAACCGATATTTTGTTTGCTGAAAAGCGGAACGACTAACAACATTCCGCACAAAAAAGTTGGAATTGCGGGGAAATTTCGACGTTCTAAAAACTGAGCAAAAAGAATCCACAGCAAAATTATAAAAACCGAATCGGGGTCATAAAAAGGATGCGGAAAAATGCAGAAAATTCCCAAAATAACTAACGGAATTGCCAACAAAAATGAAATTAAATTTGCGGAAGGAATTTTATCACGCAAAACATTCAAAATGATTCGCCAGCTTAAAACCGTTCCAAGTCCGCCGATAATCGCTGCGTAAGCGATATGATGCCAGTAAATTGTCCCGAATGCTTTGATAATTCCCGCTTGAATTAAAAAAGTGAGCGGTGCGTAAGGAAACGGAAAATCCCGATAGGGAATATCTCCAAGAGAAATTCGATAAGCGTTTTCCAACACTCCGCACAGGTCGTAAAGCACTGTCAGGCGAGAGTTTTGCCAGACAACAACCCCGGCAGTTGCCGAAAATAAAAAAACAAGAATGATCGCCGAAACCAAAATTTTGGGTTTGGCATTTTGAATTAAAGGATTTTCGGAATTCATTAGTTTGAGGACGATTCTTCTAATTGTTTTGCTTTTCGGCGTTGAATTTCCCGAATTAAATCTTCATCGTTTATCTCTGCCAAAACAGGTTGAGGGGCATTTTTAACCTCCTTTTTTTCATCTTCTTCGGCTTCGATCATTCCTTTTTTGAATTCTTTTTTTGCCTGACCTAAAGATTTTGCTAATTCGGGCAATTTATTTGCCCCAAAAAGTAAAACAAATGCCGCAATTACAATTAACCATTGCAGCGGACTATCAAAAATAAAAAGTATAAGTGTCATTAGTTCTCCTGATTATGCTATTTATCTTCAAAACGGCTTTCTAATTCCAGGGCTCTTTCCCGATACGGTTTCATTAACTCAATGATTCTGACCGAAATATAACCACTGCCTTTTCGTTTACCATATTTCGCCATTACAAAACTTTCGTTGAAAATACGGTATTTTTCCCAAGCCTTTTGTTCATCTTTCAAAATTAATTGGATTTCCGGCGAAAGCAGATTTAATAATTTTTGATAATCTTTTGTGACCGCTTCTTGCCAAGATTCAGAGGCATTGCTGTAACATTTTGCTCGCGCCATCGTTGCTTTTTCCGTTTTGAGACATTTGGTCAAAACAATATCTATCGGATTGTTAGAATTTTCTTGCCCATTAGCAAAAACTGTAAATCCTAAAATAATTAAACCAAAAATTAATTTGCCGAAATCCATTTTTCCGCTGCATTTTTATACAATTACTGTTCCAATGGTATCTGTAACAATCCTATATATTTACAGCCAAACCCAAAATAAAAAAGTGTGGCGTTTTTGTTGCGTTTACGAAATTGCCACACTTTTTTTATTCCTTGTTCTGATACGAAAATGAGCAAAAATGAAGCTTTTACAATAAAAAGAATTGGCACGAACCTTGCAAAAGACAAGAATTATTAGCGATGGACTTTGTGATTTCCCGAATCCCCTGTATAGTTGGAACATCTAGTTTCATCAACTAAAAGTTTATGGATAATTCAATTATGGCTTCTGAATTAGCCCTTTTGGCTAGTTTAGGAGTAACAGCTATGTATTTGCGTTTAAAATTGAATTCAAATAAAGATTTGCAAATAATTGATTATTCAAATTATGAGCAAAATCTTTTAATGCTTCAGAGCCTATATGGTTACAACGCTCATTCTTTAGTCGGTATTTCTGCCTCTGCCGAAATGTGGTTTGATTCCGAAACACAATGCGGTTTAACCTATTTTGAACGCGGAAAAATGCGTCTGGTATCGGGTGAAATGATTGGTAGGGAAGCTCTTATTCCAATTGCAGTTAAGCGATTTATTGAACAATCTGCCCACCAAAATAAACTGGTTTGTTTCTTACCGACCACCGAGAAATTTGCCAGAGCCGTTGCCCCGATCGGGTTTGAAGCAGTAAAAATAGCTGCTGCGCCATATTTTAACTTGCAAAATTGGAACCCGCGTGGAAATAAGGCAAAAAAAATGCGGGTAGGTTGTAACCAAGCCAGAACCGCCGGTATAAAAGTTACGGAAATAAAAGGAATTGATTCAAATTTTGAAAAAGAAGTAGTTGAATTAAGTAAATATTGGCTCAAAAGTCGGCGAGCCGAAATAAAATTTGGTTGGCTTTTCGATCTTAACCCCTTTCAGTTTTCCGAATGCAAAAGATTCTTTGCCGCCAGAGATATTGAAAATAAACTGGTCGGGATTTTAGCCGCCAGTCCGATTCCTGCACGGGATGGTTGGTATCTTGAGGATGTTTTGCGTTATCCCGATTCGCCAAAAGGCACAACCGATTTATTGATTTTTGAAACATTAAAGTTATTGGCTGCCGATGGCGCAAAAATCGCAACTTTGGGAACCGTTCCGTTAGCTATGGACGGCGAGGATTCTTTTTCCTGCCGAAAATATAAAATCAGTAAAATGCTTTTCAAACTTTCCCGTGAAAACGGAGAATTTTTTTATAACTTCAAGGGCTTACGGCATTTCAAAGGAAAGTTCGTTCCGTGTTGGTGGGAAAGCGAATATATCCTTTTACCCAAAGGCGTTTTGAATCCGTTGAGGATTGCTAACACCTTTTTTTATGCTATTTTACCGGGAGGTTTATCCTCGCTGGTGAAACGCAGGGCAAACTAATTTGACTTTACCCAGTCATTTGAACTATAAAATACAAACTGCTAAAAACAGAATTTTATTAAATTTGAGGAGATAGAATTATGGGAATTTTAAATTCAATCGGAGATGCCGTTGAAGGCGTAGTCGAAGGTGCCAAGGATTTAGTTGGGTTAGGAGATGACGAAAAGCAGGAAGAATCAACTGCTGCGGTTGGTGCTGAATTAGAAACACCGATTGTAGAACCTGTGGAGGTAGCTCAGGCTGATGTAGCCCCGGTTGATCCGCCTCGTGTTTATACCGTCCAATCAGGCGATACGCTTTCAAAAATCAGTAAAGAATATTATGGAAATAGCCATGATTATATGAAGATTTTTGAAGCCAATCGTGACAGATTAGATGATCCCGATAAAATTCAAGTCGGTCAGGAATTAATTATCCCTGAATAAGTAAATTCAAATAAAATTTGAAAAAGCTGTCTGAAAGGGCAGCTTTTTTATTTTTAGTTTGAAATAAAATGCGTTGAAAATGTGGCATTTTTGCCGGAAATAACAGTATTGCCACAATTCATAATCAAATACAAACTTCATTAAGTGCATTATTCACAATATTTCGGCTTTGGCATACAGATTGATTAAGCCATTTTGTCCAAATTTATACACTTAGGAGATAAATAAATGAAAAAAATAGCTTTGATATTGATAATTGCGGTTTTTGGGGTTATGGGAGTTTCTGCAAAACCAGAAAAAGCAATCGGAATGCGTAAAGCAAAAGCCATTGCCCTGAAACAAGCTACGGGAAAAATTGTCCATTCTGAAACACTCAAAGAAAACGGGAAACCTTCGTATTTGGTGGATGTGAAAAGCACGTCAGGCGAGATTACTAAAATAAAAATTGATTCACAGGGAAATGTCTTGGATAAATCAACAGTTGCAGCAACCCAAGCCCCAGCCAAACACAAGAAAAAACATTGGTGGAAGTTTTAAGCGAAACCAATTTCTTGTGAAAGCCGACTAGCAGCCTCAGTCGGCTTTTTAATTTTAAATCTGGTGTATAGTGTGACAGTTTTGCTGTTATAACCAAAAAGCCACAGTAAAAATCAGCAAGGATAATGGCTAAACCTTATATCTACTTGATTTAGCTTTGGCACATACCTTGCCCTTAGGTAAACACAACAGTAATTATTTACTGCATTAATAACAAGGGAAGGTAATATTTATGAAATCGAAATTATTTATGGGTTTAATTGTTGGATCAATTTTACTTGGCGGAAATATTTTTGCGGCTGCCAAACCGCTATTGACTTTACAGCAGGCTGAGCAAGTTGCATTAAGTAAAGTAAATGGCGAGATTGAAAAAGAAGATGCAGTGGAAAAACACAACAAAACAATTTTTTCGTTCTTTATCAAAAGATCCGGTGATGTGGTGACACATATTCTGGTAAATGAAAAAGGAAAAATCGTTCGCATCGCCGATGAAACCCCCGAAATGGCTAAAGTAAAATAAGTTTTAACCTCGAATTGTTGAAATAGAAAGCGGTTGTCGAATATTCTCGCCAGCCGTTTTTTGTCTCAGTGAAAATGAATTATGCTATGATTTATTCAATGAAAAAAATCCTTGTTGTTGATGATGATAGGGCTTCTTGCGAACTTTTAAGCGAAATCTTAACCGCGCAAAATTGGACTTGCGAAACTGCCAGCACACCCGAAAAAGCCTTGATTTTATCGAATCAACATAAATTCGATCTGGTAATCAGCGACATTAATTTGGAAGCAAATCTTTCCGGTTTGGATCTTTTAAAAAGAATGCGTGAAAAGTCACCGGTAATTTTGGTGACCGGATTTGGCTCATTAGAAACAGCGGTCGAAGCCACCCGCGAAGGTGCTTGGGATTTTATCTCTAAACCATTCAAAGTCAATGAAATAGTGGCGACGGCTAAACGGGCAATGGAGAAACAATCTGAAAAAGAAAACGTTTCCGCAATGCCGACAACAACCGGATTAATGGTTGGCAATTCGCCTAAAATGATCGAACTTTACAAGGAAATTGCCAGAGTTGCACCAACCAATTCCACTGTTCTGATTTTGGGTGAAAGCGGAACGGGAAAAGAGTTGGTTGCCCGCGCCATTCACCAAAATTCGATTCGCAAAGATAAACCATTCGTAGCAATCAATTGCGGGGCTTTGACCGAAACTTTGTTGGAAGCCGAGCTTTTTGGACATCAAAAAGGCTCCTTTACCGGAGCCAGTGCAGATCGTCGCGGACTTTGGGAAGAAGCCGAAAACGGCACACTATTTTTAGACGAGATCGGTGAAACTTCTCTGGCAATGCAGGTAAAATTGTTAAGAGCTTTGCAGGAAGGAGAAATCCGCCGCGTGGGTTCAAACCAAACCCGGAAAGTTAACGCTCGTATTATCACAGCTACCAATCGTGATCTGGAAAAGGAAGTCAAAGAAGGACATTTCCGCGAAGATTTATTTTACCGTTTAAGCGTTATTACTTTACAGGTTCCATCACTGCGGGAAAGACCATCGGACATTCCGATTTTAGCCGAAAGGTTTTTGCAAAGAGCAAAACGCAACGCTAATAAAACAAATTTGAATTTTTCTCCTAAAGTCATAAAAATCCTGAGTGAATATGAATGGAAAGGAAATGTTCGGGAGCTTGAAGCTACGGTCGAATATGCGGCTTTGCGGGCGCGGGGAAATGAGATTTTTGAAGAAGATTTGCCTGTCAAACTCTTTTCTGATAGCGTTAAAAACGAAGGGAATCGTGCCGATTTGCACAGGCTTTACAATGATTTACCAAATTTAGATGAGCTTGAAAAACGCTATCTACAATTTGTTTTAGAGGAAACAAAAGGTAATAAAACCAGAACGGCGGAGGTTTTGGGAGTTGACCGGCGAACATTGTATCGAATGGCTGAAAGGTTCGGACTAAAATTTGATTGACGGTATAAATAATCAATGAGTGAATCAGCCCATTTGCCGATGGTTTTCGGCGGTATTAACGAGGAAAAATACTCAAATTTTCAATCTGCGCGGGTAGTGATTTTTCCTGTTGCTTATGAGGGAACAGTGTCCTACGGAAAGGGAACAGGCGCAGGTGCAATGGCAATTATTGATGCTTCACGGAATTTGGAACTTTACGAAGAAGAAACCGATGCCGAGGTTTACAAAATCGGAATTCACACCACCGAAGAATTCCCCTCAAGTGAAACACCGGAAATGATGATGGATGGAATTTATCAAAAATCCAAAGCTCTGGTTTCCAGCGGAAAATTTATTTGTATGATTGGCGGCGAGCATTCGATAAGTGCACCTGTGATTCGTGCACACGCTGAAAAATATCATAATTTGAGTGTTTTACAAATTGATGCACACGCGGATTTGCGCGATAGGTATGACGGCACACCGCATTCTCACGCCTCTGTAATGGCTCGGGTGGTCAAAGATATGAGGATTCCCTCAGTGCAGGTCGGTATTCGTTCCATTTCTGCCGAAGAAGCGCGTTCACTCGATGAAAATTTACCAACCAAAATCTTTTGGGCAAAAGATATTGTCGGGCAAACTGATTGGGTTGATGAAGCCGTTGATTCATTGACCGATAATGTCTATCTAACAATTGATATTGATGGTCTGGATCCAAGTTTGGTGCCGACTACAGGAACACCTGAACCTGGCGGGCTTGGGTGGTATGAAACATTGGCTTTAATTAAAACTTTAGGGCAAAAAAAACGCGTCGTCGGAATGGATTTGGTAGAATTTTCCAAAGTTGGTAATTTTGAAGCCCCGGCTTTTTTGTGTTCAAAGTTGATCTATAAATCTTTGGCATATATTTTTGAAGATGAAACACCCAAAGTCAGAAAAAAATAAGCTAGAACTTTAATCAAATCCAAAACGTAAAATATTTGTTAAATTCGATATTTACAGTCTTTGAGTATTTAGAATTGTATTGCTTTGCGCTAAAATTTTATGGTGAGGTAATTATGCTAAAAAAATCATTCTTGTTATCAATATTTTCAATTTTTGCTTTCTCGATGTTTCTCAACGGTTGTAAAACAACAGCTTTAGAAACAGATAATATTCCAAACCAACCTACTGAAAACAAACCGCAGAATCCGCCATCTCCGATCTTGAATGACGGTGGACGAACTTCTTATGCAGATGTTGTGGATCGGGTTGCTCCCGCAGTAGTAAAAGTCAATGTGGAGATCAAAGCCAAACCAAATCAACAAAGTGGCTCTTTGGAAGACCTTTTTAAAGGATTTCCGCAAACTCCCCAACAACAGCGTCCGCAATTGGAGCGTGGAATAGGTTCGGGCGTAATAGTAAGCGCAGACGGAACAATTCTAACTAATAATCACGTTATTGACGGAGCATCAAAAATCAAGATCGAAATGAACGATAAACGAGTTTTGGATGCTAAAGTCATTGGAACGGACCAATTAACCGATTTAGCGGTTTTAAAAGTTGAGGCAAAAGATTTGCCTTACTTAAATTTAGGTGATTCGGATAAGGTTCGGGTTGGCGACATTATTTTGGCAATCGGAAATCCATTGGGAATAGGTCAAACCGTGACTGCCGGAATTATTTCTGCCAAAGGTCGCCGCACAGGTTTGAGCGATGGCAGTTTTGAAGATTTTCTGCAAATTGATGCTCCGATCAATCGCGGAAATTCAGGCGGGGCATTGGTCAGTTTGAATGGGGAATTGATCGGTATCAACTCGCAAATCCTTTCGCCATCCGGCGGCAATATCGGAATCGGCTTTTCCATTCCGTCAAATATGGCGAAATCTGTGATGGATCAGCTTTTGAAAGAGGGAAAAGTCCATCGGGGACAACTTGGAGTTGGAATCCAGAGTATTACCGAAGAATTAGCGAAAAACCTGGATTTAAAAGATAACAAAGGAGTTATTGTCGGTTCGGTAAAACCCGGAAGTGCCGCTGAAAAGGCAGGGGTTAAACGCGGAGATGTTATCACAGCAATTAACGGTGAAAAAGTCGAAGATGGCAATATACTTCGTAATAAAGTGGCTCAAACCGCTCCGGGAACTGAAATAAATTTGACGGTTTTGCGTGAAGGAAAGGAAATCGAATTAAAAGCTACATTAGATGAATACCAACCGGAAACTGCCCAAAAAGAAGGCAAAAACGGTGGTAAGGACTCCAATGATAAATCCAGCGAAAACGGCAAACTTGGACTTGATTTGCAGCCAATTACTCCTGAAATGGCGAAACGTTTAGAAATGCCTGCCGATACCAAAGGGTTGGTTGTCACAGATGTTGATCCCGAAGGTCCGGCAGCAGCAGAAGGGATTGCTAAAGGTGATGTGATTTTGGAAATTAACCGCCAACCGGTTGAAAAATTTGAGGATGTCCAATCCGCCCTTGAAAAATCAGGCGATAAACCCGCTTTACTTTTGATCGGTCGAGGCGGACGAACTGTTTTTGTTACAGTTGAACCCGCTAAATAAGGTTTTACTCAAATCTTAATTGTTAATAGTTAGTCTGATTTCGATTAACTATTAACGATTAACTATTTACAGGCAAATTAGTTTTGTGATAAAACATTTGCCTATGTTAAACAAAATATTTTTAATCCTTTTTGCAGTTGCGATTTTGTTTATGGCTGTATTGTCATATTTAACAGTAGCGCAACTTAACAGTATCGGATTCCCACCTCCGCAAATAGTTGAATACTTTAGATCTTATGAAAGTCTGCATTGGTTATCTGTGTGGATTTCTTCGCTTTTCCTATTAATTTTGGCTAATGTTATCTTATGGACAAATCGTAGTAGTTGGGCTTTATGGATTACCCTCCTCTTTTTTGCGGCTTTCATAATGGTAAATACCTGGTGGTTGACGGAAACTTTGGGTTCATATCAAAAATCACACAATTTAGAAACCGGCGGAATACTTTCAAAAAACGGCATTTTCGGAGCCATTTTCTGTATTGTTGGTGGCATCGGCATTTTCTTTAACCAATACATTGTCCTAAGAATGCGTGACAAAATGTTTGATAAACCTTCAGAAACAGTTGAGGAAAAATCAGAAATAGTTGAAAAACAAGAAGAAGAACAAACTGGAGAAACTACAACAGAGGAACCAACTATAGAAGAATCAAAAGCAGAGTAAAATAAAAAGGCTTTCCAAATTGAACAGTTAGGAAAGCCTTTAATTGTTGGTCGGGATGGCGAGATTCGAACTCACGACCTTTCGCACCCCAAGCGAACGCGCTACCAGGCTGCGCTACATCCCGTTAAAGTGAATAACTAGAGTAAAAATCATTTCTCAGTTTGTCAAATGCCAATAAAAAATTCTAAGCCGGATTTATTTAACGACTTAGAATTATGTTAGTTCTAAATTGTTCAAAATTAATACTTTCTTAATCTAAAATGTTCATCATCCAGTTTGCTTTTTCTGACCATTTCACTTAATTCAAGTAATTGAGAAGCTAATGATTTTAAGGCTTCGCGTCTTTCGGAGTTCATTTCTAAAGGCATTTCCGGCTCTTCCAAGGTCATTTCAACTTCATCAAAATCTTCTTCATAAATCGGATCATCTTCAAAATCCTCTTCGGTAGGTTGAATTGTTGGAACAGGTTGTAGAATTACTTCACGTTGTAATGGTTCAGAAGTAACGATTTTCAAACGGCTTTGTTCTCTTAATTCACTTTGTAATTTCTTCTTCGCTCCGGCAATAGTAAACATCTCGTCATAAAGCAACTCTTTTATTCTAAGAGCGATTTCTACATCTCGGCGACGATAAGTTCTTTGCCCTGACCGATTTTTTTGCGGTGAAAGCATATTGAATTCTGTCTCCCAATAGCGTAGAACATGCGCTTGGACACCAACTAGGTCGCAAACTTCGCCGATTTTAAAGAAGATTTTTTCAGGAATAACTGCAGCAGGATAACCCATAATGACCTCAAAAATGAAATTTTTACAAAATTTCTCCAATGGCATTTTATTCCTAACAACAAACCTTGTCAATACAATTATTTACAATTATTTTACGAAAACTCTGAAATTCGTATTTTGTGGCACAATCGTTGCTTTGGGGTATTTGCGGAAATATAATTTCAAGGATGAAAAGTCTTTGAAATCCTTTATTTTAAGCCGAATTCTGCATTTTTTATGATTGAGTTGATGAAGTTTCCTGCCATAACTTGTCAATTTATATGTGCCAAAAAGTGTCAGGTTCAAAAGTAATTTCAAAATCAAAATGAGGTCCAAATAAGATGAAATCGGATAGTCAAAAAGGATTTTCACTAATTGAGATGTTAGTTGTAGTTGCAATTGTTGGAATCATTGCATCTATTTGTATTCCCTATTTGAAAAAAGCTGTAAATATTGCTGAAGATGGTAATGTCTTTGCTACCACTAAAATAATTGCCCAAGAGCAGGTCGCTTTTTTTAGTCAAAATAACAGGTATGCCAGATTAGATGAAATTAATCTGGCACGAAATGGTGCCTTTGGGACTACAATCGGAAATACAATCCGGCGCGGTAAATTTACTTTTACAATGAGTCCGCCTTCACCGGATAATACAACTTTGAAATATGACTATACAATAATTGCAACTAGAACCATTGATGCTGTTGATGTGCCCTATCAGATAACAGTTAGTGCTGATGGTGCCATTACCCAACTGATCCCTTAAAACAATTTTCCTCACTCCTTTACTTGTTATAACTTCCACTCTTTCCGTAAAAAATAAAAGGTATTTCTAGCCGGAAAATTATATTGCCCCCGATTATTGAAGGTAGAAAATGAACATTTTTGAAGATTTAATTGAAGAATTAAAAGAAGAGAACTTGATTGAGCAAACAGTCATTGAAACCGCAAATTCTGTTTCTATTGGTCGTTTAGATAATAACAACTCCAATCAGTTACAGCCCAAACCAATTCCTGCAAATCAAGTTCCCCCTCCCAATAATTCGGTTTTTAACCCGAATTCACTTTTACAGGAACTTAAAACAACTGATGAAAGTGTCAAGCCGTCACAGGCGTTTATAAAGCCTGTTGAGGATAAAAAATCAGCTGAAGAAGAAGAGGCTAATTTAAAGGAATTATTTGCCGAATTGGAAGCCCTGGAAAAAGATTCGGCAAAAAGAACTTTTGCCTCAATGGAAAGTTTGAATCCTGCTGAACAGGTAATCCCGCCAACTACAGAAGAATTTAATGAGGAAGATTATGCAATAATTGAGGATAATAATCCGAATTTTCAAGTTCCGATTAATGTTTCAAAACCTGCTGTAAGTGAGAAGGAGTTTTATCGCCGTCGGGCAACAGAAGAAGTGAACTCACTTCAAATTGTTGAGCATATCCTTTCTGCTATAGAACGCGAGCAGATGAAGATTGTGCCGAAGCCATATGATGATATTTCAGTAAAAATGGCACTTCACGATTTCTTGAAAATCACGGAAGAAGCCCAAACAAACGAACATACTCAGGCTGAATTCAAACTAATGCAGGAAACCGAAAGCTGGTATTCGGCACTTGCGCATAGAGATAAACACATTTCAATCGGAGACTTACGCCGTTATTGCGAAAATACCAGACCTACTTTAAGTTTACAAGCATTAGCTGCTTTAGCCAGATTTTACCGGAATTCGCCATTTACCGAAGCTGTCAGAAATAAATTTGACGTGGTTGTTACCCGTCTCCTGACTAAAGAAATTTTTCCTGACAGAAGAGAAATTCTCTTTGACCGCGAGGAACTGATCAAACACTTAACCGATCTTTATGCTGATTGGTCGAGCATCCCGCTTTATGAAACCGAAAATGATTCGGATGTGTTGCTGGCTACCTTAAAAATAGAAGATTTTATAAATGAGGTAGTAAATGCCAATTCATTCGAAGATTTAATTTCAAAAGACTTCTTCAACCGTTTAAGACTCTTTAAAGAAAGTGTCGGAGAGAAATTTTTCTCGCCGCTTTTAACCGCAACCTCTATCGAATGCAATGTAATTGTTGGAAATAAATATGTTGATCTATTAGATAAAGAGCGGGCAATGAATAATGCCAAATCCATCGAAGAAAAATATCAATTTTTTCTGGATCAAACGGTTTCCGATGCTACAAGTAAAACTTTGCAATTGGTCGAGGTTCTAAAAGAGAAAAAGGGTGAGGGGGCAGGAATTTCCAGCAAAACAGCCGAAACATTAGCGGAAAGGGAAGTGTTGAAGCTGGATAAACCTTTAGAAAAATATAGAAAAATCAATCAAAATAAGACCAAATCTCCTTTTTTTGGCATCAACAAATGGTTATTTGCCGCCGCGATCTTAACCGTAATCTTTGCTGTCAGTTTAGTTGTTTACGTTGAAATTTTTACGGAACCAATAAAAACATCGTCTTCAGTAATCAAAGTCAATTTAGAAGAATCTTCTTTACAAGAATACTTTAAAACTGCACGAATAAATCGTGGCACATTTTATGCTATAACCAAACCGGAGTGGGATAGTTTAAGTAAAGATGTTAAAGAGGATATTTTGAAAAAGACTTTGGCAGTCGGAAGCGAACAGGGTTATTTCAAAATTCATTTAATGGACAGCGAGGGTAAAACGATGGCGTTTGCTTCCCAGTCGGGAATTGATTTGAATCCTCAAAATTAAAATGCCCATATTTCATTGAAAACACAATTTGAAGTTTATAAATTTTATTGTAAAATAAAAAACCGTAATTGCATTTGCAGAGAACCAAAGCATCCCTTCAAGCTATTTTCTCGAAATCAATTAGGAGTATAAATGAACGCAAAGAATGTTTTGAACTACGTCGCAGAACAAGGGGCGAAGTTTGTCTCGGTGCGCTTTACCGATTTGATCGGTTCCTGGCATCACTTAACCTATCCAATTAGTCAATTATCAGAGGACAGTTTTGAAGACGGTTTCGGATTTGACGCATCATCCTTACGAGGGTGGGCGGCAATTAATGAATCAGATATGTTATTGGTTCCTGATCCGTCACGGGTTTGGATTGATCCATTTGCTGAAGAAACAACTGTTTGCCTTATTGCTAACGTGGTTGACCCGATAACCAAAGAAGGTTACGGACTTGATCCGCGTTCGGTTGCCATCCGCGCCGAAAGCTATCTGAAATTTACGGGCATTGCTGATACAGTTTATTTTGGACCCGAAGCTGAATTTTTTGTTTTTGATGAAGCACATTATCACAATAATCAAAATTCGGCAGGTTATTCAGTTCAATCCGAAGAAGGTCATTGGAACAGTGGACGCACCAGCGAAGATTATCCGAATATGGGCTATCATATTCGTCCAAAAGAAGGTTATGTTCCCGTAGCACCGCTTGATTCGTTGATTGATTTGCGTAACGCTATTTCATTGGTTTTGGAATCAGTTGGAATTGACGTCGAATGCCATCATCACGAAGTTGCAACCGCCGGACAATGCGAAATTGACTTCAGATTTTCAAATCTGTTGCATACCGCCGACAATCTGATGCTTTTCAAAAATGTAGTTAAAAATACTGCATTTGCCAATGGCAAAACTGTTACCTTTATGCCAAAACCACTTTACGGTGATAACGGTTCGGGTATGCACTGTCACCAATCGCTTTGGAAAGACGGAAAACCGCTTTTTGCAGGCGGCGAATATGCCGGATTGTCTGAAATGGCAAAATTCTACATTGGCGGATTGTTAAAACACGCACCTGCATTGGTTGCGTTTTGTGCACCGACCACCAACAGTTATAAACGGCTCGTTCCGGGATTTGAAGCCCCGGTTAATTTGGCTTATTCAGCCCGTAACCGTTCAGCCGCCGTTCGGATTCCGATGTTTTCTTCCAGCCCGAAAGCCAAACGGCTCGAATTCCGTCCGCCCGATCCAAGTTGCAATCCTTATATCGCTTTTGCCGCATTGTTAATGGCTGGTTTAGACGGGATCCAAAACCGTATTGATCCGGGCGAACCGCTTGACAAAGATATTTATGATTTGTCTCCGGAAGAATTGAAGGATGTTCCAAGTTTGCCGGGTAGTTTGGAAGAAGCCTTAAAATGTTTGGAAGCTGATTATGAATTCTTGCTGAAAGGTGATGTTTTCTCCAAAGCAATGATTGATCGCTGGATTAGCTACAAACGCGAAAAAGAAGTTGATCCGCTTCGCCTGCGCCCGCATCCGCTTGAATTTGCGATGTATTACGACATCTAATTTTAAGTCTGGTTTATAAATTAAAAGACGGCTCTTGTGGTCGTCTTTTTTTATTGCCATAATTCAGGTTATGAAAGTTGAACCGGTTGTTTTAGACGGCAAATTTGTGCGTCTTGAACCATTATCTATTACCCATCTCGAAAATCTGTGTGAAGTTGGTTTTGATGAAGAACTTTGGCGTTGGATTCCAACTCAGGTTACAAATCTTGAGGAAATGAAAGATTACATTGAATCCGCCTTAGAAGATCAAAAACGCGGAATTGCGTTGCCTTTTGCCACCGTTGAAAAATCTACAAACAAAGCCATTGGTTCAACTCGTTTTGGAAATATAGCGCCAAAAGATAAGCGCACTGAAATCGGTTGGACTTGGATTGCAAAAAACTGGCAAAAAACTTTTGTCAACACAGAAGCTAAATTGTTGATGCTGAAACACGCTTTTGAAACCTGGAATTGTATTCGGGTGGAACTAAAGACCGATTTTCTTAATGAACAATCGCGCAATGCAATTTTGCGTTTAGGAGCGAAACAAGAGGGGATTTTCCGCCAACACGTTATTTGTCAATCGGGACGAATTCGGGATTCGGTCTATTTCAGCATTCTTGATAACGAATGGGAAACAGTCAAAAATAAGCTGGAAACGAAATTGGGTTTTGACAAAAAATAAGTTGAGTTATAATCAATTTTGCTATGGAAAAATTTACGATTATTTGTCCGTGCTGCGAAGCGACTTTGACGATTGATGCTCAAACAGGCGCATTGCTTGCCCATGAAGAAAAGAAGAAGGTTCTCGGCTCATTTGAAGATTTAAAGAGTAATCTGGAGAAACAAAAAGAAGCGCGGGAGAATATTTTTGCTCAGGAAATGTCTTCAATGAAAGATCGTGAACGTCTTTTGGAAGAGAAGTTTAAAGAGGCAATGAAACGAGCCGAAAATGAGCCGTTAACACCATTCAAAAATCCTTTGGATATGGATTAATCAATGAAGACGATTCCACATTATTGTCAAAATTGCGGCGCAAGTAATCAACTCGGAGAGCGAAACTGCGAAAAATGCGGCACCCGGTTGATGCTGGTTGTCTTTCCGCCTGCGATCCGGCACGATGACGGAATCGTTCCGTCATATTACGAAGACCACCTTTTGGAACGTGTAACCCTGCTTGAAATCAGGCTCTCACAAGTTGCGGAGCGGCTTTCGATGGCTCTGGATTTAATTCTTCGACAAAACAAGAATAATCAATCCGATCATTTACTTTTAGAAACTTTGATAGATTCTCTGAACATGCTCGGGACGGTTGAAAAAGATAAGATCGGTCAAAAGTTGCATAAAAAAGAAAAAAAGGAAAAGCCAAACCCGGATGAAATCGGTGAAAAGGATTCAGTAATTGAAAATCTAATTGCACAGTTTCAAGGCGAGAACCCAAGCGTTTTGAATCATTTAATCAAGGAAGGTTATAATTTGTTTGATAAAGGTGAAGAAAAACAAGCCTTTCGCACCTTTGAACAGGCAGTTAAACTCTCACCCCAAAATGCACCGCTTTTACTTTTTGTTGCCCAAAAACTATTTGAATCACAAAAACTGGAGAAAGCAAAAGAGTTTTTGGAGAAAGGGTTGGAAATTGAACCGAATAACGAAAAAATCGGCTTCTTACTCGCCATAATTTATGCTGACGGTCTGGAAATTGAAAAGTCTAGGGATTTAATAGGAAAGCTGTCAAACCAGCTGAAAACAACATTTTGTATTCAATATGTCTTAGGTTTGATGTCCGTCTTTGAAAATGACTGGAAAACCGCTTTTGATGCTTTCAAAATTAATTTGGTTATTTTTGAATCTCCCGAGACTTCATATTTAATGGGCTGTGTTTTTTATCAGTTGGGGAAAAATAAAATGGCGCTTACCCATTTACAAAAGGCTGTTGAAGGCGATCCCAATTTTGCGGATGCCTGGTTTATGTTGGCTTTGGTTTATAAATTACTGGGGGAAGAAAGTAAATCTTTTCAATCATTGGATTTGGCGTGGTCGGCAAAAGAAGCCGGCGCCGAGTGTTTGAAATTTATGAAACGAGGCAAACATTTTGAAATTGAAGGGGCATTACCCTTTTTTAGATTGAAAGATTTGAAAAAAAATCTGATAATGGGCAATTCGGTCAGATTTTCTAAACTGTTTCGGAGAGAAGTATTAAAAATACTTAATAGCTAAAACTGTGATTGTAAAAGATAAAATTATTGTTGCATTGGATGTTCCCAAAGAGTTACAAGCCAGAGAAATTATTGCTCAATTAAAAAATGAAGTTGGCGGATTCAAAATCGGTCTTCAACTTTTTACTGCTGTCGGCGGTTCATTTGTGCGTGAAATGGCAAAAGCACGGGTGAAAATTTTTCTTGATTTGAAATATCATGATATTCCAAATACAGTTGCCAAAGCGGCAGTTGAAGCTGCCAGACTCGGAGTTTGGATGTTCAATGTGCATATTTCCGGCGGCAGTGAAATGATGCTCAGAGCCGTTGATGACATGCGCGAAACTTGTGAAAAAGAAAGAATTATCGAGCCCAAGATTTTAGGCGTAACGGTTTTGACCAGCTCCAACGAAACAACTTTACAGGAAGTCGGAATTAAAAATAAAACTACCGAACAAGTGATGAAACTGGCTCACCTCGCCTCAAAATGCGGTCTGGATGGGGTTGTTGCCTCTCCGTTGGAAGTAAGTATGATCAGAAACGAAATTGAAAATAAACGTTTTATGATCGTCACACCGGGAATTCGCCCGCCGCAAAACTCAAAAAATCTCAAAATTGACCCAAATGATGATCAAAAAAGGACAATGACCCCGAGTGAAGCCATTCGCGCCGGTAGTGATTATCTGGTCATCGGTCGCCCGATTCTAAAGTCGAAAGATGTTGTTTCTTCAGTTCGTGAAATTATTCAGGACATTGAAAATCCTTCTGAAGATTCCCCCGACGCCAAAATTCTGGAATTTTCCAAACAAAATTAAAGTTTTCAACTAATTCTAATTTTTTTTATTAAAAATGGAGAAAAAGTATAAATTTTTCTTAAATGAAATTGAAAACCGTTTTCAATTAGTGTAAGATTTATTTGGTTGAGGATATTAAAAGTATGACTAACCCTAAATCGAATTCATTAGCTCATCTGCCAATTGGTGAAGAGGCAAAAGTTCTGTCTATTGCAGGGAATTCTCCTGTGACCAGACGTTTAATGGAAATGGGAATAATTCCCGGCGTTTCAGTCAAAGTTGTCAAAACTGCACCGTTCGGTTCACCGCTTCAAATCAAGGTTCGCGGTTATCATTTGGCTTTGCGGAAAAGTGAAGCAGAAACCATTGAGGTTTTAAGTTCCAAATCAAAGGTTTAAAGTCATTGAAAGCAATCCAAAACAATCCGCAATCTGTAGCCAAAGATTCACAAATCGTCATTGCTCTGGCAGGAAATCCAAATGCAGGTAAAACTACACTTTTTAACGCTTTAACCGGATTACGCCAAAAAGTTGCCAACTATTCAGGTGTCACGGTCGAAAGAAAAGAAGGAGTTTGGAATTTTGAAAATCAGGCAGCCCGTTTAATTGATTTACCCGGACTTTACAGTCTCGAAGCAACCTCACTGGATGAACAAATTGCCCGGGATGTTCTGACTGGCAAAGTAACGGGTTTGCCAATTCCCGATGTCATCATCGCTGTTGTTGATGCTACCAATCTGGAAAGAAATCTTTATCTGGTTACACAAATTTTGGAATACAAAATTCCGTTGGTCGTGGCTTTGACCATGATTGATGAATTTGAGCGTGAAGAGCACGAAATCAACACCTCAAAATTTTCAAAAATGCTTGGGGTTCCGGTAATTGCAGTCACAGCCTCAAAAAATCGCGGAATTGATGAATTAACTCAAAAAGTTTCCGAGCTAATCCAAATAAAACCCGAAATTGATTTTGAATTGGAAACTGATTCCAGCCACTCCGAAAACGCTAAAATTTTTGCCCGTTACAATTTTATTTCTAATATCGTTCAGGAAACGGTGAAACACAAAGACCTTGAAAAACATCGGTTTTCAGAAAAAATTGATCGGGTTTTAACACATAAAGTCTTTGGATTGATCATTTTAGTTGCAATTTTACTTTTAGTTTTTCAGACCATTTTTTCCTGGGCAACAGTTCCGATGGATTTGCTTGAACACGGGTTTGGGGCAATAGGTGATTTGGTTAAGGCAAATATGCCGGAAGGGCTTTTGACGGATTTGATCGTGGATGGAATCATCGCCGGAGTTGGCGGAGTTTTGGTTTTTTTGCCGCAAATTTTATTGCTTTTCCTCTTTATCTCAATTCTTGAAGATACCGGATATATGGCTCGGGCGGCATTTTTGATGGACAGATTGATGTCACGTGTCGGGCTGCATGGTAAAGCCTTTTTGCCGTTGATGAGTTCGTTTGCCTGTGCAATTCCGGGAATTATGGCAACTCGAACGATTGAAAATCCAAAAGATCGCCTTGCTACAATTCTAATTGCCCCGTTTATGAGTTGTTCTGCCCGTTTGCCCGTCTATGCGCTAATGATTGCGACATTTTTTGCGGGTCAGACAGTTTTCGGATTTATTTCCGTTGGGGCGATTTTGATGCTCGGAATGTATTCTTTGGGGATCGTAACCGCAATTATTGTGGCATTTATCCTCAAAAAAACATTGCTTAAATCACCACCGCCACCATTTGTGATGGAATTGCCGCCGTATCGTTTACCAAATTTGAGAAATGTTTTTCAAAATATGTTGACGCGGGCGTGGCTTTTTGTGAAACGCGCCGGAACCGTGATTTTGGCGATTTCGATAATTTTGTGGGGGTTGATGAATTTCCCAAGAGCTGGAAATGTTTACGTCAATACGCCAAATTCGCAGAATTTAGCCGAAGAACAGCAAAGTTTTCAGCAAAGCGAACAATTAAAAAACAGTTTCGCGGGAAAAATCGGACATTTTATTGAGCCTGCCATTAAACCGCTCGGTTTTGATTGGAAAATAGGCGTAGCTTTGATTGCAAGTTTTGCCGCCAGAGAGGTTTTGGTTTCAACTTTGGGAATTATTTACAATGGCGAAAAAGATGCCAATGAGGAATCCGAAACTTTAAAAAACGCCATTCTGGATGCAAAAAATCCTGACGGAACTCCGGTTTGGACACCTTTAACGGCTTTAACTTTGATGGTCTTTTTCGTTTTGGCAATGCAGTGTATGTCAACTATTGCGGTTGTCCGCCGCGAATCAAATTCTTGGGCGTGGACGCTGTTTATGGTGGGCTATATGACTGCATTAGCTTATGTTGCGGCATTTATCACCTATCAAGGCGGAAAATTATTGGGGTTTGCATGATGAATTTTCAAAATATAATTGTGATATTTATTTTCTTTTTAGCCTTTCTTTACATTGGAAAATTGTTTTGGAGCAAAGCCGGCACATTTTCACGTAAGTCAAATTGCGGAACTAATTGTGGTTGCGGGAAATAAATAATTACCTTTAAAACTTACATTATAAAATTGCTAATTTTCTGAAAAATGTTAGACAATATCCTCAATGTCAAATTCGGTTTTAATTGTTGATGACGAACGCGGAATCCGCGAAACTTTGTGCGGAGTTTTAGAAGACGAAGGTTTTAAAGTTGAAACCGTCCAATCCGGTGAAGAATGTTTAAAAACTGTTGAATCAAACAGTTACGCTTGTATTTTACTTGATATTTGGTTAGGTGAAGGGATTGACGGGCTTGAAACCCTGAAACGGCTTCGGGAAAACGGTAATGATTCTGCCGTGGTGATGATCTCAGGTCACGGAAATATCGAAACTGCCGTAAGATCAACTAAACTTGGTGCCTTTGATTTTATTGAAAAACCGCTCAGCCTGGAAAAAACTATTCTCACCGTTCGCAATGCAATTCGGATAAAAGAATTAGAAAAAGCCAACGCCCAACTTGCCGAAACACTTAATCAGGAATATGCAATGATTGGTGATTCCGTTGCCATGAGGTCTTTGCGAAAACAGATTTCAATCGTTGCACCAACTGACGGACGGGTTTTGATCTCGGGTGAATCAGGAACCGGTAAAGAATTGGTCGCACGGGCGATTCATAACCAATCTAAGCGAAAAAATGCGACCTTTGTAGAAATAAATTCCGCAGCAATTCCCGAAGAATTGGTTGAATCTGAACTGTTTGGTCACATCAAAGGGGCATTTTCCGGAGCTGTTCAAGCGAAAAAAGGAAAGTTTGAAATTGCTGATGGCGGAACACTTTTTTTGGATGAGATTGGTGATATGTCGCCCCGTGTCCAAGCCAAAATGCTGCGTGTTTTGGAAGAACAACGCTTTGAACCCGTTGGCAGCAACAATGCCGTAAGTGTAGATGTCAGAGTGATTTCCGCGACAAATAAACGGCTTGAAGATTTAATTGAAAACGGTGAATTCCGTCACGATCTTTTTTATCGCCTGAATGTTATTCCTTTTCAAATTCCGCCGCTGCGGGAAAGATTAGAGGATATTCCGTTACTAGTGGAACATTTTAACCGCAAGTTTTCGATTGACTACGGAAAACATCCAAAAGATTTCAGTCAGAGTGTAATTGAAGCAATGCAGAATTATGCCTGGCTTGGAAATGTCCGCGAGTTGAAAAATACGGTTGAGCGGATCGTAATTATGAATTCTAAAACGGAAATCACTACTAAGGATTTACCAATTTTTTCTAATGAAATTCCGCCTTCAAGTTCCTATCGTTTTCCGAGTTTCAAGGAAGCTACTGAAGCCTATCAGCGCGAATTTATTCAACGTAAATTGGAAGAAAATGAATGGAATATTTCTAAAACTGCTGAAAATTTAGGTATTGATCGAAGTCATTTGCATAGAAGAATCAAAAATTTGGGAATCGAAGTAAAATGAAATTTGCGGATTTTGAATAAATGGTCCAAAATCCGCAATCCCCAATCAAAAATCGACTTAGCCCCACCAAAACGAAGCAGCGATGATGCAGTAAAGTCCGATCAGAGCTAATCCTTCAAGCCAAATTGATTCGCCGTCATAAACAACAAAAGCAGAAACGATCACTGCTAATGCCAATGAAGCAACTAACATTGGGGACAAGACCAAGGTCAGAACCGTTCCTCCCAAAAAGAATGAAAGTATTACCAAAATAGGAATTAACCCCAGTGCAATTTGCAGAGAACTATTCAAAATTACACTTACTGCATAATCAGCCTGGTTGCGATAGGCAAGCTGGATTCCGATCAAATTTTCAATGGCATTTCCGGCAATAGCAACCACCACTAAACCGGCAAAAGTTTCGGAAATCCCTAAAATTTTGATTGCCGGTTGTAATCCTTCAACAAACCAATCTGACACAAATGCTGCGCCAACTCCGGACAGTGCCAACATCGCAATCGTCAAACCCAAAGACCATTCGGCGTGCCCCATCTCATTTTCATCAGGGGCAATTGCTTTATCGCCTTTGAGCGAAAAATAAATGCTGGCAATCATTAAAACCAGTAAAACTATGGCACAAGCAATACTTAAAGCATCAACGTGAGCTTCGGCGGGAGTGTGAATTTCTTTAGCTAAAGTAGGAACAATCAAAGCCGCCACGGCAAGAAGCATTAAGGTAACAATTAATTTGGGAGGTTCGGATTTGAATCTTTGAGTTCCGTTTTTTAATCCCCCAATGAACAAAGCTAACCCAAACACCAGCAATGAATTACCCAGCATTGAACCGATCAAAGCAGCCTGGACAACATTGGCTAATCCTGCTCTCAAGGCAAAAATACAAACAAGAAGTTCGGGTAAATTCCCCAAACCTGATTGCAAAATTCCGGTTGCGCCGGGACCTAAACGGCTTCCGAGTTGTTCGGTCGCATCCCCGACAATCATTGCTAGGAGAGCAAGGGCAATGGCAGTTACAGCAAAAGCAAATAGCGGATTTGCGTGGGAATAATGTAAGATTCCTGCCAAAGCAGTAGCAACTGCACACCCCGCAACGACAATTTTTTCTTTCTTTTCCATTTGTTTTTAATAAGTTAAACTTTGTGAATTGAATCTTACAATAAAAACGGAAAAGAGGAAAATTTATATTGTTTTCTGTGGAATTTCTTCACCATCGGAGAAAAATTCCAAAGAAGCTGAATTAAGACAATATCTTTGACCGGTTGGCGGTGGACCGTCGGGGAAAACGTGCCCTTGGTGTCCGTCACAACGCGCACAACGAATTTCGATTCTGATCATTCCAAAACTAATATCTTGATAAAGTTTTAAGTGGTCAGGATCAAAAGGCGCATAAAAGGATGCCCAACCCGTTCCTGAATTAAACTTTTCATTCGAGCGAAAAAGAGGAAGCCCGCATAATTTACAGGCGTAGTTTCCGGTCTCTTTATTGTCAGTCAGATTGCCGCAAAAAGCGGGTTCGGTTCCGTGATTAATTAAAACCCGATATGCTTCGTCATCTAAATCCTGTGCAAAAATTTCGCGGTCTTCTTTTGAAAGTGGTGTAATGTCATAACCTGATTCTGAAATTTGTTTTTCCATAGATTCTATTATTCCGCATTTTGATGGTTTTGTTCCATAAAAAAATAATGTTTTGTCTGATTTTTGCTTATGACTTTTGGATAAAAAAATAATTCTACAATCCCAAACGTGCTATATTTAAATTCTGTCAAATTTCAAAGGTCGGATTTTCGGTTGCAAAACCGTTTTAAACAGGAGAAGTATGCAAATTTATATCAACAAAAATAATCAGCAGCTTGGACCTTTTGAAGAATCAAAAGTGCTGGAAATGCTTGGCAGCGGACAGCTTTCTCCAAATGATTTAGCCATTAGACAAGGTGAAAATCAATGGCAAAGGCTAGGAGGATTCTATCCGCAATTTGAAGCTCCGATTGTTGCTAAGTCAGCGGCGAAGGAACCCACTCCAAAGAAGAGCCGAACCGGATTATTGTTAGGTTGCGGCGGATTTTTTCTGTTATTGCTTTTAATTGGCGGTGTTTTAGGTTTCTTTGCCTATCGAAATATGTATCCGGCTGATTCAACCGTAAATTTGCCGAATACGGTCAAGGATTACAAATTAAATGACCGTTATCCGCCAAAAGGAAATGTTTGGGGAAGTGAGGCTAACTTTGTCGGAATCTATTCAAATGAATCAAAAACACAAACAATTATTTATTTATTGACTGAATTTTCTAGCGAGTCCGCCGCACAGGACGCAATGCAAAAAAGGCTGGTTGAAACTTGTCGAAGCGGTGAAACTCCAATGCGGTTTACCTTTGATAAAGGTGGTAGTCAAATGTCGGAAGGCGCAACCTGTGCAATTCCTTTGTTAGTGAGGAAAGATAATAAACTCGTCCAACTTGGCGGAAGCGGAGCCACTGTTGATACATTTATTGAATTCGCCGAGAATCTGCCGTTCAATGTAGGCAGTAAAATGATAAAAAAATAAGTTAGTTGAATAGAAGATAAAAAGAAAACTTAGCGTGCTTTGCAGCTTTGCGTGAGTTTTTGTATTTTTTTCTCTCTCAAATCCGAGCAAATAGTGGAAATTGTTTTTCAACGAAACGCTGCAAAGTTCCCAAGAAAAACCTAAAGGTTAGGAAAATTTGGTGGACTTGATTGGCAAAATTGAACGAATTGGTGGAAAGTTGGAAGAAGAGAAATAATTATTTCTCTTTTTCCAATTCGGTTAATCTTTTTTCTAAATCCCGAATGGTTTTTGCCATATCACCTAAACGACGATAGGCAGCTGTCGAACGAAGCCAATCCCGATTATCAAAAGCAGGAACACCAGAAATTATTTTACCGGAGTCAACATCATGTGACGTGGCAGATTTGGCGGTAATTACTACATCGTCACCAACTTTCAAATGTCCTGCAATTCCAACCTGTCCGGCTAAAATTACCCGTTTTCCGATAACGGAACTTCCAGCTAATCCGGTTTGCGAACAAATTAAAGTGTCTTCTTCGACCGTGCAGGAATGTCCGATTTGCACCAGATTATCAATTTTGACCCCGCTTTTGATTCGCGTTTCGCCGACGGAAGCGCAATCAATTGCAGAATTTGCGCCGATTTCAACATTATCTTCTAAAACAACTCGTCCGACTTGCGGGATTTTCAGCCAATGTTTGTCTTCGTCCTTGGCGTAACCGAATCCATCCGAACCGATTGTAGTATTGTTATGGATAATGCAGTTTTCGCCGATTTCGCAGTTCTCGCGGATTGAAACGCCTGAATGAATGACCGAGCCTTTTCCTATTTTGACACCATCGTAAATGGTTGCATTAGGAAATATTTTGACGTTTTCAGCAATTTCGCAATCTTTTCCGATGACAACATTTGCCATTATTTCAACATTTTCTGACAACTTGGCAGTTTCGTGAATTACAGCGGTTGAGTGAATAGCGGGAATGATCTCTGGGTCAGGATGAAAAAGCCTTAACGATCGGGTGTAGGCAACATAAGCGTCTTTGGCACGCAAAACAGCAATGTCTTCGCGTTCGATTGGGACATTATTATTCAAAAAAATTGCACTGGCTTTTGTTTCTTTGATCTGGGGAGTGTATTTCGGATTGGCAAGAAAAGTAACTTCGCCGTTTTGGGCTAGATCAAGTCCGGCAGCAGCCACAATTTCAGTATCGGGATTACCGTTTTCTATGGTCGAAAAAGTTTTTTCGGCTAATTCTGAAAGTCTCATAAAATTAGCCTATCACGAATGAATTACAAAATAAAAAGGAGAGAAACTAACTATTTACAAGTTTTCGGGTTCCATCAAGCAGTCTTTGTAAAGTGCTGCCGCCGCCAACAAAAACTCCAACCAATTTGCCGTCACGATCAATCAAAAAACTTTGTGGAATAGCATCTTTCTTACTGATTTTAAGGAATTCACCAAATAAACTTTCGTCACCCTTTACCAAATCGTAATTGATACCCATTTCTTTGGCAAAACTCTTGATAGCTTCGTTATCGTCCTGTTCATCCACGGCTAAACCAATGATTTCCAATCCTTTATCTTTCAATTCGGTTTGCATTTTGATAAGTTCCGGCATTTCCTGACGGCATGGACCGCACCAGGTTGCCCAGGCATTTATCAAAATCACTTTACCTTTTTGGCTGTTGAGAGTAAAAGTAGTGCCATCGGTTTTAGTCAAGGTTGCCTCCATTAATTTAGGCGGAGCAGGCGGGTAATCACTTTTGGGAATATTACTTTGGTTACTTTCGGTTCTTGGCGCACCTGCATAATTACAAGCCGAAAAAATTCCGGCAACTGCCACTAATAAAATAAATAACAAACAAATTTTAGCGAAAACTCTCATTTATAAAACCCTAACCAATATCTTGTAAACGTAAAACTATCAGAGTTACGAATAACAACATATAAAACATTACCATCAAAACAAACTGATTTAAAATCTCGTGCATCCACGGATGAAGAAAAGTAACATATGGACTTAGATTTTCAGGAATTGGTTTTGCCTCTTTAATAGTTGGCAAATTACTTAAATCCGGTGCTTGTCCGGCTCTGGTTTTTTCTTCGGCATCCTTTTTGAATTGGTCGATTTGTTCCTTTGCATCGTTGATGCTGTCTTTGTTTTCCTGTTCAATAAATTTATACAAACCTAAACCCTTTGTTTTGCTCTTTGGATTTTCTTTAGGTAAAGCCCCGTCTTTTTCTAAAGTATCAAGTCCCGAATAGCGTTTCATCGTGTCAAATGACCAGGTTACAGGCATTGTCAACCCAACAACTTTTGAAAATCCGGTTGGAACGCCAACCAATCCCGAAAAAAGAATTTGCGGAATTAAAATCAGCGGAACCAGACTGGTTGCCATTTCGGACGTTTTAACTAATGCTGAAATGAGTAATCCAATCGCAATTCCGACTCCGGCAGTTAAAAGCATTGTCCAAAACTGCACGATTCCGCCAAAATCACCCGGCATAGACATCAACCCAGTTAAATCAAAGAATTTAAGCGGGACAAATAACATAAGGGATTGAATCCCAACAATTATTCCCAAAATCAATAATTTTGAACCAAGATAGGGAAGAATACCCAGATTAACCATTCGTTCACGTGTATAAACGGGGCGTTCACGAATGATTTCGCGGGCAGAAAGTGCAGTTCCGAACCAAATCGAAACCAACGCCAAAACCAGATAAACTATGTCTCGCGGACGATTGGCATCCATCACTAAAAAGGTCAAAAAGGCAATGATCGGAGCTTGAGCAAAAAGAATAAAAAGATTGAATTTATCCCGTAGTAAAACCTCTAAATAACGGCGGGAAAGCGTAAACCATTGCCGAAATGCTCCGACAATTCCAAGCCCGTGTTTTTTCTGAACGCCTTGAGATTGAGTTTTGCCGATCTCTTTCAAAGGCTCATAAACGTTGGCTTTATATTGCGGAGTTTTGATAAATTTCTGTTTCCAGTCTTCGGCAACTCTTTCGGTAATTTCCTTTCTTTTTGATTCGTTCAGTTTTTGGACTTCGGCTTCAACCGGTTCTTCGAGTTTGTCGTATAGCTCTTTGAAATTTTTAGCTCCAACATGAGCCAATGCTTCCTCTGGTTTTCCGTAAAAAACCAATTTTCCCCGCATTAACACCACAATTTTGTCAAAAAGCTTGACGTTTTCCATGGCGTGCGTCGTCAAAATAACCGTTCTGCCGGACTCAGCAATCTGACGGAAAAGTTTCATGATCTTTTCTTCCGTCGCCGGATCAAGTCCTGAAGTCGGCTCGTCCAAATAAATAATTGAAGGTTTGGTAATTAATTCGACCGCAATCGAAACACGTTTTCTCTGTCCGCCTGAAAGCTGTGAAACAGGTAAATCCTTTCGTTCAGCCAAACCAGTCACATCCAAAACTTCATTGATTATTTCATTAATTTCTTTGGTGGAAACGTCACGTGAAAGTCTTAATTTTGCTACATAAAAAAGTGTGCGGTAAACGCTCAATTCTCGGTGAATGATGTCATCCTGGGGAACATAACCGATTGATTGTTTAAGTGAATCGAGATGCTCATAAAGGTCGGAATTATTAATTAAAACACTGCCGCCGGTAGCAGGACGCATTCCGTTCATGGCATCCATTAAGGTTGATTTGCCCGCGCCGGACGGTCCTAATAAACCGATAAACTCATTTGGCTGAATAGATAGCGAAATATCATCCAAAAGCTTTATTTTCCCGCCGCCACCTCGGTTTTTTACTTCTTTCGTCAGTTTTACACAATCAATCCGTGTTTTTGAACGTGTGTCAAAAACTCCGATGGTGTTACTTTCGTCAATCTTGATAACGAAAGAACCAACTTGAACCTGATCGCTTTTGGAAATAATTTGACGCTGAACCCTTTGTCCGTTCAGATAAATGCCATTGGTTGAGCCGAGGTCTTCGATATAAATCCCGTTCGCATTTTTTTGTAAACGGGCGTGGCGATTGGAAATTTGCAAACCGTCGAGGCGAATATCATTCTTTTCTCCGCGTCCAATTATCAATTCACTTTTTTCACCAAATTTCAAGGACATTAAAAGCTGAGCATCTTTTGATTTGGTGATTTTTTTGACAACTGAATCGCCTTTCAAAACCATTGTTTTTGGAGAAATTTGCTCAACCTGACTATTTAATGCGGCATTTTGGCTATGGGCAACTGCGCGTTGACCAGCAAGACTAGCACCTTTTGGTGCAACTTGACTGGGTAAAATAAATTTCAAAACCGGACCGCACATTCCGAGTTGTATTTCATCACCGTGATAAAGCTGTGTCGGAGTGGAAATGCGCTGTCCTTTAACCAAAGTCCCGTTAAAACTATTATTATCGGTCAAAAAAAAGCCAGTGTTTTGGCGGGAAATCTGGGCGTGTTTGCGTGAAACCATTGCTGCGTCAGGTTCAAACACAACATCACAACTTAAATCCCGACCCAACCAGATCTGATCTTTTTTCATTTGAAATGGTGGCACTGATTTTCCGACCATTTCGATGACGGGTATTTCAACCTCAAGCGGAACATTTGGTTTGATGGGCGAACCCTGAGCAGGCACTTGTGGGGGCAAATTTACTGCCTGCGGAATTATTGATTGCGGTGTTTTGGCTTGTGGAATAACAGATTGCGGTTTCGGTTGCGATGGAGTTTGGGGAACTGCTTGTTGGGGATTGGAAACCGGAACATTTGCTCCGCCTGTTTCCAATAAAATTACAATCAAAACAGGTCCGTCAACCCCCAATTGGATTGCACTTCCAACCTGGATGACCTTTGGCTCATTCGGGGCTAGTTTTGAATTATTTAAAAAAGTTCCGTAAGAAGAATTAGTATCAACCAAAACCCAAGTGTTATTACGGTGTTGAATTTCTGCATGGTGACGCGAAACCATGGGAAATTTATCACGGGCAAATGAAATTTGGCATTCGTGGGCGTTGCGTCCAATTTTTATTGTGTCTTGTTGAAATGTAAGTTCACCGGAGCTGGATTGCTCATCTATTAAAACTATTTTCATTGCGGATAATCAGACGAAAATTTATTTTGACTGCTGAAACTTATAATTTACCATACCTAAACAAAAAAGCGTAAGGAAAAAGTCCCTACGCTTTGCCGTAATTTTTATGAGTTCGGTTAGATTAAATTAATCTTTTGTGGATGGTTCAAAGGTTTCCAAAATACTGCCTAAATCACCTTTGATTCCAACATCATCGGCACTTTTTACCACCGGAGAAAGGGAAGTCGCCAACATTGTGATGACAAAACCGCTTTTAACTCCCGGACGAGCCGCAGGAATAAATAAACGTCTACCCCACATTTTAATCTTTTCCCCTTTTTGGGTTTCGCCTTCACCTTCAAACTTCATTTCATAAGCTCGCCAACCGTTATTTACAGTTTTTTCGCTTTCGGAAATAAAGTGATAATTCGGAAGCTTTTTACCCAAAATTTTATTGGAATCTTCGACTAATTTAGGAAATCTTTCCAAATCTCCGCTAAAGGTTCCTTTACTGTCGTAATAGCTGACTAAAAACTGTTCAATCGGTGTCCCGCTTTCTGCCTTGCGCGAAACATCAACAAAATTTGTATCAGTTGTATTTTTTGACCACTCGTTTGGATAATAAAGCAGAAAACCACGATAATTCTTAGCCAGATCACCTTTTAACTCAAGTTTTGAATTCTCAAAAAATTGAGTATTTGGAGGTTGAGTAATATTCCGTGGCAATGGCGGTGATTCAATTTCCGTCGGTGTCGGTGATTTACTTTGATCGGTTGCCTCTGTAATGGTTTTACGATCTTCATTTGGGTCAACAGTTTTTTCAACCTTGGGCGGAACATAATCCGGGGCAGGCTGACGATTCATCATATAACGGACAATTCCGAATGTTCCCACCAATAAGATCAATAAACCTAAACCGTAAATCAGATAATTTAACCAGTTTCCGGTATTAATTGGTTCGGGTGAACGCTTTTCCCAGGCTAATTCGGATTTAGGTGTATTAAATTGGAGTTTGTTTGTTTCTTCTTCAACTTTTTCAGTTTTTGCTCCAATAGTAACGCCGTTCAACTCTTTCTTTTCCTTGAGGCTAGGAATAACAAACGCATTACCGGACATCAAAGGTTTTTCCGGTTTTTTAGCCTCTTCTGAATATGATTCCTGTTCAGAAACATCAACCAAAGAATGGAAAAACGCGTCACCGAAATCACGTGCTTTCGGGTATCTATCGGTCGGAACAAAAGCTAAAGCTTTTATAAAAACTTCGTCAACTTCCGGGGGAAGTTCAGGTCGCACTTCGCTCGGCAAATTTGTCAAACCTTCTTTTTGCGCCCGGTAAAGTTGGTCAGATGAAGCAAAACTAAACGGCATTTTTCCGGTCAGCATTTGATACGCGATAACTGCCAGAGAATAAATATCACTGGCATAATTCGGCATTTTCCCTTCCAGTTGTTCGGGCGAAAGATATTTGACGGTTTCTAGATTTTGTTTTTTAGCTCCATTTGAAACCACAAAATCAGCAACTTTTACCAGTTCAGAACCAACTTCGGAAACCGTCAAAAAAATATTTTCGGGTTTTAAACTGCGATGTAAAATTCCGTTTTGATGAACTTCACTCAAAGCAAACGAAGCTTGCCGAATAATTCGTCCGGTCCTTTGCGGATTGAAATTCTCTAGTTTGTGTAGTTTTTCTTTGAGCGAGAATCCGTCAACTCTTTCCGTCACTACAAAAGGCTTTCCTTCTAAAAGTTCGCCGGAATCTAAAACTTTTACTACATTAGGATGATTAATATGAGAGAGAGAAACACGCTCTTCAGCAAATATCTTGCTTAAAAATTCGTCGTTTTTTTCCTCCATTAAAACCCGCACAACAACCTCTTTGTTGGCAATTATTTTATCTTCCGCCAAATAGGTAATGCTGCTGTCATCTTTCCCAATCAGTTCAATAATGTAATAACGACCCTTGATGGTCTGTCCGAGCATTACTTTCGGATTTTCCATAGTCAGAGCAAGTCTTCCGGTCGGATTAACGGAACGGTCTCCGACTTCTGCCGTGCCGGAGGCAATTTCGTTTGGTTTAACCAGACGAACTACAGGTTTGTTGACTTGAATCGGTTTTTCTTCACGTTTTTGAGTAAAACTTTCACTTTTGAAAACCTTGCTGCTTAAATTTGTCTTAAAAACAGGTTTTTCGTTTCTGACCGTTTGCGGTTGAGACAAACGTTGTTTGGGCACCATCTTTTCATCATTTTCATAGCTTGATGAAGTTTTTTCGAGCAGACTGGAAAAGACCCCCTGCGAAGTGGTTGTGGATTTTGTCGCGGAAGAACTTGTTACCAATCTGCTACCATCATTAGTGCAAAATCTTTGTGTGCCTTCCTGATAACTACTGCTGCATTTTGGACAATAAAGCATTTTTCTTTCTAAGTTTGGAACAGCCATAAAGCTGAAAAATCCCCTCTCGATAAATTAAGCGTCTCCAACGCTTAAGGTTGAAAAACGCCTAATCAACAACATATTTCAATAAAAAGTTTATTTTAGTCTAACTTTTTTGTGCTTTGTTTAACTTGGTTGTTAATAATGACTTATCGCCATCTAAAGCAATTGCCTGGCGATAAACGCGAACCGCATCTTTTGTCTTGCCAACTTTCATTAAACCATCACCCACAAATTCAAATTCTTGCGAGAGCCGTTTTCGTTCATTCAGAGAAACAACTTTTAATGCCTCCATTAGAGTTTTTTCGGCTTCGGTAAAATTGTTTTGCCGGGCATAAAGTGAACCGAGCAAAGCGTATGAAACAAAACTGTTTGGACTGACCGCTACACTTGTTCTCAAGACTTGTTCGGCTTCGGCAAAACTATTGCGAGTAGTTAAAGCCCGTCCAAGAAGAAACAACGCTGTCGGATTTTTGGGGTCAGCCGAAATCGCACGACGCAGGAGCTGTTCTGATTCAACAAACCGCTGTTGGGTTTGCATCACTTCGGCAACTAAGATCATAGTCGGAACATCGGTGGAAAGTCTGATAGCGTCCTTATAAGCAGCCGAAGACTCATTAACTAAACCATTCCGGCGCAATAATCTGCCAAGATGAGCATAAGCCAGGGCAAAATTTGGATCAATTTGAATTGCCTTTCGATATGATTCCTGCGTTTCTTTTTCAATTAAGCCGCGCGATTCAAGAGCAACGCCCAATTGATCGTAACCGACTGCATTGTTTGGATCTAAGAAAAGGGCTTTGCGTGCCATTTTTTCAGCTTCAGTAAATCTGTTTGATAAATCCGTTCCAACCACGGGTTGAGTAAGAACGAAGCTGAGTGCAATATGCGCTTCGGGACTGTTTGGCTCAAGCAAGATTGCCTGACGATAGTATTTTTCGGCTTCCTCCCAACGTTGCTGGTCACTGTAAATATTTCCTAATCCGTAAACTGCCCTTGAATCTTTGGGTTTTAAACTTTGAGCACGGCGATAGGCAGACTCTGCTGACGAATAGTTTCTGTCATCGCGGGCATTGTTACCCTCATCAATTGCTTTTTCGTATAATTCGTCAAAATTTCCAGTGGTTGGTTGTCCGACATTGATGACAATGTTATTGGGCTGTTGTTTATTTACCGCAATTTTTGCCGGTTCAATTTTTTCAAAAGTTTTAGCAACTTCGGTTTTAGCTCGTGAAGTTTTGGCAGAACTATTTGATCTGGGAGCACTTCTGGCGGTTGTGGATTTGACCGTTTCTTTTTTAGGCGTTTCCTTTTTGGCTGCGGTTGGTTTCGGAGTTGATTTCTTTTCAGTTGTTTTGGTAGAGGTAGGATTTGGCGAACGGAAAAGACCGTTACTGCTGCCTAAATCCTGACCAAAACTAACCACCGATAAAGCGAATACTAAACAAAAAAACAGGCAAATAGAAATGGATTTGGACATAATAAACTCTCGATTTTAATTTGAGACCAAACGAAAACCTAATCGAGAATCCTTTGCCGTTGGAGGAGCGTAGTAGCGTGTTGCCGAAGTTATTTTGCTGCCGGAAGAGATTGCATAAGAACCTCCACGGGTAACGAAACTTCCTTTGGCATCGGCTGGCGCAGTAAATTTTCCGTTTTCATAGGCTTGAAATTCAGTATCAGTCCATTCGGAAATGTTTCCGATCAAATCCTGAACTCCCCATTTGTTAGCTCCGTTTGCGGCTGAACCAACATTTTTAAGAGAAGTTGA
>JAIBCC010000092.1 GCA_019694395.1 Pyrinomonadaceae bacterium | reverse complement strand
CGATTTACGGCTGCCGAATTATTGGAAATAGCCAAAGGGGTTTTAGATATTTTGGGCGACAAACCAAACTTCAAGGAGGTCAAATGACTTGTGTAGAAACTAATGATGCTAATTGTGGGTAAATTTCAGATAAAATTATAGAAGCTATCGAAAATAGCGGCATATTTTATGTCGTTCCCTTCGAGAACTTTTATGATTTGCTTAAATTTCTTTTCCCATAGTTGCACTATGGGAAACAAAAATTTCGTCATTTTCAATGACTTTATTTCGTTAATTTAATCTTTTCAATATTTATTTTGGAAAGATGTCCATTCAGTAAATATATTCAGCATACGGTGATTTGCTAAATGTTTTCAATTAAAAAATTGATTTTGGATTCTTGATTTTTGATTTTGTTGACCTTTTGAACAATTTTGAAACTCTGGTCAAAAGATTTCAAAAATCAAAATTCTAAGTTCACTTTCTAAATTTATCCATCGCATTGACCAAAGCCGAAGTAATTCCCGGTTCACTGACCGAATGTCCCGCGTCTTTAACGATGATAAATTCAGCCTCGGGAAAGGCTTTGTGCAAAGCCCAGGCAGATGTGATCGGACACACCACATCATAACGTCCCTGAACAATGACGGTCGGAATATGTCTGATTTTACCAACATTTTCCAGTAAATAATTTTCGGTTGGGAAAAACGAATTGTTCATAAAATAGTGACATTCGATGCGCGCCAAAGCCAAGGCTTCGTGTTCGCCTTCCCAATGATTCATCAGGTCTTCGCTCGGATAAAGTTTGGAAGTTGAGCCTTCCCAGACACTCCACGCCCGCGCCGCCGAAAGACGGACATTTTCATCTTCACTTGTTAAGCGTTTGTAATAGGCTGAAATAAAATCGCCGCGTTCTTCTTCGGGAATTTCATCACGGTAGCGCTCCCAAAAATCTGGGAAAATTTCGCTGCAGCCGTGTTGATAAAACCACTGCAGTTCGGATTTTCGGGTTAAGAAAATTCCGCGCAGAATCAAACCTAAACAACGATCAGGATGAGTTTCGGCATACGCCAGCGAAAGCGTGCTTCCCCACGAACCGCCGAACACGAACCATTTATCAATGCCAAATTTTTCGCGCAGTTTTTCGATGTCTGCAATCAAATCCCAGGTCGTATTTTCGCGTAACTCATACGGCGGAGTTGAATTCCCCGAACCGCGTTGGTCAAACAACACAACCTGATAATATTTCGGATCAAAAAACTGGCGATACATCGGCATAATCCCGCCGCCCGGTCCGCCGTGCAAAAAAACTACCGGAACACCGTTCGGATTACCGACTCGTTCATAATAAATGTTGTGAATTTCGGAAACTTTCAAAAAGCCTGAATCAAATGGTTCGATTTCTGGATACAGAGTTTTCATATTGAAAAAATCATACTAATCGCCAAGTAAAAAGTAAAAAGTAAAAAGTAAAAAAGCATCTGCCTGTTGCAACTTTAACTTATTTGTCCTCATCTTTTAGTTGTGCGCTTTCGTTCCAAAATCAGGATTTTCCTGCTAATGCTGGCACTTGGTCTGGCATCGGCGAGATTTTTTAGCTTTATCTATGACCAATGGACTGAGATTCAAGTTGATTTGCCTCAAGTTAATTCTGAAACGCCGATTGTTATTGTTACAAAGCCGACTTTAACAAAACAATTTTTATATAAACAGAGTTTTATCAGTAAAGATCGCGACCTTTCACAATTTGATAATGCCGGAGAATTTACCGAAAGATGTTTTTCTCAAGATAATTCAAAAGAGTGTGAAAAAAAGAAAATTGAAGCCAGACAATTTCTGCTCAATCATTGGAAAGAAAAGAAGCGAGCAACAATCAAATATTATTGGTCAGGGGCTGATGTTGAAGGTGAGGGTTATTTTTTTATTGAACCTGATGACAATGGAAGATGGCGAATTATTATTATCCGAGAGTATTTTGGAGTTGGTTTTATTGATAATAATTTAAGCCTTTTTGAAGCAACTTCAATGAAATATAAACGAGCAACCAAGGACGATTACCCTTTTGAAACCGGCACTTATTATCTTTCTTTTATTGATAAAAACGGAGAAGAAGTCGAAGGACTTTAATCCACAAACTTTTTCACTTTTCCACTCTTTCACTTTTCCACTTTATACCTTAACATTTACCCATGATTCGACGCGCAATTTATCCGGGTTCATTTGATCCGATGACGAACGGGCATCTTGATATAATCACTCGTGGTTCGCATCTCTTTGACGAAATTATCATTGCGGTTTTGAATAATCCCGCCAAAGTTTCGATGTTCACGGTAGAAGAACGCAAAGCAATGATTGCCGAGATTTTGCCGGAAACGGAAAATTGCAAACTGATTGTCGAAGATTTCAGCGGCTTGCTGGTTGATTATGCGCGGGAACGTGAGGCTTTTTCGGTTATTCGCGGAATTCGTGCGGTTTCCGATTATGAATACGAATTGCAAATGGCTCTGATGAATCGTCATTTGGAATCACGTTTGGAAACAATTTTTCTGGTCGCCAGTCCAAATGTTTCTTATATTTCTTCAAGTTTGATAAAACAAATTTATAATCTCGGTGGAAATATTGATGGACTTGTGCCAAAATTAATTGCAGAAAAGATGAAAAGTTAAAAGGTGAAAAAGTAGAAAAGTAAAAAAGTTTTGGATTATCTAACCTAAAAACTTTATTCAAATTTATTGTTCAAAATAATATTGCAGTCATTGGAAATACAATCTAACTTTTTCACTATTTCACATTTCCACTTTTCCACTTTATAGAATTATGAGTTTTACACCATCTGAAAATGTAAACAAAATGCAGACTTCATCAACCTTCAAAGCAATGATGGCAGCAACCGATTTGCGTGAACAAGGCTTTGATGTAGTTGATTTAACGGTTGGCGAACCTGATTTTCCGACTCCGCAATTTATCAAAGATTTGGCGTGGGAAGGATTGGAAAAAAATATTACCAAATATACTCCGAGCGCAGGACTGAAATCTTATACCGAAGCGGTTGCCCATTTTTATCAGGAGCAATTTGGGGCAGAGGTTAAAGCAAATCAGGTAGTTGCGGCTTGCGGCGGAAAACAGGCGATTTTTAATGCAGTTTGCACCGTTGTCGGCGCAGGTGATGAGGTTTTAATTCCCAAACCGTATTGGGTTTCTTTTCCCGAAATGGTGACTTTTACCGGTGCAAAGAATGTTTTTGTCGAAACCGAAGAAACCGATTTTATTTTGACCGCCGATCAGGTTAAAGAAAAAATTACCGACAAAACCAAACTTTTAATTGTTAATTCGCCAAGCAATCCAACCGGACGAGTTGTTCCGGCAGATGAGATGCGGAAAATCATCGAAGTTTGTGCGGAAAAAGGTGTTTATGTCATTACGGATGAATGCTATTTGTTTTTCGTCTATCCACCGAATGAAGTTTTCAGTGCCTCGGTTTTGCCAAAAGAATTACGTGATTTTGTTTGCGTAGCCGGTTCATTTTCAAAGACTTACGCAATGACCGGCTGGCGTATCGGCTACACCATTGCCAATGAAG
>JAIBCC010000091.1 GCA_019694395.1 Pyrinomonadaceae bacterium | reverse complement strand
CGATTCAGGCTCACAGCGATTATCTGAACGCCAAATGGCTCGACAATAGTTCGCCGAAAACTTCGGTAATGGACATCGCTCTCGGCTATTACGGCGAGAAAAAAGGTTGCGGAACGATCAAGAACGGAACATTCGCTGCTTATTTTAATCGTGGCGTTAGTTTTATGAATGAAAAGAGAGATTATTTATGTGCAGTTTCGGATTTTGCGGTTGCCGCCGACCTGACAACTAACGAAAAAGGCGAAACGTATTACGGACGCGGAGCCGCCTATTATAATTTGGTCGTTGATCTTGACGTTCAAAAGCTGGGCGACAAAAGCCTTTTCGCCGGTGTAACTTATCCGTTTTTACTGCAATCTTCGATGGATTTCGCTCACGCGATCCGTGACGGCGGCGGAATGAACGCCGTCAAAATTTCCGACGCATATCATCGAATCGGCGTAATATTCAACAAAATCGGCGAAGAATACACGCCAAGTAAGGACGGCAGAATCAAACTTTTCGAGATGGCGATTGATAATCTCGACAAAGCGATTCCAAACGCGAACGAATCGGCGAAAGTAAAAACCGTTGCCGACGATTTTATTACCCGTGTTCAATTTGCCATTTTTTTGATGAACGAAATCCAAGCGGGAAAAGCCAAACAGCAAACCGAACGAGTCAAAACTCTAACGGAAAAATTAACGGCTCTCGCTCAAAAAATCGAATCGCAACGAAAAGAGTTTTCCGCAAACGCCGAGATTACCAAAGCCACCGACCAAGCCTATCAAGTTTTCCAAAACGGATACGCGAAATTTGGAAAGTAAAAAAGACGCATCCTCACCAAACTTTTTTCACAATTTTTGACCGTTTTTTCCTAAAAATGTAGCGATTAGTTGTAGAAGACTGATTTTTTCAAAATTTGAGGAGTTCTACAACTATGAAACTTTATCTGAAACTGCTTTTAACCGTTGCTTTTTGCCTGCTAATCACCGCTAATTCTTTCGCTCAAAACAAAGGAAACATCAATAAAACACGAAAGGAAGACTTGAAAGTTTTCAAGAGTTTGCCCGGATTTAAAGCGATAGTTTTGGACGAAGTGACGGAACTAAAATATGATTCAAAACGCGGAGAAATGAACGAATACGTTAAAACAATTCGTCTGGAAGCGGGAAAAACTTACGATCTGGACTTCATCGTTGACCAGACATTCGGAGCAGACGGGCTTTTTTTGCGATTGCTCTACAAAGACGGCGATACAAACCTAAAAGGGCAGGAATCAAGTTTAGACAAGGGATTTATGGAGTTTAGAGTCGAAACAGGGTGGCGGCGAGACTTTAAATTCACAGTCAAAAATACGGCGGATTTTACTATAAAAGTCTGGGGCGGCACGGGAAAATATTTTAAGGATGGAACACAATATACAAGACGAAGCGGTTTTATCGGCGTAATTCTGGCTGAGATTGATTCGTAGTCATAAAAAAATGGAGTGGAATTATGAAAAAGAATCTTTTGAGAATTGTTTTGGTTGTGAGTTTTATGATTAGCTTTTCCGCCTTGGCGAAAGCCCAGATTTTGTTTGATCCGCCGAAGGAATGGGCTAATTCCGTTCCGCAATCGGTAATTGACGCTTCGCCTGCACCGATTATGTCAGGCAAGCCGTTAGCACTCGGTCCTTGCAAAAAGAACGAATTATGCACTGAACAAGCGGATGCGGCTTTTTCGTTAGAGGTTTCTGTTGCGGGTTCGCCAAATTTTACAAAGGATAGTTGGGTTGCTGAAACGCCCGATTTCTCAGCGAAAAATGAAACTGAAATCGAAAATACCATCCGATTTTTCATCAGGAGTCACCAATGGAAAAAAGCTCTGGAAGCCGCTAACAAAGTGATTCCCAAATGGTATTCAAGCCCAATCGCTTATGTAAATCGGGCAATAATTTTTTACGCCATCGGACAAACTGACCGCGCCTTAAAAGACCTCGAAGCCGCACTCTATTGGGCTAACGGTCAAAATGCGTCGAGCGGGTATGTATTAGCACATTTGCAACGTGGGATAATTTTGGTTCAACGGGGCGATGCCGAAAAAGCCAAAGCTGACTACGATGCATATTCTGTGATTCCTGCGTATTTTTGGACATATCAATCATTGGCACGCGGGAAGGACGCTCTGCGGGAAAGCATTGCCCGTAATTCTGTCAGCAATTCAAGCGACAGTGCAAAATTGAGTCTTGCCGATACTATCTTAGATAAGCCGTGGACATATTCCGACTGCAGTCATGACGCAAAAGTTTTGGAATTTGCCGCCGCAAAGCAGCATCGAACGTATGAAAGCTTTCTTTATTTAACTAAAGGTGCATTTGCCTGTAAGGATCTGTCGAAAGCCTATGAATATGCCAATCAGTTTATCGAATTTACCCGTGCCGAACAGAAAGCGGACAACACTCTCTTAAATCGTCAAAAAGTAAAAATTGCCTATGCAGTTCGCCGTGATATTTACGAATCCGAGGGCAAATTTAAAGAAGCGGTTTACGACGCTCTGGAAGCGTATAAGATGGTCAGCAATCGTTTTGACGGCGGCATTATTTTGAATGACGAAGAGTATGACGGGGCAGAAACAGTCCTCATTCAACTATCAAAAGTAAAAAACGAAAATCCATTTTCGCTCGAAGAAATGAGTATGTTCCTTGCTCTGAAAAACTCGTTCCAGGCAACACAGAAAAAGAAAGCAGGTGAAAATGATGCGAAATTAGCTCAACTGGCAAGCGATAAAGTCGGCAGTTTCAGGCTCTGCAATCAAATGGGCGAACCGCTGAAAGTCGCTGTTTCCTATCCTGATAAAGACGTTGCCGGACGTTATTCCGATGGTTGGCGTTGGCTCAAAAACGGCGAATGCACGGCTTATATAACCGTCAATATCGCCGACGTTTCATATTATGGCAAACCGAAATACGCCGCTTATGCAAACGAATTGCAGCCGCGTTCCGTCAGCGGAATGAACGAATCCACCTGTTTGCCAAAAATGAATGCTTATAACGGACATAGAGCTATCCCGTTTGCGTGTAGCGGCGATTTTGATTCTTTTCCGGTTGAATCAATCAATGTTCAGGCAAATAAAATATTAACGATCAACATCAATTTGCAGCGGTAATGTTGAGAATTTCGGGTTAAAAACTTTTGACCTGATTTTTCTAAAAATTCGGCGATTATGTGTAGAAAGGCAAAATTGCTTTTCTACATTTTTTTATAATAATTCTTAAACTTATGAAAAGACTACTTTTAGTTGCAATTATCGGATTATTTTCGGCTAATCTTTTTGCTCAATCGGGGACAGGCACGATCAAAGGTTTTATCAAATGTGGCGGAATCGGTAATGATGGCTGTCACGTTTCGCACGCCAAAATAACTCTGCGTCCAATTGAAAATTGGAGCAAATCAACCAACGATATAAATTTTGAATCCGATGAGGACGGATATTTTAATCAAGCGGCTTCTTTCGGCGAATACCAGTTGATAATTTCCGCCGAAGGTTACGAAACCTATCAAACTTCGGTTTATATTCCTTCAAGCGTTACACTTAATTGGGGAGTTCGTC
>JAIBCC010000090.1 GCA_019694395.1 Pyrinomonadaceae bacterium | reverse complement strand
AATATCTCTCTAAAACTATTCCCATAGTTGCACTATGGGCTACAAACATATCGTCATTTTCAATGACTTTACTCAACTAACTCAAATACTTTCACTACTTATTTTGTAAAATTTTCTATTCTTTTATAATTAATCTAACCTTAATTTTTGGGCGCGTATTCCCAGTGCCAAGGCTCGTAATAGTAAGGATAAAAACCGTATTTTTCCGCATTTTTGACTAACCATTTATAAACAGGCGTTTCAACCTGAATTGCGCGATTTTCGTCTTTAGTTGTCACCGGCTCGCCTCCGACATAAATATCCAAAGCGCATCCGGTAAAATGCGGACTGTTTTGTGCAAGAGTGGTTCTGGTTGAATTGGGTGATTTCTGGCGTAATGTTTCCTGATATTCGCGTGAACGAAACGCCGAAATTATTTTCAAGAACTTTCCATCTGCATTTAATTTCAATGATTTATCCGCCAATGCCGCCGCAATCATTTTTTTGTAAGCTAAATAGGCTTCGCGTTTGACCTTGAGCAATTCAACATCACGAGTCGGATCATAAAAATCAGCAATCGGAGCGGACAAAAGCTCATTTTCAGTTGGATAATCACTTCGGTTAAGACGCTGCGATTGCCAGAACTCCACCATTTTATAGATCGTTTTTTCATCCAAAATTCCCGTCATTTCAAGATTTAAGTTTTGTTGCCATTTAGCTAAACTGCGGGCAAAATCTTCCGAGTCGGGATTTGAATCCGTTTTAATCAAATGCTGGATCAAAGGCACATATAAATACCAGCCAACCTGAGTTTTATTGCCGAAAGTCCATTTCAAATTATTCTTTAAGACCGAATTTTGCTGAGCGGCGGCTTTAACATCAATATTTTTGACATCAATAATGCCAAAAGTTCTTTCGGAAAAATTATTTTGGGCAAAAACAAAAACTGTCCCGGAAAATAATCCGCCCAACGCGATCAAAATTAAGGCTTTCCTGCTCAACATATTTGCTCAGATGTTCTGAAAAATTAAATTCGTTGTCCTCCCTTAATCAAAAACGTAAACTTTCATTCCAACCCGCACCAGATCAATAAAAAGTTTATCGGCAAAACGCGGAATCCGCACACAGCCGTGACTTGCCGGGTAAACCGGAATCGAATTACTGCCGTGAATTGCTACACCTTTATAAAAATAGTTCGGATTGTAAAGATTGCCGAGAGGTGCTTTTCTAACTCCGTGAATCTGGCGTTTGATTTCAAAAGTTCCGCGCGGAGTATGTGCAACTTCCCATTTTCCGTTCTGTTTGTATTTTTCATCGCTTCCTGACGAGATCGGCAAAATATAATTAACGATTCCCTGTTCATTAACGAGAAAAAGAACCTGCCGGGTGATGTCAACTTCGATATGCTCTTCTCCCGTGTATTTGGGTTCCGGACGCGAAGCCTTGCGTAAAGCATTTAATTCATTTTCGGTCAAAACTCCGGTTCGTTTGCGTTTTTCAACTTTTTGAAAAGCGGTCAAAGCGTGTTTAGTCGAGTCATCAACCTTTCCATCAACCTTCAAAACCCAATAACCTAAGTCGGAGAGTAATTTTTCGGCTTCCAAAACCTGTTTGGAGGTTTGAGCAAAAGTCGTCAGACTAAAAAATATTAAAATCAAAAAAAATCGGGTTGCATTTAACATATCATTAACCCCATTTATCAAAGAATTGGGCAATTCGCCCAAAATAATAAGTGCAACTATGTTTCCAAAATCTTTATTTTTGTAATATTTATTAAACTAAGAAAGTAAAGAGTTTACCGATGCTTTCTTTTTTTAATCTCTCAATAAATTTGCAATCCTTCGCAATAATTGGGAAAATTTCCTCAAATTCATCAAAATAGTTGTAAATTAACCCGAATAAACTAAAATTACCGCCGTGAAAATACTTGAAACAGAAAGACTTGTTCTTAGCGAAGTTACCGAAAACGATGCCGAATTTATGCTTGATCTGCTTAATCAGCCGTCATTTATCAAATACATCGGCGATCGAAATGTGAGAACCGTCGAAGAAGCAAAAGACTTTATCGAGTCACGTTATCAAAAAAGTTATCACGATAACGGCTACGGACTTTATCTTGTAGAACTAAAAACTGATGACACACTTGCTAACGTGCGTGTTTCTGCCATTGAATCCAAAGACCAAAAGCCAAAAGACAAACTTGGAGTCTGCGGATTTGTTAAAAGAGATAATTTTGAATACGCCGACATCGGATTTGCTTTCTTACCACAGTTTGAAGGCAAAGGTTATGCTTTTGAATCAGCATCCGCAATTATGAAATACGGTGAAAAAACTTTGGGTTTTAAGCAGGTTTTGGCAATTACCACGCAGGATAATGAGCGTTCGGGGAAATTGTTGGAAAAACTTGGATTCAAATTTGATGAACTAATTGAAATGCCGAATAATGAGGTGCTGAAACTATTTTCCTGGAAAACCGAATAATGAAAAAGAACATTTTAATCTTTGCGTTAATCCTTTTAACTGCCGTCTTTAACTTTGCCCAAACCAAACTTAGTGCCGAAGAACAAAAAATCATTGATTACATTGATAAAAACTCGGCAAGCGCAGTTCCTTTGCTCGAAAAAGTCGTTAATATCGAAAGTCCGACCGAGAACCTAGCAGGTGTGCGGGCAGTCGGCAAAGTTTTTGAAGATGAATTCAAATCAATCGGTTTTGAAACGAAATGGTTGGAAATGCCGGCTGAAATGAAACGCGCCGGACATCTTTTAGCAGAATACAAAGGCACTAAAGGCAAACGTTTATTGCTACTCGGACATTTGGACACGGTTTTAAGCGGCGAAAAATTCCGCATTGAGGGAACAAAGGCTTTCGGAACAGGTTCAGCCGATATGAAAACGGGCAATATTGTGCTGTATTACGCGCTCAAAGCCTTAAAGGAAAGCGGAGCCTTAAAAGATACACAAATCATTGTTTTGCTGACGGGTGACGAGGAAAATTCGGGCGACCCCGACTCGATCAGCCGCAAAGATATGGTTGATGCCGCTAAAAGAAGCGATTTGGCATTGAGTTTTGAAAACGGTGGAAGCAATATTGCAGCTGTTGCAAGGCGCGGATCGAGCAGTTGGGTGTTGGAAGTGACCGCGAAAACCGGACATTCTTCGCAAATTTTCAAAGAAGGAATGGGCGATGGGGCAATTTTTGAAGCATCACGAATTTTGTCGCAGTTTTATCAAACATTGAAAGGCGAAAAATATTTAACCTTCAATCCTTCAATAATTTCCGGCGGCACAACCGTTGATACCAAAGAAGGTTCATTAACCTCGACCGGAAAAACAAATGTAGTTCCCGCCAAAGTTATTGTTCACGGCGATCTGCGCTTTATTTCCGAAGAACAAAAAGAAGCCGCACGAGCCAAAATGCGTGAGATTGTGGCAAAAAGTTTATTGGGAACTGAAGCCAAGATAACTTTTTCCGACGGCATTCCCTCAATGTTTCCACGTGAAGAAAATTATGCAATTCTAAAACAACTCGATCAGGTTTCGCAGGATCTAGGCTTTGGCAAAGTTGAAGCGCAAGACCCGGGCGAACGTGGCGCGGGCGATATTTCTTATATCGCTAATATAATTCCCGGTTTAGATGG
>JAIBCC010000052.1 GCA_019694395.1 Pyrinomonadaceae bacterium | reverse complement strand
GCATTAGCAATAAATGAAAAGTTTGTGATGTCCTGTTTTTGATTGTTCTCAAAAATTTCAAAATCTTCCGGTTTGAGGTCAGTAACGATCTTTCCTTTTTTATCTGTTACAACTACATCAACCTGGATCAAAGTAGTGGTGATCTTTACTACATCATCGTCAGGTTCAACAGGTTTCGGGGTTGATGTCGGCGTTGACTTGGGGGTTGGTGTCGGTGTTTGCGCGAAACTGAAAACAAAAGAAAAAACTATGAAAACGAGGACAAGAAAAACTTTTTGCATAAAAACTCCCAGCAATTTAGTAATTATTCAATTAGTATCATCAAATCTTATAACTAAAATCATTAAATTCAAAAGTTAATTTAATAAATAAATTGCCTCAAAACCAATTAAAATAATTCACTATTAAAATAAAATACAATGTGTTGGATAAAAATGATTTTTTTGAATAAAAAGTATTAGTTACGTTAAATTAACGATTTCCTTGATAAAGTTAATAACTCGATGGGCGAAATCAGTTATTTGATTTATAGAACTAATAATTCGACACAATAAATTAGCTATTTGATGAATAAAATTAGTTATATGACACATAAATTTAATCATCTGATAGGTAAAAAACATCTTCTGACTGATAAAAACTAGGTTCCGACACAGATAAAAGATATTGCTGGAGCAAATTTCGGTATTGTGATACCTAAAAAGAATGTCGTAAGATTTAAATGAGAGATTGAGTTTTATAAAAAACTCCAATCAACCAAATTGCATCAAAAGATTCCGATGCAAAGGAGTTTTACCTTGAGTTTTAAGAGATTTCAGCAACTTTTAACCGTATTAATTTTTGTAGTATCAGCTTTTTGTTTAAGTTGTTCGGCGCAGCAAACCGAAGAACAAGCCTTGCAGTCGCTTCGTCAAATGATGAAAGACGGAAAATTGCCGCCCGAATCAGTTGTTCAGCAAATTGAATCGCGTTTTTCAAATACCAAAACAGGTGCGCTCTGCAAATTGGTCCGCGCTCAGATTCGTTTGACCGGCAATGATTTTAACGGCGCGGCGGATATTCTGAATTCAAATATTTTTGCCCAAAAGACGACGCTTGGCGATTACGCTTTGTGGCTGCGTGGTAAAGCACTTTTGCAAGCCGGAAGAGCTGGCGAAGCGCAAGCGGTTTTTGAAAAATTAACGGCAGAATTTCCGACTTCACTTCGCTACCGTGAAGGCAAACTTTTATGGGCAAACGCCGCCATCAGCAATGGTCAAGCCGCCAAAGTGCCTGAATTTCTGAAAGATTTGACCGATAAAAATGATGCTGATGCGCTTTTGGCAGTGGCTAAATCGTATGAAGCTCAAGGCAATCAATCACAATCAACTGCTTTTTTCCGCCGCACATATTTTTACGGGGCGGGAACGAACGCCAGCAAAGAAGCCGAAGCAAAATTGAATCCGCCGACTCCTTTAGTAAATACCACGGTCTTAACTAATTCAAATACGACAACGACTCCGGTTGTTCCGCCTGCTTTAATGCCGACCACGCAAGAAGAAGCACAGGTTCGTGCCGATAAATTACTTGAAGCCAAAAATTATGCTGAGGCACAAAAAGCTTTTGATAATCTTTTTTCAACTTATCCGAATTCTGCAAATGCCGTCAATCAACTTAAACGGCTGACGGTTTTCAGCAGTTTGCGGAAAATGCCCGAAGCTCAAGCCGCTTTTTTTGCCATTCAATTAACAGCGAATGAAAAGGTGGAAGCCTATAATCAACTTGCTCGCGGATATGCCAATTCGCGTTTGTGGATGCAGGCAAAATCTACGCTTGACGAAATGCGGCGCAATTTTCCGAATAATCCGCAAACGGTAAAAACCATCGTGGGAGTTGGAATGCTTGCCCGCGATCAGAAAAATAAGGCTGACGAAACTTATTTACTGCAAACGGCTCTGACGAGTTATCCGAATGCGGTTGAAGTTGCTCAAGCTCAATTTGAACTCGCCTGGCTTCAGCACGATGACAAAAATTTTGCATTGTCATCACAAATGCTGACCGAACATCTGGGACGTTATGCGGATAAAGATACGACCAATCGCGGAAAAGCCGGTTATTGGTCAGCCAGAGACAGCGAACGGGCAGGAAAAACCAATGAAGCCTGTGCGCTTTACGATGCATTGATCTATCGTTATAACTCTAATTGGTATGGATATTTAGCTTCGCAACGACTAGCCAGTTTAAAAGCTGTCGGAAATTGCAAAACGCCTTCAAACTTTCCCAAAGATTCAATCGTCGGAAAAGCAGTTAATAATCTAAAAACCGTAACAGTTGCCCCTGAAACCTCAACCGCGAAGGAACAGGAACGATTTGGCAAAGCGGAACAACTGGCAACGGTCGGACTTTTTGATTGGGGAATCGAAGAATTAAATACTGCCGCCAAAACTGCGTCGAACAGTCCGAAGGTGAATTTGGCAGTCGCTAAACTTTATCGTTTGCGTGAAGATAATACTTCTGCCTTATTAGCCTTGGCTCGCAGCTATCCCGATTATGCCCAAATGTTTCCCGAAGAAATGGGCAAAGAAGAATGGGACATCTTTTATCCGTTAAATTATTGGGATCAGATCAAAAGCTGGGCAAAAACTCGTAATTTGGATGCGTATCAGGTTGCCGGATTCATTCGTCAGGAAACAGTTTTTAGTCCGCGTGCCAAATCAAATGCCAATGCTTACGGATTGATGCAATTATTGATTCCGACGGCTCGAACTTTAGCGAAAAAATACGGTAATGAATCACCAATTTCGGTCGAAACGCTCTATCAACCTGCCTTAAATATTGAACTTGGAACGGCTTATATCCGTGATATGTTTGATAAATTCGGACGGGTTGAGTATGTTGCCATCGCCTACAACGCCGGTCCCGGTCGTGTTCCGCAATGGCAAGCAAGTTTGCCTTTTGAAATGGATGAATTTGTCGAAGCAATTCCTTTCAAAGAAACCAAAGCCTATGTTCAGGGAATTATCCGCAATTCAGCGCAATACCGGCGGCTTTATGACGAAAACGGAAATTTCAAAGCCAATGTCGGCACTAAACCGATTCGCACTGCGATTGATACCCAAACCCGCGAACGCATCGCGCAGGATTTTCCTGATGTCGTGATTGATGAATCGAAGAATGGGGATGAGTGAGGTAAAAACAATGAACTTATTAAGGAAATTAGGTGGAGTTTTTATTACTGTTTTTGTTTTTTCTCAAATATGTTTTTCACAAACTACTATTGATAATTCTTTCCTGAATAAGAAAGTATCAGTTTTTATTCAAAACTTTAGTGTAGAGAGTTCTTTGAACTATTTATCTGTTAAGTCAAATATTCCAATGGGTTTCGTCCAATCAAGAGGCTCTGAAATTAATCAGAAAAAGATTTCTCTCAAAATAATTAAAGAAACCGTGGAAAATATTCTAAACAAAATAGTTGAAGCGGATAATAGATACTCTTGGTCTTTTGAAAACGGGGTGATTAATGTTTATCCCAAAAAATCACAATTTAGATTTGAAGAAATCCAACTGGATAATTTTGAAATTAACGATATTGAAATTGAAGAAATTCATTCAATAATCTTTAATCATCCGAGAATCAAATCAGAGATTGCCGAACACAACCTAAAACCGTTGTTGGGAGTGGCTTATGACGGACCCTTAATGGAAAACCCAAAAGTCAAACTATCTTTTCAAAATAAAAGAATTAAAGACATTCTGAATATTTTACTAATGGATAAATCCGTAAGATTTTGGTCAATAACTTATTTTGGTGACAAGACTGAGCTAATCGGTATTGATTTATTAGGCTATAATGCTTCGCTTCCAAATCGTTGAATACTCTTACTTAAAAATCTCCTCAATAACTTTGTAGCGATAATCGAAAATATATTTCAATTCCTTTTTCACATACCAATGCGCCAAATCGCCAAGCGGTTCAAACGGCAGACGATAACGCACAATATCTTTCATAATCGTTTCGCCGTTTTCGCCTTCTTCAAAAATATGCAGGTGAATCCATTGTTTATAAGGACTTTTCAAGGCTGAATCAATAAAATCAAAGGGCGGATTCCATTGCGTGATTTCGGTTTTCCAGGTAATCGGAATCCCCCGAAGCTTTAAAGTGTAATCAATCAAGGCACCTTTTTTTATATCAATCGGCTGCGGCGTGATGATATGAAAGTTCAGTTCCGGCGGAGTAATTCGCTCTAAATTGGTCGCATTGGCAAAAAACTCAAAAACTTCGTCACGCGGATGTTGAATGATTTGTTTTCTTTCTAAAATATGTTCCGGCATTTTTTCTTCCCTTGTTCGTTAAATTTTTAGAATAATTTTGACAAAAACGGCTGACCGTTTAAAGCCTGCACAAACAGAAAAGTAAAAATTGCAAAATAAATAATCGAAAAAATAAAAGTTAGAGCAGTCGAAATATTCAATTTAAGTTTTTCTAAAAGATAAGCAAAAACCGGAATTGCCTGAATTGCGTGCAGCCCGAAAAAATGTGCCACGCGTAAATCTCCGCCTTCGGTTGACCAATTTACCAGAGGCAATCCCTTTCCGCCGTCAGCCACTCCAACTGCGTGACCTGTTTGCGAAGACATATAACCACCTTCGATGCTTCCGAGCAAAAAGATAATTAACCCCAAACGTATTCCCCACAAAATTGTTTTCGGCAGCTCGATTTTTGCCTTGAAATACAGATAGGTTAAATATCCAACCAAAAAAGTATTAGCTACAATTGCCAATCCCATTATTCCATAAAGCATTCCATCGAAAGGGTTTACGACATTGAAATGCGAGGTCGTTCCCCGAGCCGCTTGTCCTGTAATAATCAGCATTTCGACTATAAAAATTACAATCATCGCCCAAGAAATGCGGCGCGAAGCTTTTTCGTAACCTTTCAAAAAGTTCAAAAAAACAGCGATTGTCCAAACGAAAATTGCTATCGAAGTGTAAAACTTGATCGGTTTGATCCAACGATTAATGCCCAAAATCTGAGTCGAATCAAACATCATTACCACTGCCAAAATCAAAAAACAGATGAATGAAACGACTCCCGTCATCATCAAAGGCTTTTGTTTTTCCCATAATTCGTTAATCATTTTTCGCCTCCTTGCCCAAGAAAAATCGCAAAACCGAATACATCAAAAAGCCAATCGGACCAAACATAAAAGTAAAAAACAGACACGGAATTACGAACCAATGCGAAATTCCTTTGGCTTGAGAATCTTTTACTTCCCAACTTCCGACAAACAGATCGAACGCCAAATAATGAATCCAACCCGCCAAAACCGCCCATTCGTTGGTAAAAAGTTTCATAACATTTGGCAAAGAATCGAATCCGCCATCTGCTTTGCCAAAAAAAAGGACAATCAAACCTAAATAGGCAACCGACAAAATCAGCGGAATTACTCCCGAAAGAATAATTTTATTTGTCCATTTCCAACGCGGCGCAACCAATAAAATTAGCCAGCTTAAAAGTGCAATCATATTTGCAATCGAAAAAATTGTTTCTGCTTTCATCTTTTTCTCCTTTTAATTTTTGAATTATTTAGCTAAACCCTGTTGGCGAAACCAATTGACTTCGTTCGCCAAAGTTTCAGAAAGCTGACGAAAATTTATGCCGAATTCTCTTTTGGCTTTGCTTGAATCAACCGTTAATTTCGCCTGCAAAGTTTGAATTCCGGTCTTGGAAATGTTTGATTTTCCGCCCGTTATTTTGCTGAAAAGATCGGAAAAGGTGGCGATAGTTAGAATTGCAAAATTCGGGATACTCAATTTTAGTTTCGGAATTTTTGCCACTTCCGAAACGGTATCGGCAATTTCTTTGAGCGAATAAAATTCTCCGCCGACAATATATTTTTCGCCGTGCTTTCCTTTTTCGACCGCGATGAGCATCGCTTCGGCAACGTCGCGTGCGTCAACAGTCGAAGTTCCGCCGTCAAATGTTCCGGGCAATTTGCCGTTCAAAATATCCAAAACGATCTGTCCGCTTGAAGTCGGAGCAGCGTCGCCGATCCCAAACATCCAGCCCGGAAGAATTTGGATGACTTTCATTTTACTTTTTTCGGAAAACTCCAAAACGGCTTTATCTGCCAAAACTTTGCTTTTGAAGTAAAGATTCTTTTCCGTATATGCACTTGGCGGAGTGTTTTCATCGCCTGACGAACCGTCGGGTTTCATTCCGATAGTTCCTGATGAACTAACGTAAATCGCTGTCTGAACTCCTGCCTTTTCAGCATTTTCCAAGATTTTGATTGAGCCTTTGATGTTGATATTTTCCAAAATCTGCCAGTGTTCTTTGCTCTTTTCGTAATACTCGCGGAAATACGCAGCGGTGTGAAAAAGAACATCACAGCCTTTCAATTCATCGGCAAAATCATCAACTTTTTCCATATCGCCAACGACATATTCAATCGGCAGATCGCTAAATTGTTTGATCGCTTTTTCCTTTGAGCGAACTAACGCTTTTACTTCGTGTCCGTTTTCTAACAAAACGCGAATCAAATTGTTTCCTAAAAGTCCCGTTGAACCCGTTACAAATGCTTTCATCTTTTATACTCCCTTTTTCGATTTAATTTTGTGTTTCTCCGATTTTTTCTACCTTCGCTAACCAATTTTTGATCTGTTCGGCTTTCAATGTTTTTACTTGTCCGATTGTCGTGACTTTAACAGGTTTGATTCCGCTGAATTCAAGCGTCGCTTTTTTCATCGCTTTCGGTCCGGCGTTGCCGTTGATCCAGTAGTTATACCAAGTCGGCGCGTCCATCGTAACGATCATTCGGGCAGATTTTCCCGTCAGATATTTATCCCAAAACGGCGAGTTTTCACGATATTTAAAGGCAAATCCGGGCAGAAAAGTGCGGTCAATAAAACCTTTCAGAAGTGCCGGCATCATCGCCCACCAAAGCGGATAAACGAAAACCAAATGATCCGCCCAAGTTATTAATTTCTGTGCGTGAACCAAATCAGGTTCTAACTCCTGAATTTTCTTGTAACCGAGATGCAGGATCGGATCAAACTTTAAATCGGCGAGAATTAATTCTTTAACTTCTGCACCTGATTTCAAAGCACCTTCTTTGTAACTATTCGCCAAGCTGCCGCCAAAAGATTCTTTATTTGGATGCCCTAAAATTATTAGTATTTTCTTCATAATAGCTCCTCTTTTTACTTAACACTGTTAAGTATGATTGCAAAAAAATTTAGGCTTCAATGCCCGAAATTAAAGTTTCGATTACGTTATCAATCAATTTTTCTCTTTCCGCAAAAGGAAAGCCGGAATGTGTAATTAAAAGCGAAGTAATTCCGTGAATTCCTGCCCAAAGAGTCTGGCTAATCAATCCTACATCATTGTTTTTCAGTAAGTTATCTTTGATACAATCGCTCACGCTGCTGCATAAAGTTTCAAAAGCGACCTTGCCTTGCGACATTTCATACTCGGCTTCAACTTCGGATTTGAGCGGCATAATAAAAATTACTTCGTAATGACTCGGATGTTTTAGACCGAAGTTGATATATTCGCGCAAGCCCATCCGCAATTTATCCATTGAATTTGCCGAAAGTTGCTGAATCGAAGAGATATTTCTGGCTAATTGGGCAAAACTTTCTTCGCAGATTTGATGTAATAAATCGTTTTTGTCTTTGAAATAAAGATAGATCGTTGTTGGCGAATAGCCGATTTTTTCAGCGATTTTCCGCATTGAGACATTTGCGTAGCCTTCTGCCACAAACATTTCCCGCGCCGCGTCCAAAATTTCCTGACGTAAATCCGCTTTAATTTCTGAATTGTTTTTCGCCATAAAAATAACTTAACACTGTTAAGTTAAATTAGTAAGAAAAATTTGTCAAGACAATTTTTAGAAATCAGCTTCAATTCTTATTTAATCAATTTGGCAAAAGGAAGCTTACTCGTCTTTTTGAAATAATCTTCACCGTTTTTAATTTCGGTGAAATCTCTCAAAAAATCTTTACCCGGTTTTTTAGGTTTTTGGGTGGTTAAGTCTTTGTATTGAGTAGTTTTGCGTAAAAGTTTCCCGTTATTATCGAAATACAAATTCTGCAAAACGATCATATCGCCATAGAAAGTCCGCATCTCGGATTCGACTTTGGCAAGCGTTCCGTTCGGGCGAAAATAATGATAAACATATTGCGTCCAATCGCCGGACGGACTGAAAAGAGTGAAATTGGTCTGAATAATTTTCCCGTTTTTGCGCCAATTATAAGCAATCGTGTAAGTTTCGGTCTTTTCGCGGAATTTTTCGAGGGCTTTTTCCGAAGCAAATTTGCGCCATTTTGCGTCCAAATCATCGTTATAATCGGAAATATCGGCAAAGATCAACTGCGGATTTTTATTGCGTTTGACAAAAGCATCAACCGTTTTGCAATATGCGTCAATACTTTTAATTTCAGTTTTTTTATTGGCTTGCGCCGAAACAATCTGAATACTCAGAACTAAAATCAAAATTGCCAACGAATGAACTTTTCTCATAAATTTTCTACAATATTTTCATTTTAGCTGAAAATTACGAGTCTAATCATCGCACGAAATTCTTAATCAATGAAATAATTTTTTTGTCGTTGCTTTCGATATTTGTGTCAATAGTTCCGTCAGGCTTGAATTTATAAATCAGTAGGGCACTTACCAAAATTCTTGGCAAATCCCAAACTGGAGAAAATTTTGCTTGTCGTGCTGCATACTCACACGCGGAACGAAGCAAGGCGTGACCAAAAATCGCATTTGCACTTGTAACTTTTCCGTCCATATCAATTACGACTTGAACTGCGACAATTTGCTCTTCTTTGATTCGGAAATGTTTTGTATTAGCAGGGTTTGCAAATTGCGGTTTTGGTAAATAAATTGCTTTCTTGTTGACGATTCCGACGCTGAGACATTTGGAAAGCGAATCAAAGTTATAAACAATCTTACCTAAAAGATAAAAATCATTGTAATTGTCGAAATTGCCTGTCGAAAATTTTGATTTCATCACGGCTTTTTCCGCTGATTCAAAAAGTAATTCATTTCCTGAAATTGCTTTCGCTGTAATTACATTGCCTTTGCTGTTATGAATTAAAGTCAAAACCTCAATTTTGCCTTTAGCACAAGCATTTCTTGCTTCTTCTGAATATTCGGGTTTCTCAAGTTTTATCGCTTTGCCGTTGATTATTGCTTTGCTCGAATCAATTACGGGCAAAATCGGACGGGGAGTTTTATTTTCGATAGTTTTTCCGTTGAAATTCTCAATTTTATAAATCAAAACTCCTGTTGCATAAATTGTGTCAAATTCTTTCAAAATCGGTTCAAACCTAGCTTCTTGTGCAGCTTTTTCCGCAGGCATTCTCAAAAGCGGATGTCCCGAAACTGCCGTTGCCGAAACAACATCGCCGGTTTGTAAATTAATTTTGACTTGAACAATAACCTGACCTGCAATTCGTGGCTGAACAGGTGGAATTTGGGGCATTGGTAAAGTTTTGGCTTTTTCGTTCAAAACTCCGGTCGTAATTGTTTTTATTTCTTGCGCCAAATTTAATCCGCAAAATCCGGTCAAAAAAATAATTACCAAAAAAAATATTTTCGGCATTCTATCAAGCAACTCCACTTTGTTTTTTTGCAACTACAATCTATTAGACAACAATTGCTGGTTTTAGTTCCCCAAAATATGCAATTTAGTGTTAAAATTCCAACGTTTGAACCAACAGTGATTTCCGTTACCGAAAAACACAAAGAAATTTTGGATGAGTCAGTCTCGCGTTTGCTGATGCGTGCGGGGAATTCGCGTGGACTTCAGACGGAAAGTTTACGCGGAAGAGTTTCGCTGACGGTTGAAAAATATCTCTTAAAAGACGAACCGAATCCGAACAAAAACGAGATCAAAGAATTTATTGACGCGCTCAATGCTGATGATTTGTGTTTAATTGTTGCCTGTGAAAACGGTGACGAAACGGCTTGGGAAGATTTGGTCAAAAAGTTTGATTCAACCGTTAAATCGGCGGCGCGTTCGGTTTCAAATAATTCGGAAGATGCCGAAGATCTAGCCAGTTCGATCTGGGCGGAGCTTTACGGTTTAAAAGAAAAAGACGGCAAAGCTAAAGGTAAACTTTCGTATTATTCGGGACGCGGAAGTTTAGCGGGTTGGCTTCGCGCGGTAGTTTCGCAGCTTGCGGTGGACCAATTTCGCAAACAATCGAAATTCGTGCAAATTGAAGAAACCAGAGAGTTTGAGAATCTGGCGAATGAATCTTCGGAAAAAGATGAAAATACGAGTTTAGTAGCACACGGTGAAAGTCCCGAAGAGATTTTAAGCCGCACCGAAACCAATAAAGATGTCAAAGAGGCTTTTCGTGAAGCGATGAAAAATCTTGAGGCTGAAGACCGTTTGATTTTGAAACTTTATTATTTTGATGATTTAAAACTAAAAGACATTGGGCAAATGCTAGGATTTCACGAAGCAACTGCGAGCCGCAAACTTGTTCGGATACAGCAGGATTTGCGAAAATCGGTAGAAAAAGGTTTGGCTGAAAAACACGGTTGGAAACAGGATGAAGTCAAAAAACATCTGGCAAATTCGGCGGCAAATCTTGATATTAGCCTCGAAAAAATGTTTGGATTGTTAGCTTTAACAATATTGTTGCAAGAATTTTTCAAATAGAGCGTTCTATTAATGCATTTGAAAAAATGCAGGTTTTAAAATGGTAAATGAATTCGACAAAGAAATAGATGCAATGTTGCGGGATTTGGCAAAAGGAGATTCCTTTGCTCAAGTTTTGCCCGAAACGCATCTTGATGCCGATGAAATCTCTGCTTTTGCCGAAAATGTGCTGCCCAACAAAGCTCGTTTGCGCATTACCGGACATTTAGCTGATTGCTCAAAATGTAGAAGAATTCTGGCAAATCTGGCTTTCTTAACTTCCGAAGCCGAAAGTGAAATTATTCACGAAGAATCAAAAACAATTGTTTCTTTACCTGTTATTCCCTGGTATAAAAAACTTTTTGCTGCATCGAACCTTACTTATGCGATGGGGGCATTAGCTCTGTTGTTGGTTGGAATGATCGGATTGTTTATTTTACAAAATTCAAACAGATCGGAACCAATGGTGGCACAGGCTGATAAAGCTGCTTCGGCTGAAAAGTCATCTGGACCAAATGCGGGAACTTTGGAAGGGGATGCGGGTGAGTCTCCAACATATGCAGCAAATAGCAATTCCAGTTCAACCGCAAATGTTCCGATGGCAACTCCGGCGGCAGTGCCGGCTGCAAATTCTGCAAATACATCAAATGGTCCTGTTTCCAAAGATGCTGGCACAACTGCTCCCGTTATTTCGACAGAAGCAACACCGTCTGATTTGAAAGCAAGCAAAGCTGGTGAGGATAAAGTTACAGAAAATGAATCGGTAAACAGAAAAGATGATGCGCCAACGGATTTGGCGAAAAAAGAAGAACCAAAACCCGAAGCAACTACTACCGACGATTCAGTTACTGGCGGTCGTCGGGATACAAACAAACAAAACGAAATTTCTCAAACACGAAATATTCAAAACATTACTCCTGATGGTGTAAATGTTCAGCGCAATCAAACTGTATCTCCGCCGCCTGCGGCTTCCGGTGCAGGTCAGGAACAACCGTCTCCGCGCGCTGAGCCGAAAAAGAAGGCTGCTGAAAAGAGAAGTGATGAAGATGAAAAAACTGCTTCAACCGAAACGCGAAGTATCGGCAGTAAATCTTTTCGTAAAGTTGGCGGAGTTTGGACAGATACGAGTTATACAGGCGGATCAACTAAAAACGTCAAACGCGGCTCAGACGATTACAAAAAATTAGATAGCGGGTTACAAAATATCGGTAATTCCCTGAGCGGAACTGTGATCGTTGTTTGGGGCGGCAAAAATTATAAGATTCAATAATTTCAGATTCCTAACTTTTGCCTTTTACCTTTTTACTTTTGCCTTGATTTATAGGCTTGCATTGCTTCCGCCGCGCCGGCGTGCATAATTTCGGGACGGTGATATTTCCAGTATTTGGCAAATTCTTCTTCGGTCATTTCGGCGTGATTTTCGCGTTCTTTTTCTTTTAAATAATTCTCGCACCATTCGCGAATGTCCATACTGTGATTCATTGCAGTTCGTGCGCCGTGCATCAAATTATCTCTTTCCATTGGATTCTCCTTAAAACTTTTTGCTTTTAGTAACGTAAAAATGTTAAATCTGTTACTTAGATTAAACCATTTGGGAATATTAGACATCAAACGTCTAACAAAAATTTGGAGTCTTATTTGTGAAAAAAATTCTTTCTTTCTTTTTAGCTTTAACCGTTTTATCAACTACGATTACAGCACAATCAAAAAAACCGAAAACGCCGGTTAAAGCCAAACCGCAAGCGGTTTCGACCAATCAACCGCCAAAACCGATTCAGCCGCAAACTGCGGAAGTTCCATTTGTTAATAAAGTTTTATCGAACGGATTTGAAATTATTGTTTTGCCTGATTCGAGCGTTCCGATTGTTTCAGTTGAGCTTGCAGCCCGCAACGGTTCTTTTACTGAACCGCCCGAACTTAACGGTTTATCGCATCTTTACGAACATATGTTTTTCAAAACAAATCGTGCCTTGTTGGTTTACGGATGCGGACAGGCTAAAAGATTCGGCAATTTGGGCTATTACAACAGCAAAGATTGTGATGCCCAGATGAAGTATCAACCTGCCATTGGCGATGTAAATTATTTGGATGACATCGGACAGCTTGGAATTACTTACAACGGCTCAACCCGTGAAGAAGTGGTAAATTACTATTTCACCACGACCAGTCCGTATCTTTCGACTGCAATGCGTTTTATCAAAGATGCGGTTCGTTTTCCGGTTTTTGATGAAAATGAATTTGCCAGCGAAAAACAAGTAGTAATCGGTGAAATTGACCGTAACGAATCAAATCCGTTTTATTATCTGGACAAAGCACTGAAAGAAAAACTTTTTTACAAATATCCGACTCGTAAAAATCCGCTAGGCACCCGCGAAACGGTTTCAACCGCCACCACCGAAAAAATGCGGACAATTCAAAACCGTTATTATGTGCCGAATAATTCGGCTTTAGTTGTCACCGGTGATTGCAAACCAGAAGAGGTTTTCCGTTATGCCGAACAATATTTTGGCGATTGGAAACCACGCCAAGTTGAACCATTCAAAGAATTTCCGTTGGTTGAACATCCGCCGTTACCGAAAAGTGAAGGCGTGATTGTTCAGCAGCCGGTGCAAAATGTTTTGATCGAAATCGGTTGGCATGGACCTTCGATTGGCAAAGACAATGCAGCAACCTACGCTGCGGACGTTTTTTCTTACATCATTACCCAGCCCGATTCACGTTTTCAGCGAAATTTAGTTGATACAGGTTTGGTTGTCGGAGTTGATTTTGGTTATTACACGCAGCGTAATGTCGGTCCGATTCAGGTTACTTTAGTGACAACCCCTGATAAAGCAAAAGCCGCACTAAAAGCACTTTACGCCGAAATTGCACAATTTGATAAACCGAACTATTTTACCGATGCCGAACTTGAAAATGCCAAAACGATCCTTGAATCACGCGACCTTTTTGATCGTGAAAAACTGAGTGAATATGCGCATACTTTGAGTTTTTGGTGGAGCTCAACCGGAATTGATTATTTTCGTGGTTATCAGAAAAATTTGCGTTCTATCACCCGTGAGGATACCGCCCGTTACATCAGAACTTATATTCAAGGCAAAAATCACATCGGAGTCGCAATGCTTTCATCAGAATCGCAGGCTCAGGCACAATTAACGCCGGAGGATTTAATCGGCAAATAATTGGAAAGACACAATTAAAGGATTCATTTTAAATTATGAGATTAAACAAAATTAGTTGGTCAAAATTTGCTTTATTAACGCTCTTCATTTTAACTTTTGTTGGCTTGAGTTTAGCGCAATCAACCGGGAACAATCTTGCTTCGCAAGCGGCAATGGTCACGGAAATGGATGTCAATGGTTTGAAAGTTTTGATCAAACGCCGACCAAACAGCCAAACCGTTGCTGCCGGACTTTTCATTCGCGGCGGAGCCAGAAACGTCACTGCGGCGAACGCAGGAATTGAAAATTTAATGCTCAATGTAGCAACCGAAGGCAGTCAAAAATTTCCGCGTGAAATTCTGCGTCGTGAGTTAGCTCAAACCGGAACCAGTATTTCTTCGGGCACAAATTACGATTACAGCGTTTTGGCATTGGCTTCAACCCGTCAAAGTTTTGACCGTTCGTGGGAAATTTTTACTGATATTGCACTACATCCGACTTTTGCGCCGGATGATGTTGAATTAACCCGTGACAAGATCTTGACCTCGTTGCGCGATGATGAGGACAATCCCGACGGATTTTTACAGGTTTTGGTTGATAAAACAATTAATGCCAAAACTCCATACGAAAATAATCCGGACGGAATGGCTGAAACAATTAGTAAATTCAAGTTAGAGGATTTACGGGCATATCATCAAAAAATGATGCAGACTTCGCGGCTTTTGCTGGTGATTGTCGGCGATTTGGACGCAAATGCCTTAAAACAAAGAATTACCGAATCTTTTGGTAAGCTTCCGCGCGGAGATTACAAAGAAACACCCTTACCAAATTTTGATTTTTCCAAACCGACGTTGGACATTACTTCTAAAAATCTTCCGACCAATTATATCCAAGGTGTATTCGATGCGCCGACGATAAATAATCCTGATTTTTACGCAATGCGTGTGGCTACTACGATTTTGCGTGATCGGGTCTTTGAGGAAGTTCGGGTCAAACGAAATCTTTCTTATGCCCCAAGTGCTGATATGGGATCAATGGGAATTAATTCGGGAAATATCTATGTGACAGCAGTTGATGCAAATCAAGCTGTCAGCGTCATGTTAGATGAAATAAATTCTCTAAAAACTACAAAGGTGGATGATCGAGATATTTCAGGAGTTACCGGTCAGTTTTTAACGACTTATTTCATTGCTCAGGAAACAAATGCAGCACAAGCCGCAGAACTCGCACGTTATGAACTTATCGGCGGAGGATGGCGTAATTCGTTTGGATTTCTTGACCAGGTGAAAAAAGTTACGCCTGCTGATGTTCAAAGGGTTTCGCAAAAATATATGAAAAATCTACGGTTCATCGTTCTGGGAAAACCCGAATACATAAATCGTCAGGTATTTTTAGGACAAAGCTAAAAGAATTTTGAATTTGAGAAAAGAAAGGCGGAGAGGTTAAATTCCCCGCTTTTTTTATTTTATGTCCGTCGCCAAAACCTTGTGAAAAAATGCACTATCCGTGGCTTGACCGCATAAACACAGCGTGATAAGCTAGATTCTTTTGAATGGCAAGCATTTTTGTTTGCTGTATAAGCATTTAAAATAATCTTTATCTTAACTAATTTTATATTCAGCTATGACGGTCTTAGCATTTGAAGGTATCCAACTTATTCCCGATGCAAGTTTGCTTATCCATATTACCTTGATTTTATTGATGATATGGATTCTGAACCGCACTTTCTTTCGCCCCATCAATAAAGTTTTGGAATCACGCGCCAAAAACAGCGGCGGACGCAATACCGAAGCTTTAGAAATCTTGCACACAGTTCAAGAGAAAAATTCGGCGTATGATTCGGCGATTCGTGAAACACGCGATGAAGGCTACAAATTGATCGAAAAGCAGCACACTAAAGATGTTGCTAAACGGAACAAAAAAATTGATGCCGTTAAGGAAGAAGTTGCAAACTTGTTAGCTACCGAAAAAGGCTCAATTGTTGAGCAAACTGAGCAAGCACGCAAAGAAATTACCACCGAAGCCAAAAAATTAGCTGAGAAAATTAGCTCAAATCTTTTGAAAGCATAAGTTTATGTTAGCTTTTATCTTTTTATTATTTTCTGAAGCAGGTCACGCCAGCAGCGGCGGTTGGTCGCAATTCTGGAATCAATACTTAAACTATCCCGGTTTTGAAGGCTGGAAGTTTATCAATTTATTCATTTTTATCGGATTAGGCGTTTATCTTTTGAAAAAGCCATTGAGCGAAACTTTCAAAGCCAAACGCGAAGAAATCCGTGCTGAATTGATCAAAGCCGAAGAAGAAAAACAGGCTGCTTTGGCAAAATTAACCGAAGCCGAAGCAAAACTGGCGCGCCTCGATACTGACAAAGAAAATGTTTTGAACCGCGCCAAAGAAGAAGCCGAAGGTGAAAGCAAGCGTTTAGCAGAACAAACCGAATCTGACATCAAGAAAATGCGGGAACAAGCTAACAGCGAAATCGCTCGCTCTACCGCACTTGCCAAATACGAGCTTCGCAAACTTTCTGCCGAAGAAACGATCCGTTTGGCAGAAGAAATGATCAAAGAAAAGATCAGCGAAAAAGAAGATGCCAAACTCGTCAAAGCCGGAATTGAAAGTTTAGGAGGTGCAAAATAATGAGTGTTGAAACCGTTGCCCGCCGTTACGCCGTTGCTCTGGCAGATGTAGTTGCTAATACCAAAGATGCAGATGTGGTTAAAAATGAACTCAAAAGCTGGGAAGAAATGATGAGTTCAAACAGCAATTTAAGCGGAGCTTTCAGCAATCCCGCAATTGCTCACGCCAACAAAGAAAAAGTTTTAGAATCATTGATCGGAAAAACCAAACCGACCAAAGCAACCGCAAATTTTCTGCGTGTTTTGCTTCGCAACGGACGTTTAACCAATTTGGCTGAAATCAATAAAACTTTCGGCAAAGTTTTAGAGGAACGCGCCGGATTTGTTTCGGCAAAAATCGTTTCAGCCCGTCCGCTTTCCGATAAAGAGAAAAAGGATTTACAAAGCAATGTCGAAAGTTTAACCGGCAAAAAAGTCAGCCTGAATTTTGATATTGACCAAAATATTATCGGCGGAGTCATTACCACAATCGGTTCAACTGTTTATGATGGCTCGGTCAAAACGAAATTAGAGAATCTTAAAAAACAACTTGTTAATGGATAGTGATAAGTGATTGGTGATGAGTGATAGTTTTTCACTCTCTACTTTCCACTCTCTACTTTCCACTATAAAAAATATGGAAGCAATTAAAGCCAACGAAATTAACGAAATTATTCGTTCACAGATTGAGAATTTTGATGCCAGTATGACGGTTTCGGAAATCGGAACGGTTATCAAAGTCGGTGACGGTATCGCAGAAATTCACGGACTCGAAAAAGTAATGGCAGGCGAACTGCTCGAATTTCCGCACGGTGTTCGCGGTCTTGCGCTCAACCTCGAAGAAGATAAGGTTGGGACAGTGCTTTTCGGAGATTTCCAAAAAATTAAAGAAGGTGATGAAGTCAAACGCACCAAACGGATCATGAGTGTTCCCGTTGGCGATGCGATGATCGGGCGGGTAGTTGATGCGCTTGGTAATGCTATTGATGGCAAAGGCGACATTATTACCGATACTTACAATCCGGTTGAAAGAATTGCGCCCGGTATCATTGACCGTCAGCCGGTAAAAGAACCGCTGCAAACCGGTTTGAAAGCTATTGACGCGATGGTTCCTATCGGTCGCGGACAACGCGAACTTATCATCGGCGACCGCCAAACAGGTAAAACTGCAGTTGCGATTGACACCATCATTAACCAAAAAGGCAAAGACGTTATCTGTATCTACGTTGCTATCGGTCAAAAAGCATCAACCGTAGCTCAGGTTGTAAAAAAACTTGAAGATTACGGCGCAATGGATTACACCGTAGTTGTTTCAGCAACTGCTTCCGATCCGGCGGCAATGCAGTTCTTGGCTCCGTATTCGGGGGTTGCCATCGGTGAATATTTCCGCGATAACGGTCGTCACGCTTTGACCATTTACGATGATTTGTCAAAACAAGCCGCTGCATACCGCGAAATTTCGTTGTTGCTCCGTCGTCCTCCGGGTCGTGAGGCTTATCCGGGAGACGTTTTCTATCTCCACTCAAGACTTTTGGAACGTGCCGCAAAAATGTCAGATGCACGCGGCGGCGGTTCATTGACTTCGCTTCCGATCATTGAAACTCAAGCGGGCGACATTTCGGCATACATTCCGACCAACGTAATTTCGATTACCGATGGACAAATCTTCTTAGAATCTGACTTGTTTAACTCCGGCGTGCGCCCTGCGATTAACGTAGGTAACTCGGTTTCACGCGTGGGTGGTTCAGCGCAAATTAAAGCGATGAAACAAGTTGCGGGAACATTGCGGATTGACTTGGCTCAATTCCGTGAACTCGCCGCGTTTGCTCAATTTGGTTCGGATTTGGATAAATCAACCCAAGACCAACTCGAAAAAGGTAAACGCCTGACCGAAGTTTTGAAACAAGGTCAATACCAACCGCAAGAAGTTGAAAAACAAGTTTTCGCAATTTGGGTAGTTTCAAACGGACTGGCTTCGGACATTGAAGTTGCAGACATTCAACGCTTCGGAACTGAATTATCAAATTTTGTTGAAAATTCGCATCCGGCTGTTTTTGAAACCCTGCGTGAGAAAAAATCAATTGACGATGATTTGAAAGCCAAGATGAAAGAAGCAGTCGAAGATTTCAAATCAAGCCGTTGGGAAGAAAAAGCAAGCGGAGCAAACGCATAGACAGTGAAAAGTGAAAAAGGAAAAGTTAAAAAATAAGAATTAACTATTCACTATTCACTATTCACTATTCACTAATTTTATGCCAAGTCTTTTAGATATGCGCCGACGCATTAAGTCGGTCAAAAATACACAGCAAATCACCAAAGCGATGAAAATGGTCGCAGCGGCTAAGTTGAAACGCGCCCAAGACCGCGTTACTGCCGCTCGTCCGTATGCACAAAAAATGTCGGAAGTTTTGGGAAATTTGAGTGCCAAAGTTTCGTCTGATTTTTCGCATCCGTTGCTTGATGCTCGCGGTGATGAACGTTATTTGGTTGTTTTGGTAACAGCCGATAAAGGTTTGTGCGGAGGTTTTAACGCCAACATTATCAAAGCTACGCAAGCCTTTATGAAAGAAAACAGCGACAAATCAATCAGTATGATTCCGGTCGGTAGAAAAGGACGCGATTTCTTCAAACGCCGTGCTGTTGCTTTTCAGGAAGAATATATTGGTTTGACCGGACAGGGACGCATCGAATACAGCCAAGCTCAGGAAATTGCTCAATATGTCATCAAAACTTTTGTTGAGATGGAAAAAATTGACAAAGTTTTCCTAGTTTACAGCGAATTCAAATCGGTTTTGTCGCAAAAACCTGTGGTCACACAACTTTTGCCGGTTCCGAAAATCGAAGAAGCTGAAAACGAAGCATCGCAAGCCGAATATATTTATGAACAACCTGCCGCCGAAATTTTTGGCAAATTGCTTCCGAA
>JAIBCC010000030.1 GCA_019694395.1 Pyrinomonadaceae bacterium | reverse complement strand
AATGAGCGAGGAAATTGTTTTAATTGGACTCCACAACGCCATTCGCTATCTTGGCGAAATTACCGGCGAAACTACAACTGAAGATATGCTGACTCGAATTTTCTCAACTTTTTGTATCGGCAAGTAACTGTTTTATTGACTTTTCGGCTTTGAAGTCAGATATTTGATTCAACAAAATTTTGCAGGAGCTTTTTTATGTCCCCCGAAGAAACCAATTTAGAAGGCACTTTTACTTTTGAAACCGGCGGAAACGTGGTTGAGGATGACGCACCATTTCATATTCTTTGTTTAGGTAATTGGAGTGGTAATGTTGGGAATGGAGTTGAATTATCCAAACGTCGCCCAATTGTTATTGACCGTGATAATTTTGATGATGTGATTCGCAAAATTCGTCCGCAACTTAATTTGGAATTTGACGGTGAAAATTCTCTATCTCTATCATTTACTGAACTTGATGATTTTCATCCTGACAATATTTTTCGTCAGATCGACTTTTTTGAAAACTTGCGTGACCTTCGTAAAAAATTAAAAAACCCAGATACCTTTAACGAAGCGGCAAGGGAAGTTCGTAGTTGGTTTGCGCCGGATGAGGAGGACCCAACTGTTCCTAGGCAGGAAACCACCAAAATTGATGAAGATAATTTGCTTGATGAAATTTTAAGCGGGAATTCCTTTGATGCCTCGGCAGTTAAACGCAAAACGACTTCATCATCCGAAATGAGCCAATTTATCAGCGATATTGTTAAGCCTCATTTAGTGCAGGTTGATCTAACTGAACAATCAAATTTATTGTTAGCAGTGGACGAAGTTATTTCCGATTTGATGCGAAAAATTTTGCACCATAAAGATTTTCTTGCCCTAGAATCAGCTTGGCGCGGACTTTATTTTTTAGTTAGGCGAACCGATACCGATACTGATTTGAAAATTTATTTACTGGACGCTTCCAAAGAAGAATTAGCCGATAACCTTAAATCTGTCAGTAATTTATCCGATTCAATTTATGCTCAATGGACAGCGGGAGAAAATCTGGAAAATTCAATTGGTGAGCCTTGGGCAGTGGTTTGCGGAAATTATTGTTTCAGTCCAAATATGGATGATATTGCAGCTCTGATGAGGATTTCGCAAATTGCAAGTTCCTCTAATACACCTTTTATTTCTCATATTCGTCCTGATGTTTTAGGAATTAAATCTTTGGCAGAACATTCAAGTTCCAAAGACTGGAATTTGGCGGAGGATTCGACCGAATGGAAACTTTGGAATGCCCTGCGTAGTAACCGCGAATCAGAGTATTTGGGAATGGCAATGCCTAGATTTTTAGCTCGTTTACCTTATGGACGCGAAACTGATCCTACAGAAGTCTTTTCTTTTGAAGAGTTTGGCGGCAACCACGATCATTATGTTTGGTCTAATCCGGCTTTTGCCTGTGTCAATTTGTTGGCAAAAAGTTTTCGGCGCAATGGCTGGGAAATAGCTGAAAATATTGCGCGTGAAATTGAAGGTTTGCCAATGCACATTTACAAAGAGGATGGTGAATCAAAAACCAAACCCTGTGCCGAAATTCCAATGACCGAAACAAGCGTTGAAAAAATGAGTGATGCCGGAATTATGCCGCTTGTTTCTTTCCGCGATAGCGACCGAGTGCGAGTCGCAAGTTTTCATTCGATTGCTCTGAGCGAAGAAAGACTACGAGGGCGATGGTATTAAATTGCTGATAATAAATGGCTTAGTGTTTTTATCTAAACTTTTTATTGGCAAAACTTATCTCAATAGATTACAATTGTTAGTTTCAACAATGGCGGGGATTCCCGCCTGTTTTATCTAGAGGCAAAAAGAAATGTTTTTTGACGAAAATTTTGATGTGATTGTAATCGGAGCAGGACACGCCGGATGCGAAGCGGCTTCAGCGGCAGCTCGGTTAGGCGCAGAAACTGCTCTTGTCACTATCAATCTTGATTTGATTGGGCAAATGTCCTGTAATCCGGCAGTCGGCGGCATTGCCAAAGGTCACATCGTCCGCGAAATTGATGCGCTTGGCGGAATTATGGGAAGAGTGATTGACCGCACCGGAATTCAATTCCGTCTTTTAAATCGTTCCAGAGGTCCCGCTGTTCAATCGCCACGCGCTCAAGCAGATCGCAGTCTTTATCGAACTGAAATGCGCCGCGTGTTAGAAGCAACTCCAAATTTACATCTGCGGCAAGGCGTTGTGGTTGATTTAATTATTGAAAATAAACGGATTATCGGTGTAGAACTTCAAGATACTCGACGTTTCGGAGCAAAATCAGTTGTCATTGCGACGGGAACTTTTCTGAACGGAACAATTCACACAGGGAAGAGAACTTTTTCTGCCGGACGTTCGGGTGAGCCTGCTTCCATAGAATTAGCCGAAGCCTTAAACAGATTGGAATTTCCGGTTGGACGTTTGAAAACGGGAACCCCTCCTCGACTGGATGGTCGAACGATTGATTGGGATGCTTTTGAAGAACAACCTGCCGATGACAAAATGGTTGCCTTTTCTTTTGCAACGGAAAAAATCGAACAACCACAGATCAAATGTTACATCGGTTACACGACAGAGGAATTACATCAGGAAATCCGCGATAATTTGCATCAATCTCCGTTATATTCGGGGAAAATTAAAGGCATCGGTCCGCGTTATTGTCCTTCGATTGAAGATAAAGTGGTTAAATTTGCCGACAAAAATCGTCATCAGCTTTTCCTTGAACCCGAAGGTCACGATACAAATGAAGTTTATCTGAATGGTTTTTCAACTTCTTTACCTGCTGAATTACAGCAAAGTCTTTTGACCAAAATCACGGGATTTGAAAATGTCCGAATCATTCGCCCCGGCTATGCCATCGAATATGATTTTGTTGATCCGCGTGAACTAATGCCTTCGATGGAAACTATTCGTATCAAAGGTTTGTTTTTGGCAGGGCAGATCAATGGCACGACCGGTTATGAAGAAGCTGCTTGCCAAGGTCTAATGGCGGGAATAAATGCCGCTTTGAGCGTGCAAAAACGTGAAATGTTTCGTCTCAATCGTGATGAAGCCTATATCGGCGTTTTAGTTGACGATTTGATTCAACACGGAGTTGATGAACCGTATCGGATTTTCACCTCGCGGGCAGAAGCGCGTTTAACCCTTCGTCACGACAATGCTGACCAGCGACTTTCTCCAAAAGGACACGAAATCGGGCTTTTAGGTGAATCCGATTGGGAAAGATTTAATTCTAAACGCGATAGATTGGCGCAAATTCGTAATTATATGGATTTTACCCGCTTCAAACGCTCCAGTGTTGAATATGCGACTGCCTCGCAAATCCTCGGTTGTGATTTGGGGGATTCGTTCACTTTATCGCATCTGGCACAACGCCAAGGCGTTAATTTGGAATTGATTCAACGTTTTTTACCGTCTGAATTGCAAAACAATCTTAAAATGAGCGATTTAGAAACTGTTTTGGCGGATTCTCTCTATTCCGGTTACTTGACCACCCATCGTGCTGCTACTGAACGGGTTAATCATTATGATAATCTCAAAGTGCCGGATAGTCTTGATTTTCGCGGAATCAGCGGACTGTCGCACGAAATGATTGAACGTCTTGAACGAGCTAAACCACAAACATTTGGTCAGGTTCGTAAAATCTCTGGCTTAACTCCTGCCGCTTTATCTACGGTTTTGGTTTATATTTCTGCTAAAAATCATCAGAAAGCTGCATGATTTTTAAAAAATGGTGGACGTGCGACATTGTTTTTGAATAAAGTTCAGAACCAATGTCGCACGTGCTACATTTTTTAAAAAATATCTCAATGGCGGACGTGCCACATTTTTATTTCATTCCGACCTGTGATACCTTTATAAAAACTTCCAAATTAAGGTAATCACGAATGGGAAAAATTATTGCTGTCGCCAATCAGAAAGGAGGCGTTGGAAAAACAACCACCTCAGTCAATCTAGCTGCCGGATTAGCAGTTGAAGAAAAAAAAGTATTGTTAGTGGATGCTGATCCACAGGGAAATGCCACGTCAGGCTCAGGAATTCCACGCGCAAATAATCGCCGAACTCTCTATAATGCAATGATTTTGGGTGATAAAATCGAAAACGCCATTTTATCCACCGAATTACCTCTTTTTTGGGTTGTTCCGGCGGATAAAAACCTTGCCGGAGCAGAAGTTGAATTAGTTGAAACACAAAATCGGGAATTTATCCTAAAAGACGTTTTGCATAAAATCAAAGACAATTATGATTACATCATTATTGATTGCCCGCCATCGCTCGGATTATTAACGCTGAATAGTCTAACTGCAGCTGATTCGCTTTTAGTGCCGATTCAGTGCGAATATTACGCTTTGGAAGGGGTCACGGAGCTTTTTGACACGTTGGCGAGAATTAGACGCGGTTTGAATCCAAAATTAATTATCGAAGGACTTTTATTGACCATGTTTGACGAGCGAACCAATCTTTCAATGGCTGTGGCAAATGATTTGCGTGATTTTTATGGAAAACAGGTCTTTGAAACGGTAATTCCGCGCAATGTTCGTCTGGCGGAAGCACCAAGTTATGGTAAACCGATCATTTTATACGACATTCGTTCACGCGGGGCAGAAAGTTACATTCAATTAGCAAAGGAGATTTTGAGTCATGAACAGAAAGGCGTTAGGTAGGGGATTGAGCGCATTGCTCGGAGAAAATCCGGTTGAGCAAGCCGAAAGTAAAGAGGGATTTATTGAGATTGATATTGATTTGATTACGCCTAATGCCGAACAGCCGCGCACCCGCTTTACCGAAACGGCTCTGGAGGAGCTCGCACAGTCAATTAAAGTCAATGGCGTTGTTCAACCGATTCTTGTTCGGAAAAAAGGTAATGGGTATGAATTAGTTGCGGGTGAAAGACGCTGGCGAGCTTCGCAACGTGCCGGATTAACCAAAATTCCTGCGGTTGTTAAAGATGTTTCGGACGAAAAAGTTCTTGAGCTTGCATTAGTTGAAAATATCCAACGCCAGGAACTCAATGCGATTGAGGAGGCTAAAGCTTATCGAAAATTAATTGATGCTATCGGCTTAACACAGGAGATGGTTGCCAGCCGCGTTGGGAAGGAACGAACTTTTATCACCAGCTACCTGCGTTTACTGAAATTGCCTGATGATATTCAAGACTTGGTTTGCGAAGAAAAAATCTCTGTTGGACACGCCAGGGCTTTGTTGATGACGGATAATGCAGAAGTTCAACGACGGATTGCCCGTAGTATCATGGAAATGTCGCTTTCGGTGCGGGAAACCGAAAAAGCAGTTAAGCGGGTTAATCGCGGTGAGGTGGAAGTTATTGAAAAGAAAGAGGTTATCAAGCCCAAAGAAGACCCGAATCTAAAAGCGGCAGAAACAAAATTACGCAGAAAATACAGCACGCAAATCCGCATTGTCCCGGATGGAAAAGGAACGGGCGGAAAAATTGAGTTTGAATATTACGGACAGGATGATTTGGATAGAATTTATCAAATCCTATTAGCCGAGTAAGTATAAATATATCAATGGTTTATGGAGCAAAAACGATTAACTGAAATGGTTTCCTGTGCGGGTTGAGTGGCGAAGCTTGCACCCAGCGACCTTGCTCAAGTTTTGAGCAAATTACCTAAACAGGATTTTTCGACAGATGTTCTAGTTGGCTTTGAAACATCTGACGATGCCGGTGTGTTTAGGCTCAATGAAACTACTGCACTCGTGCAAACTGTTGATTTCTTTACACCTATCGCCGATGATCCCGAAACATACGGACAAATTGCGGCGATAAATTCGCTCAATGATGTCTATGCGATGGGCGGAACGCCGATTTCCGCACTTTCGATTGTTTGCTATCCGCAAAAGGGTGATTGGGATGTTTTAGCTAAAATACTATTGGGCGGACAAAAACAAATGAATGCCGAAAATGTCGTTATCATCGGCGGGCATTCGGTTGACGATCAGGAAATTAAATTCGGTTATGCCGTGACGGGCATCGTTCATCCCGAAAAAATCGTCAAAAATTCAGGCGCAAAAGCAGGAGATGTTTTGGTTTTGACCAAACCGATTGGAACGGGAGCGATCAGCACCGGAATCAAGCGCGGTGTGGCTAAACAGGAATCAATTGATGCAGCAATGAAGGCAATGACGACTTCCGCCGCTCACGCTTCAAAAGTGATGCAAACGGTTGGCGCGAACGGCTGCACGGACATTACAGGTTTTGGTTTGCTCGGACACGCCTTTGAAATGGCAAAGGGAAGCAATGTCACGTTTCAAATTGATTCAAATTCAGTTCCGCTATTGCCGAATGTTTTGGAATTGATCGAACAAAAAATGTTGACGCGCGGTGACAAGAATAATCGCCTTTATGTCGGGGAAACTGTTAGAATAAATACGAGCGTTTCAGGCGAGATGCAAAGTGCGCTTTTTGACCCGCAAACCGCCGGAGGTTTGTTGATTTCATTGGCAGAAGAAAAGGCTGAAGAATTGCTTAAGCAGGTCGAAGGCGCAAAGGTAATTGGACGAGTTGAGACGCTCAAAGATTGTTTGATTGAAGTAAGTTAAACTATTTCAGAAGTTTACAAGTTAAGTTTTTGATTAAGGGATTTAATCAAAGTTTTTAGATTGCATAATTTAGTGCATAAAGTTGGTGAGGTGAGAAGTTGTATTTATTTATTCTCGAAGGAATCGGCACACAGGAATTAATCTTAATCGGGTTAGTTGCACTTATCGTTTTTGGTCCGCGAAAACTGCCCGAAATTGCCCGGACAATCGGAAAAACAATGGCAGATTTCCGAAAAGTTACCGGAGACTTTAAACAGACTTGGGAAAAAGAAGTTGAGGAAGATAAACAAATGCTCAAGACTTTAGGCGAAGACCCGGTGTTAGAAAATAACTCAATTAGCCAGCCAGTCCAAGTAGAAGAAAAATTATTGACCACACCAACAATCAAAGAATTAAGTCCAGAAGAGGTTGCAAAAATTTTTAATAAAGAAATAGTTGTTGAAGCAAACGAAGTTCAGGAAACGAAAACAGAAGAACCGCAAACTAAAGCCGCTACTCTCAGCAAACGCGATTGGTTATAATCAAAAAAAAAGATGGATGCAGTAGAAAAAGAAAATGAAGCAGAACTTGGCGGACAAATGTCTTTCCTGGAACATTTGGACGAGTTACGCCGCCGTTTAATTAATTCGGTAATTATTGTTTTGGTTGCATTTTTAATATGTTTTTATTTTTCCGAAAATATTTTTAGTTTTTTAGCCGTTCCCGTAACAAGAGCTTTAGCCGAAGCACAAAGAGTCGAATTTACGGTTCAAGGATTAACGGGAGAAGAGAAAATATTGTCCTTAAATAATCTGAAAGAAGGGGACAAGGGACGTTTTGTTTTTAGCAAAAATACAGATTTTAGCGGCGCGGTTGTCATAATGGGAACATCAGTAGATTCGATAGTTACCAAAGATAGTCAAGGAATCATCGGCTTATTCACAGAAGAACCGATTTATACGAATGAAGCTATAATTCCTAAAGGAGTTAGATTGCCGGTAGATTTTAACTTTCCCAAAAGTGATACCAAAGGAATGGATGAAAAGTTAATTGTTACAAACGCATTGCAGCCATTTATGTTGTATGTAACAGTTTCTCTTTATTCAGCTATTGCTTTTTCAATTCCACTTTTGCTTTTACAGGTTTGGGGTTTTATAGCTCCCGCTCTATACCAGCATGAAAAAAAATATGTTACCCCATTCGTGCTACTTTCAAGTATTTCATTTATAGCGGGTGCAGCATTTGGTTATTACATTTTGTTTCCGCCAGCGGTTAAATATTTACTTGGTGTAGGAACAAATTTTAACCTAATGTTGAATGCCTCAGAATATTTCGATTTCATCACAATTTTAATGTTAGCAATGGGTTTGGTTTTCCAAATGCCTGCAATTAGTTATGTTTTAGCGAGAATTGGAGTGATCAATGCCAGATTGCTGGTTAAGGGATGGAAAATTGCACTTATCGTCATTTTAATTGTGGCAGCAGTTGCTTCTCCAACACCGGATGCGTTAAATATGATGCTTTTCGCAATGCCGATGATATTCTTGTATGTAATTTCCATCTTTGTGGCTTGGTTTTTTGCTAAAAAGAGAACTGAAAACGAAGTTTAGTTTAGCAAAACCCAAAGAGGCAACCATTATAAGCCCTTATAGCATCTTGACTATTAGCAAATACCAACTAAAATCTTTATAGGTCGTTTTGTGTATAAAATCTGTAAAAGCGATTCTTGTAGTTAAAGTTGAGGAGTTTTACCGTAATGAATAAGAAGTTGATGAGCAATTTTGCGTTATCGGCACTGATGTTGTGTTCCAGTGCTGCTTTAATTTTTGGTCAGGTTGACCCGAATGATAAAGCGCGAAATGTTAAAAAAGAGGATTCTGTCAAAAAAGTTTATAAGGACTGGGTTAGCAAAGATGTGGCATATATTATTACGCCGGAAGAAGTAAAGGCTTTTAACAAATTAGCTACAGACGAAGAGCGTGAAAATTTTATTGAAAATTTTTGGCGCAGACGTGACCCGGATCCGGACACGGAAGAAAACGAATACCGCGAAGAGTTTTATGAACGAATTGCTTATGCTAACGAAAAATTTACTTCAGGTATTCCGGGTTGGAAAACCGACCGCGGCAGAATTTACATCACTTTTGGTAAACCTGATTCAATTGAATCACATCCGTCAGGCGGTAGTTATGATCGTCCAAGTTACGAAGGCGGCGGCTCAACTACAACTTATCCATTTGAAATCTGGTTCTATCGTCATTTGGATAATGTTGGAGATGGAATCGAAATTGAATTCGTTGATCCGACCGGAACCGGCGAATATCGCATTGCCAGAAATGCAAATGAAAAAGATGCACTCTTAATGGTGCCGGGCGCAGGTTTAACTTTATCGGAAGAACTTGGTTTATCTGATAAAGCCGACCGTATTTCGGGAATCAACAGCGGTCAGACGAATTATCAACGTGAACAAGATTCACCGTTCCGCCGCCTCGAAATTATTACAGCTCTGCAACGACCACCGCAGGTAAAATTTGCCGATTTAGAAAAATTAGCGGGTGAACAATCACCTGTTATTGATAACGACCCTTTGGATTTTAATGTTCGGGTTGACTTTTTCCGTCAATCAGACGAAAGAGTAATTGCCGCTTTCACGGTTCAGGCGGACAATAAAGAATTAGTTTTCAAAGATTCAGGTGGATTACAAACTGCCCGGATGAATATTTTTGGACGGGTCACGGCTGTATCAGGCAAACGCTCAGGCATTTTTGAGGATTCAGTGGCAACCAGTGCAACTCCTGAAGAATTAGCCGAAGCAAGAGAAAGAAAATCAGTTTATCAAAAGGCACTTGCACTTCAGCCAGGTGGAACCTATCGAGTCAGTGTGGTAGTTCGGGATGTTGAAACCGGCAAAGCGGGAGTTAGAAATCTTGGATTTACGGTTCCTAAATATGATACCGAAAAACTTTCAACCTCAACTTTGATCTTAGCCAGCAGACTTTATGAAACAACTGAACGGGACATCGGCGGAATGTTCATCATTGGTGATAAAAAAGTAATTCCGAATCTTGCTGCTAACTATAAAAAAGGTCAGGAAATCGGAATCTATATGCAGGTTTATAATGCCGGAATTGACCAAACAACCTTACGCCCGTCGGTTGATGTGGAATACGTTTTGACCAGATCAGGGAAAGAAGTAATCAAACAAGCCGAAGATTGGTCAGGTCTCAGTGATTCAGGTCAGCGTCTGACTTTGGCAAGACTTTTGCCGACTGCTCAAATGGAAAAGGGCGATTACGAATTAAAAATCAAAATTCGGGACCGCGTCAGCAATCAAACGCTTGAACCCTCTGCCAAATTTACAATCGAATAGTTGTTTGTTTCAGTAAAGCCCATTTGTAAATTTCGTCAAAACGATGAAATTTCGGACGGGCTTTTTAATTTCACAAAAAAGGAGTTGTCACAGAAATGAAAAAAATCTTCGTAATGTTGGGAGTTGTTGCTTTGTTGACCATCAATGGATTTTCTCAAAATCCGTCTAACAATCCAATAAAACAAAATAAAGAGAATAATGCAGATAAAATTTTCAAGGATTGGGTGAATAAGGATGTGAAATACATCATTAGCCCGGACGAAAAAAAAGTATTTGATCTACTGCAAACAAACGAGGAGCGCGAAAATTTTATAGCTCATTTCTGGGATGTTCGGGATCCAAATCCGGATACCGAGGAAAATGAATTTAAAGAGGAATATTACGAAAGAATTGCCTACGCCAATGAAAAATTTACTTCGGGCATTCCGGGTTGGTTAACTGATAGAGGGCGAATTTATATTACCTGGGGAAAACCTGATTCAATCGAATCACATCCGTCAGGCGGTAGTTATGATCGTCCAAGTTACGAAGGCGGCGGCTCAACTACAACTTATCCATTTGAAATCTGGTTCTATCGTCATTTGGATAATGTTGGAGATGGAATCGAAATTGAATTCGTTGATCCGACCGGAACCGGCGAATATCGAATGGCTAAAAATGCAAATGAAAAAGATGCTTTAATAAACATTCCGGGTGCAGGAAAAACTTTAGCCGAACAACTAAATTTAGAAACACGAGACCAGAGGATTTCAGGAATCAGTAATGCAAGTTACCAAAGGGAGCAGGATGGACTGTTTCGGCGAATGGAAATTGCAAACGGTCTGATGAATCCGCCAAAAATAAGGGACAACGGATTAGACAGAATAACAAGTTCAACAGGTCCGATTGAAGATCCAAAAAACGCAATAAATTTTGATTTGCAGGTAGATTTCTTCCGTCAATCGGATGATAAAGTGATTGCGGCATTTACAGTTCAGGCTGATAACAAGGAATTAAGTTTCAAGGATTCAGGCGGATTACAAACCGCAACAATGAACATTTTTGGACGAATAACCTCTGTTTCCGGGAAACGCTCGGGTATTTTTGAGGATGTCGTTACAACTAACTCAACTTCTCAGGAACTTACAGAGTTAAAGGAAAGAAAATCCATTTATCAAAAAGCAATTTCGCTTGCACCCGGAATGACTTACAAAGTAACCGTGGCAATTCGTGATATTGATTCGGGTAAAATCGGGTTTAGAAACATAGGGTTTACCGTTCCAAAATATGAAGCGAATAAAATTTCAACCTCAAGTTTATTGTTGGCTTCGCGCCTGTTTGAAACAACCGAAAAAAATATTGGCGAAAGTTTTGTAATTGCGGGGACCAAAGTAATTCCGAATCTTTCGGCAAAATATAAAAAAGGTCAGGAAATCGGGATTTATATGCAGGTCTATAATGTTGGAATTGACCAGATGACCTTAAAACCGGCGGTTGAAGTTGAATATATTTTAAGTAAAGGCGGAAAAGAAGTTTTACGCCAAACCGAAGATTGGAAAGGTTTGAGCGATTCTGGACAGCGTTTGACTTTGGCTAGGTTATTGCCGACAGCTCAATTAAATACAGGGGATTACGAGCTAAAAATCAAAATCAAAGATTCTGTTAGCAATCAATTGCTTGAACCATCGGCAAAATTTACGATTGAATAAATTTTACTGATAAAATTCAAAAGCCGATGTTGCAAAAACGTCGGCTTTTTATTTGTTATTGAAAATTGGTTAAACGGCTTCTTTGAATTTGTGTTTGTATTTTTCAAAAAAGTTGTCATACCAAAGTTGGAAAACCAGCAAAGTCCAAAGTTGTTTATGATGACTGGCAACTCCTTTTTCGTGTTCTTCGAGCAGTTTTTCAACGTATTCATAATCAAAGAAATCTTGACGAATCAGACGATCACGCAAAAGTAAATCGTGAGCCAAGGGGTTGAGCTTTCCCCGTAACCATTCAGCAATTGGAATTCCAAAACCTTTTTTGGGACGCTTGACCACAGTTTTCGGTAATAACTTTTCAACGGCTTTTTTCAAAATATATTTACCGTTGCTGCCATTTAATTTGTAATTGATTGGTAATGAGGCGGCAAATTCGGCAACGCGTGGATCAAGGAACGGTGCGCGAACTTCCAAAGAAACTGCCATACTGGCGCGGTCAACTTTGGTCAAAATATCTTCCGCCATATAAAAATTCATATCCAAAAACTGCATTTGCTCGATTTGGTCGTCGGCATCACAAATTTCAAGCAGTCTTTTGGCATCCGAATAAACATCTTTAGCTGAAAAATCTTTAACGCTTTCGGTCAATAAATCCATTTGTCCGTCGGGCGAAAATGAACCGAACCAGGAATGATGGCGAGTTACCATATCATATTTGGAGGCGGCGACAAATCGTTTGGCTTTATAGTCGAATGACAAGTTTTTGCTGCTGACGGGCAAAGAGTTAACTACGGGTTCGATCATTCCGGCACGCACAAATTTGGGAATTGAATCATAAACCCGCACCATTTTATGTCCGTAATACATCGGATAACCCGCAAAAATTTCGTCCCCGCCGTCTCCGCCAAGCGCAACGGTCACGTGCTTACGCACAAAGCGTGAGAGCAAAAATGTCGGGATCAACGAACCATCGGAGAGGGGTTCATCTAACCAGGTTCCGATTTCCGAAATTAAGTTTGCCGCAGTATCAACGCTCAAACGGTCTTCGTAATGTTCGGTTCCAAGATGTTCGGCAACTTCGCGGGCATATTTTGATTCATCAAACGAATCTTCTTCAAAACCGATGGAAAAAGTTTTTACTTTTTCGGTAGAAAATTGAGTTGCATAAGCCGCCACGGTTGAAGAATCAACTCCGCCGGAAAGTAAAATTCCAAGCGGAACATCGGAAACAAGCCGCATTCTGACGGCATCAGCTAAAAGTTTTCCAAGTTCTTCGGTCGCATCCTTAAAAGAAAGTTTTTCCCGTTTTTGAAAACTCAATTTCCAATATCGGCGCGTTTTTAATTCGCCGTTTTGCAGAGTCAAAATATGTCCTGCGGGAAGTTTGGAAATTCCTTCGTAAATAGAGTGCGGAGCTGGAACATAATCGAACGAAAGATATTGGCGAATAGCATTCAGGTTGACATTGGTTTCAACGTCAGGGTGCTGCAAAAGAACTTTCGGTTCTGAGGCAAAGAGCAGTTTGTTTTCAAAAATTCCGTAGTAAAGCGGCTTTTCTCCGAAACGGTCGCGGGCAATGATAAGTTTTTGTTTGGTAAAATCCCAAAGTGCAAAACAAAACATTCCGTTGATTTTGTCGAGCATCTCTTCGCCGTATTCTTCGTAAAGATGCGGTAAAATTTCGGTGTCGGATGCGCCGTGAAATTTATGTCCTTTATCTAAAAGCTGCTGACGAATTTCTCGGTAGTTATAAAGCTCACCGTTCATCACTACAACTACAGTTTTATCTTCGTTCCAAACCGGTTGGTCGCCAGTCGAAAGGTCAATAATCGAAAGTCGGCGCATTCCGAGGGCAACGCCAGTGCCGAGCCATAATCCTTCCGAGTCAGGTCCGCGATGCCAGATCGCGTCGCACATTGACTGCAACAGCATCTCGTCGCCAAACATCGGCGGTCTATTTGAATCTAAACTTGCCCAACCAGCTATTCCACACATATTTACTTACAAGTTGGCAGTGACAGAAAACAGCCGCACATTGCAAACTGTTACTGTTACTGCTTACTGTTTTTCAAATCCCACTTTTTCCCGCACAGCATAAATCGCTTTGTCTTGTGATTCGTGATAGGTTCGCACCAGCATTTCTGCCAGTAATCCCATCAGGAAAAATTGAAGCGAAATGGCAAACATTACGATACATAAAATCGGCAATGGAGTTTCGACAAAATCAGCTTGGAATTGCGGAAAACCTAAAACTCTCGCCCCTTTCATAAAAACTGCATAAAGCCCTGAAAGAATTGAAATTATGAATGCGATCATTCCAAACGTGCCGAAAACATAAATCGGTTTGGTTTGATAAGATGCCATAAATTTGATGGTCATCAAATCAAAAACAACTTTGACCGTTCGTGAAATACCATATTTTGATTTACCCATCGTGCGGGCGTGATGGTCAACCGGAATTTCTGCCACTCGTGCGCCAGCCCAGCTTGCATAAATCGGGATAAACCGGTGCATCTCGCCATAGAGTTTAACATCTTTCAGCACTTCGCGCCGATATGCTTTTAAAGAACATCCGTAATCATGCAATGGAACTCCGCCAATTTTAGAAATAATGCTGTTAGCGATCCATGACGGAAGTTTTCTGGAAATAAGTTTGTCCTGGCGGTTTTTGCGCCAACCGGAAACAACGTCGTAGCCCTCGTCCAATTTTTCCAAAAGTCGTGCAATATCTTTGGGATCGTTCTGCAAATCAGCATCCATCGGAATCAGAATTTCACCCAGCGCTGCATCAATTCCGGCGGACATAGCGGCAGTTTGTCCGTAGTTGCGACGCAGAGAAATTACTCTCACACGATCATCAGCGGAAGCAATTTCTTTCAAGATTTGTAATGATTTATCGGTTGAGCCATCGTCAACATAAATGACTTCGGCGGTTTTTCCCAAAGATTCTAGGGCTTCCTGAATTTTTGTGTGCATCGGACGCAAATTGTCTTCTTCATTCAGAACAGGCAAAAAAAGCGAGAGTTCGGGCGCGGTTTGATTATTTTCTTTGGGTGAAATTTTGGTTTTGGCTGAATTTGGCATTGATTATAACAAAGGTATTAATTTAAAACTTTTTGACGAAAAAATACAGTTAAGATTTTGAAGTGTTAGTTTATTGGGGGACGAACGTGATTAAAAAGGTTAGAAAAACCTTTAAAATAAAGTTTAACAAAGATTCGACCAAATTAAAACGACTATTCTTGAGTTCCGATGGCAAAAATTTTAATTAAAACAACTCCGGCAACGAATCCCCCAATATGGGCTGCGTAGGCAACTCCGCCTTGCTCTTTGCTGGATAGAAAACCTTGTAAAAGTTGAAAACCAAACCACAATCCCAAAGCAACAAAAGCTGGAATCGTAGTTAACATAAAATTAAACATAATCGCCCGCACTTGTTTATTTGGAAAAAGCACTAAATATCCACCTAACACCCCTGAGATTGCGCCGGAAGCTCCAAGCATTGGAATTATGGAACGAGTGTCCATCACTATTTGCCCAAAAGCCGCGGCAAACCCACAAACTAAATAGAAAATGATAAAACGAAAATGTCCGATGCGGTTTTCTATATTATCAGCAAAAATCCAGAGAAAAAGCATATTGCCGAAAATGTGCATAATATCGCCGTGCATAAACATCGAACTGAGTAAAGTAAAATAAATCGAAGGAGTATGTTGCAGCGGAGGAATTGTAATATCAGTTCCGGTAGTAATTTCTCTTGGCACAAGTGAGAATGAGTATGTAAAAGCATCATTTGTTCCAAATCCTTGTAATAGAATAAAAACAAGAATATTAAGCCCGACTATCGCATATGTAACGAATGGGATGATACGGATTTCAGAATTGTCATCAGCGATTGGAAACATAAAATTTATGAATTGATACTAAAGAAGAGAAATTACAAATATAAATAGATCTAACTCTCATTTGCCTTAAAGAAACTAAAGAAGGAGAAGCTCGCAGCTTCTCCCGACAGAAATAATAAAACTAATTTTCAAAGGACAGGTTCGGTTAGTTGACCTATTTACTATCCGACCTTTATTTTTGCGGTTTTATTTCATCAAGCGACATATAAAAAATCGGCGCATCATGGTCTGAAAGACGTTCGGGACGATTTCCGTCATTACTATAAATAACAGGGAAATCGGCATCTACTCTGGCATAACCGAATTTCAAAGCGCGTTGAGCCGCATTTTTATTGACCAAAAGATGATCAAGAATTTGGGCTGAGCCGCCAAAAACATACGAATAACGATTTTTGGCTTCAATTTTTTCTGCCAGATCGATCAATCCGGTTTGATAATTTTCTTTAGCAGGAACCAAAACATTCGGATCTGATTTGCCTTTCAAAGTTCCAATTAAATCATTGTAGCCGTCGTTGAATTGAAAAGCGTTGAAATCTCCGCAAACGATCATTCTTTCGGTTGGATTGGCAATGGTTCGGTCAGCGATAAATTTTGCCAGCCATTCCGCTTCCAATCGTCGTTTGTTCCGCACCCGGTCGCCGTCTTTCGGGTCATCAATTCCACCGTAAGATTTGAAATGATTGACGATTACCGTAAAGTCAAAGTTCTGATTTGTTTTAGCATCGGCAACTTCGGCGCGGAGCAAAAACGGCGGACGGTCAAAAAGTTTTTCAAAGTCCTGTGCGCCCGGTGTAACGAGCTTTTCATCTTTAGCAAGCTGTTTGGTTTCGACCACTTTTACTTTTGAACTTTTAACCAAAAATCCCGAATCAATTCCGCGAATGTCGTTTCCTTCTTCTAAATATGCCTGATAATTTGGATTCGGTTTTCCTTCGGCAACTGTGTCAGCGTTGATCTTATCCGCCAACTTTTTCAAAACGGTTAAACTTTCGACTTCGATCACTCCCAAAACATCTGGACTCGAAAGAACTTTGCGAATAGCTAAAGATGCTTTGTTAAGCCGCCTCTGAAAAACTTCTTTTGGTAAAGTTGCTTCTTTTTCGACATTATCCGAATTTTTTTCATCATCAAAAAAGTTTTCGAGATTAAAGCTGCCAACCGTTACTTCACGCTCACCGGCGGGCGACGCGGGAACAAAAGTTTTATTTCCTTCGACGGTCGGTGGGTTATTTGCGTCAACTAAAATCGTGTAACTTTTGTAAGCGTAATCAATGACACCTGTTACGTTTTTCAAAGTTGCGCCCGCTGTGACATCAATCGGTTTTGCTCCAACCTGAGAATCGCTGTCAATCCGAATTAACTCAGGATTCATATCAAAAACAGGAGTAGTATTTGGCAATTTATCTACATACGCGGTTAAAAAATCTACGCCCGGCTCACGAAACGGGCGCGGAGTTCCGGCAACAACGCCGAAAAATACGCCGTCCGAAGTTGCTTCACCTGTTTTTTCGTTGATTCGTCCGCCGGTAGGTGCGACCACGTTCAAAACATCAACTTTAACCCTCATTCCTTCAAATTTTTCCATTTGGTCAATTTGTCCGCCTGGATTTAATTCGGCGGTAGTTAGATTAATCGGTTTCGGCAGCGGATTATCTTTGGAAATAACTTTGACATTTGGACGGGTAAGTTCCGTGATCGGCAAAAAATATCGTTCATTGCGTGGGCTGTAATCGGAAACAGTTCCGCTGACTTCGACCAGATTTCCTAATTCCACATTCGCCGCTTCCTGATTCATAAAAACATAAATGCCTTCACTGGTTTTCGGATTGTTATCTGTTTCGGCATCAGGCGTTTGAATATAAAAACCTCGTCGAACAATCGCCGTCACAATTCCGCGAGTCGTGACCTGTTTGCCGTCCATTGCGGAACGATTGCTTTCGCCCTGAATTTGGCTGATAGCAACCGTTTGGGCGAAAGTAAAGGCAGTTGAAAATAGTATCGCGGCTAACACACACGCTAAATTAAACTTAAAATAATTTCGTTTCACTTAAATTTTCCTTATGATTGATGATTCAGAAATCGCGTCTTTGATGATAAATATCTTTCGTTTCGTTTTCTTTAAATTTTACAACTTTCCGAAAAGCATCAAAACTCCAATGGCAACAAATGCCACCGCGACAATCCTTTGCAGCCATTCAGTAGGAACATATTGACTTAAAACGCCGCCAAAAACAACTCCCAGCAAGGTCACAGCAACCAATGCCAAACTCGCGCCCAGAAAAACCGAAAGTTTCGATTCGGTGCTGGAAGTCATTGTAATTACAGCCAGTTGGGTTTTATCGCCAAGTTCGGCAAGAAAAAGGGTAATAAATGCAGTTGCGAAAATTTTCCAATCCATTTTTAAAGTTTAGCAAGTTAGAAGAGGTTGGGGAAGTTTAGGAAGTTAACGAATTTCAAAATTAGCAAAAGTTTCCAAAAGCCGGAAGTTCAGTAGAAAAATATTTTATGTGAATCAAGGGTAGGAACTTTTCATTAAATTAAGGCTTCTCTTGGCGAACTGTTTGCCTCGGTGTGGAAAAGAACTTCCAATATCTGCTCAAATTTGTGAAAAACAAAAAATACGCACACGCAGAGGCGCAAAGCACGCAAAGTTTTCTTTCTACCCTTAATTCACATACTTTCTAAACTTTCCCAAACTTTTTCTCAAACTCCAAGAATCTTTTTCAATTGCGGAGTTATGGAAAATTTATCGTAATAAGTTTGACGATGATTAATGAGAGCTAAGATTTTTTGAACGGTGGTGCGGTAAACTTCGGCAAATTTGGGATTTGCGCCGAGCTTTTCCAGAATTTTGCGGAGGGCTTCGATAATGCTCATTACGAAAAGTTTGGCACTGACTTGTTCGCTCATCGAAACTTTTCCCTCTTGATAAATAAAAATTTTGCTTTTCGGATTTAAGAATGGATAATCGGCAGAGATCTCCGAACAGGCTTTGGAAAATGCTGATTTAAAATCAAGTTTTGCTTCAGCTAAAGATTTATCAATTATTACTAAAAGTTCGCCGGTTAAACCCAAAAGAGTTTGCCAATCCTGATCTGTCAGTTGACGATTTTTTTTATCAAATTTGTTTCCCAATTCAAACGGAAGTTTAAGATGACCGGCTAAAAGCTCAGCTTTATTCGGCATTTGCGGAGAATTAACAATTTTGGAATTCCCGTTTTGAACTGCGGTTGCAGCGGCAATTTTTACTGCATCGGGAATTGACGGTTTTGGTGCAGAATTTCCATTAGTAACTTTTGGAGTTTGAATAGGTAACGGAGTTTCAGGTTTTGGAATCTCAATAACTTTTTGGGCTTCAACAGCTTTCTTGATTTCTTCAATTTTCTTGATTTCCGAAATTTGTTCAGCTTTTTTAGTTTCTCTGACCAAATGATAAACGTGAATTGTGCCGCCGGCTTCGCGTGCCCGAATCAAAAGTCTTTGAAAAGCCTCTTCGCCCTCAGAAATTCGCCCCGAAATTCTGTCGTGCTCACGGACACCGATTTTATTTTGCTCATATAGAACAATATCGGCTTCATAATTGTTCAGTTCAACCCGAATACTGCCCACAAACTCACGATGACGCAGATATTTAACCAAGGCTGAAAGATTAACAAAAGAAGTATCTAAATTTTCGTATAACGGACGCTTATTCATGAAATTTTTTCCGAGCGAATTTAATCCAAGTTTATCAAATACACGAAAATATGTGCAATTTTGACTTTGGAAGGGGGCTTTTTGAATATAAAACACTAATTTTGGAAAATTTCCATTGCTTTTATCAAAAAATTCGTTCAAAATTCGCAAACAAAGCAATTTAATTCCAAAATTCGATTCCGAATTCCAAACTAAAAATAAACTACCTATCTGGAATCAATAAAAAACTATGAGTAATTCAGTCTTTCGTAAAAAATCTATTGACCAAATTCAGGCTGATGCCGCTTCGGGTTTCAGCGATGGAGAACACAGCAGCAGCGGTTTGCGCCGGACTCTCGGCGTTTTTGATTTAACCTTAATGGGCGTGGCTGCCATTATTGGCGCGGGAATTTTCGCCATGGTCGGCAAAGCTTCTTTTGACGGAGGTCCCGCTGTAATTTTCCTTTTCATCTTTACGGCAATAGCCTGTGCGTTTTCTGCTCTTTGTTACGCAGAATTTGCTTCGCGGATTCCGGTGGCGGGTTCGGCTTATACTTATGCTTATGCCTCAATGGGCGAGCTTTTGGCGTGGATCATCGGTTGGGATTTGATCGTCGAATATGCTATCGGAAATATCGCCGTTGCTATTTCGTGGAGCGATTATTTTACCGGCTGGCTTAAAGGTTTCGGAATCAATATTCCGCTTCATTTTACGATGGATTTTTTGACTGCCCGGCGCGGATTTGATGCCGTTTCGGAGGTTTTAGCCAAAGGCGAAACAGTAGATTCTTTAACTAAAGCTTGTGATGGGGCAGATGCGGCGGTCAGTTGTTCTCAGCTTGACGCTTATTCGGCTTGGCTCAATGCTCCGCATATTGGAAGCCTTCCGATTGTCTGCGATTTACCCGCACTTTTGATTACATTAGTTATTACTTCTTTAGTTTTTATCGGAATTCGTGAAGCAAAATGGGCAGGAAACGGAATGACGATTTTGAAGATCAGCGTCATTGTTCTGGTCATTATATTAGGTGCTTTTTACGTCGTTCCGTCAAACTGGACACCGTTTGCCCCGAATGGAGTTTCGGGAGTTTTGAAAGGTGTTTCGGCGGTCTTTTTTGCTTACATTGGATTCGATGCGCTTTCGACAACTGCCGAAGAATGCAACAATCCGCGCCGCGATTTGCCAAAGGCAATGATGTATTCGTTAGTCATCTGCACAGTTCTTTACTGTTTGCTCGCTTTGGTCTTAACCGGAATGGTCAGCTACACCAAATTAAATGTCGGTGATCCTTTGGCATTCGTTTTCGGTCCTGAAGGCGCAAATATGCCGTGGGTTGCCGGAATTATTGCGGTGAGCGCGGTGATTGCATTGGCTACGGTTTTCCTGGTTTTCCAAATCGGTCAGCCAAGACTCTGGATGGCAATGAGCCGCGATGGATTGCTTCCGCGAGTTTTTTCTTCAATTCATCCGAAATTTAAAACACCGTGGTTCGCAACGATTATTACCGGATTAGTTGTGGCAATTCCGGCATTGTTTATGAATTTGACCGAAGTCACGGATTTGGCAAGTATCGGAACACTCTTTGCATTTTTGATCGTTTGTGCGGGAGTTTTGTTTAAGGAAAAAGAATTCAGCGAAAGCGGAACCCGTTTTGTTCCCTATATCAACGGGCAGTTTATTGTTCCTGCGATTTTATTGATCGTTTTAGGAATTCTTTATTACTTTAACAACAACATTTTCAGCGATTTTCTGAGCGTTGTGCCCAAAGATGATGAAACAATGTGGCAAGCCTTTTCGCATAAAATTCCGCTGATCGCTTTTGTTTTGATGGCGATTGCGCTTGTCTTTTTGAGTCTGATCAAAAAACTTTCGCTGATTCCGGTTTTAGGCGTTCTTTCGTGCGGATATTTGATGACAGAACTTGGCTGGACAAACTGGTTCCGCTTTGGAATTTGGCTGATTGTCGGTTTGGTAATTTACTTCCTTTATGGACGTTGGAACAGTAATTTGAATAAACAAGAAGCTTAATTCTTTCATCGTTAAGGCAAAGATTTTATGATTTTATTTCATAGAATCTTTGCTTAATTTTTTTTAAATGCTTTTATTTCAATCAGTCCAAAAATCGCGTTATTTTCTTATCCAAAATTTTACAGATAATTTACAAATCTTTACGTTTTTTCTAAAGCGAATTGTTGTATCTTAGCGTCTAAGAATTGAAAAAACTTTTCTATTTTTTAAAGGGAGATAATTTAATGAATAAAGTCTTATTTTTATTAGCAATAGTTTGTGCATTTGCGTTCACTGCTTCTGCTCAAACTCCGAATTTTGCCGGCACTTGGAAATTAGATACTAGCAAATTGAACGAGCAAATGGCGGCAATGATCAAGAGCCAAACTAAGGTAATTACACAAAGCGCGAGCGAAATCACAGATACAACCACAACCGAAAGAAACGCTCCTCCGGCAGGCGGCGGACAAGGCGGCGGTGGCGGCTTTGGAGGCGGAATGGGTCCTGGCGGTCCTGGTGGTCCTGTTACATACAAACTTGACGGCAGCGAAGTTGTTACCGAACGCGATACACCAAACGGAAAAATTACGACCAAAACAACCGCGAAAATTAACGGTAGCAAATTGGAAGTCACATCAGTTACCGCTACCCCGAATGGTGACAGAACCAGCAAAACCACTTGGGAATTATCGGCAGACGGAAAAACTTTAACCGTTAAATCAACCAGACCCGGACGTGATGGGGCTGAAATGACAACTGAAACAGTTTTTACAAAAAGCTAACTGAATATCAGATTTATTGAAAAGGCAAGAGTTTCGGCTCTTGCTTTTTTATTTGAAATCAATTGGTGTAGGAGATGTCTTTGGAGTTGGCATAGGTTTATTTACCTCAAATTTTCCAACTTCAACTGTTTTAATTTCCTTCTGATTCGGCTTTGTTTTGATAATTTTATTAAGTTTTTCAGCTTTCGTTTTATCTAGATCAAGCAATATTTTGTATTGGGTTTTTGCGGCGCCAACACCATTATTTTCACACAGATAAAGTCCGTATTGATAATGTGCTTCGACATCGTTTGGTTTGAGTGCGATCGCCCCTTGAAAATAATCATCTGCCAAAACTTTGTCACTGGTTAACTGACTAACCATTGCCAGATTAAACAGTGCTTCAAAAGATTCCGGATTACCGTCTAAAACTTTAATAAAAATATTTTGTGCTTCGTCATTTTTATTAAGTTTCATATAGTTGGCTCCTAACAGAAGTCGAGCTGTTTCATTACCGGAATCAATCTTTAAAAGTTCTTGCAGTTGGATGGTTGAATCATTATATTTTTTCAGGTTATAAAGAACATCCGCGTATTTGTAGAGAATTCTGGTTTCGTAATTGACAAGTTTAACGGCTAAACTCAATTTACTCTCAGCCTTTTTATAATCTTTTTGTTCGATCAGCGGAAGCGACTGATTATACAAAACCTTTGCAGATTTCAGCCGGTCATTTGCCGACATTTCATCAATTTCTTTATACGTAATTGTTTCATTGACCTTAAAATCAGGCTCAGAATACGCATTTGTATCAAACGGTCTGTTAGTTACAACTTTGGCGGCGGTATTTGCTACACTTGGTGCATTTGCTGCGCTGACAACAGTTTTTGATTTTGCGGTAGATTCAATTTTAGTTGATGAAGCAGATTGAAAAAGTGAACCGAAAGTTGGAATTAATACCGTTATCAAAATCAATGCGGCAGCTAATTGCCCATCTTTACCAACAACGGCAAAATTACTTTCGGCTTGTGAAAGTTTTTGGGCAAAAGTTTCAGCTTTAGCCATTATTTGCTCTTGTTTTTGCCGAAGCGTAGTTGAACCCAATCGCACAACTGCCAACAATTGCTCAATATCTTTTTCGATTTTTCGGCGTTTTTCCGTCCATTCGATTTCAAACCGATTTTTTGCCACTTCCGGCAAATCTGAATCCGGCTTAAATTCAAAATTTTTCTCTAAATCTTTCCGCCACTCAATTAAATAATTTTTAGTTGAATTATCAAGCGCGAGCATTGGCTGCAAACGTTTTTCCTCAATATCTACCGCAGATTGCAAACCGTATCGAGTCAAAGCATCCAAGTTTTTTTGATCAAGACTTAAATCTGACAAGCGATATGACGAAAGATATTTTCTTAGATTTTCATTAAAAAATTCTTCCTTGAAATTTGCCAACAATTCAATCCTTTCTCGCTGTGTGGCTTGATGTTGCGCGATCTTTCCACGAATTAAACCCAAATCAGTTTCTAACAAATTTTGATCTTTGTTATTTTTCCAATCGTTTTCAAGCCTAATCCAGTGTTGACGTGCTTCATTAAGTTCAAGGTCTAATTTTTCGTGTGTATCTTTGGCGAGCTTTTGATTAATAAAATAAAAACCGAATCCCAGAAAAATTCCGAGCGCAATTCCGCTGGCTGCCCCGCCTAAAACCGTCCAGATCAAAACCAATAAAAAATGCAGAACTACAAACGATGCAATTCTATTTTTTGCCGTATTTTGTAAATCTAAAGCCTCTTTCGACGGCGGCGGCAGAACTTTTGGTTTAAAAGGTTTTGCCGGAAGGTTGCGCGGAACTTCCAGACTTGCCAACAGACTTTCGACCGTGAAAATATTAAATCCTTTTTCGCCGTTTTCGTTGCTGATGAACGGAAAGAGAATCAGTCCGGTTTGTGATTCGATTCCGCACCAGGGACACGCCGTAAGTTCCTCAAAATAAAAATGTCCGATGTGGGCTGTGCATTGCTTGAGAACTTTTGATAAATCATCCAGAGCCTCGATCCATTCACGCGCTTCGGGACGATTTTCGGTCATAAAGGCTTTGGTGAACATTATTGCCAGACGAGGCGAAATCTGTGTCAGTGAAAGTGTTCCGGGCGGTTGTTTGACATTGGTAACGCTCTGATTTCCGTAGGCAAAGCGATGTTCGCGGATACAATCTTCGAGCGATTTATCTTCTGCGCCAAGGTAATTTCCGGCAAACGGATGTCTGCCGAGGAAAAGCAGTTGGAAAATAATGACGGCTAAACCGAAATTGTCGTGTTTCTTTTCGCGTGTAACTTCGCTCAGATCAATTCCTTGCAGTTCCGGCGCAAGGTGAGTTGCGACACCAACATCGCAAATATAGCGGATTTTATCGGTTTTGATGCTGTAACTGTCACAGTCAATCAATTTAACCGTGCCGTCTGCTAAAACGACGCAGTTTCCGTGATTGACATCACCCATAATGTGATCGTTTTTGTGCAGAACGTAAAAAGCACGGGCGACGTTAGCGGCGGTATGAATTAAAAATTGCCAGGTTGCTTCGGGAAAATGAACGCGGCGGCTTTTTAATGAATAAAGTTCGTGAATCTCTTTTGCCTTGACGTTTGGCATCAGAAAACCCACGATTTTTCCGTTTGGCTGTTCGTGGAGAGTATCAACGATCCAAGCCGCGATTTTCAGCAAGCCTTCATTTTTATTTGCCGCCATCCAGCGCAATTTTTCGGCTTTTTCTTCCGTTACCGGCTCGTGATAGACTTTGGCGACTAACGATAGATCATTCGGACAATAAAAAACTGTTCCTTCGCCGCCGCGTCCGATTTCAATGCTCAATGCGTAAGGTTTTCCGTTGCTGTCGTAAAAAGTGGGCATATCTCTTTAAGGCAAAAGTAAAAGGCAAAAGGCAAAATCAAGAAACTTTATAGGCTAAGTTAATATCTATTTTTTACTTTTTACTTTTTACTTTTTACTTCTATTTCCTCGTTGCCAAAATGATGGTTTTGTCATCATCTGTTTTCTCGTTGATTTTGGGCGAACCCAAAAAACTTTCGAGTTTTTCGTTCAAATTATTTCCGTTGCCGTTGCGAAGCGGAGCAATCATCGGCATCAGAAAAGGTTCGTGCGGCTGATTTGTTTGATAATCAACCGCGACTGCATAAATTCCGTCCGAAAACAGAATTAAATCTTCGATTCGTTCTTCGATCGACTGAAAACGCAAATTCTCAAGTGCCGTTTCATCAGTTAAAAATTGCGTGACATTAACGTATTCCGATTCTTCGGGCGCGATGGCAAATTGGTAGCTTTCCAAAAGACCCGAAGTCGAAAAAACCGCGCCGCCGTCACCGATTTGGAAAAAAGCGGAATGATTTTCGCCAATCACCGCGCCAACCAAAGTCGAAGCAAAATCACGAATTACTTTTTCTTTTTTTTCGGCAACTTCGTTGATTTTTTGCTGAACAAATGAAATCCAGAATTTACCGAATTCAAGATTCAAAGAACTAACCGCCGCATCCTGCGAATTGAGAAAATCCGTGACTTCCTCGATAAAAAACTGACAAGCGATTTCCGCGCCAATTTGTCCGTCCGTGGTGCTTCCCGCACCGTCTGCCACAACTGCGATCAAAACTTCTTCGCCATCTTTTTCAATAGTTTGACAAGCAAATCTGTCTTGGCATTCCGTTCCCTGATTGATGTGCGCCGTTCCGATTGCCGAAGCGTGCGTGATGCGCCACTGAGTATTTTTCATAAAAAATTGGTCTTCGGTCTTTGGTTTTTGGTCTTTGCGTCTCTTGCTCAGAAATTTAATTTCAATCAAAACTGCTGAGTAGCAGAAAAATCAAAGACCAAAGACCCAAAACCCAAGCCCATTACTATTAAACCTCTGACCATCCGTAAGGTTTGTAATCAGGAATCGAAACCGAATCGCCCGGATTCGACCGCGAAACATTTTTCAGCGAAGCCGAAAGCCACAGGAAAAATTCCTTGAAACGCACGCCAGAAAGCTTCAATGGTTCACGCACCGAAATTTGCTTTAGGACTTTGAAATCAGCATCGCGCACGCCTAAAGCAAAGAAAGAAAAAGATTTACTTTCCTCGCCGGAACGAATTATGTTTGGTAAATGCGACCAATTATCAGTTGGTTCGCCGTCCGTGATCAGAAAAATCCAGGGACGAAAAAGTTTGATACCGTTGTTGCGTAAAATCTGTTTGCGGTTTCGCAAAAGTTCCAATCCGCGCGTAACTGCTGCGCCAAGCGGAGTGTCCCCGGCGGCTTGCATCTGACGCGGACGAAACATATCGGCAGTCGCAAAATCCTGTAAAACTGCAACCGGACCAAACGTCACAATAGCAATTTCAACCCGTTTCATTGCTAATGAATCGTTAAAAATTTCGTCACGAAAGGCTTGCAGACCTTGATTTAATTCTTCGATTGAATTGCCTTCCATTGAGCCTGATGTGTCGAGCAAAAGCACGCAAGGGCAACGAGGTTCAGGGTTTTCGGCAAACTCGGCGGCGGCAAACGGTTGCTGTTCGTCGTAGTTGTAAGTGTTGCTTTCCATAAATCAATTTTCAAAATATGCTTGTATAATAATTCTTTTCAATACGAAATAGCAATATTTTTTGTTCCTACTAAAAGATATGAAAATCAATCAAATAAATTTGCGTGACACCCAAATCGAAGGAGGCAAAAGCTATTTAGACGCAATAATTAAAGAAAACGGCGAACTGGTTTTGGAAGGCTGCGACAACGGCGAAATGGTCAGAGAATTTTGGGGCGATTTTGACTACGAATATTGGATAACCATCAAAGAGGATTACAAAGATACAATGTTACTGCACTTGCTCAAAGAAAAATTCGATAATCAGGACGCATTAAAAGAATGGCTCAAAGAAAAAAATATCCCTTGGGATTTTACGAGTTATGCTTGATAAAAACTTGAATCTTTTGAAGTTTTGTATTAAATATTTTGCTGGAAAAAATGATGCGAAACCTTTTTTTAATTCTTCTACTTCTAACTCTTTCGTTTTCTGTTTTTACCCAATCAAAACCGAATTACAGCGGAGTTTGGGTCGTAAACTTAAGCAAATCAGTTCTTTATCGCGGGATGTTTTTTCCACCGGTCACTCGAAATATTACCCAAACCGAAGAATCCTTGGACAATCTTAATGATGAAGCACTTCCGATAGCAATTATTACTCCCAAAGTTATCTCCTATTCATTTGATTGGAATGAAAAACAAGAAAATCTTAAAACCTCAAGCGGTAAACTAAGCCGTTTTACTAAATCAGGTTTTAACAATGATAATAATTTTGAAGTTCTCGAAACTGAAATATCAAAGGTTAAATCTAAAGAAGTTAAATTAGTTACAAAATCAACCTGGCTGCTCGAAAATGAAGGGAAAATTTTAAGAATCAAAACTATTTTTTCAGATCAGGATGGCGAACATATTTCGGAAATTGTTTATGAAAAAGATATTTTCAAGTGGTCATCTAATCCTATGAAACAACTCCATAGTCTTTCTACTGGAGTTGCAAATGCCAAACCACTAAAAATTGCCCAACCATATCATTTGATAGATGCCGATATTCCAAAATCAAGCCTTGTTTCCGTTTTGGTTCTCGTTGATGAAAATGGGGATGTAATGATGGCTAAAATGATTGAAGGACCTCAACCGCTTTTGTTTTACTCTGAAGCTGCCGCTAAATCAAGTAAATTTTTGCCCACTATTAAACATGGGGTGGCAGTTAAAGAAACAGGAATTGTTAATTACTTTTTCACCAAAAAATAATTAGCCAATTTATTTTGAAATCCTAATCACTCGAAAATACTTGCAGTTTCCACTCAATTAGTTAATCATTATCAAAACTTTTCTAAATGTCCGAAAAACAAATAAAATCAGTTGGAATTGTAGTTAAACCAAATCACGCCGAAGCTCTCGAAACAGCCCACGAGCTTTCTGTTTGGCTCGGGACACGCGGAATTTCCGCTAAACAAAAAGATTTTGAAAATGTTGATTTAGCCGTTGTTTTGGGCGGAGACGGAACGATGATTTCTGCCGCGCGGTTACTGCAAAATCTGGATGTTCCGGTGCTGGGAATCAATTACGGCAGTCTCGGCTATATCACCGAATTTCGGATCGAAGAACTTTATGATGCGTTGGAAATGGTTTTGGCAGGGAATTTTGAAACTGACCAACGTTTGACTTTGGATGTAACACACTTGCGAAACGGCAAAGTTCAATCGAAAAATCGTGTTTTGAATGATGTAGTCATTAACAAAGCGGCTCTCGCCCGAATTATTAGTATTGAAACTTTACTTGATGGACTTTACGTCAATGAATTTCGGGCAGACGGATTGATCGTTTCAACACCAACAGGTTCAACGGCTTACAATCTTTCAGCGGGCGGACCGATAGTTTTTCCTACCATGAATTCGGTGGTGATTACTCCGATTTGTCCTTTCACGCTTTCAAACCGTCCGATTGTCGTTCCTGATTCGGCGGAAATTGAACTGAAATTAAAGACCGATAACGAAGATGTTGCACTGACTTTGGACGGGCAAATCGGCTTTGAATTGACCACGCAAGATGTTATAAAAGTTGCCAAAAGCAAAACCACTCTCAATTTGATCAAACCGCACAACCGTAATTATTTTGAGGTTTTACGCAATAAACTGAAATGGGGCAGGTAAGTAAAAAGTAAAAAGGTAAAAGGCAAAATGAAGAAATCTTTTCTAATAATTTTCTGCGTTCTATTAAGTATTACTTTTTCTTTCGGTCAGGAAAAAATCGGTGCAGTTTCCGGTAAAGTTACCGAAAAATTAAGTGGTCAGCCGATTTCGGGCGCGACGGTTTCAAGCGGAACGGCGAACGCGCAAACGGATGCGGACGGGAATTACAAACTGGAAATTCCGGCGGGTGAACATAATCTGCGATTTTCGGCGAAAGGTTTTGCCGAGCTTTTGACTCCGCAAATTACGATTACGGCAAATCGGACTTTTGTGCAAAACGCCCAACTTTCAATTGTTTTGGCGAATGAAAATGTCGAAGTCAGAAGCGATGTTTTTGCGGCGACAGATGAACAGCCGGTCAGCCAAACTTCTTTGAATCGTGACGAAATCCGCAACACTCCCGGCAGCGGCGGTGACATTCTGCGTTCAATAAACTCTTTGCCGTCAGTAACTTCTGCTGGTGCGGAATTTGCCGATTACATTGTGCGGGGCGGGACGACTCAGGAAAATCTGGTTTTCATTGATAATATTCCGGTGGCGGATTTTACACTTTTTTCGGACAAATACGACAACGGCAAAGGCGGACGCGGCGCGGTTTTAGCTCCCGATATTATTGACCGGGCGGATTTTTCGGCGGGCGGTTTCGGCGCAAGATACGGCGATAAAATGTCTTCGGTTCTGGACATCGGCATTCGTGAATCGAACCGCAATCGCGTGCAGGGCGTTTTCTTTGCCGATTTGGGCAATGCGGGCGGAAGTATTGATGTGCCGTTTGGGAAAAAAGGCGGATGGGTTTCTTCGATTCGGCGCAGTTATATTGATGTTGTTTTCGATACGCTCAATTTGGGCGACATTGGCAAACCGCGCAACTGGGATTTTATCAACAAAGGCGTTTACGACTTAAATCCGCGCAACAAACTTTCTTTTACCGCTATTAACTCTTTTGAATCTTTTGATCTAAATGCTTCGCAAGCCGCCGCTTCTGATCGCCGCGTTGACAGGTTAACGACCAATCGCCGTTCACGCCGCGCGATTTTGGGAACGACTCTCAGCACGACCATCGGCAATTCGACGCTTTCGCAAATCACGGCTTGGGGAAATATTCAGCATAATGACGGAACTTTGAAAAGGCTCGATGTCGCTCAAACTTTGCAAAGAAATCGTGATTTGCGCGATTCGCAATTTGGTTTCAAAGAAGAATTGACCAGCTCGCTTTCCAAAAAAGTTCAGCTTGCAGTCGGCGGCGGAATTTATTTTGATAACGCAAATTATTTCAGTTTTGAAAGAAGCGGAAACGGTTTTTCGCCGTTGGAGGAAGAATTCAATGCGCCGAATCGGACGAACCGGATGATTTTGGGAACGACGACTTCGGCTTATGCTTACGGACAAATTACTTTTCGACCGACTGCAAAATTTTCCGTCACACCTTCGATTCGGCTTGACCGTTACGGCGTGACCGATGAAACTCTGGGCAGTCCAAGACTTTCGGCACGTTTCCAAGCCTCAAATAAAGTTGCAATTACTTTTGCGACCGGGCTTTATCGTCAAACGCCGAGCCTTTTTACAATGTCTTTGACCACAGCCAACCGCAATTTGAAATCGCAAAAAGCCTTTCACGTTGTGGGTGGAATCGAATGGCTGGCAATGGAAGATTTGCGCGTTCGGGCGGAAGTTTTCAGTAAACAATACGATAATTTGGTTATTCAGCCCGTTTTGGGAAATTTCAACTACGTGAACACGGGTTCAGGCGAAGCAAACGGCGTGGAAATTTCTATGCAAAAGGCTCTGCGCGGCAAATGGGCGGGGCAAATTTCGTATTCCTACGTTCAATCAAAACGGCGAATTTCCGATGGCGGATTTGCTTTTCCGGCTGACGAAGATCGTCCGCATCAGTTTACAGCGATTGGAATTACGCGAATTTGGGGCATCACTTTGGCGGGAAAATATCGTTACGCAACGGGTTTGCCGTATGATAGACGCACACCGATTCAATTTGCCACCAATCCGACTCGTTATTTGCAAAGATTGGCAACCATTCAAGACCGAAACGCGCTGCGAATGACTTCTTACAACGATATTGATTTTCGCGCCGAGAGAAAATTTGATTTCAAAAAATGGTCAATCGCGCCGTATTTGGATATGTTCAATGTTTTTGCGATCAGCTATAAATCCGCAGTCAACTACGAATTTACTCGCCGCACTCCGCAATTTTTAGGCGAAGGCACTAGAATTCCGTTGTTTGGAATGCGAGTTGAATTTTAGTAGTCTGTGAAGATGAACAAAAAAGCGAATCACACTCCAAAATTTTTCCAGAAACTAGAAATATTTTGGAAAACTCTCGGTCCGGGATTGGTGACAGGTGCGAGCGATGATGATCCTTCAGGAATTGCGACCTATTCACAAGCGGGTGCAAAGTTTGGAACTTCGCTTTTATGGACTGCATTAGTGTCATATCCGCTGATGGTTTCGATTCAGGAGATGTGTGCTAGAATCGGTTTAGTTACAGGACACGGTTTAACCGGAATAATCAAACGCTATTATTCTAAAAAAATTCTTTATTTGATTTTGATCGTCAGTTTTCCTTCAATTACGCTCAATATCGGGGCTGATATTGCGGGAATGGGCGCAGTCGGGAATCTTTTAATTCCGCAAGTTCCGGCGTTTTTATTTTCGATTTTGTTCACGGCAATTTTGATGTATAGCATCATTTTTTGGTCGTATCGAAAAATTTCTATTGTGCTTAAATGGTTGTGTATTGTTTTATTTAGCTACATTATCATTCCGTTTTTGAGCCAAACGGATTGGACAGCGGTTATCAAAGGAACTTTTTTGCCGAAATTTGAAAATACGGCGGATTATTATATGGCGTTGGTGGGAATTTTAGGCACTACTATTTCGCCGTATCTGTTCTTTTGGCAAACTTCGATGGAAGTTGAAGAAGTTCACCAAAAACACATTATTCTTGATAAAAAGGTAATTAATTTGATGGAGAAAGACGTTGAAGGCGGAATGTTTATCACCAACATCGTCTTTTATTTCATCATTTTAACCACCGGAACAGTTCTTTTTAACGCAGGCATTCACAATATTGACACGGTTGAACAAGCCGCTCAGGCATTGCGTCCGTTGGCAGGAAATTTGACCTACGCGCTGTTTGCAGTTGGAGTTTTGGGAACAGGATTTTTGGCAATTCCGGTTCTGTCAGGTGCATTGAGCTATATGATGGCGGAAACTTTTGATTGGAACGAAGGTTTAGACAAAAGATTTCAGGAAGCCAAAGGTTTTTATATCACGATGATAATTTCGTTGATACTTGGGCTTTTGATGCACTATATTGGTATTAGTCCGATTAAAGCCTTGATTTACACTGCTGTTTTATATGGCGTAACAGCTCCGATTTTAATCGCGCTCATTTTGCATATCTGCAATAACAAAAAGATAATGAACGAATACACAAATAAATTCTGGTCAAATCTTTTTGGAACTGCCACATTTTTATTGATGACTATTTCAGCAATTTTGCTGATTTATTTTCAGCTTAATCAATAAATAATTAAGATTATAGAAAAACTTTTGGAGAAAAAAAATAGATGAAATTACCGAAAATTTCGCTGACCTGGAAAATTATGATTGGCTTAGTATTGGGAATTTTTCTCGGCTGGCTGATTCGTGAAATGGATTTAAGTTCAGGAAATCACACCGTTTTTGGAATTGAAACGGCTACAATTCTTTCGCTGATCCGTTCACTTTCGACGCTCTTTTTAAACCTTATTAAATCAATCATTGCTCCTTTGATTTTTGCCACACTAGTCATTGGAATTTCGGGAACGGGCGACATAAAACAAGTCGGACGCATCGGCGCAAAATCCCTTTTATATTTTGAGATCGTTACAACTTTGGCTTTAATAATCGGTTTAGCCGCTGTCAATATTACTCGTCCGGGCGAAGGCGTTTCATTGGCAGGAATTGCCAAAGGCGAAGACAAAGCCGTTCTTGCCCAACGTGCTAAAGATTATGCCAAAGAAGCCAAAGATTTAGCGGCTCAGCAGGGCGGAGATTCTGCAGTTGCCATCCAAGCCGCTCAAAAAGCTGCCGATGCCGCTGATGCCGCCGCTAAAGGGTTAACCGCTGCCGATCCTCCTGCAAAACCACAAACTTTCGGAGACATTATTGCTCACCTCTCACCGACTTCGATTATCAAAGCAATGGCGGAGGGTGATGTTCTGCAAATCGTGGTTTTCTCGGTAATTTTTGCGTTAGCCGTCACATCCATCGGTAAAGAAAAAGCCGAAGCAGTCGTCAAATGGTGCGAGTCTTTGGCGGATATTATGTTTCGTTTTACCGAATTTGTGATGAAATTTGCGCCCGTTGGTGTGGGGGCGGCAATGGCTTACACCATCGCGCATAACGAACAGGGATTAGGCGTGTTGAAAAATTTAGGGGCATTGGTTTTAACACTTTACGGCGCATTGATAGTTTTCGCGTTAATTGTTTTACTGCCGATTGCTATACTTTTCAAAGTCCCGCTCAAAGATTTTTTCAATGCAGTCAAAACTCCGGCTTCGATTGCGTTTGCGACGACTTCCAGCGAATCTGCTTTACCTAAAGCGATGGAAAATCTGGTCTTACTTGGCGTTCCAAGAAGAATTGTCGGTTTTGTTCTGCCAACCGGATATTCATTTAATTTGGACGGAACGACGCTGTATCTGGCTTTAGCTTCAATTTTTGTGGCTCAGGCTGCCGGGGTTCAAATGTCCTGGGGACAACAGATTATGATGCTTGTAACTCTGATGTTGACTTCCAAAGGAGTTGCCGGAGTTCCGCGTGCATCGCTCGTCATTTTGCTCGGAACTCTCGCCAGTTTTTCTCTGCCGGTTGAAGGCGTAATTCTGATTTTAGGTGTTGATGAATTGATGGATATGGCTCGGACAGCTATCAATGTTATCGGCAACTGCTTAGCCACCGTCGTTATTGCTAAATGGGAAGGTGCTTTCCGCAATCACGAATGGGAAGCCGAAATGCAGGAAATTAGAGAAGTTACAGGGCAGGATGCAATTGCTTCGGCGTAAAGTATGATGACACTTTTGTCGAATTGCCGATCAGCTTTTTAAATTGGTTTTGAATAATTCGGGTTTGGATAAAATGTTTGCAATTAATATTTTGTCTAAGCCCGAATTATTTGAATTAATTGAGGGAGAGTTCGGCAGACATTATTTAAGTCAAAAAAGATTAAACAACCTGTTTTATACCTGAACTGTAAAATCAAATAAAAATTTCTAACCGCGAATAATTTGCTGATGATTATATTGAGTAAACTTTAACCAATCATCACCCATCAATTAATTTTTTCCGAAAACTTCTAAAATGAAAGTTTCCGAATTTTACCCAAATAAAAAAATATAGATGACAGTTTTCAGTGATTTTTCTCGTTTATTAAAGTAACGGGATTTTTTTTATTAAATATCCTTTGTTGAGATAAATTTTTTGATTGATACAATTTTATTTTCAAATAGCCATATTAAAAAAGTTTGACTTAGGGAGAAAGTCCTTGCCTCTGAGATTAGAGAATTGCAAAAAAGGTGGAAATGATCTTTTCTGTGAATTTCAATAATTTCAGGGGCGTTTTTTCTTTTAAAAATAAAAAAGACAAGTTTTGAAAACTCGCCTTTAAAACTATTAACTCCGAAGCGCGGAGCAGACAACCCAGCCGCCCAGCAACAAAACCCACAGCGAAGGCGACCGAGAAGCAGAAAGAATTGAGGGGAGCGAATCCGATTTATTAACGGAGAATTTATTAATCATTATCAATCAAAACATATTGGATCGAATCCAAATGAAATCTGTTCATTTCCGCATAAACCAAATTGAGAAATGTCCAATAAATTGATTTCGGCAAAGTCTGACATCCTTCTGACCAAGTTTCTGTTTCTGAGCCGTAATGAAAATTTATGCCGTGTCTGCCCGTGAATTCTCCGTTCTTGCCATCGCGGGTAACCGTATCATTCACAATTTGCAGAGCGGCATATTTGCTTTTGTGAATCCATTTGACGACCTGATAAACTCCAACTTTGAGCGTGGCAATTCCCTGCCGAAAAATTGACGGGTCAACATTGGCTTGAAATGCTTCAAACTTTTCGGGAGAAATCACAAATAACGCATCATCATAAATCCCACGGTCATTTTGTCCGACTTTGCCCATCGAATCCCGGTAATAGCCGCGAATCCCGACAATCACAACTTTTGAAGCTGCGCCGGATTCTTGGACGATCTTTTCAATTTCTTCGCGTGTCATTTTTGGAACTTTCATTTTTATTTTCTCCTATTATTTTGAGCCACGAACAAACACGAAAAAGCACGAAAGTTTTTGAAAGATATTGCACAATTTTTCTTTGAGCAAATTTGAAGTAAAGTTCGCATTTATAAATTTGTTTTCATTTTTATTTTCCTCATTCATTTTTTACTTTTTACTTTTTACTTTTCATTTTCTCCCGCTTCGGTATTTGAAATATTCAACCGAAATTGTCACGATTGCCGAAATTATTGAGGGAATCGTAATCGTCAGAATCAAAAACAAAGTCGAATGTTCCTGATTTGAAATATTAGAAACCGTTTCGCTGACTCCATCGGAAACTCCTTCGCTAAACAAAAACAATCCTAATATTGTAGCAATTAAATTCTTGCCTAAACTTTCTAAATATAGATACATAATAAATCTCCTGATAGTGATTTGTGGTTAGTGGTCAGTGGTCAGATAAAACCTTTCCCTTTTTTCTGATAACTGATAACTGATAACTGACCACTGCTAATATTAGCTTGTCTAATATATTAACATCGCTTATAAGATTTCTGCTAATTAAATTAGCAAATTTAATCAACCAAAAAGGAGAATTTTTAAATTATGACTGCACAAGATTTTCAAGATAGATTGGACGCTCTCGTTCTGGATCTGCAAACCAAAGGAAAAGGTAAATCCGTCAACATTATGTTTCGGGATGCGGGAAATGAACCGTATGTTTTGCCGCTTTCTTCGGATGCGAACGGCGTAGTAAATGCCGCAGAATTGGCGAATGTTCAGGGTTTTGTCAATAATATGAAAAACTTTGCGACTCAATATATCAACGACACGGCGGCTTACACGGCAAAAGCGGCTGAGCTGAAAGTGATCGCCGAAAGTCCGGCATATATTGCGGCTCGAGAAACCTACAAAAACAACAACGTCAGCGAAAACTACACCGAATTGCAGGATGCTAAAGGTGCTTATGTCGCTTAGTTTTTAACAAACGGAAAACGGACAGTGGAGAGTGGAAAGTTTTAATCAGAAGTTTTCCACTTTCCACTTTCTACTTTTCACTCAATAGTCCGATGGTGAAAGCTGTCGGATTTTTTTTGATAATAATTAATAAAAACGGTTTGAGTAGTGATATTATTCGTTTGTTTCAAAAACGACCCTTTATGGGACTTTTTCCTAACTTTTAGAAAAATCTTGTTTGGATAAACAAATAGGCGTAATATCACAATTAAGTTGAGAATATAAAGATATGTTCAGATTTAATTTGCGCTTGCTGGTGGCTTTGATTACCTTCGGAATAGGTGTTTTGTTCGTCTCTTTTGGGATTATTGAGAATTCGGTTAAAACTCCATTTCAAGAATTACCTTTTCAGCCAAGTAACCAAACAGAAAGTCAGGAGAGCACAGAAATTACTCTGGAAAGAACCGCCTGTTTTGGCGATTGTCCGGATTATAAATTGACTATTTCAGGAGATGGAACGATTGTTTTTGAAGGACGAAAGTTTGTTAAGACAAATGGGATAGTTAAAAGTAAAATTGATTCCGAAAAAATTCAACAAATAATTAATGAATTTGAGAAAGCAAAATATTTCTCTTTAAATGATAAATATGTGAATGAAGGAGATGGCTGTCCCGAAGTTTGGACAGATAGTCCGACTGCAAGAACCTCAATCAAGATAAATGGAAAAACAAAATCAATTATTCATTACTACGGATGTCAAGAAAAGGGGTTTGTATATCCGCAAGCCCTGACGAAGTTAGAAAGTAAAATTGACGAGATTGTCAGCACAAAACAGTGGGTTAAATGATTTTAAGAACGTTTGATTCACAAACGACCGTTTTCGGGACTTTTGATGGTGGCAAAATGAGCAAACCTAAAATGGTAAAAATTAATTTGGATGTAGCGAAAAAATTGGTGCGAATGATTGACCGATTTCAGGAAGCACTTTGCATTGGTTGTAGCGGAAACGATCACGAAAACGATTGTCCGGCTAATGGCAGTGTTCAATTAAGAAATTACCTAACACTTCGGGTTAATCATCCAAACGAGGATTTTACAATTTAGCTTGCCTCAAAATTGACCGTTTTTGAGATTTCTTATCAATTAAGAAACTAAGAACCTTAATCAATATTTATTTTCTACTGAAATCAATATGAAATATTATCTCTCAATTGTTACTTTATTTTTTCTTTACTTTTCAATGATGGTTAAAGCAAGTGGGGGTTCCGATATAAAAGAGGTTTTCGTCACAAATAATTTCTTTGCAGGCTACAATCAAGAAGTCATTTACCAACCCGAAGAGGTTGATGAAAAAGCTATTGTGAACCGAAAGACGATTGCCCACATTAATGGGCGGGACTGTAGGGAGTCAAAAGTAAAAGTCCTTTTAAGGTTAATTTTGCACCAAAGCGGAAAAGTTACTGATGTTGAGGTTCTTGAAAGCAGTTCCTGTAAAAGCTTTCAACGAGATGCTATCAGTGAAGCACGTAAAATAAAATTTAAACCGGCAAAGAAAAATGGGATTGCAGTATCACAGTATCAAAAAATAGGATTTGAATTTACTTTGACAGATAACACAAATTTAAATAAATGACCGTTTTCGAGACAATCAAAGATTGAATAGGAGAAAAACTGATGAAAAAACTAAGTATTTTTGGAATCTTTGGAATTCTCACCTTTCTTTTTGAATTAGGAATATTTTTAACGGTTATTGTCGGGTTTCGTAGAATCAGTTTTGATACTCAGTTTTTTACAAGATTCTTCCTTTTCTACTTTATTTCAACGACCATTGGAATTGGACTGATATATAGCAGAAAATGGGCAGCGGGATATTTTTCAATAGCAACACTATTAGTTGGTCTGTGGTTAATAATTGCCTCAGTTCAACAGGTTCCATTTCCACTAAATTTGATAAACATCAGTATTGGAATTGTTTTATTATTACCAGCAATAATTACTATAAAATACTGGTCAGATTTATCTTGGAAAGGTAAGTGGATTATATAACTAGAACACTGAACCATTCAGTATCATAAACGACCGTTTTTGAGATGCACCAGGAATAGCAAATAGGGTTAGAAACTCGTTATGTTTGATAAAGATGAATTATCTCGCGCCATAGATCTTCAAAAGCGAAGTTATGAATTGCTGCAATGGGTTGCTTCAGCCGTTAAAAGGGGCTTCATTTCTTTCAAGGCTGCTCATACTTACTCATCTGCTTCATCCGCTGCCTCAGATTGGGTTCAGCGGCACTATCAGAACATTCCAGAAAACGCGAGACCCTCTGTTTCGGATTTGAAAGACTTCAGCGGACTATTCAGCACTTATCTGGAAAATTCTTTTGAACTTGTCTCATCTCCCGGTAAACAATTATATTCACCGGACGCTCATTGTTTTTGTCCGATGTGCAGCTGGCTCGTTGATGCCCCGAACCTGAAGACAAAGTCTCCGACTCCAAAAGACAAAAAACGTGCTCAAAAGATGGTGAGTGATGTAATCAAGCGCATTGCAGCAGAGAATCAGGTAAGATTACCTGAAGAAAAAGTTGAGGTAATTGCTAATGATCCAAGTCTGCGAGATGAGCTGGCACTTTGCGCGTATGGATCTGACCTGTTTCAGCGAATGAATGGGATTGCAGTTGGAACTGCCGCTTTAGTTTTATGGAGGAGCTTTGCTTGGCTTTCCAGCGGATCTCCAAAGAAGAAATTTGAACTTACTGCCGAGCTTATTCTGGAAGCAGAAGAAACAATTCGCCAAAGAGTCCTATCGATAGCAAATTAAGTCTCAAAACTGCCCGATATTGACACACCATTTATAATATAAACTGTGTCGAAAAAGACCGTTTTTGGAACGAATTTTCAAGCTCAAGTGAAAAGTAATAAGCAAAAGATGAAAACCATCCTTTGAAGCTTTGAAGGTCCGATGAACCTAATTATGAAAAGACTCTTACTTTTTTTCGTTTTTGTTATTCCAATTTCTGCCCAATGCAATTTAACTCTGAAAGATTCACCTTCAATTCACGGTTTTATATTAGGAATGACACCTGAGCAGGTTTCAAAATACCTCGGAATATCAATTAATAACAAAATAAAAAAAACTAAAACTTATGTTCGTTTGAATAGAGATGAACTCAAAGTAAATTCTAATGGAGATATTCAAAGATCCCCAGGCTTTAATATTGGCGAAAAAGAACTTTCCCTAATAAACCCGAAACAGTCCGACCTTTATGGAATAAGTTCAGTCAAACTCACATTTTACAAAGATGTTCTTTATAATATCCAAACCAACTACAGTGAGAATTATGTAAAATGGGAAAGTCTTTCTGACCTTGTTGATTCACTTTCGATGCTTTTGAATTTGCCTCGAAATGAATGGCACATAATCGTCGTGAGTGAAATAACTCCTGCATACTGTGCAATAGTTTGCAATGACTTTTCAATGACTGCCCAAATTAGGCATGATAATTCAAACAGGATAGAGTCAATTCTTTGGCTACAAAATGAAAGCATTTCTCAGGGAGTTATTGATAAAGCTCGAAAGAAATACTTTCAAAATGAAAAAATCAAAAAAAGAAAAAAGATTTTCAAACCATAATCAAAATAGTTTGTAATTCTTAATAACAGGTGTCATTAAGGACCCTTTTTGATACAAATAATTGAGATTTACCAAATTCAAACAATGCTCTACTTTTATCAAAAAAATTCAGTTCCAAAAATTAACTTTTTAAGTTATTATTCCCAAAACTCATATTGGTAGAAAATTATGAAGAGACTAAATCAACTATTTTTAGTTGTGTTTTGCGGCATAGTTTTATCCGGAGTTTTTGTGTCGGGTTACTCAAAAATCCAAGCCCAAACCAGCCCCATTAACTATCCGGAGATTAATACGGCTTTGAAGACCAAATTACCTAACAGAGTCTTCAAAACAAAAGATCAACTGATAACCTGGGTGATCAGCCAGATCAAAATACGCAAAGTTGATAAACCATTAACTAAAGATCGTGAAGAAGATTTAAAACAAGCCGGAGCCACTGAAGAATTAATCGAAGTAATTCGCCAAAATTCACCTGCTTTAACCGAATCTCCGAAATGGCTTAGCGAATTGGTTAAAAACCCCATAATTCCGAAAGTGGGGATGGCAGGAATAAAGATGGGAATGGCAGAAGCCGATGTCATTAAAATTCTTGGGTCCCCGATTCAATTAAACCCGGTCTTCATTAATGGGAAACTCGCCTATTACGCCTTGTTATATCAATTTAAGGAAATTACTTTAGGTATTTACACATCCACTCCGGAACACCAAGTCTCGGCTTTTCGAGTTTATGACGAGAATTTCAATCAAAACAATTTTATTAAGGGAACTGACGAAGGACTTTCAATTGGTTCTTCCTTGGATCAGTTAATTAAATTGAAAGGTCAACCAACCGCACCTCTTGCCATACACGATCAGTGCTACCGACTCACTTCAGATGGAAAATCAACTCATTATTACTATGAAGGAATAACTTTTATTGTCTGTCAATCAAATAAGTTGATTTATATGATTGATGTGCGTTGAATGATCACAGAGCAAGATCAGTTTTGAAACATATAATATTTGTGAAAAGAGTTTGCGAAGTTTTTGATAAAGACAAGGCTGTTTGAAAATTACAAAAAGAGCTTTCTTTTGATTACTTAAACCTCAAATTTATGATTGATGAAAATGAAAACTGCCGGTTCTGCTCAAAATCTTCCTAGCCGGGTAAGTGTTGTTTCAAAAACATCTGTTTTAAGACGCTAATTTATTATTATATAATCGTCCTGAAAACGCCTATTTTCGAGACCAGAAAAAAGGTATAATTCGTCTCAAAAACGAGTAGTTTTGAAAAGTAAAAACACACTAAAATCGGGATTATGATTGAAATTGTCATTTTATTTTGTATCGGATTATCACTAATTTTATTTAAAAAACGTATTGGTGAATTATGTGGTTGGTGGCAAAATGCAACTTTCAAAATTAATCAAACGGAAGTTGAAAATTTTACAAGAGTTATGGCATTAATTGTCGGTTCGTTTTTTCTTTTGGCTGCTGTTCTGAAAATAACAAATTGAACAGAAATAATAAGTGTCAAAAACGACCCTTTTTGGGACAGTTGATATTTCTTTTATCCAAGATCATGAAACTTTTTCTCCTGATAATTCCCATAATATTATTTTTCAATCCCGGTTTAGCTCAAGATAACAATCCCTTTTTTTTGATAACCGTGGATGGAAAACGAGGATTCATCGATAAAAACGGAACCGTCGTTATAGAACCCAACTATGAAAATGTAGCTTTATTTACGGATGGTCTGGCACCTGTCAAAATCAATGGTAAATGGGGTTTTATTAATAAATTCCAAAAGATTATTATCGAGCCGCGTTTTGATGAAATTCGTTGGTCTTTTCATGAGGATTTAGCCTCTGTCAGAGTTGGAGAGAAATGGGGATATATTGATAAAACAGGAACATTCATTATCGCCCCCAATTTAGATTACGGACATCTTTTTTATGAGGGGCGAGCGATAATCAACATAGGTAAAGGAAAGGTATTACCGTTTCACAGAATCATAGATAAATCAGGGAAGTTGATCAAAACCCAATTATTTGAATGGAGCGGGTGGGAATACAATGAAGGGTTATTGGAAGTAGAAATCAATGGCAAGTGGGGATTTATTGACCACGATGGAAAAATGACGATACCCGCAAAATATAAAGATGCCCACAGTTTTTCCGAAGGTTTAGCGGCGGTTGAATTTGATGATGGATGGGGGTTTATTGATAAGAAGGGGAATGTTGTGATTCCCGCTCAGTTTGGGGAAGCCTGGTATTTCAAAGAAGGATTAGCGGTAGTTTCAAAGGGTTTAAAATCCGGTTTTATCAATAAGCAGGGTAAAACTGTAATTGAACTGAAATTTAACCAAGCGTATTCTTTTTCCGAAGGTTTAGCAGCCGTTCAAAAGGATAGAAAATGGGGGTTTATTAATCAAAGTGGACAATTTATTGTTGAACCTCAATATGATGACGTTTGGTCATATCAAAACGGATTGGCTGGAGTTGCAATCGGCGAGTGGAAGCCGGGAACGGTAATAACTATGAGCGGTCGTTTGCCCGTTCTCGATGCAAAATGGGGATATATTGATAAAACTGGCAAATTGATTTGGAAGCCTACTAAATAACAGTCTCAAAACTGCCCCTTTTTGAGACAAATCAAAGCGAGAAACGTCAATTATTTAATCCTTTTATTTCGGTCATCATCAAAAGCTCAAACTGTCTCAAAACCCGTCTCATAACTAAAATCTCAAAAACGTATGAGTTCTGAGACAGATTTTATTTCTGTCCGCAGGTCTCCTGACTTTGGTAAATAATGGGGGCAGATTTTTTTACTGTTTAAATTTAAATCTGATTCGCCAAAAACAACAACATCTTTTCCCCAATCAAAAACTGTTTTCGCTGAAATTCGATCAACGCTTGCAGATTTTTCACGCTTTCAATGTGGTCTAATCTGTCGGCTTTGAGCATTTTCAAAGTCCTGTTTTCTAATAGTTTGATTTCATTTTTTACTTCCGAAAGTTTGTTGGTGAAAGCGGTCGGATTATTTTATTTGAGAGTAAATGTCAATTTTATAATTCAAATAATCTTTTAACCAATAAATAAATTTCAGTGCTGGGATTACTATATTTTTCCAAAAAGTCTTTTTCTATGCGTTCAGATAATTTGCTTGCCTTTTCTGAGGCTAAATAGGTAAATGGCTCAAAATCTTTTTGATACAAATCCTTAGTTTTATGATAATAGGGCAAATGAGTCTTTAATTTTCTAAAAGTTTCGTGTCTGTCAATTGCGGCATTTTGCTCTTGGTAATGTAATAAATACCACAACTCAAAACTGGGATTAGAAATGCCAAGATTAATGTCCTGTTCATTAGCTAAATTGATCGCATTTTTCCAGTTGTTTATATTAACGGCTTTATGTTCATCGCCATCATAAACAGCCCAAATTTGATCTTCCGTCAGCCAATTCTTTTCTTTTTTTTCTCTATCCCGAATTTCAACCGCATATTTCACGATATTTTCCGGGTCGGTAAAATCAGGATTTACAACTCTAATTTTCAGGGTTTGAAGTCTTTTGGATTTGCGAATTGCCTCAAAGTAAATTTCTTCCGTCTCACCTTCACAGACGATTATTACTTTTGCACCGATTTCTCTAATTTTACGAGGACGTGAGAATTTTCCTTTACCCATCAATTCACCCCTGCTAACTCCTCTAATTCTCTTTCGCTCGGTAAAAATGGGACAGCCTTAAATCTGCCGTCCAAATAGGCTTTTTCGATGGATAAATCATTTCTGATTCCAAAATCGCTCAGTGAATATAACTCAGTGCTTCCATCATCTTTTTTATTTGTATAATAAATTTGGTCGCGTCTTAAAATTCCCTTACCTAATAAACTGGAATCGTGACTAGTGAAAATTAGTTGACCATTATTTTTATTGATCTTCTTATTTTGGAATAGTTTAATTATTTCCCGATTAATATTCGGATGAGTAGATGCGCCTAATTCATCTACTAACATTAAGGTTCCGCTTTCAAAAGTAAAAAATAGTTTAGTAGCTAAGGTAAAAAGCTTCTTTGTTCCTAAAGATTCTTCTTCTAACAGCCACTTCACAGTTCCTTTATCTGTTTTATGAATTACTCTAACTTCATAATCCTCGCCAGATTCATTTTTGAGTTTCTTTATTTCAACATCTTCAATTCCCACATCAAATTTTTTCATTATCTCCGATACTTTATTTTTCAATTCTGGATAATTTGATTTAAAGTCTTCAATTAATGCACAACTAAACGTATGATCGAAAACATCTTTATCAAGGCTATTGCTATTCCAATAGGAACCAAGCCAAATAAGCATCAGTCGCAAAAATTCATTCTTTACATTTAATAAGAGAAAACCTAAAAATGCTTGAGATTCTTTTAATGATTTTTGTATTTCCCTATATGCTTCGCCAAATTCTTTCCCGTTTTCAACATCATAAGATTGAGATCTATTATTCCATATTCTATTAAATATCAGGCGGGTGTAAGCTTTTTCCAGTTCTTGCGGTATATATTCAAGTTTTTCCTCTAAAATTACATTTTGATGGAGAGATAAATTATAAATATAAATATTGCCTTCTCTAAGAATTCTCAATGTAAATCTAGTAGGAACCTTTGAGGTAGATGAAGTTAATAAAAATGGCTTTACAAAATTAAATTCTGGATATGCAGAAAATTTATCATAATTACTTGAATAGAAAACAAAAGTCAAAAGATGATTTAAAGCATTCAACACATTACTTTTTCCCGAAGCATTTGCGCCAAAGATTCCTAAGACGGGCAAAATCTCCAGTTTTCTTTTGGGAAATGAAAAAGGTTTGGTAATTTTGTCGTCCGATGTATTTTTTTTATGCGTTTGAGCAATAGCACTCAAAGTGACAGGTTCTTTGATCGAACGAAAATTTTCTACGGTAAAATCTATTAGCATTGGCTTAATAAGTGCAGCTTTTGTGAAAAAATCACAAAAATAACAGTTATTATTTAGTATAAGGTCAAATAAAACAAATAGCAAAACTTCTCTCAAAGAAGTTAGCCGCAAAAAACGGAATTGAAATTCGGGAAGCCTCAAATATTTTTTAAAACTTCCCGAATCTTAAAAAATCTCTCAACCCTGATTCGCCAAAAACAACAACATTTTCTCTCCAATCAAAAACTGTTTCCGCTGAAATTCTATCAAGGCTTGCAGATTCTTGACGCTTTCAATGTGATCCAATCTGTCGGCTTTGAGCATTTTCAGAGGCTCGTGTTCCTGTTCGCGCTTGGTTAATTCGGCTTTTCGCGCCAGATCGTTGGTGTGTTTGGGTTTGCCTGTTTCCGGGCATTTTTCCAGAACAATTTCCTGTTGTAATCCGTGACGAAGCGAATCAATTCTGTCTTCGATTCCTTCGCTTTTGCGGTCAAGCTCGTTTAGCGAAAGGCAATTATTATAGATCTTTTGGGCGAGTTCTTTCATTTCACGCTCTTTTTCGGTGATTGGTGATTGATTGTTCATTTTGTTTTTCTCCTTTTTTTTTATTAACCGCGAAACACGCGAAAGACGCTAAAATTGAAACATAAAGATAAAAATTCTTTCTTTCTTTTTTCGTGTGTTTAGCGTGTTTCGCGGGCAAAATTTTTCTCCTTTTTTTATTTCCCGCAAAAGACGCGAAATGACGCTAAAATTAAAATCAAAAATAATAAATCTTTCTTTCTTTTTTTTCGTGTCCATTCGCGTTTATTCGCGGGCAAACTTTTCTTAAAACCGCTCCTAAAAACGTGAATGAATACTAAAAATTGAAAAATAAAGACAAAAAATTCTTTCTTTATTTTTCGTGTGTTTAGCGTGTTTCGCGGGCAAAACTTCTTCCTAAAACGGTTGATCGTCTTCTCTGTTTTCCTGCAAAAAATTAGTAACCAGATTGATAAATTCAAACTTTTGCGCGTGTCTTAATTCTTCGTCCGTGATGGATTTGAATTTTTCTAAGGATTGCGTCCAGAGTTCAATGATTTTTGTGTCGAGCTTGATTTCGACATTAAACGGTTTTTCGTCAATCGTGACAACCTTGCCCGATTCGTCAGCTAGTGCCAGTGAAATTTTATTTAACATATTTTTTTCTCCTTTTTTTTAGTGGTTAGTGGTCAGAATTTCTGTTCATTGCTCACTGTCAATGGTTCAAAGCCGGTAGCTTTTCCTTTTTCATCGCGGCAATGTTCGCATTTGCGGAAACCTCTGCCGTCAGGGTTTGCCATTTTTGCGCCGAAACAAACCCGACACGGTTCATCGGAAAACTGGCGAGGTTCGCCATAAATTTCCAAATCTTTTTCTTTCGCTTTTTCCGGGTAAAGTGTGGCGAGAATAAAAGCATCGGCTTCGCCTGTTTTGAAAATGTGATTTGCTAAACCTTTGGCGTTTTTGATTTCTTCGCCTTTTGTTTTGCAGATTTCGACATAACGAAAACATTCATCAATTGAGAAAATTGATCTTTGATCTTTGACCTTTGATTTTTGAATTTCGATTTCTGAATCTTGAATCTTAGATTTTGAATTTTCTAAATCCACACTACACAACACCGCGTCAGCGTTTTCGTCTGTCTGTGCTGTCTGTGCTGTTCTTTCTTTCTTTTCTGTCTGTCTTTCTCTCTTGTTGAGCAAATTTGCACACAACAAATCTTCAATTCCTTTGCTCATAGTGCGCCTATCAACCCCCGCCATCCGCGCTAAATAGCTGATATTAAAGGGCAATTCGTTTGAGCCGCGATTTCCGCAGATGAGCATAAATGCAACATAAATGTATTTTGTTGCTGTGCATAATTGTTGAAGTTCATCACAAAAAAGTATTGAACATTGCACAGGAATCCACATCAATGCTTCATTTCTGCGTCTCTTTTGAAAATATTCATCCATTACCGGAACGTGAAGAAATCCACTTTCTAAATTTTTCATTACTCTGTTTCTCCGTGATTTCAACAAACTTGCAACAAATTTGCTCAAGATATGTTTTCAAACAGATTTCCGTTTTGGTCATATCTTTCTTTTCGCCTGATTGCTTCGTGAAGCGCGGAATGTTCGGAAGCTGTCATTGCTTGCAGATTTTCGGGGCGATTGTCATACGGATCGCAGTTGATATGGTGAACGACCTCGCCTTTTCTCAATTTACGCCCGTTGTTTTTTTCCCAAACCAGCCGATGCAGATAAACCTTTTCACCGTTTACGGTTAAATTCGGATATTTTCGTTTCAGAAATCTTTTTCGGTCAGCGATTGAACGGCAAAGTCTTGAGCAAAACATTTCCTGTCTTTTATCTAACGGAAAACCGCAAATTTGGCATAAACGCAAACTGTCAGCTTGCCGCTGAATTTCTTCGATTGCCGTTTGGTTGTCCATTTGCAACGATGGTTTAATTTTTTCGGCAACTTGTAGAACACAATTTTTAATATCTTCGGCGTGTTCGGGAAAAATCTTTTTGAGCCGCTGCATTTCACAGGCAAAGCGTGACCAGTTGCGTAAATCTTTCGCGTTGATGAGCTTCATTTTCTTTTCTCCTTTTTTTATTTAGAATTTTTATATTCGTGTTCGCCGCAAACTACACATTTTCGCCAAAACCAAAAGACACAGCGTTGAGCGTCACTTTCGGCTTTCCATTTCGACCAGCAATGTCCGAAAAATTGACAAACATTACCCAATATTTCCTGTGCTTTTTTCATTTTGATTTCTCCTTTTCGGTTGGTTTATTGGCAAAAAAATTTTCGAGAATAAAAATTATTTGAGCGTGGCGTTTGCGTTGTTGTGTTTCGGCTTCACGCTTTAGTTTTCTGTCCAGATCTATTGGCAAAGTCAACAAAACATTGGTTTTTTGCCGTTCTGTATTTTTCATTTGTTTACTCCTTATATAGAATTTATATAAACAATATATAAATAAAATATAGAAGTCAAGCGGAAGGAGAGAAATATATTAAAAAAGTATGAAAAACATATTGTTTTAATATTTTTTCTATGTTAGAAATATAGAAACGGGAAAAGATTATGGCGGAAGAAAAATCTAAATTAATTCCATTCACCAAAGAATTGGAAGCGGCAATAGAAGTTGATGCAAAACGCTGTGAGCGTTCGTTTGTCCGTCAGGTCGTCGCTGTTTTAAAGGCTTATTACAGCGTTGAAAATGTCGAACTGAATAAAAAAGCCCTGGCTACGGTTGGAGACCGTTCACCAAAGGGAAATAAACAACCTGAAATCGAATTTCTCGGAGATGTTGACCCGAAAGGCGGCACAGATTTACCGCATTTTGAGATCAATTTAACTGAACAAAAACAAAAAAAACGTGCCTGATATTCTCAGCACTTCCACAATTAACTAAAAATAAAACTTCTCAATGCGCCCCCAAAGAAGTTAAAAAGGAGAGCGTAAATGTATTTGACCGAATTTATTCCACTTGAACCAACCAGTGATAATTATTTATTGCTGACAACCGTTTCAATTCCAGCCGGCGAACCTGCCCATCTTTGCACCGATCTGGAAAAATTTAATTTGCAGGAACATATCACACGCGGACGCGAGGGAATTTATACAACCCGCGTGGTCGGAGATTCGATGGAAACCGAAATCAAAGACGGTGATTTATTGATCGTCAATCGAAATCTTATTCCGCAAACGGGCGATATTGTCATCGCTTATTTGAATGGAGCTTACACGGTCAAACTCTACGAAAAGAAAAATAATGTTTTGTATCTTGTCCCCAAAAACAGGAATTACGAATCTCAAATAATCACTCAGGAAGATGATTTTGAAACCTACGGCGTAGTTACTTTTATTTTGCATCAGGTCAAAAATTTTTGATTGAATAGTTTCACCAATAAAACATAATAGCAATCAGGAAAATCTATTCAAATAAAGCAAAGGCGGGATGCTGTTGGGATAAAAAGCAGAAAAAATATTCGTCCCGGGGATTTGATATTTGGTTGGAAAATGGCAAGCGCAAACGTGAAAGCGGATTTGCTTCTAAACAAATGGCAGAAAATGCAGTTGCAAGAATCAAAATCAGCGAGAAAGAAGGAAAAATCAATTATAAACATGAAAATTTCCGCTGGTGGTTGAAGTTCTGGAAAAGCGTTTACTCAGAATCGAAAATCCAAAAGAAAAAGTTCGAGCCACAACAATTTTTAAGCGTTGGCTCGAAATGCTGCCGAAATTTGCACCGTCTCACATTCGCCTTTTCATTGATGTGGGATTGAAGGAAAGAATTACAAAAAAGATAGAAATAATCTTTTCTGTTAATTTCAATAATTTCAGAGGCATTTTTTTTCTAAGCAAAGTAAATTTAAAAATAAAAAAGGCAAGCTCTGAAAACTTGCCTTTAAAACTATTAACTCCGCAGGTAGGAATTCGGGAGTTTTCGTATTTGTTAGAATGATGTGGTTTATAAGTTTTCAATTTTTTTGAAGTGCAGTTTTTTTACATTGATATTGTTTCTAATATTTATTTGGAATCTCGCAAATTATGATCTCTGACGCTAACGGGTAAACCGGGCACTCCAACTCTACCTAAATAAGCAAGATATCTTTGACGAAGTTGCTGAATGTATGGGGAATTCAGTTTATAAATTCTCTTCTTTGCAATTTTTCCGAACTTATATCTCTCAGTTCCTAAACTAAAATCAACGAGAGCAGGTTGATTTAATATCGAATTATTGAATGGAAAGGATGGTAAAATATGAAATTTCGCATCCCCATTATTGAAATGTTGTCTCACTTTAGCTAACTTATTTCGCTTTTTCCAATCATCATATAGATTTCGTGAAAAACTGTTAAGTTTAGCCAATGCGTCATCGAAAGATTGTTTTGTGAAAGTTAGTAGCTCAAAAGTTTTATTTGATTCATCAGTGATATCACTAATATCACATTCTGGAGTAATAATAATTCCAAATTTTTGAGAGTTTAATCGACAAATATCCCCAGTCATAATAGGTGAATCTTCGTTTAGTTTAGTATAAAATAAACGTTTGAAAAGTTTAGAAACAGACCTATCATCTGCTGTCAATTCATTTTCATCAGAATTGATATGATCCCTAATTGAATTAATTAACCCACTATTCTGAACAAGACTCTCGGCTAGTAAGTTTTGTAAAATTTCAATAACAAAAACATTTCCCTCTACTCCATCATCATTTGCAGTTTTTCCAAGTTCACGAATCCAATTTTTATCAGCAGCAGACAATTCAAGTAGTATTTTTTGCACTGATTGATTTATAGTTTTTGTCCAAATCAAAGGAATTGCAAGATTCTTGTTGTGTTCTTTCCATTTAATTATATCCTTTGCAATCTTTTTGGCTTGTCCGTGTAGGGCTTTCTTTTTTCTGAATTTTATTCGTTTAGAGTATCTTTTTTTAAGTTCTTTTCCATGCTCATTTTCAACATCTTCGTTAGAAAAAACATATATTGGAGAATAAAACTCATTTCTTTGTAAAAACTCCAAAGTTTTCGTTCCAGTTCTTGGAGGCTTAAAACTTCCCAAATCTTCTGTTTTTTCCCCTGGTAATAGAAAAGAATCGGTATCTTCATAAATCCAGTCAAGAATGATGGCACTGAATGATCCTATTGATTTAATTGCGTTTTCAGCTAAATCCAAATTATGAACCCCTAGAACTGGGTGCTCATTTCGGAGAGCTTCAAATAAACTTCGTTCTAACGTTGGTGTTCGACCATCAGCCTCTGTCTTGTGAATTCGGTCATCTACAAATAAAATTACTCCGTCCATATTTTATCCTCGTCAAATTGAATGAGAAAATTTGCGCCAGGCAATATCTTGAATTCGTCCGTGGTAATTAGGGAGATATTTGCATTAATGCGCTCTAATAATTCTTTAGCAATATATAAGCCAAGTCCTCTGCCACTTCCGGCTTTTGTTGAGTAAAATTCCAAAAATATAACTTCCGCCAAATCATCTTTTATTCCGATACCATTATCGGAAACAATTACTCGATTTCTTGCACTATCGATTTTTACAAGAATTTTTCGATTTCCCGAAGATTTTTGAGAAAGCCAATAGATAGAGTTATCTATTAAATTAATAAAAACTTGTAATAAAAGCCCAAGATTCGCCTTTACGACTATATCTTTTGAACCTTCAATCTTAAAATTGATATTAAATTGAAACTCTCTCCGATAATATCGTTCAATGCGTTCAAATGTTTCACGAACGCTTATATCCTTTATTGTTTTTCTTGATTCGCGAAAAAGAGGTTGTAGGATTTGAAGTTCTTCATAAAGAAAATCCAAGGTTTGATTTAGGTCTTGGAAGAAAAGTCTAAGATTTGTTGCTGAAATTTTACCTTTCTCAAATTTTGAAGACATATCCTCAGTGTTATGTCGGATCTTATTAATTAGCATAAAAAGATCATGAGTTGATTTTTCAACTGCCATACCAAGCCCCGCCAGATCCTCAGTAATCTGCATTTTATTTTTATATTCTGACGTTATCTGAAGGGTGGTATTGAAAAAACTTTTGGCTTTATCAAGTATTTTTTTATCATTAATTTTTTCCAATTCATGCTGCAAAGCAACATATGTCTGTGTGAATTTCTGATTAATACTAACAAATGCCTTTTCCTTTTTTGTTTCTTCTCTACGTTTATCGACATCGACAAAATCTTTCATGATTTTTAGTGATGCCTGAATAAGGGCAACAAAATCATCAGATACGCCATTGCGATTTACTAATCCTTCTCGGCTTGCCGCATCACGTAAATCAGGGTTTTCTTTCTGAGTTATGAAAACGAAACCGCACAAGTCATTGTAACTAAAATAATGACCAGCCCGATCCTCCGATCTTAATTTGCTCAATAAAAGCCAGTCAATCCCTCTCTCCCCATATGGATAGACCCTAGTAAAATCACGATAAAGGTAAACAGAATTATCTTTGATGAAAGCTTTTTCTTTTTCTGTTAATTCCATTTTTCGCCAATCAAATGCATAGAAATAGAATGAGAATTTTCCAACATTTGGCTTTCGCTTGACTTTCCAATAGCTTTTTTGAGTAATATCTTCCCCACTCAATTTCTTAATTTTGAGTTGTTTTTTATCCTTCTTTATCTCAATATATTCAAGAAATTGTTCTTTAAACATAGGAAGTTTCCAAACGTCATGGGCGATTACTTGTTTGGAATCAAAAAGGTCGAGACTACTATTTTGTTTTTTGTTGTTATGTGAATAGGTAAATTCTACGACTCCGTTTTCTTCAACGGTTCCATTAAATGAAAATGGAGCTATTGGTATTACTTTTTCAAAAGTAATACTGGAGGGGGGATATTTAACCCCGTTCCAATGAATATCGACATTGAAATCTCTGTTGATCTTATGTTCAAAACCCGGAATAATTGGTGGAATCATTCTCTGAAATGCAATTTGAAGTCTTTCCAAATCTTCATATTTCCAGTCATTACGTAAATCACTAATTCTTATTAAAGTTCCTTTTCCTTTTTCATTAATGATCTGAATCGGAATTTCATTTTCCTGCCAATCATTCTTGATTTGGTCAAGGAATTTTTCAGGAACTTCATTTTTCTCGGCAAATTCATCATTCTGTGCGTATTCTCTAAAATTTAGAGTTAATTGCATTTCATCGGTAGATTCCGTTTTAGTAAAAACCTCAACGAAATTACCTAATTTGTAAATAGCAAACCGACCAACACCCTTATCGCCCTGCATTACTCTTCCTTTTTTTGTGAATCTTTTCGTATCAGATTTCTTTTGATTAAGTTTATGAGGAGTTGCGGGTTTGAGCCAAACATTGCGAATGATATGCTTTGTCATTCCATCTCCATTATCTTCAATTTCAATAACGGGATTTCCATCGGGTTCATCAAAACCTATAAAACGAACCCATACATTCTCTGCATCAGCGTCATAACAATTTTTAACAAGCTCAATTACACCAACCCACTTACTTGAAATCAGCTGGTCACCCAGAATACTGATAAGCCGAGCGTATGGCTTAAAGGGATCGCTGCCTTTCCTTCTGTTAGTTTCTGTTTCATGAGAATCCATACTTTTTCTTAGCAATAATTATATATTCTTCGGGATAAACTTCTTGCTTATTTTCATCTCCTAAAGTTGTAAATTTGCCGGTATCCTTATCCCGAATAGTTGGAATAAGTTTACGAGTAATTTGGCGTTTTATTACCTTCGACATCTCAAAACCGCTTAAGAGAAACATTTCCATAAAAGCCTGGGCTGAGGTAATTTCAACACCTTTGAGCTTTGTATTTCCAATCACTAAACAAGCAGTTCCTCCAGGTTTCAAAATCCTAAACATTTCTTTGGAAACATCAAACATATCATTGAAATATTTAGCGATTTCCCTGGCATATTTGTCACTTTTTTCTTCCAGTTGTGAAACTATATTTTTGGCAATTGGAGGTTCAACGTCTTTATTTTCATTTTTTGAATAAAATGTTCCAATGAAGTCTTTTCGGAAAGAACTGATTTCTTTGATGAAATCAAACCAATATCCAGTTAGCTGATGAATATCAGCATATTCATAGGATGTAACGTATGGCGGAGAGGTAATTATTGCTCCAATAGAATTCTCTTCAATGCCAGTATTTCTTGCATCTGCATTGTGAATTTCACATTTAGTAAATAAGTATTCTTTTTCAACTAAATGTTCATAGAACTCCAAATTTTTTTTTGTCATTCGTTTAACTTGAATGATAAATTTTTCAAAAGGATCAGGAATATCCTCATTTCTTTTTGGATCGATTTGAGGTTTCGTGCTTGATTGTAGCCATTTTGAACAAGTCTTTAAAATATTAGATAGTGCACATGAGTAAAATATTCTTAAATCATCATCATCAACTAATTGAATAATCCTTTGTAGGTAAGCAATCTTATTTTTTTCTTCAAATCTAAACCAATAATCGATACGTTCATGTTTAGTCGAAAAGTAAAGTTCTGAAAAATTGAATTCTTTTATTTGGTCGAAAATAATAAGGTTGGAAGTAGTCAATTTTTCAGGACTAATCGGGGTAATTTTCGCTTTGGTTATAAGTTGTGCAACTGGGTTAACGTCAACCCCGATAGATTCACGACCGTGAATCTTTGACTCTACTAATGTAGTTCCGCACCCTGCAAAAATGTCAACGATTTTATCGTTTTTATTCGTATATTCCTCAATTAGTTTTTGGACAAGGAGAGGAACAAACTTTGCCGGATAACGGTGATAGCCATGAGTCAAGTGATTAGTTGATAGATGACCTGGAAACGTCCAACTATCATCTGCCGGTTCGCTGAACTGTTCAAGGAATGTATCCATTTATTGATATTAAATGAAAAACAAAAATCTTTCATTTTACTGGGAATTTTAAATAAAACAAGATAGTTTAATTGAAAAAACATAAAATCTCAACCTTTTTCAATTCTATAACATCATTAAATTGATTATTAGGAACTAAATTCTTAAAGTTTTTTCGTAACTATTTTAAATAGTAAATATTCAATCGACCTTTTGCCTCCGGAGCAAATGCTAACCCAACCCCTACCGTGTCAAGGTAGTGATCCAAATCAATTGACTGGCAGACCTCCGCCTTCGCAATGCAGCGATCTTCCTTCAACCTAAAAATTCCCGGAAATTAATTATTGATTATTTTTCGATAACGAGCAGATCGTTAGGTGTGCAATCCAAATTGAGACAGATTTTTTCTAGCACATCATAAGTAATCCCTTGCACGGTATTCTTTTTTATTCGATGCAAAGTATTGTAAGAAATACCTGTTTCTTCGGAAAGGGCAAGTAAACTCTTATCTTTGGCTTGCAAAAGCTCTTTTAATTTGACTTTTAAGTTTCACCAATAAAACACAATAGCAATAAGAAATTTTACTCAAATAAAGCAAAGGCTGGGTGACTTGCGGAAAATGCCGTTGTCCGAATTAAAACCAATGAGATTTAGAAGGGAAATATCAGCTTCAAACTAGAAAATTTCCGCTTGTCGTTGAAGTGCTGGAAAAGCGTTTACAGAAAATCGAAAGTGAAAAAGAAAAAGATGCGAGACACACAGCCGTTAGGGAAAGGCTTAAAGCCGGATTTTACCTTTCAACAGTTGGAACAATCACAGGACACTCGGACGCAAATTTAATTCTGCATTATTCACACGCGACGCGGGAAAGCCGAAGAAATGTTGTCAATGTTTTAGAAAATTTCGTTGTCGGACAACAAAAAAAGGCAAGTTGAAAAGTAAGTTTGAAAGGTAAAAGACTTCTTGAGCGATTACAAACATTTTCTTACTGTGCCGTTGATCACTTCAGTCAATTTGACCAATTAGATTAAGGCTAATCTTGGCTTTATATTTACCAAATTTAAGATTCTAGGACTTATTTTAATTTGTTGTATTTTGATTTAAGCAACCTTTTTATTTCCTCCTCTCATCTGATTAAGGCTTGAGAGACCAAAATGAGGTTAAAATTGAAGTAACAATTTTAGGAGGATATTTAAAATATGTATTATAGTTTTATTTTTTTCCCAATTATGACTGTTTTAGTCATATCAGCAATATTAGCCACTCGTTTATATTTTTTCCGGCAATCTTCAAACGGGCTTACCTTGCTTAAATTGCCACCAATACCGTTAAAACTAGATTTTGTTGATATTACTTTACCGCCCATACGTTTAAAACCAGGAAGATTATTTCTTGATAATGATGATGAGTTAATCCAACTTAGACAACACCTGAAACAAATTGTTTTACACGACGAGACTAAGTATCAAGGTAACATTAATATTGCTCGTGAAGATTTTGCAAAAAGAGGTTTTCATAATCCTTCAGAAATTGAGCTAACTAGACGTGCAATTCAAATTTGGATAGACGAGGATAAAGATATTAAATGATTTGAACTTCATTGTTCAGTATTAAGTATTTTCTAATTAGTCAAAAGAAAAAGGCAAGCTCTGAAAACTTGCCTTTAAAACTATTAACTCCGCAGGTAGGACTCGAACCTACAACCCTTCGGTTACACTTTCTCTCAAACTTTCGTCTGAGTGTGGACTATCTCTTCAACTTTCAAAAAAGTTGTCGGACGCTGTTTGAGATATTATTGGTTAGGTTTCCTCAATCTCTAGTCTCTGCACGTTCCTGCTTACCTTTTGAACCATTCAGCAGGCTTCGCTCAGGATTACCATACTAATTTTTATTAGTGAAGGCTTCCCTGAATTCATCCGATTTTTCAATCACAGTTACCTGTGAAAGCTGCAACTAATTTACAGCCGAATGCTCTGCCATTGAGCTACTGCGGAACATCGCCTTAAGTAAAGGCGAATCTAAAGATTAAGAATTTTGGATTATCTTGTCAAGTAGAGGACAAAACTTTTGCGATAAATTTATGTAAACTATTTATTAATAGTCAGCTAAAATAGGAAACAGATTTATGGCAAGGGAAGTAAACGAGCAAGTTCAAAGGGCAAACGGGCAAAACGAGGAAGAAAGTTCTAAAAGAAAACTCACTGATACCTTTCGGGCACTTCGCCACCGTAATTTTCAATTATTTTTCGCCGGACAATTTATATCATTAACCGGAACGTGGATGCAGTCAGTCGCGCAGAGCTGGCTCGTCTATCGTTTAACGGGTTCGGTTGTTTTGTTAGGATTGATCGGGTTCGCGTCTCAAATTCCCGTCTTTTTTTTAGCTCCTTTTGGAGGCGTTGCAGCGGATCGTTATAATCGTCAGAAAATTTTGGTAATTACGCAAAGCTCGGCAATGATCATAGCTTTGGTGATGGCGATTTTGACCTTAACGGGAACGATCCAGGTCTGGCATCTTTTTATTTTTGCAGTTTGTTTCGGATTGGCAAATTCGTTTGATATTCCTACTCGTCAGGCATTTGTTTCGGAAATGGTCGCCAGAGAAGATTTGCTCAATGCGATTGCGCTTAATTCTTCGATGTTCAATGGAGCGCGAATCGTAGGTCCTGCAATTGCCGGAATTTTAGTGGCACTTGTTGGAGAAGGCTGGTGTTTTTTGGGTAATTCAGTGAGTTATATCGCCGTAATCATTGGAATTTTGCTGATGAAAATTACGCCTGTTGTGCGGGAGCGAAAAGGCTCGACTTTTTCAAATATTGCCGAAGGTTTTTCGTTTGTCGCCAAAACTGCGCCAATTCGCGGAATTCTTTTACTTTTGGGTTTGGTAAGTTTAATGGGAATGCCGTATGCCGTTTTGATGCCGATCTTTGCGGATAAAATTTTGGGCGGGGGTTCGGATACGCTTGGATATTTAATGGGCGGAAGCGGCTTAGGGGCTGTAATTGCAACACTAATTCTAGCCTCGAGGCGCGAAGTTTTCGGGCTTGGACGTTGGGTTTCTTATGCTTCGGGCGGATTGGGAATAAGTCTGATCTTATTTTCATTTTCGTCAAATTTCTGGCTTTCTTTGGTTTTATTAATTCCGGTCGGTTTTTCGATGATGCTGCAAATGTCTTCGTCAAATACTTTGATTCAGGCGATGGTTCCTGATGAAATTCGCGGACGGGTGATGAGCGTTTATTCGATGATGTTTATGGGAATGTCCCCGCTCGGAGCACTTTTAGCCGGAAGCCTGGCGGAAATTTTAGGCGCACCAAAAACAGTTGCATTAGGCGGGTTAATTTGTTTATTTGGCGCAATTATTTTCCGTTGGCGAATGCCGAGACACCGCGAGAAAGGACAGCAAATGATTATTGCTTTACAAATGACGGCAGGGGATCCGGCATCCAAAGCAAGTTTTCAGGAACCGGCTTTTCAAAGTGAAAAGTTGGAAAAGTGAAAGGGTGAAAAAGTTTAAATCTTCTTTTAAAGCGGTTTCAGATGCTTGAAAAGTTATACTCAGCTTAATCGAAAATTCAGAACTTAAATTATCTGGTTATAACTTTTCCACTTTTCCACTTTTAAACTTTCCGACTTTTTTCTTACCATAGAAATTTATGCTCAAAAGATATATGCACAACCGTGAACGTTTTTTTATCGGTCAGGATAGTAACCGGGTTGTGCGCCCTTTTGATTGGGGAATGGAATTTGTCAAAGAAAATCCGAACGGAGAAGATCCGCGCCGTTTCTTTCACGATTTTTCTCAAGAAGTTACCGCCAACAGCGATGATTATTTCGCGCTCAAAAATGAAATTGATTACCAGGTTCACGACACGGATCTGACCTGGCAGAGCGCATTGCAAACAAACGAAACAGAAAATAATCTGGTTCGAGCAAAATTTTTTCCGTATCAAAAAAATAAAAAAGCGGCAGTCGTGATCTTGCCGCATTGGAACGCAAAACCCGACACATATTTTGCCCTGGCACGCCTTTTAAACAAAGTCGGCGTTTCTGCTTTTCGTTTAACTTTGCCGTATCACGAAGAGCGAAATCCTCCGCAATATGAACGCTCGGATAATTTGGTCGCACCGAATATCGGATTGACTTTGCAAAGCATTCGCCAGGCGGTTTTGGATACCAAAGCATCAGTTAAATGGTTGAAAATGCAAGGCTATGAAAAAGTCGGATTAGTGGGAACAAGTGTTGGTTCGTGCATCGGATTTATGGCATTCGTTCACGATTTGCAGATTGATGCGGCTGTTTTTAATCATGTTTCAAGTTATGTGGCGGATGTCGTTTGGCACGGATTGACGACGCATCATGTTCGGGAAAGTTTAGAAAAAGAAGTAACTCTCGAAGAACTGCGTCAATTTTGGTCGCAAATCAGTCCGGCAACTTATTTGAAAAAACTTGCTGCTCAAAAACCTCGTTCGCAAAAATATATCTACACACTTTATGATCTGAGTTTTCCGGTTGAGCTTTCGCGCGACACTATCAAAGGTTTACGACACCACAAGATCAAACATAGTAAAACCGCACTTCCCTGTGGACATTATACGCTTGGAGAATCTCCTTGGAAATATATTGACGGTTATAAAATTGTCAGTTTTTTAAAATGGCATTTGCGATAAAACTCGTAATTGGTAATTCGTTTAATATTTTGCAATTACCAATTACAAGTTACGAATTTACATTCCGGTCATATTTTCATTTGGGAAAAGCTCCTCCAATTCTTTGACCAAATTAGGTTTAGCTCCCGCAGTATGAAAAAGATGAATTTCGGCACTTGAATAATGACGATTGATCTTTACGTCATAAACAAGCCATTGTGACATCAGATATTTAACAGCTTTTTCATCTGCATTACTAAAAGTTCTTTTCAATGAAATTGTAATTTCCGATGTTAATGCCATAAAATTTTTTGTTCTCCTTAGATTGGTTATTCAACCAACCGAATTTAATAGTCCGCAAATTTGCTGCCACAAAATTCTTTGTTTCAACCCGCAAAATTACAGGTCTTTTCCAAAATTGAATTTTGCCGCCAATGAAAATTTCACCTTTTTCGGGAAAATTCCCCCAATATTTTTTGTTTTGGAAAAACAGCGTAGCAGTAAAATGTTACAGAAAAGTTAAAGCAATGTAACATTTTACTTTGGCAGAAAAAAAAACGAGCCGTTTCCGACTCGCCCTTTTTTATCCCCTTGTTCTGTGATTGCTTTTAGAAATTAAATCTGAAAGCAAACTGGATTTGACGATTTGAACCGAGTCCGACGGTGCGTCCAACGGTTGAGCGAAGCAACCCGAAAGTTGAACCGGCTGCACCTTGAGTAAAGGCTTGCCCGGGCTGTAATACGTTTGAAGTGCTGGCTGAATAAACTCCGGTTCCCGTATTGAAACTCAAATTCGGCAACGCATTGTTCAAAGTAACTGACGGATTGGCAAAATTTGTGTTGTTGAAAATGTTGAAAATTTCCGTGCGGAATTCAAAATTCATCGTTTCCGAGAAATAGAATTTTTTGCCGACGGTCAAATCAACCTGACGGAAAACCGGACCTGATAATTCATTGCGCGGAAAATTTCCCCAGGTTCCTGCCGTTGGAATCGCAAACGCCGCCGGATTAATAAAGTTGCGGTCGTTATCCAAATAAGGATCCACTCCGGCAATTAAATTCGGGCGGCGAATGTTACGCGAGTTTCCGCCGCCGGGAGTGTTGACAACTGCCACAAATCCGGTTGGCAATGACGGAAAGCTCGAACCGAATGACGGTAAGTTTGCCGTAAATCCGTTAGCAAAAAATCCGCCGTTTCCATCCGCGCATCCGCCTGTTTGCTGACATTGGACAACTACATCGGGACGAACCACCAAAACCTCGATCGGAACTCCGCTGCGGGCATTAAGAATTGTTCCGACCTGCCATCCGCCAAGCAAAAAGTCTCCGGTTTTTCCGAAATCAAATTTTTTGCCTTTGCCGAACGGTAATTCGTAGAGTGCACTTAAATTAAAAGTGTGGCGAATGTCAAAGTTATTGCGTCCGCGATCTGCCTCAAAATTATCAAGCTGCGCCGAAGTTCTCGCTTCGTTTGAACCTGCGGTTGTTCCCTGACTCTTGGCAAAAGTATATTGCATATTCAAGGTCAAACCTGTATTGAAACTGCGAACCAATGATAATTGCAAAGCATTGTAGCTGTCATCCCCGCCGCTGGTTTTGTAATCAATCTCGGCAAACGGACGGCAGATCGGATTAGTTGCCGAAGCTGCACAACTTGAAACGGCATTGGCGTTGAGAATATCAAATTCACGAACCGTAGTGACTCCTGTAACTTGTCCCGTTCCGTTTACGCGATTGATAACGCCAACTCCGGTTGGAAAAGCGGTTGCAGTATTTGAAACGGTCGCATTTCCGGGCAAAATTTTGTTAGCAACACTACGCAAAAATAAATTTCGTCCCTGACTGCCGACATAGCCGACGGTTGAAACAAAGTTATATGGAAGATGCTGCTGCCACGAAAAACTGTATTGATAAACTCTTTCGGGAATCTGGTAATTGTTAGAATAAGCACGCGGTTGATAAGTGCGGTTGGTCGGGTTGTTACTGAAATTAGCTGCAATTCCCGCCAAATTCGCCGGAAAAGCTAAAAGCGAACCACTGGAAATTGTTGAACTGATACGATCACTTTCAATCGGCTGAATTTGGTCTTCGGTTTGCCCCGGACCGTAGAAAATTCCAAACCCGCCGCGAACAACCGTATTTCCGCCTGAGAAAAATCCGGTTCCGTTTTGATTCGGCGACCAGGTTAAACCAATTCGCGGACCAAAATTCTTTTTCGAGGAAAGAAAAGCCGATTCACTTGACGGACGAATTGTTCCGTTAGCGATGTTAAATAAAACCTGCTTATCATTTTGTTCACGCAGCGGAGCGTAAAATTCGTATCGCAAACCGTAATTCAAAGTTAAACCCGGACGAATTTTCCATTCATCCTGAGCATAACCGATGTAATATTCCTGTTTGGCTAAAGGCTGTCCGCTTAAGCCGTTATTGAAAGGACTCGGTGCGCTGACATCGCCTAAATATTGAATGGAAGTCGGCGTGTTATTCAAAAATGCGGCGAGGTTTGAAAAAGTGTAAGTTGTTCCGCCTTGTCGGTCAGTGTAAAGTCTGATCAAACGCAGTTCTCCACCGAATTTAATGTTGTGATTACCTTTTATCCAGTTCAAACTATCAATGAATCCGATTGAATACGGAGTATAAGGTTGTCCGCGTCCGTTGGTCGCACTGTTGGCGCGAACCAGACCGCCCGGAATCGAAATTCCAGAAGAAGCCCCTTGTCCGGCGATTCCTGTGTTGGCAACGCTGCCCGAAATATTCAGAGTAATATTGGTAAAATCAAGTCCGCCGACTGTCGGAGCCGAACCGTTAATTCGTGTTTGTGCGCCGTTGTAGCCGACTTTGAATTCATTGATTAACGAGCCGCTCTTATTAAACCATTGATAACCCGCCACACCGTTTTGCGGAACGGCACGAATTGTAACTACCCGACCTGAAACGCCTTCGGGAGCAATGTCCGTTCCCTGGTCGCGGAAAAACCGGAAGTAAAGTTTGTTATGTTGATTGATTTGATAGTCAAAACGAGCCGCTGCCGCTTTTTCGTCAGTGCTTTCATTTGCCTGGAGCTGCACAATATCAAACCCTGCAGTTGCCGAAGCATTAGGGATAACGGTTGCCGCAGATGAACGAAATCCGGCGATAAAAGGCTGAACAGCGGGATTAACAGGAGTTGAAGTTCCGGGGATTAATGCTCCGGCTTGCGCCAAACTCAAACTCGGCGCGGCTTCAACAAAATTCAAACCGAAACGTCCACGATATTGTTCGTAACTTCCGAAAAAGAAAAATTTATTTTTGATGATCGGTCCGCCGATCGAGCCTCCGAATTGGTCAAGTTGTAATTTACTTTTTGAAATTCCGGTTGTTACATTATCAAAAAAGTTGCGGGCATCGAGTCCGTCACGGCGCAGATATTCAAAAACCGAACCGTGAAACTCATTGCTTCCCGATTTAGTAACAACGTTGATCTGTCCGCCGGTTCCGGTTCCGTATTCTGCCGGAAAATTGCTGGATTCAACCCGGAATTCCTGAACGTTTTCTAAACTTGACTGCAAGCGAAAAGGCGAAGGAACTTCACCGTTCAAGTTACCCGGTGAAGCGTCAATAATTGCCGAGCCTTCGACCCCATCGTAGCGAATAATATTTTGCTGAACGGCACGACCTGAAAAACGGATGTCGCCAAAAGTTCCCGTTCCACTGTTGACCGCGCCGGGAGCTTGTAAATAAAGTTGTGAAAGTTGGCGACCGTTAACCGGTAATCCGGCAACTTCACGCGGGGTGACATTGACGCTCATACTGGCTGATGAAATGTTAAGGGGAATTTCTTCGCCGGAAACGACATCAACTTGAGCCGAAACACCCTTGGGCTGTAAAAGTAAAGATAATTTAAGTTCCTGCCCGACTAATAATTGAATTTTTTCCTGTTTGGCAGGTTCAAAATTTCCGCCGGAGGCTGTGATCGTGTAAGTTGAAGGCGGAAGCGCAACCACCGAAAATGTTCCGTCAGCCGTCACGTTAATGGTTCGCGTATCGCCCGTTTTTTCATTTTTGACGGTGACAGTTGCGCCCGGCACAATTGCGCCGCCGCCATCGGTAACGGTTCCTGTAATTTTTCCTTGATCAGTTTGTGCAAATAGGTTTGATGTGACAAATAAACTGATGGTTAAAAATAAAACTGTTGAAATAAACCTGTGGTTCATAAAATCTCCTAATTTAGCTGCCAATGAAAAAAGGTTTGAGCGTGTTACAGAACGCTCAAACTAAAATTTCGTTTCTTCATCTGAAAGTTTTTGTAGTGTTATTCTCAAATGAAGAGGTTAGTTGGTAGAAATTAAATCGAAATGAACTAAGGTTTAAATTGGTGTTAAATTTATGAGGTTGGTTGTTACGAAAAAGTTAAGAAATTAATCAACAAAATCTACTGAAACAACTTTTTCGGAAATTTCTCTGCCCAATGCAGCAACTTCCTGATGCAGAGGATGAATCGTATAAGCCTCAAGTGCGGCTTGATCGGCGAAGGTCGAAACCAATCCTGTATCAAACGAGCGTTCCAGATGTAAAATATCCGTTCCGACGTTAAAGCTAATAATTTCTTCAATTATATTTGGTAAATTGCGTAATTTAGCCAAATGCTCGGCTCGGCTTTCGGGCGAAATATCAGCTTTATATTTCCAGCAAACAATGTGTGTCAACATAGTCCTTTTAGTCTAAAGTCCAATGTCAAAAGTCTCAAGTTAAAAGATGATATTTTTACCGATCTATCAATGTTTTACGGATGGCGGCTGGGCGTTTTTGGTGCGAATGTTAATGCCTTCGTCAGCCATCAGAAAAACTCTCCGCGCATCATAAGATGAAAGGTCGAGCGGTGAATATGAAAGTAAATAGCGGTTTTTACGAAGTTCGTCGCAAATAAATTTGGCAGCGGTTTGCGATTCTTCAAAAGGAAAAATTTGTCCGCCGGTTCCTTCGGTTAAATCAGTAATAATTTGCGCCGCCTTGGGTTGATCCCGACGATATGCGCCGCCGGTCCGGTCAGGCTGTTGCAAAGCATAAACCGTAACATTATAGTTTTGTAATTCGGCTAAAGTTTTATCAAAAGGCATCGCACTGCCCCGATCAAGTCCGTCGCTGATCAAAACAATGACAGCTTTTCGGGTTCCGGGCATTAACGGCAGTAAAACCTCATTGACTCCGACACTTAGCGCATCAAAAAGATACGGATTTCCTTTTTTGCGAAGCAATCCGAGCGAAGCTTCCATCTTTTTGGCATCGTCCGTCCATTCCTGAATGATTTCCGGTTTTTCGTCATACGCAATCACATAAAGCTGATCGCCTTCAAAAATTTCGTAGGCGAATTCCATAATTGCTTTTTGTAATTTTTCTACATCAGGACGAAAGGTCAGAGAATTATCCACTAAAATCAGAATCTTAGCCGGCGACGGATCATAAGAAAAGTTTTTGATCTTTTGTTCGATTCCGTTTTCGTAAAGGTATAGATTTTCACTCTTTATCGGTTTGCCTTGTCCATCTTTGCGGGTAGCAACAACGCTCAAAATTGTGCTTCCTTCGTCTGTTACCTTGGCATTATGACGCGATTGGGCGAACACAAAAACAGAAGAAAATAGAACTAAAAGACTTAAAACCAAACCTTTTTTAGCCGAACACATCACCCTTTACCTCAATCTGTCTTGGAACTTGACTCTTTTGCTTGCGTGGTATTAGATGCAGATTCGGTCGTAGTGGTTGATTCGGCTGACGAACTTTTTTCAGATTTTTTTTCTGTTCCATTATCAGCTTTTTTGCCTGAATAATCAGTGACATACCAGCCTGCGCCTTTGAACTGAAAACCTGACAACGACCACTGTTTTTCAAGTTTTCCGCCGCATTTTTCACAAACGGTCAAAGGCTCATCCGAAACCTTCTGCATTTTTTCTAAATTAACTCCGCAATCTAAACATTTATATTCGTAAATCGGCATAAATTTTTCTGTATTAAATAAATCTTAAAAGAACTGTATTTTTCAATAATTATATCAAACTGCAAAAAAACAACAAAAAACAAGATTATTGCTCAGATTAAATGATTAATAAAAGTGTTCGGTGGGCAGTGAGTAGTGGTCAGTGGTCGGTGATTAGTTTTATTTTTGACTTCAAATTTCAATAACACAACCCAAACTTGAACCTCTTTTTACTGCCCACTTTTTTCTGCTTATCAAAAAAAATTCTATCAAGCGTGGCACTTTTTCAAAAAATCTTTCGCGTATCGTTTGAGCGGGTAAAAAACCGCAATTTTATACAGGAGAAATTTTATATGTTAGTTAATGCAAACGAAGCAAAAATAGTCGGCGCAAATGAAGGCACCGTTTGGAATGTGTTGGGAACGGATATGCTTTGCAAAGTCCGCAGCGAAGAAACGGGCGGAGCCTATGCAATTCTTGAAAATATTGTTGCCCCGCAAGATGGTCCGCCGCCGCATATTCATAACCACGAAGACGAAGTTTTTTATGTTGTCGAAGGGGAATTTGAAATCTTAATCGGCGAAAAAACAATTGTTGCCAAAAAAGGCGATTTGGCAATCGTGCCGCGCGGAACGGTTCACGCATTCCGCAACATCGGAACGGAAAACGCGAAATTCTGGATCACGGTCACACCCGGCGGATTTGAAAAATTCTTTGAAGAAGTCAGCCGCGATGCCCGCGAAATGCCGCCCGATGTCGAAAAGATCAAAGCTATCGGACTTAAATACGGTTGTGAATTTTTAGTTTGAGAATTTACAGGGATTCAGGGGATAAAAAGGGATAAGCAATCATTCATTTTTTATAAATTTTATCTCGTTACATTCTCTAAATCCCTGTGAGTTTTTCAATTATTTTAAGGAGATAACAAAAATGAAACGTAATTTTTTATTCGTAATTTTAACGGTTTTAATTTTTACAACAATCAGTTTCGGGCAGTCAAACAAAGTTTTAGCGAAAGGAAATCCGAATTTGACCGAAAATTCTGCCGCACGGATGCAGTCGGTTTTTGAATGGACTTTTCAAAAAGCATTCGACGCGGAACAAGCCAAACATTTTCGGCAAATTTTGATCGGTTATTGGCAAAAGAATTTACAAAATAATATTCAAAGTTGTCAGGATTACCTAAAAATCGCTGATTTGATTGAAAAAGTTCCTGCCGACCAAGCCGAAAGCGTGCGCGGAAAACTGTTGGCGGCGATTTCCGAAGCCGTTCAGAAAGAGCCGAACGATGAAATGTCGCAGCTTTTAGTTGAAGTTTCGGAAAACGCGCAAACGGTTGAAAATAATAATGAAAGTTTTTCAAACGGCGGAAATATTTCAGCAAATTTGGTTGGAACTTGGGTTGCCCGACGCGGCAGCGGTTCGGGTTATATTAATCCAAACACTGGCGCAACCAACGGACCAAATGCTACCGTTCACAGCTACACTTTTCGTTCAAACGGAACTTTTGAATACGCGATTTTGATGCAGTCGTCGCTTTATCAATGCACGACCACAATTAACGGTTACGAAGCAGGCGCATTTCAGGCGAATGATTCGGCAATCGGTTTTGTGACGAAAAAAGCGACCAAAAGTTACAAAGACTCTTGCCGTCCCAATCTGAATTCAAACGGTGCGGCGGAAATTCCTGCGCCGAAAAAACTTTATTACCGTTTTGCCCGTGATGAGCAGAATAATTTAAACCTTTGTTTGTCGGATGAAGCCGGAAGAAGCAGTTGTTTTGTGAAGCAATAGAGAAGTTTGCCCGCGAATGAACGCTAAAAAATAAGACAAAATTACTTCAAATTTTCTTTGTTTTCGTGTATTTCGCGTGTTTCTCGGGCAAAATCAAAAAAACTATGAGCAGAAAAGTTTTTATTATTCTTTCGATTTGGTTTTGCGTCGCGATCTTAATCGGAGTTTCGGGCATATTTTATCGCGTTCCCGCACCGTTTGTGCCGCTTTCGATCTGGTCGCCTGTTATTTTGACCGTTTTGATCTTTTGGAGTTCAAATGATTTTCGGGAATGGATTTACGAAATTGATTTTCGTTTGTTGATGATTCTGCATTTGACGAGATTTGTCGGGATTTGGTTTCTGGTTCTTTATAGTCGCGGAGAGTTTCCGGAGGAATTTGCGGTCAAAGGCGGTTGGGGCGATATTTTGGCGGCGGTGACGGCGATTTTGGTCGGTTTGTTTTTTGTGCCCTTGAAAAATCGTGTAAGTTGGACGGCAGTTTTAGTTTGGAATATTTTCGGTTTCCTCGATATTTTGCTGGTCGTGGCAACAGGTGCAAAACTGCTGTTTACCAATTACGATTCGATGATTAAATTGACGACTTTTCCGTTGAACTTATTGCCGTTGTTCATCGTTCCAATAATAATCGCCACGCATTTTTTGATTTTTGCAAAACTTTGGAAAGAAAAAAAGCAAAGTTTTTGAGCCGCAAAATTTTGGCTAAAGGTTAAAGAAAATGGAAGAAGAAAATAAGAAAATCGTTTTGGAATATGTCGAGGCATTCAATAAGTTGGACATTGACGTTTTACGAAAATTATTTGCCGAAGATGCCATTGTTTACGGCGTTTTGGGTTCGGGCGGAATGGATGTTGCCGTTGAAATCTGGAAAGAATTACACGCGGCATTCGGCTTTAATCTGCAAGTTGATTCGATGATTGCCGAAGGCGACATCGTGGCGGTTCGTTACACGGAACGCGGAAAATCAGTAGGTTCGTTTCGCGGCTCGCCCGTGACGGGAAAATCTTTTGAAACCGTGGCAATGGAATGGTTTATCATTAAAGACGGAAGAATCCAATCACGCTGGGGAGCACGCGATTCGGCAACACAGGCACGGCAGATGGGAATTCCTTTGAGCTAATGGAATTTAACCGCTAAACACGCTAAAGACGCTAAAAATATTTGAAAAAATTTCGTGTCTTTCGCGTATTTCGCGGGCACATCAAACAAAATTAGTTAAAAGAATTAGCCCAGGGATTATTGGTTTTTCTGAACAACTCCAAAAATCTGGGATCTTTGCGGAATTCATTCAATTTCGGGTCTGTCCCAAGCCAGACAAACCATTGATCTCGTTCCGCTAAACCCTTCTCGAACCACTCAAACGCCTCATCAAATTCACCGAGCGCAACATGCGACATCGCCATAAAATAAGGTTTGACGTATTGCTTTTGTGTTGCTTTTTTTAGTTCTTCTACTAACATTTTGGCTTCTTCCAAACGATTTGACGCAACTAAAGCGTGACAGAGAATATAAACGGGAATCGGAGCTTCGGGCATTAGTGAAACGCATTTGCTCAAGGCAATTATGCCTTCTTCGGCGCGCCCTAAATGCTGAAGCGAATTGCCGTAGTGCATATAACCTTGCGGAAAATTTTTATCTAAATTAAGCGTTGATTCGGCTTTGGCAAGTGCTTCGGCAAAATGTCCGGTTTGATAATAAGTCCACGAGGTCATTAAAATCGCTCGCGGCGAAAGCGGTTCAAGCTCTTCGGCGCGTTGGACGGCTTTGAGCCCTTCTGCAAAACGTCCGGTCGGAGTCAAAACGTAAGAATAACACTCGTAAGCATAAGAGTAATTTGGGCTAAGTTCGATGGCTCGCAATGCCAAACGCTCGGCTTCCACCCAATTCAAATCGTAACAAAGGGTTGGGAAAAACAGCGCAACGTAGGCTTCCCCCAAAGAATCATCCAATTCCAGAGCTTTTTGCGCCGACTCTTTTGCTTTCAACAAGCATTCGCCTGACGGTAAAACGCCGACAATGCTGATCCAATTATAAAAATCGGCAACTCCCACATACGGCAGCGCGTAATTCGGGTCAAGTTCGATTGCCGTTTCAAATTCCTTAATAGCTTTTTGCAATGATTCGCCCGTAAATTGATTCCAAAAATAACGTCCGCGCAAATAACATTCGTGAGCTTTTGGGTTGACTGTTCCGCGTTGTTTCAAACGCTTAATTTCTTCGGTTGTCAGTTGGGGAATAATTGCTTCCGCAACTTGTTCGGAAATTTTTTCTTCCAGCTCCAACGCATCGGTAAATTCTTCATCAAACTGATTTGCCCAAACATTAATTTCTTTTTCTACTTCGAGTAATTTCAACGAAACGCGAACTTTGTTTCCGGCACGTTTCAGATTTCCTTCCAAAACGAAATCAACCGCTAATTCCTGACCGGCTTGGAGCAAATCGGCATTTTTGTCACTGTATTTCAAAGCCGCGCTAGTCGGTCGGACCGCCAAACGATTGACACCGCTCAAGCGGGTAATTATCGCATCAGCCAATCCAATACTTAAAAATTCGTCCGAAAGCCCATCGTCGGTCGTTAAATTAAAAACCCGTAAAGGCAAAACTGCAATGGATTTAGGCGAATCATTTTTATTTTCGACAGTTTGCAGGCGAGCAAAGATTGGCGTAGAAATTGGTTTCCCGTCAAAATAATTTGTAATATCCTGATTGAATTCTTTGACTGATTGATAACGTTCAGCCGGATTTTTTTGCAATGTTTTGAAGATTATTTTTTCTAAATTGCCTAAATCCGCGATCGGTTGCGGTGATTGCTCGCAAATAACACGGGCAATTTCGTGCGGAGCGCGATTGGGAAAATGATATGGGCGTTTTCCTGTCAAAAGTTCATAAAGCAAAATTCCCAGGCTGTAAATATCCGAAGCGGGCGTGACAGTTTCGCCTTTGATCTGTTCAGGCGAAGCGTATTCCGGTGTCATCATCCGCATCGCCGTCACGGTCGGGTCAATCGTATTAAAAGCAATTTCCGAATCAAAAACTTTGGCAATGCCGAAATCGAGCAGTTTTGGCGTTCCGTCGCGGTTAATTAAAACATTTGAAGGCTTTAAATCGCGGTGAATAACTTTTTTGGTGTGCGCGTAATCAACCGCTTCACAGACTTTTTGAAATAGTTTAAGCCGTGAGTTCAAGTCCAAATTTTGTTTATTGCAATACTCAAAAAGCGGTTCGCCTTCGATAAATTCCATTATGAAATAAGGCAAATTATCTTCGGTTGTGCCGCCGTTCAAAAGCAAAGCAATGTATGGATGTTCAAGCGAAGCAAGGATTTGGCGCTCCTGACGAAAACGGCGGAGGATAAAACGAGTATCCATTCCGCGTTTAATGAGTTTGACAGCAACTTTTTGTTCAAATTCACCGTCAATCCGTTCGGCTAAATAAACCTCACCCATACCGCCGTGCCCGATTTCCTTAATGATTTGGTAATTGCCAATTTTTTCCCCGATCAGCGGGTCAATTTCTTCTGCAAAATCACCGAGCAAATGCAAACCGCTTTCTTCCATCAATGGACGATTCATCAGACTTTCGGCTTCGGAATCTTGTTTGAGAAGTTTTTTGACTTCATTTTTCAATTCTTCATCATCAGCGCAAACTCTTTCAAGAAAAGACTTAACTTGGGCAGGATCTTCAATTTCAATCGCCTCTTCAAAAATCTCCTGAATTTTTCGCCACCGTTCGGAATCCATTTTTATTCGGTCATTTTACCGTAAAGCCAAGCGCGGACAAATCGCCAATGACGTTTGACCGTTCGCAAACTTAAGCCCAAAACTTCGGCAGTTTCTTCAAAAGTTAAGCCCCCGAAAAATCTTAATTCAACCAGTTTTGCCTGTTCGGGCGCGATTTGCTCCAATTCTTTCAATGCTTCATCCAACGCAATCAGTTCGGTTCGCATTTCGACGGCTTTATCAATATTGGTATCAAGCTGCAATTTTTGATATTCCGCACCGCGTTTGTCGGCATTGTGCAAACGAGCGTGGTCAATTAGGATTCGTCGCATTACATTTGCCGCAACACCGAAAAAATGGGCGCGATTTTGCCAGTTGGTTCGCGTTTGGTCAATCAATTTCAAATATGCCTCGTGAACCAGTGCGGTCGGCTGCAAAGTGTGGTCAACTCTTTCGTGGCGCAGATAACTTGCCGCCAATCGCCGTAATTCATTGTAAACAATTGGCAAAAGCAAACTTATCGCCGTTGCGTTTCCGCTCGACAAGTCAATCAATAATTCGGTAACGTCTTTTTCGCTCAATTTGTTCTCTTGTGTATCAGCAAATTTCCTGTCAATTATAGGCAAAGCCAATTTGCTTCACAATATACGATTTAATAATTCAAAATTTTTTCTATCACAGACTGTTTTTTCATTTCTTTTTCGCGTAGTAATTTAGAAGATAAAATTTTTTGGAGGATTTATGAACAAATTAGGAATTGTTTTATTATTGGTTTTAATGTTGGTCTTTTTAGCTTGCGCTCAAACTTCGTCAATTGTCAATACTTCGCCAGTGGGCAATTGGTATGGAGATTCGGTTTGTCAGGTGGCAAATTCTCCGTGCAAAACTGAAAAAGTGGTTTATCGAATTATCCAGATGGATGAAAATGGAAAGTTTATGATGCAGGCGGACAAAATTATTAATGAAAAACCTGAATATATGGGAACGATTGAATTCCAGTTCGATGAGAAAACCAACACTATAACCGCTAAAACTTCTTCGGCTAATCGTGGCGATGCCGTCTGGAAATTTACGATCAACGGCAATGAAATGGAAGGAACTTTAACTTTAGCCGATGGAACTCTATACCGAAAGATCAAAGTTACAAAAGTTAATTGCGGCGGCAAAAGTTACGATTGGTAAAAAAAGCCCGTTGTGCATCGGCACAACAGGCTTGAATAATAAATCACAGTATTTCAGGGGATAGAAAATTAAAAGTAAAAAGGTAAAAGTAAAAAGGCAAAAAGTAAAATTTTAGTTTAATTTTCGCCTTTTGGATTTTTGACTATTTACTACTTGCATTTTGAATAACCGCAGTCGCGGCAAAAATCACATCCCGAAGCGTGTTCGAGTTGTCCTTTGCATTCGGGACATTCGCTGATCAAATTGCCCATTTTTGATTCTGAATAGGCAACAACTTCTTCGGTTTTGCCAATTGGTGCTTCAACTTTTTTTTCGGCTTCCTGTTTGGCGATTTGACGTTCTGATTGCGGTAGATCTTTCAATCTGCGGTCAGTCAGCATCAAACATTCGGCAACGGCTTGTTCCGGTGAGGTCAGTAGACGTTGATTAAACCAAACAGCATGTGTCGCGGTAACTTTGTTCAAACTGCGGGCAACGTCTTTGACATCGAATCCGCCGCGCAGCATTTTTGAAGCCAGCAAACCGACACCTTCGGAAATAGGACCGGTCGCAAAAACTTCCAAAACTCTTTCGCCGTTATGATTAACGGTGACATAGAGATTTTGTCCATCGAACGGAATGCGCCAGGTTGAACCTTGCAATTCGCGTGGACGCTCGATGTGTTCAGATGCTTCTTTTTGTTTTTCGACCACTCTATATTCCTGATTTTGTCCGACTGTATCTTCGGTCGAGTGAACTTCCTCAGTTTTCTTTTCTTCCGCTTTCATAGAAGTTAAAACCTGACCTTCACGTGAACCGTCGCGATAGTATGAAACGCATTTGCATCCCAGATCGCGGGCTAACCGGTAAAGCTCGTCAACCGATTCGACCGTGTCGTCTTTAGCTCCATTACAAGTCTTTGAAACGGAATTGTCAACATTTTTCTGCGCCGCCGCCAAAACCTGAACGTGTTGTTTCGAGGTAATGTTCAACGCTGAAATGAAATATGACGGTAATTTATCTTCGTTATCAACTACAAACTGAGCCGCCGCTTTGATTGATTCTTCATCGGTTTGGTCAACCGAAATGCCTAATGCTTCAGCTGCTAAAGTATGAACGTAAGTTCTGGTTCCTAAAGTATCTTGGCGAACATAAGCCCACGAAAAATTAGGTTCGCAGCCCGAAGAAGTTTCGGCAACCAACGAAATTGTTCCGGTTGGAGCGATGGTCGTAGTTTCGTAATTACGCGGAGTTAATGGAACATCGCGGGAAATTCCGATTTCTTCATACAGGAATTTAGCGTAGGCTTCGCGGTTGGCTTCAAATTCAGGGAAAGTCCCTTTTTCTGCGCCGAGCTTCAAACTGGCTTTCCAAGATTCTTTGCGAACAAATCCCATAACTTTATCCATCAAAGCGATTGAATCAGGTTCGCCGTAAGTGATTTTGTGTTTCAGACACAAATCGGCAAAACCCATAATGCCCAAACCGACCGGACGGGTGCGTTTTACCACATTATCAATTTCATTCAACGGAAATTCGCAAGCATCAATCACGTTATCCAAAAATTGGGTGCAGAGATGCGTAACGTGCGCTAATTTGTCCCAATCAATGTTTTCATCAGGATTCGTGCCGTCTCCGCCTTGTTTGTAAAATTTTGATAGATCAATACTTCCGAGGTTGCAGGAGTTTGAAAAATGCAAGAATTGTTCACCACATGGATTGCTGGCGTAGATCGGTCCCATCGAATTCATCATATGGTTATGACGGTTGACCTGATCAATAAAAGCAATTCCGGGCTCGGCATATTTATGAGCCGAAGCGATGATTCTGTTCCAAATGTCAGGAGCGTAAATCATTCCCGGTTTTGGCTGTTCTTCAATCGTGCAATCGCTCAAATCAGCATTTTCAAAGGCTTGTTTGTCCGCAAAAGTCACGGTTGAACCATCTTGACGACGATAAACTGCATATTCTTTACCTGTAAGAGGATCGAAAATCGGTTGTGTCCACGTTTCGCCGCCGAATTCGGTTTGGAACCATTCCTTGTTATCAACCGCATCCATAAAAGCATCGGTAACATTGACTGAAATATTAAAATTGGTTAATGAATGCTGATCGTTTTTGGCGTGGATAAAACGCAGAACGTCGGGATGTGTGACGCGCATCATTCCCATATTTGCGCCGCGACGAACTCCGCCTTGTTTGACGACTTCGGTCATCGTGTTGACGATGTTCATAAAGGAAACCGGACCCGAAGCAACGCCGCGAGTTGAGCTAACTGTTGAACCGGCAGGTCTTAGAAATTCATAGGTCATTCCTGTTCCGCCGCCTGTTTGGTGAATGGTGGCTGCTGCCTTGGCGTGTTCCATAATGCCTGAAATCGAGTCGGGGACGTTCAGAACGAAACAAGCTGCAAGCTGTCCGTGAGGTTTGCCGGCATTGACTAAACAAGGTGTGTTGGGAACAAACTCACGATTGAGCATTACTTCCAACATCGAATTGTAAAAAAGATCACGGCGGAGCGGATCTCTTTCCGAAGTTGAAACGTGACCAACTACACGGCGTGTAATATCTTCCCAGGCTTCAACTGCATTTCCCTGTAAGTCTTTTAATGAGTATCTTTTACTAACTACCTTTTGAGCGTTCAAGCCCAAAGGTTTTGCTTCTTTTTTAACGGCTGTTACCGTTCCATTTCCGTTTGTTTTTCCGTTTGTAACGGCAAAATTACCCGACACAACAGGCTCAAAAACTGTGCTCATCTCATTCACCTCATTAGCGTCACCTAGAGACACTTTTACATTTTAATTTTAATAAAAATCTGTTTGTTTTGCATTTTTTAATGCGGAGTTTTTTGTTGATCTCTTTTCAAGCGATTTACTCAAGAACTTGGAGACATATTTTGTTCTTGAGCGTTAATGAATATAACTCTACTTTTTTTGCTTGTCAATAGAAAAAGCACAATATCTTGTGTCTTTTTTTTCTAACATACCAATCTAATGCGTAACTTAATGTAATTTATTAGGTTTTTAGGGCTAAAAACATATTTCACCAATGAAAATAAATTACTAATACCGCCTAAATTTGACTTTCTTTCTAAAGTTTGTCGAAACTATCTATATGGACAAACTTATTCATGGAACTGCCGCAGACGGAACAATCCGCGTGATGGCAGCAATTACCGCCGAAATCGTGCGCGAAGCAGTTCGCCGACACCAAACTTCACCAACGGCTTCTGCCGCACTGGGTCGCGTTTTAACGGGGACTCTTTTGCTTGGATCAAGCCTCAAAGATTTTGACCGTCTGACCGTCCGAATCGAATGTGATGGTGCGATAGAAGGAATTGTAGCGGAAACGAACGCACAAGGCAAAGTGCGCGGATACGTTCGCAATCCGTTGGCTGAATCTAAAGGAAACACGGTTGATGTCAAGGAAATTATCGGCAAAGGAATGTTTCATGTCATCCGGGAAGCAGGTTTTGACGTTGGGCTTTATCGTGAGCCTTATCACGGCTCGGTTCCGCTTTACACAGGCGAAATCGGTGATGATTTTGCATATTATCTGCTGAAATCCGAACAAATCCCTTCCGCAGTTCTGCTTGGGGTTGCTCTGCAAAGCGAAGCACCATACATCAAAGCGGCGGGCGGTGTGATGCTCCAAATTATGCCGGGAGCAAACGAACATCTTATTACAATGATCGAAGATACTATTGCTCACGCTCCGCATTTGACCAAACTCATCAGCGAAGGTGCAGCACCCGAAGACCTTGTAAAAATGGCTTTGGGAATTATTGATTATGAAATCTTGGATGAGCGCGAAGTTGAATTTAAGTGCAGTTGTTCGCCTGAACGCGCTGCTGCTTTGATTGCCTCGCTCGGTAAAGCCGAAGTCGAATCAATGCTAAACGAAGATAAAGGCGCAGAAATGACGTGCGGATTCTGCAACCAAACTTATCATTTAGATGAAGCTCAGTTGCAGGAAATTATTGATTCACTTTCAAATTAAGGCGCACAAACACCGGACATATTACAATTTACCGTGCTGGGACAGCTGGTCTGAACAATACAGTCTCCTGGATTAACACACATACAATTACAAGTGCTGCTCATTCCGTCGCAAATTGAACCGGGGCAGCAGGTATCCATTACCGGATTACACATCGCGAGAAAGGCGATACAGGACTGAGCATTAACAGATATTGGAGCAATCAATGACGCAACCACAGGCAATGCAACCATCGAAGCAAATCCGATCTTGCGGACTATTTCTCGTCGGTTCATTCCCGCAAATTCGGTCGGAGGCGCAACTTGACTTTCAATCAATTTGTCTTTTTTCAGTTGCTCTAAAGCTAACCAAACAAAACCTTCGGAAACATTTGCATTAAACTTTTTCCCAACGGCTTGGCTAATTTCCGCCACAGTTTTTGTTCCGTCGCAGAGCTGCCAAATAATTCCTGCTGTTTCATTAAGGCAAAAAGCCTCGTTACGATTTAGGTCGTAAATCAAGATCTCATTTTCAAGTTCTTGAATTACAATGTTCGACTGTCGGTTGATTGGGTAAAATTCCATAAAATTTTTGTTTCGCGGATGAATCCAGATTACCACGCTATCCACATAAACGGGAAATTTTGATAAAAAGAGTCATCGGAAAAAAATTAATATGTAAAATTTACCAAAATAATTGCCTTGCACTTTATCCGACTATTTCAAACTGCACCCATTGACTGGCTAATTTCTTTTTGGTTTTTTGCAAATTGTCAATCACAATGATCTGTAAAATATAATCGCCGGGTTCCATTTGACTGCCTAAAGACAATGCCCCCATAAAATTCAACTTAGCGAAATTTATTTGTCCCGTAAGGTTAAAAGGATTCAAAACACCGTCTTTAACTAATTTTCCGTCTTTGAAAATTCTAATTTGGGTTTGTAAGTTAGGTTTTTGGGTTTGGTCGAGTTTGGCATTATAAATTTCAGTTGCGTAACGCAGGATAGTTCCTCGTTTAAATTGACGTAAAGAAGTATCTGCCATCGGATCGGTTCCTCTTTCCTTAGGAGTGGCAGCAAAGTTTGTTTGCATATTGCCCCATTGCTTTTCGGTCAAATTTTCCAGAACAATACCGGAAAGAGTTAATTTGCCTTTTTTCAAATCGGGAACTTCAATAAATTGGTTGGCTGAACCAACGACAGAGGTTTCAGAATCACGAATTGCTACCCGCATTTGATATGCTCCGGGTTTTTTAATCGGAAAAAGGAATTGATAAACGAAACCGTTTTTGAGAATCTCCTCGTAACTCTCTTGATTTTTGGTGGTTAAGGTAAAGGTTTTACTGATTTGATCGGTAACCGCTCCATTTTCTCCAAAACTAAGAGCTAAAATATCAAAGGTTACTTTTTTATTTCCATCAGGAGTGTCGGTAAATTTCAAGTCTTTCGCTTCAATGTGAAGCAGGGAATTAACAAATAAATTACTCTTATCATCTTTGCCGAATAGGGTATTAAGTTTCAAACTTATTCCATTAATGGCAAAAGGTGAAAAAATTGCTTTTGTGATTTGTTGAGCAGGTGTTTGAGCCGTATTAATTGTATTGCGGGGAATATCCTTGTCAGCTATGCCAAAAAATCCGCTTCGATACCTCACATTCAAATCCTTGTTTTTGAGCCTAACGGTCAGTTTGTTGAATTTACGTGTTTTAGCATCAAAAGTATCCGAATCCGGCTGATAACCGATGAGATAATAACCTTTTGTATCTTCAAGCATTTTTTCCAAACCTTGATTGAGGTTATTATTGTTAAAAATTGCCCTTCCGCCGGTTTCATTTGCCAGATAAGCCATTCCGTCCTGATTATCCAGCAGTTGAGCAGAACGCTGATTCATCAATTGTTGAACTACATTAGGATTGGTTGACTGAATATCATCTGCTGCCGTTATTCCGGTATATTGCAATCCACGGGCATCCTGAGCATAGATCGTAACTGAGGCGCGATTACATTGGTCAGTGAGTTGTTTTACAGCCTCCATCATTCGTTGGCAGCGGCTGGGATCTTCTTTTATATCGGTTTGGGTGCACATCGAAAAACCGTCAGAAAAAAGCATAATGTTCTTCTTGCCCGGCAGTTCGTTCATTCCTTTCACGATAAAGTTTATCGCTCCAAGAGTTCCAACCGTGAAAAGGTCTTCCCGAAACTCATTGAACATCGTGGTTTTATCTTTATCTTCCTGAATTTGTTCATCGGTAATTGATGTGTCCCCGGCTTGCTGTTGCTGTTCCAAAGCCGTCGGTTCTGCCGGAGCAAAAGCTGAAATTCCGGCACGACCAAGTGCATTCCAGCGAATTTTATCAATTGCGGCATAAAGCAGATTTTTATCCGAAGTAAATTGTTGGAGTGATCCGATTCCTTTTCCGGTGCAAATAATTGCTACCAGATCATTAGGCTGCATCTGTTCATCAACGAACTTTTTCAAGGCACGGCGAACGAAATTAATACTTTCAAAAGATAATCCTAAATCATCAACTACGATGGCAATTGTCCGATGAATTTGTTCGGGTTTGAGAGTAGCCGGCGGAATCGGGGCTGTCACATCATTCTTGTTAGGTTTCGGAGTAGGTGAAGGTTTTACTTCAGGAGCATTAGCAATAAATGAAAAGTTTGTGATGTCCTGTTTTTGATTGTTCTCAAAAATTTCAAAATCTTCCGGTTTGAGGTCAGTAACGATCTTTCCTTTTTTATCTGTTACAACTACATCAACCTGGA